>JAXMDK010000049.1:0-1557 GCA_046348855.1 Paracoccaceae bacterium | reverse complement strand
GGCAAGCTGGCCGTAGGCGTAGCAGTCGCCGCCGAAGCGCGGCAGCTTCACCGCCTGGCGCAGCGTGGCGTAGCCCGGCGCGTCGGGGCCTTTGAACCTGTCGGGCGAGGTCGAATAGAGCGTCGCGTCGCCAGGCTTGGCGCATTTGCGGGTATGCGCCGGCTTGCCCTTGAAGGTGGTGGGCCTTCCCTCCGCGCCGATCCAGCGCTCGCCGATGATCGGCTGGTCGATGATGCCCACGACCGGCCGCCCGCGATGGAGCAGCGCGATCAGCGTGCCGAACAGCGGAAAGCCCGAGATGAAGGACTTGGTGCCGTCGATCGGGTCCAGCACCCAGACATGCTCGGCGTCCATCCGCACCGCGCCGTGCTCCTCGCCCAGGATGCCGTGCTGCGGGAATTCGCGCTCGATCAGCGCGCGCATCGCGGTCTCCGATTCGCGATCGGCGATCGTGACCGGCGAGGTGTCGGCCTTGCCGATCACCTCGATGCCGCTGCGGAAATAGGGACGGATCACCTTGCCGGCGGCATCCGCCAGCCGGCCGGCGAGGGAAACGAAGGGATCGAGGTCGATGGAGGCGGCGCGCCCGGCGGCGGCGCTCAAGGCAGGGGCTTCGGGGCGTCGCTGAGCGAGCGCAGGTAGGCGATCACGTCGGCGCGCTCCTTGGCGCCGGGAATGCCGGCAAAGGCCATCTTGGTGCCCGGGACGAACCCCTTTGGCGAGTTGAGGAACTTGTTCAGGTCCTCGTAGTCCCAGGTCTGGCCGTGCATGCCCGCGAGCGTGTTGGAGTAGCTGAACGATTCGCTGTGCGCACGGGGGCCGCCGACGACGTTCCACAGGTTCGGGCCGATCTTGTTGGCGGCACCCTTGTCGAAGGTATGGCAGGCCAGGCACTTCTTGGCCGCCTTTTCGCCGTCGGCCGGGTTGGCCTTGGCCAGCAGCGGGGCGATCGGCTCGGCCTCCTTGGGCGCGGCGCCGCCGGCCGCAGCCGCGGCGCCGCCCTCGGGCACCGCGACGACGAACACGTTTTCCTTCAGCTTGTGCGGATGCACCAGCAGCTCGGCCACGAAGCCGCAGGCCATGGCGATCAGCCCGCCGAACAGCACCGCGCCAGCCACCTTGTTCCACAATAGCGGATCGGATTTATCGGTCGTCGTCGCCATGAACGGATGTTCTCCACGCCTCGAACGGGGGCCGGCCCCCGAAATCCCCAGCAAGCGCGCGGACTTTACCCGCCCGCACCGGCGCAGCGCAACAGCGAGAAAGGGCAGATTTGTCACTGGCGCTTCCCGCTCGCGGGGGTCCCGGCTATGGTGCCGCCCCATGACGGAAGCCCCCTTGAACCCGATCGTCGCGATCCCCGCGCGGATGCATTCGACGCGGCTGCCGGGCAAGCCGCTGGCCGACATCCACGGGGTGCCGATGATCGTGCATGTCTGGCGCCGGGCGGTCGAGGCGGGGGTGGGGCCGGTGCTGGTGGCGGCGGCCGAGCCCGAGATCGTCCGGGCGGTGGAGCAGGCGGGCGGCGAGGCGGTTCTGACCAGCCCCGATCACCAG
>JAXMDK010000048.1:0-1595 GCA_046348855.1 Paracoccaceae bacterium | reverse complement strand
GCGCCCGCCCCGGTGGGGGCGAAGCCCCCGCCGCCCGGGGGGCGGGGGCTGGCCGTGCGCTTGGCGCACGGCCCAAGCAAGCTGAAACCGACCGCCAATCGCGCGAGGCAACGGCCTCGCGCTCTTTCGCCGTTGCAGGGTGCAATTTGATGCGGTTGCGATCCAGCCGCGCGCCAGCCCCTCAGCCGCGCAAACTGAACAGGTCGACGAATCGCTGGCCCAGCGCCGGGTCGCCGGAAAATTCCACCTGTCCCAGCGCCAGCGTTTCGGCCAGCGGCCGGGGCGCATAGATCGCCGCCGCGACCGCGTTGGCGCTGCCGGCGAACAGGACCGCGCCCTCGGCCGCCGCGCTGCGCCAGACCTCGTAGCACCCGCCGCTGATCTTGGCCGAAAAGCTTTCGCCCCCCAGCTGGAAGCCCGCCGAAAGCCCCTCGCCCCCGCCGGTGTCGACCATCGCCGCCATCGACAGCATCAGCGCCGTCGGGCTGATGAACTGGCGCGGGTCGTGGCCGGGCAGGCGCGCGCCCCAGCGGCAGAGCGCGTCGATCACCGGGCGCACCGCCTGCCCCAGCGCCGTCAGCTCATAGACCTGCACCAAGGCCGGCGCCGGCAGGGTGCGGCGCGCCAACACGCCCTGCGCCTCCAGTTCCTCCAGCCGCTGGGTCAGGATGTTGGCGCTGATTCCCGGCAGACCGGCGCGGATGGCGGCGAACCGCTTGGGCCCCAGCATCAGCTCGCGGATCACCAGGATCGCCCAGCGGTCGCCCAGCACATCGAGCGCATGGGCGGCGATGCAGCCTTCTTCATAGCGCCTGCGCGCGGTTCTGCCGGTTCCAGTCATCTTACGAAACATTTGGTTGTTTTTTATAACTTAGCATGCCAGCCTTTTCCCATCAACCCGACTCGGAGGAAACGCGATGCCTTATGTGGACGGATTCGTGACCGCGGTGCCGGACGGAAACCGCGACAAATACCTCGACTTCACCCGCCGCGCCTGGACCCTGTTCCGCGACCTTGGCGCGATCGACACCTGGGAAAACTGGGGCGACGACGTGCCCGACGGCAAGCTGACCGACTTCCGCCGCGCGGTTCAGGCCCAGCCCGGCGAAACCGTGGTCTTCAGCTGGATCACCTGGCCCGACAAGACGATCCGCGACAAGGCCATGGAAAAGATGATGAACGCCGAAACCGCCGCCCGGCTTGGCCAGATGCCGTTCGACGGCAAGCGCATGATCTACGGCGGCTTTGACACCATCTTCAGCACCGGAGGCCGGTCATGAGCAAGCAGGGAACCCCGATCTGGTACGAACTGATGACGCCCGATCCGGCCGCCGCGCAACGCTTCTACGAAAATGTCCTCGGCTGGAAGATCGCCGACAGCGGCATGGCCGGCATGGATTACCGGCTGGCCAGCGCCGGCGATGCTATGGTCGCCGGCCTGATGGCCCCGCCGCGCGAAGGCATCCCGGCGAACTGGGGGATCTATTTCGCCGTCGCCGACTGCGATGCAGCCGCGCGTGACGCCCAGTCGGCGGGCGCCAGCATCTGCGTGCCCGCAACCGACATCCCCGGCGTCGGCCGATTTGCCGTCCTCA
>JAXMDK010000047.1:0-2083 GCA_046348855.1 Paracoccaceae bacterium | reverse complement strand
GTTGCGGCGGAAGGTGACGGACTTGCCGGGATCGACCTTGTCGATGACATAGGGGCCCGAGCCGACGGGGATGGCCAGCGAGCCTTCGTCGAAGGCCTTGCCCTGCCACTGGGCCTTTTCCAGCACGGGCCTGAGCCCCATCAGCAGCGGCAATTCGCGGTCGGCGGCCTTGAAGGTGATCCTGACCTTGCGCTCGCCGGTCTGTTCGATGCGGTCGACCTTGGCCCAGGCGGTCTGGTAGCGCGGATGGCCGAGCGTGCCGAGGGTCTGGAAGCTCCAGATCACGTCGTCGACCGTCACCGGCTTGCCGTCCGAGAACTTCGCCTCGGGTCTGAGCGTGAATTCGACCCAGCTGCGGTCGGGCGGCGTTTCGACCGATTCGGCCAAGAGCCCGTAGAGACTGAACGGCTCGTCGATGGATCGCGCCATCAGTGTTTCCACCGTGTGAACGGCGACGCCGCCGGCGGCATTCCCCTTGAGGATGAACGGGTTCAGGCTGTCGAACCCGCCGGCCACGCCCAGCACGATCCGCCCGCCCTTCGGCGCGTCCGGGTTGGCATAGGGCAGGGCCACAAAATCGGGTGGAAGGGCGGGGCTGCCATACATAGCTATGCCATGCTGCGGGGCGGCACCGGCCTGCGGGGCGGCCGCCAGCACCGCCAGCGCCACTGCCAGAAGCCGCGCCGCGACCTGCCCTGCCGTCCGCATCCGCCACTCCTTCGCGCGCCCAGCCCGATTTGCGCCGGACCCTAGCCGCCCTTTTCAGCCTTTTCAAACTTTTAGCTTGGACAGCGGCGGAGTTATGCGTATAAATGAAGCACTGCTCGATAGGTTTCTTGCCTGTATGAAACCTGCCTCAATAACTGAACGCCCGCTTCGTGCGGGCGTTTTTTTATTGACCGGAATGTGATGGCCCAACCGGCCGCCGGCGGCCGAATCGACCAGATTCCCTCTCGCCCTTTGCAATCGCAGAACCTACTCTTGCCGCACTGCAACAAACAGGCGGGTGAGTGCGATGACATTGACGGGTAAGACGGCGATCATCACCGGATCGAATTCGGGTATTGGCCTCGGCGTGGCCGAGGAACTGGCGCGGGCCGGGGCCGACGTGGTGCTGAATTCCTTCACCGACCGGGCCGAGGACCACGACCTCGCGGCCGACCTGGGCAAGCGCCACGGCGTCAAGGCGCGCTACATCAAGGCCGACATGTCGCTGGGGGCCGAATGCCGAGCGCTGATCGCAGCGGCGGGGGCCTGCGATATTCTCGTGAACAACGCCGGCATCCAGCATGTCGCGCCGATCGAGGATTTCCCGCCCGAGAAGTGGGACCAGATCATCGCCATCAACCTGACCTCGGCCTTCCACACCACCGCCGCCGCCCTGCCTGGGATGCGGGCGCGCAAGTGGGGGCGGGTGGTCAACATCGCCTCGGCCCACGGGCTGAGGGCGTCGCCCTTCAAGTCGGCCTATGTGTCGGCCAAGCACGGGCTTGTCGGGCTGACCAAGACCGTGGGGCTGGAGGCCGCCGGCCAGGGCGTCACCTGCAACGCCATCTGCCCCGGCTATGTGCTGACGCCTTTGGTCGAGGCGCAGATCCCCGACCAGATGAAGGCCCACAACATGGACCGCGAAACCGTGATCCGCGAAGTGATGCTGGACCGCCAGCCCTCGCGGCAGTTCGCCACGGTCGAACAGATCGGCGGCACCGTGGTCTGGCTCTGCTCGCCCTATGCCGATCAGGTGACCGGCACCACGATCAGCGTCGACGGCGGCTGGACCGCGATGTGAAACCGCGTCGCATCAACCTGGCGTTGCAGGGCGGGGGCGCGCACGGCGCCTTCACTTGGGGCGTGCTCGACCGGCTGCTGGAAGAGCCGGAGATCGAGATCGCCGGCATTTCCGGCACCTCGGCCGGGGCGCTGAACGGCGCGGCGCTGAAGGCGGGGCTTCTGCGCGGCGGGCGCGAGGGCGCGCGCGAGAACCTCGACTGGTTCTGGGGCGAGGTCGACCGCGCCGACGACCTGCATCTGGGCCAGTGGCTGACCTTCTGGCCGGACCTGATGCTGCGCACCATGCGCGCCT
>JAXMDK010000046.1:0-2724 GCA_046348855.1 Paracoccaceae bacterium | reverse complement strand
CGACCTGCGCCACGTCCTGCGCCTCGTCCGGTTCGACGATGCCGTCGCGCACCGGCAGGACCGCGCTCAGCGCTTTGGTGGGGGCCTGGTTCTCGACGATGCCGATCACCTTCACCCTCACCCTGTCCCCGGCAGAGGGCGCGCGGACCACGAAATCATCGGCGACCTTGTCGCGCCCCATGTGAACGGTGTTGCGCACCCGTGCCGGCCAGTCGTAGTGCGGGCAGGTGGCCGTCAGCTTGCCGTCCTCGGCCGCGATCCTGCCGCGCGCGATCACCAGATCGCAGGGCAGCGTCCGCAGGTCGGGGGTCAGGATCAGGTCGGCGCGGCGGCCGGGGGTGATCGAGCCGAGTTCGCGTTCAAGCCCGAAATGGGTGGCGGTGTTGATCGTCGCCATCTGAAGCGCGACCAGCGGATCGCAGCCCTTTTCGACGGCGCGGCGATAGGCGCGGTCCATGTGGCCTTCCTGAACCAGCGTGCCGGGGTGGCAATCGTCGGTGCACAGGATGAAGTTGCGCGGATCGAGGCCCTTTTCGGTCACGGCGGTGATCTGGCGGTCGACGTCGAACCAGGCCGAGCCGTGGCGCATCATCGCCCGCATCCCCTGGCGGACGCGGGCCACCGGGTCGTGTTCGGTAGTGCCCTCGTGGTCGTCGGCCGGCCCGCCGGCGACATAGGCCAGGAAGGCGCGGCCCAGGTCGGGGCTGGCGTAATGGCCGCCGACGGTCTTGCCGGCCCGCTGGGTGGCGGCGATCTCGGCCAGCATCTGCTGGCTGCCGGCGATCACGCCGGGAAAGTTCATCATCTCGCCAAGGCCGATGATGCCGGGCCAGCGCATCGCCTCGGTCACTTCGTCGGGGCCGATCTCGTAGGGCGTGGTTTCCAGCCCCGGCGCCGAAGGCGCGCAGGACGGCATTTGCATGAACATGTTGACGGGCTGCATCAGCGCCTCGTCGTGCATCATCCGCACGCCGTCGATCCCCAGCACGTTGGCGATCTCGTGCGGGTCGGCAAACATGCTGGTGGTGCCGTGGGGGATGACGGCGGCGGCGAATTCGGCGGGGGTCAGCATGCCGGATTCGACATGCATGTGGCCGTCGCACAGGCCCGGAACCATGTAGCGGCCGGCGGCGTCGATCATCTGCGTATCGGGGCCGATCGCATAGGACAGGTCGGGCGCGATCGCGGCGAAGCGGCCTTCGGCGATGGCGACGTCATGGCCAGGCAGGATCTCGCGGCTGTGGACGTTGACCCATTGGCCGCCCTTGATGACCAGGTCGGCGGGGGCGCGGCCGGCGGCGACCGCCACCAGGCGGGGCGCTGCATCGGGCCAGGACGGCAGGGAAGGAGTATCTTTTGTCATGCCGAAATCTGTCAGATGCCCCGCGCCAGCGCAAGCATCGCCTGCGCCGGGTCGTTCGCATCTGCCGGTATCAGTTTCGTGACGCGGCCGAAAGTTCGCGCGGCTCGGACAGGCCCAGCTTGGCGTTGCCCCGCAGGGTCAGGCGTGCGTGCAGCGCGCGGGCGGCGGCGGCCAGCGCGGGGTCATGGGGACCGGGCTCCTTGTCGGACACGATGCGCAGTTCGGCCGCGGCGCGCGGTTCCACCCCGATCCGCCGCGCGACCGCCTGCCAGACCGCCGGATCGGCGCTGAGCGGCTCGTAGGGGACAAAGCAGATGTTGGCGGCCCCGGCCTCGGCGTCTTGCAGGGACGTGTAGGCCGCGATCCACAGTCGCAGCCAGTAGTCCAGCGTCATCGGATCGCCCGAAGGCCGGTCGCCGAACAGGAACGGCCGGTGGGTGGCGCCGAATTCGTGGTGGCCAAGCCAGGTCATGTAGTCCTGCACGAACGGGTCGGCATTCAGGAAGCGGTGGTGCTGGTTCAGCAGGCTCGCGGCATGGCTGACCGGATCGCGCAGCGGCACCAGGAAATGCGCGTCCGGCATCGCCGCCGCCAGCGTGCCGATGCGCAGGATGTTGTTGTTGTTCTTGCAGACATAGCGCCGGGTGCCGGTCTTGCGCAGCACCAGCCGGATCAGGTCGCGGTAGCCCGACACCAGGTCGTCGTCGGGCGCGTGGGGCACAAGCCCGTCCGGCCGGATGTAGGAAGCGCCGTCGAAGATGCGCCAATAGACCTCGTCCAGGGCCTCGGGGCTTTGGGTGTCGACCTCGATCCCGTCGCCATGGGCGCGCTCGGCCTTCTGGCTGGGCTTCGACCCTTTTGACGACAGGCGCGCCCACAGGTTCGGCGCCAGCACGAACGGCATGTCGGCGTAGGTCAGCGATCCGAACTGGCCGGTCCGGTGGATTTCGCGCATCAGGATTGTGGTCCCGGCGCGGGCGAGGCCGGTGACGAAGACATGGCGGCCGGTATCCTCGGGCGCGGACTTCAGGAACATCCCGCGTTCGATGTCGTGGGTCATTTCCGCGACCGGCGCCGACCCCAGCGCCAGCCGGTGCAGCGTCTGGTCAAGGGCCGAATAGTCCGAAACGGTGGAAGTGCCGGCCGACTTGCTCCGCAGCCAGATGTAGCCCAGCGAAACGACGCACAGCACCAGGATGACCAGGGGCCGCATCAGCGCCTCGCTCCAGGCCCAGAGGCCGCCGGGGTAGATCAGCCCGGCGATCGCGACCGGCAAGAGAGCGGCGCAGAGCAGAAGGAAGAAGGTGACGGATCCCGCGCCGATCCTCAGCGCATAGGCCGGCAGGATCCGTTCCTTCCAA
>JAXMDK010000045.1:0-3669 GCA_046348855.1 Paracoccaceae bacterium | reverse complement strand
CCATAGCCAAGCTCGGCCTGCCGCCCCGCCAGCAGCTCGCCCAGCCGCCGCTTGCCGCGCGCCACCAGGCTTTCCACCGCCTCGACGCCGATCTCCATGATTCCGGCGACCTCGGGGTTGGCCAGCCCTTCGAGATGGCGCAGGACGACCGCCAGCCGCTGGCGTTCCGGCAGGGCGGCCAGTGCCTCGTGCAGGGCGGCAAGGCGCGCCTTGTCGGTCAGCGCGGTTTCGGCTGGAACCAGCGGCGCGGCAATGCCGTCGGCCGCCTCCAGCGGCGCGAACCGGCGGCGGCGGGCATGGTCGGTGCACAGGTTGGCCGTCACCCGGTAAAGCCAGGTCCCGACCCTGGCGCGCCCCGCCTGCCAGTCCGGCGCCTGGCGGAAAAGCCGCAGCATCGCCTCTTGTGCCACGTCCTCGGCATCGGCCGGCTGGCCGAGCATGCGCACGGCCAGCCGGTAGGACAGGGGCAGGAAGCGCGCGGTCATCGCCGCCGCCGCCCCGGCATGACCCGCCGCGAAGAGGTGCAGCAACGCATCGTCGCTGGCGCTGTCGGCGTCGAATTCCATGTCCCTGGCCATTGGCGCGGTTCCGGTATCAGCCCGCGGCCGGCATCGTGCCGGGGTGGCGGCGGACGGTCAATGGCAGTCTCCGCCGTCACCCTTCCCCTCCATCGGGCCACCCGCCCGGTGTCGCATCCAGCGCCCGCGCGCCTTGTCCAGCTCATCCTTGGTCAGCGTGCCGTCGCCATTGGCATCGAGCCGGGCGAACATCCGCTGCATCCGGTCGTCGTTCTGCAGCTCCGCGAGGCTCAGCTTGCCGTCGCCATCCTTGTCGTCGGCCCCGATCCGCTTGTCGGCCATCGCCGCGGCGCGGTCGGCCATCTTGGCAAGGATGAAGGCCTTCATCTCGTCGGCGGTCACAAAGCCGTCGTTGTTGGCGTCCATCCCGGCGATCTCGGCCTTCTGGTAGGCGGCCAGTTCGTCCTTGGTCACCGTGCCATCCTTGTTGGCGTCGGCCTCGGTGAAAAATCCGGCACGCCCGTCGGCGGCCTGGACCGCGGCGGGGGCAAGAAGGGCCGCGGACATCAGTGCGGCGGCAAGCGGCAGGGTGATCTTCATCGTCGTCTCCGTGCATCAACAGGTTCGATGAGCATGATACGGCGCGACAGGGAAATTCCGTCGCGGGCGGGCCGGTCGAGGCAAAAGGGATTGACGGCTGCGGCGATGCGCCCATTTTCCTTCGAGGGCAAGCCTGCTATGCCTCGGGGCCAGGAGAAACGCGCATGACCGAACTCGCTACACTGACCGCCGCCGCGGCGGGTCCGCCCGACATGACCGACCACAGGGCCGACCAAGCGGCCGACCGGCCGATCAAGCCCGCGCTGCTGCGCGGCTGGCGCCGGCGCTGCCCAGCCTGCGGCACCGGCCGGATCTTCGAGGGCTATCTGAAGGTCCGCCCGGCCTGCCCGGACTGCGGCGAGGTGCTGTCGCACCACCGCGCCGACGATGGCCCGGCCTATCTGACGATGCTGATCGTCGGCCACCTGATGGCGCCGCTTATGCTGTGGGCCTTTCTCGTCTGGCGGCCAACGCCGCTGGTGCTGATCCTGGTCTTTTCGGCGGGCTGCGTCGGGCTGTCGCTTTTCCTGCTGCCGCGGCTGAAGGGCGCGCTGGTGGCCTTGCAATGGGCCAAGCGGATGCACGGCTTTGGCCGGCAGGCCCGGCATGGCTGACCCGGCCGCCGACAGCGCGCCGCCGCGCCCGGCCGCAACGGTGATCCTGCTGCGCCGGTCTGGCACGGCGCCGTCGGTGCTGATGGGCCAGCGCGGCGCCGAAGCCGCCTTCATGCCGTCGAAATATGTCTTTCCCGGCGGCGGGCTGGATGCCGAGGACGCCGAGGTGCCACTGGCCAGCGGGCTTGACGCGCTGTGCCGCGCCCGGCTGGCCGAAGGCGATGTCGACGCGGGCCTCGGGCAGGCGCTGGCCGCCGCCGCGATCCGCGAACTGTGGGAGGAAACCGGCCTGATGCTGGGCGAAGCCGGCGCGCCGGACCTGCCGTCCGGCTGGGAGGGCTTCGCCGCCGCCGGTCTTTGCCCCTCGGCGCGCGGATTGCGCTTCTTCTTCCGGGCCATCACGCCGCCCGGCCGGTCGCGCCGCTTCGACGCCCGGTTCTTCCTGGCCGACGCCGCCGAGGTTGCGGGCGACCCCGACGATTTTTCCCGCGCCTCGGACGAGCTGTCGCATCTTCATTGGGTGCCGCTGGCCGAGGCGCGGCGGCTGAACCTGCCCTTCATCACCGAGGTGGTGCTGGCCGAACTGTCGGCACTGATCGCCGGGCTCGCCCCCGGCGCGCCGCTGCCGGTGCCGACCAGCGTGCCCTTCTTCGACAATTCCGGCCCGGTCCCGACCTTCCGCCGGCTGGGCGCTGCCTGACGGCGCGGCCGCTCAGCTCCGCCCGTCGCCCCCGGGAACCGGGCGCAGCGGATGGGGCACCGGATCCTTGGCGGTCAGGAAATAGCGGCGGAAGACCTCGGCGTAAGAACTGTAGAAATAGCCGTCATTGCGACGCAGGAACTGCTCGCGTTGCTGGCGATAGAGCGCCGGCAGGCGGTACCAGGGCACGCCGGGGCGCATGTGATGAACGACGTGCAGGTTGTTGTTCAGAAACAGGAACGGCAGGATCAGGCCCCGCTCGATGATGACGGTGCGGCCGCGCGCCAGTTCGTGGGCGCGATGTTCCAGGAAGGTGCGGATCTTCAGGATCGACAGGCCGGCGTAGGCCGACAGAAGGTAGGCCCAGCCCGGCATCGACGTGCTTTCGACCCAGCGGGCGACGAGCACCAGCCCCGCCAGGTGCAGCAGCCAGTCGCGCAGGATGGCGCGGTCGCCCCGGGCGATGGCCCGAAAATCCTGCCCGATGAAGCAGACCGCACCGATCGCCGGGCCCAGCAACATGCGCCCGAAGAGCGTGTTGTTCAGCCGCAAGAGCAGTCGCATCGGCCGCGACAGCCGCACCCAGCGCGCCGGGTCCATATAGTTCGATTCCGGGTCGTCATAGGGGTCGGTCAGGATTTCGTCGTGATGATGCGCCATGTGGGTGTCGCGGAAACGGCCATAGGGAAAGATCAGACCCAGAGGCAGGAACACCGTCGCCTCGTTCAGCCAGCGAATGCGGAAGGGATGGCCGTGCATCACTTCGTGCTGCAGGCTGGAATGGAGCGTGACCGACAGAAGCGTGACAAGAATACCCGCCGGCAGCCACCAGGCGGCAATCCAGGTCGTCCCCAACGCCCAGACCGCATAGCACAGGATCAAGAGCCCGACCGTCGGCCAGTCCACCCGGCCAACATTGCGGAAGTCATCGCCGGATCGCGTGTCGTCGCCGTCAGAATTCGTCACCAGAACTGCCTCCATTCTCTTGTTGCAAGGATAGTCTTTGACGCAAAAATGAAAATACGGAACATTCACCATATATAATCAACAGATGTGTGGAAACTCAGCACATGGCAAAGATTATGAACAAGTCTGACCGCGCCGGCCTGTTCCGCACCCGCCTGGCGCAGGCGATGACGACACGCGGTCTCAGCAAAAGCGCGCTGGCCCGCTCTGCCGCGGTCGACCGCTCGACCATCACCCAGATCCTCGCCGATCAGGGCGACCGGATGCCCAA
>JAXMDK010000044.1:0-4397 GCA_046348855.1 Paracoccaceae bacterium | reverse complement strand
TCTACGTCGACTACAAGACCGGCGAGCTGACCAAGTCGAACTCGGCCTACGAACATCCGCAGCCACATGCCTGCTTCATCCAGTCTGTCAGCGACGATCTGGTGAATGACGGCGGCATCATGGACCTGTGGGTGCGCGAGGCGCGGCTGTTCAAGTATGGCTCGGGCACCGGCACCAACTTCTCCAGCCTGCGCGGCGAGGGCGAACGCCTGTCCGGCGGCGGCAAGTCGTCGGGGCTGATGGGTTTCCTGAAGATCGGCGACCGCGCCGCCGGCGCGATCAAGTCCGGCGGCACCACCCGCCGCGCCGCCAAGATGGTGATCTGCGATGTCGACCACCCCGACATCGAACAGTTCATCAACTGGAAGGTCATCGAGGAGCAGAAGGTCGCCTCGCTGGTCGCCGGCTCGAAGATGCACGAACGCCAGCTGAACGAGATCTTCGCGGCGATCCGCGCCTGGGACGGATCGAGCGAGGATGCCGTCGACCCGGTGAAGAACGCCGCGCTGAAAGCCGCGATCCGGGGCGCGAAAAAGGTCCAGATTCCTGATACTTACGTCAAGCGCGTGCTGGACTACGCCAAGCAGGGCTATGCCTCGATCGAATTCCCGACCTACGACACCGACTGGGATTCGGAAGCCTACGCCTCTGTTTCCGGCCAGAACTCCAACAACTCGGTCCGCGTCACCGACGCCTTCCTGAAGGCGATCAAGGACGACGCCGACTGGGAACTGGTGCGCCGGACCGACGGCAAGATCGCCAAGACCATCAAGGCGCGCGACCTGTGGGACCAGATCGGCCATGCCGCCTGGGCCTGCGCCGACCCCGGCATCCAGTTCCACGACACGGTGAACGCCTGGCACACCTGCCCAGAGGACGGGCAGATCCGCGGCTCGAACCCCTGTTCGGAATACATGTTCCTCGACGACACCGCCTGCAACCTGGCGTCGATGAACCTGCTGACCTTCCACAAGAACGGCCGCTTCGACGCCGAAGGCTATGTCCATGCCACCCGACTGTGGACTGTGACGCTGGAAATCTCGGTGCTGATGGCGCAGTTCCCGTCGAAGGAAATCGCGCAGCGGTCCTATGACTTCCGCACCCTCGGCCTTGGCTACGCCAACATCGGCGGCCTGCTGATGACGATGGGCCTTGGCTACGATTCCGCTGAGGGTCGGGCGCTCTGCGGGGCGCTGACCGCGATCATGACCGGGGTCAGCTATGCGACCTCGGCCGAAATGGCGGGCGAGCTTGGCGCCTTCCCGCGTTATGCCGCGAACGCCGGCCACATGCTGCGCGTCATCCGCAACCACCGCACCGCCGCCTACGGCAACACTGTCGGCTATGAGGACGTGAACGTGACGCCGGTGGCGCTCGATCACGCGAATATCCCGGTGGAAGGTCTTGGTGCCCTTGCGAAATCCGCTTGGGACGAGGCGCTCGCCCTTGGCCAGAAGCACGGCTTCCGCAACGCCCAGGCGACGGTCATCGCCCCGACCGGCACCATCGGCCTGGTCATGGATTGCGACACCACCGGGATCGAGCCCGATTTCGCGCTGGTAAAGTTCAAGAAACTGGCGGGTGGCGGTTATTTCAAGATCATCAACCGCTCGGTGCCGGCCGCCCTTGAAACGCTGGGCTACGGTTCCGCCGAGATCGAGGAAATCATCGCCCACGCCGTCGGTCACGCCAGCCTTGGCAACTGCCCCGGCATCAACCACACGGCGCTGATCGGCCACGGCTTCGGCCCGCGCGAGATCGAGAAGATCGAGGCGGCGCTGCCCACCGCCTTCGACATCCGCTTCGTCTTCAACCAGTGGACGCTGGGCGAGGAATTCTGCACCGGCACGCTGGGCATTCCCGCCGAACGGCTGGCCGACCCGACCTTCGACATGCTCAAGCACCTGGGCTTCACCAAGGCGCAGGTCGATGCGGCCAACGACCATGTCTGCGGGACCATGACGCTCGAAGGCGCGCCGCACCTGAAGGCCGAACACCTGCCGGTCTTCGACTGTGCCAACCCGTGCGGCAAGACCGGCAAGCGGTTCCTGTCGGTCGACAGCCACATCACCATGATGGCGGCGGCGCAAAGCTTCATCTCGGGCGCGATCTCCAAGACGATCAACATGCCCAACAATGCGACGATCGCCGAAACGCTGGCCGCTTACGAACTGTCGCATTCGCTGGGGATCAAGGCCAACGCGCTTTACCGCGACGGCTCCAAGCTGTCGCAACCGCTGGCGGCGGCGCTGGTCGAGGACGACGAGGAGGCCGAGGAGATTCTCGCCTCGGGGTCGGCCCAGGAAAAGGCCGCGGTCCTGGCCGAAAAGATCGTCGAGAAGATCATCGTCAAGGAAATCATCCGCACCAATCGCGAAAAGCTGCCGGAACGGCGCAAGGGCTATACCCAGAAGGCCATCGTCGGCGGCCACAAGGTCTATCTGCGCACCGGCGAATATGCCGACGGCAAGCTGGGCGAGATCTTCATCGACATGCACAAGGAAGGCGCGGGCTTCCGGGCGATGATGAACAACTTCGCCATCGCCGTGTCGGTCGGCCTGCAATATGGCGTGCCGCTGGAGGAATTCGTCGACGCATTCACCTTCACCAAGTTCGAGCCCGCCGGCATGGTGCAGGGCAACGACTCGATCAAGAACGCGACCTCGATCCTCGACTACATCTTCCGCGAGCTGGCGGTCAGCTACCTCGACCGGACCGACCTCGCCCATGTGAAGCCGCAGGGCGCGAGCTTCGACGACCTGGGCGGCGGCACCGACGAGGGCCAGCCGAACCTGGCGCCGGTCAGCGAAAGATCGGCCTCCAAGTCCCTGGAAGTGCTGAAGCAAATCTCATCGACCGGCTATCTGAGGAAGCGCCTGCCGCAGGATCTGGTGGTGCTGCAGGGCGGCATCGGCGCGACGGCCTTGGCGGGCGATCCGCTGGCGGTCCTGAACACGCTGGTGCCCGAAACGCTGCAGGGAGGCGGTTCGGTCGGGGCGACGGCGCTGGCCTCGGGCACCGTGTCGCTCGACGCCCGCACCAAGGCCAAAATGCAGGGCTACGAGGGCGATCCCTGCGGCGAATGCGGCAACTACACGCTGGTCCGCAACGGCACCTGCATGAAGTGCAACACCTGCGGCGGGACGTCGGGGTGTAGCTGACAAGATCCGGGGCGGGTGCGCTCGCCCCCGACGACGTTCAGGCCGCAGGCGAGAACACCGAGCGGTATCAAGGACGAGCCTGAACGGCGAAACTCAAAGGGGCAGGGCGACCTGCCCCATTTTCTTTGCCGATTTTCTTTGCTGATTCCGGGCGGTTATTGCCTAACGGGGAAAAGATCGCCGATCTTCCCCCCAACGCTTCCCCCTTGCGCGGCGGGCCGACGGCCCCCAGATTGAAGTCAGGCGGAGGCGCCGGCCCATCACGGGGCCGCAGGTGCCGACGACATGGAGAGACGGATGAACAGAACGCTTATCGCCCTTGCCCTGACCTTCGGGATGGCCGCCTTTGCGGCCCATGCCCAGACCGCGGTCAGCGACACCGACGGCAACGGCACCTTTTCGATCGAAGAATTGACCGCGGCCTACCCGAAGATGACGCCCGCGCTCTTCAAGCAGGTCGACGCCGACGGCAATGGCCAGGTCGACGCTGACGAACTGCAGGCCGCCCGCGAAAACGGGCTTCTGGCCAACTGAGTTTGTGAACCGGCATGCCGCCGCCGCGCTTGCGCGGCGGCGGGCGTTTGTCAGGCCCCACGCGCCAAGGCCGCAACCCCGGTCCGGGCCACGTCGGCCAGGCCGAGCGGTCGCATCAGGTCGGCGAAGGCGTCGATCTTGTCCGGGGTGCCGGTGATTTCAAAGACGAAGCTTTCCAGCGTCGAATCCACGACATTGGCGCGGAAGATCTCGGCCAGGCGCAGCGATTCGATCCGCTTTTCCCCGGTCCCCGTCACCTTGAAGAGCGCGAGTTCCCTTTCGACCGACGGGCCTTCGACCGTCAGGTCATGCACGTCATGCACCGGCACCAGCCGGCCGAGCTGGGCCTTGATCTGCTCGATCACCGCGGGCGTGCCGCGCGTGACCACGGTGATCCGCGAACGGTGCCCCTTGTGGTCGACCTCGGCCACCGTCAGGCTGTCGATGTTGTAGCCGCGCCCGGAAAACAGCCCGATCACCCGGGCCAGCACCCCGGCCTCGTTGTCGACCAGCACCGCGAGCGTATGGCTTTCGATGGCCTGGGCGTTCGGGTCGCGCAGGTCGTAGGCGGAATGGCTGGTCGAGCCCTTCTTGATGTTCAGTGCGGACATCTGCTTTTCTCTTTCATCTTGGCTCAAATATCCTCCGGGGGTCCGGGGGTGGAAAACCCCCGGCCTCCGCTTCAGACCAGGACCGCGCCCG
>JAXMDK010000043.1:0-4450 GCA_046348855.1 Paracoccaceae bacterium | reverse complement strand
TCGACGCGGCGGCCGAGCCGCCCGAACCAGCCGATGAAGCGCCGGCGGACCTGCCGGTCCTGGTCCTGCAAAACCCCCTGCCGCCTGCCCGTCCGGCGCGGGTCGCACCGCGGGCGCCGCTCTTGTGGCCCGACGTGGTGCCCGAGTCCCTGCCGATGCGCTTGCGCGCCGGTCGCGGGTCAGCCCTCCTCGCCGCGCCGAACCGACCCGGAATCGAGTTTCAGCCGTGTTTCGAAGGCTTTTGAAATGTGGTCCCTGAGCGCCTCCTGCGCGGTGGCGCCATTGCCCGAGGCGATGGCCCGCACGATGGCCTCATGCTCGGCCAGCGCCGCTTCGCTGCGCCCGGCGGCCGCGAGCGAGGTGGTGGCCAGAAGCGCCATCGACCGATGGACAAGGTCCAGCTGCTGGACCAGATAGCGGTTGTGCGAGGCCAGGTGGATCTGCTTGTGGAACCGCTTGTTGGCGCGCGACATCGCCTCGGGGTCGCGCAAGTGGGCACGGTCGTCCTCGATCATCGACTGGAGCACGCGGATTTCCTCGGGCGTGGCATGCTTGGCCGCCAGCCGCGCCGCCAGCCCCTCAAGCTCGGCCCGCACGACGTAAAGTTCGGCCAGCTGGTTGTGGTCGAGCGAGGCGACGATCAGCGACCGGCCGTCGCGCGCCAGCATCGACTGGGTCTCAAGCCGCTGCAACGCCTCGCGCACCGGGGTGCGCGACACGCCGAACCGCTCGGCCAGGTCGGATTCAACCAGCCGGTCGCCGGGGCGGAACTCGCCGCGCTCGATCGCTTCGAGGATCAGGGTATAGGCGTCTTTCTGCATCGGGCTTCCTTTTCGGCGGCAAGGGCTCGGGCCTGCCGGTCAGGAACGGACCCTAGAGCCTGACGGACAATAGTGGAACCGGGTTTTGCTGCGAGAGGATGATGACAAGGTGGCTGGATCCTGTCCTGCGCGCGTCTGCGTCAGACAGGCTCCGGGTTGCGGGACCGATGCCTTGCAAGCACGTCGCGCCCCGGCCTTGCGGTCGCCCGGCGCGCATGGGAAACTGCGACCCGCCCCGGCACGTCCGGCCCGAACTGCAAGGCGCCCATGCCCAACCACCCGTTCCGCCATGTCCGCACTTGGGTCTTCGACCTGGACAACACGCTTTATCCGCCCGAGGTCCGGCTGTTCGACCAGATCGAGGTGCGGATGACCGCCTATGTCATGCGGGTTCTGGGCGTCGACCGGGCCGAGGCCGACCGGCTGCGCAGCCATTATTGGGCGGCCCATGGCACCACCCTGGCCGGGCTGATGCGCGAACACGGCATCGACCCCGACCCCTACCTTGTCGACGTGCATGCGATCGACATGTCCGCGCTTGTCCCCGCGCCCGACCTGGCCGCCGCCATCGCCGCCCTGCCCGGCCGGCGGATCGTCTATACCAACGGTTCGGCGCCCTATGCCCGCCGCGTGGTCGCCGCGCGCGGGCTCGGTGGTCTGTTCGATGCCATCTACGGGGTCGAGGATGCCGGCTACCGGCCAAAGCCCGACCGTGCGGCCTTCGAGACGGTTTTCGCCCGCGACGGGCTGGACCCGGCCCGCGCCGCGATGTTCGAGGATGACAGCCGCAACCTGATCGCGCCGCATCGCATGGGCATGCGCACCGTCCTTGTCACGCCGTCGGCCGAACCGGCCGCCCATGTCGACCATCACGCCGCCGACCTGGCCGGTTTCCTGAGGAGCCTCGCCCCCTGACTGCGCCGATGCGCCGCACCGGGCAGGCTGCCGAATCCCTTGGACTTGCGCCGCCACCGCGCTAAGCCGCCCGCGCGCACAGGAGATCCTCATGCAGACACCAACCCTCGCCCCCCGCCGTCATTGGTTCCACCTTGTCCCGGTCCTGGGCTGGATGGCCCGCGACATCGCTCACGGAACCGAGGACAATATCTATTACGCGCTGGCCATCTTCGTGACCGCGCTGGTGATCGGCTTCAAGATCTGGGGCCTGGTCGCCATCGCCATGACCGCGCTGGCCGCGGTTCCGGTCGTATTCGCCACCCTGATCCTCATCACGGTCGGCAAGTAGGTCGGCCCGGGCAGGATGCCGCTTGGCCCTGCCGGCCGCGCCGCGCTAATCTGGCGCCGACAACGGAGGCACCGATGCAGCGCGAAACGACCGACATCCTGATTTCCGGCGGCGGCGTCGCCGGCCTGACGGCCGCGGCGGCGTTCGGAGCAGCCGGGTTCAGCGTGATCTGCGTCGATCCTTCGCCGCCGGTGACCAATGCCGGCGACGACCGAGCCGACATGCGCACCACCGCCTTCCTGCAACCGGCCCGGCGGCTTCTGGAAAGCGCCGGGCTATGGCAGGCGCTGGCCCCGCATGCGGCGGCGCTGAACGTCATGCGCATCGTCGATGCCGGCGGCCCCACCCCCGAGGCGCGGATCGTCAAGGATTTCGTCGCCGCCGAGATTTCCGACCAACCGTTCGGCTGGAATTTCCCGAACTGGCTTCTGCCGCGAACTGGTCGCCCGGCTGAAGGGACTGCCGCTGGTCAGCTTCCGGGCCGGGGTCAGCGCCGGGGCGGTGCTCACCCGCGAGGATCGGCCCTGGCCACCCTCACCGACGGCAGCCGGATCGAGGCGCGGTTGCTGATCGCCGCCGACGGGCGCGACAGTCCGGTCCGGCAGGCGCTCGGCATTCCGGTCCACACCACCCGCTACGGGCAGAAGGCGCTGGCCTTCGCCGTCACCCACCCCCGCCCGCATGACAATATCTCGACCGAGATCCACCGTTCCGGCGGGCCCTTCACCCTGGTCCCCCTGCCCGGCCGCGACGGCCGCCCCTCGTCGGCGGTGGTGTGGATGGCCGAGGGCGCCGAAGTGGCGCGCCTTGCGGCCCTGCCGGTCCCCGAATTCGAAGCCGAGATGACCGCCCGCAGCGCCGGGCTTTACGGCGACCTGCGGCTGGCCACCCGCCGCTCGGTCTGGCCGATCATCAGCCAGATCGCCGCGCGGTTCGACGGCGAGCGGACCGTCCTGATGGCCGAAGCTGCGCATGTCGTGCCGCCGATCGGCGCCCAGGGCTTGAACATGTCGCTGGCCGATCTGGCCTGCCTGCTCGACCTGGCCCGCGCCGCGCCCGGCCGGCTGGGCGAGCGGGCGATGCTGGCCGACTACAACCGCCGCCGCTGGCCCGAGGTCAAGGCGCGGGTGACGGGGATCGACCTGCTGAACCGCACCTCGATGCTGGGCGTCCCGGCGCTGCGCGACCTGCGCGCGGGCGCACTGAATGCACTCTATTCGCTGAAACCTGTCCGACACACGCTGATGAAGGCCGGACTCGGGATGCGCTAGGCCTCGCAGAGGAACGCGACGGTGCGGATCCGGCGTTCGGCGAGGTTGCGCACCTGGTTTTGCACCATCACCTTGCGATCGGCGCCCAGAATCGCTGCGACCGAAAGCGGCGGCGGGCCGTTGCGGGCGCTTTCGGCGGCCAGCGCCTGGAACCAGGCGCCGCTCTCGTCAGTCGAATCGCGACGCTCCAGCACGCGGAATCCTGCGTCGGCCAGAAGGCGCGCGACCTCGTCCGGGGTGGCGACAAAGCTGATCGAGGCGTCGCGCGCCCAAGGCACCGGATAGAGGATGTCGCCGCCCTCCCCCTGCATGACGTCGTAGATCGCGAAGCGCCCGCCGGGCTTCAGCACGCGACGCGCCTCGGCATAGAGCCGGTCCTTGGCGGCGATGTTCATGGCGACGTGAATCGTCATGGCCGCGTCGAAAGACGCCTCCCCGAAAGGAAGATCGGTGGCGTCGCCCTGAATGAATTCGACCCGATCCGAAAGGCCGGTCTTGGCGCTGAGCGCCGTGGCCGTTGTACAGAATTCCGGCGTCAGATCGATGCCGGTCACGTGGCAGCCATAGGCTTCGGCCAGCGTCCGGGCCGGACCCCCGAGCCCGGAGCCGAGATCCAGCACCCGGGACCCGGTTGAGAGCGCGAGCCCCTCGGCCAGTTCCAGCGTCGCCTTGCGGCCGCGGATGTGGAACTCGTCGACGGCGGCAAGATCGGCGGTGGTCGCCTTGTCGAGCGACTTTCCGGCCCCGGCAAGCCCCTCCGAGATGCGGTCCAGAAGGCTCCCGCCCTCGGTGTAATGCTTCGCGACATCGTTCATTGCGTCCCCCGTTTGCGGACAACATACACCACGCCCTGTTCGTGCGAAGCCTCAGAGCCCCGCCGCGTCCAGCGCCTGCTTCACCCGCGCCACCGTGCCGTCGACATCGTAAAGCTTGTCCAGCCCGAACAGCCCCAGGCGGAAGGTGCGGAAGTCCGCCCCCTCGCCGACCTGCAAGGGGACGCCGGCGGCGATCTGGACACCATGCGCCAGGAACTTGCGGCCCGACTGAATCTCCGGGTCGTCGGTGTAGCTGACCACCACGCCGGGCGCGGCGAACCCATCGGCCGCCACCGA
>JAXMDK010000042.1:0-4722 GCA_046348855.1 Paracoccaceae bacterium | reverse complement strand
ATGCGCTCAAGGACATCAGTTTCGAAACGATCTGCGGCGCCGGACCCAATGGCGCGATCATCCATTACCGGGTCAGCCGCGCCACCGACCGGGCCTTCCGCGACGGCGAGATGGTAGTGATCGATTCCGGCGGCCAGTATGTCGACGGCACCACCGACGTGACCCGCACCATCGCCATCGGCGCGGCTGGGGAGGATGAATGCACCGCCTTCACCCGCGTCCTGCAGGGGATGATCGCGGTGTCGCGGCTGCGCTGGCCCAAGGGGCTGGCCGGCAGCCATCTGGACGCCATCGCCCGCTATCCGCTGTGGCTGGCGCATCAGGACTACAACCACGGAACCGGCCACGGGGTCGGCGCCTATCTGTCGGTCCATGAAGGACCGGCGGGCCTGTCGCGCCGCTATGACCAGCCGCTCGAACCCGGCATGATCCTGTCGAACGAGCCGGGATATTACCGCGAAGGCGCCTTCGGCATCCGGATCGAGAACCTGATCCTGGTCGAGGAAGCCGCCCCTCTGCCCGGCGGCGATGCCGAGCGCGAGATGCTGGCCTTTCGCACCCTGACCTTCGTCCCGATCGACCGGGGCCTGATCGACCGCCAGATGCTGACGCGGGCCGAGGTCGACTGGATCGACCGCTATCATGCCGAGGTGCTGCGGCGGATCGGTCCACGGCTGTCGGACGGGGCGCGCGTGTGGCTGGAGTCGGCCTGCGCGCCGCTCTGAGTGTTGGTGCCTGCCTTGCGACAAAACCGGTGTCCACTTTTGCCGGGCAGGCTTCAGCCCGCCAGCAGCGCCTCGGCCGCCGCCCGGGCCGCATCGGTCACGGTTTCGCCGGCGAGCATCCGCGCCAGTTCGTCCACCCGCTGATCGCGCGCCAGCGCCACCACGGTCGAGCGGGTCTGGCCGCCCGCCACCCGCTTTTCCACCCGCCAGTGATGGGCCCCCTGCGCGGCGACCTGCGGCGAATGCGTCACCACAAGGATCTGCGCATCCTCGGCCAGCCGCGCCAGGCGGCGGCCTACCGCATCGGCGGTCGCGCCGCCAACGCCCCGGTCGATTTCGTCGAAGATCATGGTCAGCGCCTCGCCGCCGCGCGCCAGGCAGACCTTCAGCGCCAGAAGGAAGCGCGACAGCTCGCCCCCCGAAGCGATGCGGTTCAGCGGCCCGGCCGGGGCGCCGGGGTTGGTGGCGACGGTGAATTCCACCTGGTCGCGGCCCTCGGGGCCGGGGTCGGCGGCGGCAAGGCTGGTGGCGAAATGGGCGCGTTCCATCTTCAGGGGCGCCAGTTCAGCGGCAATCGCGCGGTCGAGCGCCTTGGCCGCCCGCGCCCGCACCGCCGACAGGTCGGCCGCCGCCGTCTGATAAGCCGCCTCGGCCGCCGCGACCGCGGCCGCCAGCCCCTTCAGGCTTCCCGCCGCCCCATCCAGTGCCGCAAGCCGCGCCCGCAAATCGTCGGCGAAGGGGCCCAGATCGTCGGCCGCCACCCCGTGCTTGCGCGCCAGCGCCCGGATGGCGAACAGCCGCTCCTCGACCCGCTCCAGTTCCGCCGGCTCGAACGACAGGGCGTCAAGGCAGGTCTCGACCCCCTGCGCCGCCTCGCCCAGTTCTGTGAAGGCGCGGCCAAGGGCGGCGAGCGGCGCGTCGAGCCGCCCCTCGGCCCGGTCCGCCGCCGTCTCCAGCCAGCGGGTGGCGTCGGCCATCAGCCCTTCGGCACCTTCCGGCCCCAGCGCCTGAAGGGCGCGGGCGATGTCGCCCTGAATCCGCGCGCCGGCCTGCATCGCCCGCCGGCGCCCGTCCAGATCGGCCTCCTCGCCCGGCTGGGGGTCCAGCCGGTCAAGCTCGGCGACCGCGTGGCGCAGGAAATCCTCGTCGGCCTTCAGTCGCGCCTGATCGGCCTCGGCCTCGGCCAAGGCCCGCCGCGCCGCCGCCAGCCCCGACCAGGCGGCGCGCGTGGCGCTGATGTCGGCGCCGGCGAAGGCGTCCAGCATCTGCCGGTGGCCGCGCGGATTGAGCAGGCCGCGATCGTCGTGCTGGCCATGCAGTTCGACCAGCCGGTCCGACAGGTCGCGCAGGACCTCGGCGGCCACCCGGCGGTCGTTGACCCAGGCGGTCTTGCGCCCGTCGGCCGCCGCCACCCGCCGCAGGATCAACTCGTCGCCCGCCTCGATCCCCGCCTCGGCCAGCACCGCGCGCGCGGCATGATCGGGCGGCAGGTCGAACACCGCTGTCACCTCGCCCTGCGCCGCGCCCGGCCGGACCACATCGGCGCGGCCGCGCCAGCCCAGGACGAACCCCAGGCAGTCGAGCAGGATCGACTTGCCGGCGCCGGTTTCGCCGGTCAGCACGTTGAGACCCGGCTGGAAGCCCAGTTCCAGCCGCTCGATCAGCAGCATGTCGCGGATGTCGAGCGTTCTCAGCATCGGGCTTCCACCCTACGCCGCCGTAGGGTGCGTGATCTCACGCACCGATTGCGCATCTTACATCCATTCGCCCTTGATCATCTGGCGATAGATCGACGCAAGCCAGCCCGATCCTTTCGGCTTGGCCTCGAGCCCCTGGCTGGTCAGCAGCTTGTAACCATCCTGATACCAGTCGGTTGACTGGAAGTTGTGGCCGAGGATCGCGCCGGCCGTCTGGGCTTCGTCGGTCAGGCCCAGCGACAGATAGCATTCGATCAGGCGATAGAGCGCCTCGGGCGTCTGGCTCGTGGTCTGGTACTGTTCGACCACCACGCGGAACCGGTTGATCCCGGCGCCGTAGTTGCCCTGTTTCAGGTAATAGCGGCCGATCTCCATTTCCTTGGCGGCCAGGTGGTCGAAGGCCAGGTCGAACTTCAGGATTGCCGACTTGGCATATTCGCTGTCGGGATATTGCTCGATCACCGCGCGCAGCGCCTGCAGCGCCTGGAAGGTCAGGCCCTGGTCGCGGCCCACTTCCTCGATCTGGTCGTAATAGGACAGCGCCAGCAGGTACTTGGCATAGGCCGCGTCCTCGTCGGCCGGATAGGTGTCGATGTAACGCTGCGCAGCCGAGCGGCTGTTTTCGTAGTCGCGATCCTTGTGATAGCCGTAGGCTTCCATGATCAGCGCCCGCTTGGCCCATTCCGAATAGGGATAAAGCCGTTCGACCTCGCTGAAATATTTCACCGCCGACTTGGCCTTGCGTTCGCTGGCCAAGGCACTTTCGCCCTTCTGGTAGATCTGTTCGGCGGTCAGGTTCTCGAGCGGCACGGCGTCCTTGGTGCCGCGCCCGCAGGCCGCCAGGATGGCCAACAAGGCAAGCTTCCCGACAAGCGCTGCCGCTCTATTGCCCCGACCCATGTCCCGCCTACCTCGTCTTGCTCTTCTTCTGCCCGAAGGCGAACCTGTCGGCCGCCAGCCGGTGGCCTGTCCTAGCACAGAAAAAACCGGGGCGCAAAACGCCTTTCGCGGCCGTCACCGAAGGATAATCCACGTCGGAACGGGACGGCGCGCCGCCGTCGTCCTAGCCGATTTCATGGGAGTGTCTGCCTGCCGGACCAGCGCCGGTCAGGCGACGGCGGGGATGTCGTCGGCCCGCACGCCGGCGCCCGGCAGCCGCTTGCGCACCGCCGCGTCGCAGTCGCGGATGCGGAAGGCATCGGGGCGCGCGAACAGCGCCCGCAGCAGCCGGTTGGTCATCGCATGGCCCGCCCGGTTGCCGACATAGCGGCCCAGGATCGGCGCCCCGGCCAAGGACAGGTCGCCCAGGGCATCGAGCATCTTGTGGCGAACCGCCTCGTCGGCGCGGCGGAACCCGCCCGGCGTCAGGATGCGCTCGCCCTCGACCACCACGGCGTTGTCGTAGGTGCCGCCCAGGGCCAGGCCGCTGGCGCGCATCATCTCGACATCCGACTGGCGGCAGAAGGTCCGGCAATCGGACAGTTCGCGCACGAAGCTGCCGTTCGCCATCGACAGGCGCTGATGCTGGCGGCCGATGGCCGCATCGGCGAAGTCGATCGAAAAGTCGATTTCCAGCGCATCCGCCGGTTCCAGCCGCGCGACCGCCGCGCCTTCGCGCACTTCGACCGGCGCGAGGATTTCGATGCAGCGCACCGGCTCGTCCAGCGCCCGCAGGCCCCGGCCGAGGATCGCGGCCACGAAGGGCTGCGCCGAGCCGTCAAGGATCGGCACTTCCGGCCCGTTGATCTCGATCAGCGCATTGTGGATGCCGCAGCCTGCCAGCGCCGCCATGATATGCTCGATGGTCGAGACGCTGACGCCCGCGCCGTTCTCGACAACCGTGCACAGGCGCGAGGGCGTCACGGCGTCCCAGATCGCCGGAACCATCGCGTCGCGGCCGATCACGTCGGTACGGCGGAACCAGATGCCATAGTTGGCCGAGGCCGGCCGCACGGTCATGCGCACCCGCGTGCCGGTATGAAGACCGACACCCTGAAAGGTCGCTGCGGAACGGATCGTCGTCTGCACTGATTTGCCCCGATTGCCGGCCCATCCCCGGGTCGGCTTTTGCAAGGATCAGATAATCTTCCGTCCCGCGCGGCTCAATTCACTCTTTGTAACGGAATGAAACAAAGCCCGGCCTGTTGAAACAAGTTCAACAATGGTTGTCCAACTCGTTGAATAAAAAGAGGAAAGCCGGGCGAACCCGGCTTTCTCCGATCACGGTGACGTAGCGTCTCAGTTTGCCTGGCGGCGCAGGAAGGCTGGGATCTCGATCCGCTCCTGGTCGGGGTCGGCGG
>JAXMDK010000041.1:0-5584 GCA_046348855.1 Paracoccaceae bacterium | reverse complement strand
CGCCGGCCAAGCGAGCCTCCCACTCAGAGATGAGCCGGTCGCGCTCGATGATGGCGCGGCGCTGCGCCTCCTTTGCGCTGTCGGTCTTGAGGGACACCCAGGCGAAGGCGCGCGACTCGATGGTGGCGAACCGTTTGGGAACCCGCATTTTCAGGTGATAGGTATCGCCGCGCAGGATCGGGGTCATGGCGCCGCCTCGGCCACGATTCCCGGCGGGGTTTGTGGTGCAAAATGTGGTGCAGAAGCGGACGATTTTACACCCATTTCAAGCTTCCCGAGGCATGTTTGCCTTGTTTCGTTGCCTTTGGTTGCGTATAAAAATACATGGGCTGGCGGAGTGGAAGGGATTCGAACCCTCGAGACGGTTTCCCGCCTGCACCCTTAGCAGGGGTGTGCCTTCGACCACTCGGCCACCACTCCGCCGACCCGTTTAATGGCGACCGCCCGGCGGAGCAAGGGCAAAAGGCTCAAGTATTGAACAGGAAGTGCAGCACGTCGCCGTCCTGCACCTCGTAGGTCTTGCCCTCGACGCGGAACTTGCCGGCCTCCTTGGCGCCGGTCTCGCCGTTGCCGGCGACATAGTCGGCATAAGCGATGGTTTCCGACCGGATGAAGCCCTTTTCGAAATCGCCGTGGATCACGCCCGCCGCCTGCGGGGCCAGCGTGCCCTTCGGGATCGTCCAGGCGCGCGCTTCCTTGGGGCCGACGGTGAAATAGGTCTGCAGGCCCAGAAGCGCGTAGCCCGCCTTGATCAGCCGGTCGAGCCCGGCCTCGTGCAAGCCCATTTCCTCGAGGAACATCGCGGCTTCGTCGGGGGCGAGCTGGCTGATCTCTTCCTCGATCCGCGCCGAAATCACCACCGAGGCCGCGCCCTGGGCGCGCGCCATCTCGGCCACCCGCGCCGACTGGCTGTTGCCGTTCGCCGCCGCCGCCTCTTCGACGTTGCAGACGTAAAGCACGGGCTTCGCGGTCAGGAGCTGCAGCATCCGCCATTGGCGGACATCGTCCTCGGCCACCGTGACGGTGCGCGCCGGGCGTCCGTCGTTCAGCGCCGCCTGCGCCAACCGCAGCAGCCGGTCCTGGTCGAGGCTTTCCTTGTCGCCGCCCTTGATCTTGCGGGCCAGGTTGGCCAGCCGCCGCTCGATCGATTCCAGGTCGGCCAGCATCAGTTCGGTCTCGATCGTCTCGGCGTCGGCCACCGGGTCGATCCGGCCCTCGACATGGGTGATGTCGCCATCCTCGAAGCAGCGCAGCACATGGGCGATGGCGTCGCATTCGCGGATGTTGGCCAGGAACTGGTTGCCCAGGCCCTCGCCTTTCGATGCTCCGCGCACCAGCCCCGCAATGTCGACGAAGGTCATCCGCGTCGGGATGATCTGCTTCGATCCGGCAATCGCCGCCAGCTTGTCCAGCCGCGCATCCGGCACCGCCACCTCGCCGACGTTCGGCTCGATGGTGCAGAAGGGAAAGTTCGCCGCCTGCGCCGCCGCGGTGCGCGTCAGCGCATTGAACAGCGTCGACTTGCCGACGTTCGGCAAACCCACGATACCCATCCTGAAGCCCATCGGACCCTCCTGCAGCGAACGGCAGGCATCTAATCCAGCTTGGGCCAAGATGGAAGGGCCGTAGCGCCCTTCGCGTTCGCAGGGCGCCGAAGCCCGCGTCAGGGCGCGAAGGCCAGCGCCGCGATTGGCGGCAGGTGGGCGCTCAGGTGCTGCCATTCCTGCCCGGCGTTCGGCGAGGTCCACAGGTTGCCGGTGGTCGAGCCCATTGCCAGCCGCTGCCCGCTGCCGTCGATGACCAGCGCGTGGCGATAGACCAGGTCGTAGCACGCGCCGGGCGGCAAGCCACGGTCATGGGCGCGGAAGGTCCGGCCACCATCGCGGGTCTCGGTCACCACCAGTTTGCCATCGACCGGCACCCGCACCTCGTCCTTCTGCGCGGGCGCGAACCAGGCGCGGTCGCGGTCCTGCGGATGCGGCGCGACGGCAAAGCCGAAGCTGGATGGCCGCACCCCGCGGCTTTCGCGGAACGTCCGCCCGCCGTCGTCGGACACGTAGATGCCGCAATGGTGCTGGCACCAGATCCGGTCGGGATCAGCCGGCGCGGCGGCGATCAGGTGGGGGTCCTGCATCACCGGGTCGGCCTCTTGCCCCGGCGGCATGTAGGCGGCCTCCAGCCCCTGACCGCCAACCTCCCAACTCGCGCCCCGTTCGTGGCTGATCCAGACGCCGCCGACCGACACGCCGACGACCAGATGGGCGCTGTCGCGCGGATCGACCAGGATCGAATGGATGCCGGGATGGTCGAACCCGGCCCCGAACCAGCGTTCGCGCTCGGGCCGGACCCAGAGGCTGTCGCACAGGACCCAGCTTTCGCCGCGGTCGTCGGACCGGAACAGCCCGCCGGGCAGGGTTCCCGCCCAGATCGCCCCCGGCTCGTCCTCGCCGCCCGCCGCGATCCGCCAGATCATCTCGACCGAGGGCGCGTCCGTCCGGTCCGCGGCCGGAAAGGCCGGTGCCGGCAGTTCCGTCCAGGTCCGGCCCCGGTCGAGCGACCGATGGAACTTGCAGCCGAAATGCCCGTGCGCCAATCCGACATACAGCGCCCCGTCGCGCGCATCGTCCAGGATCGCCGTCACCGGCGCCGCCAGAAAGGCCGGTGGCCCGGCCATCGCCCAGCCCCCCGCCCCGTCATCGAACCGGAACAGACCCTTGCGCGAACAAACCCACAGCGTCGCCATCGCCTTCCCCCTCGCTAGCCCCCCGACAGGGCCTGCAGCACATAGATTTCCGATGCCGGCGCCACCGGATCCGACAGCCGCGCCCGGTCGGCGATCCGCACCCCGTCGACGAAGATGTTCACATGCCGGCGCACACGGCCCTGGTCATCCAGCACATAGGACAGAAGCAGCGGATCGCCCGCCAGCGCCCGGTCCAGCACCTCGCGCACCGTGCCGCCCTCGGCGGCGACGGCGGGCGCCGGACGGTGACGGATCAGGGTCGCGGTAAAGCGGACGGTGGCCATATGTGCGCGTTCCAGTGGCCGGGTGGCGCCAGTGTCCCACAGTCGGGCGGCCGGCGCAAACCCGCAGGGCGCGCCTCGGCCCACCCGGCGCCATCCCGCCGCAACCCGCCCGCCATCCGGGAATCGGTTCGGCCCGCCGCCCCGCAGGTGTAGGCTGGCCGCGCGACAGCCCAGAAGGAGACGCGCCATGTCCTTTTCCCCCTATCTGCATTTCCAGGGCAACTGCGCCGAGGCGATGCAGGCCTATGCCAACATCTTCGGCGCCAAGGACCTGCAGATCATGCGCTACAAGGATGCGCCTCCTAGCGCCGGCCTGCCGCCGGGCAGCGGCAGTTCGGACAAGGTGATGCATGCGCACATGACCGTCGGCGGCCAGCAGCTGATGGCCAGCGATTTTCCCGACCACATGGCCGGCGATCCGCAGGCGGGAGTCTCGGTTTCCCATGCCGTCACCGACGTGGCCCAGGGCCGCGCCGTCTTCGACCGGCTGGCCGACGGCGGGTCGGTCATCATGCCCTACGGGCCGACCTTCTTTTCCAAGGGCTTCGGCATGGTCAAGGACCGCTTCGGCACGCACTGGATGATCATGGGCCCCCAAGCCTGACCGAGCCCTGCTGCCCATTGCTTTTCACGGCGCATTTCTGCAAGAGGCGAAAGACCTCAGGAGTGTGCCATGACCCGGATCGACCAGAAATTCGCCGCCCTTCGCGCTCAGGGCAAGAAGGCCTTCGTCACCTACATCATGGCCGGGGATCCCGATCTGGCAACCTCGCTTGAACTGATGAAGGGCCTGCCCGCCGCCGGGGCCGACGTGATCGAACTGGGCATGCCCTTCACCGACCCGATGGCCGACGGCCCCACCATCCAGCACGCCGGGCAGCGCGCGCTCGAGGGCGGCCAGACCCTGCAGAAGACGCTCGACATGGTGGCCGAGTTCCGCAAGGGCGACGATGCGACCCCGATCGTGATGATGGGCTACTACAACCCGATCCATTCGCGCGGCGTCCCCCGGTTCCTGGCCGACGCCAAGGCCGCCGGGGTCGACGGGCTGATCGTCGTCGACCTGCCGCCCGAAGAAGATGCCGAACTGTGCCTACCGGCACAGAAGGCCGGGCTGAACTTCATCCGTCTGGCCACGCCGACGACCGACGACAAGCGCCTGCCCAGGGTTCTGACCAACACCTCGGGCTTCGTCTATTACGTCTCGATCACCGGAATCACCGGCGCGGCGGCGGCGCAGGCCGCCGATGTCGGCCCCGAGGTGGCGCGGATCAAGGCCAAGACCGACCTGCCGGTCATCGTCGGCTTCGGCATCACCACACCGGCGGCGGCGGGCGCCATCGCCTCGGTCGCCGATGGCTGCGTGGTCGGCTCGGCCATCGTCAAGGAAATCGGCGCGGGCAAGCCGGTGGCCGAAGTGCTGGCTTTCGTCAAAGGGTTGGCTGATGGGGCACACAGCGCCTGACCGGGAACCCGAACCCCACTTGCCCCGGCTCCCCGGTCGCCGCTAGGGTCGGGTGCAAACGGGGGACCCATGACCAAGAACCGGATCGAAGCCTTTTCCGATGGCGTCATCGCCATCATCATCACCATCATGGTGCTGGAACTGAAGGTGCCGCACGGCCAGGACCTTAGTGTCCTAAAGCCGCTTCTGCCGATCCTGCTGTCCTATGTCCTGTCGTTCGCCAACGTCGGGCTTTACTGGAACAACCACCACCACATGTTCCACGCCGTCCGCCATATCGGCGGCTGGGTTCTGTGGGCCAACCTCCACCTGCTGTTCTGGCTGTCGCTGATGCCCTTCGCCACCGCCTTCATGGGCGAAAACGACTTCGCCCCGGTGACGGTCGCGCTATACGCTTTCGACCTGTTCATGTGCGCGATCTCATACACGTTGCTGGTCATGGCGCTGCTGGCCGTCCATGGCCGCGACTCGGCCTTCGCCCGCGCACTCGGCTCAGACACCAAGGGCAAGATCTCGATCCTTTTCTATGTGTTGTCGATACCGCTGGCCTTCCTTGCGCCGCTGGCGGCGCTGATCTGCATCGGCTTCGTCGCGCTGATGTGGATCATCCCCGACCGCCGTTTCGCCCGTACCGGCGAAAGCTGACCCCGCCCCCGCGAAAGCCTGCCATGCCCGTCATCACCTGCATCGACGATCTGAAACGCCTGCACCGCCGCCGGGCGCCCAAGATGTTCTACGACTATTGCGAAAGCGGCAGCTACACCGAACAGACCTTCCGCGACAACAGCGCCGATTTCGCCGAGATACGGCTGCGGCAGAAGGTGGCGGTCGACATGTCGGGCCGCACCACCGCCGCCAAGATGATCGGCGAACAGGTGGCGATGCCGGTGGCGCTGGCGCCGGTCGGGATGGCCGGGATGCAGTCGGCCGACGGCGAGATCAAGGCCGCCCGCGCCGCCGAGGCCTTCGGCGTGCCCTTCACGCTGTCCACCATGTCGATCTGCTCGATCGAGGACATCGCCGCCCATACCAGCCGGCCCTTCTGGTTCCAGCTTTACGTGATGCGCGACGAGGATTTTGTCGCCGGCATCA
>JAXMDK010000040.1:0-6810 GCA_046348855.1 Paracoccaceae bacterium | reverse complement strand
GATCGAACGCACCTTCACGCCCGAGTTCCGCAACCGGCTCGACGCGGTGATCTCGTTCCAGCCGCTGCCGCGCGAGGTGATCCTGCAGGTGGTCGACAAGTTCGTCCTGCAGCTCGAGGCGCAGCTGATGGACCGCAACGTCCATATTGAACTGTCGCCCGAGGCGGCAGGCTGGCTGGCCGAAAAGGGCTATGACGACCGGATGGGCGCGCGCCCCCTCGCCCGGGTGATCCAGGAGCATATCAAGAAGCCCCTGGCCGAGGAGCTGCTGTTCGGCAAGCTGACCAAGGGCGGCCTGGTCCGCGTGCTGGTCCGCGACGGCGCCATCGCGCTCGAGGTGGCCGAACCCGACAAACCGCGCATCGCCGGCTCGAAGCCGCCGTTGCTGACGGCGGACTGACATATCGCAAGGCGGCGGGGGGCTGTCTGCCCCCGTCGTCCATTGGTCCTCGGACCAATGGCGCACCAATGGACGACCCCCCGAGAGTATTTCCGCAAGGAAAAGCGCAGAGGTATTGCTGCCCTTTGGCGGGGCGCGCGCTACCTATCGGTCAGCTTCAGTTCGATCCGCCGGTTCTGGGCGCGGGCCTCGGGCGTGTCGCCGGGCGCGACCGGCTGATATTCCCCGAACCCCGCCGCCGCCAGCCGTTCGGGCGGAAAGCCCAGATCGTCCTGCATGTAGCGCACCACCGAGAGCGCCCTGGCCTGGCTGAGTTCCCAGTTGTCGGCATAGCGCCCGCCGGGGGTCAGGGGCACGTTGTCGGTATGCCCGTCGACCCGGATGATCCACGGCAGTTCGGGCGGGATCGCCGCCGCCACCTCTTGCAGCGTCGCCACCACCCCGGCGATCTGCGCCTTGCCCTCCGGTGCAAGGTCGGCCGAGGCCGGCTGGAACAGCACCTCGGACGAAAAGACGAAGCGATCGCCCACCACCCGCACGCCGGGCCGGCCGGCCAGCACCTCGGACAGGCGGCCGAAGAATTCCGAACGGTATTTGGCCAGTTGCGTCGTCTGGTCCTTCAGGCTCGCCGCCTCGGCCTCGAGCCGCTTGCGATTGGCTTCCTCGAGATCGGCCCGCCGCTTCTGTTCCGAAGCCGCCTCGGCCAGCGCCGAGTTGAGCTGGCTCCCCAGCGCCTCGATCTGGACCTTGCTGGCGGCATCGCGGGCGGCGGAGGCATCGAGCAGCCCCTGCAGCGACTGCAACTGCTGGCGCAGCGCCGCCACCTGTTCGTTGAGCAGCGCGAGCCGCCGCGCCCCCTCGGCCGACACCGATTTTTCCTGCGACAGCGCCTGGTCGGCGGTGGCCAGCAGCGCCTTCTGCCGTTCGGCTTCGCTGAGGCTCGCGGCCTTTTCGGCGTCCAGTTGTTTGCGCGCGGCCTCGGCGGCGGCCAGCAAAGTCAGCGTTTCCTCGGCCTTCTTGCGCTCGGCTTCGAGCGACAGCGTCAGCGCCGCCGCATCCGCCGCCGCCTTGTCACGGTCGGCTTGCGTCGCCTGAAGTTCGGCGCTGCGCTTGGTCGCCTCGGCGATCAGGCCGGCGACCTGCGCCTCGAACCCGCTGATCCGCGCCCCGGCCGCATCGAGCGCCGCGCCCTTTTCGGCCAGGCCGGCGGTCAGCTGGGCGACCTCGGCCTCCAGCCCGGCGCTTTTCTGCTGTTCGAGCCCCAGCGACCGGGCCAGTCCCGCCAGCTGGCTGTTCAGGTCGGCAAGTTCGCTTTCCTTGTTGTTGATCGTGTCACGCAGCGCGAACTGGACGATCGTGAACACGGTCAGCACGAACATCAGCACCATGACCAGCGATGTCATCAGGTCGAGGAACCCCGGCCAGATCGCCGCCGACTGTCCCTTGCGCCCGAGGCCCGCCATGTCAGCCGCGTCCGGGATGGGCGGCGCTGTCGGCCAGCCCCTGCAGGCCCGCACCGCGCGCGTCAGTTGCGCCAGATCGGCGCGCAGGTCGCCCAGGGCCTGCTTGCCGACCGGCCGCCACTTCCTCCAGCAGCCGCAGCATCTGCGTGTCGATCGACCGCAGCCGCATCCGGCTTTCGGCATCGGCAGTAACGGCGCCGCCCTCGCTGCCGGTCACCGCCGCCGTCAAACTGGCCGCCAGCCGGTCCTGGCCATCGGCCATGCGCGCGAACGTGTCGGCGGTGGCGCCCATGCCGCTTTCCAGCCGCTCCGACAGCGCCCTGATCGCCTCGGCCAAGGTGGCAAGCCCCGCCTCGGTGCGTTCACGGTCGGACTCGGCGCGGTCGCGGATGTCGCGGAAGAAATCGGCCTGATCCTCAAGGTGATCGGCGAGCGCGGCGATGACCGCCCGCGCCCCGTCGCTGTCACCTTCGGCCCCCGCCACCGACAGCCGGGTGAAGCTGGTCAGCCATTCCTCCAGCTCGCCGTAAAACCGGTTCTGGCCGTGGCTGGCGAACAGCTCCAGCAGCCCCACCACCAGCGAACCGGCCAGGCCCAGAAGCGACGAGGAAAAGGCGGTCCCCATGCCGCCCAGCTGCGATTCAAGCCCAGTCATCAGCTTGGAAAAGACCTCGGCGCTGCTTTCGCCCTGCTTGGGCGCCAGCGCGCGGATCGTATCGACCACCGCCGGAACCGTGGTCGACAGACCGTAGAGCGTTCCAAGAAGTCCAAGGAAGATCAGCAGGTTGGTCAGGTATCTTGTGATGTCGCGCGCCTCTTCGACGCGGGTCGAGACGGAATCGAGGATCGAGCGCGCGGCGGTCGAGGAAATATGCGCGCCGCGGCTGCCGCGCGACCGCAGAAGCGCGGCCAAGGGCGCCAGAAGGCGCGGCGGCACCGTGACTTCGTGCCCCGGCCGCCCGGCGGCAAAGCCCTCGATCCAGTGAACCGAGGTGACCAGCTGCGCGACCTGCCAGAAGCAGGTGACGACGCCGATGGCGAAGACCGCGAAGATCAGGCCGTTCAGCCAGGGGTTGTCCAGAACCACCGGCCAGATCTTCCAGAACAGCAGGTAGGCCCCCGCCGACACCAGCCCGGACACCAGCAGCATCATGGTGATCTGCCGGACCGGCTGGGTGAAATAGGGCGCCGAGGCGCGCGAGGGCTTGTCCATGACGTGCGGTCCGCTTCTTGTCGAGGGCCACCATAGGGGCAGGGTCGGCCCCTGCCAAGCCGTCAGCGGCCCGGCGCCCGGCGGCCATCCGCCTGAAGCGCCCGCACCCGGTTGGCCAGCGCCGCCAGATCGGGATCGCTGAGCCCCAGGTCATCCAGATGGGCAACGGTGTTGAACAGATAGTCGCTGTTGCGCCCGGTCTTGCCGGTGGCCGTGGCGATGATCCTCGCCCTGATCCTCGGCCGAAAGTCCGGTGCAATATTGCACATGCGCGTGGTCGATCACGTAGGTCAGCGCCGTGACCGACCGCCCGTCGGCCAGCGTCACCGGCAGTTCGGTTTCAAGATAGGCGTCCGACACGAGTTCCCGCGCCCGAAGATAATCCAGCACGGGTCCGACCTCGCCCCCCGCGACCCGGTAGGCGACGCCGGCGCAACTGGCCCCCTCCTGCCGGTCCAGCGCCAGAACCAGGCCCGGACGTTCCGGCGTGCCGCGATAGTGGATCGAGCGCATGCAGAACGACCGGTGCCAGCCTTCCAGACGCGCGGTCTGCCGTTCGGCCGGGGCGAACCCCGGCTCCCACATCAGCGATCCGTAGCCGAATACCCACATGCCGCCCTGCCCGCCCTTGCCCGCCGTCTGGTCCTTGCCCTGCCCGTCCCCTATAACCCGGCGAAAGGGCCGGGGAAACGAGGGAAAGATGCGCGCGCTTCTGTGGACGACGGCCCTCGCGGCCGGGCTTTACGCGGGCTACTGGTTCGTGGGCTCGCACTATGCCCTGCAAGGCGCCGAACAGGCGCTGGCGGCGATGAAGGCCGAGGGGCGGGCCGACTATGGCGCGGTGTCGCTGGCCGGCTTTCCCTCGCGCTTCGACCTGACCATCGAGCAGCCCCGGATGATGTCGGCGGATGGGCGGATGGCCTGGGCCGCGCCGTTCCTGCAACTATTCGCGCTGTCCTACCGGCCGAACAACCTGATCGCCGTCTGGCCGCATGACCAGACGCTTTCGGTCGGGCCTGAGCAATTGAACCTGCATTCCGACGACATGCGCGCCAGCGTCAACCTGGCGGCGACCACGCAACTGGCGCTCGATCACGCCACGCTCGACAGCCGCGGCCTGCGGCTGGGCCGCGCCGATGGCGGCGCGCTGCTGGCCGACCGGCTGCTTCTGGCCTCGCGCCAGGCGGGGTCCGCCGCCGAACATGAGGTGGTTCTGGTTCTCGACGGGCTGGCCGCCGACCCGGCGCTGAAACAGGCAATCGACCCCACGGGCGCCCTGCCCGCCACGGCCGATCAGGCCAAGTTCGACGCGGTTCTGGCCTTTGACCGGCCGCTCGACCGGACGCTGGCCGACGGCGGTCCGCAGTTGCAGGCGATTCACCAGATCGCCGGCCATTTCGCCTGGGGGCCGGTCGCGCTCGACCTGACCGGCGACATCACCATCGACGCCAACCGCGACGCGAACGGCAACGTCACGCTGGCCGCGCACAACTGGCGCAAGCTGTTCGACATGGCGGTCAGCGCCCACCTCATTCCCGCCGCGAATGCGCCGCGCATCGAGAAGCTGCTGGAGAGCCTCGCCAACCAGTCGGGCGAAAAGGACGTGCTGAAACTGCCCTTGAGCCTGTCGGACGGGCTGGTGCATTTCGGCCCGCTGCCGCTGATGCCGTTGCCGAAGTTCTGAAGCTTAGTGGCAGTAATCGTTGCGCCCGCGCGCGGTGTCGAAATGCAGGTGGTTACGGTGGAACCGATCCGAGCCGGGGCCGAGCACCGTGGTGAACGGTCCGCAGGCAGCGCGGCGCACCGTGGCCAGCAGGCGGCCCTTGGCGCCCACCCCCCAGTCGCGCAGCACATTGACGCTGTCGCCGCCCTTCAGCACCAGCGCCGAAATGTCGATCGCATGGCCCTTGCCATGTTCGCTCATCTTGTTGCCGCGAACGTTGTTGCGCGGCCGGCAGGCATAGCTGTCGGCGACCTCCAGCTTGGCCAGGCTCATGCCGCCCTTGCGGGCCGCCGGCAAGAGCGCGTCCTGAACCCAGCCGCTGAGCGCCCGCGCCGTCGGGCAGTCGATGGTCGCAGGCTGGGTCAGCGCCAGGCCCGCGACCTGCGTCACCTCGACCCCGTCCTCCAGCCCGCAGGCACTGTTGCGCGCGCGGATCGGCGCGATCAGCTGACCCACCAGCGCCGGATCGCCGCACAAGGCCCCCTTGGCCGGCGCGGGCGCGGGCGGCGCGGGAATGGTGGCCGAGGCGAGCTGAACCTTGGCTCCGGTCTCGGCGTCGGGCCGCAGGGGCGGCAGGACCGAACTGGCCAGCGCCCGAGCCGCCGGTAAAAGCAGCACCGCCGGTCGGACCGGCGGCACCTGCGAGCGGGCCAGCCCCTCCTGCCCCGAGGGCGCTGCCAGCACCGGCCGCGCGGTCGCGCGAGGTGACGGAACCGCCGAGGCAAGCACAAGGACCGGCTGATCGTCGGGGGCCGTCACGTCGGCCCTGAGCGGCGGCACCTGCGACTGGTCGACCGGCAGGCCCTGTGCCGCCGGCGCCGTCATGGCAAGCGCCAGACAGAGGAAGGCCGCCCTCATGCCTGCACCGCCTTCGTCCGCCCGAAGTCGGGCGCCGCCGTATCCTGCCCGGCCTCGATGATCCCCCGCCGGATGGCACGGGTGCGGGTGAAATAATCGAACAGCAACTCCCCGTCGCCCATGCGGATGGCGCGTTGCAGGACGAACAATTCCTCGTGGAAACGGCCGAGGATATCCAGCACCGCATCCTTGTTGGTCAGGAACACGTCGCGCCACATGGTCGGGTCGCTGGCGGCGATGCGGGTGAAGTCGCGGAACCCGGCGGCGGAATATTCGATGACCTCGGAATTCGACACCTGCGCCAGATGGTCGGCGACACCCACCATCGTATAGGCGATCAGGTGGGGCGCATGGCTGACCACGGCCACAACGGAATCATGATGCGCCGGGTCCATCGTCGTGACCTTGGCCCCCATGCCTTCCCACAGGGCGCGCAGGCGGGCCACCGCCTCGGGCGCCTCGCTCTCGGCCGGGGTCAGGATCACCCAACGGTTCTCGAACAGGGTCGCAAAGCCCGAATGCGGCCCGGAATGTTCGGTCCCGGCCATCGGATGGCCTGGCACGAAATGCACCGAAGCCGGCAGGTGCGGCCCCACCGCCGCGACGACCGCCTGCTTGACCGAACCCACGTCGGTCACGGTCGCACCCGGCTTCAGGTGCGGCGCGATCTCGGCCGCAAGTTCGCCCATCGCCCCGATCGGCACCGCCAGCACCACCAGGTCGGCGTCCTTCACCGCCTCGGCGGCGGTGGCATGAACCGACTGGCAGAACCCGATCTCCAAGGCCGCCGCGCGCGTGGCCGCGCTTCTGGCGTGGCCTGCGACATGGCCGGCCAACCCGTGCCGGCGGATCGCATGGCCCATCGACGAGGCGATCAGCCCCAGCCCGATCAGCGCCACCCGGTCGTAGAGGCGGCTCATGCCTTCTGGCCCTTGAACTGGCCGATGGCATGGGCGACCCGGCGGCACGAGGCTTCATCGCCGATGGTGATCCTCAGGCAATGCGGCAGCCCGTAGCTGGCCACCCGCCGCACGATCAGCCCCTGGCCCTGCAGATGCTGGTCGCAGGCATTGGCCTCGGCCTCGTCGGCAAAGCGGGCCAGGATGAAGTTGGCGGTCGAGGTGTCGGACGGGATGCCCTTTTCGGCCAGGCT
>JAXMDK010000039.1:0-8639 GCA_046348855.1 Paracoccaceae bacterium | reverse complement strand
CTGACCATCGGGCGCTATTTCACCGAAATGCTCGATCCGTCGATGGATTGGGACGACGTGGCAGAGATGGTGGCCGAATGGGGCGGGCCTTTCTGCCTGAAAGGCGTGATGCGGGCCGAGGACGCCCGCCGCGCCGCCGACATCGGTTGCGCGGGGGTGGTGGTGTCGAACCACGGCGGGCGGCAGCTTGACGGCGCGCGCGCCGGCTTCGACCAGCTGGACGAGATCGTACAGGCCGCCGGCGACCGGCTGGACGTGCTGCTGGACGGCGGCGTGACGCGCGGCAGCCATGTGCTCAAGGCGCTGTCGTTGGGGGCCAAGGCGGTAGGGCTGGGGCGCTATTACCTGTTCCCGCTGGCCGCTGCCGGCCAGGCCGGGGTCGAACGGGCGCTGGCCCTGATGCAGGCGGAAATCCTGCGCGACATGCGCCTGATGGGCGCCCGCCGCGTGGCCGACCTGTCACGCGCCAACCTGCGCTTTCGCTGACCCGGCGGCGGGCCGCCCAACCGACACGCGCCCAAGGTCGTCGATCCGGCTGCCGATGATAGCGGGCAACGGCAGCCCCATCATCTGGCGTGGGTTCGTCGTGGCCATGCGCAGCACGCTTTCGACCGGAAAATCGAACCGGCCAAGCACCCGTTCGACCGAGGTCCTGAGGTCGATATGCGCCCCGGCCAGCGACCCCGCCGCATTCACGAGCCGGCCATCGGCGACGCGGATGGTTTCCCCGTAAAGCTCGAAATGATCCGGCCCCCCGATGGTCGACATCGCGTCCGACACCAGCACCATGCGGTCGGGCACCGGCCGGGCGCGCACCGCGATTGCCAGCATGGTGTCGTCGACATGGTGGCCATCGGCGATGAAGCCGCACCAGACCGCACTGTCGATCAGCGCCCCGGTCGCCATCGGATTGCGCGAACTCATCGCCGGCATGCCGTTGTAAAGATGGGTGCAGGCGCGAAGCCCCTCGGCCACCGCCCGCCGGATCGTCGCCGCATCGGCCGCTGTATGGCCAGCCGAGACGACGACGCCCATTGCCGACAGTTCGGCGATCAGGCCGGGCGGCACGGTTTCGGGCGCCAGCGTCAGCAGCACCGGCACCCGATGGCGGCGCAGCGTTTCAAGGATCGTCCGGGTCGCCGCATCGAACGGGCGGATATGGGCGGGATTGTGGGTTCCCTTGTGGGCAAGGCTGATGTGCGGGCCTTCGATATGGATGCCGAGGACACCGCCCCTGCCCGTCTCCTCCAGCACCGCCAGCGCGGCGCGTTCGATCACCCCGGCGCTGTCGGTGATGACCGTCGGCAGGATGCAGGCGGTGCCCGCCGCCCGGTGCGCCGCCGCTATGGCCCTGACGCCCTCGCGCGTCGGCTGGTTGTTCAGCATGACCCCGCCGCCGCCGTTCACCTGCGTGTCGAACAGCCCCGGCGTCACGATGTCCGGTATCCGCGCGATGTGGCCGCCAGAGGCGACATCCGCCGGCACGACGGCGGTAACGATGCCATCCTCTATGGCAAACCCGACGCCGGTTCGCAGCGATGCGCCGTCGAACAGCGCCGAGGGAATCAGATAGTCCATCGCCTCACCCGAAGAAATAGGGCCGCAGCGCCCGCTGGATCTCAGCCCAGACCAGTGCCTTCGGCCAGCTACCGGCTGCCCCGGTCAGGGCCTCGGCGGCTTCGATGGTCTCTTCGCAGAAATGCTGGCGCAGGACCGGCTCGACCGCATCCTTGCCTGCCAGCGCGTCCAGAAGCCCCTCGACCGCCACCTGCGCCGCCGGCTCGTGCCAGTAATAGCGGATGCGGTCGGCATAGCCGAAATGGCGCTGGATGCGCAGGTCGTCGTCGGTGCCTGAATAGTGCTTCCGCCAGTTGCCATCGTTGGCCAGCATCAGCCCTTCCATCACCCCGGCCACGGCGCAGCCGTCCTGCCCCGGATCGAGAACCGCCCGGACATGGTCCAGCGCATAGATCGCCTGGCGGTAGGCGAAGGTCAGCGCCGGCCCGACCTTCAACGCCGAGAAATTCCGCCGCGCCAGTTCGGGAAAGACCTCCGGGCGCTGATAGTCGGTCGAATGCGCCTCGAAACAGATATGGGGGTCGGCCTCCAACGCCGTGGAGAGCGTGGCGGGCGTCCGCATGTCGAAATGGTCGATGTGGGTGGCGGCGAATTCCAGCCCCGGCTGCACCACCAGCCCGACGATCCGCGGCCAGGCGTCTGACACCCCCGCCGCGGAGAAGGCCCGCCGGTGACAGTCGAGCGTGTTGCGGGCGCGGGCCGGATCGGTCGGCTCGATTCCCTGCCCTTCGTGCGAGGCGCGGGCACCGCCCGGTGGCGGAACCTCGGTGCCGATGACGTAGAGCGGGCCCGAACGGTCGGGCGCATGGCGCTCGCAGACGGCGGCGAGTTCGGCCGACCGGCGGGCCGAGGTTTCGTCGTCGACCTGCGCGGGTTCGCCGGCGCAGCCCTCGGAACAGTCGAGGTGGATCTTGGTGAAACCGGCCTCGACATAGGCCCGCATCAGATCGGCGGCCTTCGCCATCGCCGCGTCGGAAGATTCTGATCGCCAGACCTGCGGGCCAAGGTGGTCGCCGCCGAAGACGATCAGGTCCGGCGAAACGCCGTGGGCGGCGGCAATGCCCCGCACGAAGGCGATGAACGCCGCAGGGGTCATGCCGGTATAGCCGCCAAGCTGGTTCACCTGGTTGCTGGTCGCCTCGATCAGGACCGGGCGGCCCAGGTCGCGCGCCAGCAGCAGCGATGCCGCCAGCACGTCGGGATGGGCCGAACAGACCGAGGGTATGGCAACGGCCTCGCCCGCGCGATTTCGCTTGTTGATGTCGGACAGGATCACGGGGCTTCTCACTTGATTTCCTGGAGGGCAAGGATGGCGGCACCTCTGGCGCCGCTGCTGTCGCCGAAGGTCGGCGTGTAGATCGCGGGCTCTCTCAGGCCCGGAAGGGCAGACCGTTTCAGGGCCGCCGACAGCAGCCCTTGAATGCCGGGGATGTTCGACAGGCCGCCGCCCAGGACGATGCATTCGGGATCGAGATGCAGCTGGATCGCATGCAAAAGCTCGCCGGTCAGCCGGGCCCAGATGCCAAGCACCCGGTCCATCTCGGCATCGCCCCGGCCGGCAAGTTCGACGATCTCCGGCGCCTCGGCGCTGCGGCCCGTCGTCACGTTGCACAGCGCCGCAAGCCCCCGGCCCGAAACATAGGTCTCATAGCAGCCGATCCGGCCGCAGCCGCAGGTCCTGAGCGGCAGGCCGAATTCCGCGACCAGATGGGCTGGCAGCGCATGATGGCCGACCTCGCCCGCCAGGTCGTTCAGCCCGGGAACCAGCCGGCCGCCGTGGCACATGCCGCCGCCGACGCCGGTGCCGAGGATCAGGCCGAAGACGCCGTGATGCGCCGCGCCGCTGCCGCCGTTGGCTTCGGACAGGGCAAAGCATTTGCAATCGTTCTGCACGACGATAACGCCGCCCGAGGCCCGCATCAGGTCGCGCGCCAGCGGGTGGCCGGTGGCGGGCAGGTTCGCCGTCACCGCATGGCCGGTTTCGGGGTCGACAAGGCCGGGAATGCCCAGCCCGACCGGCAGCGCCGGATCACCCGCCGCCAGCCGAAGCCCGGCGATTTCCTCGATCAGCGCCGCAAGCAGGCTGTCGTAGCCGTCCATCGGCGTCGGCCGGCGCACGGTGCGGACCGGCCGCTGCGCCGCATCGAACAGCGTCGCCTCGATCTTCGTCCCGCCGACGTCGAGGCCGCCGCACATCCCTGCGGCACGGTCACGCATGGATGCGCACGTTCGCCACGACCCGCGTCAGGTTCTGCCCGCCGAACGGGTCGTCGACGTTCAGGTTCAGCGACTTCGACCAGGCCACCGCCAGAAGCTGGGCCACCAGCACGCAGACCGGGGTGTTCCAGGCGTCCTCACCCAGCCCGTCGACGATGATGTCGGGCGCGGCGCCATCGCCTACAGGACGGCCGACCGCAATGACCGTGGTGCCGGGGAACTGGCTGCGGATTTCGGCGACGAGATCGTCATCGTATTTCCGCGTCAGCGGATCGCTCGACAGATAGACAACGACCGTGGTCGCCGCGTTGGTGATCGCCTTCGGCCCGTGGCGGAAGCCAAGCGTGCTGTCCCACGAGGTGACGACCCGCCCCGCCGTCAGTTCCAGCACCTTCAGCGCCGATTCCCGGGCGGTGCCCAGAAGCGGCCCCGAGCCGAGGAAGACCGCGCGCTCGGGCCGGGGCAGGTCCACGCCCGCAGCAAACAGCCGGTCCGCCGCCGAAGCCAGCGCCTGGATCCTGGGGCCGATTTCGGCGACAGGCACGTCCGACAGGCAGGCCAGCGCGGTGAGGAGCATGGTCGTATAGCTCGACGTCATGGCGAAGCCCTGGTCGTGGCAGGCGTCGGGCAGGATGATCGCGCGGCTTTCACCCGGCCCTCGACCCTCGCGCGTCGCCAGCGCGCTCGACTTGTTGCAGGTGATGTTCAGCCGGTCGGCCTCGGGGCAAAGCCGGTCGAGGATATCGAGCGTCGCACGGGTTTCCGAACTGTTGCCGGAGCGGCCGAAAGACACGACCAGCGGCCGCAGGCCGGGGCGCAGGAAGTCGGCCGGGCGCGCGACCAGATCGGTGGTCGGCACGGCGCGGACCGAATTGCCGATACCGTCGCGGTCAAGATGGATCGCCAGCGCGTCGCCGATGAAGGCCGACGTCCCCGCACCGCACAGCCAGATCGCGTCGGGCTTGCGCCGCACGATCCAGGCCCGGATCTCCGGCGCTGTGTGCGCCAGGCTGTTGCCCCACTCGCGCCAGATCGCCGGTTGCGCGGCAATCTCGCGCTCGGTCGCCCATGTCTTGCTCATCGTCCTGTTCATCCTTTTTGCTGCGGGCGCCACCGGCGGGCGCGGACCGGCCCAGGCCGCGCAATGGCGGCCCGCCGGATGGCGCGGCATCCGATCGCCCGAAATCCCGACATCTCCTCCGAACGGCTATGGCCCGGAAGTCACATGGCCACCTTTGGCACCGGCAGCGGCGCGCCGGTCAGGTCGGTCCGCCGCTCCAGCGCCAGCCCTTCGACATCGAAAAGGTGGCAGTCGGCCACCGAGAAACCGACCTTAAGCGCCTTGTCGTCGGCCACCGTCTGGGTGCCCGGCAGGGCAAAGCAGAAGGTCTGATCGTGCCCCGGCAGCGATCCATAGCCGATGGTGTTCTGGCCAAGCTGTTCGACCACCGAGGGCGTCACGGTGATCTTCGCGTCGCCGCCACCCAGCCGGATATGTTCGGGCCGGATGCCGAGCGTCAGGGCGCTTCCCTCCAGGCCCGCGCGCGGCGCGACCGGGATCGTCAGAAGCTGGTCAGCGTATTTCACCGTCATACCCGACGGGCCGACCTTGGTGCAGGTGACGGGCAGGAAGTTCATGCGCGGGTTGCCGATGAAGCCGGCGACGAACAGGTTGGCCGGCTTGTGGTAGACCTCCAGCGGCGCGCCCACCTGGGCGATGTAGCCGGTGTTCAGCACCACGATCCGGTCGGCCATCGTCATCGCCTCGATCTGGTCGTGGGTGACGTAGATCATCGTCGCGCCAAGCTGCTTGTGCAGGCGGGTCAGCTCGATCCGCATGTCGGCGCGCAAGGCCGCGTCAAGGTTCGACAGCGGCTCGTCGAACAGGAAAATCTCGGGCTCGCGGACGATGGCGCGGCCGATGGCGACGCGCTGGCGCTGGCCGCCCGACAATTGGCCGGGCCGCTGCTGCAGGCGCTGATCCAGGTGCAGGATGGCGGCTGCGGCCTCGACCTTCTTGCGGATCACCTCTTCGGGCGCCTTTTCGACACGCAGGGGAAAGGCGATGTTTTCGAAGACGTTCATGTGCGGGTAAAGCGCGTAGCTCTGGAACACCATCGCGATGCCGCGCTTGACCGGCGGCAGGTCGTTGACCCGCTGGCCGTTGATGACGATGTCGCCGGCGCTGGTATGTTCAAGCCCGGCAATCATCCGCAGAAGCGTCGACTTGCCGCAGCCCGACGGGCCGACGAACACCACGAATTCGCCTTCGTGAACGTCAAGGTTCACGCCCTTCACGACCTCGATGTTGCCGAAGGTCTTGACGACACTTTTCAGGGAAAGCTGTCCCAAGGCGCGGTCTCCATGCAAGGGGGATGCCCGGCCGGGCCGCGAAGGTCCGGCCGGGCAAAGAGGTTACTTGTATTCTTCCAGCGCCGCGGCGGCCTTCTTCATCGCCGCCTCGGGTTCGGCCGCGCCGGTGACGACCGACTGGACCATCTCGATCATCACGTTCTGGAAGCCCTTGTAGTCGGTGAAGAGCGGCTCGGGCCCGCCCGAGGCGATGCCGTCGATGAACGGCTTCCAGTAGGGCGAGTCGGCCACCATCTTGTCGACGGCCGGCGACGGGCGCAGCGGCGTCAGGCCGGCGGCGCCGCCACCCTCGTAGGCTTCCTGGACGGCGGGCGAGGTGATGAACTTGGCGAACTCGACCGCCTTGTCCTCGACCCCCGAGCCCTTGAAGACCGCAAGGCTGTCGGTGATCAGCAGCGTGCCCTTGCCCTTGGCGTCGGGACCGAGCGGCAGGTCGGTGACGCCCCAGTTGATCTTGGTTTCCTTCAGGCGGAAGGCCGCGCCCACCGCCGCCTGGATCATCGCGACCTTGCCGTCAAGGAAGATGGCGCGCACTTCGTTCTGTTCGTAGGCGGTCGGGCCTTCCTCGGCGTAGGGGGTGATGTCCTTGTAGGCCTTCAGCGCCGCCAGCACTTCGGGGCTGTCGAGCTTGATGTTGCCGTCGGCGTCGACGACCTGGCCGTTGTTGGTGTAAACCCAGTGCAGGAACTGGTGCATCGTGTTGTCGAAGGTCTTGGCCGAAAGCCCATAGCCGGGGATGCCGGTCTTTTCCTTGATGACCTTGGCGTCCTCGATCTCTTCGGCCCAGGTGGTCGGCGGCTTTTCGGGATCGAGGCCGGCCTGCTTGAACAGGTCCTTGTTCCAGTAAAGCGCCTTGGTCGAGAAGGCGATCGGCACGCCCCACTGGGTTCCGCCCGAAGTGACGGTATTGACGATGCCCGGATAGTAGCTGGCCTTTTCGGCGTCGGTCATCGGCACCGGAACGATCATGTCATTCTGGGCGAATTCCTTCAGCGTGCGCGAACCCACATAGGCGAGCCCCGCGGGCGAACCGGCAGCAGCCAGCGTCGTGGCCTTGTCCTGGCACTGTTCCCAGCCCACGACCTCGACCGCGATCTTGAAGTCGGGGTTCTTGGCGTCCCAGTCCTGGATCGCCTTTTCATGGACCGGGTCGATCGCGTCGCCGCAGTAGATCCAGCTGATGTCCTTGGCCAAGGCCGGCAGCGCCGTGGTGCAAGCCAGCACCATGCCGATAAGGCCCTTGCGGAAAAATGTCGTCACTTCGCTTACTCCCTGTTGTGGATTGGTCATTGTTTCACCGCGCCGGCGGTCAGCCCGCCGACGAGATAGCGTTGAAGGAAGAAGATGATGACCAGCGCCGGCGTGATGCCGACGAAGGACGCTGCCATCAGCTCGTTCCAGATCACCTCCTGCTTGCCGAAATAGGCGAACAGGCCCACCGGCAGCGGCATGTATTCGGTCTTGGAGTTGAAGCTCAGCGCAAAGACGAACTGCTGGGCATAGGCGCCGATGAAGGTGGTAATGGCGACGACGATGATGCCGGGGCTGGCGATCGGCAGGATCACCCGGCGGAAGGTGTAGAACTGGCTGGCGCCGTCCATGTAGGCAGCCTCGTTCAGTTCCAGCGGGATGCGCTTCATGTAGGTGCGCAACAGCCAGATTGCCGAAGGGATCAGGAAGGCCACGCCCGGCACGATCATGGCGAAGTAGGTGTTCAGAAGCCCGAGCGTCCGCATCAGCCGGAACAGCGGGATCAGCAGCACCGCGCCGGAAAACATGCTGATCGCCAGGAACCCGCCCAGCACCAACCCCATTCCCCGGTAGTCGAACCGGGCGAAGGCATAGGCGGCGGGCACCACCAGCAGAAGCACGATCACCGTCGCCACGGTCGAGATCAGGAACGAGTTGAAGATATAGCGCCCGAAGCCCGGCACTGAATCCCACATGGTGAAATAGGCGTTGAAGCTGCCGTTCTCGGGCCAGAAGCGGTAGGGCGACGAAAAAAGCTGCGCCAGCGGTTTCAGGCTGACCAGGAACCCTTCGAGGAACGGCGCCAGCAGGAAGAACAGGAAGAGCGCGATGCCCCCATAGATCGCCACGATCTCCCACCAACGGTAGCGGTCGATCATCGGGGTGTTTGCGGTGCGGAACAGCGCCATGATCCCCTCCCTATGCGTTTTCCGCCGCGGCAAGCCGGCGGGTGACGCGGAAATAGGCGATGCAGAACAAGGACAGGAAGATGCAGATCACCACGGCGCGCGCCGCCCCTTCGCCGTATTTCTTCGACCCGATCGCGGTCTGGTAGGTGTCGATGATCATGGTCGTGGTTTCGCCCGAAGGCCCCCCGCGCGTCAGGATCCAGATGATATCGAACGAGTTGAAGGTGGCGATCAGCGACAGCATCGACATGGTGATGATCGCGGGCATCATCAGCGGCAGGGTGATGCGGCGGAACCGGGTCCAGCGGCTGG
>JAXMDK010000038.1:0-11529 GCA_046348855.1 Paracoccaceae bacterium | reverse complement strand
CGGCCAGCCCCCGCCCTCCGGGTGGCGGGGGCTTCGCCCCCACCGGGCGGGCGCCGTCCGTGCCCAGATGTTCGGGAAAGTGGGCAACCCCTTGGCCCTTCCTCCCGTCAGGGCCAACGGACCGGGTGACGCGCCACCGGCGCGTCCCCTGATCGGTCCGGGCAGCGAACGCTGGCTCGCGATGCTTCGGAGCGGGGTGATCTTGCCCCAAGGCTCCGCGCCGCCCCTACGACGGGGTCTTGCCCTTGCGGCGAGGCGAGGGCGTGGGCGGGTCCTGGGCCAGAGGGTGATGGTCGAAGACCAGATCCTTCAGCCGGTCCTCCAGCACATGGGTATAGATCTCGGTCGTGCCGATATCGGCATGGCCCAGAAGCGTCTGGATCACCCGCAGGTCGGCGCCCCCGGCCAGGAGATGGGTGGCGAAGGCGTGGCGCAGCCGGTGGGGGCTGACGGCGGCGGGCGACAGGCCGGCGCGGGCGGCGATGTCCTTCAACAGCCGGTGAAAGACCACCCGGCTGAGGTGCCCTTCGGCACCGCCGGCGGGAAAGAGATACCGCGACGGCGGCGCGCCACGAGCCAGCCGCGCCTCCTCCTCGGCCCGGTCGCGCGCCGCCAGCCAGCCGGCCAGCGCCACCCGCGCCGGACCGGACAGCGGCACGAGCCGTTCCTTGTCGCCCTTGCCGCGCACCAGGATCATTGCCGGATTGCCCCGCGCCGCCGCAACCGGCAGGCCGACCAGTTCGCTGACCCGCATCCCGGTGGCGTAAAGCAGTTCTAGAAGGCACAGGTTGCGCAGCCGTTCGGCCTCTGTCCGGCCCTGTTCGCCGGCGGCCTGCAACAGCCGTTCGACCTCGGTTTCCGCCAGCGTCCCCGGCAGGTCGCGCTGCCGGCCCGGCCCCTTCAGCCGCAGGGCGGGGTTGTCGGTCCGCCAGCCTTCGTCATAGGCAAAGCGGTAAAGCTGGCGGATCGCCGACAGGCGGCGGGCGCGGGTGGCGCGCGACAGGCCCTGCGCATCGCAGAAGACGAGGTAATCCTCGATCCCGGCCTGGGTGGCGGTGGCCAGGCTTGCCCCCCGCCGCGCCAGCCAGCCGGCGAAATCCTTCAGGTCGCGGCCATAGGCCAGCAGCGTGTTGCGGGCGGCGTTCGTCTCGGCGGCCTGGGCTTCGAGAAAGGCGGAAATCCAGCGGCCTTCGGCGTCGGCCATGTCAGCCCCGCCGCTCCAGCAGCAGAAGTTCCAGCGCCGCCCGCCGCGCCGGAACCTCGAGCCCCACCTGCCGCAGAAGCTGCAGCCCGGCGGTGACGTCGCGCAGGTCGCCCGCGGCGCTGCCGGCCAGCATGTCGATGGCGCGCAACACCGCTTCGCCGGTCCGGCCGCCTTGCAGCAGCGGCACGAACCGTTCGTCGGGCGTGACGTCGGCGGCGAAGGCCGCGGCGACGGCCTGTCCCAGCGGGTCGGCGGGCGGCTGTTCGGGGGCCGCGCCGCTGGCGATGGCGGCCAGGAACCGTTCACCGGGATCGGCGGTTTTGTGGGCTTCCGCCACCTTGTCGCAATCGTCCGACAGAAGCCCGATGCGGAAGGCCAGCGCGCCGGGCGCGCCGGTCAGCCCAGCCGCCGACAGCCGCACGCCGAAGAGTTGCGCAAAGGGCACCTCCAGCCCCTGCTGCTGCATCGCGCCCCAGACCGCCGTCTGGGCGGTCGCCAGTTTTGCCTTGTCCCTGGATTTCAGCGCCGCCTCGAAGGCCTGCACCGCCTCGACCCGGTCCCAGACCCCGCCCGAGGCCGCCTGGCGCTGTTCGGTATAAAGCCCCAGAAGCCGGTTGGGCGAAATCGCCCCGGTCCGCGCCAGCCGTTCACCGGCCTCGAGCCGCGCCTTCCAGCCGTTGTTGGACCTGAGGTCGGCTTGGGCGAAGGCCGGGGGCAGGGTGGCGGTGGCGATGGGTTCGTCGATCGCCTCCATCATGCGGAAGGTCAGGGGCGAGGGCCGTTCCGGCATCGGCAGCGGCGGATCACCCTCGAACAGGTCGGGGTCGAGGAAGCGCGCCAGCAGGTCGGCGGTAGGCCCGTCCAGCGTCCCGAGCGCGCGGCCGGCGCGCAGCGAAATCGCCGCCGCCGGCCAGTCGCCCTGCCGCGCCAGGCAGAAGATGCGCGCCGGAAAGGTCGGCGCGATCTCGGGGTTCTTGGCCATCATCTCGCAGGCATGGTCCTCCTGGCCCAGCAACAGCGAAATGTCGAACCACCGCCGGAAGGGCTCGGGCTCGGACGAATTCAGCTGCTCCAGAAGCGCCAGCGCCGGATCGAGCGCCCCGAGGTCCAGCAGCTTGTCCACCCGCGCCAGGAACAGCACGCCCTTGGGGTCGCCGTCGGCCGGGGCGTTCAGCCCGGTGACGAGAAGCGAGGTCAGAAGCGCCTGCATCGCCGGCAGGGTATCGGCGGGTTCAGCCGCCAGCTGGCGGGCCAGATCCTCGGACGGCGTATTGCCCCAGAAGGTCGGCGGCAGCCCGCTGCGTTCAGGCGGCACCAGCCCCAGCGTGTCAGGCCCGGCCGCGCCGATCGGCGCGACGCTGATCGTGCCCGGCTGCCAGGCCTGCGGCTTCAGCGCCGGGCGCGTGGGCGGCAGCGACGGCAATGCCTGCCCCGAGGGTGCCGGGGTGGCGACCGATTGCGACAGCCAGTCGATGGCCGACAAGGGCGCATCGGCGCGCACCGCACCGGCGCCGAGCGTCGCCGCCACCGAAAGGATCAGGAATCTATTGGCCCACATTCAGCTCGACCGGCTGGTTCACATCGCTTCGCATCGGCGAAAGATCGCCGAGATAGGCAAAGGCCACAAGCCCAAGAAAGGCGATCAGGGCAAGCACGACCAGTGCCTTGAGGATGCGGAGCATGAATTTCCTGCCAGTTCGTTGTTATGGGTCGGGCCGTTCGTCGAATTCCGGCGCGCGGGGCCGACATCCGCGCTGCCGTGCGACGAATATATATGGCTTTTCCACCGAGTTCACGCCATTCAGGCGGGAAAGTTTGCAGGGTGGGCGGATGGTCGCGCGCGCTGCGGCCAGAGGGGCCGGGCGGGCGGCACAACCGACCGAAGGGAGCAGGCGCGCGGATGGCGCAGGGCGACAGGCTGAAACGGACCGTCGTGCTGGTGGGCATGATGGGGGCGGGCAAGACAGCGGTCGGCACCGCGTTGGCGCGGGCGCTGTCGGTCCCCTTCCTCGATTCGGACGAGGAACTGGTGCGCGCCGCGCAGATGAGCGTCGCCGAGATCTTCGCCCGCGACGGCGAGGCCTTTTTCCGGGCGCGGGAAACCGAGGTGCTGCAACGGCTGCTGGCCGGCCCGCCGTCGGTGCTGTCGACCGGCGGCGGCGCCTTCCTGTCCGAAGTGAACCGCGCCGCGATCGGCGCGCGCGGCACCTCGGTCTGGCTGAAGGCCGACCTCGACCTTCTGTGGCAGCGGGTCCGGCACAAGACCACCCGGCCGCTTTTGCGCACCGCCGATCCCAAGGGAACGCTGGCGGGGCTTCTGGCGGCGCGGGCGCCGCTTTATGCGCTGGCCGACCTGACGGTCGAGGCCGAGCCCGACCTGTCGATCGAGGCGATGGCCGCCAAGGTGGTCGGGGCGCTGGCGGCGCATGGGGATGTGGAACGATGACGATCACGGCAATGGCGGACGGAATGGAAACGGTCAGGGTGGATCTGGGCGCGCGCACCTATGACGTGCGGATCGGCGCGGGCCTGCTGGCGCGGGCGGGGGCCGAGATCGCGCCGCTTCTGCGCCGGCCGCGCGTGGCGGTCCTGACCGACGAGACTGTGGGGCGGCTGCATCTGGATGCGCTCCGGGCCGGGCTGCCGGGCGTCGCTGTGTCGGCGCTGGCGCTGCCGGCGGGTGAGGCGACGAAGGGCTGGCCCGAGTTCACCCGCGCCGTCGAATGGCTTCTGGCCGAACGGATCGAGCGGCGCGACGTGGTGGTGGCGCTTGGCGGCGGGGTGATCGGCGACCTTGCGGGCTTTGCCTCGGCGGTGCTGCGCCGGGGGGTGCGGTTCGTTCAGATCCCGACATCGCTTCTGGCGCAGGTCGACAGTTCGGTGGGCGGCAAGACCGGCATCAACTCGGTCCACGGCAAGAACCTGATCGGCGCCTTCCACCAGCCCTCGCTGGTTTTGGCCGACATCGGCCTGCTCGACACGCTGCCCGCCCGCGATTTCCTGGCCGGCTATGGCGAGGTGGTCAAGTACGGGCTTCTGGGCGACGCGGACTTCTTCGGCTGGCTTGAAGCCAACGGCCCGGCCCTGGCGCGCGGCGACCGCGGCCTGCGGCAGCGGGCGGTCGCCCATTCGGTGGCGATGAAGGCGCGGATCGTCGAACGGGACGAAACCGAGGAGGGCGAGCGGGCGCTCCTGAACCTCGGTCACACCTTCTGCCATGCGCTCGAGGCCGCGACCGGCTATTCCGACCGGCTTCTGCATGGCGAAGGTGTCGCCATTGGCTGCGCACTGGCGTTCGAGCTGAGCCAGAAGCTGGGCCTGTGCAGCCAGGAGGCGCCGAGCCGGGTCCGGGCGCATCTTCGGGCGCTGGGGATGAAGTGCGACCTGGCCGACATTCCCGGCGACCTGCCGGGGGCCGAGGCGCTGATGACGCTGATGGCCCAGGACAAGAAGGTCGAGGACGGGCGGCTGCGGTTCATCCTGGCGCGCGGCATCGGCGAGGCGTTCGTCGCTTCGGACGTCGACGGCGCGGCGGTTCGGGCGATCCTCGACGAGGCGCTGGCGCGGCGCTGAGGCGGCGGAGCCTACGGTGGAAGTATTTGGGCAAGGAAAAGCCGGGGCCGCTGCATATTTTTACCAATTGATAAAAAATCCGACTCGTGCGACCCTGACCTGAAGACAAGTCAGGGAGGAAGACATGTCGAACACGCCATTGACGCCGGGGGTCGCCGCCGGGCGGCTGTCGCCCGAGGAATATGCGCAGAATTTCGGCGACATCGCCCCGCGCTACGCCCCGCACGAGGCGCGGGTGGCGGCCGACCGCTGCTATTTCTGCCATGACGCGCCCTGCATGACCGCCTGCCCGACGACCATCGATATTCCGCTGTTCATCCGCCAGATCGCCACCGGCACCCCCGAGGCGGCGGCGAAGACGATCTTCAGCCAGAACATCCTTGGCGGCATGTGCGCCCGGGTCTGCCCGACCGAACAGCTGTGCGAAGAGGCCTGCGTGCGCGAAACCGCCGAGGGCAAGCCGGTGACCATCGGCCGGTTGCAGCGCTATGCGACCGACAGCCTGATGGACAAGGGCATCCATCCTTTCACCCGCGCCAAGGCCACCGGCAAGCGGGTGGCGGTGGTGGGCGCCGGCCCGGCGGGCCTGTCGGCGGCGCACCGGCTGGCGATGAAGGGTCATGAGGTCACCATCTTCGACGCGCGCCCCAAGGCCGGCGGGCTGAACGAATACGGGATCGCCAGCTACAAGGCGCCGGGAAGCTTCGCCGCCGACGAGGTGGCCTGGCTGATGAAGATCGGCGGCATCCGGGTCGAGCATGGCAAGGCGATCGGCAAGGGGCTGACGCTCGACGGGCTGAGGAAGGATCACGACGCGGTGGTTCTGGCGGTGGGTCTGGCCGGCGTGAACGCGCTGAGGGCCGAAGGCGAAGAGCTGAAGAACGTCGTCAATGCCATTGATTTCATTTCAGGACTTCGCCAGCAGCCCGACCGCGCCCGGCTGGCGGTCGGCCGCGACGTGGTGGTGATCGGCGGCGGCATGACCGCGGTCGACGCGGCGGTGCAGTCGAAGCTTCTGGGCGCCGAGAACGTGACCATCGCCTACCGGCGGGGCCAGGCGAAAATGTCGGCCTCACCCTACGAACAGGAACTGGCGGCCTCGAAGGGGGTGCGCATCCTGCACAATGTGGCGCCGGTCCGGGTGGTGGGCAAAGGCGCTGCGCAAGAGGTCGAATTCGCCTATACTGAGGAAGGGCCGGGCGGGCTGGCCCTGTCGGCCGAGACCTTCCGGCTGAAGGCCGACCAGGTGATGAAGGCCATCGGTCAGACGCTTTCAGGCGCGCCCGAGGGTGTGCGGATCGAGGGCGGCAAGATCGCCGTCACCGGGGCGGGGCGCACATCGGTGGCCGGGGTCTGGGCGGCGGGCGACTGCGCCTCGGGCGGCGAGGATCTGACGGTGACGGCGGTGGCCGAGGGCCGCGATGCCGCCGAGGATATTCATGCGAGCCTGATGGGAGGCTAGAATATCGTGTGGGGATACGGCCGAGCCCGAAACGTCAATACAGTGAACCTCTTTGGCGACCTCGATGAAGTGGAGTTGGTCAAGGAAGTCGAGCGGGCCTTCGGTGTGTCTTTTGGTGGGAGCGAACTGGAATCCCTAGCGACCGTCGGGGATCTGGAAGTGCTTCTACGGAACAAGATCGCGATGCAGGGCCAGATAGATCTAGTTTGGCCACTGCTGAAACTGATCGTCGAAAACTATTCCCGACCCAGAGGCCGGGGAATCAACAGGGAAAGCACGTTTTTTGCCGTACAGGCAAGGAAAGGGTGAAGCATGGCTAACCTTCAATCGAACTTCATCGGCATCAAGAGCCCCAACCCCTTCTGGCTGGCCTCGGCGCCGCCGACCGACAAGGAATATAACGTCGTGCGCGCCTTCGAGGCCGGCTGGGGCGGGGTGGTGTGGAAGACGCTCGGCGCCGAGGGGCCGCCGGTCGTCAACGTCAACGGCCCGCGCTACGGCGCGATCTGGGGGGCGGATCGGCGGCTTCTGGGGCTGAACAACATCGAGCTCATCACCGACCGGCCGCTGGAGGTGAACCTGCAGGAAATCAAGCGGGTCAAGCGCGCCTGGAAGGACCGGGCGCTGGTGATCAGCCTGATGGTGCCCTGCGACGAGGACAGCTGGAAGGACATCCTGAAGCGGATCGAGGATACCGGGGCCGACGGGGTCGAACTGAACTTCGGCTGCCCGCACGGGATGGCCGAGCGGGGCATGGGCTCCGCCGTGGGCCAGGTGCCGGAATATATCGAGATGGTCACGCGCTGGGTCAAGAAATACAGCCGCATGCCCTGCATCGTGAAGCTGACCCCGAACATCACCGATGTCAGGAAGCCGGCCGAGGCGGCGAAACGCGGCGGCGCCGACGCGGTCAGCCTGATCAACACCATCAACTCGATCACCAGCGTCAACCTCGACACGTTCGCGCCCGAGCCGACCATCGACGGCAAGGGCTCGCACGGCGGCTATTGCGGGCCGGCGGTCAAGCCGATCGCCCTGAACATGGTGGCCGAGATCGCCCGGTCCGAGGCGACGCGCGGCCTGCCGATTTCCGGGATCGGGGGCGTGACCACCTGGCGCGACGCGGCCGAGTTCATGGCGCTTGGCGCCGGCAACGTCCAGGTCTGCACCGCGGCGATGACCTATGGTTTCAAGGTCGTGCAGGAGATGATCTCGGGCCTGTCGCAATACATGGATGAAAAGGGCATGTCCTCGACCGCCGATCTGGTCGGCCGTGCCGTGCCGAACGTGACCGACTGGCAGTATCTGAACCTGAACTATGTGACCAAGGCGGTGATCGACCAGGATTCTTGTATCAAGTGCGGTCGCTGCTACGCAGCTTGTGAGGATACAAGTCACCAGGCCATCGCCATGAGCGCCGACCGCACCTTCACCGTGAAGGAAGAGGAATGTGTCGCCTGCAACCTTTGTATCGATGTCTGCCCGGTGACGAACTGCATCACCATGCGTGAACTGCCGCTGGGTGAGGTCGACAAGCGCACCGGCCGCAAGGTCGGCACCTACGCCAACTGGACGACCCACCCGAACAATCCGGCGGCAAGGGCGGCGGAGTGATCAGAGCCGCCGGTCGAGCGGCGGGGCAGGGGGCGCCGCGATAGTCCCCGGTTCCGCCGGCCCGCCGCCGGGTCAGGCGTTGGCGTCGGGCAGGAAGATCGTGCCGGTCAGGTAGGTCGTCGCCGCGCCCGACAGGAAAACCCGGTCGCCTGCCAGGCGGCAGGCCAGTTCGCCCCCGCGCCGCGATGCCTGGAAGGCGCGCAGCTCGGTCTGGCTCAGCCGACCGGCCCACAGCGGCACAAGGCTCGCATGGGTCGATCCGGTGACCGGGTCCTCGTCGATCCCGGCGCCTGGCGCGAAATAGCGCGACAGGAAATCGACCGGTGCGCCGGTATGGGTCCGACCGCCCGCCGCAGTGATCGCCAGCCCGAAGGGATGCAGCCGGGCGATGCGAGCCAAATCGGGGCGGAAGTCCAGGACATCCTCGGGCCGCGGCAGTACGACGAAATAATTCTCGAAATTGCGAAACGCGGCGACGGTCCGGCCGGCCAGCAGTTCCGACAGCGGCTCGGGCAGGCTGGCGACCGGCTCCGGCATCAGCGCCGGCAGGTCCAGCCGATAGCGCCCCGGTCCGTCGCCGGCGACCGTCAGCGGCCCGACCCGCCGCGTCCGAAAGGTCACCGGCAGGGGCAGGCCCAGTTCGTGATGCAGAACATGCGCCGTGGCCAGCGTGGCATGGCCGCAGAAGGCGGCCTGGGTCGTTGGCGTGAACCAGCGGATGTCCCAGTGCCCGTCGTCGCTGCCGCGGACGGCGTAGGCGGTCTCCGCCAGGTTGTTCTCGGCGGCGATCGCCTGCATCAGCGCCTCGGGCAGCGGCGCGTCAAGGACCAGCACGGCGGCGGGATTGCCGGCGAACAGGCGGTCGGAAAAGGCATCGACCTGATGCATCGTCAGCCGGGCCATGCGCCGTCCTTTCAAAAAAGTGGCCGGGCGCGAAGCCCGGCCAAGGAAGAGGCTGTCGCTCTGGGGAAGCGAAGCCCGATGGGGTCAGAGCTGCCAGAAGGGCCGCGCCGCCTCGCTCGCGGCCGCGGAGCGGTCGAGGCCGATGTCGCGCAGCATGTGATCGTCAAGCCGCGACAGGTCGCGGCGGGCGCGGTGACGCGACGTCCAGGCAACGATCACGGCGCGCAGCGAAAAGGCGCGATTCTGGCGGACGGCCATGCGCGTGCTGGTTGCGGGAGGGGTGCTGTGGCTGGTCATGCGTCACCTATTGTATCAATACAAGTGAAATTTTCTTGCAGCAAAGCCATACAATGTGCTAACAATGACTTCCAGCCAAACATTGTAATGATGACAATAACGAAAGCTGATGACAACAATCTGGCGACCGGATCTGACACAATTCGAGGGGCCGAAATATCTGGCCCTGTCGCATGCCTTGCGCGACGCGGTGCGCAAGGGCGATCTGGCCGAAGGCGTCCGCCTGCCGCCGGTGCGCGAACTGGCCTGGCAATTGTCGGTGACGCCGGGAACCGTGGCCAGGGCCTACCAGATCGTCACGCAGGAGGGCCTGCTGGAGGCGACGGTCGGCCGCGGCACCTTCGTCGCGGCGCGCCATCCGCGCCTGGGTCCAAGCCAGCCGATCTTCGATGAGGGCCTGCCCGCCGGCGCCCGCGCCCAGACCGTCACCGACCTGCGGTCGCCCCAACTGCCCGATGTCGGCCAGTCGGCGACGTTGGCGGCGATCCTTGTGCAGGTCGCCGGCCGGATCGGACCGGAGCATCTGGACTATCCCACCTTGCAGCGCGACCACCCGCTGCGGCAGGCCTATGCCGACTGGCTGGCGGACCAGGCGCTCGGCCCCTTCGGCGCCGATGACATGGTGCTGACGCTGGGCGGGCAGAACGCGCTGTGCATCGCGCTGCAATGCTGCCTGCGCGGCGAGCGGCCGCATGTCTATTGCGAGGAGCTGGCCTATGCCGGTTTCCGCCGCGCCGCCCGGATTAACCGGGCCGAGGTGGTGCCGGTGACGCTGGACGATCAGGGGATCGTTCCCGCCGCGCTGGACGCCGCCTGCCGCCGCCATGGCGGCCGCATCGTCTGCGTGACGCCCGAGGCGCAGAACCCGACCGCCGCGTCGATGGGGCTGGAGCGGCGGATCGAGCTGGTGCGGGTGGCGCGCGCCCACGACCTGCAGATCTTCGAGGACAACTGCTATTCGGTGAACCGGGTCCGCGAGCCGTCGCTGCGGGCGCTGGCGCCGGAACGGACCTGGCACATCACCAGCCTGTCGAAAAGCATTTCGGCCGGCCTGCGCTTTGGCACGATCATCTGCCCGACCGGGCTGGGCGAGGCGGCGCGGCTGGCGGCGCAGCACAATTATTTTGGCCTGCCGCATCCGGTGACCGACATCGCCTATGCGCTGTTCCGCTCGGGCGAGGCGTCGCGGCTGCGCGACCGGGTGCAGGAGGTCATCAACCGGCGGCTGGAACTGACGCTGAACATCCTCGGCCGCCATGCGATCCGCTGGCAGCGGGGCTTGAGCTTCGTCTGGCTGCCGATGCCGCGCGGCTGGCGGGCCTCGACCTTTGCACGCCAGGCCGAGGCGGCGGGCGTGCTGATCCGCTCGGCCGACGAATATGCTCTGGTCGACGGGCGTGCCCCGAACGCGGCGCGCATCGCCCTGTCGGGCGCCATTCCCGAGGCCGAATTCACCCTGGCGCTGACCACCCTGTCGGACCTTCTGGATTCGCCGCGAGAAGAAATCACTGTCTGAAACCGGGGTGGCGGCTGCCGCCAGCCTGTCGCGGGAAAACAGCGGCGGGGCATCTGGCCCCTGTGGCGATTCTGCCATCCATAGGCTCGAAAACTCAGGCAATGTCAGCCTGTTGCGCGTGGCTATTTGCGTAATTCCGGCAAGAAAATGCGGCCGGAAATGCCGTCTCAAATAAAATGATCAAATTTTTTTGCCTGCCGGCGACAGCTGTGCTAAGACCTTCCCAGGACGGATGCCATGTGCAATCAAGGTTCCAGCAACGGGCCGGGCAACGGCCGGAACCGATCAAGGGTGGGGGATATGAACCTGAACACGCGATGGGGGCGTCTGACGCGGTCGCCGGCATTCAACGGCTACGCGCTCATCAGCCCGACGGCTCTCTATGCGCTGCTGCTTCTGGCCGCGCCGCTGGCGACGGTGATCTACCTGTCGTTCATGGGCGACGGCACCGGGGTGCACCAGATCATCCATCAGTTCCAGTCCTGCAACTATGTGGGCCAATGCGCTTCCTACCGGACCGACGGCGGCACGATGGTCGCGGCCGAGCCTTACCAGGGGGCCTGGACCGATCCGCTCTATCAGGCGCTGATGATCCGGTCGCTGTTCGTGTCAGGGCTGGTGACGCTGGCGACGGTGGTGCTGGCCTTCCCGGTCGCCTACTTCGTGTCGTTCTTCGTGGCGTCCAACAAGAAATCCCTGTGGCTGTTCATGATCACCATCCCGTTCTGGACCTCGTACCTGGTGCGGGTGTTCCTGTGGAAGGTGATCCTGGGCTATAACGGCGTGGTCAATTCGGGGCTTCTGTCGCTGGGCATCATCTCGAGCCCGCTGACCTGGATCAACGTCAACATCGGCGCGATCGTGCTGACGCTGGCCCACGCCTACGCGCCCTTCGCCATCCTGCCGATCTTCGTGTCGCTGGAAAAGATCGACCGCTCGCTGCTTGAAGCCGGGTCCGAC
>JAXMDK010000037.1:0-14372 GCA_046348855.1 Paracoccaceae bacterium | reverse complement strand
CTGTGCCTCGGCGGCTCGTCGGGGATCAACGTCGCCGGGGCGATCCGCATGGCGCGGGTGATGGGGCCGGGCCACACGATCGTGACGGTCCTGTGCGACTATGGCAACCGTTACCAGTCCAAGCTGTTCAACCCCGACTTCCTGCGCGCCAAGAGCCTGCCGGTGCCCGAATGGCTGGATCGCGCGCCGCAGGACCTGCCCAGCGTGTTTGAAGGCTGATGCGGGCGGTCCGGCGCCTCTGCCTGCTGGCGGGGCTGGTTCTGGCCCTGCTGGCGGCGGGTCTGGTCCACGGGCCGGCCGGTGCCGCCTTCGCGGACGACGCCGCCCAGCCCGGCGCGCCGCAACAGCCCGACTATGCCGCCTGGGACGCCGACGCCAAGGTCGCCGAGGATGTGATCGCGGCGGCGCGCGCCTCGACCAAGGCGATGGAGGACCTGCGGGCCCGGATCGTCGACTGGCGCACCAAGTTCGATGCGGCAAGGTCGACCAACGCCCCGCAGATCGACACGTTGAAGAACCAGCTTGCTGCGCTTGGCCCGGCGCCGGCCGACGGCACGTCCGAAGCGCCCGAGATCGCCCAACGCCGGCGCGAGCTGACCGACACGCTGTCGCAGGCGCAGGCGCCGGGGCTGGCGGCGGTCGAGGCCTACAGCCGCGCCGACGGGATCATCCGCCAGACCGACGCGCTGATCCGTGCCCGCAAGGCCAGCGCGCTGCTGATGCTCATGCCGTCGCCGGCCAACCCGCTGCACTGGCCCTCGGGTGCGGCGGTGCTCACCCAGGGCGTCAACACGCTGTCGGCCGAGGTCCAGTCGGCCTGGGACAATCCTGCCCGGCAGGTCGAGCTGCGCAACAACCTGCCGGCGATTCTCATCTTCCTGGTGCTGGCGGCGCTGCTGATGGTGCGCGGGCCGGGGTTCATGGAAAACCTGTCGCGGCGGCTGCAACGGCGCACGACGCTGATGGGGCGCAACCTGGTGGTGGCGCTGGTGTCGCTGGGCCAGATCGCGCTGCCGGTCGGCGGCATGGTGTTGCTGGTTGCCGCGGTGCTGGAATCGGGGCTGACCGGGCCGCGGCTCGAGGCGCTGATCAAGGCGCTGCCGCCAGCGGCCTTTTCCTTCTTCGCCGCACGCTGGCTGGCGACCTGGCTGTTTCCCAACGAACCGGCGGCCAACGGCTTGCGCCTGACCGACCGGCCGGCCGAGGCGCGGCTGCATGCGACGCTGATCGGGCTGATGGTCGCGTTCGAGGATTTCCGCCGCGCCTTCACCACCGATGTCCGCCCGCCGCTGTCGCAGGCGGCGCAGGCGGTGTGGCTGGCGCCGGCAGTCTGCGTGGTGGCGATCTTCGTCTTCCGGCTGGGGCTCCTGTTGCGCCGGGCGACGCTCGGCGCGCAATCGGGATCCGAGGATGTGGCCTTTCGCAACCGCATGGTGGCGCTGGCCGGGACCGTGCTGGTCGGCTCCGCCATCATCGCGCCGCTGCTGGCGCTGGTCGGCTACGTGGCGGCGGCGAACGCGCTGATCTGGCCGGTGATCGGCTCGGCGGCGCTGGCGGGGACGATCATCCTGCTGCAGCGGTTCCTGACCGATCTTTATGTCGTGCTGACCGGGTCCGGCGACGACGGGCGCGAGGCGCTGGTGCCGGTCTTGACCGCCTTTCTGCTGGCCATCGCGGCGCTGCCGCTCTTCGCGCTGATCTGGGGGGCCTCGGCCTCGGACCTGAGCGAGGCCTGGACCCGGTTCCAGGCCGGGGCGTCGCTGGGCGGGGTGCAGATCTCGCCGATGGCGGTGCTGACGCTGCTGATCGTCTTCGCGCTTGGCTACATGCTGACCCATCTGGTGCAAAGCGCCATGCGCACCTCGCTTCTGCCGCGCACGCGGCTGGACAAGGGCGCGCAGAATGCCGCGGTGGCGGGGATCGGCTATGTCGGGCTGGCGCTTTCCGGCCTGGCGGCGGTGACGGCGGCGGGGATCAATCTTTCGGGCCTCGCCATCGTCGCCGGTGCCCTGTCGGTCGGCATCGGCTTCGGCCTGCAGAACATCGTACAGAACTTCATCGCCGGCATCATCCTTCTGATCGAGCGGCCGATCACCGAAGGCGACACGATCGAGGTCGGGGACAAGACCGGCACGGTCAAGTCGATCTCGGTCCGTTCGACTCACATCCTGACCGGCGATCAGGCCGAGGTGGTGGTGCCGAACGCCGAGTTCATTTCCGGCATTGTCACCAACTGGACGCGCTATAACCTCAAAGGGCGGCTGATCATGCCGGTGACGGTGGCTTATGGCACCGACAGCCGCAAGGTCGAGATGATCCTGCGCGACATCGTCAATGCCCAGCCGCTGGTGGCGGTCGACCCCGAACCCTCGGTCCTGCTGACCGGCTTCGGGGCACAGGGACTGCAATTCGAGATCCGTGCCATCCTGTCGGACCTGAATTTCAAGCTGAACGTGCAGTCCGAGATCCTGCACCAGATCGTCGCCCGCTTCGACGCCGAAGGCATCGAGATACCGTTCGGCTATCACGAGCTGGTGCTGCGCCGGCATGACGAGATCGAGGCCGAGCTGGCCACCCGCCGCCAGAAATCCGGCGCCGCGGTCCAGGGGCCGGCGCGGCCAGGCCGGCGCGGACGGGCGATCCGGCCCGATCTCATCAACAACGATCCCGACAGCGACCCCGACGAGAACGAGGAACTGCGCGGATGACCACGACCGAACTTCTGTTCCGCACCGACCCCTACCTGCGCGAGGCTGCGGGCGAGGTGGCCGGACATGCGCCCGATGGCGGCCTGATCGTGACCCGGACCAACTTCTACCCGGCCGGGGGCGGCCAGCCCGGCGACAGCGGTCTGATCCGCTGGGCCGGCGGCGAACGGCGGATTGTCGGCGCCGCGAAGGGCGAGGGCGGCGCCGTGGTGCTGTTGCCCGAGGGCGCGGGCGACCTGCCGGCACCGGGAACGGCGATCACCCAGCATCTCGACTGGGACCGCCGCCACCGGCACATGCGGGTCCACACCGCGCTGCATCTGCTGTCGGTGGTGGTGCCGCTGCCGGTGACCGGCGGCCAGATCGGGGCGGACCGCGGACGGCTGGACTTCGACATGCCCGAACCGCCGGCCGACGCGGTGGCGCTGGCGGCACGGCTGAACGACCTGATCGCCCGCGACCTACCGGTCACAGATGACTGGATCACCGACGAGGAGTTGGCCGCCAACCCCGGTCTGGTCAAGACCATGTCGGTTCGCCCGCCGGTCGGACAGGGCAGGGTGCGGCTGGTGCGCATCGGCCTCGGCGCCGAACAGGTCGACCTTCAGCCCTGCGGCGGAACCCATGTCGCCCGGACCGGCGAAATCGGCGCCGTGACCCTTGGCAAGATCGAGAACAAGGGCCGCCAGAACCGGCGGATCACCCTGCACCTTGGCAACTGATCGCCCAATTGTCGGCGTGATCGACTGAAACCTCTTGAAACTTTCTGTCAGTCCCCCATAGTCGCCCGGCACTTTGTCGCTGAGTCTGGGACGACTTGCCAAACGACAGAGCCTGGGGAGCAACGGCCTGCCAGCCGGTGCGTTTATATGGAGCGAATGGGTGCCCGCGCGCCTGACTGCACCAAGAAAAGACCCGCAATGCCGTTGAAGGCATCCGGGCGGAGCTGAACAGAACATGCCGAATCCTGAAGCAGCCCTTGGTGAAGGGTCTGATGGCGACGCCGCCTTTGGCGAGGAAAACGGCCATGCGCACAAGCAGGGGCTCGCGGCGCTGACGCTTGGCGCCATTGGCGTCGTCTATGGCGACATCGGCACCAGCCCGCTCTATGCCATGCGCGAAGCGTTGCGCCCCGTCGCGGCCGACGGGCTGGAGCGGGTCGAGGTGCTGGGGATCATCTCACTCCTGGTCTGGACGCTGATCATGATCGTCACGATCAAGTATGTGATGATCCTCTTGCGTGCCGACAACCACGGCGAAGGCGGGATGCTGGCGCTTTACGCGCTGACCCGGCTGGCGATCGGCCGGCGATCCTATCTGGTCCTGGGGCTCGGCATCGCCGGGGCGGCGCTCTTCTTCGGGGATTCGGTCATCACGCCTGCCGTGTCGATCCTGTCGGCGGTCGAGGGGATCGAGCTTGTCGCCCCCAGTTTCGACAGATTCATCCTGCCAGTGACGGTAGGGATCATCTTGGCGCTGTTCCTGATCCAGCGGCACGGCACCGATTCGATCTCGAAGCTGTTCGGGCCGGTGATGACGGTCTGGTTCGTGATCATGGGTGTGGCGGGGGCCGGGCAGCTGGCGCGCGATCTCGGGATGCTGGCGGCCTTCAATCCCTACTATGGCCTGTCGTTCCTGGCCCACCACGGACTCGGCGCCTTTTTCGTCATGGGCGCGATCTTCCTGGCGGTGACCGGGGCCGAGGCGCTGTACGCCGATCTCGGCCATTTCGGCCGGCCGCCGATCCGCAATGCCTGGTTCGCGCTGGTCTTCCCGGCGCTGGTGCTGAATTACCTGGGGCAGGGGGCGCTGGTGCTGCGAAGCCCCGAGGCGTTGGCCAACCCGTTTTTCTTCATGGTGCCGGACAAGCTTCTGGCCCCCTTCGTCGCCCTGGCCACGGTCGCGACCATCATCGCCTCGCAGTCGGTGATCTCGGGGGCCTTCTCGCTGGCGCGCGCCGCGGTCCAGCTTGGCCTTCTGCCGCGCCTGTCGATCGTCCACACCTCGGGCAGCCAGAGCGGGCAGATCTACATCCCGGCGATCAACTGGCTGCTGCTGGCGGGCGTCCTTGCGTTCGTGCTGAACTTCCGTTCGTCCGAGGCGCTGGCCTCGGCCTATGGCATTTCCGTTACCGGGGCGATGGTGGTGGATACGATCATGGCAATCATCTATGCCCATCGCGGCTGGCGCTTCCCCTACCTGGCGATCCTGCCGCTGGCGGTGCCGCTTCTGGGGCTCGAGCTGACCTTCTTCATCTCGAACATGACCAAGTTCTTCCACGGCGGCTATGTGCCGGTGTTCCTGGGGATCACCATCGCCGTCCTGATGTTTTCCTGGTGGCGCGGCACCCAGCTGGCGATGGCGACGGCGCATCGGCAGATGGTCGATCTCGACAGTTTCGCCCGGTCGATGATGAAATCCTCGGTCCATGTGGTGCCGGGGACCGCTTTCTTCCTGACCTCGGACCCCGACGCGGTGCCGCCGGCGATGCTGCACAACATCAAGCACAACCGCGTCCTGCACGAACGCAACATCATCCTGACCCTGGAAACCGTGCGGGTGCCGACCGTCAGCGAACGCGACCGCGCCGACTGGCGGCCGATCAACGACCGTTTCGCGCGGCTGAGCCTGCGCTTCGGCTTCATGGAGACGCCGAACGTCAGCCGCGCCCTCGGCCGCGCCCGGCGCGAAGGCGTGAAGTTCGACGTGATGACCACCTCGTTCTTCCTCGGGCGGCGCAAGGTCGTGCTGGGCACCAGTTCCGGCCTGCCGCGCATGCTCGACAAGCTCTTCATCGCCCTTGGCCGCTTCGGCGCCGACCCGAGCGAGTTCTACCAGCTGCCGCGCGACCGGGTGGTGGAACTGGGGGCGCGGATTTCGGTCTGACCGCCGGGGCCCGGCGGTACCGTCGGGTTGGAGCCGGAGCCCCGACCCGGGCGGTAAGACACAAAGGCCCGGCGATCCGCCGATTGTCGACGTCTGGCCGATCTGGCCTGACCCCGGGGCCTGTCCATCTGACCGGGGGCCAGAATCTCCTTGCCAGTTCCTGCCAGCCCCCTGATTGTGTGGAAGACTGCCGCTACAACGCCGGGGGCACGGCGGCGACGCAGCACAGGGGACTGCAATGAAGACCAGCGGCGGCTTGGCGACTGATCCGGGCAGCCATTCTCTGGCGCGGCGGCTGGCCCCGCTCCTGCGGATCATTCTGGTGGGGTGCGCTATCGCCCTTTGGGCCTATGGCCTGGCGGGATTTCAGCATCCGGGCCTGCTTCGCCCGCGCGAGGACTGGTGGCTGACGGTTCTTGCCAGCGCGCTTCTGCCCCTGGCGGCCACGGTCGGCACCTCGTGGGCGCGCGCCGGCCTTGTTGCCGCGACCCTGATGGCCGGGTTCGGGGCGCAGCTGGCGATCCGCGATCCCTTCTGGTTCCAGCGGGTGAACTATCGCCCCGGTTCGGGCTTTTCCTACCTCGAATTCGCCGCCATCGCCCTGCAGGCGCTGGTGGCCCTGCGGGTCTGGTGGCGCTGCGGCGCGGTGGGGCGGTTCGGGCGGGTGCTGGCCGGGCTGGGGGGCTGGCGGGTGCTGCTGCTGGCGGTCCTGCTGTTCATCGGCGCCCGAAGCGTGATGGACGCGGTGGCCGAACATGACGCGGGCAAGTATGTCGCCCAGCAGGCCGTCGCGCTGGTCCTGCTGGCGATCAATCTGGCCTCGTTCGCCGCGCTGCTGATGGCGCTGCCGGGACCGGGGCTGGGGGCGCTGTCGGCGCGGGTGGCGGCGGCGATCAGCCTGCCGGGCGCAATGGGCGGGCCGAAGCCCTTCGACAAGGCGCTGGTTCGCGGCCTCGCGCTCGCGGTCTTCGTCATCTGCGCCGGGGTGGCCTACTGGTCGATGGACACCATTCCGCTTCTGGATGACACCCACTACCGGTTCCAGGCGCGTTACCTGTCGCACGGGATGATCACCCTGCCGCTGCCGCCCCGGCCCGAGGCTTTCGACTATTACATGCTGACCTCCTACGGCAGCAAATGGTTCGCCACGACCTTTCCCGGCTGGCCGCTGGCGCTGGCGCTGGCCGAGCCGACCGGGCTGCAATGGCTGCTCAACCCGGCACTGGCGGCGATCAGCATCCTGTTGCTGCACCGGTTCGTGACGGGGTTCACCGACCGGGGCACCGCCAACCTTGCCGCGTTCCTGCTGGCGGTGTCGCCCTGGTATCTGTCGATGTCGGCCACGCAGCTTCTGCATACCTTCACCTACGCGCTGATCCTCGGGGCCTGGGTCTTGCTGATGACGGCGCGGGAACGGCCTTCGGCGGTGCTTGGGCTGCTGGCCGGGCTGCTGATGGGCTGGCTGTTCCTGACCCGGCCGCTGGAAGGGGTGATGATCGGCGGGCTGACCGGCCTGTGGACCCTGACCTTCCTGCGCGACCGGCGGCAGTGGCGGACGGTGATCTTCTACGCGCTTGGCTGCATCATCCTGGGCGCGGCGATCTTTCCCTACGACAGCTACCTGACCGGTGCGCCGCTGCGGGTGCCGATGAACGCCTATCTCGACAGGATCTGGGGGCCGGGGGCCAACGGCTTCGGCTTCGGGCCGAACCGCGGGCCGGCGACCCGCTGGGGTGTGATCGACGTCTTTCCCGGCCACAGCCCGCTCGAGGCGCTGATCAACACCCACCAGAACTTCCAGGAACTCCAGGTCTCGTTCCTCGGCTGGGGCGGCGCCTCGCTGATGTTCGTCCTGATCCAGATGATCTGGGGGAAATGGACGCGCCGGACCGCGGCGATGGCGCTGATCTGCGGCCTGACCGCCGCGCTATACGCGCTGTACTGGTTCGTCGGCGCGTTCTTTGCCGGGCCGCGCTACTGGTTCCTGATGATCGTTCCGCTGGTGATCTTCACCGCGCTCGGTATCTTGACCACCGCGCGGCTCTTTGCCCGTGCGTTCCCCGACGGGCTGGCGGCGGAGCGGCTGGGGGTGGGGATTGCGTTCCTCGGGCTGGTGTCGGTCGCCGTGTTCGAAAGCTGGCTGGCCTTCAACCGCTTTCCAGACTTCGGCGGCTTTCATGCCGACTACTACCGGATGGCGCGGCAGGAGGCGTTCCGGAACAGCGTGATCTTCATCCGCTCGGACGAGGGACCCAACGGAACCGAATATGGCAGCGCCTTCTGGCTGAACGACTTTTCCGCCGGCGCCCACAGCCCGATCTTTGCCCGCGACCTCGGGCCCGAGAGCGACCGCGCGGTCGCCGCTGCCTGGCCTGGCCGCAAGATATTCATCGTCGACGGGCGGGCGAAGGGCCGGCCCCATGCGACGGTCGCGCGCGGGCCGCTGACGCTGGACGAGATCGGGGGCACGTGACTAACCGCCCCCTCAGTGCGACCCCGGCCGGGTGAGCAAAGGAACGCGCCCGGTCAGCACCCGCCCGATCGCCAGGTAGGCCAGAAGCGCCATCGCCGGCGTCAGCAGCGCCTGCGCCACGAGCGGGCCGATGCCGGCCGCCAGCGCCGCCTTCAGCAGCACCCAGTTGACCGCGAACAGCCCCAGATAGGTCAGCACATAGGCACCAAGACGCGACAGGCCGCGGTTGCCGAAGACGAAGCGGCTGTGGCTGAAGAAGTTCCACAGGATGCCGATGGCATAGGAGACGACCAGCGCCACGGTGGGGTTGAGCGAGGCGGCCACCAGCAGCGCATAGACCGCATAGCCGAGCGCGGTGTTGACAAGGCCGGTCGCCAGGAACCGCAAGAGCTGGCCCGGTCCGCCGCGGGTGGCGGGTGCGGCGCTCATGCCCGACCCTCCGAGGCCGTCCGGGCGATGGCATCGGCCAGCCCGGACCACAGGTCGTAGCGCGGCGTGAATCCGGTCGTCGCCAGCCGGGTGACGTCGGCCACCAGCCGGTCAGGGTCGTCGGCCGGCCGGGGGCGGGCGCCCAGGTCGATCAGGTCGGGCCGCCCCATCAGCTCGGCCGCCGTCGCGATCAGCTGCCGCACCGGGGTGGCGTGCCCGCTGCCGATGTTGACCGCGCCGTCGAGCGGCGACGCCAGAACTGCCGCCAGCGCCCGGCCGACATCGGCGGCATGAAGGAAATCGCGCTCCTGCCGGCCATCGGTGCAGGCGACCCTTTGTCCCAGCCGCAGCCCGCGCACCAGATCGCCCAGAAGCCTGCCCGGTGGCTCTTCCGGCCCGTAGCAGAAGAAGATCCGCGCCCAGGCGAGCGTGATGCCAAGCGCGGGCGCCGTGCCGGTCAGCAGCGTGCCAGTGGCAGCCTTGGCCTTGCCGTAGATCGTCCGGGGGCGCAGCGGCGACTGTTCGGACAGAAGCGGCTCGGCCCAGTCATATTCGGCGCAACTGCCGACGCAGAGGGCGCGCCGGCCGCCGCGGTCGGCGAAGTCCCGCACCAGCCCGATGGTCGCCGCCGCCCAGTCGAGGTTCGCCGCCCCGGTCCAGCGGTCGGCCGCCCCGTGCCAGGCCAGGTGCAGCAGATGGCTGGCCCCGGCCGCGCGCACCGCCGCCCGGCGGCCGGTCGCATCCAGCAGGTCGGCATCCAGATGCCGGGACGAGGCGACTGGTGCCCGCCGCCCGACAGTCACCACCTCGAACCCGGCCCCCGCCAGCGCCTCGACCGTGGGCGGGCCGATCAGGCCGGTCGCGCCGGTGACAAGGACGCGGGCAGTCATGGCGACAGGACTTCGAGCTTCGGCACCGGCACGACCAGCCGGGTTCCCAGCGCGGTGATGTCGGCCAGCTGTCCGGCGATCTCGTCACGCAGGTTCCACGGCAGGACTAGAACATAGTCCGGCCGCCGGTCGCGCAGCGCCGTCACGTCAAGAACGGGAATGTGGCTGCCAGGCAGAAGCTTGCCCTGCTTGGCGGGACTGCGGTCCACGCAATAGCCGATCAGGTCGGTGCCGACCCCGCAATAGTTCAGCAGCGTGTTGCCCTTGGCGGCCGCGCCATAGGCGGCGACCGACTTGCCTTCGGCCCGGACCTTGCGCAGGAAGGCCAGCAGGTCGTCGCGGACCGTCCTGACCCGGGCCTCGAACCCGGCGTAGCCGGCCGGGCTGTCCAGCCCCGCCGCATGTTCCTCGGCGCGCAGGGCGGCGACCGATGCCGCCTCCTTGTGCCGGGCGCCGGCAAGACAGGCAAAGACCCGCAGCGATCCGCCGTGGGTTTCCAGCTTTTCGACATCGAAGACCCGCAGCCCCGCCGCGGCAAAGATGCGCTCGACCGCCAGGAGCGACAGGTAGGTGTAATGTTCGTGATAGATCGTGTCGAACTGCACCCTGGCAATCAGGTTCAGGAGATGCGGGAACTCGACGGTAAAGACCGCATCGCCGGTCAGTAGCGTCGCGATCCCGCAGGCGAAGTCGTTGATGTCGGGAACATGGGCCAGCACGTTGGCGGCACAGACCAGCGCCGGGGCCTTCTCCTCGGCCCGGACCCGTTCGGCGGTCGCGGCGCCGAAATATTCGACCCGGGTACGCACCCCCCGCGCCTCGGCCGCCGCCGCGACATTGGCCGAAGGCTCGACCCCCAGCACCGGGATTCCGCGTTCAAGGAAATACTGAAGCAGGTAGCCGTCGTTCGAGGCGATCTCGATCACCAGATCGTCGGGGCCAAGGTGCAGGCGTTCGACCATCTGCCCGGCATAGGCGCGGCAATGCGCCAGCCAGCTTTCGGAAAAGCTGGAAAAATAGGCGTAATGTTCGTTGAAGATCGCGCTGGCCGGAACCGCATCCTCGACCTGGACCAGAAAGCAGCGGTCGCAGACCCGGGCGTGCAGCGGGTAGCGCGGGCAGGGGATGGCGGCGCGGTCAGGGGGCACGAAGGAATTGGCCAGGGGCGACAGGCCGAGGTCGACCAGCGTGCGGGTCAGCGGCGCGGCGCAATGGCGGCAGCGGAGGGTTTCAGGCATCAATGGTCCCGATCTCTTGCATGTATCCGTCGATCTGCGCCTCGCACAGCGCACGCGCGTCCTGGCCCGCCGCCCAGGCCATGTACCAGTCGGCAGTCATCCGCATCGTCCGTTCAAAGGTCAGGCCACGCCGCCAGCCGATCCGCCCGGCCTTGGTGCTGTCGAGCCGGAGGATGCGCGCCTCGTGCAAGGTGGGGGCGGCGGGGTCGGTGACCACCCGGCCGCGCCCCAGCCCCTTGACCATCGCTGCGGCAACCTCGGCGACCGAACGTTCGTCGGCCCGGTCGGGACCGAAGTTCCAGCCCGAATCCGCGCCCGGCGTGCCGGCCGCCAGATGTTCGGCCAGCGTCAGGTAGCCGCGCAGCGATTCAAGCACATGCTGCCAGGGGCGGGTCGCAGCGGGATAGCGCAGGACGACCTCGCCCGCCGGGCCGAGGCAGCCGCGCACGATGTCGGGGATCAGCCGGTCCTCGGACCAGTCGCCGCCGCCGATGACATTGCCCGCCCGCGCGGTGGCGATCTGCGCCGGATGGCCGCCGGCGGCATGGGGGACGAAGAAGCTGGCCCGCATCGAGGCGGCGGCCAGTTCGGCGCAGCCTTTCGAGGCCGAATAGGGATCGCGCCCGCCCATGCGGTCATCCTCGGCATAGGGCGCGTCGCGCTCGACGTTCTCGTAGCACTTGTCCGAAGTCACGACGACGACCGAGCCGACGCCCGGCGTTTTCGCCGCCGCCGCCAGCACCGCGACCACGCCGAGGACGTTGGTGCGGAAGGTGCCGACCGGATCGCGGTAGGACGGCCGCACCAGCGATTGCGCGGCAAGGTGCAGGACGATCTCGGGGCGCTCGCGGTCGAGCACGCCCTGGACAAGATCGGCATCGGCGACATCGCCGGTCAGATGGTGGACGCCGTCCATCCGCAGCAGGGACCAAAGGTTCGGATCGCCCGCCGGCGGCAGCGACAGGCCGGTGACGCGCGCACCGAGCCGCGTCAGCCACAGGCAGAGCCACGCGCCCTTGAAGCCGGTGTGCCCGGTGACAAGCACCCGCCGGCCGCGCCAGAAGTCGGGGGTCATGCCCAGATCTTCCAGGGCGCACGGCCCGTCTGCCAGTGGGCCTCAAGCTCCTGGCGTTCGCGCAGGGTATCCATCGGCTGCCAGAAGCCGTTGTGTTCGAAGGCGCGCAACTGGTCGTCGTGGGCCAGGCGCTGAAGGGGCGTGCGCTCCCAGATCGTGTCGTCGCCCTCCAGATGGGCGCCGACGGCGGGCGACAGGACAAAGAAGCCGCCGTTGATCCGCCCGCCATCGCCGACCGGCTTTTCGGAGAAGTCCACCACCCGGTCGCCATCGGCGACCAACTGGCCGAAGCGGCGTGGCGGCAGGACCGAGGTGACGGTCGCGAGCCGGCCATGCGCGCGGTGAAAGGCGATCGAGGCCCCGATGTCGACATCGCCGACCCCGTCGCCGTAGGTCAGGCAGAAGGCCTCGTCATCGCGCACCAGCGGCAGGATCCGCCGGATCCGCCCGCCGGTCATGCTGGCCTCGCCGGTGTCGATCAGCGACACGGTCCAGGGCTCGGCCTGCGACTGGCTCAGTTCCATCCGGCCGGTGCGCAGGTCGACCTTCACGTCCGACATGTGCAGGAAGTAGTTGGCGAAATATTCCTTGATCACATAGCCCTTGTAGCCAAGGCAGACGATGAAGTCGGTGACGCCGTGGGCGGCATAGATCTTCATGATGTGCCACAGGATCGGGCGGCCGCCGATCTGGACCATCGGTTTGGGGATCTGGGCGGTTTCTTCGGCCAGCCGGGTGCCGAACCCCCCGGCAAGTATGACGCACTTCATTCGATTTCCCTGCTACCCGACACGCCCTGAACCCGTCTCTTGGCCGATGGCCGAACCTTGCGGCTCAACCCGACAGCGACCTTATCTTCGATGCCGTCCGCCCCTCTGGCAAGGCTTTCTCCTCGGCCGGGGCGGTGTTGATCCGTTCGCGTTCGATCACCATCGGGCCGCCGCGCACCTGCGCCTGGATCGAGGTGACATATTCCCCCAGCATGCCGATGAACACGAGCTGCACCCCCGACAGGAAGAACAGCGCCACGATGATCGTCGTGGTGCCGCGCGGCGCGATGTCGGGCAAGAGCAGCCACAGAAGCACCGAGGCGAATGAAAAGAGGAAGCTCAAGGCCGCGATGAACGCGCCGACAAAGGTGCAGAATCGCATCGGCGCCCGGGTGAAGGCGAAGATCGCGTTCAGCGCCTGGTCGACCAGCATCAGGATGTTGTGCTTCGAGACACCGCGCTTGCGCGCCTTCCAGCGGTAGGGAACGATGATCCGCCGGAACCCGACCGAGGCGATGATGCCGCGGATATAGGGATAACGGTCGTCATGGGCCAGAACCGCGTCCAGAACCTTGCGGTCGATCAGTTGCATCTCGCCCACGTCCGGGGCGATCTCGAAATCGGACAGGGCATTGACGATCCGGTAGAAGATCTTGCGCGAGGTGCGCAGCAGGAAGGATTCCTCGCGGTTGGCGCGCGCGCCGGCGACGATCTCGTAGCCCTGCTCCCACAGGCTGACGAATTCCGGGATCAGTTCCGGCGGGTCCTGCAGGTCGACCGGCAGCATCACCAGCGTGGCGTCGCCGCGGGCATAGCGCAGCCCGTTGAAGGTCGAGCGGAACACCCCGAAGTTGCGGGCGTTGACGACGACCGACACCGAAGGGTCGCTGGCGGCGATCTCTTTCAGGATGGCGACGGTGCGGTCGGTGGAGGCGTTATCGACAAAGATATGCTGGCGCTGATGGCCGGGCAGCTTCTCCTCGAACAGGGCCCGGACGGTCGCGTGGCACTCGGCGACATTGTCTTCCTCGTTGAAACAGGGCGAGACGATCGAGATCAGCGCCATTTACCCACCCCTGCGACCGGATTTGCCAGCATCTGCAATTGCATGGGCAGTCTAGCAGCGGGTTTTGGCCGTCGCACATGAAAAAGAACCACGCGCGCGGGACTGTTCGGTCGCCGGAAAAAGTCCGTGTCCGCCCGACGGATTATACCCAGCCTTGGCGCAACGCCGGCCGGGGGGAACTGTAGCGGGGTGCCAGCGGGAAGTGCGCGACAGGGGCCGCACCAAGATACGCGGGCAGGGCGGGGCGGGGGCAATGATCCGTCCGATGGGCGCCTGCGTCGGGAACAGCCAAACCCGATCGCCACCCAAAGCGCGATCGGCGCGGGCAGGTCGCCTGCCGGCGAAGCCCGTGCCACGCCCGCAACCCTCGCCGGACGGCCAGTCGCTCAGGAGAGGGAAGGCTGCGCAAAGGCCAGCGCCGCACCGCCCCCCGACGGGCCTGCGCCGGAGCGGTGCGGGCGTAGACATGACCCCCGGCACGCCCCGAGGCCCTTTCCGGGCCACCGCGGCCCTTGCCCCCTTGCGCCACGCCCCGGCCTGCCTGTAAAGAGCCGCCTACGGAGCGGTGGCCGAGTGGTCGAAGGCGCACGCCTGGAAAGTGTGTAGGCGGGAAACCGTCTCGAGGGTTCGAATCCCTCCCGCTCCGCCATCAACCCCTGTCTTCTCACCCTTTCTCGGTTTGCCGGGGATTTTCTTCCCTGTTTCCCGGGGTTAGCCCGCGGCGTACGCTTCGGAGACGCCAGTTTCTGCCCCTGGTCCCGGCGTTTCCGCCCTGCGTCTCCGCGGGCGGCGGAGCCCGTTCGGTTTGCCGGGCCCATCAGCGAATACAGGGAATTA
>JAXMDK010000036.1:0-16131 GCA_046348855.1 Paracoccaceae bacterium | reverse complement strand
TTACCGCGAACTGGTTCTTCACCCTTCCGGCCTGACAACGGGCGACAGAAGGTCGGGGGGGCGGCAATCTTGCCGCCCCTTCGGCCATGCCCGCCGGAACGATCCGCGGCGCATGGATCTTGCGCAAAATTTCCCCTAAAGGAAAAAAAGTTGCTCAGCAGTGTTGATTTTCTGCGCCGCCCACCACAAACTGCGGCCAGAGGGATTCCAGAACAGACAAGTCCGAGGGAGACGGCATGACCAATTCATGGAGATTTTCGACCCTGGCCGACCGCCATCGCGCGCTCGGCTCGAATCTGGAGGACTGGAGCGGCATGGGCACCGCCTGGTCCTATGCCAAGGGTGACCCGGATGCCGAATATATGGCCATCCGTACCAAGGCGGGGCTGATGGATGTGTCGGGCCTGAAGAAGGTTTACATCACCGGCTCGGCCGCCAGCCACGTCATCGAACGCGCCACCACGCGGAACATGGAAAAGCTGATGCCGGGACGCTCGGTCTATTCGACCATGCTGAACGACGCCGGCAAGTTCATCGACGATTGCGTCATCTACCGGCTGGCGCCCAACAACTTCATGGTCGTCCACGGCTCGGGGCAGGCGCATGAACAGCTGACCATGGCCGCCACCGGCCGCGACGTTTCGATCCGCTTTGATGACAACCTGCACGACCTGTCGCTGCAGGGGCCGACCGCGGTCGACTATCTTGAAAAGCATATCCCCGGCGTGCGGCAGCTGAACTACTTCAACCAGATGCAGACGTCGCTGTTCGGCAAGCCGATCATGCTGTCGCGCACCGGCTATACTGGCGAACGCGGCTACGAGATCTTCTGCCTTGGCCAGGATGCGCCGATGATCTGGGACCGCATTCTCGAGGAGGGCAAGACCCAGGGGATCATCCCCTGCCGGTTCACCACGCTCGACATGCTCAGGACCGAAAGCTACCTCTTGTTCTTCCCGTTCGACAATTCCGAGATGTATCCGTTCGACGACGAAGGCCCCGGCGACACGCTGTGGGAACTCGGGCTCGACTTCACCGTCTCGCCTGGCAAGGTCGGGTTCCGCGGCGCCGAGGAACATTACCGGCTGAAGGGCAAGGAACGGTTCAAGATCTGGGGGCTGAAGCTCGAAGGCAAGAACGTGCCCGGCAACGGCGCGCCGGTGATGCGCGGCGGCAAGAAGGTCGGCGTCGTCACCCAGGCCATGCATTCGCCGCTGAACAACTGGACGGTGGCCATCGCCCGCCTGCCGGTCGATTGCGCCAACAACGGCACCAAGCTCACGGTGAATTGCGCGACCCACGGCGAGATCGCCGCGACCACCCATTCGCTGCCCTTCTATGATCCCGACAAGAAGCGGCGCAGCGCGCAGGGCTGATCGGTCCCGCGCCGGCCCCGTGCCGGCGCGGCATTCCTGGCGAAAGAAGGCAAGAATGAACAGTCAACTGGAAGGAACGATGCGCAGCCGCCCCGTCTATGGAACGCTGGAGCCGCGCGACGGGTCGGGCCATCTGATGATCGCCGACGGCGAAGGCGGCGAAGCGGTGATCGACCTGGTGGCCAAGGCCGGGACAGTGGCGCCGGCCATGCTGGCGCGCAGCCAGATCGTCTACATGCCCGGTCCGAATGGCACCGATCTGTCGGACCGGCTTGCCGCACTTGGCGCCTGGTCCTTCTTTCGCGCCAACGACTATGCGACCGCCCAGCCGAGGCTGCGGAAGGTGCTGGGCGATGCGCACATGGGCCTGCAGATCTACCTCGCCGGCACCGAGGGCCTGATCGGCCAGGCGCAGCGCGACGCGATGGAGGCGGGCCTGCCGCACAGCGCCGTCCAGACCGAGTTCCGCGGCTCGACCGTCCGCCGGGTGCAATGCGTCCATTGCAAGGGCATCACCGAGAATGTCCGCACCGATCCGTTCAAATGCAGCCATTGCGGCCTGCATCTTTTCGTCCGGGACCATTATTCGCGCCGCTATGCCGCCTTTCAGGGCGTGAACATCGACGCCGAAGATCCCGGCCAGGTTCCTGCCGCCGTCGAGAGGTTCAGATGAGCAACGGTTCCTCCCGGATACCCGTCACGGTGGCCGAGGTCGTCGAGGTCAACGACCTGATCAAGCGGTTCCGATTCGTGCGCACCGGCGGCGGCCATCTGCCGACCTTCTCGGGCGGCTCGCACGTCGTGGTCGAAATGGAAGACCGCGGCAGCCGGCGGCTCAATCCCTATTCGCTGATGAGCGACCCGGCCGACACGTCAAGCTACACGATCTCGGTCCGGCGCGACGACATGGGTCGCGGCGGCTCGCTGTTCATGCACCGGCAGGTGACGCCGGGGATGCAGATGCAGATCGGCCCGCCGGTCAACCTGTTCCCACTGGACCTGCGCGGCCGCAAGCACCTGATGATCGCCGGCGGCATCGGCATCACGCCGTTCATGGCGATGGCCGCGCAGCTCAACGCGCGCGGCGAGAAGTTCGAACTGCACTATGCCGCCCGCTCGCGGGCGCTTGGCGCCTACATGGACTTTCTCGAACAGCGCTACGGCGACCGGGTGCATCTTTATGTCGACGAGGAGGGCCAGGCGATCGACCTCGCCGGGCTTCTGTCGCGCCAGCCGATCGGCACGCATCTTTACGTCTGTGGGCCGAAGCCGATGCTGAACTGGGTGCTGAACACCGCCGGCAAGATGGGCTGGCCCGAAGGCGCCGTCCATTCCGAGGAATTCCTCGGCGCGCCGGTCGGCAAGCGGTTCGAGGTCGAACTCGCGGCCGCCGGCAAGACCATCATCGTCGAAGGCAACCAGTCGCTGCTCGAGGCGATGGAGGCCGCCGGGGTCGATGCGCCCTATCTGTGCCGCGGCGGCGCCTGCGGCCAGTGCGAAACCGACGTGCTGCACTGCGAAGGGCATCTGGAGCACAACGATCACTGGCTGACCGCCGAACAGAAGGCCAGCGGAACCAAGATCATGACCTGCGTCTCGCGCTTCGAAGGCAAGAGACTGGTCATCGACCGATAGGAGGACAGGATGGGACTGGATTTCTTCAAGCAGGAAACCTTCCGCGACGATTTCACTTTTCGCAACTCGCCCGAGGCGATCCGCCGCTTTCCGTTTCCGTTCCCCGAAGACAGCTACATGTACTCGGTCAACATGGAGCCGCATGTTCCGGGGCCGAAGGGATCGGTCTTCGAACACATGTTCGACGTCGACGAACATTACCTGTCGGAAATGCGCGACCGGGCGCTGGTGCTGCGGGACGATCCGCTGCGCTGCCAGTCGCTGCCGCACATGACGCTGGCGGGCTGGGACCTGCTGGAACTGATCATGGAGGCCAAGGCCCGCGACTATCCGCACTGGTTCGAACTGCACAAGACCGGCAACCGCTGGACCTGGATCAACCGGCCGATGGAGATCGAACAGACCTTCACCTTCCTGGATGAATCGACGCTGCCGTACGGGCCGATGGAATATATCACCCGCCAGACCCAGGGCGATTTCACGCTGCAGGACCAGCGCGACAATACCCTGTGGATCGACGCCGGCATGGTCACGACCCAGGCGGACTGGTCGCTGGATTTCGACGTCGGCATGTCCTTCCACGAATGGCACGCCCCAGTGCCGCTGGCCCATCAGATGGGGGTCTTCGACCGGGCGCTGAAATTCCTTCTGAAGCTTCAGCTTGGCGCGCCGGTGCGCCGGTTCAACTGGACGATGACGGTCGATCCGCTTCTGGACACCAGCCCCGAGAATTATCCGAAATGGGGGCCGAGCAAGACGACGCTGACCAAGGACAACATCGGTCGTCGCCAGCACCTGCGGGTCGAGTTGCAGACCTTGCACCGGCTGCCGCGGTCGAACGCCATCGCCTTCCCGATCCGCGCCTACCTCATCAAGTTCGAGGAACTGGTGACAATGCCCAAATGGGCTCGCCGCCTGCACCGGGTCGTGCGCGACGTGCACCCGGACCTGGCAACCTACAAGGGCTTCATCCGCAACCGCGACCTGATGGTGGAGTACCTGTCGCAGTTCGACGACGGCAAGCCGACGAGCCCGGGCTGGTGGCCGGAGCCGGAATAGGGTCGGCCTGGAGCAAGATCACATCAGGTCGAAGCACCGCAGGCCCGCCTTCACTGACCAGACCGATCAGGGGACGCGCCGGTGGCGCGTCACCCGGTCCGGTTGGCCGAGCGCAAGCGCAGGCCAAGGGGCGTTCCGGTCCCGAGGTTCATGCACGGACAGCGCCCGCCCTGGTGGGGGCGAAGCCCCGCCGCCGGATGGGCGGGGGCTGGCCGTGCGCTTGGCAGCACGGCCCGAGCAGGTTGAAACCGACCGCCTGCCGCGCGAGGCAATGGCCTCGCCCTGCGCGCCGCCGCCGTCATGAACACTTGATCCGGCTGCGATCTAGTCAGCCTGCGGATAGGCGATCACCGACAGGAAGCGCGCCGGCAGCTGGACCAGCTTTTCCGGCCCGTGCGGCGCGTCGGCGTCGAAGAACAGGCTGTCGCCCGGCTGCATCAGGAAGGTCTGGTCGCCGTGGCGGTATTCGACCTCGCCTTCGAGGAAATACAAAAGCTCGATCCCGTCATGCTGGAACGTCGGGAACACGTCCGAAGTTTCCGACAGCGTGATCATGTAGGGCTCGACGATCACGCCCGAGGCATTGGCGCCGATATGGCCGAGAAGATTGTACTGATGCCCGGCGCGGGTGCCGGCGCGCCCCATCTCGGCGGCCTGGCCAGCCTTGACATGCATGACCTCGCGGTTTTCCTCATAGCGGCGGAAGAAGGCGGTGATCGGCACCGAGAGCGCATGGGCCAGAGATTGCAGCGTCGAGAGCGACGGCGAGGTGATGCCATTCTCGATCTTCGACAGCATCCCGATCGACAGGCTGGTCTGCTTGGACAGGTCGGCGACCGTCATGCCCTTCTGCCGGCGGAAGGTCCGCACCGCCCGGCCGATCGCCGTTTCAAGGTTCTTTTCGCGCGGTTCGGAGACGCGATGGGGGTCTTGGGTAAACGACGGGGTGGCGGGCTGGGCGGGTTTGCCGCGCAGGCCCTTGCCGGTCGGTTTCGACATATTCATTTCTGCAAAACTCCGTTCAATTCACGTCACTACCACAAGCTTCGGGCTTGGCCTGCTGTTATATTCCTGACAGTATACATGCCATGACCAACAGTGAAAATGGCAAGCAGCTCGGCTTTCTGATTTTTCCCGGTTTTCCGATGGCTTGCCTGACCTCGGCCATCGAACCCCTGCGCGCGGCCAACGAGATCACCGGCCGGCGGGCCTTTGGCTGGACGGTGATGTCCGAGGATCGCGGGCGGGTCGTTTCGTCGGCCGAAGTGGTGTTCGAGGCCGAACTGGCGCTGGCCGAGGCGCGGGGGCTGGACTACCTGTTCTTCCTCTCCAGCCCGGCCGGCTGGTTCCGCGCCCCGCGCGCGGCGGGGGCGAGCCTGCGCTGGCTGGCGCGGCAGGGCGTGCGGATGGGCGGGTTTTCCGGCGGGATCTTTCCGCTGGCGCGCGCGGGGCTGCTGGGCGGCCACGCCTGTTCGGTCCACTGGTGCTATGACGCTGCCTTCCGTGCCGATTTCCCGTCAATCGACGCGCGGGCCGAGGTGATGACCATCGACCGCAACCGCATCACTGCCGCCGGGGCAACCGCGGTCTTCGACCTGATGCTGAAACTGATCGAGGATGACCTTGGCCCCGAGGTGATGACCGAGGTCGCCTGCTGGTTCCAGCATCCGGTGGTGCGGGGGCCGGATGTCGTCCAGCGGATGCCGGGCTGGCGCGAGGACCGCACCCAGGACACGCTGCCCCAGGCGGTGGCCAAGGCGATCGCACTGTTTTCAACCCATATCGAGGAACCGCTGGCCATTGCCGACGTGGCCGACCTGGTGGGCCTGTCGGCGCGCCAGCTGGACAGGTCGTTCCGGCGGTTCACCGGGCAGGCGCCCCTGCGCTACTACCGCATGATCCGCATGAAGCAGGCCCGCCAGCTTGTTCAGTTTTCCGACGAAAGCCTGACGGCGGTGGCGCTGGCGGTCGGCTATGCCAGCTCGACCCCGATGGTGCGCCACTATGTCGAGGAGTTCGGGCTGACGCCGCAGGCCGACCGCGCCGCCCGCAACCATTTCCGCCAGAAGGGCAGCGGCCTGCGCCACGCGGCACAGGCCTGAAAGCGGGGACCCGCCTTGGGCCGGGGCTATTGCAGGTAGGGCATGGGGTCGACGCTGTCCATGCCTTGCCGCACCTCGAAATGCAGGAACGCCGGGTCCGAGGCGCGCACCGTCGCGATCTGCTGGCCGCGCCGGACCTTGTCGCCTTTCTGGACGGTGATGCTGTCGAGGTTGGCGTAGACCGTCAGCAGGTTGCCGGAATGGCGGATGACCAGGATCGGAACGCCGTTGGTGTTCTTGGTGATCGCCGCGACCGAACCATCGCCGGCCGCCGCCACCGACGTGCCGCCCGAGGCGGCAATGTCGATCCCGTCATTCTTCTTCTTCTGGTAGCCGCGGATGATCTTGCCCTGCACCGGCATCGACAGCTTGGCCTGGCTGGTGGTGCCCAGATCGGGGGCCGGCGGGGTCTTGACCGGGGAGGCGGCGGCGGTGGTCTGTTCCTTGGGCAGCGGCTTCTTCGACGAAGGCGGCGGCGGGGTCGGGCTTTGCTGGCCCGGCGCCGTCACCGGCTCGGACGCGACGGTCGCAGCGCCGCCGGCGCCGACCGGGATCAGCAGGATCTGCCCTTCGCGCACCGAAAGGTCGCTGCCCAGCCCGTTCCAGTCGGCCAGCGCCTTGACGTTGACGTTGTACATGCGCGCGATCGTATAGGCGGTTTCGCCGCGTTCGACCCGGTGGCGGGCCGGTTCGGCCCCGGTCTGGACGGCAGGTTTGGGCGCCGGCGCGGTGGCGGCGGCCGGTGCTGCCGGCTTGCCGGCCGTGGCCCGGTCGATGGCGCCGCTGGCGATGGTGGTGACGTCGATCTGCCCGCTCTGGCCGCCGGTCACGCCAATCGGCGCCGCACCGATGCCGCCGGCAGCGGGCGCGGGCAGGCCCGATGCGTCGGCCACCCGGCGCGGCAGGGTCAGGACTTCGCCCTGACGCAGAAGAACGCCGGGCTGAAGGGCGTTGTATTGGGCAAGTTCCGAGGCCGGGATGCCGACGCGGGCGGCGACGCTGTCGACCGTGTCGCCCTGCCGCGCCACCGCCACCTGGTAGCCGGGATAGGAGATGATGCCGCGCGCGTCGGCGGTGGGCCGGTCGGCGCTGGCCTGAAGGGCCGCGTCCGACGTGTTGAAGATGCCCTTGCCGTAGCCGCGCAGGTCGGCGTCGAAACTGTTGTCGCGCACGCAGGCCGACAGGGCCAGAACCGAGCCGCCGATCAGAAGCGCGCGCCGCAGTGACCCGTATGTCCCTCTTGTCATTTTTCTACCTTTACCGCCCGGTCCGGTTCGCCCGGATCCTTCGCCCCGTTGCTGGCCCTCGCGGGCCTAATCCTGTGCCATCCCCTCGACCAGCGGCACGAACCGCACCGGCCGAAGTTCCTCGTATTCAAAGCTTTCGGCATGGCGCGTGACCTTGATGAGGCTTTGCACCGTATCCGACTGCCCGACCGGCAGCACCATGATACCGCCTATCCTGAGTTGCGCCAAGAGCGGCCCCGGCGGGTCCTCGGCGGCGGCGGTGACGATGATCCGGTCGAACGGCGCCTGGTCGGGCAGCCCGTGGCTGCCGTCTGCGGCGAAGGCGGTGATGTTGGCCAGGTCGAGCGACTGGAAAATCGCCTCGGCCTCGCGCACCAGCCGCCGGTGGCGGTCGACGGTATAGACCCGCCGCGCCAGGTGGCTGAGGATCGCCGCCTGATAGCCCGAGCCGGTGCCGACCTCCAGCACCTTGTCGCGCGGACTGACGTCCAGCGCCTGGGTCATCAGTGCAACAACCGACGGCTGGCTGATCGTCTGGCCGCAGCCGATGGGCAGAGGCGTATCCTCGTAGGCGCGTTCGGCGAAGAGGCCGCGCACGAACAGGCCGCGATCCACGGCCTCCATCGCGGCCAGGACGCGGGCGTCGGTGACCCCCTTGGAGCGAAGGGCATAGAGGAAGCGCATCTTCTGCTCGGACCTGTCCATCAGCCCTGTCGATCCCGCGTACAATGCCGGCGCGCCGCTGTCATCCCAGGCGTTCCTCTAGGTCGGCAAGCCGGTCGTGGGCGGTCAGGTCGGCGCGCATCGGCGTCACGGCGATATGGCCGTCGAGGTTGGCGGTCACGTCGGTGCCGGGCAGGGCGGGCTTGTGCTGCGGCCCGCCGGTGATCCACAGGAAGCGGCGGCCCGAGGGCGAGACGTGCGGCTCGACCCCGAAGAAGGTTTCGCGGCGATAGCCCTGGGTGGTCACTTTCGTGCCCTTGACCGCCGCCGCGCCGACTGGCGGGAAATTGACATTATAGAACAATCGGTAGTCGCCCGCGTCCCAGATGCCGCGGTCGAGAAGCCGCCGGACCAGTGCGGTTCCGTGCATCCGCGCGGCCTCGAACGGATCGTCGAGATCCTGCGTCGCCGGCCCCATGAACTGCGACAGCGCGATGGCCGGGACGCCCTGCAACGCCGCCTCCATCGCGCCGCCGATGGTGCCGGAGTAAAGCACGTTTTCGCCGGCGTTGTTGCCGCGGTTCACCCCCGACAGCACCAGGTCGGGCCGGGCGCCCTGCAACACGTCGTAGATGCCGGCGATCACGCAATCGGCGGGGCTGCCCTCGGCGGCATAGCGGCGCGGGCCGAGGCGGGCGATCATCATCGGATGGGTGTAGCTGATGCAATGGCTGACGCCGGATTGCTCGAACGCCGGCGCGACGGTCCAGACCTCGCCCGAGGGGCCGGCGATCTCTTCGGCGATCGCGGTCAGAACCTCAAGGCCGGGGGCGTTGATGCCATCGTCGTTGGTGATCAGGATACGCATCGGTTGCTGGCCCCTCCTGTCCCTGATTTAGTGGGATGCGCCCCCGAGGTAAAGCATCAGTTGTGGTCGGAGGCCGGTTTTCGGGCCAGGGTCCGGGGGCGCCGCCGTCAGAGCCGGGCGATGATCCGGGCGGCTTCCTCGTGGATGTCGGCCAGCGCGCTGCGATCCTCGCCGGGGAAGAAACGGGCGCGGGTGGCGGTGGCCGAGGGGTGCGGCGTTTCGATCAGGACGCGCGGGCCGATCCGAGTGGATTCGGCCTGCCAGCTGCGCGCCAGCGCCATCTGCGCCGCCTTGGTCGCGCCATAGGCGCCGAAGAACGGCTCGCCCGCGCGGGGGTCGTCGAGGAACAGCGCCGTGCCCTGACCGGCGCGCAGAAGCGGCTCGATCAGCGGGATGAGGAGCGCGGTGGCGCGGATGTTGCAGGCGACCGACTTGTCGAAATCCTTCAGGTCGGTGTGTCCGGCGGGCGACAGGGGCGCCGCATGGATCGCGGCATGGACCCAGAGCCCGACCTTGCCCCAGCGCGCCGCGACCGACGCGGCCAGGTGCTCCATCGCCTTTTCGTCGGTCACGTCCATCGGCGCCAGCGTGGCGCTGCCGCCGACCTTCTGGATGCGGTCGTCCAGTTCCTCGAGCCCGCCGGTGGTGCGGGCCACTGCCAGCACGTGCCAGCCTGCCGCGCCAAGGCCAGCGGCGATGGCGAAGCCCAGCCCGCGCGAGGCGCCGGTGACCAGGGCGAGGGGACGTTCGGCGAAATTCGGCTGCTGGGTGCTCATGGGGCGGTGATCTCGCATTCCGGGGCAGGGGGTGCAATCGAAAAATGCCACGCAAGCGGTCAGGTGACGCGCCGGGGGCGTTGGTCTAGTGTGCCATCGGCAATCGGATGACGGAGCCGGACATGGACAGCAGGGTCAGGGAGCTTGCGGCGCGGCTCCTGAGCGCGGGCTACGACGACCTGCCGCCGCGCGAACAGCGGGTGTTGCGGCGGATCGCGGCGCGTTCGGCCATTTCGCGCGACATCAGCATCACCCGGCCGTCCGACCTGACCTTCGGCGAACGGGTCGCCGACAAGGTGGCGGCCTTCGGCGGGTCCTGGACCTTCATCTTCCTCTTCGCCGGCATGATCGTGGCCTGGGTGGCGGCCAACCTGTGGTTCCTGACCCATCCGGCCGACCCCTATCCGTTCGTGTTCCTGAACCTGATCCTGTCGATGGTCGCGGCCGTGCAGGCGCCGGTCATCATGATGTCGCAGAACCGACAGGCGGCGAAGGACCGCGAGGTTGCCGCCCACGACTACGAGGTCAACCTGAAGGCTGAACTCGAGATCATGAGCCTGCATGAAAAGATCGACGACATGCGCATGCGCCAGCTGGCCGACCATTTCGCCCGGATCGAAGCCCGGCTGGATGCTATCGAAGGACGGCGGGAATAAGCCCGCGCAGCGAATTGCCCATCCACAACTGCACGTGCGGCAGGTCGGCGGCCAGCAGCACCTCTTCGCGCGCGGCGCCCTCATCGAGCAGTTCGGCACGCAGGCAACCCGGCAGGCAGCCCGAACCGCGCGGTGGCGTGCGAAGGCCGGCGCCCCGGTCGAAGAACAGGTTAGTGATCGTGCCCTCCACCGCCTCGTCGCGTTCGTTCAGGAACAGAAGCTCGTCGATGCCGTCGGCCAGCCCGGCGCGGGCGTCGTCGTAAAGGGCGCGGTCGGTCGTCTTGTGGGCCAGGCGCGGGTCGCCGGCGCGCACCGGCCGTTCGGCGATGGCCAGCCGCCAGCGGTCGGGGTTGGCGGCCAGCGCCGCCGCGGCCAGGTCGAACCGCCCCTGCCGGTCAAGCGTCAGCCGCAGCCGCAAGGGGGCGGGGCCGGGGGCGGCCGGCAGGGCGGCGGCAAAGGCGGCCGGGTCGAAGGGAAAGCCGAGCGCCCCCGCGCTGGCCGCCATCCGGGCCCGGTGACGGTCCAGCCGGACGAAGCGGGCGCCGTCCCAGCCGAAGGTCTCGATCAGTTTCAGGCCAGGATCGCAAAACGCGCTTTCCACAGCGCCTCCTCATATTCGCCGGCGGGGGTGCTGTCGGCGACGATGCCGCCGCCGACGCCGAACCGGGCTTCGTCGCCGGCAAGCTGGAGCGTGCGGATCGCCACGTTGAAGGCGGCGCTGCCGTCCGGCCCGAGCCAGCCGATGGCGCCGCAATATATGCCGCGCGGGCCGGATTCGAGTTCGTGGATGATCTCCATCGCCCGGATCTTCGGCGCGCCGGTGATCGAGCCGCAGGGAAAGAGCGCCGCGAAGATGTCCGAAGGCCGGGTGCCGGGCAGCATCTCGCCGGTGACCTGGCTGACCATCTGGTGAACCGTGGCGTAGGATTCGATGGCGTAAAGCTGCGGCACACGGACCGATCCGGGTTGGCAGACCCGCGACAAGTCGTTGCGCAAAAGATCAACGATCATAAGGTTTTCAGCGCGGTTCTTGATGCTGTTCTGCAATTCAAGCTTCAGCGCCGCATCATGGGCCGGGTTCGAGGCGCGCGGGGCGGTTCCCTTCATCGGGCGGGTCTCGATCCGGCCCTGCGCGTCGGTCGCGAAGAAGAGTTCGGGCGACCGCGACAGGATCGCCGGGCAGTCCGGCAGGTTCACCAGCGCCCCGTGCGCGACCGGCTGGCGGTTCCGAAGCGCGCCGTAAAGGCCCAGGACGCTGCCTTGCACGCTGGCCCGCATCTGCATGGTCAGGTTGACCTGATAGATGTCGCCCGCCGCGATATAGTCCAGAACGCGGTTCGTACGGCCAGGCATGTTCGGCCTCGCTCCAGCCGGGGCGGGCGTCGTGCAGGCGGCGCCGGGCGCCGCCTGCGCCGCCTCGGACAGAACCGGCGCGGCGTCGCCGGGCGCGTTGTAGACGCCGAACAGCATCAAGGGCAGGGATCGTTCGGCGGGCATCAGCGGCTGCAACTTCGGCTCCAGCGCGTAGCCCAGTTCATAGCTGGCGAACCCGCGCACCAATGGCCATCGGCCCGCGCCCGGTCGAGCGCGGCCAAGGCCGGGCCGACTTCGGCGATCGCGTCGGCGCGGATCAGCGCGCGGGCGCCGTCGAACAGCGCCGCCCGCCCGCCGGGGCCGTTTTCCACCAGGATCATCGCAACATCAGCGGCAGGTCCCCGCGCCGGAGAAAGAGAATCGGCGGCCAGACTCGGGGTTTCGGCGGCCAAGCGCAAGCGCTGGCTCCGGCGCAACGGACGCCATTTGCGGCAAGGGTGCCCACCTGCAGGCAACCCGCTGAAAGATCAGGAAATCTCGTAGGGAAGCAGGTCGCGCCGGTCGGGATCGACGCGCAGGCGGCGTTCCAGCGGTGGGACCGAGCGTTGATGGCAGTCGGGCCGTTCGCAGATGCGGCAGGAAATGCCGATCGGCTCGAAGGCGCGGGCGTTCGACAGGTCGAGGTCGTCGGCATAGACCATGTCGCGGGCATGGCTGATCTCGCACCCCAGCGCGATGGCATAGCGGCGAACCGGGGCATTGAAGGCGCCGCCGGGTTTCGAAACATCGCGCGCCAGGCATAGATAGCGCACGCCGTCAGGGGTTTCGGCCAGCTGGCGCAGGAAGCGGCCGGGGGTCTCGAAGGCGCGGTAGACGTTCCACAGGGGGCAGGCGCCGCCGAAGCGGGCGAACTGCAGGCGGGTGGCCGAATGGCGCTTGGTGATGGTGCCGGCCTGGTCGACGCGGACGAAAAAGAAGGGAATGCCCTTCAGGCCGGGCCGTTGCAGGGTGGAGAGACGGTGGGCCACCTGTTCGATCGAGGCGCCGAAGCGGTCGGCCAGCCGTTCAAGGTCATGGCGTAGCTCCTGCGCCGCGGCATGGAAGGCGCGATAAGGCATCAGCGCCGCCCCGGCGAAATAGTTGGCCAGCCCGATCTTGGCGATGGCGCGGGCGGTGTCGGACTGGAAGCGCGCGAGGTCGAGCGTGGCCTCCAGCAGGTCGTTCTGGGTGAGAAGCGCCAGTTGATGCAGGATCTGGAACCGCTGGGTCGAGGGCGCGGTGCGGGTGGACAGCACCAGATCGGCGCCCCTGAGACTGCGGATCGCCGGGCTGTCGGCGAAGGCCAGGTTCAGCCCCCGCTCGGTCAGGGTCGCCACCGCGCGGGCCACCGCATCGGCCGGATCGTCGCCCCGGGTGGCGAAATGTTCGGCGGCGCGGTCGACGGCGTCGATGTAATTGTCGCAATAGTGAAAGAAATCACGGACTTCCTCCCAGGGCGAGGATCGCGGGCCGGCATCGTCGCGGCCCAGTGCCTCGTCGAGCGAGGCCAGCCGTTCGTGGCTTTGGCGATAGGCGCGGTGCAGGTCGAGGAAGGCGCGGGCGAAGGCCGGAGCGTTCGACGCCGCGAGCCGCAGGTCGGCCAGGGGCGGCAGGCTGTCGGCAAAGACCGGGTCGGCCAGCGCCTCGCGCATGTCCGACACCACCCGCTCGGCGTCGCCGGTGGCCAGTTCGGTGACGTCGAGGCCGAAGTCGGCGGCCAGCGCCAGCACCACCGCCGCCGACAGCGGGCGGTGGTTGTTTTCCATCTGGTTGAGATAGGGCAGCGACACACCCAGCCGCTCGGCGAAGGCCTTTTGCGTCAGGCCGACGCGGGCGCGGGTTTCGCGCAGTTTGACCCCGGCATAGAGTTTCTGGGTGGCCATCGCGCCTCCTGTGACGGGGGCAGGGTAGGGTTTGCAAAGTCGGCTGGCAAGAGTGGATGGAAATCGGGCAGACGGCGGCGGAAAACCCGTGTGAATGCAGGGTTGACGCCAGCACTCTGGCCGGTTTGCAAAACAGAGGGCAATGCGCCAGCCCCGGCCGAAGCCCGCGGATGGCGATACGGTCGGACGCGGGCGGGTGGCTCAGGCCCGGTGGCCGGTGGGGGCGGGCGGCACCTCACCCGGCGCGGTCGTCATCACATCTTGCCAGTCAGGGTGCTTTTGATAGCGGGCGCGCACATAGGGGCAGAGCGGGATGATCCTGAATGGCGTCGCGCGCGCGTCCGCCACCAGCCGGTCGACCAGTGCCGCAGCCGCGCCGGTGCCCCTGAGCGCGTCCGGCGCGCCGGTGTGATCGGCGCTGACCAGGCCCGGCCCGCGGTGGGTGAAGGTCAGTTCGGCCTCGGCGTCGATGCCGGCGACGCACGCCACATAACGGCCGTGGCGGCCGTCATCCTGTTTGGTGATGGTGATCTCGGCCATTGCCCGCCTTCTTCCTGTCGAAGTCCTTCGGTGGCAGTTTCGCCGGTCTTGCCGGGCGCGGTCAACTCCGTCCCTGGAAGATGCACCAGGCGCCGGCGGCGATCAGGGCAAAGCCTGCCGCCTGGTGCCAGGTGATCCGTTCGCCGAGCCAGGCCCAGGAAAAGACCGAAAAGACCGAGAGCGTGATAACCTCCTGGATGGTCTTGAGCTGGGCGGCGCTGAAGGTGCCGTAGCCGTAGCGGTTGGCGGGCACCTGCAGGCAATATTCGAAGAAGGCGATCGCCCAGCTGGCGAGGATCGCGATCCAGAGCGGCGCGCCCCGGAATTTCAGGTGGCCATACCAGGCAAAGGTCATGAACAGGTTCGAGGCGGTGAGCAGGCCGATGGTCAGGATCGGGACGGGCAGGGCGGGCATGGCGGCTCCGGGGCTGGGGCGATGGCCCGCCAGCTATGCCCCGGTGTCCCGGCAGGCGCAACGGGCCTATGGCGGCCCGTCAGCCGGCGGCCGCCATGCCGGCGGGGTCCATCCATACGGCTTCCCAGACATGCCCGTCGGGGTCGGCGAAGCTGCGGTTCAGCATGAAGCCGTAGTCCTGCGCCGGGTTCACGTCGGCCTTGCCGCCGGCGCCGGCGGCTGCGGTCAGCATGGTGCCGACATCGTCGCGGCTGTCGCAGGTCAGCGCCAGCATCACCTCGGTCGTCTTCGTCGTGTCGGCGATGGGCTTGGTGGTGAACTGCGCCCATTTCGCATGGGTCAGAAGCATCGTGTAGATCGTTTCGGAAAAGACCATGCAGGACGCGGTGTCGTCGCTGAAGGTGGGGTTCAGCGTGGCGCCGATCGCCTGGTAGAAGGCCGTGGCCTTGGCCAGGTCGTGGACGGGCAGGTTGACGAAGATCATCCGGGGCATCGTTTCCTCCTTTGCCGGATTGCGCGCCGGCCTGTTGTCGCCCACGGGGCCTGGCGAGGCAACGGCGATCTTGTCTGAGCTTTGGGCGCTGTCGAGGCGATTTGCAATTTGCAGATTGATCTCTGCCAACAATTTGCAAATTTTCCAGGTTCCGCTTGCCGTGGCCCCGGTTCCCGATATGGTGCAGGCCGACCGTAACCGGGGAACCGGCCGGCAGCGCGACGGGGAGGACGCCATGAAGGACATTCTCGAGGAGCTTGAGGCGCGGCGCGCCACGGCGCGGCTGGGCGGCGGCCAAAGGCGGATCGACGCGCAGCATGCACGCGGCAAGCTGACGGCGCGCGAACGGATCGAGCTCTTGCTGGACGAGGGATCGTTCGAGGAATTCGACATGTTCGTTGCCCACCGCTGCACCGACTTCGGGATGGAGCAGGACCGGCCCTCGGGCGATGGCGTCGTCACCGGCTGGGGCACGGTGAACGGGCGGATGGTCTATGTGTTCAGCCAGGATTTCACCGTGTTCGGCGGTTCGCTGTCGGAAACCCATGCGCAGAAGATCTGCAAGATCATGGACATGGCGCTTCAGAACGGCGCGCCGGTGATCGGGCTGAACGATTCGGGCGGGGCGCGCATCCAGGAGGGCGTCGCCTCGCTGGCGGGCTACGCCGACGTGTTTCAGCGCAACGTGCTGGCCTCGGGCGTGGTGCCGCAGATTTCGGTGATCATGGGCCCCTGCGCCGGCGGCGCGGTCTATTCCCCGGCGATGACCGACTTCATCTTCATGGTGAAGGACACGTCCTACATGTTCGTGACCGGCCCCGACGTGGTCAAGACCGTGACCAACGAGGTGGTGACTGCCGAGGAACTGGGCGGGGCCTCGACCCATACGAAGAAGTCGTCGGTCGCCGACGGGGCGTTCGAGAATGATGTGGAGGCGCTGGCCGAGGTGCGTCGCCTGGTCGACTTCCTGCCGCTCAACAACCGCGAAAAGGCGCCGACGCGGCCCTTCTTCGACGATGTGGCGCGGCTGGAGCCGTCGCTCGATACGCTGATCCCGGACAATCC
>JAXMDK010000035.1:0-16579 GCA_046348855.1 Paracoccaceae bacterium | reverse complement strand
GAAAAAGCCGGATCAGCCTTCGAGTTTCGTCAAATCGGCAACAGACAGGCAGATGGTGCGGATGCGCGACAGGAGGTTCAGTCGGTTGCGGCGGACGACCGCATTGTCGGCATTGACCTGGACGGCGGTGAAGAAGGCGTCGATCGGGGCGCGGAGCGCCGCCATTGACCCCATCGCCGCGCCGAAATCTTCGGCCTTCATCGCCGGGGCGATGCGGGCCTCGGCGGCGTCGAGCGCGGCGAAGAGGGCGCGTTCGGCGTCGGTTTCGGCAAACTTCGGATCGGCGCCATAGGAATATTCGACACCGTCCTTTTCCTCGGCCTGGGTCAGGATGTTGTTGGCGCGCTTGAAGCCCTGGAGGAGGTTCTCGCCGTCGTCGGTTTTCAGGAAGGCCGCGAGCGCCTCGGCGCGCTTCACAAGGAGGGTGAGGTCGTCGTTGCCGGGCATGGCCAAGCAGGCGTCGATGACGTCATGGCGGATGCCCTGGTCCTTGAGGTGGACCTTGAGGCGGTCGTGGAGGAAGGCGAGGAGGTCAGGTGAGCGGCTGTCCACCTGGCGACCATCTATGAGTTTGGTCACCGTCATTGAGCCCGCACCAATAAGCATGGCTCCACCCCCTGTTTTACCCTTGAACTCTTTGGCGGCCTGCTCGTTCTGCTTTTGCACCACGTTTGCGATAGTTTTGTTAGCTGCTTGTAGGCTCGGCGAAAAAATTTCGTGAAGGCTTGCTCGAACCCCATTCCCCAGCACCAACCGGATCACCCCCAGCGCCGCCCGCCGCATCGCGAACGGGTCCTTGCTCCCGGTAGGCTTCTCATCAATCGCCCAGAAGCCGGCCAGCGTGTCGATCTTGTCGGCCAGCGCCACGGCGACCGAGACGGGTTCGGAGGGCACTTCGTCGGACGGGCCGAGCGGCTGGTAATGGGCCTTGCAGGCGGCGGCCACCGGTTCGGGCAGGCCCTCGGCGCGGGCGTAGTAGCCGCCCATCGTGCCCTGCAGTTCCGGGAATTCGCCGACCATCGACGATTGCAGGTCGGCCTTGACCACGCGGGCGGCCTCGGCAGCAAGGTCGGGTGAGGCGCCGACCAGCGGCGCGATCTCGCGCGCCAGCGCGGTGATGCGGGCGATGCGGTCGGCCTGCGAGCCGAGCTTGTTGTGGAAGGTGACGTGGGCGAGGCCCGCCGCCATCCCCTCCATCCCCCTGGCCTTGACCGTCCGCAGGTCATTCTCCCAGAAGAACTTCGCGTCGCTCAGCCGCGCCGACAGGACCTTCTGGTTGCCCTTGAGGATCGTCGCGCCGTGGTCGGCGGTCTGCATGTTGGCGACGGTGACGAAGCCTTCGATCCGGCCGGTCTTCGGATTGCGGACCGAGAAGAATTTCTGGTGTTCACGCATCGAGGTTTGCAGGACCTCGGGCGGCAGGGCCAGGAAATCCTCGCCGATCCGGCCCATCAGCACTACCGGCCATTCGACCAGCCCGGCGACCTCGGCCAGAAGGCCCCTGTCCTCGACCACCTCCATCCCGGCGGCGAAGGCGGCGTTGGTGGCGTCGGCCCAGATGCGGGCCTCGCGCTCGGCCGGGTCGAGCACCACATGGGCACGCTTCAGCTTGGCCGCGTAATCGTCGAAGGAGGTGACCGCCAGCGCGCCCTTCGACAGGAAGCGGTGGCCCTGGGTGGTGTTGCCGGCAACGATGCCGTCGACCGTCAGGGGCACGACCTGGGCGCCATGTTCGTCGGTCAGGATGCAAAGGATCGCGTGCAGCGGCCGGACCCAGCGCAGGCTGCCCCTGCCCCAGCGCATCGACTTCGGCCAGGGGAAATTGCGGATCGTCGCTTCCAGCACCTCGGCGATGATTACGGGCGCCGCCCGGCCGGGGCGGGTGGTAACTGCGAAGAAGACCTGGCCCTTCTTGTCGTCGCGCACTTCCAGCTGGTCGCGGGTCAGGCCGGTCGAGCGCAGGAAGCCGTCGATGGCGGCGGCGGGCGCGGTGGTGGCGGGGCCCTTGCGTTCCTCTCGCACGGCGGCGCTTTCGGCGGTCAGCCCCTCGATAGCCAGGGTCAGGCGGCGGGGTGTGGAAAAGGCGGCGGCGGCGGCATAGGTCAGGCCGGCCTCGACCAGCCCGTCGGTGACCAGCTTCTTCAGGTCCTCGCGGGCGCGGGCCTGCATCCGCGCCGGGATTTCCTCGGAGAAAAGCTCGATGAGAAGGTCGGGCATCTTATTGGTCCGCGCTTTCGTTGAGTTGCTGCCAGGCGAAGGCCCGGCCATCGGCATAAACCGCGACAACACGGTCGACGCCGGGATGGATGTTTTCGTCCGACAGGAAGGCGACCGCCTTGCCGGACTGGAGGTCGGCGTCCAGCTGGCCGGCGTCGAAACAGGAAAACCAGTGCGGCGCGATCAGCGGCGTCGGGTTGGCATAGACGCGGTAGCCTTCGGTCAGCATGGCGAGGCTCATCGAGGTCTGGAAGCAGGCGCGGAACCGCAGGGGCGAGCTGTCGGCGTCGATGGCCTGGAACGCGCTGGTCAGCATCGTGTCGGGTGTGCCGCCAGCGTCGGGGGCCAGATGGATGACTGCCGCCGGCGCGTCGGCCGGAACCGGCCGGTAATAGGCATAGACCTGCAGGTAGTAGATCGCCGCCCCGGCGATGAGCGCGGTCAGCACGATGCCTCCGGCGACATATTTTCCCTTCATGGCGGCTGCGGTCCTATGGCCAGTAAAGATCGATGTAGGGCGCGTCGATGCGCGCGGCCAGGCGCCTGAGCCGGCGGACGTCGGCAAGCGTTTCCGGGGCCTGGGTTTCGTGGGTCTCGGCAAAGAGCGCGTCGAAGCTGGGCGGCATGTCGCCTTCGAGAATGTCGGAAAGGATGGCGCGTTCGGCCCCCTCAATGTCCATCTTGATGAGCGCGATGTGCGGCAGGCCGGCCAGCAGATCGCGGAACGCCACCTGTTCGACGGCGATCGTGTCAGGGCCGAAGCGGTCGTCCTGCCGGAAGACCACCGACGAGGCCTGCGACCAGCGGCCGGGGTCTTCGGCATAGCCGATGGCGCGGCGCAGATGGACGGTGCCCGAGGTTGCGCCGACCGCCTTCTGGTGCAGCGTGACGTTGGGAAGGTGGCCGACCGCCTCGGTCAGCCGGGCAAAGGTTTCGGGGTCGGGCTCGAAGGCGTGGACATGGGCGCCCGTCGCCGCCAGCCGCCAGGTGAAGGCCCCGAGGTTCGCGCCGAGGTCGAGGCAGGTGTCGCCGGGGCCAAGCCGGGCGGCGCGCGCCTCGAACGCGGCCAGCGACCGGCGGACATAGCGCCGCTTCAGCTTGCGGCCGGCGCTGCGGCCGATGGCATTGTCCAACGGCTCCAGCCGGGCCAGAAGCCTTTGGAACAAGGTTTCGGGCTGGTAGGAGGCCATGATCAGACCGGCTCCGCGGCCACGGTCCCGGCGGCGTCGGTCCTGACGAAAGCGTCGGCGCATTTCTTCGCCAGGGCGCGGACCCGGCCGATGTAGGCTTGGCGTTCGGTGACCGAGATCACGCCCCGCGCGTCCAGAAGGTTGAACAGGTGGCTGGCCTTGATGCACTGGTCGTAGGCCGGGTGGGCCATGATGATGCGCCGACCGGCCTTGTCGGTTTCGTCGGCGGCGAGGATGCGTTCGCATTCCGCCTCGGCATCCTTGAAATGCTGGAACAGCATGTCGGTGTCGGCCTGGTCGAAGTTGTGGCGGCTGTATTCCTGCTCGGTCTGGCGGAAGATGTCGCCATAGGTCAGCGGGATCGGCGCCTGCGGGTCGTTGAAGGGCATGTCCATCACATGGTCGATGCCCAGCACATACATCGCCAGCCGTTCCAGCCCGTAGGTCAGCTCGCCCGACACCGGCCGGCAGTCATGGCCGCCGACCTGCTGGAAATAGGTGAACTGGCTGACCTCCATCCCGTCGCACCAGACTTCCCAGCCCAGCCCCCAGGCGCCCAGCGTCGGGCTTTCCCAATCATCCTCAACGAAGCGGATGTCGTGCAAGGACGGGTCTAGGCCGATGGCCGCCAGCGAACCGAGGTAAAGCTCCTGCAGGTCGGGGGGCGAGGGTTTGATCAGCACCTGGTACTGGTAATAATGCTGCAAACGGTTGGGGTTTTCGCCATAGCGCCCGTCGGTCGGGCGGCGCGACGGCTGGACATAGGCCGCCGCCCAGGGCTTGGCCCCGAGCGAACGCAGGGTGGTCGCCGGGTGGAAGGTGCCGGCCCCCACCTCCATGTCATAGGGCTGCAGGACCGCGCATCCGCGCCCGGCCCAGTAGGTCTGAAGCCGCAGGATGATTTCCTGGAAAGATCGCGGAGGGGTCGTGGTCATGGCGGGCCTGTGCGGGGAAAAGCGCGTTCTCATTAGGCAACCGGACGGATGGGGTCAATTGCCCTGCCGGATTTTGGCGTGACGGCGCTGTTCTTCCTGCGTAGGTTCTGCGGCGGATTCGGCCCCGAGCGCGGGCAAGGGAACAGGTGCATGAGACAGTTCGTCTGGATGATCGCGATGGCGGTAGGAATGGTGTCGGCGGTGTGGGCCGACGACGCCTGGGTGCAGGTCGAGGCCCGGCCGACCTTGGCCGAGGCGCAGGCGCGGGCGCAGGCCTATGCGCAGACCTTCACCAACGTGCAGGGCTATCGCCTGCCCTCGGGCTGGTACGGGATCGTCGTCGGCCCGTTTTCGGCCGACGAAGCCGCGCGGCAGCTCGATCTTTTGCTGGGCGAGCGGATGATCCCGGCCGACAGTTTCGTGGCGACCGGCAACCGGTTCGGGCCGCAGTTCTGGCCCGGCGACGCGACGACTGTCGCCGCTGCGCCCACGGCGCCGCAGCCGGCCGAAACGATCGACCCCGCCGACAGTGCCGAGGCGGCGTTGGCCGACGAAGCGGCGATGAGCGCACAGGACCGGCAGGCCGTGCAGCAGGCGCTGGCCTTCGCCGGGGTTTACAAGGGCAAGACCGACGGCGCCTTCGGCAAGGGCACCCGTGCGGCGATGGCGGCCTGGCAGGCAGCGCAGGGCCTCCAGCCCACCGGCCTTTTGACCCGCAGCCAGCGCGACAAGCTGCTGCAACCCTGGAAGCAGGAGACCGACCTGCTGGGCATGGCCCCGGTGAACGAGACCGAGGCCGGCATCACCGTCGACCTGCCGATGGGTCTGGTGGCGTTCGACCGCTATGATCCGCCGTTCGTGCGCTATCCGGCCAAGGGCGGATCGGGCTATACGGTGCTGCTGATCTCGGCGCGCGGCGACCAGACGGCGCTGGGCGCGCTGCATGACCGGATCGCGGCACTCGGGCTGGTGCCGCAGGGCGGGCAGGATACGGTCGGAACCGGCTTCCTGTCGATGTCCGGCGTCGATGCCACCCGCCAGGCTTTCGCCGAGGCAGAACGCAAGGGCGGATTCATCAAGGGCTTCCTGATCGCCGGTCCCGCCGGCCAGGAAGACCGGATGAAGCGCATTCTCGCGGCGATGGAGGCGAGCTTCGCCACCATCCCGGACACGGTTCTTGACGAACATCAGGGCGTCGCGTCGACGGTGTCGCAATCCGACCTGACGTCGGGGCTCGACCCGCGCCGCCCGGCCCTGTCGCACAGCGGCGTCTATGTCGATGCCGCCGGCTCGGTCCTGACCGCCAGCGACGGGCTGGATGGCTGCGCCCGCCTGACGCTCGACAGCCTGCACGAGGCCCGGCTGGTCTGGCAGGATACCGATGCCGGGATCGCGCTGCTGACGCCGACCAGCGCGCTGGCGCCACGCGGTTTCGCCAGCCTGGCCCCGGCGCTGCCGGCCGCCGATGCAGTGGTGGCGATCGGGAGCTACCCCTTTGGCGACCGGCTGTCGGCGCCGGTGGTCAGCTTCGGCGCCTTCGCCGAGGCGCGCGGGCTGAAGGGCGAGACCGACCGGGCGCGGCTGACGCTGAAGGCCGAGCCCGGCGATGCCGGCGCTGCGGTGCTTGATGACCATGGCGAGATGATCGGCCTGCTGCTGCCGCGCGCCGCCGATGGTGCGCAGAGCCTGCCGGGCGATGTCGCCTTCCTGGTGCCGGCGGCGGACCTTTCCGCCCGGCTGGCGGCGGCGGGCCACGCGCTGCCGCCGACGGCGGCAGCCAACCAACAGCTCGCAGCGCTTGCGCCCGAGGACCTGGCCGCCCGCGCCCGCGGCATGACCGCGCTGGTCAGCTGCTGGAAGTAGGCCGCAGGGCCGGGGCGGCGGCGGATCAGGCCAGCACCGCCGCCTGCACCGCGTCGTCCCAGCCCAGATGCCACACCGCACCATCGCGGATCACCGGCCGTTTCATCACCGTCGGCTGGGCGGCGATCTGCGCTTCGGGTTCGGACAGCTTCAGATAGTCGGAAAAGCTGCGATAGGTCGTCGACTGCTTGTTGATCACCCGTTCGCCGAATTCGCGGACGATTTCGGCGATTTCGGCCTCGCTCAGCGGGTTGGCGCGCACGTCGCGGAAGGTCACGGGCTTGCCCGCCGCCTCGATCGCCTTCAGCGCCTTCTTGCAGGTGTCACAGGTGGGGATGCCGTACAGGATCATCGCGGGGCCTTTCTGGTGGATTCGTCGCCCCTTGTCCCGCGATTCGCCCGCCGGGGGAAGGGCACCCTGCCCCGACCTTGACCCACCACCGGACCCAACCTAGCATCCCGCGCGACTTTTAGGGGTGAGTTCGGACATGGTTGCCAAGACGAAACCGGCGACGGCGGATCTGTCGCTGATCGATTTGATGCTGCTTCAGCAGGCGCGCAACTATGACCTGAACGACGCCGGATCGCGCCGCAAGTCGCGCGACGACCTGCAACAGCTGTTCTATGGCCTGCAAAAGGCGTTGAAACCGCAGGCGGTGCTGGAGATTGGCGCCTATCGGGCCGAATTCGCGGTGCGCATGGCGCGCGCCGGGATCGAGGCGCACGCCTTCGAGGCCAACCCCTACAACCACCGGAAATTCGCCAACGAGATCGCCGCCACCGGCTATCCGATCAGCTATCGGAACTGCGCGATGGGCGACCGCGACGGCGAGGTAGCGTTCGAGATCAAGCGCCGGGTGAACGGCGCCGAGGTGTCGCCGGGGGCGCGCAACAATTCGCTGATGCGGCGGGCCAGCGATTTCGGCGAGGTCGAGTATGAGACGGTCACGGTGCCGTCGGTGACGCTGGAAACCTACCTGAAGCGCAACGGCCTGACGCAAAAGACCTTTTCGGCCTGGATAGATGTCGAAGGCGCGCTCGGCAAGGTGATGGCCGGCTTCGGCAACGGCCTGAAGCACTGCCTAAGCGCCATCGTCGAGGTCGAGGAAGTGGCCTATTGGGACGGCCAGATCCTGTTTTCAGAGGTGGTCGAGGCGTTCCACCGCGCCGGTTTCGTCCCCGTCGCGCGCGATTTCGAAAGCCGCTTCCAGTACAATATCGTGTTCCTGAAAGCGGCGCTGCTAAGGGACCCGACGGTGCGCCTGCTGCTGGCGGGTCATTTCGACCGGGCCTAGCCGTCAGGCACGCCAGGTCACCCGCCCGCCGGCAATGGTCATCGCCACCGACAGGCCGGCGATGGCGCCGGGATCGACCGCCTCGACATCGCCGCTGAGCAGCGTCAGGTCGGCGGCCATGCCGGGGCGCAGGGTGCCGGTCAGCCCCTCCCAGTGCGCGGCCCAGGCCCCGCCGGCGGTATAGGCGGCGAGCGTTTCATAAAGGCTGACGCGCTGGTCGGTGGCGCCGGGCGCATCGTAGGGCCGCCGGGTCATCGCCGCCTGCAGGCCGCGCAGCACCGAAATGTCGGTCACCGGCCAGTCCGAGGCGAATGCCAGGGGGGCGCCGGCCTCGGCGAGCGTCCGGCACAGGTAGCCGTCCTTCATCCGCTCCAGCCCGATGGTGTGGATCGTCGGTTCAAGCGGAAAATCCATCGCCCCCGGCGCATGGACCGGCTGGACCGAGGCGGTGATCCCCAGCGCGCCGAGGCGGGGAACGTCGGCGGAGTCGATCATCTCGATATGTTCGATCCGGTGGCGGCTGTCGCGCCGGCCGTTGGCCTTTTGCGCGGCCTCGTAGCCGTCGATGGTGGTGCGCACTGCGCCGTCGCCGATGGCATGGACGGCGATCTGCAGGCCGCGCCGGTCGATCTCGGTGGCGATGGCGTTGAAGCGGGTGGCCGGGAACAGCGGTTCGGAGCGGTGGCCGGGGTGGCCGGGATAGTCGGTCAGCCGATAGGCGGTGCGGCTGTCGATCACGCCGTCCATGAACATCTTCACGAAGCCCGAGGTCAGCCAATCGTCGTTGAAGCGCCGGGTCATCTCGTCGGCGCGGTCCAGTTCGGCCAGATCCATGTGCGGCTTGAAATGGAAGGGAACCTTGACCCGGGCCGTCAGCCCGCCGGTCCGGCGCAACCCGTCCAGCAGTTCCAGCGTGTAGAGGTTGCCGTCCATGTTCACCATCGAGGTGATGCCGTGGCGGGCGCAGTGGGCCAGGCCCGCCGCCGCCTTGGCCCGGTCGATGGCCTGTTCGGCCTCGGACGGCCAGGGCGAAGGCTCGCCGCCGGTGGCGATGCCCAGGTTCAGCCGCGCCTCGCCGCCCACGGCGATGACCGGGGCGAAGGCCTCGAACTCCAGAAGCTCGCCGGTGGCCAGGCCGTCGGCGCCCATCACCACCTCGTGGCCCGGCGGCGTTGCTGCCCCGTGCAGGATGCCCGCCGCCTTCAGCGCCGCAGTATTGGCCCAGACGGTGTGGTGATCGTAGGCGGTGATGGCGATGGGCCGGTCGGCGATGATCGCATCAAGGTCATGGCGCGACAGCGGATGATCGAGCAGGCCATAGTGCCCGCCCTGCGCCATCAACAACTGCCGCTCGGGGTGGCGCGCGGCAAAGTCGCGGAAGGCGCGGGACAATCCTTCGGCACCCTCGACCCCGTGCAGTTGAAGATGCGCCAGTTCCGCTCCGCCAAGGATCAGGTGCAGGTGGCTTTCCACAAACCCCGGAAGCAGCGTGGCCCCCCGGCAGTCGATCACTTCGGTCTGCGGCCCGGCCAGCGCCTCGACCGGCTGGCGCGCGCCCAGGGCCAGGATGGTTTCGCCGGCCAGCGCGATCGCCGCGGCGCGCGGCCGGGCCGGGTCCATGGTCAGGATGCGGGCGTTGGTCAGAATCAGGCTGGGGGTCATGGCGGCCTCGGGCGATGTGATCAAATTCCGCGCCAAGCTGGCGCAAACCGGGCCACGAGGCAAGCCCGGCCGGTCAGAGCTTGTCGAAAAGCGCCCTGGTCGGCCAGGCGTCGGCGGGCAAGCCCAGGCGGACCTGTTCGGTCTGGACGGCTTCGCGCGTCAGTTCGCCCAGAATGCCGTCGATGCGGCCCACGTCATGCCCCCGCGCCTGCAGCTTCTGCTGCAGCGCCTTGATCTGGCCGGCGCTCAGACCCGGATCCGGGTGGCCGGGATCGAGTGGCGGAGCCCCTTCGAGCCGGGTAGCAAAATAGGCCGCGGTGGTGGCGTAGACGAAGCTCTTGTTCCAGTGGAAATAGATGCGGTAGTTCGGATAGGTCATGAAGGCCGGCCCATGCCGGCCCATCGGCAACAGGACCGACCCTTCAAGTCCCGGCGACAGGGCGCCGGTGCGGGCGCGCACCCCCATTGCCTGCCAGCGCGACACCGGCAGGCTGTGGTTCAGTCCGGTCTGGGTCCAGTCGAGCCCTTCGGGCACGGTAATCTCCTGCAGCCAGGGCTCGCCTGCGCGCCAGCCAAAGCCGCTCAGCATCCGTGCCGCCGACATCAGCGCATCGTCTGCCGAACCACGCACATCCACCCGCCCGTCGCCATCGCCATCGGTGCCGTTCCGAATGACATCGGCCGGCAGCATCTGGAATTGCCCGATCTCGCCCGCCCAGGCTCCGACGGTGCGCGCCGGATCGAACTGGTCCTTGCCGTACAGTTCCAGCGCCGCGAAGATCTGCGGCCGGAACAGCTCGGGCCGCCGGCAATCATGCGCCAGCGTGACCAGCGCGTTCAGCGAGGGCGTGGTACCCTGGAACCCGCCGAAATCGGTCTCGAGCCCCCAGTAGGCGGCCAGAACCCCGGCGGGAATGCCATAGTCCGAACCGATGCGGGCGAATGTCGACCTGTGGGCCGCGATCTTCTTGCGGCCGGCGGCCAGGCGCGACTGCGAGACCTTGTCGGCCAGGAAGTCGAGAAAGCTTTTGCGAAAGACCGCCTGCCCGCGATCCAGCTTCAGAACCTTGCCATCCTGGCGCACGTCACCGAAGAAGCGATCGACCTCGGCCTGCGGAAAGCCGCGCGACAGGGCCTCGGCGCGCAGCCCGTCGACGAAGTCGCCGAAGCCACCGCCGCAGGGTTGCGCAGCCATCAGCGGGCCGGCCCACAGGGCAATTCCGAAAGCGATGGCCGGGATTGTCGGGCGCATGGTCCGTCACCTGTCTGCTTTGATCCGTGTCTGCCGCCCGACCCTAAGGCCGCCTGCCGCACGGTCAACCGGGATGCGCGCGAATTTCCTTCGGGTGAGTGGTTGAATCTTCCGTACGTCCTGCCAAAATATTAAACAATCTTCGGTATTTGGCGCTACATTTGCCACATTGTTCACAGAATTGGGGCCAAAGTTGATTTCAGCGCGGAGAGGTTCAGCCTGAATGCGCCGGGAGGGTTTCGGATGATGTCGGATTTTCTGTCGCGGGAGATCAGGGCTGAACTGGATGCAGCGCGCAGGACCAAGCTGCGCAAGAAGTCGCGGCTGCGGGTCAGCGACGGAACCGACACCTATCCGATCCTGCGGCTCTTGCCCGAAGGATTCACGCTGGACGCCGCCGAGGTCGAGCATCTGCGCGGTCTGGTCGATGTCTATGACGGCGCGCGCCACCTGTCGCAATGCCTGATCGTGGCCTCGGATATCGAGGGCGGCGAACTGATCTGCCGGATGAAATGGTCCACCGCCGCGCGCGCGGCCCCGCCCGCCGACTACGTGCGCGACGACAACGGCCCGACCGGCTATCTGCCGCGGCGCTGAACGTCAGGGCGTGGTAACAGGGGCGGCCGCCGGCGCGACGACCGAAGGCGGCCGCAGCCGGTAGATCACGATCACCACCAGCGCACCCAGAAGCAGCGCGATGCCAAAGCCGGTGCGGAACCGTCTCATTGCAGGTCCGCGAACGCCTCTTGCAGGCGCGCCACCGCCTCGGCCACCCGCGACCGCTGGGTCGCGATGTTGAAGCGCAGGAAATTCTCGCCGCCCGCCCCGAAACTGTCTCCATGATTGGCGGCGATGCGCGCGCCCTTTTCGACGCGGGAAATGAATTCGGCCGGCGGCATGCCGGTGCGGGTAAAATCGACCCAGGCCAGGTAGGTGGCCTCCAGCGGCATCGAGGCAAGGCCGGGGATGGCGGCGATGCCTTCGTCGAAGATCCGCCGGTTGCCGTCCAGATAGCGCATCAGCTGGTCGACCCACTCCGCCCCTTCGGGCGAATAGGCGGCGGTGGCCATGTGCATCCCGAAGCTGTTGGGCGAAATGCCCAGGGCCATCATCCGCTGGCCGAACAGCTTGCGCAGTCGTTCGTCGGCGATGATGACGTTGCCCGAATGGCAGCCGGCGATGTTGAAGGTCTTGGTGGTCGCCGACATCGTCACCAGCCGGTCGGCAATGTCCGGCGCCACCGTCGCCAGGACCCGATGCTTTTGTCCGGGATAGACCAGATCGTGATGGATTTCGTCCGACACCAGGATCAGGTCATGGCGCTTGCAGAAGTCGGCGACACCCCGCAGTTCCTCGGCGGTCCAGACCCGCCCGCCGGGATTGTGCGGCGAACAGAGGATCAGCATCTTCTCGGCGCCGGTCATCTGCGCGTCCCAGGCGGCGAAATCCATCAGGTAGCGGCCGTCCTGGTTTTTCAGCCGGCATTCGACGACCTGACGGTCGCTGGCTTTGATGACGCGGGCGAAGGCATGATAGACTGGCGTCATCAGCACGACGCCATCGCCGGGCCGGGTGAAGGCGTCGATGCACATCGAGGTGCCGTTGACCAGCCCGTGGGTGGTGAACACCCACGAATGGTCGATCGCCCAGCCGTGGCGTTCGGCCATCCACCAGCGGATCGCCTCGAGATAGGGGCGGTCATCGCCGAAATAGCCGTAGATGCCGTGGGCGGCCATCTTCTCGACCGCGCGCTGGACCGCGGGCGGCGGCAGGAAATCCATGTCGGCGACCCACATGGCGATGCCGCCCTCGGGCTTCACGCCGAAGATGGGTTCCATCATGTCCCATTTGCTGCAATGGCTTCCGCAACGGTCGATGATACGGTCAAAGTTCGTGGCGAGGGTCATGTCGGCTCCGGTCTGGCGATTGGTGCAAGGTGGCCCAGCCGGCATGGCTGTGCAAGCCCATCGCGGCGGACATATCCGAAAGTCTGTCGTTTCGCAATTGAAATACATATCGGTAATATTTTCCGATTAATGGCGAAAAAATGCGACACCGCTCCAATATACCGCAACTTTTTATAACATGTTCCCACCTGCCGCCGCCGAAATCCCGCCATTGCGGAACGGCCGGCCTTGGCCTAAATCGAACCCATGACCTTGCGCCCGATCCTCATTCATCCCGATCCCCGCCTGAAGAAAGCCTGCGACCCGGTGACCGGCGTCACCGACGAAATCCGCGCCGCCGCCGCCGACATGCTGGAAACCATGTATGACGCGCCGGGGGTCGGGCTCGCCGCGCCGCAGGTCGGGCTGATGAAGCGCCTGTTCGTCATGGACTGCGTCAAGGATCCAGAGGCTGATCCCCGGCCGCTTGTCCTCCTGAACCCGGAAATCACCTGGGCCTCGGACGAACGGCGCACCTACGAGGAAGGTTGCCTGTCGATCCCCGAACAATATGCCGAGGTCGAGCGCCCGGCCGAGGTCAAGGTGCGCTGGCTGGGCCTCGACGGCGACACGCACGAGGAACATTTCACCGGCCTGTGGGCGACCTGCGCCCAGCACGAGATCGACCATCTCGATGGCAAGCTCTTCATCGACTACCTGTCGCCGCTCAAGCGCCAGCTCATCACCCGCAAGATGGAAAAGCTGAAACGCGACCGGGCGCGCGGCTGACATGGCGGTGCGGCCCTTCATTCCCTGGCCCGACAAGCGCCTGCGCACCCCGGCCGATCCGGTCGCCTCGGTCAGCGAGACGGTCCGCATGATCTGGGACGACATGATCGAGACGATGGAGGCAATGCCCGGCGTGGGCCTGGCCGCCCCGCAGATCGGCATCATGCTGCGCCTGGCTGTGGTCGATGCGTCCGACAAGCGCGGGCAGGCGGTGCGCATGGCCAATCCCGAGGTGCTGCATGCCTCGGTCCAGATGCGCAACCACGAGGAAGCCAGCCCCAACCTGCCCGGCGTCTCGGCGCTGATCGAACGACCAAGGGCGGTGACTGTGCGCTTTCTGAACGACAAGGGCGAGGTCGAGGACCGCGATTTCGTCGGCCTGTGGGCGACATCGGTGCAGCACCAGATCGACCATCTGAACGGCAAGGTGTTCATCGACCACCTGTCGCCATTGCGCCGAAAGATGCTGGCGGCGCGCGCCGAAAAGCTGCGGCGGCTGGGATGAAGGTGATCTTCATGGGCACGCCGGACTTTTCGGTTCCAGCCCTGCGGGCGGTGGCGGCGCGCCACGAGGTCGTCGCGGTCTACAGCCAGCCGCCGCGGCCGGCCGGTCGCGGCAAGGCCGAGCGCAAGTCGCCGGTGCAGGTTGCAGCCGAGGCGCTGGGTCTGACCGTCCGCCATCCCGCCAACTTCCGCGATCCCGCCGATGTCGCCGCCTTCGGCGCGCTTCAGGCCGAGGTGGCGGTGGTCGTGGCCTATGGGCTGATCCTGCCTGAATCGCTTCTCGGTGCGCCGGCGCGCGGTTGCCTGAACATCCACGCCTCGCTCCTGCCGCGCTGGCGTGGCGCCGCACCGATCCACCGGGCGATCATGGCCGGAGATGCGGAAACCGGCGCGTCGATCATGCAGATGGATCAGGGGCTCGATACCGGCCCGGTGCTTCTGCACCAGTCGCTGCCGATCGGCCCCGAGGACACCACCGCCGACCTGCATGACCGGCTGGCGGCGCTTGGAGCGCAGCTGATCCTGACGGCGCTGGACGGGATCAGCTTCATTCCGCGCACGCCGCAGCCGGCCGAGGGCGTGACCTATGCCGCCAAGATCGACAAGGCCGAGGCCCGCATCGACTGGACGCGCCCGGCCGAAGAGGTCGACCGGCTGATCCGCGGCCTGTCGCCCTTTCCCGGCGCCTGGTGCGAGATCGGTGGCGAACGGCTGAAGCTCTTGCGCTCGCGACTGGCGGCGGGATCGGGCGAACCGGGGCAGGTTCTGTCCGGCCTGACGGTCGCCTGCGGAGGCGGTGCGGTCGAGATCCTCGCGGCGCAGCGCGAAGGCAAGCGCCCGATGGCGGCAGAGGAGTTGCTGCGCGGCCTTGCCCTGCCCGCCCGGCTGGACTGACGGCGGGGGCTTTCAACGCGGCTTGCTGTTGATCTGCAGCGGAGCGGCTCGAGTGCTGAGGACGCCCGCCCGCCCCGGCGGATCGGGCGTTGCCGGTGATCCCCGGGGCTACGAGCAAGAACTCAGCCGATGCCGATCCGATAGGAACGCGAACCGCTGAGCCCTAGAAATCCAGGTTCTCGACGTTGAGCGCGTTCTGCTGGATGAATTCGCGGCGCGGCTCGACCACGTCGCCCATCAGCTTGGTGAAGATGTCATCGGCCTCGGCCAGATCGTCAACCTTGACCTGCAGCAGCGTCCGCGCCGCCGGGTCCAGCGTGGTTTCCCACAGCTGTTCGGGGTTCATCTCGCCCAAACCCTTGTAGCGTTGCAGGGTCAGGCCCTTTTCGCCTTCGGCGAGGATCGCCGCCAGCAACTCGCACGGCCCGTGGATCGGTTGTTCGCGGTCCTTGCGCACCAGCCGCGCCAGGGTTCCATAGGTTTCCTGTAGGCCCTGGGTGTGGCTGGCCAGCCGCCGCGCCTCGCCCGACCGCAGGCAGGGGCCGTCGAGCGTGCGCACCTCCTCGACCCCGCGCAGGCTGCGGGAAAAGCGCAGCCCGTGGTCCTGGGTCGGCCGTCCCGACCAGCCACGTTCATATTCGAGGGCCACCGCGTCCAGCCGCCGCGCCACTTCGTCCGCCACGCCCTGGGCGTCGGCGTCGATCCGCCCCGCCACCAAGGCCCCGGCAATCGCCGACTGTTCCAGGATGTGCTGAGGGTAATGGGTCGGAAAGGCCTGCAAGACCCGTCGCACCACCCGCGCCTCCTCGACCACCCGCAACAGGTCGGCCCCGCTGATCTCTTCGCCCGAGCCCAGGCGTAGTACCGCGCCCTCGACCCCGGCCTGGATCAGATAATCCTCCAGCGCCGCCTGATCCTTCAGATAGACCTCGGACTTGCCGCGCGCGACTTTGTAAAGCGGCGGTTCAGCGATGTAGAGATGGCCGCGCTCGATCAGGTCGGGCATCTGCCGGAAGAAGAAGGTCAGGAGCAGCGTGCGGATATGGGCGCCGTCCACGTCCGCGTCGGTCATGATGATGATCTTGTGATAGCGCAGCTTGCCCAGGTTGAATTCATCGGTGCCGATCCCGGTGCCCAGGGCGGTGATGAGCGTGCCGATCTGTTCGGACGACAGCATCCGGTCGAAACGCGCGCGTTCGACGTTCAGGATCTTGCCGCGCAACGGCAGGACCGCCTGGTTCTGGCGGGCGCGTCCCTGCTTGGCCGACCCGCCGGCGCTGTCCCCCTCGACCAGGAACAGTTCCGACAGCGCCGGGTCCTTTTCCTGGCAGTCGGCCAGCTTGCCGGGCAGCGAGGCCACATCCATCGCCGTCTTGCGCCGGGTCAGTTCCCGCGCCTTGCGGGCCGCCTCGCGCGCCAGGGCGGCCTCGACGATCTTGCCGACGATTATCCGCGCCTCGGCCGGGTGTTCCTCGAACCACTCGCCCAGCTTTTCGTTCACCAGGTTCTCGACCGCCGGGCGCACCTCGGACGACACCAGCTTGTCCTTGGTCTGACTGGAAAATTTCGGGTCCGGCACCTTGACCGACAGCACGCAGGTCAGCCCCTCGCGCGCATCGTCGCCGGTGAAGTCGACCTTTTCCTTCTTGGCGATCCCCGAGGATTGAGCATAGGCGTTGATCGTCCGCGTCAGCGCGCCCCGGAAGCCGGCCAGATGGGTGCCGCCGTCACGCTGGGGGATGTTGTTGGTGAAGGGCAGCACCGATTCATGGTAGCTGTCGTTCCACCACATCGCCACTTCGACGCCGATGCCGCTACGCTCGCCGGTCATGTAGATCGGCTCGGCCATCACCGCCTGCTTCGAACGGTCAAGGTATTTGACGAACTCGCGCACCCCGCCCTCGTAGAAGAGTTCGGTCCGCAGGAGTTCAGGGTGGCGTTCGTCCTCCAGGATGATCCTGACGCCGGAATTCAGGAACGCCAGCTCGCGCAGGCGCGTCTCCAGCGTCTTGAACTGATAGTCGAGATCCGAGAACGTCCCGTCCGGCCGGTTGGTCTTGGCCGAGGCCAGGAACCGCACTTCGGTTCCCCG
>JAXMDK010000034.1:0-20007 GCA_046348855.1 Paracoccaceae bacterium | reverse complement strand
GTTGGTCACGTCGAAGATCAGCGCGAAATCGTGGCGGCGGGAAAGGGTGGTCATCAGGGTCTGTCCTTCGGGCAATTCGGATTGGGAAAACAGGTCGGTCATTTGGCGGCCTCGGTCACGGCCTCGGGCTCTTCGCGCTTGCGGAAGAAGTCACTGCGCTGGTGGTAGTAGCCGATGCCGAACAGCGCCTGTTCGGCCGCCGAAAGCGAGGCTGGGATCGGGTCGTTGCCCGGCTCCATCAGGTCGGTGATCGATGTCAGCAGTTTTTCCAGGGTCACCGCCCGGCCGGCGGAAAGCTTGCGCAGCTTGGAGAAGTGGTTCTGCGATCCGGCATCCAGCGTGCGGAACACTTTCTGCGGCGTGGCCGAGGCCGAGCCGTAGAACTTGTCCTTGATCGTCGCGTTGACATTGCCGCCCAAAGCGGCGCGCTGCACCTCTTCATAGACGGCGAAGAGGCGGCCGAGGATATAGCCTTTGTTCAGATTGGCGGGATCGAGCGCCACGGGGGCCTCCATGGAAAGGTTGCGGGTCAGGACGGATTTCAGGATGGCGGCGCGGTAGGCATTCACCTCGCCGTCGGAACGGATGCGCATGAGCGTGGTGGACAGGCGGCACGGCTTGGCGTCTCGATCAATCGAACTGCAACCTGTGAGTGCTTAGAACATTTGCGACAAGCGAACAGCGGTTACCTCATCTCCGCAGCCCAGAGGCCATAATCAGCTTCAAGACTCGCGCCGATGTTGCAATACGCGCAATTGACGCCGCTCTTGCCGTCCAACTACGGCGCGGTCGCCGCTCAGACCGTCGACGCACCCCCTGTGTCACGGACTTGAAACCGTTGGGCCCAATCTTGGCGCTTCACGGTAGAAGAGGCCGCTCTCGAGCCAACGCTGGTCAGCTCGCGAAGTTTGTGACAGAGCCTTCACCTGGCTTTGGCTTCAAGCTTCCGAACGCAATGCCTTGAAGGGCGGACAGGGGCTTTCCGGTCACTAGCACAAGCGAACAGTGCAAAACGTCAGAACAGCACGGCCCCAACGACCTGACAGATACCTACAGTTGCGAGCTTCTTCGGGCGTTGATGTAGTCGGATGCGATCTTTCGAAGCACCTTTCCGTCGAATGGCTGGTTGTGGCCGGGATAGGGGCCGAAGGACAGGAGCTTTTCCTTGCCGGCGAAGCGGTAGCGCATTCGCCAGAGTTTTCCACCGCCCGGTGCGACATGAAGGTAGAGGCCGCCGCCATCGGTCAGCTTGCGGGGTTTGCCGGAGGAGTCGGGCTTGGCGCCTCGGCAGGCGGCATCGGACAAGGGCATGTGCTTCCCTCCTGCGGGTATCGGGTATCTGAAAAATACCCGCATTCGATACCCGCACAAGTGGGATGCATCGGGACGCATGAGGTCCACGCCAATGGTCTATCGCTGATTTTATTTGATTTTTTCTCCCATCGGGACGCATGAAAACGCAAAAGGGGAGAGCCTGGAGGCGGGTACCGGAATCGAACCGGTCTTCACGGATTTGCAATCCGCTGCGTAACCTCTCCGCCAACCCGCCGCAGAGGCAAGCGGGGATTATACCGGATCGGCGGGCGGCGCAACCCTTTGGCACGATCCTCGGGCGCGGTTGCTCCCTCTTGCAAACTATGGCAAAACTGGAATAGACCGATCTAAACCGTTGAGTTCAGCTTATGACCGACTACGCGCCGCTCCGCACGATGATGGTGGACACCCAGGTCCGCCCCAATGACGTGACGAAGTTCCCGATCATCGAGGCGATGCTGGCCATCGCGCGCGAGGAGTACGTGCCCGCGTCGCGGCGCGAGGCGGCCTATGTCGGCGAGAACGTCGCCCTGACGTCGGGGCGGGTCATGTTCGAGCCGCGGACCTTCGCCAAGCTTCTGGATGCGCTGGATGTCCAGCCCGGCAACCGGGTGCTGATCCTCGGGGCGGGGCTTGGCTATGGCGCGGCGGTGCTGGCGCGGATGGCGGCCTCGGTGGTCGCGGTCGAGGAAGACCCCGACCTGGCGGCGCAGGCTGCCGAGCGGCTGAAGGGCGTGGCGGGCGTCAGTGTCCGCCAGGGCGCGCTGGGTGCGGGCGCGACGGCCGAAGGCGCCTTCGACCGGATTCTGATCGAGGGTGGGGTCGAGGATGTGCCGGCGGCGATCCTGGCCCAGCTTGCCGAAGGCGGGCGGATCGGCGCGCTGTTCATGGACGGCGCGCTGGGGGCGGTTCGGATCGGCTACAAGATCGACGGCCAGATCAGCTGGCGGTTCGGCTTCAATGCGGCGGCGCCGGTGTTGGCGGGCTTTGCCAGGCGGCGCGAATTCATCTTCTGACCCCGCCAGACGATCCGGTGGGGCCAGAGCAACGACGAGTCCGGGACAATCCGGCGGTAATGTGAGGCAAGTGGCATGAACACCGTAATGCGGGGACTTATCAGCTGTTTATCCGGCACGGCCGTCGTGGCGCTGCTGTCGGCCCAGCCGGCCGGGGCGGAAACGCTCGGCAACGCGCTGATCTCGGCCTACAAGAACAGCAACCTTCTGGCGCAGAACCAGGCGGTCCTCAGGGCCGCCGACGAAGATGTGGCACAGGCGGCGGTGGCGCTGCGGCCGGTGGTGTCGTGGATCCTGCAAAGCAAATACAGCAAGACCGTCCAGGCCGAAGGCGCGACCAATGCGCTGGCCTTGGGCATGGACTGGGAAATCTACGACTTCGGCCGTGGCAAGCTGAACCGCGAGGCGGCGAAGGAAACGGTGCTGGCCACACGGCAGGCTTTGATCGGCGTCGAACAGAACGTGCTTCTGGCGGCGGTCAGCGCCTACATGGACGTCCACCGCGCCACGCAGGATGTCGCCAACAATCAGACCTCGGTGCGCGTCATCGGCGAGGAACTGAAGGCCACGCAGGACCGGTTCGCGGTGGGCGAAGTCACCAAGACCGACGTGGCGCAGGCCGAGGCGCGGCTGGCCGCGGCGCGCGCCGCCCTGTCGGCGGCTGAAGGCAGCCTCGATGTCGCCCGCGCCGCCTACCGCGCGGCGATTGGCCATGACAGCGACGGGCGTACCAGCCTGCCGCCCAGGCCCGCTTTTCCCAAGACCCTGGCCGAGGCGCAAAGCATCGCGCTGCGCCTGCATCCGTCGATCATTCAGGCGCAGCACCAGGCCAAGGCCTCGGACTTGCGCTACGAGCTTGCCAAGGCGTCGAAGCTGCCCTCGATCGACCTGAGCGTGCAGGCCGGAAAGACCGAATTCGGCGACGATGCGACCCAGGCGCAGGTGCAGTTGTCGCAGCCGCTTTATACCGGCGGCAAGCTGGCCTCGGGCCAGCGGCAGGCGCTGGCCGGGCGCGATGCGGCGCGCGCCGCGCTGTCGCAGACCGGCGTGAGCGTCGCCCAGCAGGTCGCCGATTCCTGGTCGCAGATCGAGGTCGCCCGCGCCCAGATCGGCGCGATCGACCAGCAGATTGCGGCGGCGCAATCGGCCTATGACGGGGTGAAGGACGAAGCCTCGCTGGGCGCGCGCACGACACTGGACGTTCTGGATGCCGAACGCGACCTGCTGGATGCGCAATCCAGCCGGACTTCGGCCGAATCCAGCCTGCAAGTAGCGAATTATTCGCTTTTGGCCTCTATGGGACTGCTGACGGCAGAAAATCTCAAACTCGGGATTCCCACCTATGACCCGGAAGCTTACTATGAGGCCGTCAAATCGGCGCCGGCGCTGTCGGTCCAGGGGTCGAAACTGGACCGGGTGCTCAAGGCGATCGGCAAGTGACGGGCGGGCCGCGGCCGGAAAACTGCCGGACGCGGGGGCGAACAGGCAGGAAGATGAGGCGATAGATGGCTGAGCAGCCGACCAATCTGGACATGTTCGATGTGCTGTCGTCGATCCGGCGGCTGGTGTCCGAAGAACGCAAGGGGCCGCCGCCGCGGATTGAACCGGCGCCGCCCGCACCGCCGAAACCGGCCGACGTGCCAGCAGCCGAACAGCCGGCCCCACCGCCGCGCTATTCCGGCCTGCCACAGGAAAGCCGCTTCGTGCTGACCGCTGCCCTGCGGGTCGACGAGGAGGCCGCCGATGGCGAGGATGAGGTGCCGCCGGGAACCGAACGGGCCTGGGACCGGGACGCCGCCGCGGATCGGACGCCGCGGTTGCACGTCGATGCCGCCAGCCTCGCGGATCACGAGGCCCGCGATCTGGCCCGGCGCACCGCATCGCTGGAAGAAACCATCGCCGAGCTTGAGGCCGCGGTGGCCGACATCGGCGCCGAATTCGAACCCGACGGCGGCGAACCGCACGATCTGGTGGCGGAACTGTTCCCCGAAGGGGGAGATGTGACGGCCGGCGCGGAGCCTTCGGCCGCGATATCGCCGCTGCGCAACGAATATCAGGGGTTCGTGTCGGGTTTCGACGGGCTCGGCCCGACCGACGAACGGCTGGATGCGCCGATCACCGGCGAAGCACTTATTCCCCCAGCGAAGCCGGAACGGCCGGCGCCCATCCTCGCCACGCCACCGGCACCGGAGGCCATGCCCGCCGCGATACCCTTTGCGGTTCTGCGCACCCTTCCGCCCGAGGCGGCAGTGCCCGCCGATTTGCCCGGCCCAAGGCATGTCAGCCTGGCCGAGGCGCTGGCGCGCGCCGACGAGCCGGTAGCCGAAGAAGGCGGCGCCGATGCGGTGGACGAAGGCGAGGCGGGCGAGACGGCTCTGGCGACCGAAGCCGAGCCTTTCGGCGATGTTGATTCGGCGGTGGAGATGGCCGCCCTGACCGATGCGGCGAACGAGGACGCCGGCGGCGACCGTCTGGTGGCGATCGGTCTCGCAGACGGTGCAGTCGATGCGCCGCTTACCGAGATGGCGCAGCCCGCCCCGGAACGGCCCGGCCGGCCGCAGATCCTGCGCGCCGAGCTGCGGGGCGTGGCGCTCGATCTCGATGGCCCGCCGGCCGCCGCCGACGAGGAGGACGGGGCCGATCTGTTCGATCCGCTCGCCTCCAGCGAATTTGATGTCGATGCCCTGCGCGACACGGTGGCCGAACTGGTCCGCGAGGAACTGCGCGGCGTCTTGGGCGAACGCATCACCCGCAACCTGCGCGCGCTGGTCCGCCAGGAAATCCGCAAGGCGCTGGACGAGGTCGGCCGCGGCTGACGGGGGCGCTGCGGGGTCCGGTGGCGCCAGGCTTGCCGGGCCACATTGGCATTAGTGCGCGCCAATGTTGTGCCAGGCGACATCGGGGATGTGGGGCCGCGAGGACAGGGGCCAGTCGCCGGTGGCCGTCTCGTTTCAAGGCCGGGGCGAGGTCGACGGCGCGAGGCCTTCCGGTCCTGCCGCCTGGGTCTGCGGCGATCGTTGGTTGGATCGGATGTGGGGAGGACGCGCCAGTCGCCGCGGCCATGCCGGGTGCAGAGTGCGGCCGGCTTGTCGATCAGGGCGCTGCGCATCGCAGATTAGCCGGACACCACCCCGCGAACCCGCCCGGTCTGTCCCTCCACCGGCCGGCGGGGGACCCCCCCGGATGGCCGGCCTTGTTGGCTCGTTTCGGGACAGGGCGACCGCCGGGCACGGTATTCCGTTCCGGCCGGGGCTCGTGCGATGCTGGGCGGCACGCAGAGCCCCTCCGCGCGACGCCACCCGGCGAACCTACCCGGTGTTTTGCTCTGCCCGCCGCTGTGGGGACACGCGAAAATGAAAACGCGCCCGTAACGGGGCGCGCATTTCAGCCGGGGACTAGCCTTTTCAGGCGGCTTCGGCCTCTTCGGCGGCGTGGCGGCGTTCGCTTTCCTCGCGCGACAGCGCAACCGAGGTGCGCACACCCTTGTTCACGAACTCCATCAGGCCCTTGACCACCCGTTCGTTCGGGTCGATGCCGGCACAGGACAGCACTTCGCGACCGTCGCGGGACCGCGCCCAGCGGGCGATCTGGTCGGGACCGTTTCCATATTTCTTGTCGTCGGCAATCGCGTCGTCGAGGGCAGCCAGAACAACGGCGGCGAAAAGCTTGCGCGACCTTTGCCCCTGCTCGTAGTTGAACGCCGTACCATCTACAAAATCGCGCATTCCCTTGCCCTTCTTATTGCTCTTGCGTTTCCCGCGGTGGCGTGACTATGGCGATTTTGCCACGATTCGGTATTACCCGTTTCGAATGTCTGTCATGCGCCTGCCGCATGGCTCGCCCTTCAGACCCACGAACCGGCCACATGATCTAGTCGGCTTGTCAGCGGGGAGCCCGGCATATATAGGTGGCCGCCGACATTCATCAACCCACCCATACGATTTGGTCAAATGCCCAAGATCAACGGCAACGAGATTCGGCCCAGCGACGTGCTGGAACATGATGGCGGCCTCTGGGCAGCCGTCAAGGTCAGCCATGTGAAACCCGGCAAGGGCGGCGCCTTCGCTCAGGTCGAACTGAAGAACCTGCGCGACGGGCGCAAGCTAAACGAGCGTTTCCGCTCCGAGGACAAGGTCGAACAGGTCCGGCTGGAAAACAAGGACCAGCAGTTCCTCTATGAAACCGACGGCCGGCTGGTGTTCATGGATGCCGAATCCTTCGAGCAGATCGAGCTGGATGCCGAGCTTCTGGGCGACCGGCGGCCGTTCCTGCAGGACGGCATGACCGCGACCATCGAATATTACGGCGACGAGGCCCTGTCGGTCCGGCTGCCGCAGAAGGTCCGCTGCAAGGTGGTCGAGACCGAGCCGGTGGTGAAGGGCCAGACCGCCGCGAACAGCTACAAGCCGGCGATCCTCGACAACGGGGTGCGGCTGATGGTGCCGCCGTTCATCGGCCCCGATGAGGACATCATCGTGCACACCGAGTTCCTGGAATATTCCGAACGCGCATGAACGGCCGCCGGAAACGCCGACCATGGCCGCCCCCGTGGGGCGGCCTTTTCATTGCACCCGGCGCACCTCGGCCGATCCGGCCCGCATCGGCCCCTCGGCGCGATCGAACCGCAGATGCGCCAGCGCTAGGTCGCCGGCGCGGGTGAAGAGCGTCCCGGCCTCCTTGCCCTCGGCGGTGATCGGGGTGCCGGGTTCGGCCGCACCGCTGATCGAGACCAGCGCCAGCCCCTTGCGCAGGTCGGTCTTGTGCTTCATCCGCGCCGTCACTTCCTGGCCGACATAGCAGCCCTTGCGGAAATCGACGCCATGCAGCCGCTCGAACCCGGCTTCGAGGATATAGGTCTCGTCGGGGATCAGTTCGATCAGCGTTTCCGGGATCAGGTGGGCGACCCGCAGCGCGTCCCATCGGTCGGATGGCGCGCTACCCGGTTCGGGGCCGATGGCCCGCCAGCCCAGTGCCGGATCGCGGGGGTCGGCGAAGCCGCCCGCGGGCGCCGGGCCGGTGCCGCGGCGGACATGCAGGGCGGTGGCTTCGATGGTGACGGCGGCACGCAGCCGATACAGCCCCAGCCGCTTCATCAGGCCATCGGCCAGGGGCGCGGCCACGTCGATCAGGATCGCGTCATCTGCCGGGACCAGGAAGAAATCGGCCAGATACTTGCCCTGCGCGGTCAGAAGCGCGGCATAGACCATGCCCTGCTTCAGCCGGTGCACGTCATTGCTGACCAGTCCTTGCAGAAAGGTTTCGCGGTCGGCCCCGCCGACGCGGATTACCGCCCGGCCCGGAACCTCTTCGCCCGGCGGCCCCTCGGCCGGTGGCTGGCTGTCGGTCATGTGTCCTCCTCGCGCTACGCTCAGATATAGCGCGGTGGGCGGGGGCGGAAAGGGGGTGCGTTGACCCCGGCGGCCGCCCCGTCTAACCATTCCGGCAGCGATTGCAGGAGGACAGAATGACGCTTGCAGCAGGCCGCCCCTACCTGGCCATTCCCGGACCTTCGGTCGTGCCAGACCGGGTGCTGAGCGCCATGCACCGGCCCTCGCCGAACATCTACGCCGGTCCCCTGCACGACATGACCGCGACCATTCTCGCCGACCTGAAGCGGCTGGCGCGGACACGGGGCCATGTGGCGATCTACATCGCCAACGGCCACGGCGCCTGGGAGGCCGCCAATGCCAACCTGTTTTCGCGCGGCGACCGGGCGCTGGTGGCGGCGACTGGCCAGTTCGGGACGAGCTGGGCCAACTCCGCCCGCCGCATGGGCGTCGATGTCGAGGTTCTGGACTTCGGCCGGCAGACGAAGGCCGACGCTGGCCGGATCGCCGATGCGCTGCGGGCCGACCGCGACCGCGCGATCCGCGCGGTTCTCCTGACCCACGTGGATACCGCCTCGACGGTCAGGAACGACGTGGCCGAGGTGCGTGCGGCGATTGACGCGACGGGGCATCCCGCGTTGCTGGCACTCGACTGCATCGCCTCGCTGGGCTGCGATCCGGTCGAGATGGACGCCTGGGGCGTCGACGTGCTGGTCGGTGCCAGCCAGAAGGGGCTGATGCTGCCGCCGGGGCTGGGGTTCATCTGGTTTTCCGACCGGGCGCTGGCGGCGACGAAGGGGGCAGACCTGCGCACGCCCTACTGGGATTGGGAGACCCGCGCCTTTGCCACCGAGTTCTGGCAGCTGTTCTGCGGCACCGCGCCCACCCATCATCTTTACGGCCTGCACGAGGCGCTGACCATGATCCTGGACGAGGAGGGGGCCGAGCATGTCTGGACTCGCCACCGGCAGCTGGCCGGGGCGGTCTGGGCGGCGGTCGGGGCCTGGGGAGCAAAGGCCGACATCGGGCTGAACGTGGCCGATCCCGGCGCGCGCGCCGGCGGGGTGACGTCGGTCAGGATCGGCGGCGGGCAGGCCGGAAGGCTGCGCAGCTGGTGCGAGGAAAATTCGGGCGTGACGCTGGGTATTCCGCTGGGCATGGCCGAACCCGGCGAGCCGGCTTATGCCGACTATCTGCGGATCGGCCACATGGGCCATGTGAATGCCCATATGGTCCTTGGCGTTTTGGGCGCGATGGAGGCGGGGATGCAGGCGCTGCAAATCCCGCACGGCCCCGGCGCGATGGACGCGGCGGCAGCCGTGATCGCCGGGGCCTGACCGCTGCCGCCCGCCGGGCCGGCCTTATGACCGGGCGGCGCGCAGCGCCTCGGGCAGCGCGGCGGCAAGGGCCGCCAGATCCTCGGGCCGGCCGCAGCTGACGCGGATGCAGCGGTCGTGCGGGGCGACGAAGGGCATGCGCACGAAGATGTCGCGGGCGATCAGTTCGGCGACCAGCCGGCGGGCAAGGGCGCCGTCGCCGCCAGCGTCGATGGTGACGAAATTGGTGGCCGAGGGCAGGGGTTCCAACCCATTGGCGCGGGCGATGGCAGCGATGGCGTCGCGGGCGGCGGCGACCTTCTGGCGGGTCAGCGCCAGATGCGCGGCGTCGTCCAGTGCCGCCAGCGCCCCGGCCTGGCTGATGCGCGACATGCCGAAATGATTGCGGATCTTGTTGAAGGCCGCGATCAGGGCCGGATGGCCGATGGCATAGCCGACCCGCGCGCCGGCCATGCCATAGGCCTTGGAAAAGGTGCGCATGCGGATGACGCGGGGATCGGCGGGGTCGAGCGGCGGGGCGGTGCCGTCGGGGGCGAATTCGACATAGGCCTCGTCCAGGACCAGCAGGCTGCCCTCGGGGACGGCAGCGATCATGCGGGCAACCGTCGCGGCCGGGTGCCAGCTACCCATCGGATTGTCGGGGTTGGCGAAGTAGATGAGCTTTGCGCCAAGGTCGCGGGCGCGGGCGACCAGCGCCTCGGGGTCTTCCCGGTCGCCCCGATAGGGAACCTTGTGCAACTCGCCGCCGTAGCCCGCCACATGGAAATTGAAGGTCGGATAGGCGCCGTCCGAGGTCACGACCGGCTCGCCGAGGCCGACGACCAGCCGCACCAGATAGCCCAGAAGCCCGTCGATCCCTTCGCCGACGACGATAGCCTCGGGGCTGATGCCGTGGTGGCGGGCCAGCGCCTGGCGCAGGTCGTGGTTTTCCGGGTCGCCATACATCCACACGTCCGAGGCCGCCTCGGTCATGGCGGCGACGGCGCGGGGCGAGGGGCCGAAGACGTTCTCGTTGGCGCCCAGCCGCGCGGCGAACGGCCGGCCGCGGGCGCGTTCCTGGGTTTCGGGCCCGACAAACGGGACGGTGGCGGGCAGGCTGTCGATCAGGGGGGTGAAGCGGGGTCCGGGCATGGGGGCAATCAAGACCAAAAATGCGCCGGCGGCAAGGCTGTTGCCTGGCCCCTATGCCCTACCGTATCAGTTGCAAATAGTCGGCTAGCTGAAGACCATTTGAGGAAGCCATGCGCCCATTCAAGTTCCTGCTGTTCGGCATTATGGCGACTGTTCTCGCGCTGCCGGGTATCGTGCGGGCAGACGAGGTTCGGAAACGAATACAGTATGGCTGGAGCGCCTTTGAGGGGGCGGGCTACTGGGCCGTGTTCGACGACGATGAGGTAGTTTATTCCGGCTACAGTGGCGGGACGAAGCCGGAACTTCACGCCTGGAAATGGAACGACGCAGCCCACAGAGAGGGCGAGGCACACTACCACGTTCCCGGCGCCTATGCGCGGGCTGTTGCCGTGGCCCAGGCCGCGCGGAAAGACCCCAAGCTGAAGCCCCCGCCCGCGCACGAGCCGAATTGTCTTGATGCCGGCTATGACTACTTTTGGCTGATTCCCGAGAGTAAGGAGCCTACCGTGGAGGTCGACGGGTGTTATGACTCGGGGGGGTATGGCATGACCAAGCGTGAACGGCGCTTCTATCAACGGGTCCAACAGTTGCAGGCGGCGCTCGATGATGCGCTTTCCTTCAAGCCTTAGCCCAGCGAATGACCCCATCTGCCGTGTAACGAAAATCGCCCGAACGTGAGGTGGACGGGTCGGAGGGTATCTTGCATCCGTCGCGGGGGCTGGCGATAACCGGGGCATGGTTTCCCGCGCGAGGCCGATCATCGAACAACGCCCGACATTCGCGCCCCTGCGCAATCCCGCCTATCGCAGCCTGTGGCTGGCGATCATGGTGTCGAACCTGGGCGGGCTGATCCAGACGGTCGGCGCCGGCTGGCTGATGACCGCGCTGACCCCGTCGCAAGGCATGGTCGCGCTGGTGCAATCGTCGAATACCCTGCCGATCATGGCCCTGTCGATGATCGGCGGCGCGCTGGCCGACAGCAGCGACCGGCGGCTGATCATGATCTGGGCGCAGGGCTTCATGGTGGTGGTGTCGGCCGGGCTGGCGCTGGCGGCCTGGCAAGGGGTGCTGACGCCCTGGACGCTTCTGGGCTTCACCTTCCTCTTGGGCGCGGGGGTGGCGCTGAACAACCCGGCCTGGCAGGCCTCGGTCGGCGATATCGTCGGGCGGGCGGACCTGCCGTCGGCGGTCAGCCTGAACAGCATGGGTTTCAACCTGATGCGGTCGGTCGGCCCGGCGCTGGGCGGGCTGATCGTCGCGGCTTTCGGCGCGGCGGCAGCGTTCGCGCTGAACACGGTGTCGTTCCTGCCGCTGATCGGGGCGCTGGTCCGCTGGAAGCCGGCGGCGGTGGATGGGCGGCGGTTGCCGCGCGAACCCCTGTGGGCGGCGCTGGGGGCCGGCCTGCGCTATGTGGCGCTGTCGCCCAACCTGATGCGGGTCATCCTGCGGGCGGCGCTGTTCGGGCTGGCGGCCTCGTCGGTGCTGGCGCTGTTGCCGGTGGTGGCGCGCGACCTGCTGCGGGGCAGCGCGCTGACCTACGGGCTTCTCTTGGGCGCCTTCGGGATGGGGGCGATCTGCGGGGTGGGGCTGACGCCACGGGTCCGGGCGGCCTTTTCCAACGAAATGGTGACGCGCGGGTCGTTCCTGGCCTTTGCGGTCGGGGCGCTGGGGCTGGGTCTGTCGGGCAACCTGGCGGTCAGCATGGCCTGCCTGCTGCTGGCCGGGTCGGCCTGGGTGCTCTGCCTGTCGCTCTTCAATGTCACCGTTCAGCTGTCGTCGCCGCGCTGGGTGGTCGGGCGGGCGCTGTCGATCTACCAGACGGCGGTCTTCGGCGGCATGGCGGGGGGCAGCTGGCTGTGGGGCGTGCTGGCCGAGGCCCACGGCCCGCGCGTGGCCTTCGGGGTTTCGGCGCTGTTCCTGGTCGCCGGCGCGGCGGCGGGGCGCTGGCTGGGGCTGGCTGCCTTCGGCACAGAGGATTTGGACCCCAGCGGCCATTTCCGCGAACCGGAACTGCGGCTTGACCTGCGCGAACGCAGCGGGCCGATCCTGGTCATGGTCGAATATGTGATCGCGCCGGAGGACGTGCCGGCTTTCCTGGAGGCGATGCAGGGGCGGCGGATCGTGCGGGTGCGCGACGGGGCGCGGCAATGGGCGCTGTTGCGCGATCTGGAAAGCCCCGAAACCTGGACCGAAAGCTACCATGTGGCGACCTGGGCCGACTACCTGCGCCACCATGACCGGCGCACCAAGGCCGACAGCGCCAGCTATAACCGGCTGAGGGCGCTGCACCGCGGGCCGGGCGAGCCGCGCGTCGTGCGGATGATCGAGCGGCAGGTGGTGCCGCTGCGTGATGACATGGTATTGAAGCCGCCGCCGGGCGAAGGCTGAGAGGCCGGGGGACTTCGCGTCCCGTCGTCCATTGGTCCTCGGACCAATGGCGCACCAATGGACGACCCCCTGCGGAGTATTTGGCCAAGGGAAAAGCGGGCAGATGAGCCCGCCTATCCGGCCTCGGTCAGGCGGGCGAGGGCGGCGCGCAGTTTCGTCGCCTCTTCCTGGTTCAGCGCCAGATTGTCGCGGGTTTCCTCGACCACTTCGGGGGCGGCGGAGGCGGCGAACCTGGGGTTGTTCAGGCGGGCGGACAGGCTGGAAATATCTTTTTCAAGCTTTTCCAAGCTTTTGGAAAGGCGCGATTTTTCCGCGCCGATGTCGATGACGCCCTCGAGCGGCAGCGCGAAGCTGCCGCCTTCGACGGCGATAGTGATCGCGCCTTTGGGGGCGGCGCCTTCGGTCAGGCCCTCGATGCGGGCGAGGCGTTCGATCAGGGCGCGGTTGCGGGCCAGCGCGGCGCGGCCCCTGTCGTCGAGCGCGGTCTGGATCATCGGCAGTTTCAGCCCCACCGGCACCCGCATCTGGGCGCGGGCCGAGCGGATCTCGTCGATCAGCGCGATGACCCAGTTCATTTCGGCGTCGGCCGCTTCGTCAATGATTTCAGCGCCGTAGGCGGGCCAGTCGGCATGGACCAGCATCTTGGTCCGTTGGCCGGTCAGATCCCAGAGTTCTTCGGTGATGAAGGGCATGAACGGGTGGAGGAAGATCATGCACTGGTCGAGCACCCAGGCCATCGTGGCGCGGGTTTCGGCCGCGTCGTCGCCGTCGAGGAGCGGCTTGGCGAACTCCACATACCAGTCGCAGACCTTGCCCCAGACGAAGGCGTAGAGCGTCTGAGCGGCGTCGTTGAAGCGGAAGGCGGCGAGGGCTTCGTCGACGGCCATGCGGGCGCGGGCGGTTTCGCTGATGATCCAGCGGTTGACGGTGTGGCTTGCGTCGGGTTTCTGTCCCGCATCCGTCCCGACGACGTCCCGACTGAGCGCGCCGTTCATTTCGGCGAAGCGGGCGGCATTCCAGAGCTTGGTGCCGAAGTTCCGGTAGCCGGCGATGCGGTTGGTGTCGAGCTTCAGGACGCCGCCGAGCGAGGCCATCGCGGCATTGGTGAAGCGCAGCGCGTCGGCGCCGTATTCGGCGATGATGTCCAGGGGGTCGATGACGTTGCCGAGCGACTTAGACATCTTCTTGCCCTTGGCGTCGCGGACCAGCCCGTGCAGGTAGACGGTGTGGAAGGGCACCTGGCCGACGACGGCCAGCTGCATCATCATCATCCGCGCCACCCAGAAGAACAGGATGTCGGAGCCGGTCACCAAGACCGAGGTCGGGAAGTATGTGCGGAGTTCCGGCGTGTCGTCGGGCCAGCCGAGCGTGCCGATCGGCCAGAGGCCCGAGGAGAACCAGGTGTCGAGCACGTCGGGATCGCGCCAGACCGGATAGACCAGCCGGGTCGGGTCCTGGGAAAGATTGTAGTCGGCCAGCGCCGCCGCAAAGGCGTGGATCGCCGCCTCGCGGTCGGCGACTTCCACAACGCGGGCATGGGACAGGGGCGCGGGGAGCCGCGCGATGTCGTCCATGAACCGTTCGGTCACGCCGGCAAAACCGGGGGCCGCATGGTGGTGGCTGCCGCGATGCACCAGCCCGCCGTCGTTCAGCAGGCGGAAGATCTCGACCTCGTCCATCTCGCCGTCGCCCTCGTCGTCGCTGAACCCGGTGGTCCAAAGGTTCAGCCCGTACCAGACCGGGATCTGATGGCCCCACCACAGCTGGCGGGAGATGCACCAGGGCTCGATGTTTTCCAGCCAGTGGTAATAGGTCTTTTCGCCGGAGGGCGGCATGATCCGCGTCGTGCCGTCGCGCACCGCCGCCAAGGCCGGCTCGACGATCCTGGCGGTATCGACGAACCACTGGTCGGTCAGCATCGGCTCGATCACCACCTTCGAGCGGTCGCCGAAAGGCTGCATGATCGGCTTGGCCTCGACGAAGGGCACCCGTTCCAGATGTTCGGCGCCGGTGTCCTTGTCGATCGACTTTTTCAGGACCGTCACCGCGTTGCCCTCGGCGGTGATCTGGTCGACCACGCGCTTGCGCGCTTCGTAGCGGTCGAGCCCGCGCAGGTCGTCGGGCACCAGGTTCAGGGCGTCGACCTCGGTTTCCGACAGCCGCACCGGCTGTTCGGCGAAGCCGGCGGGGACATAGCCCTTGCGGACCAGCCAGGCGCGGGCGACGGACTGGGCGACCTCGGCCGCCTCGGCATAGGGCAGGCCGTCGGCGCGCATCGCCGCGCGGGTGTCCATCAGCCGGTAGCAGGGAATGTCGTTGCGCTTGGCCACGCCATAGTCGTTGAAGTCGTGCGCGCCGGTGATCTTGACCGCGCCCGAACCGAAGGCCGGATCGGGATATTCGTCGGTGATGATCGGGATCAGCCGGCGGTGTTCCTTCGGCCCGACCGGAATTTCGCAGAGTTTCCCGACGATTGGCGCGTAACGTTCGTCCGAGGGATGAACCGCCACCGCGCCGTCGCCCAGCATGGTTTCCGGCCGGGTGGTGGCAATCGAGATATAGTCGCGGACCTCGCGCAGGGTGACGTTGCCGGCCTCGTCCTTTTCCACATATTCGTAGGTCTGGCCGCCGGCGAGCGGATATTTGAAATGCCACATGTGACCCTGGACCTCGGTCTGTTCGACCTCGAGATCCGAGATGGCGGTTTCGAACTGCGGGTCCCAGTTGACCAGCCGCTTGCCGCGGTAGATCAGGCCCTTGTTGTAGAGATCGACGAAGACCTTGATGACCGCATCGTGGAAATTGCCTTCCTCGCCCTTGGGCGCGCCGGGGGCGCCCGACATGGTGAAGGCCTCGCGGTCCCAGTCGCAGGAACAGCCCAGCCGCTGAAGCTGGCCGACGATGTTGGCGCGGGATTTCTGCTTCTGCTCCCACACCTTTTTCAGGAAGGCCTCGCGCCCCATCTCGCGGCGGGTCTGGTTGGACTTGTCCTTGGCCAGTTCGCGTTCGACGACCATCTGGGTGGCGATGCCGGCGTGGTCGGTGCCGGGCTGCCACAGCGTGTCGTGCCCGCGCATCCGGTGCCAGCGCACCAGGATGTCCTGGAGCGTGTTGTTGAAGGCATGTCCCATGTGGAGCGAGCCGGTGACGTTCGGCGGCGGGATCACGATGGAAAAGGCCTCGGCCCCCGGCCGGGCGTTGGCCCCGGCGGCGAAGGCGTGGCGGGCAAGCCAGCGGGCGGAAATGCGCGCCTCGGCTTCGGCGGGGGCAAAGGTCTTTTCCATCGGCATCGTCGGTCCCTCTTTTCGCGCCCTCATTAGCGTCCGGGCGCGAAAAGGCCAAGGGAGGACTGACCGGCGCGGGCGCGGGCCGCGATGTGGTCAGCGTCCGGCGCGGGCCGCCTCGATCGCGGCGATGTCGATCTTCTTCATGGTCATCATCGCCTGCATCGCCCGCTTGGCGGCGGCCCGGTCCGGGTCGGACATCGCCGCCATCAGCGCGCGCGGGATGATCTGCCAGGACAGGCCAAAGCGGTCGCGGCACCAGCCGCAGGCGCTTTCGGCGCCGCCGTTGCCGGTGATGGCGGCCCAGTAGCGGTCGGTTTCCTCCTGCGTGTCGGTGAAGACCTGGAAGGAGATCGCCTCGCTGAAGTGGAATTGCGGGCCGCCGTTCAGCCCCAGGAACGGCTGGCCGAGCACGGTGAATTCCACGGTCAGCTCGGCCCCGGCGGGGGTGGACGGATTGTCCGCCGGCGCGGCCATGGCCGTATCGACATGGCTGTCGGGGAAGGTGGCGGCGTAGAATTCCGCCGCCTCCCGCGCCTGTCCGTCGAACCACAGGCAGGTGACGATGCGTTGTCTGGTCATGGCTCAGCCTTTCGGTCCGACGATGGCGAAATGGGCACCCTGTGGGTCGGTGGCCACGACGATGAAGGCGCCGCCCGGAACCTCCATTGGGCCGCGTATCACCTTGCCGCCGGCCGCCGCGATCCTCTTGGCCGAGGAGTCGATGCCGGCCGAGCCGAAATAGGGAAGCCAGCAGGCCATCGGCGCGCCGCCTAGGCCCATCATGCCCCCGATCTCGCGGCCGTCGTGCGAGATGATGTGATAGCCGCCCATCGGCCCCATGTCGTGAACGCGGGCCTCGCTCCAGCCGAAGAGCTTGCCGTAGAAGGACTGGGCCGCCTTCGGGTCGGTGGTCATCAGTTCCTGCCAGTTGCCGTGGCCCGGCTTCGACTGGTCGAAGGCCTGGCTGTCGCTGCCTTCGCCCTTCAGTATGTTGAAGACCGCGCCCTGCGGATCGGTGAGGACGGCAAAGCGGCCGACGCCGGGGATGTCGGTTGCGGGCAGGCAGATGCTGGCGCCCGCCGACTGGGCGTCGCGCGCGGCCGCATCGCAGTCGGCGACGGCGAAATAAATCCCCCAGTTCGCCGGTATCCCTTCGCGCGGCGGGGGCATCAGGCCGGCGACCATCGCGTCGCCGGCGCTGGCCAGCCGGTAGTCCATGCCCGCCATGCCGCTGTCGGCGATCTTCCAGCCGAGGACATTTTCGTAGAAGCGTTGCGCGGCGGCCAGATCGGGCGTCATCAGTTCGTACCAGATCGGGGTTCCCTGCTTGCTCATGACCGGCCTCCGGTGCTGAAGATGGTGTCAAAGCCGCCGTAGATCATGCGCTTGCCATCGAACGGCATCTGGCCAAGCCGGGCGGCTGTTTCGGCGTTCATCATCTTTTCCATGGCCTTGTCGCGGATCGTCTTGTCGGGCCAGGTGATCCAGCTGAAGACCACGGTTTCGCCGGGCTGGGCCTGAACCGCGCGGCGGAAGTCGGTCAGCTTGCCGTCGGGCACGTCGTCGCCCCAGTTTTCCCAGGTGTCGATCGCGCCAAGGTCGCGGAACAGGGTCCAGGCGCGGCGGGTGAAGTCGAGGTATTTGTCGCGGTTTCCGTCCGGCACCGCGGTCACGAATCCGTCCACATAAGGCATCGCGTTTCCTCCGAGTCGGGTTGATGGGAAAAGGCTGGCATGCTAAGTTATAAAAAACAACCAAATGTTTCGTAAGATGACTGGAACCGGCAGAACCGCGCGCAGGCGCTATGAAGAAGGCTGCATCGCCGCCCATGCGCTCGATGTGCTGGGCGACCGCTGGGCGATCCTGGTGATCCGCGAGCTGATGCTGGGGCCCAAGCGGTTCGCCGCCATCCGCGCCGGTCTGCCGGGAATCAGCGCCAACATCCTGACCCAGCGGCTGGAGGAACTGGAGGCGCAGGGCGTGTTGGCGCGCCGCACCCTGCCGGCGCCGGCCTTGGTGCAGGTCTATGAGCTGACGGCGCTGGGGCAGGCGGTGCGCCCGGTGATCGACGCGCTCTGCCGCTGGGGCGCGCGCCTGCCCGGCCACGACCCGCGCCAGTTCATCAGCCCGACGGCGCTGATGCTGTCGATGGCGGCGATGGTCGACACCGGCGGGGGCGAGGGGCTTTCGGCGGGCTTCCAGCTGGGGGGCGAAAGCTTTTCGGCCAAGATCAGCGGCGGGTGCTACGAGGTCTGGCGCAGCGCGGCGGCCGAGGGCGCGGTCCTGTTCGCCGGCAGCGCCAACGCGGTCGCGGCGGCGATCTATGCGCCCCGGCCGCTGGCCGAAACGCTGGCGCTGGGACAGGTGGAATTTTCCGGCGACCCGGCGCTGGGCCAGCGATTCGTCGACCTGTTCAGTTTGCGCGGCTGAGGGGCTGGCGCGCGGCCGGATCGCAGTCGCATCATGGGAATCAGCAGCGGCGAATGAGCGCGAGGCCGTCGCCTCGCGCGGCAGGTGGTCGGTTTAAGCTCGCTCGGGCCGTGCGCCAAGCGCACGGCCAGTCCCCGCTCCCCGGGCGGCGGGGCTTCGCCCCCACCGGGGCGGCGCCGTCCGTGCACGAACCTCCGGGATTGCGGCACCCCCTTGGCCTGCGCTTGCGCTTCGGCCAACGGACCGGGTGACGCGCCACTGGCGCGTCACCTGATCGGTCCGGGAAGTGCCCTGCGATGCTTCGAATGATGGGATCTTGCCCTACACCGCCCGGTCGATCTTGGTCGACAGGTGGATCAGGCTTTCGGAGCTTTTCACCCCGGTCATCTCGCCGATCTGGTCGAGCGTTGCATCCAGCACCGCCGTCGACGGCGCCGAAACCTGCAGCAAGAGGTCGACGCGGCCCGAGGTCGTATGCACCCGCTCGACCTCGGCGATGGATTTCAGGCGGGCCAGGACGTTGGCCTGGGCGCGCGGCTCGATCGTCAGAAGAACCGTGGCGCGGATGCGGCCCTGGCGGGCCGCTTCGCCCAGCTTGACCGTATAGCCGGCGATCACCCCGGTGGTTTCCAGCCGCTCCAACCGCGCCTGGATGGTCGATCGCGCCACCTTCAGCCGCCGCGCCAGCGTGGCCACCGAAATGCGCGCATCGGACCCCAGCAGCGCCAGCATCGAGCGATCAAGGTCGTCCATTCGCCACACCTGTCAATTTAACCGGAATTTTCGTCAGTATAACGACTCTGCGCCGCAATTCTACACTTCATCTCGGTGAAAATGTGTCCCATATCGCGCAGACTTCGTTCAGGTGAAAGGGCGGTCCCCGCAGCGGCTCCGCACCTGGCCTGGTTGGTGGACCGCGTAAGCGTCTTCTGACCCGTAAAGCCGGGGAAAAAGGTGGCTGCGCCTTGTTGGCAAAGGAAAACGCCGATGGGGCTTTCTAAAACGATCTGGACGAATCCGTCCGAATTCCTGCGTTCGCAACAACCCGACAATCCGGTGATGTTCTTTGCGCCGACCGTGCTTCAGGCCACGGCGCGCCGGTTCATCGACGGCTTTCCGGGGATGGTGACCTATGCGGTCAAGTCGAACCCCGACGAAATGGTCATCCAGAACCTGGTGGCCGCCGGGGTCAGGGGCTTTGATGTCGCCTCGCCCGCCGAGATCGCGCTGATCCGCCGGCTCGCCCCCGGCGCGGCCATGCACTACAACAACCCGGTGCGCGCCCGCCACGAGATCGCCTTCGCGGTGACCGAGGGCGTGGTGTCCTATTCGGTCGACAGCCGGTCCGAACTGGAAAAGCTGATCGAGCTGGTGCCGGCCGAGAACACCGAGATCACCGTGCGCTTCAAGCTGCCGGTGCAGGGCGCGGCCTACAATTTCGGGGCCAAGTTCGGCGCGACCGTCGAACTGGCGGCGGACCTCCTGAAGCGGGTGAAGGAGGCGGGCTTCATCGCCTCGCTGACCTTCCATCCGGGCACGCAATGCACCGACCCGATGGCCTGGGATAGCTATATCCGCGCCGCCGCCGACATCTGCCGGCTGTCGGGCGTGCAGGCCCGGCGGCTGAACGTGGGCGGCGGTTTCCCGTCGCACCGCCAGCCGGGCGAACTGCCGCAGCTTGAGGCTATCTTCGCCCGGATCGACCGGGTCGCCACCGAGGCGTTCGGCGATGCTCGCCCGGCGCTGGTGTGCGAGCCGGGCCGCGGGCTGGTCGCCG
>JAXMDK010000033.1:0-21464 GCA_046348855.1 Paracoccaceae bacterium | reverse complement strand
CGATCCAGCGGCAGCAGGCACAGGACCGCATCCAGCAGCGCCACCAGCCCGTGCCCGTCGGCGCGGACCAGCCGCCGCGCCTGTTCAAGCGCCGGATAGTTCCCATCGACGATGGCGATTTCGTCGCCATGCCCCATGACCCTGAGCGCGGCCAACAGGTCCGGCCCCAGTATCGGCGGTATCCCCATCAGCATCGGCAGCCCCTTCGTGAAAATGCCCACCGGGCCGTCAGGACCAGACTGCGCGGGGGGGGCGGTTGATGTCAATATTAATTCACTATGATTTATTTATGTTGACGCATGACCCGGAATCAGGTTTTCTCGCCGCATCGCTGGACCTGCCGTCCGGCGAAGGCAAACAGTCGGGGACCGGCCCCGTTCGGGAGGAAACATGATGAAATTCGCAACCGCTGCCCTGTCGGGCGCCGCCCTGCTGGCCCTGATGGCCGGTTCCGCCTCGGCGGCCGATCTGGCCTGCCTGATCACCAAGAACAACACCAACCCCTTCTTCGTGAAGATGAAGGAAGGCGCCGAAAAGGCCGCCAAGGATGTCGGGCTGGATTTCCAGGCCTATGCCGGTGAAAAGGACGGCGACGCCGCCCCGCAGATCACCGCCATCGAGAACTGCGTGGCCGCGGGCGCCAAGGGCATCCTCATCACCGCCTCGAACGACTCGGTCGGCCCGGCACTGAAAAAGGCCCGTGACGCCGGTGCCCTGGTCATCGCGCTCGACACGCCGCTCGCGGACGGCGAGGCCCAGGACATGACCTTCGCCACCGACAACTACGAAGCCGGCCAGCTGATCGGCAAATGGGCCGCGGTGCAGCTCGGCGACAAGGCCAAGGACGCCAAGATCGCCATGCTGGACATCAACAAGGACAATATCTCGGTCGACGTGGCCCGCGACACCGGCTTCCTGACCGGATTCGGCATCGACGTGCCGGACCTGAAGGTGATGGGTTCCGAAAAGGACGCCCGCGTGATCGGCCATGAATCGTCGGACGCCAACCCCGAGGGCGGGCTGAAGGCGATGGAAACGCTTCTGGCCAAGGACCCCGACATCAACGTCGTTTACACGATCAACGAACCGGCCGCCGAAGGCGCGTTCCAGGCGCTGAAGAAGGCCGGCAAGGAACAGGGCGTCCTGATCGTCTCGGTCGACGGCGGCTGCCCCGGCGTCGCCAATGTCAAGGCCGGCGTGATCGGCGCCACCTCGCAGCAATATCCGCTGCTGATGGCATCGAAGGGCATCGAGGCGATTGCCGCCTTCGCCAAGGACGGCACCAAGCCCGCCGCCTCCGACGGGCTGACCTTCTTCAACACCGGGGTGAACCTTGTCACCGACAAGCCGGCCGAAGGCGTGAAGTCGATCGACTCGGCCAAGGGCACCGAACTCTGCTGGGGCTGAGGCGCGGCCCGCGGGCCGACGAGCCTCAACCTGATCGCGTGAAGGGCGGCGACACCGCCGCCCTTCTTCACCGGCGGCCGGCACCATCCACCCGGCCGCATCCAGGGGCATCCCGGCGATGACAAACCAAGACGCACCGACCAAGACCATTTCCGATTTCGAAGCGACGCTGGACAAGGCCGACCGGACGGTCGCCAGCTTCGATCGCGACGACCGGACCCTGACCCATGTCGCGCGGGCCTATCTGCGCAACAATCCGACGCTGATCCCGGCGCTGGTGCTGCTCGTCTCGGTCCTGGCCTTCGGGATCGTGGCGCCGCGCTTCCTGGGCATGGGGGCCTTGTCGACCGTCATCCAGCAGGTGACGGTGACCGGCTTCGTGGCCATCGCCCAGACGCTCGTGATCCTGACCGCCGGCATCGACCTGTCAGTCGGCGCGATCCTCGTGATCGCCACGCTGGTGATGGGCAACCTGTCGGTCAATTCCGGCTGGCCGGTCCTGCCGGCAGTGCTGGTCGCCATCGTGCTCGGCGGCCTGATGGGCATGGTCAACGGCGTGCTGGTGGCCAAGGTCAAGCTGCCGCCCTTCATCGTGACGCTGGGCACGCTGTCGGTCTTCAACGCGCTGAAGCTCTGGTATTCGCAATCCGAGTCGATCCGGGCGCTCGACATCGAACAGAAGGCCCCCGGCCTGCTGTTCTTCGGCGACGGCTTCAAGCTGTTCGGCGCGACCGTGACCTGGGGCGGGGTGACGTTGATCGCCCTGGCGGCCGTCGTCTGGTACGTACTGAACCACACCGCCTGGGGCCGCCATGTCCATGCCATCGGCGACGACCCGGACGCGGCGATGCTGTCGGGCATCCAGGTCGACCGGACGCTGGTGTCGGTCTATGCCGCCGCCGGCCTGATCTGCGGCTTCGCCGCCTGGATCGCTGTCGGCCGGGTTGGCTCGATCTCGCCCATCTCGTTTGAAAACATCAACCTCGGCTCGATCACCGCCGTGGTGATCGGCGGCACCTCGCTGTTCGGCGGGCGCGGGTCCATCGTCGGATCGGTCCTCGGCGCCTTCATCGTACAGGTGTTCATCACCGGCCTGTCGCTGGCCGGGGTCGACGATTACTGGCAGATGTTCGCGGCGGGTTGCCTCGTCATCATCGCCGTCGCTCTGGACCAATATCTGCGGAGGGCTTCGCAATGACCGCCGTTCAACCCATCCTGGCCGCCAGCGGACTGATGAAGCGCTACGGCACCGTGGTCGCCATGAGCGGCGCCGACTTCGAGCTGATGCCGGGCGAGATCCTCGCGGTGATCGGCGACAATGGCGCGGGCAAGTCGACGCTCATCAAGGCGCTGTCGGGCGCGGTGACGCCCGACCACGGCACCATCACCCTCGAAGGGCGCGAGGTCCATTTCCGCTCGCCCGAGGATGCCCGCCGGGCGGGGATCGAGACGGTCTACCAGAACCTGGCCCTCTCCCCTGCCCTGTCGATCGGCGACAACATGTTCCTGGGCCGCGAATGGCGCAAGCCGGGCATCATGGGCACGGTCTTCCGCCAGATGGATCGCCCGCGGATGCAGAAGTTCGCCCGCGAGAAACTGTCGGAACTGGGGCTGATGACCATCCAGAACATCAACCAGGCGGTTGAAACGCTCTCGGGCGGCCAGCGTCAGGGCGTGGCGGTGGCGCGGGCGGCGGCCTTCGGGTCCAAGGTGGTGATCCTGGACGAACCCACGGCGGCGCTGGGCGTCAAGGAAAGTCGCCGGGTGCTGGACCTGATCCTCGACGTCCGGGCGCGCGGCATTCCGATCATCCTGATCTCGCACAACATGCCGCATGTGTTCGAGGTCGCCGACCGCATCCACATCCACCGGCTGGGCCGGCGCCTGTGCGTCATCCGCCCCAAGGATCATTCGATGTCGGACGCGGTGGCGTTCATGACCGGGGCCAAGGTGCCCGAAGGGGTCGGAGCCGAGGCGTGACCGTTGCCGAGCCGGCCGATCTGATCCTGGCGCGGGCCGGCAGGCGGTCCTAGACCGGATGGATGCCGCGGAAGGCGACGCTCAGCCGGTTCCAGGTGTTGATCATGCTGATCGCCACGGTCAGCCTGACCAGGTCCTCCTCGCTGAACTGTTCGCGCGTCGCGGCGTAAAGCGCGTCCGGCACGCCGCCATCCGCCATCCTGGTCACCGCCTCGGTCCAGGCGAAGGCGGCGCGCTCGCGCTCGGAGAAAAGCGGCGATTCCCGCCAGGCCGCGACCAGGTAGAGGCGCTTTTCGCTCTCGCCGTCCTCGCGCGCCTCGCGGCTGTGCATCTCGACGCAATAGGAACAGCCGTTGATCTGCGAGGCCCGCAGCTTGACCAGGTGCAGAAGGCTCATCTCCAGCCCGCAGCCATCCACGGCATCGTTGAGGGCGAGGACCGACTTCATCAGCGCCGGCGCCTTCGAGAAATAGTCAAGCCGCGGTTTCATCGACTTTGTCCTTTCGTCGTCACAGCACGGGATCGCGCCCACCCCTGGCCGGGCCGCGCGCCTGGCGCGGCCGGACCTTGTCCAGAGGCCGGTGCGGATGGTGGGTGATGAGAGACTCGAACTCCCGACATCTTCGGTGTAAACGAAGCGCTCTACCAACTGAGCTAATCACCCGGCCTTGCGCGGACTTAGTCGGTTCGTGGCCCGAGGGCAAGCGCCCCGCGCATGCGATTCTTTATGCTTTGTGGGCGGAAGGGAGCGGTTTAGGCTCAGGCTTGACTTCTGACGAACCAGTCGGGGGGCTGCCATGGACGCACCGGACGTTCTGTCGCGCTTGTCGACCGTCGGCTTGAAGGGATCGGTCGTCACACCGTCGGACGCAGGCTACGACCAGGCGCGGCGGGTCTGGAACGGTTGTGCCGATCGGCGACCGAAAGCCATCGTGCGGGCCGCAGGCGTGGGGGATGTGCAGCGCGTGGTCGGCATCGCGGCCGAGTCTGGCATCAGCCTCGCCATCCGGGGCGGCGGCCACAGCCTTCCGGGGCTTTCGACCTGTGATGGCGGCATCATCCTGGACCTCGGGCAGCTGAATCAGGTGACGGTCGATCCCGCCCTTCGCCGCGCCACGGTCGGCGGCGGGGCGCTGCTCGGCGATCTCGACCGGACAGGCGCGCCGCACGGACTTGTGGTGCCGGCGGGCGTCGTCTCGCACACGGGCGCCGGCGGCTTGACCCTGGGCGGCGGGATGGGCTGGCTCAGCCGGCGTTTCGGCCTGACCATCGACTGTCTCGAGGCGGCGCAGCTCGTCACCGCCGCGGGCGATGTCCGCCGGATCGACGCGGCCAGCGATCCCGAACTCTTCTGGGGACTCAGGGGCGGCGGCGGCAACTTCGGCGTGGTCACCGAGTTCAGCTATCGCATGGAAAATCTCGGCCCGGTGCAGACTAGAAGCTGGACCTATCCGTCGGCCCGCGTGGCCGAAGCGGTGAGAGCGCTCGGCCCGCTTGCCGAAGCTGCGCAGCGAACGCTCACCTGTTCGTTTGCCGTCGTGCGGGGCGGCTTGTCGTTAACCGTCCTGCAAAGCGGCCCGGCAATAGGCGAAGGCTTGTGGAACGGTTTTGCCCACCTGGCCGGCCCCGGCACGCCCGGCCCCTCCTACAGCGACTTCGTCGCGTTCCAGTGCCGCAATGATGACCGGGTGCCCTGGGGCCGGCGCTATTACGCGCGGGGCGGCTTCCTGAATTCGCTGGGCGATGCGGAAGTCCGCGCGATCTTGGCTGTCACGGAACACTTGCCGACGGAGGAGTCAGAAGTCTATTGCCTCCAGCTTGGCGGAGCGGTCACCGACGTGGCCGACCACGCGACCGCCTATTCGGGCCGCAGCGCGCAATGGTACTGGATTGTCCAGCCCATCTGGGACGATCAGAAGGACGACGGGCGCTGCCTCGCCGCTGGTCGCGCGGGCGCGGCGCAGATGACCGCGGTGTCGGCGCGGGACAACTACGTCAACGAGCAGGCCGATGCCGGAACCGAGATCGCCGCGCAATCCTACGGCCAGGAGAAATACCGAAGGCTTGGCGCGCTCAAGGCGCGGCTGGACCCCGCAAATCTGTTCCGGCTCAATCAGAACATCCTGCCGTTGACCTGAGACGGGCGCGAGCCGGAAACGCAAAACGCGCCCCCGTGGGGCGCGTTTCCGGGAATGATGGTGGGCGATAACGGATTTGAACCGCTGACATCTTCGATGTGAACGAAGCGCTCTACCGCTGAGCTAATCGCCCGGTGGCGGCCATCTAGCCTTATTCCGGCGGCTCTGCAAGATCGTCGTCGCCATTTCCGGTCGACTTTTTGACGCCCCCGCCGCGCTTCAGCTTGATGGTCAGCATCGCGCCGTTGGCGGCCTCCTTGGTCCGGTTGACCCGCACCCGGCCGAGGGGCGGCAGGATCAGCGATTCCCCGGCCGCCAGCGCATCGCCAAGGATGGCCAGCATCGCCTCGACCACCGGCTTGGCGTCCTTTTTCTTCGCGCCGGCGCGTTCGACCACCCGGTCGACCAGTTCTTTCAGCTTCAGGACCGGCCGGTCGGCGGCCCCGCCCTGCGACTTCCGCTGGCCGGCCTTGGCCGGGCGGGCGCGCGCCGGTTTGGCGGCCGCGGCAGCAGGCTTGGCGGCCGCCGCCTTTGCAGCCGGCGCCTTGGCGGCAGACTTCGGCGCTGCCGCCGGTTTCTTCGCGGCGGCCAGCTTGGCGTCGGCGGCGGTGACGGTCGGCTTTCTGGTCATGAGAAGGCGTCCTGCTTGCGTGCCGGCCCCTCCGGCGCTGTCGCGCCGACATTAGGGGGCTTTCGCCGGGCTGTGAAACCTTTTTCGCGGCGGGCGCCGGGAGCCGATTGGGGCAAACGACAGGGGCGCCGCTCGGGCGCCCCTGCCAGGTTCGGATCGATGGAAGCCGGTCAGTGCGCGACCGCCCCGGCCCCCTCGCCAGCGCTGGCCGCCGCCTTGGCCGCCAGTTCCTCGGCCGCCTCGTCCCAGACGATCGGCTCGGGCTGGCGCACCAGCGCCCGGGCCAGAACCTCGCGGACATGGGCAACCGGCACGATCTCCAGCCCCGCCTTCACGTTGTCGGGGATCTCGGGCAGGTCGCGGGCGTTTTCCTCGGGGATGAACACCGTCCTGATCCCGCCGCGCCGTGCGGCCAGCAGCTTTTCCTTCAGGCCGCCGATCGGCAGCGCATTGCCGCGCAGCGTCACCTCGCCGGTCATGGCGATGTCCTTCCTGACCGGGATGCCGGTCAGGACCGAGACGATGGACGTCACCATCGCCAGGCCGGCCGACGGCCCGTCCTTGGGGGTCGCCCCCTCCGGCACGTGGACGTGGATGTCGCTCTTCTCGAAGATCGTCGGCTTCACCCCCAGTTCGGGGCTGACCGACCGGACGTAGCTGACCGCCGCCTCGATCGATTCCTTCATCACGTCGCCCAGCTTGCCGGTGGTCTTCATCCGGCCCTTGCCAGGCAGGCGCAGGGCTTCGATCTGCAGAAGATCGCCGCCGACGCTGGTCCAGGCCAGGCCGGTGACCACGCCGACCTGATCCTCCTTCTCGGCCAGGCCATAGCGGAACCGCTTGACCCCCAGGTATTCCTCGAGCACCTCGGGCGTCACCTCGACCTTGGCCACCTCTTTCTTGAGGATCTTGGTCAGGCCCTTGCGCGCCAGTTTCGAGATTTCCCGTTCCAGATTCCGCACCCCCGCTTCGCGCGTGTAGGTGCGGATCATCTCGGTCAGGGCGGCGTCGGTGATCTTGAACTCGCCCTTCTTAAGGCCGTGGTTCTTGACCTGCTTGCCGATCAGGTGCTGCTTGGCGATCTCGCGCTTTTCATCCTCGGTATAGCCTTCCAGCGGGATGATCTCCATCCGGTCCAGAAGCGGCCCCGGCATGTTGTAGCTGTTGGCCGTGGTGATGAACATCACGTTCGACAGGTCGTATTCCACTTCCAGATAGTGGTCGACGAAGGTCGCGTTCTGTTCCGGGTCAAGCACCTCGAGCATCGCCGAAGCCGGGTCGCCGCGGAAGTCCTGGCCCATCTTGTCGATTTCATCGAGCAGGATCAGCGGGTTGGTGGTCTTGGCCTTCTTCAGCGCCTGGATGATCTTGCCGGGCATCGAGCCGATATAGGTGCGCCGATGGCCGCGGATCTCCGACTCGTCCCGGACACCGCCGAGCGAGATGCGGATGAACTCGCGTCCGGTGGCGCGCGCCACCGACTTGCCAAGCGAGGTCTTGCCGACGCCGGGCGGGCCGACGAGGCACAGGATCGGACCTTTCAGCGCGGCGCTGCGCGACTGCACCGCCAGATATTCGACGATCCGCTCCTTGACCTTCTCCAGACCATAGTGGTCGGCGTCCAGCACCGCCTGCGCGGCGCGGAGGTCCTTCTTGACGCGCGACTTGATCCCCCACGGCAGGCTCAGCAGCCAGTCGAGGTAGTTCCTGACCACCGTCGCCTCGGCCGACATCGGCGACATGGACTTGAGCTTCTTCAGCTCGCCCTCGGCCTTGTCGCGCGCTTCCTTGGAGAACTTGGTCTTGGCGATCTTCTCGGCCAGTTCGTTGACCTCGTTCTGGCCTTCCTCGCCGTCGCCCAGCTCGCGCTGAATGGCCTTCATCTGCTCATTCAGGTAGTACTCGCGCTGGGTCTTCTCCATCTGGGTCTTGACGCGGCTCTTGATCTTCTTCTCGACCTGCAGGACCGACATTTCGCCCTGCATCAGGCCATAGACCTTCTCAAGCCGTTCGCCCACATCGAGCGTTTCCAGAAGCTCCTGCTTCTGGGCCACGTCGACGCCAAGATGGCCCGACACCAGGTCGGCCAGCTTCGGCGGGTCGCGGGTCTCGGCGACCGCCGACAGCGCTTCCTCGGGGACGTTCTTCTTGATCTTGGCGTATTTCTCGAATTCCTCGCCGACCGAGCGCAGCAGCGCCTCGACCGCGGCCGCATCGCCCGGCTTTTCCTCCAGCGGCTCGGCATGAGCCTCGAAGAAGGCGGCATTCTCGACGAAGTCGGTGATGCGCACCCGCGACCGGCCCTCGACCAGCACCTTGACCGTGCCATCTGGCAGTTTCAGCAATTGCAGGACGTTCGCCAGGACCCCGGTGCGATAGATGCCATCGGTCTTGGGATCGTCGATCGTCGGGTCGATCTGCGACGACAGGAGGATCTGGCGATCATCCTGCATCACTTCTTCCAGCGCCCGCACCGACTTTTCGCGCCCGACGAACAGCGGCACGATCATATGCGGAAAGACCACGATATCGCGCAGCGGCAATACCGGGTAACTTTGGGCTTTCAGTTCACTCATCGCGTTTCCTTTCAGGCAGGAAAGCACCGGCCCCGATCATCGGCAGCACCCGGCTTTCCCCGGCTCAGGGACTGTATTTAGGCGCGCGGTGCGCCGGCTTCAACAGACCCTGGCCGTGGTGGGCGCGACAATACCCGGCCCCGGTCCCGGCGCAAGCGGACTTTGCGCCGGGAGGCGGGCCGCCCTAGTGCCGCGCGGCCTGCCGCTGCCGTTCGGCAGGCATCGACAGGACCGCATAGCGGCGTCCGTCGCCGGGGTTGTCATAGGGCTCGCCGATCCGGTCGGCGGCCCAGCCCAGCTGGCGCAGCGCCCGCATCAGGGACAGGGGCGACAGCGACATCAGCTCGCTCGCGCCATGCCGCCGTGCCACGTCAGCCAGCCCCTCGACGATCAGCGACAGGCACAGTGCCCGGTCCTGGTGATTGTTCACGCTGTCGGACATCACCAAGCGGGTGCATTCCCACACGTCGGGGCGCTGCACCTCGCTGCCCATCACCTGCGCGGGAATGTCGGCCAGCTTGCCCGCCACCGCGTCGCGCAACATGTAGGTATATTGCCCCCAGGACGAGGTGGTCGGCATCGTGCGGGCGCCGCCGATCACCTGCCCGTCGCGCAAAACCAGCGAATAATGGGCCAGCGGGTTGTCATACTGGTCCATCTCGACATTGGCGTCGTGGGGAATGTTCCAGCCGAGCGTGTCGACGAAGAACTGTTTGCGAAGCCGCAGGTAATCGTAAAAGGCGGTCCCGTGATGGTGCAGGCCGGACAGATCGAACGTGATGTTAAGCATGTTTGCCCCTCCTTATCAGGCGGGGCGATTAGATCACCAACGGAAACAGTTGATAACCTTATTGGCGCAAACGCTCAGCTAAACACTACTTCAGGATGTATGCCCCATCAGATCAGCCCATAGCCGGTCGCCGCCGAAACCGCCTGGCTGCCGGTCTTGGCACCGAGCTTGGCCTTGGCATTCTTCAGCCGCTGCTTGACCGCGCCTTCGGACACGCCCAGCCGGCTGGCGATCTCCTTGACCAGGCAGCCTTCCTTGACCATGCGCAGCGCCTCGAGTTCGGCCTGGGTCAGGTTGGTCGGCGGCGCCATCGCCACATGCAGCCACTCCAGCTTGCCGCCGAGAACCGCGATCTCCTCGTCGGTCAGTTCGCGGTCGGGCCGGCAGAACGAGGCAAAACTGCGCTGGCCCTTGGGGCCGGGATCGTCAAAGCTGATCGCCACGCCATAGCGCAGGCCGAAACGCGCCGCCTCGGTCAGCACCCCGCGCGGGTCGGGCAGGTCGATCGCGCTCCAGCGGATCGCGCCGGAATTGCCGTAGAGCCAACGCATGACCGGATCGGCCAACATGAAATTCTGGCGGGTGTAATGGTCGACCCAGGCGGGAGGCAGGGCGTTCTGTTCAGCCAGCGGAAAGGCAAAACCGATGCGCAATGCAATGTAATAGCCAGCCGGCGCGAGCGACGCGAACTCGTTGCCCGCGCGGAGTCCCGCGATTTTTTCCGACCTGACGAATTCCTTGGTCAACCCTTTGCAATCCGCGACGATCTGTTGCAACTATGGCCTTATGCCACGCAATCACGGCCATTGAAAAGAAATCTGTTCTCCGAAGGGAATTTGACGCACGTGGACCGGCCCAACGACCTGCTCAAACGGCTGCGCGCCCGCAGTCCCGCGGGGTTCGCCATCGCGATGCACATCGAGTTCACCACCCCGCGCTATCTGTTCCAGGCTTACGACAAGGACTGGCTCGACCACTATTCGGCCAACAGCCTGGTGATGAAGGACCCGACCGTCGGCTGGGCCTTTTCCCACAACGGCGCCATCCGCTGGAGCGCGCTGGCCGAGGCCGACACCGCCGGCGTCCTGGCCAGCGCCGCTGAACACGGGCTGCGCTACGGGGTGGCGATCGCGCTGGACGATGGCGGATCGAAGACCATGGCCAGCTTCGCACGGGCCGACCGCGAAATGTCCGACATCGACATTGCTGGCCTGAGCGCCGACCTGCGGGCGCTGCACATGCACACGCTGGGCATGAAGGTGCTGGCGCCCGAGATTCACGCGACGCTCAAGCGGCTGTCGATCTTCCTGACCCACGGCTGAGGGGCCGCGTCTGGAACGCGGTCGTATTGATTGGATCTAGAGCGGCGAATGAGCGCGAGGCCGTCGCCTCGCGCGGCAGGTGGTCGGTTTAAGCTCGCTCGGGCCGTGCGCCAAGCGCACGGCCAGCCCCGCCCCCGGGCGGCGGCTTCGCCCCCACCGGGGCGGGCGCCGTCCGTGCCGGAATGTGCGGGACTGCCGATAGCCCCTTGGCCTGCGCTTGCGCTCCGGCCAACGGCCCGGGTGACGCGCCACCGGCGCGTCCCCTGATCGGTCCGGGCAGTGTGAATTGCGACCGGCGAGGCTTTGAGTTGATATGATCCCGCTTAAATCGGCGGAATATCCCCTTCCGCCCGCTGGCGCTGGAATTCGGCGACGAAGCCCGCCAGCCGCCCGGCGGCGATCGCTTCGCGCAGGCCCTGCATCAGCTCCTGGAAATAATGCAGGTTGTGCCAGGTCAGCAGCATCGAGGAAATGATCTCGCCGGCGCGGAAGACGTGGTGCAGGTAGGCGCGCGAATAGCTGCGGCAGGCCGGGCAGGTGCAGGCTTCGTCGAGCGGCCGGGGATCGTCGGCGTGGCGGGCGTTCTTGATGTTGACCTGGCCGCGCCGGGTCCAGGCCTGGCCGGTTCGCCCCGACCGCGACGGCAGCACGCAATCCATCATGTCGACGCCGCGCATCACCGCGCCGACGATGTCGTCGGGCTTGCCGACCCCCATCAGATAGCGCGGCCGGTCGGCGGGCAACAGGCCCGGCGCATAGTCGAGCACCCCGAACATCGCCTCCTGCCCCTCGCCCACTGCCAGCCCGCCGATGGCATAGCCGTCGAAGCCGATTTCCCTTAGTTTCTCAGCGCTTTCGGCGCGGAGTTCGTGCGTGACGCCGCCCTGCATGATCCCGAACAGCGCATGCCCCGGCCGGTCGCCGAACGCCTCGCGCGACCGCGCCGCCCACCGCATCGACAGGCGCATCGAGGCGGCCACCGCCTCGTCGGTCGCGGGCAGCGCCGGACATTCGTCGAAGCACATCACGATGTCCGAGCCCAGAAGGCGCTGGATTTCCATGCTGCGCTCGGGGCTGAGCATGTGGTCGGAGCCGTCGATGTGCGACTTGAAGCGCACCCCGTCCTCGGTCAGCTTGCGCAGGTCGGCCAGGCTCATCACCTGGAACCCGCCCGAGTCGGTCAGGATCGGCCGGTCCCAGTTCATGAACCGATGCAGCCCGCCCAGCCGCGCAATCCGTTCGGCGGTCGGGCGCAGCATCAGGTGATAGGTGTTGCCCAGAAGGATGTCGGCGCCGGTCGCGCGCACGCTTTCGGGCAGCATCGCCTTGACGGTGGCGGCAGTACCGACCGGCATGAAGGCCGGGGTGCGGATGTCGCCCCTGGGCGTCGAGATGACGCCGGTGCGGGCCGGCCCGTCGGCCGCGTCAAGACGGAAGGAAAATTTCTGGCTCATGGCCGCCTTCTAGACCAGTCGGCCCCGAAATGGAAACCCGCCCCATCCCGCTTGCCTGTCCCGACCCCCTCGGGCAGAAAGAGCCATGAGCAAGATCACCGGCACATTCACCTGCACTGCCTGCGGCGCAGTCCACAAGAAATGGGCGGGGCGTTGCGATGCCTGCGGCGCCTGGAACGCGATCGTCGAGGAGGCCCCCCTGTCGGCGGGGCCGGCCTCGCGGTCTCTGGGCAGCGCGCGGGGACGGCGGATCGACCTGACGACGCTGGCCACCGAAGAGGCCCCGCCGCCGCGCGCGGCCTCGGGCCTGGCCGAACTTGACCGGGTGCTGGGCGGCGGGCTGGTGGCGGCTTCGGCGATCCTGGTCGGCGGCGATCCCGGCATCGGCAAGTCGACGCTGCTGCTGCAAGCCGCCGCAAGTTTCGCCCGCAAGGGACTGAAATGCCTTTACATATCTGGAGAGGAGGCCAGCGCCCAGGTCAGGATGCGCGCCGCGCGGCTCGGCCTGTCGGATGCGCCGGTGCGGCTGGCGGCGGAAACCAACCTGCGCGACATCCTGACCACGCTCGACGCCGAACGCGCCGATCTGGCGATCATCGATTCCGTGCAGACGCTGTGGGCCGACATGGTCGAGGCCGCGCCCGGCTCGGTCGCGCAGGTCCGTGCCTCGGCGCATGAACTGGTCTCGTTCGCCAAGCGCAAGGGCACGGCCGTGATCCTGGTCGGCCATGTCACCAAGGACGGCCAGATCGCCGGGCCGCGGGTGGTCGAGCATATGGTCGACTGCGTCCTTTACTTCGAGGGCGAGCGCGGCCACCAGTTCCGCATCCTGCGCGCGGTCAAGAACCGCTTCGGCCCCGCCGACGAGATCGGCGTGTTCGAGATGACCGGCGCCGGCCTGGCCGAGGTCGCCAACCCCTCGGCCCTGTTCCTGTCCGAACGCGGCCAGGCCAGCCCCGGTTCGGCGGTCTTTGCCGGGATCGAGGGCACAAGGCCGGTTCTGACGGAAATTCAGGCGCTTGTGGCGCCATCTTCACTCGGGACGCCGCGCCGCACCGTCGTCGGGCTCGATGCCGGGCGGCTGTCGACGATCCTTGCGGTGCTGGAGGCCCGCTGCGGCATTCCCTTCGCCGGGATGGATGTGTTCCTGAATGTCGCGGGCGGCATGAAGGTCAGCGAACCCGCCGCCGACCTCGCGGTGGCCGCCGCCCTTCTGTCGGCGCGCGAGGACATGCCGCTGCCCGCCGACATGGTGGTTTTCGGCGAAATCAGCCTGTCGGGCGCGCTGCGGCCGGTGGCCCAGACCGAAAACAGGTTGAAAGAGGCGCGAAAACTTGGTTTCTCACAGGCAGTTGCCCCGGACCGGACAAAAGCCGAAGGGGACGAGGGAATGAGGCTGCGCAAGATGCCCGATCTTGTCACCTTTGTCGGGGATCTGTTCGCGGCAGGCTGACCGCAGGGAGCGTGTTATGGAAGGTTTCACCGTCGTCGACGCAGGCGTGCTGGTCGTCGTCCTGATGTCGGCGATCCTCGCCTACAGTCGCGGGCTGGTGCGCGAGATGTTCGCCATCCTCGGCTGGGTGGCGGCGGCGGCGCTGGGGTTCATGTTCGCCCGCCAGGCCGCGCCGCTGGTCAAGCAGATCCCGGTGCTCGACAAGTTCCTCGGCGACAATTGCGAACTCTCGACGCTGGCGGGCTTCTTTGCGGTCTTTGCCGGGGCGCTGATCGTCGCCTCGATCCTGACGCCACTGTTCGCCTCGATCATCCAGCGCTCGGCGCTGTCCGGGGTCGATCAGGGGCTCGGGTTCCTGTTCGGCGTGGCGCGCGGCGTGGTTCTGGTGGCGGTGGCCTTCGTCCTTTACAACCGGCTCCTGTCTGACGCGGCGGTGCCGATGGTCGACAAGTCGCGCTCGGCCGCGGTCTTCGCCTCGCTCGAGGCCAAGCTCAGCGACCAGATCCCCACCGACGCCCCCGGCTGGATCGCCGCCCGCTACAATGACCTTGTCGGCAACTGCACCGCGACGGCTGGCAGCGCCCCGGCGCCCGCCTCGCCCGACGCCGCACCGGCTGCCAGCACCGCCAAGACCGGCGGCACCGCGACGATCAATTCGACCGGTGCCAAGACCGTGACCCCCTGATCCGGCGGATTGGCGACAAAATCTGCCGCCGCCCCGTGACAGTCGGCCGGCAAGCGACTAAATGAAGCGCAACGTCCCGCCCCCCGGAATCGGAGAGTCCGGCCCATGCGCCATTTCCCATCGCACCCTTTCGAGCCCCTGAACGACGGGGACAAGCTGAAGGAGGAGTGCGGCGTGTTCGGCGTGATCGGCGTGGCCGATGCGGCGAACTTCGTGGCCCTTGGCCTGCACGCCCTTCAGCACCGCGGGCAAGAGGCCGGCGGCATCGTCGCCTATGACCAGGCCGATGGCTTCAACAGCGTCCGGCGCTTCGGCTATGTGCGCGACAATTTCACCAAGTCCGACGTCATGGAAACCCTGCCCGGCGCGCTGGCCATCGGCCATGTGCGCTATTCGACGGCCGGGTCCAAGGGCCATACCGCCATCCGCGACGTCCAGCCGTTCTTCGGCGAATTCGCCATGGGCGGCGCCGCGATCGCCCACAACGGCAACCTGACCAATGCTGCCAGCCTGCGCCGCGACCTGATCGAACGCGGGGCGATCTTCCAGTCCTCGTCGGATTCGGAATGCATCATCCATCTGATGGCGCGGTCGATCCAGAAATCTCTGTCCGAGCGGATCAAGGACGCGCTGCGTGCGGTCGAGGGCGCGTTCTCGGTCATCGCCATGACCCGTACCAAGCTGATCGGGGTGCGCGACCCCCTGGGCGTGCGGCCGCTGGTCCTGGGCCGGATCGGCGACGAAGGCTATGTCCTGTCGTCGGAGACCTGCGGGCTCGACATCATCGGCGCGGAATTCCTGCGCGAGATCGAGCCGGGCGAGATGGTGGTCATTTCCAAGGGCCAGGTTGAAAGCACCCGCCCCTTCGCCCCGGCCAAGCCGCGGTTCTGCATCTTCGAGCACGTCTATTTCTCGCGCCCCGATTCGATCCTCGGCGGCCGGTCGGTCTATGAGACCCGCCGCCAGATCGGGGTGGAGCTGGCCCGCGAAGCCCCGGTCGAGGCCGATCTCGTCTGTCCGGTCCCCGACAGCGGCACTCCGGCCGCCATCGGCTACAGTCAGGAATCGGGCATCCCCTATGCGATGGGGATCATCCGCAACCAGTACATGGGCCGCACCTTCATCGAGCCAACCGAGCAGATCCGCAACATGGGCGTCCGGCTGAAGCTGAACGTCAACCGCGCCCTCATCAAGGGCAAGCGGGTGATCCTGGTCGACGACAGCGTCGTGCGCGGCACCACCAGCCGCAAGATCAAGGACATGATCCTCGAGGCCGGCGCCGCCGAGGTCCATTTCCGCATCGCCTCGCCGCCCACCGCCTGGCCGTGCTTCTACGGGGTCGACACGCCGGAACGCTCGAAGCTGCTGGCCGCGACGATGAGCGAAGAGGAAATGCGCCAGTGGATCGGCGTCGACAGCCTCAAGTTCATCTCGCTCGACGGGCTGTATCGCGCCGCGGGCGAGGCGATGGGCCGCGATCCGAAAGCGCCGAAATATTGCGACGCCTGTTTCTCGGGCGACTATCCGGTGGCGCCGGCCGACCAGCTGGAAAAGGGCTTCCAGATGAAGGCGGCGGAGTGATTAGTGGACACGCCGTTGTGACGCTCGACAAGCTTTGCTTGTCGAAGCTGGCAAAGCAAGCCGCGGAAGCCATTGCAAACCCTGACGAAAAGTCCAACATCTCTAGCTATATCCAGAGCTATCCCAAGATTCTGAACGCCGCCAAGATTTTGCGCGATTCCAGCAATCCAGATCGGCTCGTCGGCATTGCAGCGATCGCATATTCATGGATGCCCAGAGTTCTGCGAAACTGGCCCACCGAAGCTGCGCTGAATGATCTAGCTGACTGGGCGCTACAAGTATCTGATATGGAAGCAGCAGCGAATGATGTGCGAGGCGCCGCGCAAGATGTGCGGGAAGGCCGAACAAGCAAAATTGGAGACCTCCGTATCATCAACGGGACATTGGTCGGCACAAGCAAGTTTATGCACTTGCTGGCACCCGACAAATTTCCGATCTGGGACAGCGTGGTTGCGCGGCACTGGGGCCTGAACAATTTCAATGCGTATGAGCAGCCCGAGCGCTATGCAGAATACCTTGATCTTGTCGCTGCTGTGCAGAAAGTCGACAACGACGACAAAAAGTTCAGCAGAGCGTTAGGCTGTCACGCAGACGGCCTTACTCCGGTGCGTTGCATTGAGTTTTGCTTATATGTGACGGCCCCTCCAAAGCCCAAAAAGAACGAAGCGTCCAACATCGGATAGCGCCAAGGCCGCAACAGATGCCTGATCCCGTCCGCTACCGCCCCCATCATTTCCTCTGTTCGCTCGGCTACGAGGGCAAGGGCTATTCCGAAGCCTTCACCGACAACATGACCGCCATCGTCATGGGCCGGCTGCGCGCGGCCGGGGGTGACGCGACGGTCATCGAGGTGACGGGCGCCACCGACGACATCTGCGCCCCCTGCCCCAAGCGGCGCGGGCGGCTCTGCACCGATCAGGCCAAGATCAAGGCCCTGGACCGCGCCCATGCGGCGGCGCTGCGGCTGGAGCCGCACGAACGGCTGACCTGGGCCGAAGCCAAGGACCGCATCCGCGCCCGGGTTCCGCCGGGCAGCCTCAAGACCCTGTGCAGGGGCTGCCAGTGGGAACCGCTCGGCCTGTGCGAGGCGGCGCTGCGCCGTCTGCATGAAAGCGGGCAGTGAGTGGGGCCGCTGGCCCCGCCCCGCCGCCTCAGTCGACCGCGATCTCCGGCCCGGCGATGTGGACGGCCAGCAGGCAGCCGTTCGGCGTGTAGGAGTGATGCTCCGACCCGTCGCGGTAAAAGACCAGATCGCCCGCCCGCAGGATGGTGCCGTCGCTTTCGTGCAGCTCGCCTTCGAGGATCAGGAACTGTTCGTGCCCGTTGTGGCGATGGCCGCGCGTCGTCATGCCCGCCGGCATCCGGTAGACGTGGAACCCCTCGCCGGTCGGGCGATCCTCGTCCAGTTGCAGGACCGCGTCGCCAAGCGCCGTGCCGTCGGGATAGACGAAGGGCACGAAGTCGGCCGACCGGATGTTCACGACCTTGCGGTCACGCTTGTCGATGGGGCGCATGGTCATCTCCGCGCTGATGGCGGGATAATATTGACCGCGAAGTCAGAACGCCAGCCTCTCGACGAACGCCCTCACCGACGACCGGGCCATTTTGCCGCAGGTGCGCGGGAATCGGGCGTCTTTCTACCGTTTCTGTCGCCGTGACGGCCAATTTTGAAAGAAAAATAGCAAAAACATCGCCGCCGCGTCACTTTATTCACGATTTTGGCGGTTGACGCCCCCGCCGCCCCCGCCTAATGTCCGCCGCACAGCAGCAATGGGGAAAAGCCGATGGAGGCAATCCTTGTACTTGGGGGGACGTGGCGCATGGGCCGGTAACGGCACGACCATGATGGTTCCCATGCGCCCCCGATGATCCTCGGGGGCTTTTTGTTGGCCGAAGGGCCGAGCGGACGGAGAGACGAATGTCACGGCAGATGACCGGTGCGAAGATGGTGTTGCAGGCCCTGAGGGATCAGGGCGTCGAGGTGGTCTTCGGCTACCCGGGAGGCGCCGTCCTTCCGATCTATGATGAGATCTTCCAGCAGAACGACATCCGCCACATCCTCGTGCGCCACGAACAGGGCGCGGTGCACATGGCCGAAGGCTATGCCCGCTCGACCGGCAAGCCGGGCGTGGTGCTCGTGACCTCCGGCCCCGGCGCGACCAACGCCGTCACCGGGCTGACCGATGCCTTGATGGATTCGATCCCGCTGGTCGTCCTGTCCGGGCAGGTTCCGACCTTCATGATCGGCACCGACGGCTTCCAGGAGGCCGACACCGTCGGCATCACCCGCCCCTGCACCAAGCACAACTGGCTGGTCAAGGATACCGACCGGCTGGCCGAGACCCTGCACCAGGCCTTCCATGTCGCCACCCGCGGCCGGCCCGGCCCGGTGCTGGTCGACATCCCCAAGGACGTGCAGTTCGCCACCGGCCGCTACACCGCCCCGCAGGAGGCGCAGGTCAGCCACTACCAGCCGCGCGTCAAGGGCGACATCGCCGCCATCACCGCGCTGGCCGAGATGATCGAAAAGGCCGAACGGCCGCTCTTCTATACCGGCGGCGGCGTCATCAACTCCGGCCCCGCCGCCAGCCAGCTCTTGCGCGAACTGGCCGATGCGACCGGCATCCCGGTGACCTCGACGCTGATGGGGCTCGGCGCCTATCCGGCCTCGGGCAAGAACTGGATCGGCATGCTGGGTATGCACGGGCTTTACGAGGCCAACCTCGCCATGCACGACTGCGACCTGATGGTGAACATCGGCGCGCGCTTCGACGACCGGATCACCGGCCGCATCGCCGACTTCTCGCCCCATTCGCGCAAGGTCCATATCGACATCGACCCGTCGTCGATCAACAAGGTCATCCATGTCGAACTGCCGATCGTCGGCGACGTGGCTCATGTGCTCGAAGACCTGCTGAACGTGTGGAAGGCGCGCGGACGCAAGGTCAACAAGGAAGGCCTGGCGCGCTGGTGGACCAAGATCGGCGGCTGGCGGGCGAAGAACTGCCTCGCCTATCAGCCGTCGGAGAAGACCATCAAGCCGCAGTACGCCCTGGAACGGCTCGAGGCGCTGACCCGTGGGCGCGACCGCTATGTCACCACCGAGGTCGGCCAGCACCAGATGTGGGCGGCGCAGTTCCTGCATTTCGACGGGCCGAACCGCTGGATGACCTCCGGCGGGCTCGGGACGATGGGCTATGGCCTGCCCGCCTCGATCGGCGTGCAGATCGCCCATCCCGACGCGCTGGTCATCAACGTCGCCGGCGAGGCGTCGTGGCTGATGAACATGCAGGAAATGGGCACCGCCGTACAGTTCCGCGCCCCGGTCAAGCAGTTCATCCTGAACAACGAACGGCTGGGCATGGTGCGCCAGTGGCAGCAGCTTCTGCATGGCGAACGCTATTCGCAAAGCTGGTCGGAAAGCCTGCCCGACTTCGTCAAGCTGGCCGAGGCCTTCGGCTGCAAGGGCATCCGCTGTTCGGACCCGGCAAAGCTCGACGATGCGATTGCCGAGATGCTGGCCTATGACGGGCCGGTGATCTTCGACTGCCTGGTCGAGAAGCATGAAAACTGCTTCCCGATGATCCCCTCGGGCAAGCCGCACAACGAGATGCTGTTGGGCGATGCGGCCACCGAAGGGGCGATCCAGGCGGCGGGCGCGGTCCTGGTCTGAAGCGGAGGGGGGGGGGGGGGGGGCGGGCCCCCCCCCCCCCCCCCCTCCTCAGACCAGAACCCCTTCGGGCGTCAGCCGGGTCTTGCCGCCCAGCCAGGGCGACAGCGCCTGCGGCAGGTTGACGCCGCCGTCTTCGGTCTGGCCGTTTTCCAGCACCGCGATCAGGCAGCGCCCGACGGCGAGGCCCGAGCCGTTCAGCGTATGGACGAACTCGGGCTTGCCGCCACCCTGCGGCCGGAAGCGGGCGTTCATCCGCCGCGCCTGGAAATCGCCGCAGACCGAGACCGAGGAAATCTCCCGATAGCGGTTCTGGCCCGGCAGCCACACTTCCAGGTCATGGGTCTTCTGCGCGCCGAAACCCATGTCGCCGGTGCACAGGACGATGGTCCGGTAGGGCAGGCCCAGCCGTTCCAGCACCGTCTCGGCGCAGCGGGTCATGCGGTCGTGCTCGGCCAGCGAGGTCGCGGGCGAGGTGATCGACACCATCTCGACCTTTTCGAACTGGTGCTGGCGCAGCATCCCGGCCGTATCCTTACCGGCGCTGCCGGCCTCGGAACGAAAGCACTGGGTGTGGGCGGTCATGCGGATCGGCAGGGCAGCGTCGTCGAGGATCTCGCCGGCAACGGTGTTGGTCAGCGTCACTTCCGAGGTCGGAATCAGCCACCAGCCGTTGGTGGTCTGATAGCTGTCCTCGGCGAATTTCGGCAACTGGTTGGTGCCATACATCGCCTCTTCCTTGACCAGGACCGGGGTGATCATCTCGGTCAGGCCATGTTCGGTGGTGTGCAGGTCCAGCATGAACTGGGCGAGCGCGCGGTGAAGCCGGGCGACGGCGCCCTTCAGCACCACGAAGCGCGCGCCCGACAGTTTCGCGGCGGTCTCGAAATCCATGCCGGCCTTGACGCCGGGAATGTCGAAATGTTCGCGCGGGTTGAACGAAAAAGTCCCTGGCAGGCCCCAGCGGCGGATTTCCTTGTTGTCGTCCTCGTCCTTGCCGTCGGGCACTTCGTCGAGCGGCAGGTTGGGCACGGTCAGCAGCAGCTGGCGCAGGCGTTCGTCCTCGGCAGCGGCTTCCTGTCCGGCGATCTTAATTGACGTCTTCAGTTCTGCGATCTGTGTTCTGAGCGCTGCAAGGCGATCCGCTTCATCCTGTGCCGACACGGGTCTGATTCCGGGCGCCGGTGCGAACTGTTTAGAAAGCTCATTCTGCCGGGCCTGCATTGTTTCGGCGGCGAGGATCTTCGCGCGCCGCGCCTCGTCGATCGCCAAGATTTCCGCTGACAGGGCCGGCTGGCCGGGGCGGCGGGTCAGCCGCCGGTCGAACAGGGCGGGATTGTCGCGGATGGCGCGGATGTCGTGCATGGAGGCTCCTCTCGGCGGTCCCTGGCGGGGATTGGAAATCCCTTACCGGGTTCGGCGCGCGCGGTGAACAGGAAAAAGGCCCGCCTATCGCCGGTCGATCCGCGCCGCCAGATCGTCGGGCAGCGCCAGGGCCAGCGCGCCGAACGCGGGGTTGCGGGTGGCTTCGGCGACCATCACCCCCTGCAGCAGCCAGCCGTTGCCGACCTGGCGCAGCACCGCGCCGCCGGAAAAGCCGCCGACCGCGTGGCAGCTGAGCCCGATGACGGGCGGCGCCGCCAGCCGGACCTGGCAATCGTCCTGCCGCCGGGCGCGGTCGGGGGCGGCCTGAGGGTAGCCGAGCGTGGTCAGGCTCGCGTCGGCGGGTGCGGCGTCGGGGGCCAGGGGCAGCGGCGTGACGGCCTCCAGCGGGTGG
>JAXMDK010000032.1:0-21746 GCA_046348855.1 Paracoccaceae bacterium | reverse complement strand
GTGCTCTGGGAGCACGGCCCGGGCAAGCTGAAACCGCCGGCCAAGCGCGCGAGGCGCTGGCCTCGCGCTCAGGCACCGCAGCAGGTTCTCACTGATACGGCTGCGATCCAGACCGCTTTCGGCCCACCCCCTGCCCGGCGTCAGAGATAATCCTGCCGCTGAAGCCCGTACTTGGCCATCTTTTCGTTCAGCGTCCGGCGCGGCAGGCACAGTTCGTCCATCACCGCGGTGATCGAGCCCTTGTGGCGGCGCATGGTGTTGTCGATCAGCATCTTCTCGAAGCTTTCGACATATTCCTTCAGCGGCTTGCCCTCGGTGGTCATCGTCGCGCTGGCTTCCTCGTTGTCGGCCATCAGGAGCGAGGCGATCGAGCCCGATCCGCGACGGTTCTGAAGGACTGCCCGTTCGGCAACGTTGATCAGTTGGCGGACGTTACCCGGCCAGGGCGCCTGCAGAAGCTGCGCGGCCTCTTGCGCCGTCACCTGCGGCGCGTCGCAGCCATATTCCTCGGCAAACTGTTCGGTCATCCGCGCGAACAAGGTCAGGATGTCCTCGCCCCGCGCGCGCAAGGGCGGCAGCACGATCTTCAGCGCCGACAGCCGGTAGTAAAGGTCCGGCCTCAGCGCCTGTTCGATGGTGCGGCCCTGTTCATGGTCGTTGCAGATGCCAATGATCCGGGTTTCGGCCGGCGTGCCCTGTTCGTTGATGAAGGTCAGGAGACGGGCCTGAAGGCCCTGGCTCAGCGCCTCGATGTCCTCCAGCACCAAGGTGCCGCCGCGGGCTTCCTCGACCAGCGGGATCTGGCCACCCTCGGCCATCGGGCCGAACAGCATCGGCCCCAGCATGTCCTCGGCATAGGCCCCGCAGCTGACCACCACGAACTTCTTGCCGGCGCGCGGCCCCACCGCGTGCAGCGCATGCGCCACCAGCGTCTTGCCGGTGCCGGTTTCGCCGTCGATCAGCACATGGGCGTCGGCCTGGCCCAGGTCGAGGATATCCTCGCGCAGCCTTTCCATCGCCGGCGAGCCGCCGATCAGCTTCTTCATCAGGGTCGAGCCGTCGCTGAGTTCGCGGCGCAGCGCCCGGTTGTCCAGCGCCATGCGCCGCGACTGGCTGGCGCGCTTGGCGAGTTCGGTCATCCGGTCGGGGTTGAAGGGCTTTTCCAGAAAGTCGAAGGCACCGATGCGCATGGCCTCGACCGCCATCGGCACGTCGCCGTGGCCGGTAATCATGATCACCGGCAGGCCGCTGTCGACGCTCATCAGCTTCTTGAGGAAGGCCATGCCGTCCATGCCGGGCATGCGGATATCGGACACCACCACGCCCGGATAATCCGCGCCGATCACCTTCAGCGCCTCTTCGGCGGAACCGTAGGTTTCGGTGTCGAAGCCCGACAGTGCCAGCCACTGGCTGATCGACTGCCGCATGTCCTGTTCGTCATCGACGATCGCCACTTTCATCGCACGCGCCATGTCACTCACTCCGCTGCCCGGGTCTTGTCCTTGAGAAGCGGCAGTTCGACCTCGAACACCGCGCCGCTTCCGGTGGTGCCGTCCGCCGACGCATTGCGCGCCCTGAGCCGGCCCCCTAGGTCGTTGACGATCCCGGATGAAATGGCAAGCCCCAGCCCCACCCCGTCGCCCGGCTTCTTGGTGGTGTAGAAGGGCTCGAAAAGATTATCGAGATCGACGATTCCGTGGCCGTTGTCGCGCACCGACAGCACCGCCATTTCGCCCGAGGTCAGAAGCAGGTCGATCTGCGGCGCGGGGGCGTCCTTGGTGGCGTCCAGCGCATTGCGCAGAAGGTTGATGATGACCTGTTCCAGCCGGATGCGGTCGGCCATGATCATGACCGGCAGGCGCGGCAGCGTGCGGGTGATCTTGACCGAGCGCGTCCGCAGGGTCGGCTCCATCATCGACAGCGCGCCAGACACGCAAGTGCGAACGTCTATTGGCTCAAACGCCTCTCCGCCCTTGCGCGCATAGCTCTTGAGCTGCCGGGTGATCGCCCCCATCCGCTCGATCAGATCGTCGATGCGCTGGAAGGAGGACATCGCCTCTTCGGGGCGCTTGCGCTGCAAAAGAAGCCGGGCGCCGGCCAGGTAGGTCTTCATCGCCGCGAGCGGCTGGTTCAGTTCGTGGCTGACCGAGGCCGACATCTCGCCCAGGGCAGCCAGTTTCGACGATTGCGCCAGCGTCTGTTCGGCCACGGCAAGGTCCTTCTGGGCCTTTTCGCGCTCGGCGATTTCCCGCTGCAGCCGGGCGTTCAGAAGGCGAAGTTCTGCCGACTCGCGCCGGACATTGGCGGTCTCGACCCGGGCGCGGCGCGACAGCGAATAGAAGATCGCCGCCAGCAAAAGCGCGAATCCCATGATTTCCAGCGCCAGGACCGCGTTGACCCGGTCGCGGATCGAATCATAGGTGGTGAAGGTCAGAAGCCGCCAGCCGCGGAAGGGAATGCGCATTTCCGACCGCATCACGCCCACGCCCTGCACATAGGCGTCGGGCGTGCGGTTGGCCCAGCCGGTCGTCGCCTGGATCGCCCGCTGGATCGCGTTCGGCGCCGACCGGACCGCGAGCGCCTGTTCCATGGTCAGGCCGCGCCAGCGCGGTTCGGTCGCCAGGATGATCTTGCCTTCGCTGTCGACGATCGCCACCGCGTCGGATTCGCCGGCCCAGGCCTTTTCGAACTGGCCAAGCTGCACTTCGACCATGATGATGCCGACCATGCGGCTGTCGGCATAGACCGGCCGCGAAAACGCGAATTCATAGTCGCCGGCCTGCTGCATCACCGTCGAAAAGATGGTGACGCTGCTGCGCTGCGCCTGCAGGAAGCCCTCGTTGTCGCGCATCGACTGGCCAAGCTTGGTCCGGTCGGTCGCAGCCACCACCCGCCCGCCCATGTCCAGAAGCTGGATCGCCGAGGCGCCGATGTCGGTCTGCGCCGAGATCAGCCGCTGGGAGGTGGTGGCGAAGCGGTTCGATTGCAGCGCGCTGATAAGCTCGGGGTCGCGCGCCAGGAGAAGCGGCACCACCGAGGTGCGCTGCAGTTCCGACAGAAGCTGGCCGGTATAGAGCGCGAGGCGCACTTCGGCGCGGTTGCGGGTGCTTTCGGTGAAGCGTTCGCTGAGGAAGGCGTTGGTCGCCCAGATCACCGCCGCCGCCGCCGACAGGATCGCCGCGAAGAGCGCCCGGCGCGACCAGCGGCGCATCAGGTCGCGCGGCAGGTGGAACCGCGCGGCCGCCTCGGCCGAAGCGGTCTGGCGGACTGCGCGGGGCGGCGCCGTCACCGTTCGGGCTGTCTGTCCATCCTCTGCCATCTGCACAATCTAGGGCGGGCAGGCGCGGGCCTCAAGCCGCGGCGCGGTCAGGCGGCCAGCGCCATCGCCGCGAGCGAGCGGAAAAGCACCGATCCGTCGGTGCCGCCCTGCGCCGCCTCGACCGCCCGTTCAGGATGCGGCATTACCCCCAGCACCCGGCGGTTTGCCGACAGGATCCCGGCGATGTCGGCCATCGCGCCGTTGGGGTTCCTGACATAGGTGAAGGCGATCCGGTCCTCGGCCTTCAGCCGCGCCAGCCCGTCCGCGTCGATCGTGTAGTTGCCGTCGTGGTGGGCGACGGGGAAGCGCACCGTCTGGCCCTTGCTCCAGCCGCCGGTAAAGGCGCTGTCGGCGGTCGCCACCGTCAGGTCGACCGGCTTGCAGACGAAGCTCAGCCCGGCGTTGCGCATCAGCGCGCCGGGCAGGAGCCCGGTTTCGGTGAGGATCTGGAAGCCGTTGCAGATGCCGATCGCATGGCCCCCGCGTTCGACATGGGCCTTGACCGCCGGCATGACCGGCGACTGGGCGGCGATGGCGCCGCAGCGGAGGTAGTCGCCATAGGAAAAGCCGCCGGGAATGCCGACGATGTCGGTGCCCGCCGGCAAGTCCCGGTCCTTGTGCCAGACACGGCTGACGGCGAAACCGGCCTGGGCGAAGGCCACCGCCAGGTCGCGGTCGCAGTTCGATCCGGGGAATGTGATGACGGCGGCTTTCATCGGCGGGTTCCTCCAGTTGATGGCGCGGGTTTACCGGATGTGCCGCGCCGGTTCCAGCGGCGGATTGGGGCCCTGCCCCAAACCCCGGGATATTTCGGGACAGAAAGTGGGATCAAGAGGCGAATTCGGTGATGACCGCGACGCCGGGCGGGGCCGGCGCGTCGAAGGCGGCGAGTTCGGCGCTGGCATCGGACAGCCGGACCCGGCGGGTGACGAGCGGCGAGAGGTCGACGCGCCCCGCCTCGATCAGGCTCAGAAGGCTCGGATAGCGCCAGGCGGGCATGCCGCGCGTGCCGAAGATCGCGAGTTGGCCCGAATAGACCGCGTCCATCGGCAGGCGCATGGTCGCATGCTCGCCGGCCGGCATGCCGATCTGGACCATGCGGCCGAGTTTCCTGAGCGATTTCAGCGCGCCGACGGTCGTCGCCTCGATCCCCAGCGCCTCGACGGCGACATGCGCGCCGCCCTGGGTCAGGTCGCGGATCGCGGCCGGGGCGTCGGCCGTCGTTGCGTTCACGGTGGCGTCCGCGCCGAGCCGGGCGGCGTAGGCGAGCTTTTCCGCGACCACATCGACCATGACGGTGCGCGCCCCGATGGCGCGGGCCAGAAGCATCGCCGACAGCCCGACCCCGCCCGCGCCGAAGATCGCCACCCATTCGCCGGGCGCGACCGCCGCGCGCCCGGTCAGCGCGTGCCAGGCGGTCGTCACCCGGCAGCCCAGTCCGGCAGCAAGGGCCGGCTCCATCGTTTCCGGCAGCCGCGTCAGGTTCGCATCCGCATGTGGCACGGCCAGATATTCGGCAAAAGCGCCGGCCTGGGTGAAGCCGGGGATGACTTGCGTCGGGCAGGTGGTCTGGTTCCCGGCCGCGCAGGCCGGGCAGCGGCCGCAGGCAAGGATGAAGGGCGCGATCACCCTGTCGCCCCTGCGCCAGGCCCGCACATCCGGTCCCGTGGCCACGACGGTCCCGCAATATTCGTGGCCGGGAATGTGCGGCAGCCGCACGTCGGGGTCGGCGCCCGTCCAGGAATGCCAGTCCGACCGGCAGACGCCGCAGGCGAGCACCTTCAGCACCACCCCGTCGGGCGAGCAGTCCGGGTCGGGGACCGCCGTCAGGTCAAGGGGTGCGCGCCAGCCGGTCAGCACCGCCGCCCGCATGTCAGGCGATCTCGACGGTGTATTTCTCGATCACGGTATTGGCGAGGAGCTTCTCGCACATGGCCTTCACCTCGGCCTCGGCAGCAGCGCGGTCGGCGGCGGCGAGGTCCAGCTCGATCACCTTGCCCTGCCGGACACCGTTGATCCCCTGGAACCCGAGCGTGCCGAGCGCATGGCGCACCGCCTCGCCCTGGGGATCGAGAACGCCGTCCTTGAGCATGACGTGAACGCGGGCTTTCATTGCGGGGCCTTTCAGTTGATGAGCGTCGGCTTGGTGATCGGCGTCGATTGCGTCGGCAGGACGCCGAGGCGACGGGCGACCTCGGAATAGGCGTCGGTCAGGTTGCCGAGGTCGCGGCGGAACACGTCCTTGTCGAGCTTCTGGCCGGTCTTGACGTCCCACAGCCGGCAGCTGTCGGGGCTGATCTCGTCGGCGACGATCAGGCGCATGAAATCGCCGTCCCAGATGCGGCCGATCTCGATCTTGAAGTCGACAAGCTTGATGCCGACGCCGTAGAAGACGCCCGACAGGAAGTCGTTGACCCTCAGCGCCAGCGACACGATGTCGTCAAGATCCTGCTGCGTGGCCCAGCCGAAGGCGACGATATATTCCTCGCTGACCATCGGGTCGCCGAGCGCGTCGTTCTTGTAGCTGTATTCGACGATCGGGCGCGGCAGGGCGGTGCCTTCCTCCATGCCCAGCCGCTTGGAGATCGAGCCGGCGGCGAAATTGCGCACGATCACCTCGAGCGGGATGATCTCGACCTGGCGGATCAGCTGTTCGCGCATGTTCAGGCGGCGGATGAAGTGGTTGGGGATGCCGATGTTGGTCAGCCCCTGCATGAAGAACTCCGACAGCCGGTTGTTCAGCACGCCCTTGCCTTCGATCGTCGCCTTTTTCTGGGCGTTGAAGGCGGTGGCGTCATCCTTGAAATACTGGATGTAGGTTCCCGGTTCCGGGCCTTCGTAGAGGATCTTCGCCTTGCCTTCGTAGACCTTCTTGCGACGTGACATGGCTGCTCCGTTTGCCCAGGGCGCGGGGCCATCCCCGGCGGTCCGCTTGGTGCGGCCCCTATAGGACAGAAGCCGCAGGGCCGCAAGGCGGATGGCGGCGCGCGCGCCCGGCAATCGCCACCGGTTCCCGCCAATCTTCTTGCAGACGGCCCCGACCGGGGGCATATGGATTCTGACCCATCCAGGAGAGGCCAGAGATGACCACTTTCGACGACCGCGAGAAAGCCTTCGAGAACAAGTTCATCCATGACGAAGAGATGAAGTTCAAGGCCACCGCGCGCCGCAACAAGCTTGTCGGCCTGTGGGCGGCGGGGCTTCTGGGCAAGACGGGCGCGGCGGCGGATGCCTATGCCGCGGGGCTGGTCACAGCCGACCTGGCCGAACATGGCGACGAGGATCTGGTGCGCAAGCTGGCCGCCGACCTGGGCGCTCTGGCCGACGAGGGTGCGATCCGGGCCCGGATCGAGGCCGCGGGCCAGGAGGCGCGCCGGCAGCTCATGGACGAGTAGGCTGCGGCGGCGCCGCCTTGAGGCGGGCTCATGTCGATGCTGAGGAACTTGCGTTTGATGTTTTGGCCCCTTCGTGGCAAGGCTTCGCGATCGGGCGCGCCGGTCGCGCCCTTTCGCTCCAGTCAGGAACCTGCCGATGACCGATCCCCTTTCCCGCCTGCTTGACACCCGCGACTGGCTGCTGGCCGATGGCGCGACCGGCACGAACCTTTTCAACATGGGGCTTTCGGCGGGCGAGCCGCCGGAACTGTGGAACACCGACCGACCCGACGACATCCGCAGCCTCTATCGCGGCGCGGTCGAGGCGGGGTCGGACCTGTTCCTGACCAACACCTTCGGCGGCAATGCCGCGCGGCTGAAGCTGCACAATGCCCAGGGCCGGGTGGCGGAACTGAACCGCATCGGCGCCGAGCTTGGCCGCGAGATCGCCGACGCCGCCGGGCGGCCGGTGGTGGTGGCGGGCTCGATTGGCCCCACCGGCGAGATCATGGAGCCGATGGGCGCCCTGACCCATGCGCTGGCGGTGGAAATCTTTCACGAACAGGCCGAGGGGCTGAAGGCCGGCGGCGCCGACGTGCTGTGGGTCGAGACCATTTCCGCCCCCGAGGAATTCCGCGCCGCCGCCGAGGCCTGCGCGCTGGCCGGCATGCCCTGGTGCGGGACGATGAGCTTCGACACCGCCGGCCGCACGATGATGGGCGTCACCTCCTCGGCGATGGTGGCGCTGGTCGGCAAGCTGGCCCACCGGCCGCTGGCCTTCGGCGCCAATTGCGGGGTGGGCGCTTCGGACCTGATGCGCACCATCCTCGGCTTTGCGGCCGCCGGGCCGGACCTGCCCCTGATCGCCAAGGGCAATGCCGGCATCCCGAAATATCACGACGGCCACATCCATTATGACGGAACGCCCGAGCTGATGGGCCGCTATGCGGTGCTGGCCCGCGACGCGGGCGCGCGGATCATCGGCGGCTGCTGCGGCACCATGTCCGACCACCTGCGGGCCATGCGCGCCGCGCTGGAGGCAACGCCCCCCGGCCCGCGCCCGACGCTGGACGAGATCGCCGCGCAACTGGGCGGCTTTTCCTCGGCCTCGGACGGGACCGGCGACAGTGCGCCGCCCGCCCGCGAACGCAGCCGCCGGCGCAGCTGAGGGGCCGAACTGATCCCTGATTTCTCGCCCGGCCTGCGCCGGGCGTGGGATGGCTGCCAAAGGTTTAGAAGCGTCGAGACCGCTCAGGCGCGCCCGAGCTTTTCCAGCCGCGCCGCCCGAAGCCGGGCGAAATCGTCGCCGGCGTGATAGGACGACCGGGTCAGCGGCGTCGCCGACACCATCAGGAAGCCCTTGCCGTAGGCCGCCGTTTCATAGGCCTTGAATTCGTCGGGGGTCACGAACCGGTCGACCCGGTGGTGCTTCGGCGTCGGCTGCAGATATTGGCCGATGGTCAGGAAATCGACATCGGCTGCGCGCATGTCGTCCATCACCTGGCGCACCCCCTGCCCGTCCTCGCCCAGCCCGACCATGATGCCGGACTTCGTGAACATGCCGGGATCCAGTTCCTTGACCCGCTGCAACAGCCTCAGGCTGTGGAAATAGCGCGCGCCGGGGCGGACACTGGGGTAAAGGCCGGGGACCGTCTCGAGATTGTGGTTGAAGACGTCGGGGCGGGCTTCGACGACCATCTCCAGCGCCTCGGGGGCGCATTTCAGGAAATCGGGCGTCAGGATTTCGATGGTGGTCTCGGGCGAACGGTGGCGGACGGCACGGATCGTCTGGGCGAAATGTTCGGCGCCGCCGTCCTGAAGATCGTCGCGGTCGACCGAGGTGATGACCACATGCTTCAGCCCCAGCTTCTCGACCGCGTGGGCGACCCGGCCCGGCTCGAACTGGTCGAGCGCGTCGGGCCGGCCGGTGGCGATGTTGCAGAAGGAACAGCCGCGGGTGCAGATCTCGCCCATGATCATCATGGTCGCGTGGCCGTGGCTCCAGCATTCGCCGACGTTGGGGCAGCCGGCTTCCTCGCACACCGTCACCAGCTTGTTGGTGCGCAGGATGTCGCGGGTTTCCTTGTAGCCTTGCGAGGTCGGGGCCTTGACCCGGATCCAGGCGGGTTTCTTCGGCTGGTCCTGATCGGGCCGGTGCGCCTTTTCCGGGTGGCGTTGGTCAGGCATCCTGATGTCACGCATGGTTTTTTCCCCTGACCTCACAACGCAAATCAGATAGGCTTTTTGTCAGGCCAAGGCAACCAGTGCCCTTGGCCCGGCGGCATGAAGGGTGTCGCCTAAAAAAAACATACAGGAGGGACCAATGTCCAAGAAGTTCATCGCCGAGTTGATCGGCACCTTCACACTCGTCTTTCTGGGCTGCGCCACCGCGTTGTCCATATCCGTCGACCAGGGCGCATCCGCCCGCCTCGTCGCCATCGCGCTGGCGTTCGGCCTGACGGTGATGGCGATGGCCTACGGGATCGGCCCGATCTCGGGGGCGCACCTGAACCCGGCGGTCAGCCTGGGTGCGACGCTGGCCGGGCGGATGTCGGCGGGCGAGATGATCGGCTACTGGGTCGCGCAGGTCGCGGGCGGTCTTCTTGCCGCCGTGGTGCTGATGGTCATGGGGGCCGAGCCGGGCAAGGCCGCGACCACGGTGGGCTTCCTCGGGACCGGAGGCGCGCTGATCTACGAAGCCGTGGCGACCTTCCTCTTCGTCACCGTGATCCTCGGGGCGACTCAGGCGAACGGCGGCGCGGGCAACATGGCCGGGCTGGCGATCGGCCTGACGCTGACGCTGATCCACCTGGGCGGCATCCAGATTTCGGGCTCGTCGGTGAACCCGGCCCGCTCCATCGCCACCAACATCTTCGATTCGACGGGACTGGCGCAACTCTGGCTCTACATCGTCGCGCCGCTGGCCGGCGGCGCAGTGGCGGGCCTTGTTCATGCCGCAGGCGTGACCCGCGCCGACTGATCGGCGGCAAAGGCCAAGGCCGGCCCCGGTTGCGCCGGGGCCGGTCGTCACAAGTCCAGCCCCTCGCCGAGGACCGCCCGCACCCGCGCCTCGCATTCCATCGCCAGATCCTTGCGCGAGGCAAAGTCGGTGACGCGCAGCGGGTCGAGGAACACCACCTCCACCGTCCCCTGGCGCGGCGCGGCCAGGGTCAAGAGCAGGTGCGGCGCGAAGCTCATGTCACCCCACCAGCCATAGAACCGCGCATCCCGTCCGATCGGCGCGCGATAGAGCACCGCCACCGGCTGGATGTGCATCACCTCGTCGAGGCCGTGGGTGTAGAAGGCCCCGAACAGCGACGACTTGAACGGCAGGACTCGCCGGCCATCGGTCGAGGTGCCCTCGGGAAAGAACAGCAGCCGGTGCCCGGCCCTCAGCCGCCGCTCGAACAGATCCTGCTGGCTTTTTGCGCGCTTGGGATCACGCTCGATGAAGACGGTCCCGGTCGCCCGCGCGAGCCAGCCGATCACCGGCCAGCGAGCCACTTCGGACTTCGACACGAAATAGATGCGCTGGCAGGCATTCAGCGAAAAGATGTCGAGCCATGACGAATGGTTGGCGACGATTGCCCCCCGGTCGGCCATCGGGCGGCCGCGCATCCGGTGGCGGATGCCGAGGATCACGAAGGCCGCCCGGCAGACGCCCTGGGTGATCCACGGGCTGACCGGGCGGCCTTCGCCCGCCAGCGGCCGTTCGACCAGCCGGACGGCCAGCAGCAAGGCCAGCCCGCCGTAGGTGACCCCGAACAGCGCCAGCCCGCGCACCACCGCCCGCCCCCAGCCCACGGCCGATATCCGCACATGGTCGGGCCGGACGTCGGGGTTCCACTCGATCACACCCGCGCCTCGTACTTGCGGGTGTAGAAGCCCTTGTGGCGGGCGCTCATCGCCGCGGTATCCATCAGCAGGCAGACATCGGTCGTGTTGAACGCGCGGTCGACATAGGCCCCCTCGCCGACGAAGCCACCCAGTCGCAGATAGGCCTTGATCAGCGCCGGCATCGCCACCATCGCCGCCCGCCGGTCGAGGTCCGCCGCCGGCACCAGGTCCATTCGTTGCGGATGGCGTGACCGCACCCGCAGGTCGGGCGGCGCAAGGTGGTGATGGTGCAACCAGGACAGGGGCAGCTTCAGCGCCCCGATGTCGGTGCCGTGGAACGAGGCGACGCCGAACAGGATCTCGATCCCGTGGTCGAGGACATAGTCGGCCAGCCCGTTCCACAGAAGGAACATGCCCGTCCCGCCGCGCTGGCCGGCATCGACGCAGGACCGGCCAAGCTCCAGAAGCCGCCGCCCCGAGGCGCGCAGCGCCGTCAGGTCGTATTCGCCGTCGCAGTAGAACCGCCCGAACTCCGCCGCCCGGTCCCAGCGCAGCAGCCGGTAGGCCCCGACCACATGGTCGAGCGCCGCCTCGCTGCGGGTCGTGTCGACCAGGATCAGGTGGTCGTTCACCCGGTCGAACTCGTCGCGTTCCAGCCGCGCCGCATGGTCGACCAGCGGCCCGTCGCCGCCCAGTTCCTCGACGAACACCCGATAGCGCAGGCGCTGCGCCGCCAGAAGGTCCGCCTCGGTCTCGGCCAGCCGGACCTGGAACTGCGTCGAATCGGCGGTCGTCGATCTGTCGCTCATGGGGCACCGTCAGTGTCGCGCGGCGGGTTTTTTAGGGGCCGGTTCGGGATTTGGCAACCTTGGTCAGGCTTGACACACGTTAGGGTTGCATTAACCATTGCGCCGCAAATATCGCATCGAAAGATCACCCGGCCGGACCGCCGGCTTTTTCACCGGCCCCGGCCAGACGCAACTGCACCTGACGACCATCGAGGACGACCTTGCCCGCATGTTCGAAATTGACGGTGATCCGCGCGCCGATCCGCGACTGGACCTGCCCCAGGCCCCAGTCGGGTTGCGCCGGGTTCACCACCAGCATTCCCGGTTCCAGAAATTCGTTCATGCCCCACCTCTGAGGATCAGATGGACACGCCCCTCGCCCCGCTGCCAGCCGCCGACGACCTGACCGCGCTTCTGGGTTCGCGCATCTGCCATGACCTTATCAGCCCTCTTGGCGCGATCGGCAACGGGGTCGAGCTTCTGTCGCTGTCCGGTGCCGCCGCCGGGCCCGAAATCGCCCTCATCACCCAAAGCGCGCAGAACGCCAACGCCCGCATCCGCTTTTTCCGCCTGGCCTTCGGCGCGGCCAGCGAAGGCCACGAAGTCGGTGCGGCCGAAATCCAGTCGATCCTCGGCGACCTGAACCAGGGCGGTCGGCTGGCGGTCGACTGGCAGGCACAGCCGCCCCACCGGCGGGCTGATGTCAGGATGGCCTTCCTCGCCATCCTGTGCCTGGAATGCGCCCTGCCCTACGGCGGCCGCATCACCGTGGCCGGCGACGGCGACCGCTGGACGCTGACCGCTGCGTCCGACCGGATCAGGACCGATCCCCAACTTTGGCAGCGGCTGGGCGGCCCACCGGCGGACCGGCCCCCTGCCCCGCCCTTGTCCCCTGCCCATGTTCAGTTCGCGCTGCTCGCGCAGGCCGCGGCGGCCCGTGGCCGCGCGCTCTGGCTCGACCACGGCGACAAGGCCGTCACGCTCGGCTTCCAGGGCTGACCAGATCGCGGGTCGGCGGCCTCAGGGCCGGATCGTGCCGTCGCCGGTCACCAGATACTTGAAGCTGGTAAGCTGCTCGGCCCCGACCGGCCCGCGCGCATGAAGCTTGCCGGTGGCGATGCCGATCTCGGCACCCATGCCGAACTCGCCGCCATCGGCGAACTGGGTCGAGGCATTGCGCATCAGGATCGCGCTGTCGAGCCGGGTGAAGAACCGTTCGGCGGTGGCGTCATTCTCGGTCAGGATCGCCTCTGTGTGTTGCGAGCCATACTTGCGGATATGGGCGATGGCCTCGTCCACCCCGTCCACCAGCTTGGCCGCGATGATCTTGTCGAGAAATTCGCGGCCGAAATCCTCGGGCCTGGCCCGGACGGTGCCCGGAACCTTCAGCAGCTCGCCCTCGGTCCTGACCTCGACCCCGGCCTTCAGCAGGTCCTCGACCAGCACCGCCCCGTGCTGGGTATAGAACCGCCAGTCGATCAGCAGGCATTCCGCCGCCCCGCAGACGCCGGTGCGCCGGGTCTTGGCGTTCAGGACCACGCGGCGGGCCTTTTCCAGATCGGCATCGCGGTCAGCATAGACATGGCAGATGCCTTCGAGATGGGCAAAGACCGGCACCCGCGCTTCGGCCTGCACGAGACCCACCAGCCCCCTGCCGCCGCGCGGCACGATCACGTCGATCCACTCGACCGCCCGCAGCATCGCCCCCACCGCCGCACGGTCGCGGGTCGGCACCAGCTGGATCGCCGCCTCGGGCAGGCCCGCCTGCCGCAGGCCCGCGACCATGCAGTCATGGATCTCGCTGGAGGTGTTGAAGCTCTCGCTGCCGCCGCGCAGGATCACCGCATTGCCGGATTTCAGGCACAGGGCCCCGGCGTCGGCAGTCACGTTCGGGCGGCTTTCGTAGATGACGCCGACCACGCCCAGCGGCGTCCTGACCCGGCGGATGTTCAGCCCCGACGGCATGTCCCAGTCCGCGATCACCTGGCCCACCGGGTCCTTCTGCTCGGCCACCGCCCGCAACCCGTCGACGATGCCGCGGATGCGGCCTTCGTCCAGCGCCAGCCGGTCGATCATCGCCGCGCCCAGACCCTTTTCGCCGGCCTCGGCCAGGTCGATGCTGTTGGCGTCAAGGATCGCCTGCCGCCGTTCCCAGACCAGATGCGAAGCGCCGATCAGCGCGGCATACTTGCGCTCCTGCGAGACGACCGCCAGTTCGGCCGCCGCCGCCCGCGCCGCCCGGCCCATGCCCTCGATGATATCCTCGGCCCCGCTCATCCTCGCGTCCCTTTTCCCTTGGCCAAATACTCCGGGGGGTCCGGGGGGCTGGCCCCCCGGCCGCACCCGCCGCCTCAGCCGTCCAGCACCATATCGTCGCGATGCACCAGCGCCGCCCGCCCCGCATAGCCGAGGATCGCCTCGATCTCCGCCGACCGATGGCCGGCGATCGCCCGCGCCTCGGCGGCGGTATAGCGGATCAGCCCCTTGCCCAGAACCTCGCCCTCTGGCCCGAGGATGGCAACCGGCGCCCCGCGCCCGAAGGCACCGGCGACCTGGCGCACCCCGGCCGGCAGCAGCGACTTGCCCTGTGCCAGCGCCGCCACCGCACCCGCGTCGACCTGCACCTCGCCGCGCGGCTTCATCGCCGCGATCCAGCGCTTGCGCGCCACCTGCGGATCGGCGTCGGGCAGGAACCAGGTCCGCGCCGCGCCATCGGCCAGCGCCGACAGCGGCCGCGCCACCGATCCTTCCATGATCGCCATGGCGCAACCGCCAGCCACCGCCGTCTTCGCCGCCATCAGCTTGGTCTTCATGCCGCCCTTCGACAGGCCCGACACCGGATCGCCCGCCATCGCCTCGATCCGCGGGGTGATCTTCTCGACCAGATCGAACCGCACGGCGGTCGGGTCCTGCTTGGGATTAGCCGAATAGAATCCGTCGACGTCCGACAGAAGCACCAGTTGATCAGCCCCGACCGTCACCGCGACCTGCGCCGCCAGCCGGTCATTGTCGCCAAAGCGGATCTCGTCGGTGGCCACCGTGTCGTTTTCGTTGACAATCGGCACCACCCCGGCGGCCAGCAAGGTTTCAAGCGTCGCCCGGCTGTTCAGATAGCGGCGGCGGTCGGCGGTATCCTCGAGCGTCAGCAGCACCTGCCCGGTGGTGATCCCGTGCGGGGCCAGCACCTCTTCGTAGGCCCGCGCCAGGCGGATCTGGCCGACAGCGGCGGCGGCCTGGGCCTGTTCCAGCGCCAGATCGCCCAAGGGCCAGCCCAGAACCCCGCGCCCCAGCGCGATTGACCCCGACGACACCAGCACCACATCGGCGCCGCGCGCCTTGGCCTCGGCCACATCCTGGGCCAGCGCCACCAGCCAGTCGCGGCGCAACCCGGTGGCCCGGTCGACCAGCAGGGCCGAACCGATCTTCACCACCAGCCGCCGCGCCTGGCGGATGTCGGGGGCGGCAGCGGCCGCCGCTTCTAGGGCTGCCACTGGCCGTCCTCCGCCGCGCCCCTGACCCTGCCGCCGGCAATCCGCGCATAAAGCGCCCGCAGCACCTCGGGCAATCCCTGCCGCGACACGCCCGAGATGGCGAAGACCGGCCCGCCCGCAGCCTTTTCCAGCGCCCGCCGCCGCGCCGACAGGGTGCGGGCGTCCAGCGCGTCGATCTTGTTCAGCGCGGTGATCCGGGGCTTGGCGGCCAGCGCCGGCGAATAGGCCTCAAGCTCGGCGATGATGGTGCGGTAGTCGCGGGTGATGGTCGAGGAGGTGCCGTCGACCAGATGCAGCAGCACCGAACAGCGCTCGACATGGCCGAGGAACAGGTCGCCCAAGCCCCGCCCCTCGCTCGCGCCCTCGATCAGGCCGGGAATGTCGGCCATCACGAATTCCTTGCCGTCGATGCCGACCACGCCAAGGTTGGGATAAAGCGTGGTGAATGGATAGTCGGCGATCTTCGGGCGCGCGTTCGATGTCGCGGCCAGGAAGGTTGACTTGCCGGCGTTCGGCAGGCCGACGAGGCCCGCGTCGGCAATTAGCTTCAGCCGAAGCCAGAGCGTGCGCTCGACCCCCTCCTGGCCGGGATTGGCGCGCGCCGGGGCGCGGTTGGTCGAGGTCTTGAAATGCAGGTTGCCCCAGCCGCCGTTGCCGCCCTTGGCCAGGCACACCCGTTCGCCGACCCGCGTCAGGTCGGCGATCACCGTTTCCTCGTCCTCGTCGATGATCTCGGTCCCGACCGGCACCTTCAGCACGATGTCGGCGCCGTCGGCCCCGGTCATCTGCCGCCCCATGCCGGGCCGGCCGTTGGTGGCGAAGAAATGTTGCTGATAGCGGAAGTCGATCAGCGTGTTCAGCCCTTCGACTGCCTCGGCCCAGACCGACCCGCCGGTGCCGCCGTCGCCGCCATCGGGACCGCCAAACTCGACGAACTTCTCGCGCCGGAAGCTGACGCAGCCCGCCCCGCCGCCGCCGGACCGGATGTAGACTTTGCACAGGTCGAGGAACTTCATCGCGGGCGGCTTTCGGAATGGGTTGGTCAGGCGATAGAGCGGGATGCGTCAATGCGCAAGGGAAAGCGCCGGGGCACTGCCCCGGACCCCGGAGTATTTGGCAAGGGAAAAGCCCCGCCCGCGCAGGCGGCGGGGTCAGGTCATCCTGCGCACGTAGGTCCAGGTCGCAACCTTGGCGCCGCGCGCCACCGACCAGGCCTCGGCATCGCCGAGGTAGTCGAAGCCGGCATTGACCAGAACCCGCGCCGAGCCGGGATTGTCCTGGAAGACCTCGGCCAGGAGCGTGCGCGAGGCATGCGGGTTCGCCGCCACCAGCGCCTGCACCGCCTCGGACGCGAAGCCGGTATTCCACAGGCCGGGCGCGACCCAGAAGCCGACCTCGGACTGGTCGCGGTCGAGCCGGGTCAGGCTGGCGAGGCCCAGCACCTCGGCCTCGCCCCGGGCGGCGCCGTCCATGACCCAGACATCCTCGTCGCGGGGGTCGGCCAAGGCTCGGGCGACGAAAGCCTCGGCCGCGCCCGGCGGCAGCGGGTGGGGGATCGAGCGCGTGCCCTCGGCCAGCCGCTTGTCGGAGGTATAAAGCGCGATCAGGCCGGCATCGGAGGGCTGCATCGGGCGCAGCAGGAACCGTTCGGCGGAAATCGTCGGCTGAAATGAGATCAGTTCAGGTCTCACGTCTTCACTCCTCTGGAAAGCGTGATCCTTCCGGTCCTGAATGGGGCCGGCAGGAAAAGCGTGGGCCGCGCGCGGCATCGGGGCAAGTCTGTCGTGCAATCTGGCGGCGGAATTCATCAGGAGCATGACAGTTCCCCGTTCTTCGGCATGGCATTGACGGGTCGGGGCGACCCTGCGCGCGGCCAGTCTGGCAGCAAAAGCTGACCAATTTCCTGATGTTGGCTTCCGGCCTTGGTTCGGCCGCGACCGGCGGCCGCTGCGGTGGGGGACGGATGGAACGGCTGGCAGGCGGCACCTGCCATCGTTGCAGCCTGGCGAACAAAGCCGCGCCGGATGCCCGATTGTTGACCCGGAATTTCGACCGGGCCGGCCGGGCCGCCGAGTCCCGGCGGGAGCGATTGAAGATTGACCATGCGGTGACCTCTTGCGGCTTGCCGCCGGTCCTCGCCCCGGAACGGGAAGGGGGACCGGCCTGGTTGCCGATCCCCCTTTGAACTTTCGCCCGTTCGGTTTGTCGGCTTACTCGGCCGCCTCCGCCTTGGGGAGGACCGAGATGAAGGTGCGGCCCTTGAGGCCCTTGCGGAAGGTCACGTGGCCTTCGGTCACGGCAAAGATCGTGTGGTCACGGCCCATGCCGACGCCGTCGCCCGGGAACCAGGTGGTGCCGCGCTGGCGCACGATGATGTTGCCGGGAACGGCCTTTTCGCCGCCGTAGAGTTTCACGCCGAGGCGACGGCCGGCCGAATCGCGACCGTTGCGCGAGGAGCCGCCTGCTTTCTTGTGTGCCATTGGTCAGACTCCTCTCAAGCGTCGGCTTTTTTCGCCGCGCGCTTGGCCTTGGGGGCCTCGGCGGGGGCGGCGGGTGCGTTGTTGTGGGCGGCGCGGCGCGCGGCGGCGGTGCCGGTCGCGGCGGCGACGTCCGACTTGTCCGCGCCCTTGGCGAGAATGTCGGTCACGCGCACCAGGGTCAGTTTCTGGCGGTGGCCGCGGGTGCGCTGCGACGAATGCTTCCGGCGGCGCTTGTGATAGGTGATGACCTTGTCGGCCTTGATGTTGTCGATGACTTCGGCCTGCACGGCGGCGCCAGCCACCAGGGGCGAGCCCAGCACCGGGGCATCGCCACCGATCATGAGGATTTCGTTGAACTGGATCTTGTCGCCAGCGTTTGCGGCAATCAGTTCCACGCGGATCACGTCGCCCGCCTGGACCTTGTATTGCTTGCCGCCCGTCTTGAGGACCGCGAACATGGGTCTTTCCTTCATCCGTTTCCGCGCCCTGTGGCCCCCGTTCGGGTGTTGGTGGCTTTCGCCGCCTCGGACAGCGCGCCCCGCGAAGGAGGCGTCATTGCAAAAAAGAAGCCCCTGCGAGTCGGATGACCAGCCGGGACCGCGCGCTTATCGGCGAGCGGGCGCCGGAAGTCAAGCGCGGCGCGGCGGGTCAGCCTCACGCCTCGCTGTGCAGGCGGTTGTGGCGGATCGAGGACAAGAGCGCCAGACCGATCAGGCCCGCGCCCACGAGGCCGGTCATCATCTCGGGGATGTGCCAGAGCGTCTGGGCGAACATGATCACCGACAGGACCAGGATCGAATAGAAGGCCCCGTGTTCGAGATAGCGGAACTGCGCCAGCGTCTGGCGGTCGACCAGCATCACCGTCATGGAACGCACATACATGGCGCCGATGCCCAGGCCGATGGCGATCAGGAACAGGTTGTGGGTCAGCGCGAAGGCGCCGATCACCCCGTCGAAGGAAAAGGAAGCGTCCAGCACCTCGAGATAGAGGAAGGCGCCCAGCCCGGCGCGGGCGCCCAAGGCCAGCATCTGGCGGCTGCGGTCCAGCACGTGGCCGACCGCCTCGACCAGCAGGAAGGTCAGAAGCCCGCCGGTCGCCGCGAACAGGAACTCGGCCCGGTCGTCCCGCGTCATGAACAGCGCGAAGACCATCACCGTTCCGAGGACGAACGCCACCTCGAGCCCGCGGATGTTGGCACAGCGGCGCAACTGGCATTCCAGCGTGCGGATCCAGTCGACTTCCTTGCCCTCGTCGATGAAGTAGTTCAGCGCCACCATCATCAGGAAGCTGCCGCCGAAGGCGGCGATCGACAGATGCGCGTCGGCGATGGCGGCGGCGTACCTGTCGGGCTGGAATGCCGCCATCTCGATCGCCGCGATGGGCGAGACATGGGCCGCCATCACTACGATCAGGAGCGGAAAGAAGATGCGCATGCCGAAGACCGCGATCAGGATGCCCCAGGTCAGGAACCGCCTTTGCCAGACCGGGTCCATGCCGCGCAGGATGTTGGCATTGACGATCGCATTGTCGAACGACAGCGAGATTTCCAGAACCGCCAGCACCGTCCCGATCATCAGGAAGGACAGCATCCCCGCCAGGTTGCCGCTGACCGACCACCCGAGCAGCGCCGCCAGCACCAGTCCCAAGGCAGTTACGGCAAAGGCCCAGCGGAAATAGCGCAGACTTTCGGTCATTCGTCCTCCGATGGGCGGCGGGGCGCAGTGGGCGCGTCCGGTCGTAGCGACATAGGAAGCGACAGGCCCCCGCGCAAGGAGCGGCCCGCGCATGCTGCCGGATCTGCGTCCGGTCAGCCCACCAGCGGGCTTAAAGCCACCGTCGCCAGCGAAACACCGCATAGGTCAGCGCGGCCGAGCCGACCATCAGCACCAGCGACAGCCCGAAGCCCCACTGGGCGTCGAGCGTCGGGATGCGGGCGAAGTTCATGCCGAAGACCGAAGCGATCAGCGTCGGCGGCAGGAACAGGACCGCCACCACCGACAGGATGCGCGAGGTGACGTTCTGGGCCAGGTTGACCATGCCGAGCGTGGCATCCGCCGCGAAGGACAGCCGCGAGGACAGGAAATCGCCGTGCACCTCCAGCGCCTGCAGGTCGCCGAGCCGGGCCTTGACATGGGTGCGCAGCTGCTTGCCCTCGGGCCGTTCGTCCAGCGATTGCAGGTAATAGGCCATCGCCCGCTCCATGGTCAGAAGCCCGAGGCGCACCCGGCTGAGAACCTCGCCCTGCGCGCCGATGGTGGTCAGCGTCTGTTCCAGCACGTCGAGCCGCTTGGCCGCCGAGGGGCCGAAGACCCGGCGGGCGGTGACGTCCAGTTCGCGGCCCACCGCCTCGAGATGGTCGGCCTGGCGCCCGAGAATTTCCTCGACCAGCCCCAGGAACAGGGGCCCTGCCCCGCGGCAGCCGGCGCTGCTCTTGTCGGCGCGGGCGGGAAAGGTCTCGAACGGGCGCGGTGAATGGTGACGCACGGTGACCAGCTGGGTGGCGGTCAGGATCATCGCCACCGGGGCGGTGACCGGCTGCTTTTCGGGGCTGAGGCCCGACAGGACCACGACCATGTAGTCGGCCCCCGCCTCGCGGTAGAGGCGGTTCGAGATCTCGATCTCTTCCATGTCGGCCAAGGTCGGCAGGTTGATGCCCAACGCCTCGACCTCGGCGATCTGGTCCTCGGTCGGGCAATAGAGGTCGATCCAGGCGGCCTGCCGCACGTCGGTGCCGGGGGGCAGGCTGTCAAGGCCCCGCTGCCCTGGCGCATAGAGATAGATCATGCCCTGCTCCGCTGCCTGTCCTGGGGGCGCACCATGCCCGCCCGCGGATCGAAGGTCGAGTGAAGATTTCCCGGTGCACACCCGGGCGGCCGGTCAGACCCGCAACCGGCCGGTGGCGGGGCCGCGTCCGGCCGCATCGGCCGGCGGCGCGGTGGTTCCGGCCAGATAGCTTTGCGACAGCGGGATGGCCGCCGCGCCGAGCGAACGCGCATAGGCCCCGATCGTGCCTTCGCGCACCTGCGGCACCTCGACCCCGGCGCTGTCCAGCCGCTCCAGCGCCGCCGCGACCCGCGCCACCATGGCCGCACGCACCGCGGCCGGCATCCAGCCGTCGATCATCACCGCGTCCAGCTCCAGAAGCGCCGCCGCCGACAGGCTGGCCCAGGCGAGGCCGGTCGCCGCCTCGTCCAGCCAGCGGTCGAGCACCGCCGGGCTGACGTGCCATTCCTCGGCCTGCTGCCAGATGTGGTCGGGGTTTTCGCCCTCGGCCGCCATCGCGTCGGCCAGGGTCTGCAGCGAGGCGGTGGCGATCAGGCTGCGCAATTCTCCGGCCGGGCCGGGAACCGGCATCGAGCCGACCCCGGCAGCGTTGCCGGTGGCGCCCAGGAACAGCTGCCCCCCCATCACCAGCCCGCCGCCGATGAAGGTGCCGAAATAGAAGTAGAGAAAGTTCTTCGGCCGGTCGCCCTTGCCGAAGAACAGCTCGGCCCCGCAGGCCGAACTGGCGTCGTTCTGGATCAGGACCGGAACGCCGATCAGGCCCTCGAGCGCCGCCTGCAGGTCGCTGTCGCGCCATTCCTCCATCGCCGCGGTCGGCGCGCCGATGGCCTGCACCCATTCCCACATCCGAAACGGCATGGCGACGCCCAGGCTGGCGAGCCGGCCCCGGCTGTCGGGTGGCAGCGTGGCCATGACCCTGGCATAGGCGTCGGTGACGAACGCGACCAGCCCCGCCACGGTCGGATAGCGGTAGATATGGCGTTCCGAGGCGCGCACCTGGCCCAGGAAGTCGATCAGCGTCAGGTCGGCAGACCGCCGCCCGATCTTCAGCCCCAGAAAATAGACGCCATCGGGGTTCAGCCGCATCGGCACCGAGGGCTGGCCGATCTTGCCGCGCACCGGCTCGCCGCGCAGCAAAAGCCCCTCGCCTTCCAGCGCCCGCATGATGACCGAAACGGTCTGCGCCGACAGCCCCGTCATCCGCGCCAGGTCGGATTTCGCCAGCGATCCATTCTGGCGCACCAGCGACAGGACCAGCCGTTCGTTCTGCACCCGCATGCCGGTCTGGTTGGTGCCGCGCACGGCAGCGGCCTCGGCATTGGATCGTTCGAACAGTTCGTCGTTCATGGCTCAGCCCTGGCGCGAGATGACGTCCGGCTCTGGGGGCGCGATGGTTCCCTTGCGCAGGATCACGTTGGCATAAAGCTGCGGCTCGGAGGAGGCAACGACAACATGACAGGTGCGCACCCTTTCGTAGAAGGCGGCCCCCGCCAGCGGTCGCACCCCCCGCCCCGGCGCGCGGCGGCCGACCACCGCCTCGATCTCCAGGTGCAGAGGCGTGACCAGCGCGGGATCGTTCCGCCAGCCGGTGCGCAAGACGGGGTCGGTGACGTCGCGGTCCAGCGGCAGCAGGCACAGGACCGCATCCAGCAGCGCCACCAGCCCGTGCCCG
>JAXMDK010000031.1:0-21820 GCA_046348855.1 Paracoccaceae bacterium | reverse complement strand
CCCGACCACCATGTTGCGGTCGCCGTCGCCGTCCGACGCCGCCCCGAAGTCGGGCGCGTCTGCCCCCATCATCTCGGCCATCAGCTCGTGCGCCCAGGTCGGGTTCGGATCGGGGTGCATGCCACCGAAATCCGGCAGTGGCGCGCCATGCACCACCGTTCCGCGCGGTGCGCCCAGCCGGTTTTCCAGAATTTCAGAAGCATAAGGTCCGGTCACCGCGCACATGGCGTCGAACCGCATGCGGAAGCCACCGGCGAACAGCGCCCGCATCTTGGCGAAGTCGAAGAGCCTTTCCATCAGTGCCGCATAATCCGCCACCGGATCGACGACGACGACCTCCATCTTTCCAAGCATTTGCCGGCCGATCTTCATAAGGTCCAGATCGCCCGCCTCGAGAATGCGATAGCTGGTCAGCGCGCCGGAACGGGCAAAGATCGCCTCGGTCACCGCCTCGGGCGCCGGACCGCCGTTGGGCATATTGAACTTCACCCCGAAGTCGGCGTCGCGTCCGCCGGGGTTGTGGCTGGCCGACAGGATGATGCCCCCGTCGGTCCGGTTCAGCCGGATCAGGTGCGACGCCGCCGGGGTCGACAGGATCGCCCCCTGCCCGATGATCACCCGGCTGGCTCCGTTGGCGGCGGCCATCCGCAGGATCACCTGCGCGGCGCGGTCGTTGAAATAGCGCCCGTCGCCACCCAGGACCAGGCTTTTCCCGTCGACGCCGCCGATGGCGTCAAAAGTCGACTGGATGAAGTTTTCAAGGTAATGCCTTGACATGAAAACGGATGTCTTCTTGCGTAGGCCCGATGTCCCGGGCTTTTGGCCGGCGATGGGCTGGGTGTCGACGGTCAGGAGTTGCATGGCTTACCTCTTGCTGCCGGACTATCCGGCCATCGTGAATATCTGCACCGATCCGGCCGCCACCCGCAACCTGCCGGCCACGCCGCATTGAATCCGGGCGGGATCGGCGCTGTCGAGTTCCCACCACCAGTCGCCGTCCGGCAGCAGAATGTCACTCTCCGGCCCGTTGTTGAAGACGGCATAGAGCGCGCCGCCCTCCGCCGCGCCCGCCGCGCGCAGTTCCATGCCAATCAGCGCCAGCCCCGGCGCGTCCCAGTCCTGCGGGCGCGGCTCCTGCCCCGAGGCGAGCCGCCAGACCAGATCGCGCGTCCCGTCCGAGGCCCGGTCGCCATGCAGGAACCGCGGCTGGCGCAAGACCGGATAGCGGCGGCGCAAGTCCGAAAGCCGGGCGACGAACTCGGTCAGTTCGCCGTCCGCCGCCCCCCAGTCGAGCCAGCCGGTTTCATTGTCCTGGGCATAGGCGTTGTTGTTGCCGCCCTGGGTGCGGCCGCCTTCGTCCCCGGCCAGCAGCATGGGCGTGCCCTGGGCGACGAACAGCGTCGCCAGCATCGCCTGCACCCGCGCCGCCCGGGCCGCGCAGATCGCCGGATCGGCAGTCGGGCCTTCGGTGCCGAAATTGTCCGAACAATTGTCCGCGTGGCCGTCGCGGTTGCCCTCGCCGTTGGCCAGGTTGTGACGGCCGGCATAGGACACGAGGTCGCGCAGGGTGAAACCGTCGTGGGCGGCCAGATAGTTGACCGAACTGGCGGCCGACCGTCCCGGCCGGTCGAAGAGTTCCGCCGAACCGGCCAGCCGGCGGGCTAGGTCGCCCGCCCGCCCGTCGCCGCGCCAGAACCGCCGCACGTCGTCGCGAAACCTGTCGTTCCATTCGAGGAACGGCGGCGGAAAGCGGCCCAGCCGATAGCCGTCCGGCCCGACGTCCCAGGGTTCGGCGATCAGGATCAGCCGGCCCAGCAGCGGATCGGCGAGCAGCATGTCAAGAAACTGCGACCCGTCGCGCAGCAAGGTCACGGCGAGGTCAAAGCGGAAGCCGGCGACGCCAAGCCCGGCCCAGTGGCGCAGCGCGTCGAGCACCAGCCGCAGCACCATCGGATGCGCTAGGTTCAGCGTATTGCCGGTGCCGGCGTCGTTGACGTTGCTGCCGCCGGGATGCAGGCGATAGTAGCTTTTGTTGTCGAGCCCGCGGAACGACAGGGTCGGCCCGGCGGCATCGCCCTCCCCCGTATGATTGAACACCACGTCGAGGATCACCCCGATCCCCTGCTCGGCCAGGCCACGGATCACCGCGCCAATCCCTGGCCCCGTGCCCTGATAGCGCGGCTCGGCCGCGAAGGGGGCGACAGGCTGATAGCCCCAGTAGTTCGACAGGCCCCTGACCCGCACATGGCGGTCGTCGATGAAGGCGGCGATCGGCAGAAGCTCCAGATGGGTGACGCCGATCCGCTTCATGTGGGCGATCAGCGGCGGGTGCAGGAGCGCGCCCCAGGTGCCGCGAAGGTCGTCGGGCAGGTCCGGCATCAGCCGGGTCAGGCCCTTGGCGTGAGCCTCCCAGATCAGGTCCGGCGGGCCGGGCGGCGGGACGGCGGCGGCTGTATCGGCGACCACGAGCGATTTGGCCACATAGGGCGCGCTGTCGGTCCGGTCGGGTACGCCGCCGTGGCTGCCGGTCATCGCCGGGTGCCAGACGATCCGCCGGTCGACGGCGCGGGCATAGGGGTCGATCAGCAGCTTGGCCGGGTTGAACAGGTGCCCCTCGTCCGGCGCCCAGGGGCCATAGGCGCGATAGCCGTAGGCCTGCCCGGCGCCGACGCCCGGTGCGAACCCGTGCCAGACATCGCCGGTGCGCGCGGTCAGGGGCAGGCGCGTCTCGGCCCCGACGCCATCGAACAGGCACAGGTCGATGGCGGTCGCGTTGGCCGAAAAGACCGCGAAGTTGACGCCATACTCGCCGGGGATCGCCCCCAGCCGGTCGCCGGTTCCGGCCTCGAGTATGGGCTTCATCGCGCCAGAAGACTGTCGTAGAGCCGCGAATAGGCGCTGGCCGCCACCGCCCAGCCGAGATCGGCCTTCATCGCCCGCTTCTGCAACGCCGTCCAGGCCGGACGGTCGGCATAAAGCTGGACCAGCCGCCGCAGCGCCTGCGACAGCGACAGCGCGTCGACCGGATGGAAGGCGATGCCGGTCGCGGCGCCGGCCGCCAGCGCGGCAGGGCTGGCGGGAATGACGGTGTCGTTCAGCCCGCCGGTCGCCGCCACCACCGGCACCGCGCCATAGCGCAGCCCGTACATCTGGGTCAGGCCGCACGGCTCGAACCGCGACGGCACCAGAACCGCGTCGGCCCCGGCGAACATCCGGTGCGACAGCATCTCGTCATAGCCGATCCTGACGGCGACCTTGCCCGGCAGCCGCGCCGCCAGCCCGTGCATCATCTCCTCGAGCCAGGGATCGCCGCTGCCGAGGACCGCCAGCCCGCCGCCCTGCGCCACGAACGAGGGGATGGCGTCGGCCAGCAGGTCGATGCCTTTCTGGTGGGTCATGCGGCTGACGATCACCGCCAGGGGCCCGGCAATGTCGGCCAGGCCGAACTCGGCGATCAGGCGCGCACGGTTTTCGGCCTTGGCCGCCGGGCGGGCGGCGGAAAAGGCCTTGATGGCGGGGTCATGCTCGGGGTCCCAGATCGTGCCGTCGACCCCGTTGAGGATGCCCTGCACCGCCCGTGCGCGGAAGGCGATCACCCCTTCCAGCCCCATGCCGAACTCCGGGCGCATGATTTCGTCGGCATAGGTCGGACTGACGGTGGTGATGGCGTCGGCCGCGATAAGACCGGCCTTCAATGTGCTGATATTTCCCCAATATTCCAGATAGCCTTGATGATAGTCGTCGGGCCGCAGCCGCAGGGCCGCCAGCCGGTTGGGCGGCACGATCCCCTGGAAAGCGATGTTGTGGACGGTCAGGACCGATCGCACATTGGCCTCGGCCATCCGCAGGTAGGTTGGCGCCAGCCCCCCCTGCCAGTCGTGCGCATGCAGCACATCCGCGTGCCAGCCGTCCTGCCCCTCGCCCCGCGCCAGTTCGGCCGCCACCCAACTCAGCGCGGCAAAGCGTTCGGGATTGTCAGGATGGTCGCGCCCGTCGGCGGCATAGGGGCCGCCGGCCCGGTCATAGAGATGGGGCGCGTCCACGAGCAGCACCGCGTCGCCGTCGACCGTGCCCGCCAGGACCCGCGCCGGACCGCCGAACAGATCGGCCGACCGCCAGACCTCGGTCGCCTGCCCCAACTGCGCCACCAGCCCCCGGTAGGCCGGCAGCAAGGTCCGCACCTGCCAGCCTTGCGCCGCAAGCGCGCCCGGCAGCGCCCCGGCGACGTCCGCCAGCCCGCCGGTCTTGACCAGCGGCACCGCCTCGGAGGCCACCGACAGAACCCGTCCCCTGATTGCCGCAGCGGTCATCGCCCGTCCCTCCTCCGTTTCGTTCACCCGTGTTTCGCGGCGCACCCTAGCCCAGCGTCGCCGCCCGCCGGTCCAGCATGTCCTGCGTGATCAGCACCACCCCGGCGTCGGTGCGCCGGAACCAGCGTTCATCTTCCTCGGGATCGGCGCCGACCACCAGCCCCTCCGGGATGATGACGCCACGGTCGATCACACAGTTCTTCAGCTGCGCCTTACGGTTCACCACCGCATAAGGCAGCACGACCGCATATTCCAGAGAAGAATAGGAATGCGCCCTAACACCTGTGAACAACAGGGAATTCCTGACTTCTGATCCCGATACGATGCAGTCGCCCGACACAAGCGAGGACACGGCCGAACCGCGCCGGCCCGCCTCGTCATGGATGAACTTGGCCGGGGGCACGATTTCGGCATAGGTCCAGATCGGCCAGGACTGATCGTAGATGTCGAGCTTCGGCACGAAGTCGGTCAGGTCGATGTTGGCCTGCCAGAAGGCGTCGATGGTGCCGACGTCGCGCCAGTAGGGCTCCTCCTCCAACCCGCTGGTGACGCAGCTTTCGGCGAACCGATGCGCCATCGCCTTGCCGTTCTTGACGATCTGCGGGATCAGGTCGCTGCCGAAGTCGTGGCTGGAATTGTCGTCCTCGGCATCGCGGACCAGCAGGTCGCGCAGGAACGCCCAGTCAAAGACGTAGATGCCCATCGACGCCAGCGTGTGATCGGGGTCGCCCGGCATTCCCGGCGGGTTTTTCGGCTTTTCCAGAAATTCGGTTATCCGGCCGGACGCATCGACATCCATCACCCCGAAGGCCGATGCTTCCTTGCGCGGCACGGTCAGGCAACCGATGGTCACGTCGGCGCCGCTGTCGACATGGGCGGCCAGCATGATTTCGTAGTCCATCTTGTAGATGTGGTCGCCGGCCAGGACGACGATGTACTTCACCCCGTAACTATCGACGATATCTATGTTTTGCGTCACCGCATCGGCGGTTCCCAGATACCATTGCGTCTCGGACACCCGCTGGCTGGCGGGCAGGATGTCCAGGTATTCGTTGCGTTCGGCGCGAAAGAAGCCCCAGCCGCGCTGCATGTGGCGGATCAGCGAATGGGCCTTGTACTGGGTGGCGATCGCCATCTTGCGGATGCCCGAGTTCAGCGCGTTCGACAGGGCAAAGTCGATGATCCGGGTCTTGCCGCCGAAATAGACGGCGGGCTTGGCACGCCGGTCGGTCAACTCCTTCAGGCGCGAGCCGCGCCCGCCTGCCAGCACGAAGGCCATGGCCTGCGAGGACAGTCGGGCATTGGGTCTGGGCAGCATGGCATTCCTCCCTAGGCTTTCCTGAAAATCAGAACCGACAACGGTGGCAGATAGATGCGGGCCGAATTGCCCTGGCCCTGCGCGGGTTCGGGCGGCGCGACGATCCGGCCGAAGTTGCCGCCACCCCCGCCGCCATAGGCGGTCGCGTCGGTGTTCAGCACTTCGTCCCATTCGCCCTCGAACGGCAGGCCCAGCCGGTAATCCTCGCGCGCGACGGGCGTCATGTTGGCCACCACCGCAAGGGTCGACGCCCTTTCGGCCCGGCGGACGAAGGCATAGATCGACCGGTCGGCATCGTCGGCATCCAGCCAGAAGAACCCGTCGGCGCGCGTGTCGCCGGCATGAAGTGCCGGTTCGGACTGGTAGAGTCTGTTCAAGTCGCGGACCACCGCCTGAACCCCGCGATGTTCGGCCAGGTCCAGCTGGTGCCAGTCCAGCGCCGCGTCATGGTTCCATTCGCGCCCCTGCGCCCATTCCTGGCCCATGAACAACAGCTTCTTGCCGGGATGAGTCCACATGAAGGCGTAGAAGGCGCGCAGGTTGGCGAACTTCTCGGCTCCCTCGCCCGGCATCTTGCCGATCATCGAGCCCTTGCCGTGCACCACCTCGTCGTGGCTGATCGGCAGGATGAAGTTTTCGCTGTAAGCGTAAGTCAGGGCAAAGGTCATCTGGTTGTGGTGCCAGCGCCGGTGGATCGGCTCCTTGGCCATGTAGCCGAGCGTGTCGTTCATCCAGCCCATGTTCCACTTGTAGCCGAACCCCAGCCCGCCGGTGCTGGCCGGCCGCGACACGCCGGGAAAGGCGGTCGATTCCTCGGCCACGGTCAGGATGCCGGGCATGTGGCCATAGGTCAGGCGGTTCATCTCCTGCAGGAACCGGATCGCCTCGTAATTTTCGCGTCCGCCGTCGCGGTTCGGAACCCACTGGCCCTCGCCGCGCGAATAGTCGCGGTAGAGCATCGAGGCCACCGCATCGACGCGCAGCCCGTCCAGGTGGAATTCCTCCAGCCAGTACAGCGCGTTGGCGACGAGATAGTTCATCACCTCGGCCCGGCCGTAGTTGTAGATCAGCGTGTTCCAGTCCTGATGGAAGCCTTCCTTCGGGTCCGCATGTTCGTAAAGCGCGGTGCCGTCAAAACGACCCAGCCCGTGCTGGTCGGTCGGGAAATGGCCGGGCACCCAGTCGAGGATCACCCCCAGCCCGGCCTGATGGGCCTGGTCGACGAAATACGCGAAATCCTCGGGCGTGCCAAAACGGCAGGTCGGCGCATAAAGCCCGATCGGCTGATAGCCCCACGAGCCGTCGAAGGGAAATTCGCTGACCGGCAACAGTTCCAGATGGGTGAAGCCCATGTCGCGCGCATAGGGAACCAGCCGCGCCACCAGTTCGCGGTAGCCCAGCCGTTCGCCGTTCGGGCCGCGCTGCCAACTCCCCAGATGCACTTCGTAGATCGAGATCGGCGCGTCGGTCGCATGGCGCGCCGCCCGGCCCGCCATCCAGTCCCGGTCCTGCCACGCATGGCGGCCAAGCTGTCGGACCACCGAGCCGGTGGCCGGAGGATGTTCGCCGCCAAAGCCGACCGGATCGGCCTTGAGCGGCATGACGCCCGCCGCCGTGAGAATTTCGTACTTGTAGACCGCGCCCTCGCCGACCTCGGGCAGGAAGATCTCCCAAACCCCGGTCGCGCCGCGCCGGCGCATCATCGCCCGCCGCCCGTCCCACAGGTTGAAATCGCCCACCACCGAGACCCGCAGCGCATTCGGCGCCCAGACGGCGAAATGCGTGCCTTCGGCCCCTTCGTGTTGGGCCGGATGGGCGCCAAGCGCCTGCCACAGCCGCTGGTGGCGGCCCTCGCCCAGCAGATATTCGTCAATCTCACCCAGAACCGGACCGAACCGATAGGGGTCGTCCCAGTCCCAGCCGTGGCCTTCGTCGTTTTCGGCCCGAAGCCGGTAGGGTCCGGCCGGAACCGCGCCCTCGAAAAGCTCGGGCACCTCGGCATGGGCGGCCAGCGCATGGCGCTTGCCCCCGGCTTCGGCCCAGACCGCCGTCGCGCCGGGAGCCAGCGCCCGCACCTGGCGGCCATGGCGGCCCAGATGCGCGAAGGGATCGCCATGTCGGGCCTCGGCCAGCGCGCGGGCGGTGGCCCCGTCGATGCCTGCCATGACCGACCCTCCCTTGCGCATTCACGCCTCCTGCAGCGCCGACTCCACGTTCCAGATGTCCTTCATGTAGCCATGGATCGCCCGGTCGGACGAGAAAAAGCCCATCCGCGCGCAGTTCAACGCCGCCATCCGCGACCAGCGCCCCGGATCGCGCCAGGCCTGCGCCACCTGTTCCTGCGCGGCGTCATAGGCGGCGAAGTCGGCGGCGATCAGGAAGTAGTCGCTGTTCCAGGTGCGGTCGACCAGACCCAGATAGCGGCCGGGCTGGCCGGGGCTGAACCGGCCTTCGGCGATCATCTGCAGGATGTCGCGCAGCATCTGGCTGGCCTCGATGGCGCGGCGGGCCTGGCCGGGCTCGGCGCGGCGGGCCTGCACCTCGTCGGCGGTCAGGCCAAACAGGAAGAAGTTCTCGGCCCCGACCCGCTCGCGGATTTCCACGTTCGCGCCGTCCAGCGTGCCGATGGTCAGGGCGCCGTTCAGCGCGAACTTCATGTTGCCGGTGCCCGAGGCTTCCATGCCCGCCGTCGAGATCTGTTCCGACAGGTCCGCCGCCGGGATCAGCCGTTCGGCCATCGAGACGTTGTAGTTGGCGGGATAGGCCACCGCTAGGCGGCCACGCATCAGCGGATCAGCATTAACGACGGCGGCCACATCATTGACAAGATGAATGATTTCCTTGGCAACCGCATAGCCGGGCGCCGACTTTCCGGCAAATATCTTGACCCTTGGCACGAAATCGCCATCGGGGTTTTCGCGGATGCGGTGCCAGATCGCGATGGTGTGGAACAGGTTCAGAAGCTGGCGCTTGTATTCATGAATGCGCTTGACCTGCATGTCGAAGATCGCGTCGGGGTCGACGGCAACGCCACAGGTTTCCTTCAGCCAGTTTGCCACCTGCGCCTTGTTGGCGCGCTTGGCGGCGTGGAAGTCGGCGAGGAACGCCGCGTTGTCCACCTGTGCCTCGAGCCCGTGAAGCCGGTCGAGATCGGCCTCCCACCCCTCGCCGATGGTGCGGGTGATCAGGCCCGACAGGCCGGGGTTCGCAAGCTTCAGCCAGCGACGGGGCGTGATGCCGTTGGTTTCGTTGACGATCCGGTCGGGATGCAGCGCGTTCAGGTCGGGGAACAGGTTCTTGCGCACCAGTTCGGTATGGAGTGCCGAGACACCGTTGACCCGGTGCGACATGATGAACGCGAGTTCGCCCATGTGGACTTCGTTGCCGCGCACGATGCCCGATCCGGCTGGCCGCGAGGGATTCTGGCTGCGGTGCCAGTCGTCGATCCGTTCGATGATCTGCATGTGGCGCGGCAGGACCGAGCCCATCGTCCAGGTCGACCAGCGCTCCAGCGCCTCGGGCAGCAGCGTGTGGTTGGTATAGCCCAGGACCGCCAGCGCCGCCGGGGCCGCCTCCTCGAACGTCAGGCCGGCCTCGTCGGTCATCAGGCGGATCAGTTCCGGCCCGGCGATGGCCGGGTGGGTGTCGTTCATCTGGATCGCCACCTGGGCCGGCAGGGTCCGCAGGTCGGTGTGGCGGTCGCGGAAGCGGCGCAGGATGTCCTGCAGCGCCGCCGAGGTCAGGAAATATTCCTGCTTCAGCCGCAGTTCCTTGCCGGCCTGGGTGGTGTCGTCGGGGTAGAGGACGCGGCTGAGCGTGCGGGCCAGCGCCTCGGGTTCGGCCGCCGCCGCATAGTCGCCGCGGTTGAAGCGTTCCAGGTCGAACTGGGTCGTCGACTTCGCCCCCCACAGCCTGAGCGTGTTGGCCCAGCGGCCCTGCCAGCCGATCACCGGCATGTCATGGCCCGAGGCGATGACGGTTTCGGCCGGCGTCCAGACCGGGCGCCCGTCGCGGGTTTCGACCTGGCCGCGGAAGCCGACGGTATAGGCTGCCTCGGGGCGTTCGAATTCCCAGGGGTTGGGCATGCTCAGCCAGTCTTCGGCGGCCTCGACCTGCTGGCCGCCCTCGAACCGTTGGCGGAACAGGCCATTCTCGTAGCGGATGCCATAGCCGTAGGCCGGGCAGCCCAGCGTCGACATGCTTTCCAGATAGCAGGCGGCCAGCCGGCCCAGCCCGCCGTTGCCAAGCGCCGCGTCAGGTTCGTTGCCGGCGATCGCCGCCAGATCGAACCCCAGTTCGCGCGCCACATCCTCCAGCGCTTCGTGCAGGCCCAGGTTGACCGCCGCGTCGGTCAGGATGCGGCCGATCAGGAACTCCATCGACAGGTAGTAGACCCGCTTGCGGTCATCCGCCCAGGTCTGGCGGGTGGCGGCGAACCAGGGGCCGACGATCCGGTCGCGCAGGGTGTAGGACAGCGCCATGCGCCAGTCGTAGGCGGCGGCATGGTCGGGGTCCTTGCCCAGCGTGTAGGTCAGGTGCCGCAGCACATCGGCCCTGAGCTCGGCCCGCGTCGCCAGGGAACCCCGATCTTTCGCCATCTTGCGCGCCACCATTCAAGAACCACTCACCCCTGACTTGCGCAGAAATGGCCGGGGGTCAAGCCGGGCAACCCGATTCGGGGCGCCGGACGCGCGAAATCGTTACCGCTAACGAAAATTGCTGCCCGTCAGCCCAAAGCGTAGCCCGCGCCGCGCACCGTACGCAGGGGGTCCTTGCCGCCATGCGCACAGAGCGCCTTGCGCAGCCGTCCGACATGGACATCGACGGTGCGGGTGTCGACATAGATGTCGCGCCCCCAGACCCGGTCGAGCAGCAGCTCGCGGCTCCAGACCCGGCCGGGCTTTTCCAGGAAGGTCGCCAGCAGCCGGAACTCGGTCGGGCCGAGTTTGACCGGATTGCCGCCGCGCTCGACCTTGTGGGTGGTCGGGTCAAGGGTGATGTCGGCAAACTCGAGGATTTCGCCCTGGCTCGCGGGCCGGGTGCGGCGCAGCTGGGTGCGCACCCGGGCGACCAGTTCGGCCACCGAATAGGGCTTGACCATGTAGTCGTCGGCGCCGGTTTCCAGCCCGCGGACCAGGTCGACCTCTTCGGAGCGCGCCGACAGCATGATGATCGGCAGGGCCCGGGTCTCGGAACGCGATTTCAGCCGCCGGCAGACTTCGATGCCCGAGACGTTCGGCAGCATCCAGTCCAGCACGATCAGGTCCGGCGCTTCCTCGGCGACCATCAGCAGCGCCTCTTCGCCGTTGTCGGCCTGACGCACCACGAACCCCTGCGCCTCGAGGTTGTAGGCCAGGACCTCGCGCTGCGCCGGTTCGTCCTCGACGACCAGGACCGAGGGGGCAGACTGGTTCATCGTCAGGTCCCCGTCGCCTTGCCAAGGTCGGCAACGCTTTCCGCCTTGGGCCGCGGGTCGTCAGGCAGTTCGCCGGTGATGAGATAGACCACCTGCTCGGCGATGGCGGTGGCATGGTCGCCCATCCGTTCGGTGTTCTTGGCGATGAAATGCAGATGCAGGCAGGGTGTGATGTTGCGCGGGTCTTCCATCATGTGGGTCAGGAATTCGCGGAAGAGCGCATTGTACATCTGGTCGATGTCGCGGTCGCGGCTGCGCACGTCCTGGGCCAGGTCGAGATGACGCCCGGCATAGGCATCGAGCGCGTCCGACAGCAGTTCGGTGACTTCGCGCGCCATCCGCCGGAGCGAGGCCCCCGCCCCGGCAATGATCGGCGACGGCCCGAGCTGACTGAGCGCCTGGGCGCGCTTGGCCATGTTCTTGGCATAGTCGCCCACCCGTTCCAGCGACGAGGCGATCTTCATCACCGACAGGACCATCCGCAGGTCCGAGGCGGTCGGCGCCCGCAGCGCGATCAGCCGCGCCGCTTCCTCGTTGATCTTCAGTTCCAGCGCGTCGATGGCCTTGTCGTTCAGGCGCACCTGCTCGGCCAGTTCCTCGTTGCGGCTTTCCAGCGCCTGCGCGGCGTCGTGGATCGCGGTTTCCACCATGCCGCCCATCTTCATGACCAGGGCCTGGATGGCCTCCAGGTCGCGGTCGAATGCGCGGGCGATGTGCTGCTCTGCCATGTCGTTCTCCGTCAGCCGATCCGGCCGGTGATGTAGCTTTCCGTGCGCGGATCGTGGGGGTTGGTGAAGATCTGCGCCGTGTCGCCATATTCCACCAGATGCCCCAGATGGAAGAAAGCGGTCTTTTGGCTGACGCGGGCGGCCTGCTGCATCGAATGGGTGACGATCACCACCGAAAAGTTCTCGCGCAGTTCGTCGATCAGTTCCTCGACCTGCGCGGTGGCGATGGGGTCGAGCGCCGAACAGGGTTCGTCCATCAGCAGAACCTCGGGTTCGGTCGCCACCGCGCGGGCGATGCACAGGCGCTGCTGCTGGCCGCCGGAAAGCCCGGTGCCCGGCGCGTGCAGGCGGTCCTTGACCTCGTTCCACAGGGCGGCGCGGCGCAGCGACTTTTCCACCACCTCGTTCAGTTCGGCACGGCTGCGCGTCAGGCCGTGGATGCGCGGGCCGTAGGCCACGTTGTCGAAGATCGACTTCGGAAAGGGGTTCGGCTTCTGGAACACCATGCCGACCTTGGCGCGCAACTGCACCGGGTCGACGCGGCGGTCGTAGATATCCTCGCCTTCCAGCGCGATCTGCCCTTCGACCCGGCAGGTAGCGATGGTGTCGTTCATCCGGTTCAGACAACGCAGAAAGGTCGACTTGCCGCAGCCCGAAGGGCCGATGAAGGCCGTCACCGTCTTGTCGAGAATGTCGACATCGACGTCCTTCAGCGCATGGTTCTGGCCGTAGTAGACCTGCACCTTGCGGGCGGTCATGCGGGCGGTCTGGTTTTTCAAGTCTCTCTCCGTCAGTCGCATGTCGTTCATCGGACCGCTCTCCTGTTACCAGCGCCGTTCAAACCGGCGACGCAGAAGGATCGCGGCGGCATTCATGATCATCAGGAACACCAGCAGCACGATGATCGCCCCCGAGGCCCGTTCGACGAAGGCCGGATCGGCGCGCTGGGTCCAGTTGTAGATCTGCACCGGCAGCGCGGTGGCGGGATCGACGAAGCCCGCGGGCGGCAGGCCGGGGAAATCGCGCACGAACGCCACCATGCCGATCAGGAGCAGCGGCGCGGTTTCGCCAAGCGCCTGCGCCAGACCGATGATCATGCCGGTCAGGATGCCGGGCGCGGCCAGCGGCAGGACATGGTGAAAGACCGACTGCATCTTCGACGCGCCGATCCCCAGCGCGGCATCGCGGATCGAGGGCGGCACCGCCTTCAGCGCGGCGCGGGCCGGAATGATGATGCGCGGCAGGGTCATCAGCGTCAGGACCAGCCCGCCGACCAGCGGCGCCGAGCGCGGCAGGTGGGCGAAGTTGATGAAGGCGGCAAGCCCGAGAATGCCGAACACGATGGACGGCACCGCGGCAAGGTTCGAGATGTTGACCTCGATCAGGTCGGTGAAGCGGTTCTTCGGCGCGAATTCCTCAAGATAGACCGCCGCGCCCACGCCGATCGGCAGGGACAGGGCCAGGACCACCACCATCATGTAGAGCGAGCCCAGGGTCGCCACGCCCAGCCCCGCCGCCTCGGGCCGTTTCTCCGAGGCGTCGGGCGCGGTCAGGAAGGCAGGATTGAAGCGCAGCCCGATCAGGCCCGCGCTTTTCATCGCGCTGACCAGTTGAAGCTGGCCGGGCTTGATCTTGCTGTCCTTGGCCGCGCTTTCCTCGGTGACGCGGCCCTTCAGGAAGCCGTCCATGCGCCCGGCGGCCAGAAGGTCGACATCTATCGTCTGGCCGATCAGGCCCGGATCGGCCAGCACCCGGTTGCGCAGGCTCGCCCCCGCATCCTCGGACAGGATCGCCGCGACGTCCTTGGGCTTCAACCCCTCGGCCGTGATGCCCTTAGCGTCCAGCGCCGCCTGCAGGCTTTGGGCGGCAAGCTTGCCATAGGCGGTGGCCGTGACCTTCTTCAGCGCCGCGGGGTCGCGCTTGCCGTCCTTGTCGAGAAGCGCCGCGTCCAGCGTCACCGGGATCGACACATAGGTCTGACGGAATGCCGACAGGCCGTTCGACAGGATCGACACCAGCAACAGCGCCAGCATCAGGATCGCCGCCGACACCGCCATGAGGCCATACAGGCGGAAACGGGCCTCGGCGCGGTTGCGCGCCTGGGTGCGGGCGTCGGGGACAAGCAGGGACGAAGCGGTCTGGGCGGTCATTCGTATTGCTCGCGGTATTTGCGCACGATGATCAGCGCGATGATGTTGAGCCCCAGCGTCAGCATGAACAAGGTCAGCCCCAGCGCGAAGGCGACCAGCGTTTCGGGCGCGGAAAAGTCCGTGTCGCCAGTCAGTTGGCTGACGATCTTCACGGTCATGGTGGTCATCGCCTCGAACGGGTTGAGGCTGAGCTTCGCCGCCGCCCCGGCCCCCAGGACGACGATCATCGTCTCGCCGATGGCGCGCGAGGCGGCCAGAAGGACGGCGCCGACAATCCCCGGAAGTGCTGCGGGCAGGACCACCTGGCGGATGGTTTCCGATTGCGTGGCACCCAGGCCCAGCGATCCGTCGCGCAAGGACTGGGGCACGGCGTTGATGATGTCGTCGGACAGGGACGAGACGAAGGGGATGATCATCACCCCCATCACCAGCCCCGCGGTCGCCACCGACGCCCCGCTGGTGCCCAGGCCCAGCGGCGCGGCCAGCCAGTCACGCAGCATCGGCCCAACGGTGATGAGCGCGAAAAGGCCGTAGACGATGGTCGGGATGCCGGCCAGCATCTCGATCGCCGGCTTGGCGAAGGCGCGGAACCGGGGCGAGGCATATTCCGACATGTAGATCGCGGCGAACAGCCCGACGGGCACCGCCACCGCCAGCGCGATGGCCGATACATAGAGCGTGCCCCAGATCAATGGCAGGAAGCCGAGGTCGGAATTGCCGCGGAAATCCGGCGCCCATTTGGTGCCGAAGAAGAATTTCACGAAGGAATATTGCCGGAAGAAGTTCATCGTCTCGAACAGCAGCGACAGGATGATGCCGATGGTCGTGGCGATGGCGATGACCGAACAGAGGACCAGCAGGCCCTTCATCACCGCCTCGATCTCGTTGCGGGCGCGGCTTTCGCGGCGCATTTGCGCCCAGACGCCGGCCGCCGAGACGAAACCGACCCCGAGGATCGCAGCCAGGGCCGGCAGGCCCGGTGCCGCACCGCCGCGCGCCAGAAGCCAGCCGACCAGCGCCACCCCGGCGGGCAGCGCAAAGGCCAGCATCACATTCAGGCCGTGGTGGGCCGGCAGCGAATGCAGGTGCCGCACGTCGCCCCCGGCGACCATCACCGCCCGGGCACGGCCGAACAGATAGGAGGCGAGCGTCACCACCGCAAACAGGCCGAGAACAAGAGGCAGGGTCATGCGCGCCTTTCAGGGTTCGAGAGATCGGCGCAGGGGCTGCTCCCCGCGCCGGCAGGTCCGGTTATTGCAGCGTCGTTTCGTCTTCGACGGCCTTCTGCTGGTCGGCCAGCTTCGGGTCGGTCACCAGGCCGTACTCGGCCATCTTGCCATCCGGGCCGGCCATCTCGTCCGAGACGAAGAAGGCGGCGAATTCCTTCAGGCCGGGAACCGTGCCGATATGGGCCTTCTTGACGTAGATGAACAGCGGGCGCGACACCGGGTAGGTGCCGTCGGCGATGGTCTCGACCGAAGGCGTGACGCCCGAAACCGTCGCCACCTTCAGCTTGTCGGTGTTGTTTTCGTAGAACGACAGGCCAAAGACGCCGACGCCGTTCGGTTCCGACGCGATGCGGGCGAGCGTTTCGGTGTAGTCGCCGTCGATGTCCACTGCCTTGCCGTCGGTGCGCATGGCAGTGCAGGCCTTGGCGACCGCGGCCTTGTCATCGCCCTTCAGGGCCTTGATCGCATCTTCGGCCTTGGTGTCCTTGCAGCCGGCCTCCAGCACCTTGGTCTCGAACACTTCGCGGGTGCCGTGCTTGGTGCCCGGAACGAACGCGATGATATCCTGCGCCGGCAGCGCCGGGTTGACGTCCGACCATTTGGCGGCGGTGTTCGGCACCAGCTTGCCGTCGACCACGACCTCGGCGGCCAGCGCCTTGTAGACGTCCGACGGCGTCAGCGCGAAGTCGGCGCCCTTGATGTCGGAGGCGAAGACGATCCCGTCAAAGCCGATCTGGACCTGCATGATGTCGGTCACGCCGTTGGTCTTGCAGGTGGCCAGTTCCTCGTCCTTGATCTTGCGCGAGGCGGTGGCGATGTCGATGGTTTCCTCGCCCGCGCCTTCGCAGAACTTCTTCAGCCCGGCGCCGGTGCCGCCGCCTTCGACGACCGGGGACTTGAAGTCACCGTTGTCGCCGAACGCCTCGGCCGCAATCGTGGCGAAGGGCAGCACGGTCGAGGACCCGGCGACATGAATCTGGTCGCCGGCGGTGGCGGCCGATGCGGCGACGGCGATCGCCAGGACGGACACGGTGAGTTTCAGGTTGATCATTGGCATCTCCTGCACAGTGGAAGCCGCCACCCGGCGGCCTTGAACCGTGCTTTAGACGGTGGCCACTATGGTTTTGTGTCAGGTCTGTAACTGTTTGATGACAAAGGCCGCCTTTCCGTTGGCGGCCGGTCACGAATGGTTCACGCGGCGGGCAGCATGACCGTGAATTTGCAGCCTTTTTGCAGCTCGCTTTCGATCTTCAGCCGCCCGCGATGGCGGTTGACGATATGTTTCACGATTGCCAGCCCCAGGCCGGTGCCGCCCTTTTCGCGCGAACGGTGGCTGTCGACGCGATAGAATCGCTCGGTCAGGCGCGGCAGGTGCAGGGGGTCGATCCCTTCGCCGAAATCCTCGACCGTCACGGCGATGGCCGGGCCGCGCAGCTTCGGTTCGCGCTCGATCGGCTCGATACGGAACAGGATGCGGCCACCGGCCGCGCCATATTTGATCGCGTTCTCTGCCAGGTTCAGGAACACCTGCATCAGCTGGTCGGGGTCGCCGAAGACCAGCGCGTCGGCCTCGCTGGCCTGAAGCGTCATCTCGACCCCCGCCGCCGTCGCCTGATCGCGTTCGGTCAGCATCACCGAGCGCAGCAGCGACTTCAGTTCGACGGTCTGGAGCGGCCGGCGGTGCTCCTCGGCCTCGACCCGGCTCAGCGACAGAAGGTCGTTGACCAGCCGGATCATGCGGCCGGCCTCGCGTTCCATGATGGTCAGGAAACGGTCGCGCGCCGCCGCATCGTCGCGGGCCGCGCCGCGCAGCGTCTCGATGAAGCCCACCAGCGCCGTCAGCGGCGTCCGCAGTTCGTGGCTGACGTTGGCGACGAAATCGCGGCGGATCGCGGCGGCCTGGTCAAGTTCGGTGCGGTCGACGAAGAACACCAGTCGCATCGCCCCGTCGCCCTGGCGGGCGATGTGAACGTCGTAGAGACCCTTGCCGCCGGCGGCCGCCAGCTGAAGCTGCGCCTGTCCCTTGCCGTCCGGCCCCAGCGCCGCGCCAAGCGCATCGTGAAAATCCGGGTGGCGAATGAAGTCGCTGGCCAGGCGCCCCGCCAGGTTCCGGCCGAAAAGCTGGCGCGCCGCGGCATTGGCCAGGATGATCCGGTCATCCTCGCCCACGCACAGGCTGGCCGCCGGCATGGCATCCAGAAGGGTTTCGGTCAGAAGTATCTGCATGTCGGTTCAGCCAGCCTGCCCCCGGTTCGGCCCCTGCCGCGTTAACCTATGTCGCTTTTCCGAAAAAGTCTGTTTCAGCGAATTTTGCGGTTGCGAGGATCGAGCCGGCACATAAATTGCCCCGGCGCGCGCCCCGTGGCCTGCCACAGGCCAAAGAGATCCGACCCAAGAACATAGGCGCCCCGCTTGCCCGACCCCGACGACCCGACCATTCCCCCGCCCGCACCGCCAGATCCTCCGGTTGACGCTACGGAAACCTTGCCGTGCGCGCTGATCCTCGGCCCCGCTGGCCTGCGGCGAGTGCTGGAGCCCGACGCCGCCCTGCGGATCGCCCACCTGCCCCGGCTCAGCGCGCTGACCGCTGCGGCGATGGCGGCGATTCGCCCCGATCTGGTGCTGGCGCCGCTGCTCGACCCGGGGTTCGACATCCTCGACGTCGCCGGCCGGCTCGCCGTTTTCGGCTACCGCGGCCGGTTGCGCGCCGTCGCCGGCCCGCTGCCCAATCCGGCCGCCGTGGTGGCCGAAGTCCGCGGCCATTGCGGCCAGCTGGACTTCGGCCTGATCGTCCTTGCAGAAGGGCCGGCCCCGGTCAGGATCTGACCGCCTGCGAGGCGGCGACCCCTTGCGAGAAATCGTGGCGCAAGAGCCCGATATCCTCGACCCCCACCGAGATGCGGAAGAAGCCTTCGGTGATGCCCTGCGCCAGCCGGTCGGCAACGGCGATGTTGCGATGCGAAGACGAGGCGGGATGCGACAGGGTGGTACCGATGTCGCCCAGCGTCGGTGCGAAGGCGACGCCGGGCATGGCGCGGGTCAGGGCGTTGGCGGCAGGACGGCCGCCCTCGATCTCGAACGACAGCATGTGCCCGCCCCGCTGGCCCAGCAGCGACAGCGCCCGGTTGTGATCGGGATGGGAGGGATGGGTCGGATAGACCACCCGACGCACACCGGGCAACCCGGCCAGATGGTCGGCCAGCGCGCGGGCGTTTTCCTCGGCCCGGTCATAGCGCAGGTGGAAGGAATAAAGCCCGCGTTCGGCCTGCCAGCAATCGAAGGGGCTGCCGGTCATGCCGGTGGTGACGGCGAATTCGCGGATCGCGGCACGGTCGGCCGGATCGCGGGCGGCAACATAACCAAGGGTCACGTCGGCATGGCCGGCCAAGAGCTTCGTCACCGAATGGATGACGATGTCGGCGCCGTGGTCAAAAGGCCGGAAGCCGCGCGGCGTGGTGAAAGTGTTGTCGACCGCCACCTTGACACCCTTTGCGTGGGCGGCGGCGATGATGCCGGGCGCGTCGGCAACCCGCAGCGTCGGATTCGATACGATCTCGATCAGCACCAGCTTCGTCTCGGGCCGGATCGCCGCGGCGAAGGACGCAGCATCGGTGGGATCGGCCAGCGTGGCGCTGGCGCCGAAGCGCGGCAGGTCGTGGATCAGAAGCTTCAGCGAACGGCCGTAAAGCTGGGCGCCGGCCACGACATGATCGCCCTTGCCCAGAAGGCCGAGGACCGTCGCCGACACCGCCGCCATCCCCGAGCCGACGATGATCCCGCCGCCCCCGGCCTCCGGCGCGCCTTCCAGCGCGTCGATCTTGCGCGCCAGCACGTCGGCATTGGGATGACCCTCGCGGGCGTAGGTATAGCCCGCGACCTTGCCGCCATACTGGGCGTCCAGTTCGTCGGGATCGCCCGAGGCATAGACCACCGATGTCTGCAAAGGCGTGCCGACCGACCGGCTGATCGAGGCGGGCCAGGGGGTGCGCCGCACCAGGGTGTCGGGAATCGGATCGTCGGTCATGGCCAGTCCTTTCGCCAGTATCAATGCTGCCGCCCGCTGGCGGCCCTTCAGAGTTTGAGCGCCTCCGCCATCACGCAGAGGATCTCGAACATCAGCGACGCGCCCAGCCAGGCGGTGTTGCCCGACGGGTCGAACGGCGGCGACACTTCGACCAGATCGGCGCCGACGATGTTCAGCCCCCGGCATTCGCGCACCACCTGCATGGCCTGGAAGGCGTTCGGCCCGCCCCATTCCGGGGTGCCGGTGCCGGGCGCGACCGAGGGGTCGACGAAGTCGATGTCATAGGACAGGTAGGCCGGAGCGGTTCCGACGATCTCGCGCGCCTCGGCCATCACGTCGGCCACGCCGCGGGCGAAGAATTCCTCGATGCGGACGATGCGGATGCCGTTGGCCTTGGCGAAGTCGATGTCGATCATGTCGTAGGTCGTGCCACGGATGCCGATCTGGATCATCCGTTTCGGGTCAAGAAGCCCCTCCTCGACCGCGCTGCGGAACGGGTTGCCGTGGGTCAGGGTCTTGCCGCCGAAATAGCCGGGATACAGGTCGGTGTGGCTGTCGAAATGCATCAGCCCCAGCGGCTTGTCGCGGGCGATGCCACGCAGGACCGGCAGCGTGCACAGATGGTCGCCCCCCGCCGACAGCGGCCGGATCCCCTGCCCCTTCAGCCGCGCGAAGAAGCTTTCGAAGCGGACCAGCGTGTCCGGCCCGTCCACCGGGTTCGGCCCTACATCGCCCAGATCGGCGCAGCGCGCCGCCTCGAACGGCCGCATCAGCGACACCGGATGCTGGGCGCGAATCATCGTCGAGGCATCGCGCAGCGCCCTTGGCCCGTGGCGCGGGCCGGGCCGGTTCGACACGCCGCCGTCGAACGGCAGGCCGACCAGGCCGATCTGCACCTCGCCATAGCGCGGATGGTCGGGCGTCAGCGCCGGCAGGCGCATGAAGGTCGGAATCCCGGCAAAGCGCGGCATGTCCATGCCCGATACCGGAATGAAGAATCTGTCTGCCATGTTGTCCCCCTTGTCGGGGCAAGCTTACCCGGCGAAACGGCAGGGTAAAGGCTCAGGCGTCCAGTTCCGCATCCCAGTAGAGGAAATCCACCCAGCTGTCGTGCAGGTAGTTCGGCGGGAACCGGCGCCCGGCGTTCTGCATCTCCTCGGCGCTAGGCTGGTGCGGCGAGCGGCGCAGGTGCAGGCCCGACTGTTTCAGGCTCTTGTTGCCCTTGCGCAGGTTGCAGGGCGAACAGGCGGCAACCACATTGTCCCAGCTGGTCACGCCGCCACGCGACCGCGGCAGGACATGGTCGAAGGTCAGATCGCCCTTCGATCCGCAGTACTGGCAGCAGAATTCGTCCCGCAGAAAAAGATTGAAGCGCGTGAATGCCACGCGCTTCTGGGGTTTGACATAATCCTTCAGCACGACGACCGAAGGTATTCGGATGGCGCTGCGCTGGCTTCGCACCACCTCCTCATATTCGGCCAGGATGGTGACGCGATCCAGGAACACCGCCTTTATCGCCTCTTGCCAGGGCCAGAGCGACAGCGGGAAATAGGACAGCGGCCGGAAGTCGGCGTTCAGCACCAGCGCCGGAAAATGCTTCAAGGCCGCAGGCTCCCTGACGAAGCCGGTCCTGAAATCGCTGGTGTCAGCATGGTCGAGCATAAGTCTTCCTCACTCTCGGGCCCTGGGGCCCCGGAGCGGGAGCACCGCTCCACTAGCCTTGTCATCACTATATCTGGCGTTCGCCGCGTGGCAAGCCCCGGTATATGCGAAGGAGTGCACGGAAATGTGACGGCCTGCCCGGCAACAGCCCGGTCGGCGCGGCGCAAGCAGCGGGCCGGTCAAACGAAGAAGCGCCCGCAAGGGCGCTTCGGGACCGGAACGATCGGGAAGATCAGCGGCGGCCGGAGCGGCGGATCACCGCCGGAACCACGGCAGCGGCGGGCTTGCGTGCCAGCGCCAAGGCCGAAACGAACATCAGAAGTGCAGCGCAAAAAGTAGTCATTCAGCCGATTCCCCAGTCGTCGTAAGGAAAGACTACCCTTATTCGGCCCCGGCGCAAGGGCCGAATGGCGCGGGCCGGCGGGCTCAGGCCGAAAGGTGCTGGTGCAGGAACGACAGCGCCGCCGACAGCCCGTCGGGCGCGATGCCGTGGCCGGTACCGCGCATCACATGGCCATAGGTGGCAAAGCCGGCCCCGGACAGCGCCCGGCCCGCCGCCTCCATTTCCCCGAAATCGACCATCTGGTCCTCGTCACCATGCACCAGCAGGACCGGCGGCTTGCTGCGGGTCTCGGCCGCCAGCCGCTCCGGGCCGATCAGCCGGCCGGAAAAGGCGACGATCCCCGCCACAGGCAGGGCGCGGCGCGGCGCGACGTGCAGCGCCATCATCGAACCTTGCGAAAACCCGACCAGCGCCAGCCGGTCGGGCGTCAGCCCTTCCTCGGCCAGACGCGCATCGAGAAAGGCGTCGAGATCGGCCGCCGCCGCCAGAAGCCCGGCCCGCGTCGCCGCCTCTGTCGATCCGTCGAGCCGCGGAATCGGGAACCATTGCCGCCCGAACGGATTGCCGGCGCAGGGCTCGGGCGCGTCTGGGGCCAGGAACACCGTGTCGGGCAGGTGCGGCGCCAGCGGATCGGCCAGGC
>JAXMDK010000030.1:0-28988 GCA_046348855.1 Paracoccaceae bacterium | reverse complement strand
GCCTGGCCTTCAAGGTGTCGGCCGTGCCCTTCCACATGTGGACGCCGGACGTCTACGAAGGCTCGCCCACCCCGGTGACGGCCTTCTTCGCCACCGCGCCCAAGGTCGCGGCCATGGCGCTGTTCGCGCGGCTGTTGTTCGCTGCCTTCGGCGCCGCCATCCATGACTGGAGCCAGGTGATCGCGCTTCTGTCGGTCGTGTCGATGTTCCTGGGCGCCATCGCCGGGATCGGCCAGACCGACATCAAGCGGCTGATGGCCTATTCCTCGATTGCCCACATGGGCTTCGCGCTGGTCGGGCTTGCTGCCGGAACCGCGGGCGGCGTGCAGGCGATGCTGACCTACATGGCGATCTATGTGGCCATGAACATCGGCACCTTCGCCTTCATCCTGTCGATGGAAAAGGATGGCCAGCCCACCACCCGGATCGCCGACCTGAACCAGATCGCCCGGCGCGAGCCGACCAAGGCGCTGGCGCTGATGGTCCTGCTGTTCTCGCTGGCCGGCGTGCCGCCGATGCTGGGCTTCTTCGCCAAGTTCACGGTGCTGAAGGCGGCCGTCGACGCGGGGATGAGCTGGCTGGCGCTTCTGGGGGTCGTGGCCTCGGTCATCGGCGCCTACTATTACCTGCGCATCGTCTATTTCATGTATTTCGGGGCCGAGCGCGACGGGGTCGCCCTGCGCACCAGCCCGGCGCAATGGGCGCTCTTGATGGGCGCGGCGCTGGTGATGGTCGTCGGCATCGTCAACCTGTTCGGCATCGAAGGCGCGGCGGCGGCGGCGGCCGAAGCCCTTGTCCACTGAGGCCTGGCCCGACAGCTATGCCCGCCATGTGCTGTCCGAGGTGGACAGCACCAATTCCGAGGCCGCGCGGCTGGCGCCCGGCCTGACCCGGCCGACCTGGATCATGGCGCGGCGCCAGACGGCGGCGCGGGGGCGGCGGGGGCGGGCTTGGATCAGCCCCGAGGGCAATTTCGCCGCCACTCTGATGATGCGCCCCGACGGCGACGTGGCGCAGGCGGCGCTGCGCAGCTTCGTCGCGGCGCTGGCCCTGGCCGACGCGCTGGCGCTGGTCTGCGGCCCACATGCGGCGATTTCGCTGAAATGGCCCAATGACGTGCTGCTCAACGGCGGCAAGGTGGCGGGGATCCTGCTGGAAAGCGCCGGGCAGGCGGGAAAGCCCGGCCATCTGCTGATCGGGATCGGCGTCAACCTGGCCGAGGCGCCGCCGCCCGAAGCGGTCGAGCCGGGGGCGATGCGGCCGGTGTCGGTCAAGGGCGAGACCGGGCTGACCGTCACGCCCGACGAACTGCTGGACCAGCTGGCCCCGGCCTTTGCCCGTTACGAGGCGCAATTCGTGACCTACGGCTTCGCGCCGATCCGCGCCGCCTGGCTGGCGCGCGCCGCGCGGCTGGGCCAGCCGGTCACCGCCCGCACGATGGCCGAAACCATCGAGGGCCGGTTCGAGACGATCGGCGAAGACGGCGCGCTGATCTTGGCCACCGCAAGCGGGCGGCGCGCCCTGCCGGCGGCGGACGTGTTCTTCTGAAAGGGGCGGGCATGCTTCTGTGCATCGACTGCGGCAACACCAACACCGTCTTTTCGGTCTGGGACGGCGAACGGTTCCTGGCCACCTGGCGGATCGCCACGAACCACCAGCGCACCGCCGACGAATATTTCGTCTGGCTGTCGACGCTGATCGAGGCGGAGAAGCTGGACGTGCGGGTGACGGCGGCGATCATCTCGTCGACGGTGCCGCGGGTGGTCTTCAACCTGCGCGTCCTCTGCAACCGCTATTTCGATTGCCGGCCGCTGGTGGTGGGCAAGCCCGACTGCGCCCTGCCGGTGGCGCCGCGCGTCGATCAGGGCACTACGGTCGGCCCCGACCGGCTGGTCAATACCGTGGCCGGGTTCGACCGCCACGGCGGCAACCTGATCGTGGTCGATTTCGGTACGGCGACAACCTTTGACGTGGTCGACAATGACGGCGCCTATATCGGCGGGGCAATCGCGCCGGGGGTGAACCTGTCGCTCGAGGCGCTGCACATGGCCGCCGCCGCGCTGCCGCATGTCGATGTCACCAAGCCCGTGCAGGTCATCGGCACCAATACCGTCGCCTGCATGCAGGCCGGCATTTTCTGGGGCTACGTCGGGCTGGTCGAGGGGCTGGTGGCCCAGATCCGCGCCGAAAGGGGCCGACCGATGAAGGTGATCGGCACCGGGGGCTTGGCCTCGCTCTTCGAACAGGGCACAGATGTCTTCGACGCGGTCGAGGATGACCTGACCATGCACGGGCTCGTGCTCATCCACCGCCACAACCTTGCACTGGGGACGCCATGAGCAACGAACGGCTGATCTACATGCCCTTGGGCGGCGCCGGCGAGATCGGCATGAACTGTTATGTCTACGGCTATGGCAAGCCCGGCGAGGAACGGCTGATCGTCGTCGACCTGGGCGTGGCCTTCCCCGACATGGACACATCGCCGGGAGTCGATCTGATCATGGCCGATGTCGCCTGGCTGGAGGAGAACCGCGCGCGGATCGACGCGATCTTCATCACCCATGCGCACGAAGACCATATCGGCGCGCTGGGGCACCTGTGGCCCAAGCTGCGCGCGCCGGTCTATGCCCGCAAGTTCACCGCCGCCATCGGCGCCGGCAAGCTCGAGGAAGCCGGCCAGCCCATCGACGCGCTGCATGTGGTCGGTCCGCGCCCGGCGGTGACCGAGGCCGGCCCCTTCAAGGTGCAGTTCGTGCCGGTCAGCCATTCGATCCCGGAAAGCGCGGGCCTGGTCATCGACACGCCGGCGGGGCGGATCGTCCACACCGGCGACTTCAAGCTGGACGGCAGCCCGGTGGTCGGCGAGCCGTTCAACCCCGAGGAATGGCACACGATCGGGCGCGAGGCCGGGCGGGTCCTGGCGATGACCTGCGATTCCACCAACGTCTTTTCGCCCAGCCCCGGCCGATCCGAGGCGACGCTCGCCGGGCCAATCGCCGAACTGATCGGCAAGCACGAGGGGCTGGTGGTGGCCACCACCTTCGCCTCGAACGTGGCGCGGTTGAAGACGCTGGCCGAGGCCGGACGGGCTGCCGGCCGGTCGATCTGCCTTCTGGGGCGGGCGATGAACAAGATGCTGACCGCCGCCCAGCAAACCGGGCTGCTGACCGGCTTTCCGCCGGTGCTGACCCCCGAACAGGCCGAGGAGGTCGGCGACCAGAACCTGATGCTGATCGTCACCGGCAGCCAGGGCGAACGGCGCGCCGCCTCGGCGGCCCTGTCGCGCGGCAAGTATCTGGGGCACGAACTGAAAGAGGGTGACCTGTTCCTGTTTTCCTCGAAGATCATTCCCGGCAACGAACGCAGCGTGTTCCGCATCGTCAACGCCCTGTCGGAAAAGGGTGTCGAGGTCATCGACGACCGGAACGGGCTTTACCACGTGTCGGGCCACGCCAACCGACCCGATCTGGAGGCGGTGCACGAACTGGTGAACCCGGTGATGCTGATCCCGATGCATGGCGAACACCGGCATCTGCGCGAACATGCGGCGATTGCTGCGGCCAAGGGACTGGTGTCGGCGGTGGTCACCAACGGAACGATGGTGGCGCTGGAAAGCGGCAAGCCGGTGGTGGCCGAACATGTCGAGGCCGGGCGCACCTATCTGGACGGCGCGGTGCTGATCGGGGCGATGGACGGGGTGGTGCGCGACCGCATCCGCATGGCGCTGAACGGGCTGGCGCTGGTCACCGTCATCATCGACGAGGAGGGTGAGCCTTTGGGCGACGCCTGGGTCGAACTGATGGGCCTGCCGGAAACCGGCGTGTCGGGCCGCGGCCTGGCCGAGGAGATCGAGCGCGACCTGGGCGACTTCCTGCAAAAGGCGCCCGACAAGCTGATCGCCGACGACGACAAGCTGGACGAGCAGATCAAGCGGATCGTGCGGCAGACCGCGCTCGAAGAAGTCGGCAAGAAGCCCGAGGTCACAACGGTGATCAGCCGCCTGATGGCCGAATAGGGGGCTTCAGGTAGCCTGCCCGCTCGGCTGGTTGCACGCCCCGGCGAAAGCCGGGGCCCCGTGTGGGTTCTTGCATGGGGTCGCGACCCCGAAGCGGGGGCCGGGGCGCGAAGGGCGATACGGGCTTCGATGTGGCGTCAGGGCCGCCCCAAGACGCGCGGCCCCTTCCCGCGTGAATGCTCAGTCGTCGTGCGGGGTCTCGACGCGGGCCAGTCCGCGCATCAGGAAGTCGGGGACGTGGTCGCCCATGCCCACCACCTGCTGATCGCGATCCTCGCGGTCCTGCCGGCGTTCGCGCCGCTCGGGGCGCGGCTGGCTACGATCTGTCCTTTCGCGGTCGGCCCGTTCGCGGCGGTCGTCCCGACGTTCTTCGCGACGCTCCTCGCGGCCCTCGCGCCGATCTTCACGACGCTCCTCGCGCCGCTCGGGCCGGGGCTGCGGGGTTACGGGTTCGGCGGCCACCACGATCGGTTCGACCGCGGCAAGCGGCGTCATCGACGCCTGTTGCCCGTGGTCCTTGACCGGCCGTTCGCGGCGGTCTTCGCGGCCGCGGCCCTTCGGGGCGGCGGGACCGCGGCCCCGGCGCTCCTCGTCCTTGCGGGGCGGGCGCTGGGCGGCCTCGCTCAACTCGAAACCTTCCGGGATCGCGCCGCGCGGGATCGGCTTTTTTACCAGCGACTCGATCGCGTCCAGGTATTTCTGGTCATGCGGCGTGGCGATGGAAATCGCCGTGCCCTTGCGCCCGGCGCGGCCGGTGCGCCCGATCCGGTGCACGTAATCCTCGGCGTGGCTCGGCAGGTCGAAGTTGAACACATGGCTGACCGCCGGAATGTCCAGCCCCCGCGCCGCCACGTCCGAGGCGACGAGGAACCGCAGCGTGCCTTCGCGGAAATCGTCCAGGGTCTTCATCCGCTGGCTCTGGTCGAGGTCGCCGTGGATCGGCGCCGCATCGAACCCGTGGGTTTTCAGCGACTTGGCCAGAATGTCGACTTCCGACTTGCGGTTGCAGAACAGGATGGCGTTGGTGCAGGCCTCGCCTTCGGCCAGGATCACGGCGCGCAGCAGTTCACGCTTGGCCTTGGCGGTCTGGTCCTTGCGGGCCGGGGTGATCTCGATCAGCCGCTGCTCGATGGTTTCCGATGTGGTGGCCTGGCGGGCGACCTCGATCTTGACCGGCGTGTGCAGGAAGGTGTTGGTGATCCGTTCGATCTCGGGCGCCATGGTGGCCGAAAAGAACAGGGTCTGCCGGGTGAAGGGGGTCAGCTGGAAGATACGCTCGATATCGGGGATGAAGCCCATGTCGAGCATCCGGTCGGCCTCGTCCACCACCATGATCTGCACGCCGGTCAGCAAGAGCTTGCCGCGTTCGAAATGGTCGAGCAGGCGGCCGGGGGTGGCGATCAGCACGTCGACGCCACGGTCGATCAGCTTGTCCTGTTCGCCGAACGACACGCCGCCGATCAGCAGTGCCTTGGTCAGTTTGGTGTGCTTGGCGTAGACGTCGAAATTCTCGGCCACCTGGGCGGCCAGTTCCCGCGTCGGCGCCAGAACCAGCGACCGCGGCATCCGCGCCCGGGCCCGGCCCTTCGACAGAAGCGTGATCATCGGCAGCGTGAAGCTGGCGGTCTTGCCGGTGCCGGTCTGGGCGATGCCGAGAACATCCTTGCCGATCAGCGCCGGCGGGATCGCGCCTGCCTGGATCGGGGTGGGGGTTTCATAGCCGGCTTCGGCAACGGCTTTCAGGACCAGAGGGTCCAGATGCAGGTCGGAAAACTTGGTCATCAACGTCCATCAATCTGCGGCGTCGGACCGCAAGGGTGAAGGGACGCAGGCTGTCAAGCGCCCCGGAAGGCCCGCCGGATGCGGGTGCAAACGGCCTAGCGGAAAAGGGATGAAAGGTCAATCTGATGCGCCGCCGGGGGTGGGATGGGGCGCAGACATGAAGACGCCGCCCGCGGGGCTGTTGCGGACGGCGTCTTCATCTTGCGGGACAGACCGGGGCTGTGGTTGCCCGCTTTCAGCCGGATGGTCGGGTCAGGCCTTGCGCCGCCGCGCTGCCGCCGCCGCACCTAGGGCCGAAATCAGCAGCAGGCCGCCGGCCGGAACCGGAACCTCGGACGTGTCAAGGCGAACCGCGCCGTTGTGCAGGGCGGTGTCGGTGCCGGCGCGCTGGGCGACGACGATCGAGATCGTGTAGCTGCCAGGTCCGAAGTACAGGGTCCGGTGCGAGAAGTTCGGGCTGGCGTAGGCCACGTCCCACTTGGTGCCGGCCTTGAAGCCGGCGGTGGTCAGCGAGCTCAGCCCGTGCGAGACGTTGTTGACCAGGATCTGGAAGCGGTCGCCCGAGGTGAAGCCGTCGACGATCTTGAACAGGGCGGCCGTGGTCACGGTGAAGCTGTAGGTGCGCTTGGCCAGCGTGCCCACCGCGCCGAAGCCGAACGAGGTCCAGCCGGTATCGGCGGTCAGCGGGGTCACCGGCGTCGCCGTTGCGCCACCTGCCGTCAGCAGGGCCGTGGCAACCGCCAGGGCTTTGAAGGAAAGGGCTTTCATGGCAGCTCCTGAACATTAACCAAAACAAGTTCCTCGAGCCTCTATCCATGGGAATTGGGACAAATTTTGGGCGAATTAATTTATTTGCTGGTCTGGAAACAATTTGCGATCCGAGTTCGGAAATCCCGCCGATTGATCCTGCCGACGCAGTAATCCTTCAGACTTTGGCAACAGGTTGGCCAATTTTCCGGCAAGAATCGGCCGAATCGCGCCGGCACAAGGGGCTTCTCTGCCACAATCCGGCCACAATCAGCGGCCGGAGAGGAGCCTAGACCATCATTTCCTTGGTCGCCGTCAACCTCAGCGCCGGGTGATCGCGCACGATCCGGTCGATGTCCCATTGAAGCCGCGTCAGGTAGACGATGTCGCCGTCATGGTCATGGGCGATATGGCCCTTGTTGGCGGCGACGAAGGCCTCGACCTCGGCCTTGGGGCCGGAGACCCAGCGGGCGCTGGTGAACTGGGTGGGCTCGAACCGGACCGGCAGGGAATATTCCTGTTCGATCCGGCTGGCCAGCACCTCGAATTGCAATTGTCCGACCACGCCGACGATGAATCCCGAGCCGATGGCCGGCTTGAACACCTTGGCCGCGCCTTCCTCGGCGAACTGCATCAGCGCCTTTTCCAGGTGCTTGGCCTTCATCGGGTCGCCGGCCCGGACGGTTTGCAGAAGCTCGGGCGCGAAGGAGGGGATGCCGGTGAAGCGCAGGCCCTCGCCTTCGGTCAGCGCGTCGCCGATGCGAAGCTGGCCGTGGTTGGGGATGCCGATGATGTCGCCCGCCCAGGCCTCCTCGGCCAGTTCGCGGTCGGCGGCCAGGAACAGGACCGGGTTCGAAATCGCCATCGGCTTTTTCGACCGCACATGCAGAAGCTTCATGCCCCGTTCGAAATGCCCCGAGGCGAGGCGGACGAAGGCCACCCGGTCGCGGTGCTTGGGGTCCATGTTGGCCTGCACCTTGAAGACGAAGCCCGCGACCTTGCCTTCCTCGGGGTCGATCTCGCGTTCGGCTGCCGTCTGCGGCTGGGGTTCGGGGCCGTATTCGCCGATGCCGCTCATCAGTTCCTTCACCCCGAAGGAATTGATGGCGCTGCCGAACCAGATCGGGGTCATGTGGCCTTCGAGGAAGGATTGCCGGTCGAAGGCGGGCAAAAGCGCGCGCGCCATTTCCAGTTCCTCGCGCAGCTTGGCCAGCAGGTCGGCCGGCACATGGTCGGCCAGCCGCGGATCGTCCAGCCCGTCGATCTTGATTGACTCCGCCACCCGGTTGCGGTCGGCGCGGTCCATCAGTTCCAGCCGGTCGTGCAATATGTCGTAGCAGCCGATGAAGTCGCGTCCCATCCCGATGGGCCAGGATGCGGGTGAGACGTCGATGGCCAGGTTTTCCTGGATCTCGTCGATGATCTCGAACGTGTCACGGCTTTCGCGGTCCATCTTGTTGCAGAAGGTCAGGATCGGCAGGTCGCGCAGGCGGCAGACCTCGAACAGTTTCCGCGTCTGGCTTTCCACGCCCTTGGCCCCGTCGATGACCATGATCGCAGCATCGACGGCGGTCAGCGTCCGGTAGGTATCTTCGGAAAAATCCGAGTGGCCGGGCGTGTCGACAAGGTTGAAGCGATAGCGGCCGAAGTCGAACGACATGGCCGAGGCGGAAACCGAAATGCCGCGCTCCTGCTCCATCTTCATGAAGTCCGACCTTGTGCGTCGCGCCTCGCCCTTGGCGCGGACCTGACCCGCCATCTGGATGGCGCCGCCGAACAGGAGGAACTTTTCGGTCAGCGTCGTCTTGCCCGCATCGGGGTGCGAGATGATGGCGAAGGTGCGTCGCCGGGCGATTTCCGGCGGCAGGGCGGGGCGGTTCTGGGCGCTATCGGGCATGGGCGAGGCTTTAGCGAAACCGGCCAAAAGGTGCAATCGGCGCGATGGGCCGGCGGGGCGGCGGAAACCCGGACTTTGGCGGGGGGAGAAAAGCTGCTAAGCCGGGCCGTGACCCCTTGGGTTGGCAGACGGGAAGGGTGTGACACCGTGGGACTGGCAGTGCGCCTGGCGCTGATGGCGGCCTTGGGCTGGACGTCGCCGGCGCTGGCCAAGGGATTTCCGCCGGTCGCCTATCGGCAGGGCGTGGCATTCCCGGCGCGGCAGGCGGACCTCGACCATGCGCTGGTGGCCCATTACCGCGACTGGAAGGGACTGTATCTGACCGAAGGTTGCGGCGGGGGCCGGGCCTATGTCGCGGTCGATGCCGACGGCAAATGGCGGGGCGGCGATGGCGGCGACGGCACGCTGACCGTGTCCGAGGCGCATGGCTACGGGATGCTGGCGCTGGTGATGATGGCGCCCGTCGACAAGGATGCGCATCGGCTGTTCGACGCGATGGTGCGGTTCCGGCGTGACCATCCGGCGGCGGGTCATGCCCACCTGATGGCTTGGAAGCAAGTCACTGGTTGCGGCAATGCCGGCGCGGATGACGGCGGCGACCACAGCGCGACCGATGGCGATCTGGACATCGCCTATGCGCTGCTGATGGCCGAAAAGCGTTGGGGCGACGGCGGCAAGATCGACTATGGCGCCGAGGCCCGCGCCACCCTGGCCGCGATCCTGGGCGCCGATGTGACGCCCGACAACGTGCTGCTGATCGGCGACTGGGCGCGGGGCGGCGCGACCTTCGGGCAGGTGACGCGCAGTTCGGATCTGATGATGTCGCATTTCCGGAGCTTCGCCGCCGCGACCGGCGAGGACCGCTGGCGGGCGGTGCGGTCGATCGGCTACCGGCTGCTGGCTGCGGCCACGGCCGGACTGGATACCGGCCTGTCGCCGGACTTCATCACCGGGGTTCCGCTGGACCCGAAGCCCGCGCCACCCGATCTGGTCGAAGGTCCGGGCGACGGGTTCCAGGCCTGGAATGCGATGCGCACCCCCTGGCGGCTGGCGCTGGACGATGTGCTGTTCGGCGCGCCCGAAGCCCATGCGGTGCTCTCGCGCTACAACAGGTTCCTGGTCGACGCGACCGGCGGCGACCCGGCGCGGCTTGCCGATGTCTATCGGCTGGACGGCCAGCCCGTTTCGGCCGATGGCCCACCCAGCCTTGCCGCCGTGGCGATGGCGGCGGCGGCCACGCTGGCCGACCCCGAGGCCCACGCCTGGCAGGTGCGGCTGTGGCGGGAACTGCGCCGCCGCCCGGCGGACAAGAGCGACTATTACGGCAACACGCTGAAGCTGATGGCGCTGATCACGCTGGCCGGCCATTGGGAAAAGTCCTGAGCGCCGATCCGGGGCGGCTCAGCCTTCCTTGTGGAAGATCGCGGCGCGGCCGGCCGCGTCCAGCGCGCCGCGCCCGGCCTCGCGGGCGAAGTGCGGGCTGTGCGACAGGCCGGGGAAGCGCGCCAGCAGTTCGTCGGCCAGTTCGGCGGGCAGGAGCCGGGTGGTTTCCTCGGTAACCAGCAGGCTTTCCGAGGGGATGCCCTCGGCATAGATGATCTCGTGCCGGTCGAAGATCAGGCAGTAATAGTCGACAAAACCGCCCTCGCGCCGCCAAACCCGGTCGTCGTCGACCAGATGCTTGGCCTGCACCAGGATCTCGGCCGCGCCGGTCAGGCGGCGGGCGCCGCGCTGGTAGATGAACAGCCGGTGATGCGGGCTGACCACCAGGTCGGCGGAGTTGCCGAGCGTTCCGGCGGCGATCACCACCGGGGCGAAACTACCGGCAGCGCGCACCGTCGCCTTGCCGACCCAGCGCACCGGCTGGGCGCCGTTGTCGCGGGTCAGGATCGGATCGCCGGGCTGAAGCGCCTCGATCCGCTGCTGGCGGCCGCCGGGCAGGGTGACGAGCGTGCCGGCGGCGAACGACACACAGATGACGTCGGCCAGCTGCACCTTGTCCGCCTCGGGGTCGATGCTGACCAGCGTATATTCGGCGCGTGGCAGCATCGGCGACAAGGGCAGGGCCCAGGTGGTGCCTGAGTCTTCGTGCTGAAGCGTGACGATCGCCAGACGCTCGCCGTCGGGCGACAGAAGTGTAAGGATGGCCAGTGCCCGCATCCGGTCACCGGCATTGCCGACCGCCGATCCGGGCGCGACCGTCTGGCCGGAGCCTGTCGCCCCGGCGCGGGCCAGCAAGAGCCGGCGGGCGCGGGCCTCGGGCTTCAGCCGGTAGATGTCTCCGGGCAGGCAATCGTCGGGCCCGCCGACCGGATCGCCAAGGTTGGCGCCCGCCGCGACGCGGATCGCGCCGGCCGGATAGACCAGGACGCCGGGGCCGGACACCGGGGAGTGTGCGTCGTTCATCCTTCTGTTGTCGCCGAGATCGGGCAGAGGTCAAGTGCCAGATGCGGGCGGGGCGGACGGCTCTGGCAAAGCCGGGGCGGGTGGCTATGCTGCCCCCCGTCAGGCAGGAGGATCGGATGGATCTGGGAATCAGGGGTAAACGGGCGCTGGTGTGCGCCGCGTCGAAGGGGCTCGGGCGGGGTTGCGCCGAAGCATTGGCGCAAGCGGGCGTCGATCTGGTGATCAATGCGCGGGGCGCAGAGGCGCTGGAGGCGACGGCGGCGGCGATCCGGGCGGACCATGGGGTGAAGGTGACGGCGGTGGCGGCCGATATCACCGATCCGGCTGGGCGGCAGGCGGTTCAGGCGGCGGCCGGCGCGGTCGATATCCTGGTGACCAATGCCGGCGGGCCGCCGCCCGGCCTGTGGTCGGACTGGGAGCGCGCGGATTTCATCAGGGCGTTGGACGCCAACATGCTGACGCCGATCGCGCTGATGCAATGGGCGCTGCCGGGGATGATCGCGCGGGGCTGGGGGCGGGTGGTGAACATCACCTCGCAGTCGGTGAAGGCGCCGATCCCGCAGCTTGGCCTGTCGAACACGGCGCGTGCCGGTCTGACCGGATTTGTCGGCGGGACGTCCCGGCAGGTGGCGCCGCATGGAGTGACGATCAACAATCTCCTGCCCGGCACCCATGCCACGGACCGGGCGCTGGCGTTCGACGCGGCGGTGTCGAAGGCGCAGGGCCTGCCGCTGGCCGAGGTCGAGGCGCAGCACGCGGCGACCATTCCCGCCCGCCGCTATGGCACGGCGGCGGAGTTCGGGGCGATGTGCGCCTTTCTCTGCTCGCAGCACGCGGGGTTCATCGTCGGGCAGAACATCCTTTTGGACGGCGGCGCGACAAACGCGACGATCTGAACCTGCCAGGAGCGCGTGGCCGGTGCCATCGAGGCCCCGGCCACGCGCCGGGGGCCGTCTGCCCCCGCGGGCCTGCGGCCCTCCCCCGAGGATATTTGCCAACGGAAGAAAGCCGGGCGATGGTTGCGGGCGCGGGGCGCGGCTGCTATGCCCCCTGAAAGTCCGAGCATTTTGATCGGGGACGCGAGGCGGGTGAGCGAGGAACATCCCAGACTGGAAGTCGAGGGGCTGGTGCGCCGGTTCGGCGGCCGGGCGGTCGTCGACGACGTGTCCTTCGCCATTCCGGCGGGGCAGGTGACGTGCCTGCTCGGGCCATCCGGCTGCGGCAAGTCGACGACGCTGAGAATGATCGCCGGCGTCGACATGCAGGACGCCGGCCGGATCTTCGCCGACGGCAAGCTGCTTTGCGACCGGGTGTTCCGGGTGCCGCCCGAGCGGCGGGCGATCGGGCTGATGTTTCAGGATTTCGCGCTGTTTCCGCATCTGTCGGTGGCCGACAACGTTGCCTTCGGCCTGCCTCGGCACGCCCCTGACCGGGCGGTGCGGGTCGAGGCGCTGCTTGAACGGGTGTCGCTGTCGGGGTTCGGCGCCAAGTTCCCGCATGAATTGTCGGGGGGTGAGCAGCAGCGGGTGGCGTTGGTCAGGGCGCTGGCGCCACGGCCGCGCATCCTGTTGATGGACGAGCCGTTTTCGGGGCTGGACGAACGGCTGCGCGACGAGATCCGCGACGACACGCTGGCGCTTCTGAAGGAAGAGGGGACGGCGGTGCTGCTGGTCACGCACGAGCCGCACGAGGCGATGCGGATGGCCGACGAGATCCTGCTGATGCGGACCGGCCGGATCGTCCAGCGCGGCGCGCCCTACAACCTGTACAATGCGCCGGTGGACCGGGCGGCGGCGGCCTTCTTCAGCGATGTCAACGTGCTGAAGGGCGAGGTGCGGGGCGCCTTGACCGAAACCCCCTTCGGCGAGTTCCTGACGCCCGGCCTGCCCGACGCGACCGGCGTCGACATCGTCATCCGGCCCCAGCATCTGAAGATCGACTTCGACCGCAACGGGCGGGGACCGCGCCCGACCGTCGCCGATGGCACCCCGGCGCGCGCCATCGTCGAGCGGGCGCGCTTTCTGGGCCGCGAGAGCCTGGTCGAGTTCCGGCTGGAGCAGGGTGACGGCTGCCTGCGGGCCAGCGTGTCGGGCGTGTTCCTGCCCCGGCCCGGCACCGCCATGTGGCTGATGCTGCGGCGTGACCGCTGTTTCGTCTTTCCGAGCCAGGACTGACGCAGGGCTTCCCGCCGCTCAGCCCGCCAGCCGGGCGCGGTAGTCGGCCAGCGTCTTGCCCGGCTCGGGGCCGAAGGTCCGGCCCGCCGGTTTCAGACCGGTGACAAGGTCGATGCGGAAGCTGCGGAAATCGTTCTTGTTTTCGCACCAGGCGGTCAGCGTCCATACCCGCCCCCAATATTCGAGCTGCAAGGGCCGGATGCGGCGGTTCGAGCTGCGCCCGGCCAGGTCGCGGTAGGCCATGTCGAGTGTCTCGCAGGCCTGGATCGCGGCGCGGATCGTCGGCAGCCAGGGCGCGGCGCGGGCCGCCTCGGGGCTGGCGAAGACGAAGGCGTCGACCGGCGGTTGCGGCGCGGCGGCGGGCGAGACGGCGGCGATCTTCTGACCCAGCGTGTGGGCGGCATAGGCCAACTGGCTGTCGGCGGCACTGGCCACCAGCGCGATACCCAGGCGCAGGGCCTCCATTTCCTGCAGGGTCAGGGCGACCGGGGGCAGGGTGACGGGCGCGGTCAGCATGTAGCCGACGCCGCGCTCGCCCTCGACCGGCACGCCCGAGGCGCGCAGCGCCGCCATGTCGCGCCAGATGGTGCGCACCGACACGTCAAGGCGTGCGGCGAGGTCGCCGGCGCGGTGCAGCGCCCCGTCGCGTAGAATCTGGATCAACTGGTGAAGGCGGTCGGATCGCATGGGAGGCACCGAAGGCGGCGAAGCGGTAAAACTGACATAAACCTGTCAGTTGAACAAGCGCGGGGATGGCCCCGCACGATCAAAAAAGCGCTGCCCTTGCCCCACGGGGCTTTGATCGGCACGGAACAGGGATTAAACCGGCTGGGTCAATTGGATCGCTGGCCGATCCGCGCGTCAAAGGAGACAGCGATGGGTTCTTTCAGTTTCATGCACATCCTGGTGGTGGCGGTGGTGGTGTTGGTTCTGTTCGGCAAGGGCAAGGTGTCCTCGCTGATGGGGGAAGTCGGCAAGGGCATCTCGGCCTTCAAGAAGGGCGTCGGCGACGGGCAGGCCGAGCTGGAGAAGGAAGCTGCCGATGCCGCGCGCGACGTGACGCCGGCTGCCGACAAGGACAAGGCCTGAGCCTGCTAACGACCGGCCGGGGAGCCGCCTGAATGCTTGATATTGGCTGGAGCGAGTTTCTTGTGATCGGCGTGGCGGCGCTGATCTTCGTGGGGCCGAAGGACCTGCCGGTGATGTTCCGCACCCTTGGCCGCTTTACAGCCAGGGCGCGGGCGATGGCGCGCGAGTTCCAGAAGGCGATGGACGATGCGGCCAAGTCGACCGGCGTTCACGAAACCATGCAGGACGTCCGCGACATGACGTCCAAGAAAAGCCTCGGGCTGACGGCGCTGGAAAACGCCGCCGAGAAGTTCGAGAAATGGAACCCGATGAAGCCCGAGCCGCGGCCTTCGTCGCCCACGCCGAAGCTGGCCAGCGCCCAGCCGGCGGCGATCCCGAACGAACGGTCGGTGCCGCCCGCCGAGGCACGGCCTGACCCTGGCCCGGCGACCAGGGAACTGGCCGAGAAGATTGCGCGCAAGCGCGAGGGGCGGCTGGAAAAGCAGAACGGCAAGGACGGCGGCGAAGGCGTGGCGCGGAGCGCCGAGCCTGCGGCGGCCAAGCCCCGCCGCCCGCGCGCCGCCAAGACCGTGCCGGCCACCCCGAACGGTGCTGACCCGGTTGCCGCGCCGAAGGCGGCGCCCAAAGCGACCAAGGCGGCAAAGGCCGAACCTGCGCCCGCCACCGAACCCAAGGTCCGCAAGCCCCGCACCAAGAAGATTGACGCATGAGCACGACCAAGACTGACGAGATCGACGAAAGCGCCGCACCGCTCATCGAACATCTGATCGAACTGCGCAGCCGGATCATCTGGTCGATCCTGGCCTTCGTGGTGGCGATGATCGCCTGCTACCTGGTGTGGAACCCGATCTTCAACTTCCTGACCCATCCGATCTGCGGCGCGCTCGAGGCGCGGGGCCAGTCGTGCAACCTCAGCCTCATCAAGCTGCAGGAAGGCTTCTTCGTCGCGGTCAGCATCGCCATGTTCGGCGGGCTGGTCCTGTCGTTTCCGATCATCGCCTATCAGATGTGGCGGTTCGTGGCGCCGGGGCTCTACAAATCCGAGAAAAGCGCCTTCCTGCCGTTTCTCATCGCCTCGCCGGTGATGTTCGGGGTCGGCGCAGCATTCGCCTACTACGTGGTGCTGCCGATCGCCTTCAAGTTCTTCCTCGGGTTCCAGCAGGGCATGGTCACGCCGCCGCCTGGGGCCACCGGCGGTGCGGTGCCATCAATTCCAGCCGGGATCGTCTTTCAGGGGTCGGTGCAGGAATATCTCAGCCTGACGATGAAGCTCATCACCGCCTTCGGCATCTGCTTCCAGTTGCCGGTGCTTTTGACGCTGATGGGCCGGGCCGGGCTGGTGACGGCCAAGGGCCTGTCGTCGATGCGCAAATATGCGGTCGTGGTGATCCTCATCATCGCCGCCATCGTCACGCCGCCGGACGTGATGAGCCAGATGATCCTGTTCTGCGCCATCTATCCGCTTTACGAAGTGTCGATCTTCCTCATCCGCCGCCACGAGAAAAGGCGCGAGGCCGAACTGCGGGCTGAGGGCCTGTGGGTCGATGACGAGGACGACGAGGAAAGCGCACCCAAGTCCGACGTGGTGAAGAAGTGAACGACGCGCTTCTGGGGCGCATAGCCGAAGCGCTGGAGCGGCTGGCCCCGGCGCCCGAACCCGCGCCCGACTTCGGCCAGGCCAGCGCCTTCGTCTGGCATGTCTCGCCCGACCGGCTGGACCCGGTGGCCGAGGTCAGCCGCATCGACCTAGGCCTTCTGCACGGCATAGACCGGTCGCGCGACACGCTTTTGGAAAACACCCTGCATTTCGCCGCCGGGCTTCCGGCGAACAACGCGCTTCTGTGGGGCGCGCGCGGCATGGGGAAATCGAGCCTGGTCAAGGCGCTGCATGCCGAAGTTCTGCGTCGCGGCCAGGCCCTGACCATCGTCGAGATCAGCCGCGAGGATCTGGCCTCGATCGGGCGGCTTCTGGCGATCCTGCGCCGCACCCGTGACCGGCGGTTCCTGCTGTTCTGCGACGACCTGTCGTTCAGCCATGACGACCAGCATTACAAGGCGTTGAAGGCAGTTCTTGATGGTGGGATCGAAGGCCGGCCCGCGAACGTGATCTTCTACGCCACCTCGAACCGTCGCCACCTGATGCCGCGCGACATGATTGAGAACGAACAGTCCAGCGCCATCAACCCCTCCGAGGCGGTCGAGGAAAAGGTTTCGCTCTCGGATCGCTTTGGCCTGTGGCTGGGCTTCCACCCCTGTTCGCAGGACGATTACCTGGCGATGATCCAGGGCTATTGCACCGCCCACGGCATCGCGATCGACCCGGCCGACCTGCGCGCCGAGGCGATCGAATGGCAGGCGACGCGCGGCGCGCGGTCCGGCCGGGTGGCCTGGCAATATTTCACCGATCTCGCGGCGCGGCGCGGCGTGCGGCTGTAGGCGGCCGGCGGCTGCGCCCCAACGTCCGGCCCTTGCAGCCCCCGCCGCGCACCACTAAGACTCGGGTAAGACTAGCCACCCTAGACTAGCAATGCGAACCCGAACCATTGGCAGGCCCCCATGAGAGACCCGATCGATACCTACATGAATACCCTCGTGCCGATGGTCGTCGAACAGACCTCGCGCGGGGAACGCGCCTACGACATCTATTCGCGGCTTCTGAAGGAAAGGATCATCTTCCTGGCGGGGCCGGTGCATGACGGGCTGTCGACGCTGATCTGCGCTCAGCTGCTGTTCCTCGAGGCGGAAAACCCGTCGAAGGAAATCGCCATGTACATCAACAGCCCCGGCGGCGTCGTGACCTCGGGCCTGTCGATCTACGACACGATGCAGTACATCAAGCCCAAGGTCTCGACCCTGGTGATCGGCCAGGCGGCCTCGATGGGCTCGCTCCTGCTGACCGCCGGCGAAAAGGGCATGCGCTTCTCGCTGCCGAACAGCCGGGTCATGGTCCACCAGCCTTCGGGCGGCTACCAGGGGCAGGCGACGGACATCATGATCCACGCCCGCGAAACCGAAAAGCTGAAGCGGCGGCTGAACGAAATCTACGTCAAGCACACCGGCAACGACCTTGCCGCGGTCGAGGCCGCGCTGGAGCGTGACAACTTCATGTCGGCCGAGGATGCCAAGGAATGGGGGCTGATCGACGATATCCTGGCCTCGCGCGCACCCGACGCCGAAGGCGAAAAGTGACCGGCCCGACCGGACCGGCGGGAAATTTGACGTTGTGATGACCGTGGTGCTGCCCTAATCTTGACGAAAAGGGCGGCTTCAAATGGCCCGGGGGTCCGGGCAGGCCCAGAGGATGACGATGGCGAACAATTCAGGCGGCGACAGCAAGAACACCCTCTACTGCTCGTTCTGCGGCAAGAGCCAGCATGAGGTGCGCAAGCTGATCGCCGGTCCGACGGTGTTCATCTGCGATGAATGCGTCGAGCTCTGCATGGACATCATCCGCGAGGAAACCAAGTCCACCGGGCTGAAGGCGACCGACGGTGTGCCGACGCCGCGCGACATCTGCAAGGTGCTGGACGACTACGTCATCGGCCAGGAGCATGCCAAGCGCGTCCTGTCGGTGGCGGTCCACAACCATTACAAGCGGCTGAACCACGCTTCGAAGGCCCACGACATCGAACTGTCGAAGTCGAACATCCTGCTGATCGGCCCGACCGGCTGCGGCAAGACGCTTCTGGCCCAAACGCTGGCCCGCATCCTCGACGTGCCTTTCACCATGGCCGACGCGACGACGCTGACCGAGGCCGGCTATGTCGGCGAGGATGTGGAAAACATCATCCTGAAGCTGCTGCAGGCCAGCGAATACAACGTCGAACGCGCGCAGCGCGGCATCGTCTATATCGACGAGGTCGACAAGATCACGCGGAAGTCCGACAACCCCTCGATCACCCGCGACGTGTCGGGCGAGGGCGTGCAGCAGGCGCTTCTGAAGATCATGGAGGGCACCGTCGCCTCGGTGCCGCCGCAGGGCGGGCGCAAGCATCCCCAGCAGGAATTCCTGCAGGTCGACACGACCAACATCCTGTTCATCTGCGGCGGCGCCTTCGCCGGGCTGGAGCGGATCATCGCCCAGCGCGGCAAGGGATCGGGCATCGGCTTCGGCGCTGACGTGAAGGACCCCGATGCGCGTGGCGCGGGCGAGCTGTTCCAGGAGCTGGAGCCCGAGGATCTGCTGAAGTTCGGCCTGATTCCCGAATTCGTCGGCCGCCTGCCGGTGATCGCCACCCTGACCGATCTGGACGAGGCGGCGCTGGTCACCATCCTGACCGAGCCGAAGAATGCGCTGGTCAAGCAGTACCAGCGGCTGTTCGACATCGAGGGCGTCAAGCTGACCTTCACCCCCGACGCGCTGGCCGCCATCGCCAAGCGGGCGATCAAGCGCAAGACCGGCGCACGGGGCCTGCGCTCGATCATGGAAGACATCCTGCTGGACACGATGTTCGAGCTTCCGGGCATGGGGTCGGTGCAGGAGGTCGTGGTCAACCAGGAGGCGGTCGAAGCCGCCGAGGCCAAGCCGCTCTTGATCCATTCGGACGCCAAGAAGGAAGCCGCTTCGGCGCGGTGAGGGCGGCCCGACGATATTCGCAAGCGCCCGGTCTTTGGCCGGGCGTTTGATTTTGTGACGGGCTTTTCACCGGACCCTGTGAGCGGAGGGCAGGGCCGGGGCGGTGTGGCTCCGCACTCCGTCAGGCGTGGAAATGCTTGGACAGCTTCAGCCCCTGGCCCTGATAGTTCGAGGCAATGCCGGCGCCATACAGCCGCTCCGGCGGCTCCTGCATCCGCTCATAGACCAGCCGGCCCACGACCTGCCCGTCCTCGAGTACGAACGGCGCCTCGTGGCAGCGCACCTCCAGCACGCCGCGCGACCCGCCGCCGCCAGCTGCGTCCAGGCCGAAGCCTGGATCGAAGAAACCGGCGTAGTGGACGCGGAATTCGCCGACCATCGCCAGGTAGGGCGCCATCTCGGCGGCATGGTCGGCGGGGATGGTCACCGCCTCACGGCTGACGAGGATGTAGAAGGCACCGGGGTCGAGGATGATCCGCCCGTCCTGGCTGCGGATGTCTTCCCAGAATTCGGCGGGCGGGTAGTGGCCGATCCGGTCCAGGTCGATGACGCCGGTGTGGGGCTTGGCACGATAGCCGATCAGACCGGCGGGACCGGGGCGCAGGTCGACAGAAAAGCCGAGGCCGCCCGAGATCAGCGCGGTGCCGCTGACCAGCGGCTGGACCTTGTGCAGCCGTTCAAGGGCGGCGTCCGACAGGATCGCCTGCCCGGCGCGAAAGCGGATCTGGTTCAGCCGCATGCCGGGGCGGACCAGCACCGAAAAGGACCGCGGGCAGATCTCGGCGTAAAGCGGACCTTTGTAGCCCTCGGCGATGCGGTCGAACTCCACCCCGCCGTCGGTGATGGTGCGGGTCAGAAGGTCCAGCCGCCCGGTCGAGCTTTTGGCGTTGGCGACCGCGCCGATGCCTTTGGGCAGCGCCAGACTTTCCATCAGCGGCACCAGATAGACGCAGCCCTTTTCCAGCACCGCGCCCCCGGAGAGGTCGATGCGGTGCATCTCGAACTCGCCGATCCGGTCGGCCACCGTCCGCCCCTGTCCGGTCAGGAACGAGGCCCGCACCCGATAGGCGACCTGGCCCAGCCGCAGATCGAGGCTGGCCGGCTGCACCTGCGCGTCGCCGATCGGCGGGCTGGCGGCGATAGCGCCCGATGCGATCAGCCGCCGGATGCCACGGTCGGCCAGAACCCCGATGTCGGTCATGCGATCCCCCGGACAAGCCAAGGCCCACCCCTGCGACAGGATGGGCCTTTGTCGAATTGGTCGGGCCGGTGAGATTCGAACTCACGACCTTCCGCCCCCCAGACGGACGCGCTAACCAGGCTGCGCCACGGCCCGACAGGGCGCTCTATAAGCCGGTTGGCAGGGCGGGGGCAAGCGGCAAAACGCATGGGCGGACAGCGATTTCCGCCTCAGGTCCGCGACCGGTGGCCCTCGGCCAGGCGGCGGTCGTGCAGCGCCTGCAGGCGCTGGTAGATGTCGGTCAGTTCGGTCCGGCGCTGGGCGGCGTGATAGGCGGTCATGGCCCGCAACAGCGCCGCCGCAGGCAGCACACCGGCCTCGGGCGGCAGGTCCGGCGGATAGGTGCCACGCACGACCGGGTTGACCGGCGCCTGCGCAGCCTCGCGGTCGCGCTGCAGGTTCAGGCGGGCCTCGGCGCCGGGGGCGCGGTCGGCCAGCGGGTTGGCAAAGCCCGGTCGAAGGGGCGAAAGGGTGGTCAGGTCGGTCACATCGGCATCCGGCTGGTCTGGCGCGGCTTCATCGGCCAGGGGCGTGCGAATGTCCAGAGCCGGCGTGCCGCCCGGCACAGCCGGATGGCCATCGGCCCCGGCAGGATCATGCCCGCCCAGGCCAGCGACATGGCGCACCCCCTGTTCGCGCAGCAGTTTCTGCACGCCACGGATGGTCATGCCGTCTTCGTGCAGCAGCCGCTTGATCCCGCCCAGAAGCGCCACGTCGGCCGGCCGGTAGTAGCGCCGGCCACCGGCGCGCTTGACCGGCTTGACCTGGGCGAAGCGGCTTTCCCAGAAGCGCAGCACATGCGCAGGCGTATCGAGCACGTCGGCGACTTCGCTGATGGTGCGGAACGCCTCTGCCGACTTCGACATGGCCGGCGCCCTCAGCCCTTGTTGCCGGCGGCGACGCGATCCTTCATCAGGTGCGACGGGCGGAAGGTCATCACCCGGCGCGGATGGATGGGAACTTCGTCGCCGGTCTTGGGGTTGCGGCCGATGCGGGCCGATTTCGAGCGGACCGAGAAGGTGCCGAAGGACGAGATCTTGACGGTTTCGCCGGCGACCAGCGCATCGGACATGTGCTTCAGCACGCTTTCGACCAACTGCGCGGATTCGTTGCGCGAAAGGCCGACAGCGGCATAGACGGCCTCGCTCAGATCCATGCGGGTCAAGGTCTTGTCGCTCATCCATTCCCCCTGTGCCGGACGCCCGAACATGGCCCGAGGATGGGGGCATTGAATTTACGAGTCAATATCAATGACTTGGAAAGGCCTTTTCAGGCGACAATTCACCAGCGCAGGATCACCGATCCCCAGGCCAGCCCGCCGCCGATGGCCTCGGTTACCAGAAGGTCGCCCGGCTTGATCTGGCCGCGCGCCTTGCCGACCGACAGGGCAAGGGGAATCGAGGCTGCCGAGGTGTTGCCGTGGTCCTGGACGGTGACCACCACCCGTTCCATCGGCACCTGCATGCGCTTGGCGGTGCCTTCGATGATGCGGATATTGGCCTGATGCGGCACGATCCAGTCGACATCGGCGCTGGTCAGGCCGGCCTTGTCCAGAGCCGCATGGGCGGTTTCTGTAAGTTTTTCAACGGCATGCCGGAAGACCTGATTGCCCTGCATGCGCAGGTGGCCGGCGGTGCCGCTGGTCGATGGGCCGCCATCGACATAGAGAAGGTCGCGCAGGGTGCCGTCGGAATGCAGGTCGGTCGACAGGATGCCGCGGTCGGCGGTGGTGCCGGCACCCTCGGCCGCCTCGACCACCACCGCCCCGGCGCCGTCGCCGAACAGCACGCAGGTGCCGCGGTCGGTGAAATCGAGGATGCGGCTGAAGGTTTCGGCGCCGATGATCAGCACTCGCCGGGCTTGGCCCGCCAGGATCAGTGCATTGGCATTGGCCAGTGCAAAGACGAAGCCGGCGCAGACCGCCTGCACGTCGAAGGCAAAGCCCTTGGTCATGCCGATCTTGGCCTGCACCATCGTGGCGACCGAGGGAAAGGTCAGGTCGGGGGTCGATGTGGCGACGATCAGCGCGTCGATGTCGTCGGCCTGAAGCCCGGCATCGTCGAGCGCGGCGCGGGCGGCGGCGGCGCCGAGGTCCGAGGTGGTTTCGCCCTCGGCGGCGAAATGGCGTCTCTCGATCCCGGTGCGGGCGCGAATCCATTCGTCGGTGGTTTCGATCTTGCCTTCGAATTCGCTGTTTGGAACCACCCGGGCGGGCAGGCAATGGCCCACGCCCTTAACTACGGCACGAATAGTCATTCAGCGCTTCCGTTCTGTTCGCCGGTATCGGTCGCGGCATCCTGCCCCGGCGCGGCGGCAGAGGCAACCCGTGCCTTCAACCGTTCGGTAAAGCCCGAGGCCGCCAGCCTGCGGGCCAGTTGGATCGCCGCCGAGACCCCGGTTGCATCCGCCGATCCGTGCGATTTGACCACGGTGCCGTTCAGGCCCAGGAACACGCCGCCGTTCACCCGGCGCGGGTCGATCCGCTTTTGCAGGCGCCGCATCGCGCCCAAGGCCAGAAGCGCGCCCAGTCGCGACAGGATCGTCGAATTGAACGCCTCGCGCAGGAAATCCCCGATCAGCTTGGCGGTGCCCTCGCCGGTCTTCAGTGCGATGTTGCCGGTGAAACCGTCGGTGACGATGACGTCGACCCGGCCCGAAGGCAGGTCGCTGCCTTCGACGAAACCGACATAGTCGAAGGATCCGGCCTCGGTCGCGCCGGCGATCAGGTCCTGCGCCTCGCGGATTTCGGCGCGGCCCTTGTGATCCTCGGTGCCGACGTTCAGAAGCCCGACGCGCGGGCGGGCAAGGCCAAGGCCGTTGCGGGCGTAGGACGCGCCCATCAGCGCATATTGCAGCAGGTCCGGGGCGTCGGCCTTGATGTCGGCCCCCACGTCCAGCATGACCGCGAAGCCGCGCGGCGCGCGGTTGGGCCACAGGCAGGCGATCGCCGGGCGGTTGACGCCGGGCAGCTTGCGCAGGCGCAGCATCGACACCGCCATCAGTGCGCCGGTGTTGCCGCAGGACACGGCCGCCGCGGCGCGCCCGTCCTTGACGGCATCGAGCGTCGACCACATCGAGGTGTCCTGCCCGTGGCGCATGACCTGGCTGGGCTTGTCCTCCATCGTCACCACGCCCTCGGAATGGCAGATGGTGGCGCGTCCGTTCAGTTCGGGGCGCCTGGCGATCAGGGCTTCAAGATCGGGGCGCGGGCCATGGACCAGGAATTCCAGGTCAGGGCAGTGCGCCAGGCTGTCGGCCATGCCAGCGACAACGGCGACCGCACCACGGTCGCCGCCCATCGCGTCGATTGAAATGACGATTCGGTCCGTACGGCCCGCGTCGCTTGGCGCACCCTTCTGGGTTTCATCTGGCGGCATGGGGTGCGAAACCGGTTACGCGGCCTCAGGCGGCTGCGTCGTCCAGATCGACTTCCGCCGCCTGCGCGACGATTTCCTTGCCGTCATAGTGGCCGCAGGCGCCGCACACATGGTGCGGGCGCTTCAGCTCGCCGCAGTTCGGGCATTCGTTGGGGTTCGCGGCGACCAGCGCGTCATGAGCGCGGCGCATGTTGCGGCGGGACCGCGTGGTGCGGTTCTGAGGGACAGCCATGTCTCAACCTCGGGTTTCTGGGGGCATCGGCCCCGGTTTTCCAGGGGTTTCGTCACTGGTTGCCGGATGCGACCGGGTGCGAACCCAAGATACAAGCGAGGCCGGGAACATACTGCGATTCCGGGCGGGCGCAAGTCTTTTCTGCCGCGTTCCGGCGGAATCGCTGCGCTGCGGCGAAGGTGGCGGTCAGCGGCCGTCGCCGGGGGGCTTCGGCTTGCCCAGAAGCTCGGACAGGCCCGCGAAAGGGCGCAGCTTTTCATCGGTCAGGGGATCGGCGCCGGGGGCGGCGGCGATCTGGCCGGCGAAGTCGGCGCCCGGCGCGCGGGGGTAGAGCGGCAGCGCCAGCGCCAGGGCCTCGGTCAGCACCACGCCCAGGTCGATGACCTCGCCCAGGGGCTCGGCGCTGTCATCCTCGGGCACTTCGGTCTCTTCGGCGTCGGGTTCGTGCCAGTCGGCCAGATAGCGGCGCTGGACCGGCTCGCTCAGCCGCCCGGCCACGGGTTCCAGCGTGACGATGCAGGCCTGCACGATCTCGGCCTCCAGTCGCGCCGACAGGGCGAAGTCGGCGCGCCCGACCGGGCGCAACTCGCCGGTCAGCCGCACCGATGGCAAATCGAGCAGCCCCAATGCCGTGGCGATGGCCGCGCGTTCGCCGGCATCTGGGGCAAGGTCAAAGCGAAGGGGCTTGCGCTGCGGCAGGGCGGCGCGGCGGATCGGATGCGAATAGGGCAGGGCGTCGGTCATGGGCGATTTCGGCAGGTCGGGTGGCAAGGTTGGGGCGGGTTCAAACGGGCCAGCGCGGCGGTGAAGCGCGCCGGTCATGGTTTCGGTCCTTGTCGGAAGTCCCCGCCATGATGTAATCGGGATAAAAGCCTTCGTGTCCGAAGGCAAGTCGGCGCAACGGCGTGAGGGCATTGTGAGGCTGAAGATACGAATTGCGAAGGCCGCTTCGGGGCTGATCCTTGCAGCCGGGCTGGCGGTGACAGGCTGTTCGCCGATCTACAGCAACCACGGCTATGTCCCGCGCGAGGAAGATCTCAAGAAGATCGAAGTCGGCCGCTCGACCACCGAGGACGTGACGCTGATCGCCGGCCGGCCGACCGCCATCGGCGTTCTGGCCGGGTCGAGCTGGTATTATGTCGGCAGCCGCTTCCGCCAGATGGGCATCCGCGCCCCGAAAGAGATCGACCGCCAGGTTGTCGCCGTCAGCTTCGACGAAAAGGGCACGGTCAAGAATGTCGAACGGTTCGGCCTGAAGGACGGGCGGGTGATCGCACTTTCCCGCCGGGTGACGGAATCGAACGTCAAGGGTCTGGGCTTCCTGCGCCAGCTTCTGGGCAATCTCGGCAACCCCAGCGCCGCTCAGCTGCTGAAGCCGAACACCTGACACCGCGCCGCGCGGCGGGGGGAAAGCGATGGAGCCGATTCGCCAGGGTCGCCTTGTGGCGCGGCTGGCCGAGGGGCCGGATGACGTGGCGCGGGCGCTGGCCTTGCGGCACGAGGCGTTCTTTCGCGCTCGCGGACTGGTCGCCGGTCTGGGCGAGGATCGCGATGCCTTCGACGACCGCTGCCTGCATGTGCTGGTCGAAAGCGATGGCCGGCTGTCGGCCTGTTTCCGGCTGCTGCTGATGCCCGACGGTCGCGCGGCCGCCACTAGCTATTCCGCCCAGTTCTACGACCTTGCCCCTCTGGCCCAACTGGTCGGGCCGGTGGCCGAGCTGGGCCGCTTCTGCCTGCGCCCCGGCGCGCCCGACCCCGACCTGCCGCGGCTGGCCTGGGCGGCGCTGGCGCGGCTGGTGGATGCGCACGAGGTGGGGTTCCTGTTCGGCTGCGCCTCGCTGCCCGGCGCCGATCCGGCGCGGCATGGCGCGGCGCTGGCGGCGTTGCGGCGGGGCCATGTTGGGCCGGACGGGCTGCGCCCCCGGCCGCTGGCTGCCGACCGGGTGTCGCTGCCATCCGCCGGCAAGGGTGATCTCGCCGCCCTGCCGCAGCTCCTGCGCAGTTATCTGGCGCTGGGGGGCTGGGTGTCCGACCATGCGGTGATCGACCGGCGGCTGGATACGCTGCATGTCTTTGCCGGGCTTGAGGTGGCGGCGGTGCCTGAGGCGCGGGCTCGGAGCCTGCGGCGGATCGGCGCGCTGGTGGGCTGACGCGGGTGCTTCGCCCCACCGGGGCGGATGCTGCCCGTGCCCGAAGGTTGGGGACGCGGATGACCCCTTGGCCATTCCTCGGGTCGGGGCCGACGGACCGGGCGAGCGATCTTGGCTGGAAATGCTCTGGGCGGCGGCGATCCCGGTGCGGGCGGCGCAAAAGAAAATGCCCCGGACCGGCCGGGGCATTCGTTGCTGTCCTGTATCTCTTTCTCAGGCGCGGGCGCGCCGGCCGCCGCGACGGCCCGAGGCCGCCTGCGACTGGGCCTGCGAGGCGTCGGCAAAGCTCATGCCGCCCTCGACCGCCTCGAGAACCTTCGAGAAGCGAATCCATTCGCCGCCGTTTGCGTCGTGGTTCATCAGGAAGTTGGCGGCGCGGATCGCCTCCATCTCGACCTGGCGGACCGGGTTCATGATCGCGCTGGTCATGCCGGCGCCGATCGCCATCGGCAGGAAGGCCGCGTTGATCCCGTGGCGGTTCGGCAGGCCGAAGGAAATGTTCGACGCGCCGCAGGTGGTGTTGACGCCCAGTTCCTCGCGCAGGCGCTTGACCAGCGCAAAGACCTGGCGGCCGGCGGTGGCCATCGCGCCGACCGGCATCACCAGCGGGTCGACCACGATGTCATGGGCCGGGATGCCGAAATCGGCAGCGCGCTGGACGATCTTGCGCGCCACTTCAAAACGCACGTCCGGGTCTTCGGAAATGCCGGTGTCGTCGTTCGAGATCGCCACGACCGGCACATTGTATTTCTTGACCAGCGGCAGCACCAGTTCCAGCCGGTCTTCCTCGCCCGTCACCGAGTTCAGGAGCGGCCGGCCCTCGGCGGCCTCGAGCCCCGCCTTCAGCGCGCCGGGGACCGACGAGTCGATGCACAGCGGCACATCGACCAGCCCCTGCACCAGTTCGACCATCTTGCGCATCAAGGGCGGCTCGGTCTCGTTGGGGTTGGGGTTCGAGTTGTAGACGACGCCCGCATTGATATCGAGCACCATCGCCCCGCAGGCGACCTGTTCCAGCGCGTCCTTCTCGACGGTCGAGAAATTGCCGGCCTCAAGCTCGGCCGCCAGCTTCTTGCGGCCGGTGGGGTTGATCCGTTCGCCGATCACGCAGAACGGTTCGTCAAAACCGATGACGACGGTCTTGGTCTTGGATTCAAGGACGGTGCGGGTCATTCTTCACCTTGTCTTTCAGTTCTGCGCGGCCGGGACGGCGGATTTGCCGCCATTGTCGATGGCCCATGTTGCGTTGGTCTTGATCCCGCCAAGCGGGAAGAAGTGGACGGATTCGATTCCGAAATCGGGGTTCGCGGCCTTGTGCGCGGCAAGTTCTGCCACAAACTCGTTCGGTTCGTAAGGCAGAAGCAGCTTGGTCACGTCCATCGCCCGTTTCTGCAGGACCTTGAGCGACGGGCCGACCCCGCAGGCAATGGCGAACTTGATGAGGGTCTGAAGCTTCGCCGGGCCGGCGACCCCGATATGGACCGGCAGGCCGATGCCCTCGGCGTTCAGCCGGTTCACCCACTTGATGACCGGGCCGGCCTCGAAGCAGAACTGGGTGGCCATCGCCATCTTGGCGTCGGTCCGTTCGCTGAAGGCCTGCTTCCAGCGCAGCGCCTCCATGACGTTCTTGTCGGACCCGTCGGGGTCGATGTCCTTGTTGCCTTCCGGGTGCCCGGCGACATGCAGCCGTTCGAACCCGTCGAACAGGCCGGTCTCGATCAGCTGCATCGAGCTGTGGAAATCGCCCTGCGGGGCGCTGACGCCGCCGGCCAGCAACAGCGCCTGCTTCACGTCGGCTTCGCCCTTGTAGCGGGCCAGCCAGTCGGCCAGCGTGGCCTTGTCCTTGATGATGCGGGCCGGGAAGTGCGGCATGACCGGAAAGCCCTCGGCGTTGATCCGGCGGGCGGTCGCCACCATTTCCTCGATCGGCGTGCCGTCGATGTGGGCGATGTAGACCCGGGTGCCCTTGGGCAGCAGGTCGCGGAAGTTCTCGACCTTTTCGGCGGTGCGGGGCATCACCTCGATCGAGTAGCCCTGAAGGAACGCCTCGATGGCGGCCTTGTCGCCAACGGGGGCGGCTTCTTTCTTGCGGAAAATCGACAGTGCCATCGGGCTCTCCAGGGTTTGGCGGGGCCTCAGGCCCAGCCGTCGTTCGCGATCAGCGCCTTGAGGCGCTCGTTGTCAAATTCGGTGTCGATGCGCAGGGCCTCGGCGGTGGCAACCGCCTCGTCCTCGCCGTCGACGACATAGGGTTCGGCCTTGCGCCATTCGGCGAGGTAGGCATCGGTTTCGGCGGCGCCGACCTTCATCGCCGCGCGGTCGATCGCCTGCTCAAAGCGTTCCGGCAGCGGCTTCTTCACGCCCCGCCGGCCCTTGCCGACGATGACCTGGGCCGGGATGTCGCGCCAGTAGACGATGGTGACTTCTGCCATGCCGAATCCTCTGTCTTCGCGGCCCTCAATATCGCACGCTTAGCGACATACCATGTCGGATTTCGACATGGCGGGGGCGCGTTGCGACGTGGGTCCCGGCGGGCCGCACAAGTGCTGTGCGCAACGCCCGCCTTGCACGGTGCGGCCCGGTGACGCAGATTCCTCCACAACCGCGACACACAGCCGGAAGGAGACGGCCATGAGCTGGAATCCGAACCTTGCGACCCACGACACCGACACTGCGGCGTTGAGCCGGGTCGAGACCGTCATCATCCCGCGCAGCCGCGATATCGGCGGCTTCGAGGTCCGCCGGGCGCTGCCGGCGCCGCAGCGGCAGATGGTCGGGCCGTTCATCTTCTTCGACCAGGCCGGGCCGGCCGAGTTCCTGACCGGGCAGGGCATCGACGTACGCCCGCATCCGCATATCGGCCTCGGCACCGTGACCTATCTTTATCGCGGCGACTTCCATCACCGCGACAGCCTGGGGACCGACCAGGTGATCCGGCCGGGCGCGCTGAACTGGATGGTGGCGGGCAAGGGCGTCACCCATTCCGAACGCACCAGCGCCGAAGGCCGCGCCGGCCCCCACAGCCTGTTCGGCATCCAGACCTGGATGGCGCTGCCCGAAGCCGACGAGGACCGCGCGCCGATGTTCGAGCATCACCCGGAAACGACATTGCCGCTGATCGAGGCCGAAGGCGTGAAGGTCCGGCTGATCCTCGGGACCGCCTATGGCGAGAAGGCCCCGGCGACGCTGTTTTCCGAAGCCTTCTATGGCGATGTGGTGCTGGCGCCGGGCGCGCGCTTCCCGCTGCCCGACGACCATGAGGACCGCGGCCTTTACATCACCCAGGGCGCGGTCGAGATTGCC
>JAXMDK010000029.1:0-29772 GCA_046348855.1 Paracoccaceae bacterium | reverse complement strand
ACGAACCCCGAGGTGATGGTGGCGGCGCTGGCCGGGCTAGACCCGTTCCGGCTGGGCGACGCCCCGGATTTTGAGCCGCGCCGCGGGCCGGGGGTGCCGGAGTTCCTCGCTGCCGCGCAGGCGCCCCTCCTGTTCATGCCGGTGGCCGGCGGGCCGACCGAACGGGTCGCCGCCTGGCTGGACCGCGTCGGCGGCGGGGTGCAGGGCGGGTTCAGCCAGTCGACGCTGCGCCATTGGATGAAGGCCAGCGCGCCCTTCCGCAGCTTTACCGTCGTGCGCCATCCGCTGCACCGGGCGTGGTCGGCCTTTCGCCAGCTGTTCGTCGCCGGGGCTGACCCCGATCTTGCCGCGCTGATCGCCCGGCAATGGGCGATCCCGTCGCCCGACCCGGCCGACATTCCCGGCCAGCGCGCCGCCTTCGCGGCCTTTCTGCGGTTCGTGAAGGCCAGCCTGAACGGCCAGACCAACCTGCGGGTTGACCCGTCCTGGGCCAGCCAATCGGCGATTCTGGCCGGGTTCGGCCAGTTTGCGACCCCCGACATGGTGCTGCGCGAGGCGACGCTGCAACAGGGGCTGGGCCATCTGTGCGCCGAACTGGGTCTGGACTGCCCGCCACTTCCCGGCCCGGCCGATCCGGCGCCCGAGTGGCTGGCCGACCCCGAACTGGAACGGCTGGCCCGCCAAGCCTACGGCCGCGATTACGTCGCCTTCGGGTTTGGGGACTTCGCGGCGTAGGCCCCGACTCGCGGGCCTTACGCCGCCTGGGTCGACCGGCGTTCGGTCAGGACCGCGTGCAGTGCCGCCGGGTCGCTGTTCTGGCGCAGTTTCAGCCGCATCGATTCGTCGCGCAGGGTGCGCGACACCACGGCGAGCGCCTTCAGATGTTCGACCCCCGCCGCCTTCGGCGCGAACAGAGCGAAGATCAGGTCGACGGGCAGCCGGTCGACCGCGTCGAAATCCATCGGCTTTTCCAGGCGGATGAAGATGCCGGCCATCTTTTCAAGCCCGTGCAGCCGGGCGTGGGGCAGGGCAACCCCGTGCCCCACGCCGGTCGGACCAAGCGTTTCGCGTTCCTGCAGGGCGTCAACGGTTGCAGCCGCGTCCAGCCCATAGATCGAGGCCGCCATGTCGCCCAGATCCTGGAACAGCCGCTTCTTGCTGGTTGATCCGGCCATGACGCGCACGGCGTTCGGGCGCAGAAAGCTCGAAAGGTCCATTCGTTACGTATCCTGTTGCCGCCAGAGCGGCGCCTTTCAGCCCCGCCCCGCCGGATCGATCCAGCCGACATTCCGGTCTTCCCGCCGGTAGACGACGTTCACCCCGCCATGTTTTTCGTTGCGAAAGACCAGAAGCGGTGCACCCGCCAGCTCCATCTGCATCACCGCCTCGCCGACCGACAGCGAAGGGATCTTCGCTTCGGTTTCGGCAATGATGATCGGCTGCAGCGTTTCCGGTTCGGCCCCGTCGGATCCTTCGTCAGAGGCCAGCACATACAGGGGCGCCTCGGCGAATTCAACCGGGCCGCGGCGGTCGCGGTGGTGGTCGCGCAGCCGCCGCTTGTAGCGGCGCACCTGCTTGTCCATCCGTTCGCGGGCAGCCTCGAAGGCGGCGTAGACGTCATGCGACTGGCCCTTGGCCGCAACGGTCAGGCCGGTGGACAGGTGCACGTTGGCCTCGCACAGGTAGGCGGTGGAATCGCGTGAAAAGATCACGGTCGCATCGGTCGGTCGCTGGGCGTACTTGTCGAAGGTTTCGCCCAGTTCAGACTTCACATGGGTCTGAAGCGCCTCGCCCACGTCGATCTGCTTGCCGCTGATCTGGTACCGCATGGTCATCTCCTCTCAGATTCATACTTTCGCCGGGGGCACCGCGAGGGGCCGGGCCGGAATGACGGCAATCGGGGGCAAGAGGCGAACCCGGCGCGCACGGCGCATTTCGCGGATCATGTCCGTTTCGGGTCGCAGGTTGAAAACGGCAAGCGCGGGCATTTGCATCATTTGGCGACAGATCGGCGCGGCCTGTCAACGCTTTCCTTCCGAGGTGGGCATGGCCGCGCCTTTTGGCAAGGGAGACCGGGGAAAGCCGCGCAACAATCGCTCGGGCCCGCCTGCTTCGGCGGCAGGGTCCGGCAGGTGGGTGGCGGTTTCTCGCAAATCGAAAACGTATTGTCGTTACCTGCGCAACAATGCCGGGCGACTCGGATCAGGAGATGCGGAAGCTCTGGCCCAGGTAGACCCGCCGCACGTTCTCGTCGCGCAACACGTCGTCGGTGGTGCCACTCATCAGGACCGCGCCATCATGCAGGATATAGGCGCGATCGACGATTTCCAGCGTTTCGCGGACATTGTGGTCGGTCACCAGCACCCCGATGCCGCGCGATTTCAGGTCATGCACCAGCGACCGGATGTCGCCCACAGAAATCGGGTCGACGCCGGCGAAAGGTTCGTCGAGCAAGAGGTATTTCGGATCGGCCGCCAGGCAGCGGGCGATCTCGACCCGCCGCCGCTCGCCCCCGGACAGTGCCAGCGCCGGGGCGCGCCGCAGATGTTCGATCGAGAAGTCCGACATGAGCTCTTCCAGCCGCTCGCGCCGCTTGTGGCTGTCGCTGACGGTGATTTCCAGCACCGCCAGGATGTTGTTCTCGACCGACAGGCCGCGAAAGATCGATACTTCCTGCGGCAGATAGCCGATGCCCAGCCGGGCGCGGCGATACATCGGCAGGCCGGTCACGTCCTGGCCGTCGATCAGGATCTCGCCGCTGTCGGGGGTGATGAGGCCGGCGATGTTGTAAAAGCAGGTGGTCTTGCCCGAACCGTTCGGGCCAAGCAGCGCCACCACCTCGCCCCGGTTCAGGTCCAGCGACACGTCGCGGATCACCGGCCGCCGGCGGTAGCTCTTGCGCAGGTGGCTGACCTTCAGGCCGGCGCCGCCTTCGGCCACGGTCAGCGCGGGTTGCCGGGCTGCCATCTCAGTTGCCCCCTGGCTGCAGGATCGTCTTGACCCGGCCATCCATGTGCCCGGTACCAGAGTTCAGGTCGACCACCAGCCGGTTGCCGCTCATCACGCTGGTGCCCTGGGTCAGAACCACGTCGCCGGTCATCTCGATCTGGCGGTCGGTCAGCGAATAGACGGCCTTGGCGCCCTGCGCGGCCTCGGTCGGCGTCGACATCAGCACCTGCCCGTCGGCGGTCAGCGTGTCGATCTTGGTCTTGTCGCCCTTGACATAGGTGACCAGGAGCGTGTCGGACGACAGCTTCAGGTCGCCCTGCACCGCGAGGACATGGCCGGAAAAGGTGGCGTTCGATGCCTGCTCATCGACCGACAGCGAATCCGCGGTGATCTCGACCGGCTGGCCGGCCCCGGCGCGCAAGCCCTTGAAGGCGATGGCGGTTTGCTGCGCGCCCGCAACCTGCGCCAGCACAAACAGGCAGGCAGCCCCGCAAAGCACTTTTGGCAAGATGCGCATTCGGCCCTCAGTTCTGCGGACTATATACAAGGCGGACATGGTCTTTGAAAACCAAATGATGCTGCCCCTCCGGCCCGCTGAGCGCCATGCTGTCGGCGGTGATCCGGCCAAGCGGCATGTCGCCCACCACGTTGCCGTCGGCGGCAAGATTGACGCTGCGCACATCGGCGCGCATCCGGTCGGCGTTCAGGTCGTATCCGTCAGCGGTGACCATGCGGGCCGCACCTTCCAGATAGACGATGCCGTTCGCGGTGTCGAACCGGCCGAAGGTGCCGGAGGCGCGGATGGTGCGCCCGTTGGCGATGCGGTATTCAGCCACGACGTCGGTCGCGGTCGCCGGGCTGGCGGCGTCCTTGCCGGGCCGCGCCTCGGCGGCGGTGACGCTGACCTGGGCGCCGTCGCTGGTCATGCCGCCATAGTCCGGCCGGGTCAGGCGCGGATCGTTGGCGCGGGCGTCGATGCGTTCCTGGACATAGGGCAGCCGGCCCTCGTAGTCGATGCGACGCGCCAGCAGGAACAGCGTCGACAGGATCGCCAGCGCCAGGATCGGCAGCGTGATCTTCAGCCAGAAGACCAGCCGCGAATGTCCTGTCAGCGACCCGGACATGACTCAGACCACCCCGGCGCGCAGGCAGTCGTGGATGTTGAGAATGCCCAGGGGCGCGCCGCCCGGCCCGTCGCCCACCACGAACAGGCTAGTGATCTTGCGGTCCTTCATCAGCGCCACCGCCTTTTCGGCGACCGCCCCCGGCGCGATGGTCCGGGGGTCGCGGGTCATCACTTCGGCGGCGGTGTGCGACAGAAGCCCCGCCATGTGCCGCCGGAGGTCGCCGTCGGTCACGATGCCGGTCAGCCGGCCCTGGGCGTCGATCACGCCGGCGACGCCAAAGCCCTTGCGGCTCATTTCCACCAGCACATCGCCCATCGGCGCGGTTTCCACCACCAGCGGCAGCGCATCGCCGGCGTGCATCAGGTCGGCAACCTTCAGAAGCCGGGCGCCCAGCTTGCCGCCGGGATGGAAGGTACGGAAATGATCCGGGGTAAAGCGGCGATGTTCCATCAGCGCCACGGCCAGCGCGTCACCCAGTGCCAGCGTCATGGTCGTCGAGGTGGTCGGCACGATGCCGGTGCCGCAGGCCTCGTCGGCCTTGGGCAGCAGGATCGCCACGTCGGCTTGCGTCAGAAGCGTCGAGCCTTCGCGGCTGGCCACCCCGATCAGCGGAATGTCGAAACGGCGGGTATGGGCGATGATGTCGGCCAGTTCCGGGGTTTCGCCCGAATTGGACAGGACCAGCGCCACGTCGCCTTCCGTGACCATGCCGAGGTCGCCGTGGCTGGCTTCGGCCGGATGGACGAACTGCGCCGGCGTGCCGGTCGAGGCGAGTGTCGCCGCGATCTTCCGCCCGATATGGCCCGACTTGCCCATGCCCGACACGATCACCCGCCCCCGAGCCGCCAGGATCAGGCCGATGGCCGCCGAAAAGCTGCCGTCGAGGGTCGCGGCCAGGGCGTCGAGCCCGCGGGCCTCGATCTCGATCACGCGGCGGGCCGTGGCGAGGAATTGGGTGTCGTCGCTCATGTCAGTGCCGGAAGATGTCCGTTTCGTCGCCCCAGCCCATCAGGTCGAGCGTGGCGCGCGTCGGCAGGAAGTCGAAGCAGGCGCGGGCAAGATCGGTGCGGCCCTCGCGTTCCAGCCGCGCGTCCAGTTCGGCCTTCAGCCGGTGCAGGTAGAGCACGTCTGACGCCGCATATTCCTGCTGTGCTTCGGTCAGGACCGGCGATCCCCAGTCCGATGTCTGCTGCTGCTTGGAAATGTCGACGCCGAGCAGTTCCTGCAGCAGATATTTCAGCCCGTGGCGGTCGGTGAAGGTGCGCACCATCTTGGCGGCGATCTTGGTGCAATAGACCGGCGCGGTGGTCACGCCGAACGCCTGGCGCAGGGAGGCGATGTCGAAGCGGCCGAAGTGGAAGAGCTTCAGCACCTTCGGGTCGGCCAGCATCCGTTCGAGGTTCGGCGCGCGCGTCTGGCCGCGGGCGATCTGGACCAGATGCGCATTGCCGTCGCCAGAGGACAGCTGCACCAGGCACAACCGGTCACGGCGCGGGTCGAGGCCCATGGTTTCGGTGTCGATGGCAACCACCGGCCCAAGCGAAAGCCCGTCCGGCAGGTCGTTCTGGTAAAGGTGGATGGCCAAGATATGTCCATTTGCAAGGGATCGGGACCGGATTAGCCCCGCCGGGGGCGGGGGTCAACGTTTGCAGCGCCCCGAAGGCGGAAGTCAGCCGCGCGAAAGCACGAAGGCCGCGCAACCCAGGTGGGCGGCGCGGCCTTCGTGTTTTGGTGCCCAGAAGAGGACTCGAACCTCCACGCCTTGCGGCACTGGTACCTGAAACCAGCGCGTCTACCAATTCCGCCATCTGGGCGATGTCGTGGGGGGCGATGTAATGGGGCCTCCCGGCAGTGTCAATGGGGTTCGTCGGGCAAAGATGCGGATCGCCATCGCGCTTTTTTGTGGGAATTCCACCGTGATAGGGCCAGAGTGCCCGAAAGACAGGAGACGCGCGATGCTGGAAATCCTCAAATCCATCCACCTGATTTGTCTGCTGCTGGGCGGGGCGGCCTCGCTGGGCAATGCTGTGCTGATGAAACGGGTCATCGCCGCTGGCGCGCCGCCGCCGCCGCTGGTCGCCGATGCGATGGGGGTTCTGGGCAGGATGGGGCTTGGCGCGGTCGTCATCCTGTGGCTGACCGGGGTGCCGATGGCGGTGATGACCGGCGCCTTCGCCAATGGCGGGCCGCTGTTTTCGGCAAAGCTGCTGATCGCCACGGCCTTGCTGGGTATCGTGCCCTGGATGGTCCTGATGCGGTCGCAGGCTGCGGCCGGGACGCGGCCGCTGAATGTGGCGCTGATGGTCCGCCTGTCGCTGATCGTGCGCTGGCTGGTCGTGGCCGCCGTCATCCTGGCGGTCTTCGTCTTTCACTGACGGGCGGGCCGCGGCCGAAAAGCGTCTTGTCTGGCCGGGGAGGGAAGGATAAATCCCGGACCAGGCACGAAAAGGGGATCTGCGCCCATGTCGAGACTGGTGACCATCTATGGCGGCTCGGGGTTTCTGGGGCGGCAGATTGCCCGGCTGATGGCCAAGGAGGGCTGGCGCGTCCGCGTCGCCTGCCGCCGCCCGAACGAGGCGCTGTTCGTCCGGCCCTATGGCGCCGTCGGCCAGGTCGAGCCGATCCCGTGCAACATCCGTGACGATGCCTCGGTTGCCGCGGCGATGGCCGGCGCCGATGCGGTGGTCAACTGCGTGGGCACCTTTGACCGGGGGGGCGTCAACAATTTCGACGCGATCCAGGCACAGGGCGCCGGACGCATCGCCCGGCTGGCGGCCGCCGCTGGTGTCGGCCAACTGGTGCATGTGTCGGCCATCGGCGCCGATCCTGATTCCGCAAGCCGCTACCAAAGCTCCAAGGCCGAGGGCGAACATGCTGTCCGCGCCGCCTTTCCGGGCGCGGTGATCCTGCGCCCGTCGATCATGTTCGGTCCCGGCGACGGCTTCTTCAACCGCTTTGCCGGGCAGGCCCGCCTTGGCCCGGTGCTGCCGATCGTCGGTGGCAAGACCCGGTTCCAGCCGGTCTATGTCGAGGATGTGGCCCGGGCCGCGGTCAAGGGCGTGCTGGGCCAGGCCGAAGCCGGCATCTACGAACTGGGCGGCCCGGACGTCGACACGTTCCGCGGGCTGATGCAGCGGATGCTGGCCACGATCAGCCGTCGCCGGCTGATCGTGAACCTGCCGTTCTTCGTCGGCGGTTTCCTTGGCGGACTTCTGGACATCGGCTCGGCGTTGACCTTGCGGCTGGTGCCGAACCGCATCCTGACCCGCGATCAGGTCCGCAGCCTGCGCAGCGACAACGTGGTGGCCAAGGGTGCGCGCGGCCTGTCCGATCTGGGCATCACGCCGACCGCGATGGGCGCCGTCCTGCCCGACTATCTGTGGCGCTTCCGCCCGCAGGGGCAGTATGACGCGATCATGGCCTCGGCCCGGAACCTGCGCAAACAGAACTGACCGCACTCCGGTCCCAGGAGACTTCAGATGGCGGCACAGATCGTCGACTCCCTCTTTCTCGGCGCGCTTGAGGGGTTGACCGAGTTCATTCCGGTGTCGTCGACCGGGCACCTGCTTCTGGCCAGCCATTTCCTGGGCTTCGACAGCACCGGCAAGACGTTCGAGGTGCTGATCCAGCTGGGCGCGATCCTGGCGATCATCGGCGCCTATGCCGCGCGGCTGGCGCAACTGGTGCGCGGGCTGGGACGCGATCCGAAGGAAATGCGCTTCCTTGTGTCGGTGGTGATCGCCTTCCTGCCGGCGGCGGCGGTCGGGTTTCTGGCCCATGACTACATCAAGGCGGTGCTGTTCGAATCGCCCCGGCTGATCGCCACCACGCTGATCATCGGCGGCCTTGTCCTGCTGGTGGTCGACCGCCTGCCGCTGACGCCGCGCCATCATCAGTCCGACGCGCTGCCGTTCCGGGTGGCGCTGGGCGTCGGGCTGGCGCAGTGCCTGGCGCTGATCCCCGGCGTGTCGCGGTCGGGGGCGACGATCGTGGGCGCGCTGCTGCTGGGAGCCGACCGGCGGACGGCGGCCGAGTTTTCGTTCTTTCTGTCGGTGCCGACCATGCTGGCGGCGTTCGTGCTGGATGTGTGGAAGAACCGCGATGCGCTGGATGCGTCGATGGCCGGCGACATCGGCATCGGCTTTGTCACCGCCTTCGTGGTGGCGATCATCGTCGTGCGCTGGTTCCTGGCCTACATCACCAAGCACGGATTCCGCCTGTTCGGCTGGTGGCGGCTGATCGTCGGTGGGTTGGCCTGGGCGGCTTTGCTGGCCGGATATTGATTATAGGTAAGTATGACTGTCATAAATTTGCGAAAAAAGTTCCGGTGAATCGGGAAAACGGCAGATAAACCCGAATATAGGTCAGTATGGTTGACTTTTAATCGGGCGCTGGCCAATGTAGCACTCCTTGGCAGTCAGGGAGTTCGTCATGGGTCAGAACCGGATGCTTCAGTTCGTGTCGCGCGGCAAGGAAATGCCGGAAAAGCGCGCGGCCACTGTGCGCAACGCCGATTTCCACGAGATCTACCGCGAATTCGCGGCCCAGAAGGCCGCCGAGCAGGCCAGCCGTTGCAGCCAGTGCGGCGTGCCCTATTGCCAGTCGCATTGTCCCCTGCACAACAACATCCCCGACTGGCTGCGCCTGACCGCCGAGGGCCGCCTGCAGGAAGCTTATGAACTGAGCCAGGCTACCAACAGCTTCCCGGAAATCTGCGGCCGCATCTGCCCGCAGGACCGGCTGTGCGAAGGCAACTGCGTCATCGAGCAGGCCGGCCACGGCACCGTCACCATCGGCGCGATCGAGAAATACCTGACCGACACCGCCTGGGCCGAAGGCTGGGTGCGGCCGCTGACGCCATCCGTCGAGCGTGCCGAAAGCGTCGGCATCGTCGGCGCTGGCCCCGGCGGGCTGGCGGCGGCCGAGGTTCTGCGCCGCAAGGGCGTCCAGGTCACCGTCTATGACCGCCACGACCGGGCCGGCGGGCTGATGACCTACGGCATTCCCGGCTTCAAGCTGGAAAAGGACGTGGTCCAGAAGCGGATCGGCCAGCTGGAGGCGGCGGGCGTGCAGTTCGTGCTGAACTGCAACGTCGGCACCGACATTTCCTTTGACGCTATCCGCGGCCGCCACGATGCGGTGCTGATCGCCACCGGCGTCTACAAGAGCCGCGACCTGGGCGGGCCCGGCGCCGGCCAGGCCGGGATCGTGCGCGCCATCGACTATCTGACCGCCTCGAACCGCAAGGGCTTCGGCGACGAGGTGCCGGACTACGACTCGGGCGAACTGAACGCCGAGGGCAAGCGGGTGGTGGTCGTCGGCGGCGGTGACACGGCGATGGACTGCGTACGCACCGCGATCCGCCAGGGCGCGACCAGCGTGAAATGCCTCTATCGCCGCGACCGGGCCAACATGCCCGGTAGCCAGCGCGAGGTCGCCAACGCCGAGGAGGAGGGCGTCGAATTCGTCTGGCTGGCGGCGCCCAAGGGCTTTACCGGCAATGGCGCGGTCGAGGGCGTGGTGGTCGAACGGATGCGCCTGGGCGCGCCCGACGCCACCGGCCGCCAGTCGCCCGAGGTGATCGAGGGCGCCGACTGGACCGAGCCGGCCGACCTGGTGATCAAGGCCCTGGGCTTCGAGGCCGAGGACCTGCCGGCCCTGTGGGGCGTGCCGGAACTGGCGGTGACCCGCTGGGGCACCATCCGCGCCGATTTCCGCAGCCATGCCGCCAGCCTGCCCGGCGTCTTCGCGGTGGGCGACATCGTGCGGGGCGCGAGCCTGGTGGTCTGGGCGATCCGCGACGGGCGCGAGGCCGCCGACAGCATCCTGGCCTATCTGGCGCAGGGCGCGCAGGTCGCGGCGGAATAGGAAAGCGGGCCAAGGTGGAGGACAAGCGCAGCAACCGCCTGTCTCTGGAACTGGTGCATGACGCGCCACCCTTGCGGATTCGCTATCGTCCCGGCAGCGGCGACCGTTTGGTGCTGGCCTTTTCCGGGGTCGGGCGGTCGACCGGGCTTGACAGCGAACCGGCACTGGAATTCTTCCGCTCGGCCAGCGGCGGCGGCGAAAACCATGTGCTGCACATCACCGACCAGTCGCGCAGCTGGCTGAATGCGGCGGGCATGGTCGAGGCCATCGCCGATACGGTGCGGCGGATGCAGTTGCGCACCGGGGCGCGGCGGATCGCGGCCCTGGGCAATTCGATGGGCGGGACGATGGCGCTTCTGATCGCGCGGTTCCTGCCGGTCGACCGGGTGATCGCCTTCACTCCGCAATATTCGGTCCAGCCCGCCATCGTCCCCGAGGAAGCCAAGTGGAAAAGGCTGCGCCGGATGATCGCGCACTACCGCTTTCCGGCGGTCGACAAGATCGCGCCGACGGGCCAGCAGTTCGTGCTGCATGGCGACAGCAACGACGAGCTGATCCATGCCCTGCGCTTTCCGGTGGTTGCGAACCTGGACCATTTCATCTTTCCCGGCCACAGCCACGAACTGGGCGAAGACCTGAAGGCCAGCGGCGCGACGGCGCGGCTTGTGGGGCTGGGCCTGGCCGGAACTGCCGCAGAATTCGCCGCCGCCGCCCGCGCCGAAGGAGCGGTCAGCCGCGCCGAGTTTGAACGTGCCCGCCCTGCGGGATTAGTCAGCGCCAATGACCTAATGCAAGGAGCCCGTCGATGAAATGGATCGTCCCCGTCCTGTTCGTGATGTCGACCACGCCGGCGCTGGCGGCAGGCAAGTTCGTCGCGCCCAAGGGCTGCAAGGTCTATGTCACCGTCCAGCATTCCGATTGCGAAGTGTCGAACCACTATACCTGCGACGGCGATCCCAAGGGCGATCAGTGGGCGGTCTATTCCGGCCAGAACGGCCCGTTCTACATGTCGCAGATCGACAGCGAGACCCGCTGGGTCCAGGACTACGACCTGACTTCGGGCGAGATGAGCCGGCTGGGCACCGAAAAGGACCCGGCCTCGTTCACCGAACTGCTGCGCACCGGGCTCGACAGCTACGATTTCACCACCGTCGGCGACCAGAACGGCGAGCGGCGCTATCAGGGCTATGACCACTTGACCGGCGAAAGCGTAACCATCGGCAAGGTCAAGCTGGATCAGACCGAGTTCGAACTGACCAGCTACGGCGCCGACGGAACGGTGATGAGCCACCGCAAGGGCCATCAGCTGATCAGCCGCGACTGGCGGCTGTTCTTCGCCGACACCGAGGAAACCGAGACCGCCGGCGGTGAAAAGACGACCAGCAAGAGCGCGCCGGTGGCCTTTTCCTTTCCCGGCGATTCCGGGTTCCAGAGCCAGACGCCGGAAATCGGCTGCGACATGACCATGACCAGCGCCCCCGCGGCCCCGAAGATGAAGGATGCGATCCATGACAACCTTTGACGCCCAATGGGTCGAGAGCGAGGAACAGCAGCGCCGGTGGCTGGCCGAGCACGGGCTTTACCGTGACGAGGACGAACATTCCTCGTGCGGGGTCGGGCTGGTGGTGGCGCTCAGCGGCAAGCCGTCGCGCCGGGTGGTGCAGAACGGCATCGACGCGCTGAAGGCGGTCTGGCACCGGGGCGCGGTCGACGCCGACGGCAAGACCGGCGACGGGGCGGGCATCCATGTGCAGATTCCGGTCAGGTTCTTCTATGACCAGGTGCGCCGCACCGGCCACGAACCGGACCCGAAAAAGCTGATCGCGGTCGGCCAGGTCTTCCTGCCCCGTACCGACTTCGGCGCGCAGGAACGCTGCCGCACCATCGTCGAGACCGAAGTGCTGCGCATGGGCCATTACATCTATGGCTGGCGACATGTGCCCGTCGACACCAGCGTTCTGGGCGAAAAGGCCAACGCCACCCGCCCCGAGATCGAGCAGATCCTGATCCGCTGCGAAAAGCTCATCGACCAGGAACAGTTCGAGCGCGAACTGTACATCATCCGCCGCCGGATCGAGAAGGCGGCGATCGCCCAGCAGATCTTCGGGATGTACCTGTGCAGCCTGTCCTGCCGGTCGGTGATCTACAAGGGGATGATGCTGGCCGAACAGGTCGCGGTCTTCTACCCCGACCTGATGGACGAACGGTTCGAAAGCGCCTTCGCCATCTATCACCAGCGCTATTCCACCAACACCTTCCCGCAGTGGGCGCTGGCCCAGCCGTTCCGCATGCTGGCCCACAACGGCGAGATCAACACGCTGAAGGGCAACGTCAACTGGATGCGCAGCCACGAGATCCGCATGGCCTCGGGGGCGTTCGGCGACATGGCCGAGGACATCAAGCCGATCATCCCGTTCGGCACGTCGGATTCCGGGGCGCTGGATTCGGTGTTCGAGGCGATGGTGCGCGCCGGCCGGTCGGCGCCGATGGCCAAGACCATGCTGGTGCCGGAAGCCTGGTCCAAGTCGCCGGTCGAGATGCCGAAGCCCTGGCAGGACATGTATGCCTATTGCAACAGCGTCATGGAGCCCTGGGACGGGCCGGCGGCGCTGGCGATGACTGACGGGCGCTGGGTCGTCGGCGGGCTGGACCGCAACGGGCTTCGTCCGATGCGCTATGTGCTGACCGGCGACGGGATGCTGATCGCCGGGTCCGAGGCGGGCATGGTGCCGGTCGACGAGATGACGGTGCGCGAAAAGGGCGCGCTGGGGCCGGGCCAGATGATCGCCGTCGACATGGCCGAGGGCAAGCTTTACCGCGACTGGGACCTGAAGGACAAGCTGGCCGCCAGCCAGCCCTTCGGCGAATGGATCGAGAAGGTCATCAGCCTGAACGACCGGATGAAGGACGTGCCGGAACGGGCGCTTCATGAAGGCGCCGAACTGCGCCACCGCCAGATCGCCGCCGGCTATACGCTTGAGGAACTGGAGCAGGTCCTGGCGCCGATGGCCGAGGACGGCAAGGAAATGGTCGCCAGCATGGGTGACGACACGCCGCCGGCGGTGCTGTCGGGCCAGTACCGGCCGCTCAGCCACTATTTCCGCCAGAACTTCAGCCAGGTCACCAACCCGCCCATCGACAGCTTGCGCGAAAGCCGGGTGATGAGCCTCAAGACCCGGTTCGGCAACCTGACCAACGTGCTGGCCGAGGATTCGAGCCAGACCGAGATCCTGGTGCTGGAAAGCCCCTTCATCGCCAACGCCGAATTCGACGAGATGGTGCGGCTCTTCGGCGAGCGGGTCGCCTTCATCGACTGCACCTTCCCGGCCGGCACCGGCGACGATGCGCTGCGCCAGGCGCTGGAACGGGTCAGGGCCGAGGCCGAGGATGCGGTTCGGTCGGGCGCCGGGCATCTGGTGCTGACCGACCAGCACCAGTCCGAGACGCGCGCGCCGGTGCCGATGATCCTGGCCACCAGCGCCGTCCACAGCTGGCTGACGCGCAAGGGGCTGCGCACCTTCACCTCGCTGAACGTGCGGTCGGCCGAATGTGTGGACCCCCACTATTTCGCGGTGCTGATCGGGTCGGGCGCGACCACGGTCAACGCCTATCTGGCGCAGGATTCGATTGCCGACCGGGTGCGGCGCGGGCTGATCGAAGGCAGCCTCGAGGATGCGCTGCGCCGCTACCGCGCCGCCATCGACGCAGGATTGCTGAAGATCATGTCGAAGATGGGCATTTCGGTGATCTCGTCCTATCGCGGCGGGCTGAACTTTGAAGCCATCGGCCTGAGCCGGGCGATGGTGGCCGAGTATTTCCCCGGCATGCAGAGCCGCATTTCCGGCATCGGCATCACCGGCATCCAGCACAAGGTGGCGGAAATCCACGCAAGGGGCTGGCTGGGCGGGGCCGACGTCCTGCCGATCGGCGGCTTCTACAAGGCGCGCCGGTCGGGCGAGAAGCACGCCTGGGAAGCGCAGACCATGCACCTGTTGCAGTCGGCCTGCGACCGGGCGTCCTATGACATGTGGAAGACCTATTCGGCGACGATCCGGTCGAACCCGCCGATCCATCTGCGCGACCTTCTGGACATCAAGACCCTTGGCCGGCCGGTGCCCATCGAGGAGGTGGAAAGCATCACCTCGATCCGCAAGCGGTTCGTGACGCCGGGGATGAGCCTGGGCGCGTTGTCGCCCGAGGCGCACAAGACCCTGAACGTCGCCATGAACCGCATCGGCGCCAAGTCCGATTCGGGCGAGGGCGGCGAAGATCCGGCGCATTTCACCCCCGAGGCCAACGGCGACAACCCGAGCGCCAAGATCAAGCAGGTCGCCTCGGGCCGGTTTGGGGTGACGGCCGAATACCTGAACGCCTGCGAAGAGCTTGAGATCAAGGTCGCGCAAGGGGCGAAGCCCGGTGAAGGCGGGCAATTGCCGGGGATGAAGGTCACGGCGCTGATCGCGCGCCTGCGCCATTCGACGCCAGGGGTGACACTGATCAGCCCGCCGCCGCACCACGACATCTATTCGATCGAGGATCTGGCGCAGCTGATCTACGACCTGAAGCAGATCAACCCGCGCGCCAAGGTGACGGTGAAGCTGGTGGCCTCGTCCGGAGTCGGCACCATCGCCGCCGGCGTGGCCAAGGCCAAGGCCGACGTGATCCTGATTTCGGGCCACAACGGCGGCACCGGCGCCAGCCCCGGCACCAGTATCAAATATGCCGGCATGCCGTGGGAAATGGGCCTGACCGAGGCCCATCAGGTTCTGGCGATGAACAAGCTGCGCGACCGGATCACGCTGCGGACCGATGGCGGGCTCAGGACCGGGCGCGACATCGTCATCGCCGCGATGATGGGGGCCGAGGAATACGGGATCGGCACCGCCGCGCTGATCGCCATGGGCTGCATCATGGTGCGTCAGTGCCAGTCGAACACCTGCCCGGTGGGGGTCTGCACCCAGGACGAAAAGCTGCGGGCCAAGTTCACCGGATCGGCGGACAAGGTGGTGAACCTCATCACCTTCTATGCCCAGGAGGTGCGCGAGATCCTCAGCCAGATCGGCGCGCGGTCGCTGGACGAGGTGATCGGGCGGGCCGACCTGCTGACTCAGGTCAGCCGCGGCCATGCCGACCTTGACGACCTGGACCTGAACCCGCTGCTCATCACCGTCGATGGGTTCGACCGGATCGTCTATGACCGATCGAAGCCGCGCAACGCGGTGCCGGACACGCTGGACGCCGAGATCATCCGCGATGGCGCGCGCTTCTTCGAGGAAGGCGAGAAGATGCAGCTGTCCTATGCGGTCAGGAACACCCACCGCACCATCGGCACCCGCGCCTCAAGCCTGATCGTGAAGAACTTCGGGATGAAGAACAGCCTTCAGCCCGACCATCTGACGGTCAAGCTGACCGGGTCCTGCGGCCAGTCGCTGGGTGCCTTCGCCGCGCCGGGGCTGAAGATCGAAGTGTCGGGGGACGCCAACGACTATGTCGGCAAGGGCCTGTCGGGTGGCCTGATCGTGGTGCGCCCGCCGATGGGCTCGCCCCTGGACGCCGGCGAGAACACCATCATCGGCAACACCGTGCTTTATGGCGCGACCGACGGGCATCTCTTCGCCTCGGGCCGGGCGGGCGAGCGCTTCGCGGTCCGCAACTCGGGCGCGAAGGTGGTGATCGAGGGCTGCGGGTCCAACGGCTGCGAATACATGACCGGTGGGGTCGCGGTGATCCTTGGCTGGATCGGCGCCAACTTCGCGGCCGGCATGACCGGCGGCATGGCCTATGTCTGGGACAAGGACGGCGAGGCCCGGCTGCTGATGAACCACGAATCGGTGGTGGTGGGCCCGATCGGCCATCCGCACTGGGAGGCCGAGCTGAAGGACCTGATCGAGCGCCATGTCCAGGAAACCGGCAGCCGCCGCGCCGCCGCGATCCTGGCCGACTGGGCGACCGAGCGGGCGCGCTTCGTCCAGGTCTGCCCGCGCGAGATGCTGTCGCGACTCTCTTATCCGCTGAGCGATGAGGCAAAGGCGCAACCTGCGGAATAGCGCGGATCGGCAACCGGCGGTTTTTCGCTGGGCTATCGCCCCGGGCCTTCATAGGGTGCTCTGAACCGTTTCGGTAACGAGTTTCGCTTGTGGGGTTGGGGCGATGGCGCTGTACAAGGACCAGTTCTACCTGATGGACCCGTCGGCACCGCCCGCGGCGGGAACGGCGCTGAATTTCGTTCGCTACACGCTGAACGATGCCAACAACAACAATCAGTTCCTGGGCGGGACGGGCGATATCATCAACGGATCGGTGATCCAGCAATCCTATCCCGGCGACACCGTCACCGTGAAGGTGGGCGGCACCAACATCACCTACACCGGCACGACCTTCTATCTTGCCAACGGCCAGGTGATCTTCACGCCCAACACCGGCCAGATCCTGCAGAACGGCACCTTCGTCAAATCGACCTATGTCACCAAGCAGGGCCCGCTCACCGTCTCGCAGCTCGGGCCGGCCTGCTTTGCCGCGGGCACGCTGATCGATACGCCCGGCGGCCCGGTGCCGATCGAGACGCTGGAACCCGGCGACCTGGTCCGCACGCTCGACCATGGCCCCCAGGTCCTGCGCTGGATCGGGAAGAGAACCGTTGACGGAACCGGCGCTTTGGCGCCGGTGCATTTCCCGCCCGATGCGGTGGGAAACGGCCGGCCGCTGCTGGTTTCGCCGCAACACCGGATCCTTCTGGCCGGGGCGCGGGCGGAACTGATGTTCGGCGAGCCCGAGGTGCTGGTCCCGGCCCTGCACCTGGTCGGCTGGAACGGCGTGCGCCGCCAGCCGATGGTGGAAGTCTGCTATCTGCACCTGCTGTTCGACCGCCACGAGATCGTCTTTTCCGAAGGGGCGCCCAGCGAAAGCTTCCACCCTGGCGGCCAGATGCTGGCGGGTGACCGCTCCTTGCGCCAGGAGATCGCCGCGATTTTCCCCGATTGCCCCGGCCTGAGGCCCGGCGCGCAGATACCGGCGGCGCGCCCGGTTCTTGCCGGCTACGAGGCGCGCGGGCTGATCGCCTGAGCAGGGCCGAAAGCCTTGACCCGAGTGGCGTTGCCGTGGCTATGGTGCGCCATGACGGACGCACCCCCGAAAGCCAGCAAAAAGACCGCACGGCGCCCCGCTGCGACGCAGAAAAAGCGCGACGTTGGCGCGCCGGGCGGTGATCGGCTGGCGCGCCGCCTGCTGCGCCTGCTGGGACGTGGCGCCCTTGCTGCCGGCTGCGCCTTCCTGCTGCTCGTCCTGATCTATGCCTTCATCAACCCGCGGCTGACCCCCTACCTTCTGGCCGAGCGGTTCCGGCTGGGCGGGGTCGAACGCAACTGGGTGGCAATCGGCGACATGGCCCCCGATGTCGCGCGGTCGGTCGTCGCGGCCGAGGATGCGAACTTCTGCAACCACTGGGGCTTCGACATGAGCCAGATCCGCAAGGCGATCGACAGCGGATCGCGCCGCGGGGCATCGACCCTGACCCAGCAGGTGACGAAGAACGTGTTCCTGTGGCAGGGCCACAGCTGGCTGCGCAAGGCGCTTGAGGCGGTGATGACCCCCGAGGTCGAGCTGGTCTGGACCAAGCGGCGGATCCTGGAGGTTTACCTGAACGTCGCCGAGACCGGCCCCGGCATCTTCGGCTTCGACGCGGCGGCGCGCCACTATTTCAAGGTTCCGGCGGCCAGGCTGACCGCCGACCAGGCAGCGCGGATCGCGGCGGTATTGCCCGACCCCAAAGGCCGCAACCCCGCACGCCCCGGCGGCTATCTGCGCATGCGCGCGGCGCAGATCCGCCAAGGCGCCGACACGATCGAGGCCGACGGCCGCGCCGCCTGTTTCGAGGATTGATCCCACAAGGGCTGGACGGTATCAGGGGCGCTGACACATCGGATTGCAGCATATGGCCCGTCTCTACCACGTTCCCCTGTCGCCCTTCTGCCGCAAGGTCCGCCTGACGCTGGCCGAGAAGAAGATCGAGGTCGAACTGGTCGAGGAACGCTACTGGGAGCAGAGCCAGGAGTTCCTGATGCGCAATCCGGCCGGCAAGGTGCCGGTCCTGAAGCTCGACAGCCGCACCTTGTCGGAAAGCCAGGCGATCTGCGAATTCCTGGACGAGACCGTGCCCGAGCCCCGGCTGATGCCGCGCGACGCCGACGGCCGCTACGAAGTGCGCCGGCTCTGCGCCTGGTTCGACGACAAGTTCCATGACGAAGTGACCTCGAAGCTTCTGTACGAGCGGGTCAACAAGAAGGTCATGGGCCAGGGTTACCCGGATTCGAAGAACGTCAAGTTCGGGGCCAGCCGGATCAAGTATCATCTGGATTATCTGAGCTGGCTGCTGGACCAGCGCCGCTGGCTGGCGGGCGACCAGATGACGCTGGCCGACCTGACGGCGGCGGCGCATCTGTCGGCGCTGGACTATATTTCGGACGTCGACTGGAACAGGTCGCAAAACGTGCGCGACTGGTATTCCAAGATCAAGTCGCGGCCGTCGTTCCGGTCGATCCTCGCCGACCAGATCCCGGGCTTCCTGCCGCCGCCGCATTACGCCGACCTGGATTTCTGAACCGGATTTCCGGCGGCGAAGGCCGGGGGCGCTGCCCCCGGACCCCCGGAGTATTTCCACAAGGAAAAAGGCGGGATTAACCCTTTGTAAACCCTGCGGGCCGAGGCTGGAGCCATGTGCCCGACTCATACCGCCTTTCACGAAGCCGCGCTGCCGCTGTTTACCTCGGACGAGGCGGGCGGCGAACGGTTGCCCGAAGGACGGCTGCCCTCCTACATCCGCGATCATCGCCTGAGGCTGAGGGAAAGGTTCATGGCAGGCGGCGCGGCGGCGCTGCCCGACTACGAACTGCTGGAACTGGTGCTGTTTCGCGCGCTGGCACGGCAGGATGTGAAACCCCTGGCACGGCGGTTGCTGGAGACGTTCGGCGATTTCAGCGCGGTGATTTCTGCCCCGGTGGCGCGGCTGGAGGAAGTGCAGGGCGTCGGGCCGGCGGTGGTGCAGGAACTGAAGATCGTCGAGGCCGCCGCCCATCGGTTGGCGCGGGCGCGGGTGATGAACCGGCCGGTGCTGTCGTCCTGGGACCAGCTTCTGGACTATTGCCGGGCGGCGATGGCCCACCGCCAGACCGAACAGTTCCGGGTGCTCTATCTCGACCGCAAGAACGTGCTGATCGCCGACGAGGAGCAGGCGCGCGGCACCGTCGACCATGTGCCGGTCTATCCGCGCGAGGTGGTGAAGCGGGCGCTGGAGCTGAACGCCAGTGCGCTGATCCTGGTGCACAACCATCCATCCGGCGACCCGACGCCGTCGCAGGCCGACATCCTGGTGACGAACCAGATCCGCGACGCTGCCGAGGTCATGGGGATGGCGCTGCACGACCATCTGATCGTGGGCAAGTCACGGGCGCTGAGCTTCCGGTCGGAAGGGTATCTTTAGCACGGGGTGGTTGTGCGGGGCCGGCGCAGGTCAGGAGTCTGGCCGCCGCTTCCTGTGGGGACGCGGCGAGCAGCAGGCTAGGTCATGCCGGGCTGACAGGGTGGCCGATCAGGGCGCGGGGGTCAGCGCGCCGCCGAGGTCCAGCGCCAGATGGGTTCCGATGTTCGCCGGCGCGCAGTCCGGCATGGCGAGACTGACAGCGCCGCTTTGGGCCGGGCCGGCGCCGCCGGTCAGGAGGGTGGCGGCCAAGAGGTCGTGACCGCAGCTTTGTGCGGTGACGGCGGCGATCAGCGTCAGGCCCGGCGCAGGGCCTTCGGGGGGAAGGTCGGCGACCTGCAACAGTTGCGGCGCGGGAAGCGAGGGATCGCCGAGGATCGTCAGGCGGATGCCCTGGCCGGCCTGCAGCCGCAGGGGCGCGGGGCCGCGGACGGCCAGCACGAAACGGCGGCGGCTGGCAGCATCCGCGACCGGGGCGGCGGCGGCAAGCTGTTCGCCGCCGTCGAGGGTGGCGCTCACCCGGCCGGTGGGGTCGAGCGCCGGGATCGGGCCGGTATAGCCGCCATTGCCGTCGAGCCGCGCCCGGAAGGAAAGGCCGCCGTGGGACAGCGTCGCGGTGCCGCCGGGATGGCAGGGCGCAGCCAGCGTGACCTTCAGCGTGGCGTCGGGCTGGGCGGTCACGCCCAGGTCGGGCGCGCCGCAGGAAGCGGCGGCGGCGACCGGCGCCGCCGTCAGCGCCGCCGCAAGGAAAAGCCCGCCTGTGCGCATCGCTGCCTCCTTCGGCCCGGCCGCGGCGTCAGACCAGCCGCCCGTGGCAATGCTTGAACTTCTCGCCCGAGCCGCAGGGGCAGGGATCGTTGCGCGAAGGATTGCCCCAGGTCGCCGGGTCGCTGACGACAAAGCCCGGCGCGGCGGCCGACACGACGCCGGCCAGCGCTTCGGCCTCGGCCTCGGCGGCCACCTGTTCGGACGCATCGGCAGCCCGGCGCAGCTGCGCCTGCTGGGCCATAATCTGGTCCATCATCGCCTGCTGCTCCTCGGCCGTCATCGGCCGGACCTGGCTAAGCTTTTGTGTCACGTCGGAGCGCAGCCCGTCGAGCAGGTTTTCAAACAGCGCGAAGGCCTCGGTCTTGTATTCCGACAGCGGATCGCGCTGGGCATAGCCGCGGAAACCGATCACCGAGCGCAGATGTTCCAGCGTGACCAGATGTTCGCGCCAGCGCGCGTCGATCGTCTGCAACAGGAACTGCTTTTCGATCTGGCGCATGGTGTCGGGGCCGAAGGCCTCGGTCTTCCCGGCCATCAGCGCGTCGGATGCCTCGTAAAGGCGGGTGCGGATGGCTTCCTGGTCGACGCCTTCCTCGCGCGCCCAGTCGCCGACCGGGACGTCGAGCATCATTTGCCGGCCGACCGCCTCGCGCAGCCCGTCGGTGTCCCACTGGTCGGGGTAGGTCTTGGGCGGCAGGTATTCATCGACCAGATCGTCGGCCAGCTGGTGACGCATGTCCTGGACGATGTCCTCGATGTCGTCCGACGACATGATCTCCATGCGCTGCGAAAACACCGCCTTGCGCTGGTCGTTCATCACATCGTCGAATTTCAGAAGCTGTTTGCGGATGTCGAAGTTGCGGCCTTCGACCTTGGCCTGGGCGCGTTCGAGCGACTTGTTCACCCAGGGGTGGATGATGGCTTCGCCTTCCTTCATGCCCAGCGACGACAGGACCTTGTCGAGCCGTTCGGAGCCGAAGATGCGCATCAGGTCGTCTTCGAGCGAGAGGTAGAAGGAAGACCGGCCGGGGTCGCCCTGGCGGCCCGAGCGACCGCGCAGCTGGTTGTCGATCCGCCGGCTTTCGTGGCGTTCAGAGGCGAGCACGAACAGGCCCCCGGCCTCGATCACCTTCTGTTTTTCGGCGGCATGTTCGGCCTCGATGCGGGCGCGGATATCGTCGGGGTTGGCTTCGGGATCGGCGGCCAGCGCCTCCATCACCTTCATCTCGACGTTGCCGCCCAGCTGGATGTCGGTGCCACGGCCGGCCATGTTGGTGGCGATGGTCACTGCACCCAGCTTGCCTGCGTCGGCGACGATCTTGGCCTCTTGCTCGTGCTGGCGGGCGTTCAGGACATTGTGGGGAATGCCTTCCTTCTTCAGCATCTCGGACAGCATTTCCGACTTTTCGATCGAGGTGGTGCCGACCAGGGTCGGCTGGCCCTTGGCGTGCGCCTTCTTGATGCGGCGGATGATGGCTTCGTATTTTTCACGGGCGGTGCGGTAGACCTGATCATGGTCGTCCTTGCGCGCCACCGGGCGGTTGGTCGGAACCTCGACCACGCCCAGCTTGTAGATTTCCATGAATTCCTCGGCCTCGGTCGCCGCGGTGCCGGTCATGCCGGCCAGCTTTTCGTAAAGCCGGAAGTAGTTCTGGAAGGTGACGCTGGCCATCGTCACGTTTTCGGGCTGGACCTTCACGCGCTCTTTCGCCTCGATCGCCTGATGGAGCCCGTCCGACAGGCGGCGGCCCTTCATCATCCGTCCGGTGAATTCGTCGATCAGCACCACCTCGTCGTCGCGCACGATGTAATGCTGGTCGCGCTGGAACAGCTTGTGGGCGCGCAAGGCCTGGGTGACGTGGTGGACGATGGTGGTGGATTCGGGGTCATAGAGCGTCTGGTCGGGCGGTAGCACCCCGACTTGCTGGAGCCGCTTTTCCAGATATTCGTTGCCGTCCTCGGTGAACGTGGCGTTGCGGGTCTTTTCGTCGACCTTGTAATGATCGGGCTTCAGTTCCGGGATATAGGCGTCGAGCGTCTTGTAAAGTTCCGAACGGTCCTGTGACGGGCCGGAGATGATGAGCGGCGTGCGCGCCTCGTCCACCAGGATCGAGTCCACCTCGTCGACAATTGCGAAGTAATGGCCGCGCTGGGCCATTTCCTCGATCGAGTTCTTCATGTTGTCGCGCAGGTAGTCGAAGCCGAGTTCGTTGTTGGTGGCGTAGGTGATGTCGGCACGGTAGGCGGCGCGCTTTTCCTCGTCGGGCTGGAAGGGATAGACGACGCCCACGGTCAGGCCCAGTTGGCGATAGACCTTGCCCATCCAGTCGGCGTCCCGCTTGGCCAGGTAGTCGTTGACGGTCACGACATGGACGCCGCGCCCGGTCAGCGCGTTCAGGTAGGCCGGGAAGGTGGCGACCAGCGTCTTGCCCTCGCCGGTGCGCATTTCGGAAATGTTGCCCTGATGCAGGAAGATGCCGCCCATCAACTGCACGTCGAAAGCGCGCAGGCCCAAGGCCCGGCGGGCGCCTTCGCGGCAGTTGGCGAAAGCTTCGGGCAGAAGCTTGTCGAGGCTTTCGCCGGCGGCGAAGCGCGACTTCAGTTCGGCGGTCTTGTCCTTCAGCCCTTCGTCCGACAGGGTCTTGAACTGGTCTTCGAGCGCGTTGATCCTGTCGACCAGCGGGCGCACGGACTTGACCTTGCGGTCGTTGGGCGTGCCAAAGACCTTCCGCGCGATTGTTCCAAGGCCCAGCATGTTCTCTCCGCTCGGGTTATTGTGATCGTCTGGCGTGCCAACTTGGCCTTGCCGCCTTGTCCCGCCTTGCCTAGAAGGGCAGCGAAAGCAGACGGCGGGGGCCATTTCGGGCTCGAAGCGATGTAAGCGGCTGCCTGCGGATAGTCAACGCTGCAAGGATTTGCAGCCCGTTCAGGAGAAGTCACGATGATGAAACCGGCCAAATTTCTGGGAGCCTCGCTGATCGCGCTGGCGCTGGCCCTTCCGGCGCTTGCCGAAGATCCGACGGCCGATACGGTGGTGGCGACGGTGAACGGCACCAACATCACGCTGGGCAACATGATCGCCGCCCGCCAGTCGCTGCCCGCGCAGTACCAGTCGCTGCCCGACGACGTGCTGTTCAAGGGGCTGCTGGACCAGCTGGTGCAGCAGACGCTGATGGCCCAGGTCGCCGAAAAGACCAAGGTGAAGGGTGACGATCTGGCGATCGAGAACCAGAACCGCAGCTATTTCACCACCATCCTTCTGGACAGCGTCGCCAAGGCCGCCGTCACCGACGAGGCGCTGAAGAAAGCCTTCGACGACAAGTACGCCAAGGCGGCGCCGACCAAGGAATACGATGCCTCGCACATCCTGGTGAAGACCGAGGAAGAGGCCAAGGCGATCAAGGCCGACCTGGACAAGGGTGGCGACTTCGCCGCCATCGCCAAGGAAAAGTCGCTGGATACCGGATCGGCCGCCAACGGCGGCGAACTGGGCTGGTTCGGCCAGGGCATGATGGTCAAGCCGTTCGAGGAAGCGGTGATGAAGCTGGAAAAGGGCAAGCTGTCCGACCCGGTGAAAAGCGATTTCGGCTGGCATATCATCAAGCTGAACGACGTGCGCGACGCTGCCGCCCCGAAGTTTGAGGACGTCAAGGAAGAACTGGCGGGCGACCTGCGGCAGAAGGCGGTCGAGGCCAAGGTCAAGGAACTGACCGACGCCGCCAAGATCGAGCGCAAGGCCGACGGGATCGACCCGGCGGTGCTGAAGAACGTCGCGCTGATCGGCAAGTAAGCGGAACGAAAACCAGGGGCGGGGGGCGGCGATGGCCAGGGACGTGAAAGCCAAGCTTCAGAAGCTGAAGAAGAAGGTGACGCGGCTGAAGGATCTTCTGGCCGCCGCCAATCCCGTGCCCGAGCCTGCGGCCAAGCCCAAGGCCACCAAGCCGGTGTCGCCGCTGGCGCCCTCCGCCTTTCCGGCCCTGCCGGTGATCCGCGGCGCCGAGTTCGCCGCCGTCGAAGCGGGCGTGCGCTATCAGGGCCGCAAGGACGTGATGCTGATCCGGCTGGCACCCGGCACAGCGATGGCCGGGGTCTTCACCCGATCCTCGACCCGGTCGGGCTGCGTACGCGACTGCCAGGCGAAACTGGCGATGAAAGTGCCGGCCGACGCCGGCGCGGCGATCATCGTCAATTCGGGCAACTCCAACGCCTTTACCGGCAAGGTCGGCGACAAGGCGGTGGCGGAAGTCACCGGTGCCGTCGCCAAGGCGCTGGGCCTGCCCGAGACCCGGGTTTTCTCCTCGTCGACCGGGGTGATTGGTGAACCCTTGCCGCATGAACGGATCACCGCGAAGGTGCCCGACCTTGCCGCCCTGCTGAGCGAGCAGGCCATCGAGATGGCGGCGCAGGCAATGATGACCACCGACACCTTTCCCAAGGGCGCGGCGGCGATCATCAAGGGCGATGGCGGGCCGATCCATATCGCCGGCATCGCCAAGGGTTCGGGGATGATCGCGCCCGACATGGCGACGATGCTGGTCTACATTTTTACCGATGCGAAGATCGCTCCGGCGCGGCTGCAGAAGATGCTGGCCGCCCATGTCGAGGCGACCTTCAATTCGATCACCGTCGATAGCGATACTTCGACCTCGGATACGCTCCTGCTGGCCGCGACCGGCCGGTCGGAGGCCGCGCCGGTCACCGGCGCGGTGGCCAAGGCGTTCGAGGCGGCGCTGAAGGACGTGATGACCGATCTCGCGCATCAGGTGGTGCGCGACGGCGAGGGCGCGACCAAGTTCGTCGAAGTGCGGGTGACGGGCGCGGCCAGCGACGCCGACGCCCATCGAGTGGCGCTGTCGATCGCCAATTCGCCGCTGGTCAAGACTGCGGTGGCGGGCGAGGACCCGAACTGGGGTCGGATCGTCGCCGCCATCGGCAAGTCGGGCGCCGAGGCCGACCGCGACCGGCTGACCATCCGCTTCGGCGACATCCTGGTGGCCGAAAAGGGCTGGCGCGCGCCCGGCTACCGCGAAGAGGACGGCGCGGCCTACATGAAGCGGCCTGAACTGGTGGTGGCGGTCGACCTGGGGTTGGGGCGCGGCAAGCGGTCGGTCTTTACCTGCGACCTGACGGCCCGTTACGTCGAGATCAACGCCGATTATCGGTCGTAAGGCCAAGGGGGCGCCGATGCGGATGCTGCTGGTCGCCGCCGTGGCCCTGATCGACGCCGACGGGCGGGTGCTTCTGGCCGAACGCCCGGCGGGCAAGTCGCTGGCCGGCCTGTGGGAATTTCCCGGCGGCAAGGTTGAACCCGGCGAGACGCCGGAGGGCGCGCTGATCCGCGAGCTGAAGGAAGAACTGGGCATCGACACCTGGCAAAGCTGCCTGGCGCCCCTGACCTTCGCCAGCCACAGCTACCCGGATTTTCATCTGCTGATGCCGCTTTACGCCTGCCGCCGCTGGCAGGGCACCCCGCATCCGCATGAAGGCCAGAAACTGGCCTGGGTCAGGGCCCGCGACCTGAAGGACTATCCGATGCCGCCCGCCGACCTGCCGCTGATCCCGATTCTGCGCGATTGGCTGTAGGTGTCCGCCGCGCAACACACCATTGGAAGTTTGGTCAATTGGGGCCGGATCGGACTTTATTGTTTCCAGATTGCCGGAAGTATGTCAGCCTTGTGACAGAGCGCTCCGGGGGGCGGCCCGGATTGGGCAGGAACGTTCGCCGAAAGAAGAAAAAAAGAGGGACACGGGGATGCTACGTACAATCACGATGGGAACCTGCGTACAGGTGCAGGGCGTTTTCGAGCGTCAGCTGGACAACGGCAAGATCCTGGTCAGAGTGGGCGAGCGCCTGTTCGAGGGAACGCCGGTCGAGAAAAAAGCCGCCTGATCCCAGGCGGCTTTCTTGTTTCCAAAACGGGCACCGGAACGGTGCGTCAGGCGAGCTTGCGCTCGATCTCCTCGCGTTCGAAGATTTCGATGACATCGTTCTGGCGGATGTCGTCATAGTTCTCGAACGCCATGCCGCATTCCTGGCCGGACTGCACTTCCTTGACCTCGTCCTTGAATCTCTTGAGGGTTTTCAGGGTGCCCTCGTGGATCACGACGTTGTCGCGCAGCAGGCGTACACCCGCCGACCGGCGCGCCACGCCTTCGGTGACCAGGCAGCCCGCGACCTTGCCGACGCCCGAGACCTTGAAGACCTCGAGGATCTTGGCATAGCCGATGAAGGTTTCGCGCACTTCCGCCTTCAACAGGCCCGAGGCCGCGGCTTTGATGTCGTCGACCAGATCGTAGATGATCGAGTAATAGCGGATCTCGACCCCTTTCTGGTTGGCGGCGGCGCGCGCCGGAGCATTGGCGCGCACGTTGAAGCCGATGACCGGCGCCTTTGAGGCTTCGGCCAGGCCGATGTCCGATTCGGTGATGGCGCCGACCCCGTAGTGCAGGACGCGGACCCGCACCTCGTCGTTGCCGATTTTTTCCATTGCCTGAACAATCGCCTCGGCGGAACCCTGCACATCGGCTTTCACCACGATCGGCAGTTCGGCGACCGATTCATCGGCCTTGGCCTTGGCCATCAGCTGTTCGAGCGTGGTCGCCGCACCGGCGGCGGCGCGTTTGTCCTTGGCGGCTTTCTCGCGGTAGGTGGCGATTTCGCGTGCCTGGGCTTCGGTTTCCACCACGTTCAGCACGTCGCCGGCTTCGGGCGTGCCGTTCAGGCCCAAGACCTCGACCGGGACCGAGGGGCCGGCTTCCGACACCCGTTCGCCCTTGTCGTTGATGAGCGCGCGCACCTTGCCCCACTGTTCGCCGACGACGAAGATGTCGCCCTGCTTCAGCGTGCCGTTCTGCACCAGCACGGTGGCGACCGGGCCGCGGCCCACGTCGAGCTTGGCTTCGATCACCGCACCTTGTGCCGCCCGTTCGGGGTTGGCGCGCAGTTCGAGGATTTCGGCCTGAAGCGCGATGTCTTCCAGCAGCTTGTCCAGCCCCTGGCCGGTCTTGGCCGACACTTCCACATCGAGAACGTCGCCCGACAGGGCTTCGACCACGACTTCGTGCTGGAGAAGATCGGTGCGCACCTTCTGCGGGTTGGCGTCGTACTTGTCGACCTTGTTGATCGCCACGATCATCGGCACCTTGGCGGCCTTGGCGTGGTTGATCGCCTCGATCGTCTGCGGCATGACCGCGTCGTCGGCAGCGACCACCAGCACCACGATGTCGGTCACCTGGGCGCCGCGGGCGCGCATCGAGGTGAAGGCAGCGTGGCCGGGCGTGTCGAGGAAGGTCAGCACCGCGCCGTTCTCGGTTGTCACCTGATAGGCGCCGATATGCTGGGTGATGCCGCCGGCTTCACCGGAGACAACGCTGGTCTTGCGGATCGCGTCGAGAAGCGAGGTCTTGCCGTGGTCGACGTGGCCCATGATGGTGACGATCGGCGGGCGCGGCTGCAGATCTTCGTCGCGGTCCTTGACCGAGTCGATCGCCTGTTCGACGTCGGCGTCGGTGACGCGCACCGCCTTGTGGCCGAATTCCTCGATCACCAGTTCGGCGGTGTCGGCGTCGATGGCCTGGTTCATCGTGACCATCATGCCCATCTTCATGAGCGTCTTGACCACGTCGGCGGCCCGTTCGGCCATCCGGTTGGCCAGTTCCGACACCACGATGGTTTCGGGCAGTTGGACGTCGCGCACCTGCTTTTCGGCCTTGTGGCCAAGGCCCATCGCCTTCTGGCGGGCCTTTTCCTGCTTGCGCTTCATCGCGGCTAGCGACCGCTGGCGGCCGCCTTCGCCGTCCATCGCTTCGGACAGCGACAGCTTGCCGGTGCGGCGGTTCTCGTCGCCCTTGCCCTTGCTGGCGCGGTCGCGCTCGCCGGCGCGGTCGTCGCGCTCGCGGTCGGTCTTGCGCGCGCCGCTGGTGGCCACGCCCTTGGTGGTCGCGCGGGACGCCGCGGCTTCGGCGGCGGCCGGGTCGGCCGGGGCCGCAGCGGCGGGCTTTTCGGGCTCGGCCTTCTTGGCCGACAGCGGCTTGGTGCGCAGCACGTCCTGCTTGCGGGCCTCGCGGGCTTCGGCTTCGCGGGCCTGGGCTTCGCGGACGCGGCGGGCCTCGTCCTCGGCCTTGGCGCGCAGCGCGTCCTGGTGTTCGCGCTCCTCGCGTTCCTTGGCCTCGATGTCGGCGCGGCGGCGTTCACGCTCTTCCTCGCGGGCCTTTTCCTCGGCGGCGCGGCGCTGGGCATCCTCGGCTTCACGCGCCTTGGCGGCCTGAAGCGCCTTCAGCCGACGTTCCATTTCGGCATCGGAAATCCCGGCCGGGCGCTTGGACGGATCGCCCAGCGCCGGAGTCGCACCACCGCCCGCGCCGGCCGGCGCACCCGGCTTCGGCACGACAACGCGCTTGCGCTTCGTTTCGACGATGACCGCCTTCGTCCGCCCGTGGCTGAAGCTTTGCTTCACCTGGCCGGGGCGGCCGCCACCAAGGCCGAGGGGTTTCTTGCCGTCAGTATCGCTCATGCCGGTCTTAGTCCTTCCCGGCGGACTGTCCGCCGTTCGTTTTCCGCAAGCCATTCAACTTTGCGGCTTCCTCTACAACACGCTTCGTGAGTCCACCAGCGGCAAGCGCCGCATGAACCACAGAATCGCGCCCGAATGCCTGTCCCAGCTCGTTGGCGGTCAGGCAGCCGAACCAGCGCCCGCCTTCGGGCGTCCACAGTTTGCCCTTGCCGCGATCCGATCCGTCGGACGCCTGCAACAGCACCTTGGCCCTGCCGTCGGCCAGCCAGTCCTTGACCTTTTCAAAGCCGCAGACCGCAATGCCGGCCTTGCGTTCCAGCGAGATCAGTTCGACCAGCCGGCGGGCAAGGCCGTCCTCGACCAGATCGGCAAGCCCGTCGGGCACTTTGGCCGGGGCCTTGGCCGCCCGCGAGAACAGGCCCTTGGCCGCCGCCTTGGCGATCGCGTCGCGGTCGGCGGTGACCCAGATGCCCCGGCCCGGCAGCTTGGCCGCCAGGTCGGGAAAGACCGTGCCGTCGGGCGACAGGACAAAGCGGACCAGGCCAGCCTTGGGCTGGGTTTCGCCGGAAACGATACAACGCCGTTCCGGGTCCTGGTTCCGATTGTCCGCGCCGCCCCGTGTCATCAGGCCTCGGCTTCCTCTTCTTCCACTTCGTCGCTCGCCAGTTCGGACGGATCGACCCAGCCAAGCTGGATGCGCGCCGTCATCACCAGATGCTGGGCTTCCTCGAGGCTGACGTCGAATTTCTCGAGGATTCCTTCGTCCTTGACCCGTTCGCCGTTCACCGTGGTCCAGCCGCCGGCCAGTTCCCAGTCGGCGCAGGTGGCGAAATCTTCCAGGGTCTTGATCCCGTCTTTGGCCAGCGCCTCCAGCATCTGCGGGGTCAGGCCCTCGAAGTTCACCAGGCTGTCCTCGATCCCCAGCGCACGGGCATTGTCGAGCGCAGCCTTGTTCTGCGCCTCGATATGGTCGCGGGCGCGGGCCTGGAGTTCTTCGGCGGTGCCTTCGTCGACGCCTTCGATCGACAGAAGTTCGTCAAGATCGACGTAGGCCACTTCTTCCAGGTTGGTGAAG
>JAXMDK010000028.1:0-30218 GCA_046348855.1 Paracoccaceae bacterium | reverse complement strand
ACCGGGTGAGACCGAAAAGCCTGGTCGACATCGGCTGCGGCTATGCCTTCATCGACCTGCTCATTTACCGCCGCTATGGCTGTAGGCTGGTGCTGATCGACATCGAAAAGACCGACGATGTCTATTTTCGCTATCGCGAGAAGGGGGCAGGCTACAGCAACCTGGCCACCGCCCGCGCCTTCCTGACCGCCAACGGCGTACCCGCCCGCGCCATCACCACCATCAACCCCGGGCGTCAGGATCTGGCCCGCGCGCCCAGGGTCGACATGGCGATGAGCCTCCTGTCCTGCGGCTTCCATTATCCGGTCTCGACCTACATCGACTTCATCGGCAGCCATGTGAGGAAGGCGCTGGTGATGGACGTCCGCCGCCGCAACGGTGTCGAAGGGCGCGAGACTATTGACGGTTGGGGCGTTAGCCGGGTGATCCATCGCGGCGTCAAGCACGACGCCATCGCCGCTTTGCGCTGGTAGGGGTGGGGATGGACCAGGCACTTGCCGACGACCGGCCGCCCACGAAGCCGTTCAAGACCCAGTTGCTGAAGTGGGTTGGCAGCAAGCAGAAGTTTGCCCACGAGATCATCGCGCGTTTTCCGCGCCGCTTCGGCGCCTATCATGAACCGTTCCTCGGGGCGGGCGGGGTGATGGCGGTCCTCGCCCCGCCGCAGGCCTTCGGGTCCGACACGTTCGGCCCGCTCATCGAAATCTTCCAGACGCTCCGCCGCGATCCTACCCGCGTCACTGGCTGGTATGCCGAGCGGCTGGCCTTCTACCGGGCCGGCGACCGCGTCGAACGCTACGAAGCGATCAAGGCGCGCTACAACGCCACGCCGAACGGCGCCGATTTCCTGTTCCTGTGCCGGGCCTGCTATGGCGGCGTGGTGCGCTTTCGCCGCCGCGACGGCCACATGTCGACCCCGATCGGCGCGCATGAACCGATGCCGGTGCAGAGCTTCGCCCGAAGGGTCGACCTGTGGGCGGCGCGCCTGGCGGGGGCCGAGTTCGCCCGGCGCGACTACCGCGAGGCGATGGCTCGCGCCCGGCCCGGCGACCTGGTCTATTGCGACCCGCCCTACAGCTTTTCCCAGTCGATCCTCTACGGCGCGCAATCCTTCCGGCTGGAGGATCTGCTGACCGAGATCGAGGCCTGCAAGGCGCGCGGCGTGATGGTCGCGCTGAGCATCGACGGCAGCAAGAAGTCAGGCGACCAGACCTGCGACCTGGCCTTTCCGCCCGGCCTCTTCGCCCGCGAATTCCGCGTCAACCTCGGCCGCTCGATGTTGAAGCGCTTCCAGATGGAGGGCCGCACGCTGGAAGGCGAACAGGTCAGCGACCGGCTGATGCTGAGCTATTGAGGCGCGGAGCGGCTCGCCCGACGGGAAGATCGGAAAGGGGAATTGGTGGAGCCAAGGTCAAACAAACCCCCGTCTCACGGCATTGCAGAGCACCGCATTAACACAATAAAAAACAGATAGTTGATCTTTTTGTTCTCACATGCCCTTTCATTCAGTCTCACCCAGTCCTATGTTTGATGTGGGGAAGAATGTGGGGAAGGAAATGGGGAATCTAACCACCCGCAAGATCGACACGCTGAAGGAACCGGGCACCTATAGCGATGGCGGCGGGTTGATGCTTCGCATTGCCGCGACCGGCGCGAGGAACTGGATTCTGCGGACGGTGGTTCACGGGAAACGGCGCGATCTGGGTCTGGGGTCGGCAACACTGGTGTCCCTGGCCGAGGCACGGGAAAAGGCGCGGGTCTATCGCAAGGTAGCGCGCGACGGAGGCGACCCCGACGCGCTGCGCAAGCGCGAACATCTGACGTTCAAGGAAGCCGCCGAACAGGTTCACAAGAACCTTCTGCCGACATGGCGCAACGCCAAGCATGCCGAGACGTGGTTGGCGACCGTAAAGACCTATGCATTTCCATCGTTCGGAAGCCGCCCGATTGACAAGGTGGCAACCGCCGACATTCTGAAAGTCCTGTCGCCGATCTGGACCGAAAAGCACGAAACGGCCAAGCGGCTGCGCCAGCGTCTTTCAACGATCTTCGATTGGGCAAAAGGCGCTGGGCATTTCCCGCACGAAAATCCCGTCAACGGGTTGAAGAAGGCCCTGCCGCCGGTCAAGGCCAAGCCGGAACATATGGCCGCTATGGGTTGGCGCGATGTGCCCGGCTTCACGTCCGATCTGGCCCAGCGCGAAGGCATGTCAGCCCGGACGCTGGAATTCCTCATCCTCACGGCGGTTCGATCCGGTGAGGCGCGGGGGGCGCGCTGGAACGAGATTGACGGCAAGGTCTGGACCATTCCCGGCAGCCGCATGAAGCGCGGGGTTCCGCACCGGGTGCCGCTATCGCCCGAGGCGGTGGCGGTCCTGGACAAGGTGCGCGGGCTGGACGCCGATTTCATCTTCCCAAGCGTCAATCGTGGGGCGGGGGGCAAGACGAAGGAACAATCCGTTATGGTCTTCAAGGCGCTTCTTCGGCGTATGGGCTGTGAAGGCTTCACGGTTCACGGCTTCCGCTCGACCTTCCGCGACTGGTGCAGCGAAAGCGCGAAAGCGGATCGGGAAGTGGCCGAGGCGGCGCTTTCCCATGCGACCGGCAACGCGGTCGAACAGGCATACGCCCGATCCGATCTTTTCGACCGTCGGGCGCAGCTAATGGCCGCTTGGGCGCGCTATGCGACGGGCAAAGCGGGCGGTGTGGTGCAGATGGTGCGGACATGAGGGCAATATCACTGTCCGACGCGCAGGGCCGTTTGCACGATGAGGCAATGTTTCAACTGGTAGTGCATGGTTTTTTCCCGGATTCAGAAGAAGATCGGGAAATGGCCATGACGATGATAAGGCACGAGCGCTCACGTCTATCAAGGGTAGGGCCGGACGCCTACAAAATGAGCAAGCTGACATGTGATGCGTTGCGAAAGGCCGAGAACAAAAACGCGACCATGACTCTTTGCGGACTGACAGCAATCGTTATGGCTGGCCGGGGCTTTATGGGGCAATCGATGGCCTTGAAGCCGTCTGCCGAGATTGTCTCTGAATTGATTTATGCGACCGGTAGGGTCAAGTGGGTGTCCTATGTGACCGGCCAACCAAAAGAAAAAAGCATGAAGGCAACGGGAGACGCCTCTAACATCGAAAAGGCATTCCGCAAGTATCGGAGTGTGGCGCATATATGTGCCGCCCGAGTCGCTACCGCCGAATATCTTGCGCCCCTGCCTCTACTGGAGCGAGCACCGGAAGCTGAGGCCTGCTTGCTGGCGACGGCGGCATGGCACCAAGCCGCACTGTCGCGCGCGCCGAACTTCGCGCGGTGGGACGTTTGGGATGTTTTGTCGACGTTGCCACAGGAAATATTATCCTACCCGCCGCTTGTTCCTTCAGAAGAGGTTCTCTGCAATATCTGGCGACCTTGGGACGAACGCCAGTCCGCCGGTCTTCCGGCGGGGGGTTAGTTGAAGTAACCCCCGTGACCTGCCCCGCACGGTGACGATATTTGCAGCATATCGCAATTGTTCTGAGGCAAGAGCAAATGGCTGCAATTCTTCCCGACAACCTCATCCGTGACGGCGAAGCCGCCGGAATGCTGGGCTGTTCCAAGGCCACCTTCTGGCGGCGCGTTGCGGACGGCACGATTTCCAAACCCGTTAAGATCGGCGGTATGAGCCGCTGGCTGCTTTCCGACATTCAAGCTGTCATAGAAGCGGCGAAGATGCGGCGGGAGGCCTGACATGGCCAAGGGCGTCAACAAAACCGGCCGCGATAAACGGGAGCACGGCACCTTTGTTCGCCGGGCATTCATGGAAATGCCAGCCTACAGGGCGCTTAGCGCGAAGGCCCAGATACTCTATCTCTGGCTGAAGCTGGAATGGAAGGGAGAAAAATACAACAACAACAACAACGGGCGGATTCGCCTGAGCCTGCGCCAAGCAGCCAGCCGGATCGGGATCGGTATCAACGCGGCAGGGGACGCATTTCACGATCTTCAGGCCAAGGGGTTCATTGTCTGCACCGAACTGGGCGCGCTTGGCGTCACCGGCGAGGCGCGCGGGCCATCATTCGAACTGACCGAAATAGTGATGCCGGGTAGCGGGTCACATGTCGGCAGCATGCTCTACAAGGACTGGCAACCTGGCCATGATTTCCCCGTGGCGCGGCACAACGTCAACAACCCCAGCGGACGCAACGGGTGCAATGTCCCGTCTTCAAAAGCAGGACGGTCCCATCTTCAAAACCGTGACGATTGCCCCGAGCCTGTCATCGAAACAGTGACGCCCCATCATCGAAAGCGTGACGTTCAGGCTATCGGCCAAGGTGGCACCGTCATCAAACTGAAGACATCCTTATATGCCATACCCAATGGATCGCCGGAACCGCCCGATCTTGATGTTCGCGCCGGGCTTGATCTTTGCCCGCTACTTGCGCGCGTCGTGGGATAGTGGGCAGGAGTGCCGACTTCCCAAACGATTTCGATAAAACCGGGCGGTGAAACATGGGCGGGTATGGATCGGGCCGGTTTGGTCGGAAGGCGCGATGCGACGATTTCAAGTCGCTCGATGCGAACTGGCTGAACCGGCAGGGCTATCTGAAGGCGGGCACCGACTGCACCGTTCACTGGTGGCGAGGCGGTGAAAGGATCGGCTGGATCGGGATGCAGGCCGAGGCGAACAAAGTGGTCCTGACCTATCGGGTCCGGCAGGGCGGCGCGGATTGGCGGGACGTGATCGAACCGGTGCCGGTCCTTTGGTCGCCTTGCCCCTACGGCGGCGCGCGGCCGTGGTTCCGCTGTCCGGGTGGTGCGCGGGCGCGAATGCGGGCGGCGGGTGGTCAAGCTCTATGCCGCCGGGCGCCGGGTTCCTGTGCCGTCACTGTTACGGGCTTGCCTATGACAGCCAGGAAGGAGCGGCCGATGCAACGGTGGTTGGCCCCGCGCCAACCGGCTGCGGCGGAAACTCGGGGGCGCGGGCGGGCATGGCCAATCCGATTGCGAAGCGGCCCAAGGGCATGTGGCGGCGGCACCACGGCGCGGATCGGCGGGGACTGACAGGGCCGAGGCCGAGGTTGACGCGATCTTTGCGGCCGATGCCGGGCGGCTTCTGGCGCGGCTGGGGCTGGAGTCTAGGGTTGCAGGCCCTGACCGGTTCCGATCCAATGCCCCGCAAATCACATCAGGGGCAGGCGCATGACCGAGCTGGCGTTCAAGGGCAAGGAATTCGTCTACAACCACCACCTTTCGGTGCCCTTCCGGCCCTTGGAAGCCCATCCCGACAAGGGGATCGGGCCGGTGGACATGGCGGGCAACCTGATCGTTCAGGGCGACAACCTGCATGCGCTGAAGGCGCTGCTGCCGATGTATGCGGGCAAGGTTGACCGCATCTTCATCGACCCGCCCTACAACACCGGCAACGAGGGCTGGGCCTATAACGACAACGTCAACGCGCCGATGATCAAGGACTGGTTCGCCGCCAATCCCATCGGGATAGAGGACGGGCTGCGCCATGACAAATGGTGCGCAATGATGTGGCCGAGGCTGCGGATTGCTGCATGAGCCGCTGGCAGAAGACGGCAGCTTATGGATCACACTTGATGACAACGAAGCCCATCGGGCCAAGCTCATGCTGGACGAGATTTTCGGGGAAGATGGGGTTTGCGGCGAACATCATCTGGCAGAAAAAATATACGGTAGCGGCGGATCATACGGGCATTGCCCCGATGCATGACCATTTGTTCGTGTATTGCAAACGCGACTGGACCCGAAAAAAGCTGGAGCGCGCAGAGGGTAAAGGATGCGGCTTACAGATTCGAGGACGGTCAAGGTGTCTTCTGCGTGTTGACTACACTTGCAACAGAAGAACCTGACGAGCGCCCAAATCTCTATTATGCAGTGAAGAACCCTAACACCGGGCAAGAGATTTGGCCTTCATAAATCTGGTCTGGGCCTACAGTAAGGAATTACATCAAGAGCATATCGAAAGGGACCTGATTTGGTGGGGGGCAGACGGTCGCGCTGGCACTCCTGCCTTCAAACGTTATCGACATATGTTGAGAGACGGCGGAAAGATCGTGCCCGGCTCGATTTGGGATTGGTCTTTCGCGGGACATACAGACATCGCCCGCAAAGAACTTCTAAGCATTCTTCCTGACATTCGGCCGGATGATGCGACGATAACCCCCAAGCCAAGTAGCCTAGTCGGGCGTGCCTTGGAAGTCGCTGCTGGCCCCGACGCCATTATTCTGGATTCTTTCGGAGGTTCCGGCACCACAGCCCACGCGGCCCTAGAGGCCAACAAACGCGACGGCGGCAACCGGCGCTTCATCTTGGTCGAAATGGAAGACTACGCCGACCGGCTGACCGCCGAACGGGTGCGGCGGGTGATCAATGGCTATGAATTTTCCGGCACGCAAAAAACCGAACTTCTGCGCGAGCGGCTGATCTGGCGGGCGCTGGAAAGGGCCGGCGAACTGGTGCACCGGGTGCAAGGGATCGAAAACCTGCATGGGCACGAATTCGACCGGATCAAGAAAGAGGTGAAGGACGGCGAACTAATCGTCACCGGCGAAAAGGCGGTGGAGGACCGCGCCGAAGGGCTGGGGGGTAGTTTCACCTATTGCACCTTGGGCAAGCCGGTGGAGCTGGACGCGATCCTTCAGGGCACGGACCTTCCCGAATGGCAGGCGCTGGGCGGGGCCTTGTTCCACATGGCGACTAGTCAGCCCATAGACCCGGCCAAGATCAATGAGATGGCGAACTATCTGGGGGCGACCGAGGCCCAGCATCTTTGGCTGATCTACCGGCCCGATCTGGACTGGCTCAAATCGCCCGAGGCGGCGCTTTCCCTGTCCTTCGCTAATAAAATAGCGGCCGAAAACCCTGACAAGCCGCACCTTGTCTTCGCTCCCGCCCGCCATGTCAGCCAGAAGATGCTGAACGAAATGGGCATTCCCGTCGAGTTCGTGCCCCTGCCCTTCGCGCTTTACCGCATGGAACGGGGCTGAGGGATGCGCACGCTCGACTATCAGGCGCGGGTGCTGGACACGCTGGACGCTTACCTTGACGCGCTGAAGCTGCACAAGGTGAAGGCCGACAAGGTGGCCGACCTGGCGGCGCAGAACCCCGATCTGGGGTTGGTGGTGCCCGACTTCCCCAAGGCCGCCTGGGACGCGCTGCAAGGCGCTGGGCGGCTTCCTGCATCGCGGGCCGTTGTCCCCTATACGTCGCACCGAGACGGCGCTGGACGGGCGGTTCCGAACGCCACGCTGAAGGTGCCGACCGGCGGCGGCAAAACCTGGCTGGCCGTCAATGCCGTCAGCCGGATCATGGGCCGCTATCTGGGCAAGAACGTGGGCTTCGTTCTGTGGATTGTGCCGAACGAGGCGATCTATTCCCAGACGCTGAAACGGCTGAAGGACCGCCAGCACCCTTACCGGCAGGCGCTGGACCGCGCGGCGGCGGGGCGCGTCAAGATCATGGAAAAGGGCGACGGGCTGCATGCGGCGGATATCGAAACCCACCTGTGCGTGATGATCCTGATGCTTCAGGCGTCGAACCGCGCGACCAAGGAACAGTTGCGCATGTTCCGCGACCGGGGCGACGTGCACGGGTTTTTCCCGCCCGAGGGCGAGCAACAGGCCCATGCTGCGCATTTCGCCCGGACGCCGAACCTTGACGGCTACGACACCGACCTCTTCCCGATGGTGAAGGACAGCCTGGGCAATGCGCTGCGCCTGATTCAGCCGGTTATCGTCGTGGACGAGGGCCAGAAGGCCACGTCCGACCTGGCCTATGAAACGCTCTACGGCTTCAATCCGCTTTTCGTCCTAGAACTGACCGCGACCCCGAAGGACGTGCAGGCGAACGGCACGCGCAAGGCGCGCTACGCGAACCTTCTGGTGGAAGTCATGGGGCGCGAACTGGACGCCGAAGGCATGATCAAGATGCCCCTGAATCTGGACCCGAGGCAGGGCACTGACTGGCGCACCACCCTGACAACCGCGCTCGACAAGCTGGCCGAGCTGGGCAAGGCCGCAAATGTGCTGCGCGGCAATACCGGGCGCTATATCCGGCCGATCATGCTGGTGCAGGTCGAACGGACCGGCAAGGAAACCCGCGACGGGCATTTCGTGCATGCTGAGGACGTGAAGGACTGGCTGCTGAAGGCGGGCTTTGACGAAGCCGTAGTGGCGATCAAGACCGCCGAACAGAACGACCTGAGCCAGCCGGAAAACCTTGACCTGCTGTCGCCCACGAACCGGGTGCGGGTGATCATCACGAAAGCCGCGCTGCAAGAGGGCTGGGACTGCCCCTTCGCCTATGTCCTTTGCTCGCTGGCGGCGGGAACGAGCCTTGCCGCCACCACCCAGCTTGTCGGGCGCATTCTGCGCCAACCGGGGGCGGTGAAGACGAACGTGGCGGCGCTGGACGAATGCTATGTCTTCACCCATCACGCCAGCACCAAGGACGTTGTGCAGGCGATCAAGCGCGGCCTGGAACAGGACGGGCTGGCCGACCTGGTGGTGCATCTGCCCGGCGGGGATGGCGGGCGGCACGAGGGTTTCACGGCCGATTGAGCGGCGGGATGCTTTCCGCAAGGTGGAGATTTACCTGCCCAAGGTGCTGCACGTCGATGAAACCGGCGCGCGCGATTCGACTATGAAACCGACCTGCTGGCCGCAATCGACTGGCGCGACTATGACCCCGCGCCCGTTGTGGCCCGGATGCCGGAAAACCTGCTGAATCGGCGGCGCAGCTTCAGCGCATTTCGCTGGCCGAGAATGGTGCAGAGCTGATTACCGGCGAAGCGGTGGCGGCTTCGACCGAGACTTTGACCTCGATCCGTCCTATGCGGTGCGGGTGATTTCCGATCTGGTGCCGAATCCGTTTGTCGGTCGGCAAGTCGTGGCGGCGTTGCTGGCGGGACTGAAGGCGCGCGGCTTCGATGACGCCAAGATTGGGCGGCACGCCGGAACGATCATCGAAGAGCTGCGCAAACTGGACGCCGAACGCAACCGGCGGGCCGAAGGGCTGTTCAAGGATCGGGTGCAAGCCGGGCAAATCCAGTTTCGCCTTCGGTTGGACGGCGACAACTGGCGGATGCCCCACATCATGGACACGACCCTGCCAGCAAACGCGCGCCAGCTTGTGGGACAGGACGGCGGCGGGTTGAGGCGGAACCTGTTCGCCCCGTTCTATGAAGGCGATCTGAACGGCGACGAACAAAACGTTGCGATCATGCTGGACGGGGAACACGGCAATCACATGGTGGCACCGCAACGTGGCGATGCCGCGCGCTGGCTACGGGCTTCAGGGCTGGAAGCGCGGGCGAATCTACCCTGACTTCATCTTCGCGGTGGATCTGGCAGCGGTCCTGGACAAGGTCGTCTCCGGCCCCTGTTTCTCTGCCACAGAGCTGCCGCAACCAACCGCCGTAGAACGCAAAGCCCCCGGCGCAACGAGTGTAGCCGGGGACCTGCTTGCCATGATGGAGGATGAAGACGCCGCCGCCGACGACGATGATGACTGTGACGGCGACTGACGGTTCTGTAGTCCGCCCCCCGCACTCAAGAGGACAGGGGGGCGGCGGCTTTCCGATATGACGGAAAGGAAATCGCCGCCCGAAGCCTCACACGGTATCGTGAAGTATCAGGGCATCCGGCGCGCGCTGTGGGGTAAACTGTGGGGTGCGAAAGGCGAAGGCGAAAAATTTCGCTTTTATTTCAGCATCTTATGAAGATGATTTGGTGGAGCCAAGGGGAGTCGAACCCCTGACCTCTTGAATGCCATTCAAGCGCTCTCCCAACTGAGCTATGGCCCCACCGGAGGTCCGGGCTTTGGCTGGTGCCGCCGCCCGCGTGGGGGTCCGTATAGGCAAGGCGGGCAGGGGGCGCAAGGGGAAAATGCGGGGGTGTGCGGCGGCGGTCGGCAACGGCCAAAAGCAAGAAGGCGCCGCGGGGTGCGGCGCCTTCCGAAGGTAGCGGCGGGCGGCGGGCCGGTCAGGCCTCGTCGTCGCCCGAACCCACGTCGGCGATTTCGTCCAGCGAGACGTTGTCGTCCTCGTCGTCTTCGAGAAGATCGTCGTCCAGCTCGACATCGCCGGCTTCGGCGTCGATGTCGCCATCCTCGGTCAGATCGTCGAGATCCAGGTCGCGTTCCTTCACCACCGCCTTTTCGGCGATCATCGTGCGGCCGCGATTGGCCAGAAGGCTTTCGGCCGAAAAGCCGTGTCCGCATTCCGGGCAGGTCATCGGATCGCGCTTCAGGTCGTAGAAACGGCTCGCGCAATGCGGGCAGAGGCGCTTGACGCCCCATTCGTCCTTGGGCATGGAAATCTCCGTCCAGTGCACGTCATGTCAGAGTCGCAGCCAACTGCCACAAGTCGCGGGGGGTGTCAAAGGATTTTGCCAGGGTGGGCGATGGACGCGGCTTTGGCCTTTCGGCGGCGGGCGAAAGCCGCCATCATGGCGGTGAAGGGAAGGCTGATGCAACGCTGGCTTGACGGTGATCCCCCGGTCGAACTGGTCCTGCGCCGATCGGCGCGGGCGCGGCGCTTTTCGCTGCGGGTGTCGCGGCTTGACGGCAAGGTCACCCTGTCGATGCCCGACCGCGCCCGCGAAAGCGAGGCGCTGGACTTCGCCCGGTCGCAGGGTGACTGGATCCGCCGGGCGATCGCGCGGGCGGCGCCGGTCGACAGGGTGGGGGCGGGGACGGTGCTGCCGTTCGAAGGGCAGCCGGTGACGCTGACCTTCGGCGAGGTCAGGGCGCCGGCGCTGGCCGAGGGGCTGCTGATTCTGCCGCCGGGCGAATCGCGGGCGGCGGCGCGGACCGAGGCGTTCCTGAAGCTTCAGGCGCGGGTGCGGCTGCAGGCGGCGTCGGATCATTATGCCGCGCTGGCCGGCCGGCGCCATGCCGGGGTGACGCTGCGCGATACGCGGTCGCGCTGGGGCTCCTGTTCGGTCGACGGGCGGCTGATGTATTCCTGGCGGCTGATCATGGCGCCGCGGCAGGTGCTGGACTATGTCGCGGCCCACGAGGTCGCCCATCTGGTCGAGATGAACCATTCGCCGGCCTTCTGGGCGGTGGTGCGCCGCCTGATGCCGGACTATGCGCTGCACCGGCGCTGGCTGAAGACCCAGGGAAACCAGTTGCACCGCTATGACTTCTCCAGCCGCCAGGGTGCGTTCGACCCACCCGGTTGACCGGCGCGCGGAAATGTAATCACGATGGCCGATGATCGCGCAGAACCGCCCCTCCGACTCTGGCCTGTCCGCGCATGACCGCCTCTATCGGTCGCTGCGCCAGCAGATCCTGCATGGCGAACTGCCCCCCGGCCATGCGCTGACCCTGCGCGGGATCGGGGCGCAGACCGGCCTGTCGATGACGCCGGTGCGCGAGGCCTTTCGCCGGCTGGCGGCCGAGGGGGCGCTGACCATCTCGGCTTCGGGCCGGGTCACGACGCCGGAACTCGGCCCGGATCGGATCGAGGAACTGGCGGCGCTGCGCGCGCTTCTGGAGCCGGAACTGGCCAGCCGCGCCCTGCCGCGCGCCCACATGGCGCTGATCGAGCGGATGCAGACGATCAATGCCGCCAACCAGGAGGCGGCGCTGAGGCGCGACGCGGTGGCCTATGTGCGCACCAACCTGGAGTTTCACCGTCTGCTCTATCTGCGCGCCCAGTCGCCGGCGATCCTGGCGATGGTGGAAACCGTCTGGCTGCAACTCGGCCCGACGATGCGGCTGCTCTATGCCCGGCTGGACCGGCGCGATCCGCCCCAGCATCACCGGCTGATCCTGGCGGCGCTGAAGGCCGGCGACGAGCCGGGCCTGCGGCTGGCGGTCAGGACCGACGTGACCCAGGGGCTGAAACATCTGCTGGGATGACCGCTTTTCGCACAGCAGCTGTGCGGTGCCGACCACTGGCAATCGGCGGCGGGGGCCCCAGATTGGTTGGCAATTCCACAAAGGGAGACTGCAATGTCCATCCGACCGATTGTTGAAACCCGCCCCGCCGTCCAGACCCGCGAAGGGGCCGGGGTGAAGCTGCACCGCGCCTTCGGCTTTGCCGATCCGACCGAGCTTGACCCGTTCCTGCTGTTCGACGATTTCCGCAACGACGATCCGCGCGACTACCGCGCCGGGTTCCCGTGGCACCCGCACCGGGGGATCGAGACGATCACCTATGTGCTGGCCGGCACCGTCGAACATGGCGACAGCCTCGGCAACCACGGCACGCTCGGCGCCGGAGACCTGCAATGGATGACCGCCGGGTCGGGCATCCTGCATCAGGAAATGCCCCAGGGCAACGCGAAGGGCCAGATGCACGGCTTTCAGCTGTGGGCGAACCTGCCCGCGCGGCTGAAGATGACGGCGCCGCGCTATCAGGATGTGAAATCCTCGGACATTCCCGAAGTCGTCGATGACGACGGCACCCGCGTCAAGGTGGTGATCGGCAATTTCTGGGGCAAATCCGGCCCGGTCGAAGGCACGGCGGGCGATCCGCAATACCTCGACATCTTCGTGCCGGCGGGCGTGAAGAAGACCTTCCGCGTCGACACCTACCGCCGCGCCTTCGCCTATGTCTTTGAAGGGGCGGGCCGGTTCGCCGATGCCAGCCGGCCGCAGGGCGTACGGCTGGAAAAGCAGGTGATGGGCGAAGAGGTCAACATCCGCGACATGTCCGGCAACCGCACGCTGATCCGCTTCGGGTCGGGCGACGAGGTGACGGTGCAGGCCGGCGACCAGGGGATCCGGTTCCTGCTGATCTCGGGCGCGCCGCTGGAAGAGCCGGTGGCCTGGCACGGGCCGATCGTGATGAACACCCGCGAAGAGCTGGTGCAGGCGATGACCGACCTGCGCAACGGGACCTTCATCCAGGCCCAGCACTGACCGCAAGACGAAAAGGGGCGCCGGGATGACCGGCGCCCCTTGCTGTTTTCAGACGTGGATCGCCCCGTCGCCGCAGGCCAGCGCCGCCTCGCGCACCGCCTCCGAGAAGGTCGGGTGGGCATGGCAGGTCAGCGCCACGTCTTGGGCCGAGGCGCCGAACTCCATCGCCACGCAGATTTCGTGGATCAGCTCGCCCGCCGCCGGACCGATGATGTGCGCGCCCAGAATCCGGTCGGTGGCGGCGTCGGCGATCAGCTTGACGAAGCCCTCGCCCAGGAACACCGCCTTGGCGCGGGCATTGCCCATGAACGGGAACTTGCCGACCTTGTAGGCGCGGCCCTCGTCCTTCAGCTGTTCCTCGGTCTTGCCGACGCTGGCGACCTCGGGCGTGGTGTAGATGACGCCGGGGATGACCGCGTAGTTCACATGGCCGGCGCGCCCGGCGATCACCTCGGCCACCGCCATGCCTTCGTCTTCGGCCTTGTGGGCCAGCATCGGGCCTTCTATCGCGTCGCCGATGGCGAAAAGGCCGGGGATGTTGGTGGCGAAATGGGCATCGGTCCTGACCTGGCCCCTCGGCGTCATCTCGACACCCAGAGCGTCGAGCCCGAGGCCGGCGACGAAGGGCCGGCGGCCGGTGGCCAGGAGCACGCAATCGGCTTGGAGCGTTTCTTCCTTGCCGGTCTTGCGCAGCTTGTAGCTGAGGCTGGCCTGCCCGTCCTTCACCGTCGCCGACTGGACCGCCGCCCCGAGGACGAACTTCAGCCCCTGCTTCTTCAGGATCCGCTCCAGCGTCTTGGCGACCTCGCCGTCCATGCCGGGGGTGATCGCATCCAGATATTCGACGACCGTGACCTCCGATCCGAGGCGGGCATAGACCGACCCCATCTCCAGCCCGATGACGCCGGCGCCGATGACCACCAGCTTTTTGGGAATCGCCGCCAGCGCCAGCGCGCCGGTCGAGGTGACGATGACCTTCTCGTCGACCTCCACGCCCGGCAGGGGCGAGGGTTCCGAGCCGCTGGCGATGACGATGTGGCGGGCGTCGTGCAGTTCGTCGCCGACCTTAACCTGGCCCGGCGCCGGGATTGCGGCCCAGCCCTTGATCCAGGTGATCTTGTTCTTCTTGAAGAGGAACTCGATCCCCTTGGTGTTGGTCGACACCACGTCGGCCTTGTAGGCCTGCATCTGCGCCCAGTCGACGGTGGGCGGCGCGCCGATCAGCCCCATCTTGGCGAAGTTCGCCTCGGCCTCGTGCAGGGAATGGCTGGCATGCAGGAGCGCCTTCGACGGGATGCAGCCGACGTTCAGGCAGGTGCCGCCCAGCGTGTCGCGCCCTTCGACCACCGCGGTCTTCAGCCCGAGCTGGGCGCAGCGGATGGCGGCGACATAGCCGCCGGGGCCGGCGCCGATGATGATGACGTCAAAGCTTGCCATGAGAGCGGTCCTTTCGCTGGCGAAGGCCGGGGGCTGTCTGCCCTCCGCGCCGCTGGTTTCTCGAACCGGTGGCGCAACCAGCGTCACGCCCCGAGGATATTTGAGAACGGAAGAGGCGGGTCACAACAGTGCCGCCAGGATCATGAGGCCGGTTGCGGCCAGCCCGACCGCCCAGATGGCCGACCGCCAGGGCCGCCAGCCGAAGGCATAGGCGGGCACGTAGAGAAGCCGTGCGCCGAGGTAGGTCCAGGCGCAGGCCCGGGTCAGCGGGCCAGAGGCGCCGGACAGCGTGACGACCACCACCGCGAGCGTGAAGAGGATCAGCCCCTCGAAATGGTTGTTCATCGCCCGCTGCATCCGGCCCGTCAGCTGCGACAGCGCCCGCGAAGGCGGCCGGTCGCGGGCCGAGGTGGTGTAGCCGGGGCCGAGGTCGATGTTGGCCGGCGCGGCGAAGAGCGCGATCTGGACCATCTGCAGCAGGCCGGCAAGGGCAAGGGCGGTGAGTTCGGGGGTCATGGTCGGGCCGGAGGTCAGAGGATCGCGGCGTAGAGCCAGAGGTTGCAGAGGAACGCCACCACCCAGACCAGGGTGCGCAGCCAGGGCGTGCCGAGCGGATAGGCCAGCGCGTAGATCAGCCGCATGATCAGGAAGACCTGCGCGGCCAGGAGCGTGCCGGGGGTGAAGGCGCCCTTGGCCTGGAGCAGCAGCACGGCGGGCGCGAAGAGCGCCAGCGCGGTGACCGAATTTTCGGCGGCGCGCTTGCAGCGGCCGGGGATGCCGGTGAGCCTGCGATCCTCGTCGCGCGGGCCGACCAGATAGGGCAGGCCGAGCGGCCCGGTGGCGGTCAGCACATGGACGAGGATCTGCACCATGGTCAGCAGGCCGAAAAGCGCGAGGATGGTGAGTTCGCTGGACATTCGTTCCTCCGGTTCGGGGGCCGCCGGGCGGCGGCGGGATGAGGCGTCTCAGGCGGTGCGGACGAATTCGGCCTCGACCGCGCCGTGCAGCGCCGCCTGGCGATCAAGCCAACCCTGGGCGGCCTTGCGGTCGTGGACTTCGAACAGCGCGACCGCGCCGGCCGGGCTGTCGGCCGAGCGCCAGAGTTGCAAAAGCGTCAGGCCGGACTGGTCACGGTCTTCGGCATGGGCGTCGAAGTCGGATTTCCAGGCGTCGTAGGCGGGGGGCGAGAAGCGGGCGATCAGTTGCATGGGGAGGCTCCTTGATGGTGCGCGCACCCTACGGGTGTTGTGGGGTCTGGCTCATGAATCCGACCCCGTCTTGATTTCGTGTCGGCCGGTGTCGGCATGGACGGACAGGCTGGTGGTAAAGATACCCCCATCGTAAATCGTCGGTGGCATTCCGGCAAAACGATTGCCCAATTCCTCGGTCAGATAGAGGCCTAGGTAGTCCAAGCGGGCAAAACAGCGCTGATGGTCGGCCATTGTAGCCTCACCGACCAGTTTGATGTATTGAATGGATGCCGCGATCTTCTGAATTTCTAAATCGGTAAAATCGGCTCGCCAAGAATGAGCGATCTTGTTTCGAGCTTTTGCAAATCCCCTCATGGCATCCAGCTCGCGCTTTCCGATCAGACCGAGGGAGTGAGCATGTTTTGCCAAGACTACCAAGCCTAATGAACTCGTTCCGCCGAAAAGATCGTCGGACGAAGTATTATTGGCAAGTCGCTGACGAATTGCAGAACGTAGCAGTTCCTCAAGGAAGCCGGCCTCCAAAAGGATTCGCGCCCTTGGGCTTTCCCCGTTCAGCCGAGCTAGGAAGCCGTCGACGTCACGTTTGCGCTCCGTGATGCTCAATCTCTCAAACCACCCTCACAAATCCATCAGCAATCGCCGCGGATCCTCCAGCGCCTCCTTGACCCGCACAAGGAACGTGACGGCCCCCTTGCCGTCGACGATGCGGTGGTCGTAGCTGAGCGCCAGATACATCATCGGGCGGATGACGATCTGGCCGCCGACCACCACGGGGCGGTCTTGGATCTTGTGCATGCCGAGGATGCCGGATTGCGGCGGGTTCAGAATCGGGGCGGACATCAGGCTGCCGTAGACGCCGCCGTTCGAGATGGTGAAGCTGCCGCCCTGCATCTCGGCCATCGAAAGCTTGCCGTCGCGGGCGCGCAGGCCCAGTTCGGCGATCTTCTTCTCGATCGCGGCGAAGCCCATCGCGTCGGCGTCGCGCACCACCGGAACCACGAGGCCCGAGGGCGTGCCGACTGCCACGCCCATGTGGACATAGTTCTTGTAGACGATGTCGCCGCCGTCGATCTCGGCGTTGACCTCGGGCACCTCTTTCAGGGCATGGCAGCAGGCCTTGACGAAGAAGGACATGAAGCCAAGCTTGACGCCGTGTTTCTTCTCGAACTGGTCCTTGTATTCGTTGCGCAGCGCCATGATGCCCGACATGTCGACCTCGTTGAAGGTCGTCAGCATCGCGGCGGTGTTCTGGGCGTCCTTCAGGCGCTTGGCGATGGTGGCGCGCAAGCGGGTCATCTTCACCCGTTCTTCACGCGCCGCATCCTCGGCCGGGACCGGCGCGCGCGGCGCGGCGGCAGGAGCCGGAACCGCCGAGGCGACGGCCGGCGCGGCCTCGGCCTGGCCGGAAACCGCGCGGGCGACGTCTTCCTTCATCACCCGCCCGTCGCGCCCCGAGGGCTGGACCTGGTCGCGCGTGAGGCCGGCTTCGGCCATCGCCTTCCTGGCGGCGGGAGCATCCTCGACGTCCCTGGCCTTGGCCGGCGCGGCGGGCGCCGCAGCGGGCGCGGGCGCGGGGGCCGCGGCGGCAGCCTTCACCGGGGCGCTGGCCCCTTCGGTGATGATCGCAAGCCGCGCCTTGGGATCGACGGTCGCCCCTTCGGGTGCGAGGATTTCGGCCAGAACCCCGGCGACGGGCGCGGGGACCTCGACCGACACCTTGTCGGTTTCCAGTTCGCACAGCATCTCATCGACCTTGACCGCATCGCCCACCTTCTTGAACCAGGTGGACACGGTGGCCTCGGTCACGCTTTCGCCGAGGGTGGGGACCATAACGTCAGTCATCATACGCTCCTGAAAACCCGGGCCTCAGCCCAGGGCCTCTTTGACTAGGGTTTCCTGTTCATGCTTGTGGCGGCTGGCCAGCCCCGTCGCGGGCGAGGCCGAGGCGACGCGGCCGGCATAGCGGGCGCGTTTGTGCTTGGCGCCCAGTTCGGTCAGGATCAGCTCCAGCTCGGGCTCGATGTGGAACCAGGCGCCCTGGTTGCGCGGTTCTTCCTGGCACCAGACCCACTCGGCCTGCAGGAAGCGGGAAAGTTCCGTCCTGAGCGACCGGCCGGGGATCGGATAGAGCTGTTCGACACGAAGCAGATAGGTGTCGTCCTGCCCGCGCGCGTCGCGTTCGGCCAGAAGGTCGAAGTAGACCTTGCCCGAACAGAGGACGACCCGCTTGATCTTGGCGTCGGGCTTCAGCTTCAGCGCCGAATGGCCCTTCTGCGCATCGTCCCACAGCACGCGGTGGAAATAGCTGCCGGTGGTGAAATCCTCGGTGTCCGAGATGCACATCGGATGGCGCAACAGCGATTTGGGCGTCATCAGGATCAGCGGTTTGCGGAAGTCGCGGTGCATCTGGCGGCGCAGGACGTGGAAGTAGTTCGACGGTGTGGTGCAGTTGGCGACGATCCAGTTGTCGTGCGCCGACATCTGCAGGAACCGTTCGAGCCGGGCCGAGGAATGTTCCGGGCCCTGTCCCTCAAATCCGTGCGGCAGAAGGCAGACGAGGCCCGACATGCGCAGCCATTTGCTTTCGCCCGAGTTGATGAACTGGTCGAACATGATCTGCGCGCCGTTGGCGAAGTCGCCGAACTGGGCTTCCCACAGGGTCAGGGCGTTCGGCTCCGAGAGCGAATAGCCGTATTCGAAGCCCAGCACCGCATATTCCGACAGCATCGAGTCGATGACGTCATAGCGCGACTGGCCGGGGCGGATGTGGTTCAGCGGATAGTGGCGTTCCTCGGTCGTCTGGTCGACGAAGGCGGAGTGGCGCTGGCTGAAGGTGCCGCGGGTGCAGTCCTGCCCCGACAGGCGGACCGGGAAGCCTTCGGTCAGAAGCGATCCGAAGGCCAGCGCCTCGGCGGTGGCCCAGTCGAAGCCCTTGCCGGTCTCGAACATTTTGGCCTTGGCCTCCAGAAGGCGGCCCACGGTCTTGTGCAGGTCGAAGCCTTCGGGCACGCGGGTCAGCGCCGCGCCGACTTCGGCCATCGTCTCGGGCTTGATCCAGGTCTCGCCGCGCTGGTAATTGTCGAGATCCTTGGTGGTCAGCGTTTTCCAGCGCCCGTCCAGCCAGTCGGCCTTGTTGGGCTTGTAGTCCTTGCCGACCTCGAACTCCTCGTTGAGCCGCGCCTGGAAGGCGGCCTTCATGTCGTCGATCTCGCCTTCGGGGATCAGCCCGTCGGCGACCAGCCGTTCGGTATAGATCTGCAGCGTGGTCTTCTGCCGGCGGATGCGGGTGTACATCGCCGGGTTGGTGAACATCGGCTCGTCGCCTTCGTTATGGCCGAAGCGGCGATAACAGAAGATGTCGATGACCACGTCCTTGTGGAACTTCTGGCGGAACTCGGTGGCGACCTTGGCGGCATGGACCACGGCTTCGGGATCGTCGCCGTTGACGTGGAAGATCGGGGCCTCGACCATTAGCGCGATGTCGGTGGGGTAGGGCGACGACCGCGAATAGGCCGGTGCGGTGGTAAAGCCGATCTGGTTGTTGACGATGATGTGCATGGTGCCGCCGGTGCGGTGGCCCTTGAGCCCCGACAGGCCGAAACATTCCGCCACGACGCCCTGGCCGGCAAAGGCCGCGTCGCCGTGCAAGAGCACCGGCAGCACCGCCCCGCGTTCGGCCTGGTCGTTCATCTGGTCCTGCTTGGCGCGGACCTTGCCCAGCACCACGGGGTTGACCGCCTCCAGGTGGCTGGGGTTGGCGGTCAGCGACAGGTGCACGGTGTTGCCGTCGAAGGCCCGGTCGGACGAGGCGCCGAGGTGGTATTTCACGTCGCCCGAGCCGTCGACCGAGTCGGGCTTGAAGCTGCCGCCCTGGAACTCGTTGAAGATCGCCCGGTAGGGCTTCTGCATGACGTTGGCCAGGATGTTCAGCCGCCCGCGGTGGGGCATGCCGATGACCACTTCCTTGACGCCGAGCGCGCCTCCGCGCTTGACGATCTGTTCCATCGCCGGGATCAGCGCCTCGGCCCCGTCCAGGCCGAAACGCTTGGTGCCGGTGTATTTCACATGCAGGAACTTCTCGAACCCTTCGGCCTCGACCAGCTTGTTCAGGATGGCGCGGCGACCCTCTCGGGTGAAGGTGATTTCCTTGCCGTAGCCTTCGATCCGCTCCTTCAGCCAGGCCGACTGCGCCGGGTCGGAAATGTGCATGTATTGCAGCGCGAAGGTGCCGCAATAGGTGCGCCGCACGATCTCGACGATCTCGCGCATCGAGGCATGTTCCAGCCCCAGCACCATGTCGATGAAGATCGGCCGGTCCATGTCAGCCTCGGTGAAGCCGTAGGAAGCCGGGTCAAGCTCGGGGTGGTTGCCGCGTTCGGTCATACCGAGCGGATCGAGGTCGGCGGCCAGATGGCCGCGGATGCGGTAGGCGCGGATCAGCATCAGCGCCCGCAGGCTGTCGAGCACGGCGCGCTTCAGCTGTTCGTCGGTGATCGCCACGCCCACCTGCGCGGCCTTGGCGCGGATCTTTTCGGCGGCGGCCTTGCCGTCGACGGGCCATTCGCCGGTCAGCGCGGCGGTCAGGTCGTCGGTCGGCACCGGCGGCCAGTCGGGCCGAGTCCACGAGGCGCCCTGCGCCTCTTTCCGCACATCGCGCTCGCTGTCGCCGAGCGAGCGGAAGAAGGCCGCCCAGGTGCTGTCGACCGCCTGCGGATCGGCGGCGAAACGGGCATACATCTGTTCGACATATTCGGCGTTCGCCCCTTGCAGGAAGGACGAGGCGTGGAACTGGTCGTTCTGGGGATGGTCGGTCATGGGGTCACCTCAAGGGGGTTGGGACCGGGTTTGGAAGGGCGTGTGAGCACGTAAGCAAGGGAAAGAGCCGAAAGGCTCAGGATCGCCGTGGCGGCAGGGGGCATCCACGCAGTCTGTGCTTGTGGCGGTGCGATACTAACGATGTCATGCAGGCCTAGGCCAAAGAAGATGCCCGAGAAGCCCCAACCGATCCAGGTCGGGTCGAAGCCGGCATCGACCACGCGCCGCGCCGCAACGCTCAGCACCGGCAGGCACAGTGCGACGCGCACAAAAAAGACAGCAAGCACCTGCTCCTTACCAGCGGTTTCGGGGGTGAGGAGGATCGTCGGAAGCAAAGTGAAAACCAGCCAAGGAGGGGCGAACCACCAGAACTCCGGCCGCGAGGCGCGGCCAGAGAAATGGAAGGTTTTCCTGAGACAGGTAGTGATCGCCTGAACCGGCCCCATCGGTCAGCTCCCTTGCCCGTGCGCCAGCACCATCAGCGTTGGCCTGCCCTCCGGCAGGCGTTTCGCGCCCACTTGGGCTGCCGTCGCCCGTGTCATCTGGGCGCAGCCGTTATGGGAAATGCGTATCATCCGCGTCCCCCGATCTGGCTGGCGATCAGGCCCTTGAGGTCGGTCTGCCGGTCTGTCGCATCGGGGATCGTGTCTGCCGAATAGCCGAAGCGGCGGAAATCGGTGGCGTAGTGGTCGGCGATGCGGGCCAGCGTCTCGGGCGACGGCGTCAGGCGCGCCGCATCGTCGGGCCGGGCCTTGCCGCTGACATTCTTCGCCGCGATGCTGCGGGGGCCGTCGCTGTTGCCGGCCAGCCGGTCGAGATGGGCCACCACCGGCGCAAGCCCCTGCTCCATCCGGAACACGGTCGCATCCTCGGGCACCAGGTCGGACATCGGGCGCAGGTGATTGTCGTAGGCGAAGGGCTCGCTTTCCCGGCGTTTCAGCCAGTCGTCGAACCATTCGTCGATCGACCACAGCCGCGCGACGGTGCGTTCGACCTCGACCTGGAAGCGGAAGGCCGACAGGAGCCGCGTCAGCGGATGGCGCACCACCGCGAAGGACGAGACGATCCAGTCCGCCGGAACCAGCTTTCGGAACGCGTCGAGCGGCAGGTGCTGCGGCGACGAGCGGGACCAGCGCTGCGCCTCGGGCTCGGCCAGAAAGCCGGTGTTGACGAAGGCGAGCGGACCGAACCGCCGGGCAAGGTAGGCCTCGACCGAGGCGCCGGCGCAGCGCGGCACGTCGACGAAATAATGCATCCGGTCTGCGATGCGAAAGATGGGCATTGCCGTTACGTTCCCCTGGCGGCGGCGTCCTGGTCGCGCGGACGCCGTCCGTTCATCCCTTGATCGCCTTCAGCACCGCCTCGCCCAGCCCGGCCGGGCTGTCGGCGACGATGATGCCGGCGGCCTTCATCGCCTCGATCTTCGATTCCGCATCGCCCTTGCCGCCGGCGACGATGGCCCCGGCGTGGCCCATGCGGCGGCCCTTGGGCGCGGTGCGGCCGGCGATGAAGCCGGCGGTGGGTTTCCAGCGGCCGCGCTTCTTTTCATCGGCCAGGAACTGCGCGGCCTCTTCCTCGGCCGAGCCGCCGATCTCGCCGATCATGATGATGGACTTCGTTTCGGGGTCGGCCAGAAACATCTCGAGCACGTCGATATGTTCGGTGCCCTTGATCGGGTCGCCGCCGATGCCGACGGCGGTGGACTGGCCGAGGCCGAGGTCCGAGGTCTGCTTGACCGCCTCATAGGTCAGCGTGCCCGACCGGCTGACCACCCCGACCGAGCCGCGCTTGTGGATGTGGCCGGGCATGATGCCGATCTTGCAGGCGCCCGGCGTGATGACGCCGGGGCAGTTCGGGCCGATCAGGCGGGTCTTCGACCCCGACAGCGCCCGCTTGACCTTCATCATGTCCAGAACCGGGATGCCCTCGGTGATGCACACGACCAGCGGGATTTCGGCGTCGATCGCCTCGAGGATCGAATCCGCCGCGAAGGGTGGGGGGACATAGATGACCGAGGCGTCGGCCCCGGTCTTCGCCATCGCCTCGTGCACGCTGTCGAAGACCGGCAGGTTCAGGTGGAGGGTGCCGCCCTTGCCGGGGGTAACGCCGCCGACCATCTTGGTGCCGTAGGCGATGGCCTGCTCGGAATGGAAGGTGCCCTGGCTGCCGGTGAAGCCCTGGCAGATGACCTTGGTGTTTTCGTTGACGAGGACGGACATGCGGTTCTCCTTCGTAGGGCGGGTCATCGACCCATGGTTCGGTTCATTGGGGGGCGGGGCTGCCCACCCTACGGGTTCAGTCAGGGCGCGATCAGGACTGCGCGATACATCGGATATTGGTCGTGCAGGGGACCGGGTTCGAAGCGGAATGAGGTGCCTTTCGGACCCTTCGTTGCGGACGCGCCCGAGTCTGGATCGACGCTCACTTCATTCGATCCCGAATCCACGCCAGCGGCGGCTGCCAGCATCAAGCCGAGTTGCAGCGGGTCCGACTTTGAGCCGAAAACCATCGAGCATCGCTTGGGGAAGAGCTTGATCGAAAGATCGAGGTTCTGGTGGTAGTAGGTGCCGGTTTCCGGGCGCTGGCGAAAGGGCATGCCTTTCATTACTGAAGGAGCCTTGCGGAAGCTGGGAGCCGTGTCGCCGCAGACCTTGGAGAAGATCATCGAGGCGTCTATTTCGTCGACGGATGCGCTGCCCGGGCCGACACCGGAGTCCACGGCCGGCGCCACAGGTGAGGTTGGCTGGACGCAGCCGGCGAGCACAGCTGCGAGGCTCCCGAGAACCAGAAAACGCGCGATTGTGCCAGGTGTCCGACCCAGGCGCCCTGGCAGAGAAGCAATAGGCGGAACGGTCCCGGAAATCATATTGATGCTCTCGTGCGCGGATTGGTGCATGGGGCTGGCCTTTTTCATCCGCGTTTAGCCGCTGAGCGCAACATAGGCGTGATAGTAGGGAACACCGCCCTGCGGAGGCATGGGCTCGAAAACGGAAATGGTGCCGTCGGGTGCCTTGCTGTAGGCGGTGGCCTTCTGCATATCACCATTGCCGTTTGGCGCGCCGGTGGCGATCGCTCCCAGCAAACTGAAAGCCAACGCCATCGCCCCGCCGTGGTCGCGCGACGCAAAGACCATCGAACACACCCCCTTTGGCCCCTCGACAACCTTGAAGGAAGAGTTGAGCCTTCGGTGCACGTAGACTTCTGCAGCCGGATTGTATGTCGTCGGCAGGCGCAGTGCTGCCGCCTTCGCGCCGCTGAACCGTGGTAATGTCTTCAGGCACACGTCTGCGTACATGCCATATGCCTGTTTGGCTGTAAGTGGAACATTTCCAGCCGATGGGCCGGGCACCGCATTTGACACCACCGCTTTCACAGGCCCTGCGCCGGTCGGCGAGGATGCATCCGGCGACGGGACGCAGGCCGAAAGCATCAGCGCTGCCGTCAGGATCGCAACCGGATGGGGCAGACGGCTTCTCACCCCCGCACCGCCTTCACGATCTTCTGCGCCGCGTCCGACAGGTTGTCCGCCGCGATCACGTTCAGGCCGGAGTTCTTGATGATCTCCTTGCCCAGTTCGACGTTCGTCCCTTCCAGCCGCACCACCAAGGGTACCTTCAGGCCGACTTCTTTGACGGCGGCGATGATGCCTTCGGCGATGATGTCGCAGCGCATGATGCCGCCGAAGATGTTGACGAGGATGCCTTTGACGTTGGGGTCAGAGGTGATGATCTTGAAGGCCTCGGTGACTTTCTCCTTGGTGGCGCCGCCGCCGACGTCGAGGAAGTTGGCGGGTTCGGCCCCGTAAAGCTTGATGATGTCCATCGTCGCCATGGCAAGGCCGGCGCCGTTAACCATGCAGCCGATCTCGCCGTCGAGCGCGATGTAGTTCAGGTCGAACTTCGAGGCCGCGAGTTCCTTGGGGTCTTCCTCGGTCTCGTCGCGCAGCGCCAGGATGTCGGGGTGGCGGTAGAGCGCGTTGCCGTCGAAGCCCATCTTGGCGTCAAGGCACTTGACCGCGCCGTCCTTGGTCACGACCAGCGGGTTGATCTCCAGCATCTCCATGTCCTTCTCGACGAAGAGCCGGTAGAGGGTGCGGATCAGGGCCACGCACTGCTTGACCTGTGCGCCTTCGAGGCCAAGCGCGTAGGCGACGCGGCGGCCGTGGAAGTCGGAAAGGCCGGTCGCGGGATCGACGGCGAAGGACAGGATCTTTTCCGGCGTGTCGTGGGCGACCTGTTCGATGTCCATGCCGCCCTCGGTCGAGCAGACGAAGGAAATGCGGCTGGTCTGCCGGTCGACCAGAAGCGCGAGATAGAGTTCCCGCGCGATGTCGGAGCCGTCCTCGATGTAGATGCGGTTGACCTGCTTGCCGGCCGGGCCGGTCTGGTGCGTCACCAGCGTGCGGCCCAGCATCTGGCGGGCCTGTTCGGCGGCCTCGCTGACCGAGCGGGCGATGCGGACGCCGCCCTTGTCGCCGGCCTCGGCCTCCTTGAAGCGGCCCTTGCCACGGCCGCCGGCGTGGATCTGCGATTTCACCACCCAGATCGGGCCGTCAAGCTCGCCCGCTGCGGTCTTGGCGTCCTCGGCCTTCAGCACCACCCTTCCATCGGAAACCGGCGCCCCGAAGTCGCGCAGAAGGGCCTTGGCCTGATACTCATGGATGTTCATGGATCCGTCCCGTGCTGAACAATTGCCTCAGAAGGACATGGCATAGCGGCGGGGCCTGTCCAAATGATAAATGCGTGCCGGGGCGGCGGTAGGGCGAAAAAATCGGCTTTGTGATCACGCGCAAAAAATGCGTGATCACAAACGATATGGCGAAGGCTCAGCCTGCCGCCGCTGCTGCCCGCCCGGCGATGGCGAGGCATAGCGCGGTGGCGGTGGCCATGTCCTGGACGCTGATCCACTCCAGCGGGCCGTGAATCTCCTGCATGCCGGTGAAGAGGTTCGGGCAGGGCACGCCCATCTCGGTCAGACGCGAGCCGTCGGTGCCGCCCCGGATCGGAACCGAGACCGGCTCGATCCCCAGGCCGCGGCAGGCATCGCGGGCCAGTTCGACCGGGGTCATGTCCTGTTCCAGCCAGTAGCGCATGTTGCGGTATTGCGGGAGGATCGCGCAGTCGATCGAGGCGCGCGGCTCGATCGCGGCGATGGCGGCGCAGACCTGGCGCAACAGCGCACCCTTGGCCTCAAGTCCGTCGCGTTCGAAGTCGCGCAGGATGAATTTCAGCGTGGCTTCGGCGGCGGTGCCCTTGAGTTCGTAGATGTGCAGGAACCCGTCGCGGCCTTCGGTCGTCTCGGGCGTCATCGTCGCCTGCGGCAGGGCCGCGACGATCTTGGCGGCCAGGTGCAGGGCGTTGACCATCTTGCCCTTGGCGGTGCCGGGGTGGGCCGAGACGCCGGTGATCGTCACCACCGCCCCGTCGGCGGAAAAGCTTTCATATTCGACTTCGCCGACCGCCGCCCCGTCGAACGTATAGGCGAAGTCGGCGCCTAGGTCGGCGGGCAGGCGGGCGTCGACGCCGCGGCCGATCTCCTCGTCGGGGGTGAAGGCCAGGCGGATCGTGCCGTGCGGGGTGGCAGGATTTGCCAGAAGATGCCGGGCGGCGGTCATGATGATGGCGACGCCGGCCTTGTCGTCGGCGCCCAGCAGCGTGGTGCCCGAGGCGGTGACAAGATCATGCCCGACCTTGCCGGCCAGATAGGGCGAAGCCTCCGGCGACAGCACCAGCGCCGGGTTGTCGGGAAAGGTGATCGCTCCCCCGTTGTAGCCGCGGATCACGCGCGGCTTCACGCCGGTGGCGTTGAACTGCGGCGCGGTGTCGACATGGGCGAGGAAAGCGATGGTCGGGCCGGGCGCCGTGGCCGGGATCGTGGCCAGCACCGCGCCATAGTCGGTCAGGCGCACGTCCTCTGCCCCCATCTCGGTCAGTTCCCGCACCAGTTGCCGCTGCAGGTCCAGTTGGATCTCGGTCGAGGGCGTGCTGTCCGAGGTTTCCTCGCTTTGCGTGTCGATGGCGCAATAGCGGGTCAGGCGGCTTTCCAGTTCGGCGTCGAAGGGGGCGGTCATCGGTTTCTCCTCTGTCGCCGGCGATCTGGGACGCAGGCGGCGGCAGAGTCAACCGGGGGGCTAGTTCAACCACAGCGCCAGCAACATGGGTTCGCCAGAGGAAAGGGACTCGAACCTGTCCCAGTTTTCACGACTGACCGTTTCGCCTTCTTGATAATAGGGCAACGCGGCCCAGCCCTGTGCCCAGCCCAAAAAATCGACCGGTCGTGGCTCGGTGAGCAGTTTCGCGGCGTTGATGCCTGCGCCGGGACCGGACCGCCAGTAGGGGATCAGCTTTTCACCCTTCAGAAGTGCCTCGCCATCGTCCAGTACGGCCAGCCAGACCTTGCCTGTGCCGGGTGGCAGGGACATCAGCGCAGATGTCTGTTGGTCGTTGGGCAGCCATTCGGCCTCATTGTCGGTTTCGGCGGCTACCCTTCTCCAGAAGATGCGGTTCTGCGCGATCAGGGCAAACAGGTTGTCGCGCGCGGCCGCCATGCGGGCTGGGTCGGGTTGCTGCTTCGCTGTGTCAAACACGATGACAATATAGTCCATCAGGTTAAGATCGTGGGGCGGCTCAGTAAGGAGCCAGTGATGCGGCGGGGGGCCGTGCTCGGCCAGCCGCGCGCGCGCAGCCATAACACGGGCGATCGGTTCCGTGGGATCGTAGGCCAGCACGACTTCGCTGACGGCTTCGAGCCCATGAGCATAGCCGGCCAGCCAGGCCGCATCGGCCGCATCGAAGCGAATTTTTGGGGCCGGGCCAGTCAGGAAACCTTCATTCCACCTCCGATCGAGAAGGGTGGGGCCAAGAAGCCGAACAACGCCTTCCCTGGAGCCGCGCTTGCCATCCGAATCGACATCCATCCACAGGTCGGCGAGGTCGATGGTCAAGCCGAAGCTAGCGCCGTCGGGGATCGATTCCAGCACCTGATGCGCCCCCGCCAGGTTGGTTTCCGCCTGCCGGAAGATTTCGGAAATGGCCGAAGGGTCGAAGGGGGCAGGGTTCGGGTTGGCCGCCATCGGCACGCGCAGCAGAGGCAATGACCCGGTCTCGCCGGTAATGCCGTTCCGCCAGCGAATCTGAAAGCTGATTTCGATGGCGCGCAGGAAGCGCAGGCCGCCGAGGGCGAATTTCTCTTCGTCGCTGGGACTGGGCAGGGCGGCCAGCCTCGCTTCGGTGGCGGCGATCCCGGAGCGGCCGATTTCGGCGCTGAGGGTCTCGGCCTGTGCGGTTGCAGCAGTGGCGCAGAGGCAGCAGCCAAGGAGGAACGGGCGCATGAAACACCTGTTGTATATGTGGCGAAGTCTACACCCCGACGCCCGCGCCGCACAACACCGGTTTCAGTGTGCCTCCCACAGCACCTGGCCGCGCGGCAGCCGGTCGGGCAGTTGGCGAGCGGCAAAGCCCGCGTCGCGGGCGAGGGCGGTCACATCGGAGCCAAGGAAATGGTAGGGCGGCCGGTCGGGATGCGTCACCGCGCCGTCGGGCTGGCGAAGCGGCCCCGATGCCTGGGCCGGGTCGGCGAGAAAGACGGTAAAGAGGACGCGGATCAGACGGGGGAAGCGGGCGCGCAGGTTTTCAAGCGCGCGGTGCAGCCGGTCGGCCGGCAGGTGGGTGAAGACCGCGAAGGCGATGGCATGGTCGATGCTGTCGGGGATGCCGGGAAAGTCGAAATTGGCATCCTCGACCAGCTGGCCGGGGGGCAGCCGGTCCTTGTGGGCCAGTTCCGCCTGATAGCCCTGCCGCATCAGCGCGCCCGACAGATCGGTGCCCCAATAGTGGCCGGGATCGAGCCAAGGCACCGCCTTGCAGCCCAGCCGCAGGCTGCCGCAGCCGATGTCGAGAAGCCGGTGGTGCGGCAACAGCCCCTCGCGCTGCAGGATCGCCAGTTGCAGGCGGCCAGTTTCCTCCCACCGCCCGCCGACGATGTCGCGGTGACGGCCCCGGGCGAGCGCGTCCTCGTAGAAGCCGGGGGCGAGATAGGGGGAGAGCGGACGGGTCATGGGAAAGGGGCGGGCGCACGGCCCGCCCCACAGGTTCGTCAGGCCAGCGTCGGGTCGATGGCCTTGCAGGCGGCGACCAGGCCCTTCACCGCGTCGACCGATTTCTGGAACATGGCGTTCTCGTCGGGGTTCAGCTTGATGTCGACGATGCGCTCGACCCCGCCGGCGCCGAGGATGGTCGGCACGCCGACATACATGCCGTCCAGCCCGAAGGCGCCCTTCACGTAAGCCGCGCAGGGCAGAAGGCGCTTCTGGTCCTTCAGATAGGCCTCGGCCATCTCGATGGCGCTGGTCGCCGGGGCGTAGAAGGCCGAGCCGGTCTTCAGAAGTCCGACGATCTCGGCCCCGCCGTCGCGGGTGCGCTGGACGATGGCGTCGAGCTTTTCCTGGGTCGTCCAGCCCATCTTGACCAGATCGGGCAGCGGAATGCCGGCGACGGTCGAATAGCGGGTCAGGGGCACCATCGTGTCGCCGTGGCCGCCAAGGACGAAGGCGGTCACGTCGCGCATCGAGACGTTGAATTCAAGGCTGAGGAAATGGCGGAAGCGCGCCGAGTCTAGCACGCCGGCCATGCCGACGACCTTGGTGTGCGGCAGGCCCGAAAATTCGCGCAGCGCCCAGACCATCGCGTCGAGCGGGTTGGTGATGCAGATGACGAAGGCGTTCGGGGCGTGGGCCTTGATGCCTTCGCCGACCGATTTCATGACCTTGAGGTTGATGCCCAGAAGATCGTCGCGGCTCATGCCCGGCTTGCGCGGCACGCCGGCTGTCACGATGCAGACATCGGCGCCGGCAATGTCGGCGTAGGAGTTCGCGCCCTTGAACGATCCGTCGAAGCCTTCGGACGGGCCGGACTGGGCGATGTCGAGTGCCTTGCCCTGGGGCGTGCCTTCGGCAATGTCGAAGAGGACCACGTCCCCCAGTTCCTTGATCGCGGCAAGATGCGCAAGCGTCCCGCCGATCTGTCCCGCGCCGATGAGCGCGATCTTCGGTCTGGCCATGATGTCCTCCGGCTGAATGGATGTCGGGCGCATGCCTAATAGGTTCGCTTTCGCCACGCAAGCCCGCCGCGGCGCAGCATCGGCGGCCAGTCTGGTCAACCGGCGATGTTGGCGCTAAACCCCGCCGGGACAGGCGGGGCGCGGGGATGGACGGCGGGTTCTTCTGGATCATGGCAGGACTGGCGGCGGCGCTGGTCGGCATGGGCAAGGGCGGCATGCCGGTCGTAGGCATGCTGGGCGTGCCGGTCCTGTCGCTGGCGCTGCCGCCGGTGACGGCGGCGGGGCTGTTGCTGCCGGTCTATGTGGCATCGGACATGGTGGGGCTTTACGCCTATCGCGGCGCGTTCGACCGGCGGGTGCTGGCGATCCTGATACCGGCTGACGATCGGCGTGGGGCTGGGCTGGGCGACGGCGCAGATCACGCCCGAATGGCTGGTGACGGCGCTGGTCGGGCTGATCGGTACGCTGTTCGCGCTGCGGCTTCTGTGGGCGCCGGACGCGGCGGCCAGAACCCCGCGGGCCGAGGTGGCGCCGGGCATGTTCTGGGGTGGACTGACCGGATTCACCAGTTTCGTCAGCCATTCCGGCGCGCCGCCCTTCCAGATCTACGTTCTGCCGCTGCGGCTGCCGAAAATGGTCTATGCCGGGACCAACACCATCCTCTTTGCCTATCTGAACGCGATCAAGCTGGTGCCCTACTGGGCGCTGGGCCAGTTTACGCCGGCCAACCTGAAGGCGGCGGCGCTGCTGATCCCGCTGGCGGGGCTGGCGGTCCTGGCCGGGGTGCGGCTGGTCCGGGTTCTGCCGCAGCGG
>JAXMDK010000027.1:0-36315 GCA_046348855.1 Paracoccaceae bacterium | reverse complement strand
AGGGGGCCGCCGACCAGCTTCACGGCGCCAAGGAAGATATTTTCGAGAATATCGAAGGCGCGCTGAAGGATCACAAGGCCCCGATCTTCGAGGATGCGCTTTTGTCGCTGACCAAGGCCGTGGCCAAGGGCAAGCCGGCGGCCGACCTCAAGGCTGATCATGCGGCGCTGCAAGCCGGGATCGAGGCGGCGCGGGCGGCGATCGCGCCCACGGCCAAGGAAGAACTGGCGGCGGTGCTGGCCCTGACCCGCGAGGCTGCCGGGGATTTCGACACGGGCGTCAAGGATGGCAAGCTGGCCGAGGCGGGCGAATATCAGGATGCCCGCGCCTATCTGCTGGCCGGGCGCGAGGTGCTGGCGCGGCTGGCGGGGTCGGCCGATCCGGTGGTGAAGGGCGCGGCCGAAAAGTCGGCGGCGGCGCTGGACCCGGTGATCGCGGCCCTGCCCGACGTGCTGCCCAAAGGTCCGGTCGGCGCCGATCCGGGCATGATCCTGTCGGCGGCGGCGCGCATCGAACTGGCCGCCTATCCGGTGAAGTGATGTTCCTGGCCATCCCCGGTCTCCTGACCCCGGCCGAGGCCGCGGCGATCCGCGCGGCGGCGGCCGATCTCGACTTTGCCGACGGGCGCGGGACGGCGGGCCGGTTCGCCCGCGAGGTCAAGGCCAACGACCAGGCCCGCCCCTCGCCGGGGCTGGAGGCGATCCAGGCCAAGGTGACGGCGGCGCTGATGGCCAATCCGCTGTTTCTGTCGGCCGCGCGGCCGCGCGCAATGACGCCGCTGATCCTGTCGCGCTACCGGCAGGGCCAGACCTACGGGCTGCATGTCGACGACGCGCTGATGAGCGGGATCAGGACCGATCTGTCCTTCACCCTCTTCCTCGAGGAGCCCGACGCCTACGAGGGCGGGGCGCTGGTGGTCGAGGACGCGCTGGAGGCGCGGGCGATCAAGCTGGGGGCGGGCGACCTGATCCTTTATCCCTCGACCACGCTGCATAGGGTCGAACCGGTGGAAACCGGCGCACGGCTGGCAATAGTTGGCTGGGTGCAAAGCTGGATCCGGCCGACCGGCCAGCGCGAAGTGCTGTTCGACCTTGACCGCGCCATCGAAGACGTGTTTTCCCGCGACGGCAAGTCGGAAACCTTTGACCGGCTGGCGAAAACCAGATCGAACCTGTTGCGGATGTGGGCGGCGGATTGACCAGAGCGGACAACATGACGGTGACAGAGGTGCGCAAGGCGCGCGACCGGCGGATCGACCTGTTCCGCGGGCTGGCCCTGGCGATGATCTTCATCAACCATATTCCCGGCACCGTCTATGAAACCCTGACCAGCCGCAATTTCGGCTTTTCCGACGCGGCCGAGGGCTTCGTCTTCCTGTCGGGCTGTTCGGCGGCCCTGGCCTATGGCGCGCTGTTCGGGCCGGGGCGGCGGCTGTGGCCGGCGGTGTCGCGGATCTGGGGGCGGGCCTGGACGCTGTATCTGGTGCATATCTTCGTCACGGTCTGGGCCATCGGCATCGCCGCCGCCACCCTGCGCTTCGGGGGTGATCTGTCGCTGATCGTGCGTGACAACCTGCAATATGTCTTCGCCGACCTGACCGGGGTGCTGACTGGCCTGCCGCTGATGACCCACCAGATCGGTTATGTGAACATCCTGCCGATGTATGCGATGCTGCTTCTGGCCTGCCCGGCGTTGATTGTGGCGGCGCGGGCCTGGCCTCTGGCGACGCTGGCGGGGTCGGTGGCGCTGTGGGCGGCCTCGGGCCTGTGGCTGATCGACATGCCGAACTTTCCCACCGAAGGCGGCTGGTTCCTGAATCCGCTGTCCTGGCAACTGCTGTTCGTGCTTGGCCTGCTGACCGGGCTGGCGATGCGCCAGGGCCGGCGGCTGGTGCCGCGCCATCCGGCGCTGATCGCGCTGTCGGTGGCGATGCTGGTCCTGTCCTGTGTCTGGATCAAGGTGCCGGCGGTGGCGGATGCCGGCAATGCCTTCATGGTGCGGTTGGCCGACCTGGGCCTGCCGCCGCTGGTGCGCGATTTCGACAAGACCTACCTGTCGGTGCCGCGGCTGGCCCATGCACTGGCGCTGATCTACCTCATGACCGCGCTGCCGGTGGTCAAGCGGCTGAGCGACAGCCGCTGGTGCGAACCGCTGGCCCAGATGGGCCGCATGGCGCTGCCGGTCTTTGCGCTGGGCACCATCCTGTCTTTCGCGGTCCGCGCGGTGAAGGCGGTGGTGAGCGAAACGCTGGCGGCCGACAGTCTGCTGATCGGCGGCGGGCTTCTGGTCATGTGGGCCTTTGCCTATGTCCGCGAAAAGGCCCGCGCCGCTGCGGCCATGACCGCGTCGCGGCCGGAACGGATCGGTGAGCCCGCCCTGCGCCGCGCCGCCTGAGCCGGGGCTGCCTGCCCTCTGATGCCTTTACGTGAACCGATTGTCGCGCGGGAAGCCGTGGGGCGGGGTCTTGCCGACGCCGGCGCGCTTGGCGATCCAGTCGGCCATCGGCTCGGTCCGGGTATTGCCGTTCGGCATCGCCCACGACAGCCCCTTGGCCAGGGTGAAGGTGGTGATGTCCGACAGGCCGCCGTCCAGTTCCAGCACACCCTGGCGGCCGCGCGCCATGTTGTATTTCTGCAGCCGCACGCCCTTGCCGCGCGCCATCTCGGGCAGTTCGTCCAGCGGAAAGACCAGAAGCTTGCGGTTCTTCGACACCACCGCGACATGATCGCCGGCGACCGGCCGGACGGCTGCCAGCCTGGCATCGTCGCCGAGGTTCATCACCTGCTTGCCGGCGCGGGTCTGGGCGACCACCTCGTCCATCGCCACGACGAACCCGTCGCCGGCGTCGGAGGCCACGATCAGCTTTTCGCCGGGCCGGTAGGCGATCAGGTCGACGATGTCGGCATCGTTCGGCAGGTCGACCATCAGGCGCACCGGCTCGCCCATGCCGCGCCCGCCGGGCAGGTTGGCGCCCAGAAGCGTGAAGAACCGGCCATTGGCGGCGGCCAGAAGGATGCGGTCGGTGGTTTCGGCGTGGAAGAAGAACCGACCTTCGTCGCCGTCCTTGAACTTGACTTCGGTGCCGGGCGGCTGGTGGCCCTTCATCGCCCGGATCCAGCCCATCTTCGAGCAGATGACGGTGATCGGTTCGCGTTCGATCATCGCCTCGATCGGCACTTCCTCGACCACGCCCGCCTCGGCGAACGACGTGCGGCGGGCGCCGCCGGGGGCGGCATGGCCGAAGGTCTTCTGCACCTCGGCCAGTTCCTGCGCGATCTTCTTCCACTGCTTGCCGTCCGAGGCCAATAGATCCTCAAGCGCGGCCCGTTCCTTCAGCAGCGCGTCATACTCGCGGCGCAGCTCCATCTCCTCGAGCTTGCGCAGAGAACGCAGGCGCATGTTGAGGATGGCTTCGGCCTGATTTTCGGTCAGTTCGCCTTCGCCGTCAGCGGCGGGCGGGACATAGTCCTTTTCGGATGTGGCCCGCGCGTGCGGTTTGCTCCAGTCCTCGGCCATCAGCGCGCGCTTGGGCTCGGCGTCATAGCGGATGATGTCGATCACCCGGTCGAGATTCAGGAAGGCGGTGATGAAGCCTTCCAGAATCTCCAGCCGCGCGTCGATCTTTTCCAGCCGGTGTTCGGACCGGCGGCGCAGAACCTCGCGCCGGTGGTCGAGGAAGGCGCGCAGCACTTCCTTCAGCGAACAGACCTTCGGCACCCGCCCGTCGATCAGCACGTTCATGTTCAGCGAGAAGCGCAGTTCCAGTTCGGAATTGCGGAAGAGCATGCCCATCAGCATCTCGGGGTCGACATTGCGCGAACGCGGTTCCAGCACGATGCGCACGTCGTCGGCGCTTTCGTCGCGCACGTCGGCCAGGGCGGGGACCTTCTTGGTTTCGATCACCTCGGCCAGCCGCTCGATCAGCTTCGACTTCTGGACCTGATAGGGAATTTCGGTGACGACGATCTGCCACTGGCCGCGGCCCTGATCCTCGACCTGCCAGCGGGCGCGCAGGCGGAAGGCGCCGCGGCCGGTGCGGTAGGCTTCAAGGATGTTCTCGCGCGGCTCGACGATGACGCCGCCGGTGGGGAAATCCGGGCCGGGAACAAGGGCGACCAGAGCCTCGTCGCTGGCTCCGGGGTCGCGGATCAGAAGCTGGCAGGCGTCGATGAGTTCATGCAGGTTGTGGGGCGGGATATTGGTGGCCATGCCGACGGCGATGCCGCTGGCGCCGTTGGCCAGAAGGTTCGGGAAGGCGGCGGGCAGCACCACCGGCTCTTCCAGCGTGCCGTCGTAGTTGGGGCGGAAGTCGACGGAATTTTCCGCCAACCCCTCCATCAGCGCCTCGGCGGCGGCGGTCAGGCGGGCCTCGGTGTAGCGGCTGGCGGCAGGGTTGTCGCCGTCGATGTTGCCGAAGTTTCCCTGCCCGTCGACCAGCGGATAGCGCATGGCGAAGGGCTGGGCGAGCCGCGCCATCGCGTCATAGATCGCCGCGTCGCCGTGCGGGTGATAGTTGCCCATCACGTCGCCGGAAATCTTGGCCGATTTGCGGAAACCCCCGGTCGGCGACAGTTTCAGTTCGCGCATCGCGTAGAGAATGCGGCGGTGCACCGGCTTCAGCCCGTCGCGGGCGTCGGGCAGCGCCCGGTGCATGATCGTCGACAGCGCGTAGGTCAGATAGCGTTCGCCGATCGCGCGGGAAAGCGGTTCGGAAGTGGTCGCGGGAACCGGAAGATCGTCGCTGGCGTCGCTCATGGCGTCCGTGTAATCCGGGGCGGGCGGGCAGTCCATAGGGTAGGGGCATGGAAAAGACGATCCTCATCACCGGCTCCTCCTCGGGCATCGGCTATGACGCGGCGCACGGGCTGAAGCGGGCCGGCTGGCGGGTGTTCGCCACCTGCCGGCAGGAGGCCGATTGCGCGCGGCTGCGCGACGAGGGGCTGGAAAGCTTTCGCCTGGACTATGCCGAGCCCGCCACGGTCGACGCGGCGCTGGAGGAGGCGCTGGCCCGCACCGGCGGCACGCTGGGGGCGATCTTCAACAACGGCGCCTTCGCCTGCCCCGGCGCGCTGGAGGATCTGCCGACCGACGCGCTGCGGGCGATCTTCGAGGTCAACCTGTTCGGCTATCACGATCTGGCGCGCAAGGTCATCCCGGTCATGCGCCGCCAGGGCTATGGGCGGATCGTCAACTGTTCGTCGGTCCTGGGGCTGGTGGCGATGCGCTGGCGGGGCGCCTATGTGGCGACCAAGTTCGCGATGGAGGGGCTGACCGACGTGTTGCGCCTGGAGATGGCCGACACGCCGGTGCGCGTGGTGCTGATCCAGCCGGGGCCCATCACCTCGCGGCTTCGGGTGAATGCGATTGCGCATTTCGAACGCTGGATCGACTGGCGGGCCAGCCCGCGCCGCGCCCAGTACGAGGCGAGCCTGCTGAAGCGGCTTTACGAACATTCAGGCAAGACCGACAGGTTCGAACAGCCCGCCAGCGCGGTGACCGCCAAGCTTCGCCGGGCGCTGGAAAGCCGGCGGCCCCGGCCGCGCTATTACGTGACGACGCCGACCTACCTGATGGCGGCGGCGCGCCGGATCTTGCCGGGGCGGGCGCTCGACTGGGTCTTGTCGCGGCGGTGAAGGGGGACGGGCAGAGGTGATCATCCTGGGGATCTGCGGGGCCTTGCGGCAGGCCTCGACCAACCGGCTGCTGCTGGCCGAGGCGCGGCGGGCCTTCGGCCCCGCCGACCATCTTGACGCCGACCTGCGGCTGCCGCTGTTCGACGAGGATCTGGAGATTGCCGAGGGCATCCCGCCCGCGGTGCAGGCGCTGGCCGACCAGATCCGCGCCGCCGACGGGGTGATCATCTGCACACCCGAATACAACAAGTCGCTGCCCGGCGTCCTGAAGAATGCGCTCGATTGGGTCAGCCGGACCAAGGGCAATCCCTGGGCCGACAAGCCGGTGGCGCTGATGTCGGCGGCCGACGGGCGGGCCGGCGGCGACAGGTCGCAGTTCGCGCTGCGGCTTGCGATGGCGCCCTTCCGGGTGCGTCTGGCGCCGGGGCCGGAGGTGCTGGTCGGCCAGTCGCGGCAGGCCTTCGACGAAGCGGGCCGGCTGAAGGACGAACGCTACCAGAAGGCGGTGGCGGGGATGATCGACGCTTTCAGGCGCGAGATCGGGCGAAGCTAGGGCGGTCCGCGCCTTGTCCGAGGCATCCGGTATCGGCTTTCGCCGTGGCGGGGTGGGACTGTGGCGACTGGTTCAGATCGGCGGCAAGGCGCGCTTGCTACAGGCAATCCTCAACCCGGAAGCCCGCCGGAATCTCGTCGCGGCCGTCGAGCACCAGATCGGCCATCACGTCCGCGACCTTCGGGGCCATGCCGAAGCCGATCTTGAAGCCGCCGTTGGCGATGAACTGGCCGGGGCGGCCGGGCCAGGGGCCGAGGATCGGGGCGCGGCTTGCGGCACGGGGGCGCAGGCCCGCCCAGCGTTCGACCACCGGCGCGTCGGCGAGCATCGGGCAGGCGGCGCGGGCGCGGGCGATCAGTTCCTCGAGCTGGGCGTCGGTGGCGGTGGCGTCCTCCCACGTCCGTTCGCTGGTCGAGCCGACCGCGACCGTTCCATTGGCGTGGGGCACGAGGTGCAACCCTTCGACGAACAGCTGCGGCCGGTCGGCGGCGGCGCAGGCGAAGAGCGCGGCCTGCCCCTTGACCGCGTCGCCGACCGCGCGGCCGAGATCGGCCGACAGCGCGGCGAGGCCCTCATGGCCGGTGGCCCAGATCACCGGGCCGGAGGGGTCGGCGGGCGCCCCGGCGCCCTCGATCACCGTGCCGCCTGCCGCCCGGATCGCCGCGACCAGCGCCGCGCCGGCCCGGCGGGGCGACAGCCGTGCCGACAGATCGTCCAGAACCCAGAGCCCGGTCGGGCTGGTGCCGCGCCAGTCGTCGGCGCCGGCCACCACCTGCCAGCGCGCCTGCCCGCGCCAGAGTTGCGCCGCGCCCTCGGACCGCCGTTCGGCCTGAGCGACGGCGGCGGCGTCGGCCAGGGGTTGCAACCGGCCAAGCCGGGCATAGCCGGGATCGAGCGCTGACAGCCGCGCGACTCCGGCCCAGAAGCCTTCGGCCATCAGCAGGCTGTCCAGCTGGAACTGCTTTTTCGGATTCCAGTTTTCGGGCGTGTGGGGGGCGAGCGCGCCGACCAGACCGCCCGAGGGGCCGGCGCCGATCCGCTGGCGTTCGATCACGTGGACACGCGCGCCGCGCTGGGCACAGGCATGGCCGATGGCCAGCCCGAAGATGCCGCCGCCCATCACCGTCACGTCCGCCGTTGCCATTGCCCGCACCCTTCGCCATGGTCCCGGCGCGAGAGGTAGGACAGATGCCGGTCAAAGACCAGAGCGAGCGGGTGGATTGGGACGACCGCGGCGTGCCGGTGTCGGCGCTGTTCGACGACCCCTATTTCTCGTTCCAGGACGGGCTGGCCGAGACCCGGCACGTGTTCCTTGCCGGCAACGGCCTGCCGGGGCGGTTCCGCGACGGGTTCCGCATCGCCGAGCTTGGCTTCGGCACCGGGCTGAACCTGCTGGCGACCTGCTTGGCCTGGGAGGCGGCGGGGGCGCCGGGGCGGCTGGGCTACACGACCTTCGAGGCCTGGCCGATGCCGGCCACCGACATGGCCCGGGCGCTGGCCGCCTTTCCCGAGGCGGCGGCGGTGGCCGGACCGCTGCTGGCGGCATGGGATGAGGGGGCGCGGCGGTTCGATCTTGGCCCGGTCGTGGTCGAGGTGGTCGAAGGCGATGCGCGGCAGACCTTGCCGCTGTGGCCGGGGCGGGCCGACGCCTGGTATCTGGACGGGTTTTCCCCGGCCAAGAACCCCGAACTGTGGGACGTGGCCCTGATGGCCGAGGTCGCCGGCCACACCGCGCCGCAGGGAACCTTCGCCACCTACACGGCGGCCGGCCTCGTCCGAAGGGGCTTGCAGGCGGCGGGGTTTCAGGTAGAGCGCGTGCCGGGATATGGCGCCAAGCGCCACATGAGCCGGGGCCAGATCGGATGAGGGAACAGAACACGCGGCTTGGCATCCTGCTCATGTCGGTGACGAGCCTCGTCTTCGCGCTGCAGGACGGGATCTCGCGCCACCTGGCCGGCGAATACAACGTCTACATGGTGGTGACGATCCGCTTCTGGTTCTTCGCGGCTTTCGTCATCGCGCTGGCGGCGCGCCAGCCGGGCGGCATCCGGGCGGCGGCGCGGACGCACTTCCCCAGGCTGCAGATCGGCCGGGGGGCGCTGCTGGTCGCCGAGATCTGCGTGACGGTGGTTGCCTTCGTCAAGCTGGGGCTGGTCGCCACCCATGCGATCTTTGCCTGCTATCCGCTGCTGGTCGCGGCCCTGTCGGGGCCCGTGCTGGGCGAGGCGGTCGGCTGGCGGCGCTGGACGGCGATCGGCGTCGGGTTCCTGGGCATCCTGATCATCCTTCAGCCGGGTGTCACTGTCTTTGCGCCGACGGCGCTGATCCCGCTGGTCGGCGCGCTGATGTTCGCAGTCTATGTGCTGATGACCCGCTATGTCAGCCGCCGCGACCCGGCGTCGGTGACGTTCTTCTGGGTGGGCATCGTCGGCGCGGTGGCGATGACGCCGTTCGGCATTCACTACTGGCAGCCGATGAGCCTGGGCGATAGTGCCTGGATGCTGGTCCTGTGCGCCACGGCGGTAACGGCGCACTACCTGATGATCCGCGCGTTCGAGGTGGCCGAGGCCTCGGCGATCCAGCCCTTCGCCTATCTGCAGCTGGCCTTCATCGCCGTGCTGGGCGTCACCGTCTTTGGCGAGACGCTGCGGCCGAACGTGGTTCTGGGCTGCGCCGTCGTGGTGTGCGCGAGCCTTTTCACCCTGTGGCGCGCCCGCGTCCGGGGGCAGGAAGACGGGTTCAGGGCCTGAGCGCGAAGGTGATCGAGGTCGGCCGGTCGTAGCCCGCGTGCGCGGTGCGGCCGGTTTCGGTGAAGCCCATCGCGCGGAAGCTTTGATGGTTTTCGGTCAGCTCGACGCGGGTTTCGAGCCGCAGTTCGGCCAGGCCGAGCGCCCTGGCCCGCCCCAGCGCGTGTCCGACCAGCTGCCGGGCAAGACCCTGGCGGCGGAAGGCCGGGGCGACGGCCAGCTTGCCGAGATAGAGGTGGTCGGCCTTCGGCGTCAGGACCACGCAGGTGATCGGGCCTTCGGGCGCGTCGGGATCGTCCAGCACCCAGACCTCGCCATCGCGCGCGCTGGCGGAAAGGCTGGCCGTCGTCAGGCGCGCGGCCGAGGAGGGCGGGTCGATCCTGCCTTCCATGAAGGCGAAACTGTCGAGGATCAGCCGCAAGACCGGGGCGAAGTCGTCGTCGGGCGTCAGACGGCGGGGGGTGCGCTGGACGGGCAGGCCATCGGCGAGCCTGACCCACGGCAGGCGTTCGTTCCAGTGGACGTGGCGTTCGGGCGCATAGGCGGACGGGTCCGAGAGGGTGGCGGCGTATAGGTCGATCTCGTCGGTCCGGTCGCGGTCCTGATAGGCCATCGGCGATCCGCAGGCGGCGCAGAAGAACCGCCGGACGCCGGGCGAGGAGTCGCGGGCGGCGGGCGGCGTCCCGGTCCAGCGGAACTGCGCATGCGCAACGCCGAAAAAGCTGGTGAAGGGCGACGAGGTGGCGCGCCGGCAGCTTTCGCAATGGCAATGCGCCTGCCAGCGGGGCGGGCCGGTGAAGGCGTAGGTGACCGCGCCGCACAGGCAGCGGCCTTCGCCGCCGTGCGACAGGTCGCTCACAGTGCCTTTTCCATGAAGAGGCTGGCGGGATGTTCGGGATAGTCGCCGAACGGCCCGCGAACCTCGTAACCGAGCGCGCGGTAGAGCGCGACCGCCGGGCCCAGCCGTTCGCCGGTTTCCAGCATGACATGGGCCATGCCCTGGGCGCGGGCGCGGCCCTCCAGCGCCGTCATCAGTGCCCGGGCGACGCCCCGGCCCCGACCGGCGCTGGGGACGTAAAGGCGTTTGACCTCGGCATAGGCACCGCAGTCGACCATCGCCACGCAGCCAAGCGCCGCCCCGCCGTCGCGCGCGACCAGGAAGGTCACGTCGGGGGTGGCAAGCTCTTGCGGCGAAAAGGTGAAGATCTCGTCGGGGGTAAAGACTTCGAGCAGGGCCTCCTGCGATCCGTCGATCAGGGATTGGCCGTCAGCGGTGAGCGGCGACTCGGGCGATATGGTCAGGGACATGGCGCTTCCTTTCGCGGCCTATAAGCCGCGAGGCGCGGGGCGGGGTCAAGCGCCTGCCGCCGGGCTTGACCTGTGGCCCGGCGCGGCTATGACGGCGCGGCAGGGGGGAGGCGGCGATGGCGGCGATCAGGGTTCGGGCGATGCGTCCCGGCGATCTGGACAGGGTCGCGCAGATGATCCGGGCGCTGTCCGAGCATCATGGCGATGCGCCGCGCCTGACGCCGGATGCGCTGGCACGCGACACGGCCGGCCGCGACCCCTGGGCGCGCATCCGTGTCGCCGAGGCGGGGGGCGAGCTTGCCGGCTACATGGCGCTGATCCGGCTCGCGTGGCTGCAATATGGCGACCGGGGGATGGAGATCTATCACCTGTTCGTCCAACCTGCCTGGCGCGGTCGCGGCGTGGGCCAGGCGCTGATCGAACGGGCCAAGCGCGAGGCGCGGGCAGCCGGATGCGTCGAGCTGAAGGTCGGCACCCACCCGGACAACCGCACGGCGATGGACTACTATCTTTCGCGGGGTTTCGTCGAACAACCGCTGATCGGAAGCCGCTTCAGATATTACCTTTGACCCCGACATCTTGGGGATAACTGGTCGCCGTCCGCCATATCCTGTGGAAGATCGTTGACTCATGGCCGCTTCCGCCCAAGGATTCACCACCTTGGAATCATGACCGGACCCGATCCTTGCGTTTCACGCGCCTCAGACTGAACGGCTTCAAGAGCTTTGTGGACCCGACCGACCTGGTCATCCACGAAGGGCTGACCGGCGTGGTCGGGCCGAACGGCTGCGGCAAGTCGAACCTTCTGGAGGCCCTGCGCTGGGTGATGGGCGAGAACCGCCCCACCGCCATGCGCGGCGGCGAGATGGAGGACGTGATCTTCGCCGGCGCCGCCACAAGGCCGGCGCGCAATTTCGCCGAAGTGTCGATCACCATCGACAATGCCGAACGGCTGGCGCCCTCGGGGTTCAACGATCTCGACCAGCTGGAGATCGTGCGGCGGATCACCCGCGATGCCGGATCGGCCTACAAGGCCAACACCAAGGATGTCCGCGCCCGCGACGTGCAGATGCTGTTCGCCGACGCCTCGACTGGCAGCCATTCGCCGGCGCTGGTGCGGCAGGGCCAGATCGCCGAACTGATCAACGCCAAGCCGCAGAACCGGCGACGCATCCTGGAAGAGGCCGCCGGGATTTCCGGCCTTTACCAGCGCCGCCACGAGGCGGAGCTGAAGCTGAGCGGCGCCGAGCAGAACCTGCTGCGCGTCGACGACGTGATCGAACAGCTTGCCGCCCAGTTGCAGCAGCTGGCCCGCCAGGCCCGGCAGGCGGCGCGCTACCGCGAGATCGGCGAGGAACTGCGCCGCGCCGAGGGTATGCTGCTTTACCGCCGCTGGCGCGAGGCCGATCAGGCCCGGCAGGCGGCGGCGGCCGACCTGACGGCCTGCACCAAGGGCGCGGCCCAGGCCGAGGCGGCGGCCCGCGCGGCGGCCAAGGCGCGCGAGGCGGCCGAGGATCAGTTGCCGCCCCTGCGCGAGGAAGAGGCGGTGGCGGGCGCGATCGTCCAGCGGCTGATCGTGCAGCGCGACACCCTGAACGACCAGGAGGCCCGGGCGCTTCAGCTGATCGCCACGCTGACCGAGCGGATCGACCAGCTGACCCGCGATCTGGACCGCGAGGCCGGGCTGAACCGCGACGCCGGCGAGACGATCGCGCGGCTGGAGTGGGAGCAGGAGCAGATCGCCAAGGCCAGCGAAGGGCACGACGCGCGGCTTGAGGCAGCGGCGGCACAGGCGGCCGAGGCGGCGCAGGTTCTGCAAGGGCGCGAGGCGGCGCTGAGCGAACTGGCCGAGGATGTGGCGCGGCTGTCGGCGCGCCACCAGTCGGCGCACCGGCTTCTGGCCGACAACCGCGCCACCGTCGTGCGGAACGAGGCCGATGCGGCGCGCGCCCGCGGCCAGGCCGCCGAGGCCGAGGCGGCGCTGGCGAAGGCGGCCGCGGACTTCGGCCAGGCCGAAGCCGCGCAGGCGCGGGCGACGCGGGCCGCCGACGCGGCCGAGGCGGCGCTGGTCGCCGCCGACGAGATGCGCGCCGAGGTGCAGGGCCGCGAATCCGAGGCCCGCGCCGCGCGGTCCGAGGCCGAGGGCGAGGCCGGCGCGCTGCGCGCCGAGGTGGCGGCGCTGGCCAAGCTGGTCGAACGCGAGACCCGGACCGGCAAGCAGATGCTGGACCGGGTGCGGGTCAAGACCGGGTTCGAGCGGGCGCTGGGCGCGGCTCTGGCCGACGACCTGCGCGCGCCCGAGGTGGCGGGCGACAAGGGCTCAGGCTGGGCGGTGCTGCCCGGCTACCGCGAGGCGCAGGCGCTGCCCCCCGGCGTCAGGGCCTTGTCGGACGTGGTGACGGTGCCCGAGGCGCTGGTCCGGCGCATCGGCCAGATCGGGCTGGTGTCGCGGGCCGAAGGGGCGCGGTTGCAGGCGGATCTGCGCCCCGGTCAGCGGCTGGTGTCGCCCGAAGGCGACGTCTGGCGCTGGGACGGGTTCCGCGCCGCCGCCGAGGACGCGCCGCAGGCTTCGGCGCTGCGGCTTCAGCAGCTGAACCGGCTGGTCGAACTGAAACGCGACCTTGAGGAGGTGGCGGCGCGGGCCGAAGGGGCGCGGCAGGCGCATGAACTGCTGACCCGGCGGCTGGCCGAGGCCAGCGATGCCGACCGCCGCGCACGCGAGGCCCGGCGCGAGGCCGACCGGATCATGGCCGAGGCCAGCCGGGCGCTGAGCCGCGCCGAGGCCGACCGCTCCATCGCCGGCGGCAAGCTGGAAAGCGCCCGCCTGGCCGTGGCGCGCCACGACGAGGAGGCGATGGGCGCCCGGACCCGGCTGCGCGAGGCCGAGGAAGCGGTGGCGGCCCTGCCCGACCTGACCGCCGCGCGGGCCGAGGTCGAGGATGTGAAGCTGACCGTCGAGGCGGCGCGCGTCACCATGCTGTCGCGCCGGTCCGGCCACGATGAAATCCGCCGCGAAGGCGAGGCGCGGCTGAAGCGGCGCCAGGAGATCGTCAAGGAAGTGTCGGGCTGGAAGCTGCGGCTCGAGACCGCCGAAAAGCGCACCGCCGAACTGACCGAACGGCGGACCGAAAGCGAGGCCGAGCTGAAGGCGGCTTCGGCCGCGCCGGCCGAAATCGCCGCCAAGCGGGCGGAACTGTCGGACGCGATCGACACCGCCGAGACCCGCCGCCGCGCCGCCTCCGACCGGCTGGCCGAGGGCGAGGCGGCGCTGCGCCGGGCCGGCGAGGCCGAGCGCGATGCCGAACGCGCCGCCAGCGAGGCGCGCGAGGCCCGCGCCCGCGCCGAAGCCCGCGCCGAGGCGGCGCGCGGCACCGTCGACTATGCCGCCGAGCGCATCCGCGAGGAAACCGACAACACGCCGGGCACGCTTCTGCAAAGCCTGGCCGCCGACCCCGAAGCGATGCCCGACGCCGAGGCGCTGGAGACCGACGTGAACCGGCTCAAGCGCCAGCGTGACGCCCTGGGCGCGGTGAACCTGCGCGCCGAGGAGGACGCCCGCGAGGTGCAGGCCGAACATGACACATTGGTCAAGGAAAAGGCCGATCTGGAGGAGGCGATCAAGAAGCTGCGCGCCGGGATCGCCGGGCTGAACCGCGAGGGGCGCGAGCGGCTGCTGACCGCCTACGAGCAGGTCAACACCAATTTCCGGCTGCTCTTCACCCACCTGTTCGGCGGCGGCGAGGCCAACCTGGTGCTGGTCGAAAGCGACGATCCGCTGGAGGCGGGCCTGGAAATCATGTGCCAGCCGCCCGGCAAGAAGCTGGCGACGCTGAGCCTTCTGTCGGGGGGCGAGCAGACCCTGACGGCTCTGGCGCTGATCTTCGCAGTGTTCCTGGCCAACCCGGCGCCGATCTGCGTGCTGGACGAGGTCGATGCGCCCCTGGACGATGCCAACGTGACGCGGTTCTGCGATCTTCTGGACGAGATGACCCGGCGCACCGAGACCCGGTTCCTGATCATCACCCACCATGCGGTGACGATGGCGCGGATGGATAGGCTGTTCGGCGTGACCATGCAGGAACAGGGCGTCAGCCAGCTGGTCAGCGTCGACCTGAAACGGGCCGAGCAACTGGTGGCCTGAGCCGCGCGGTGGGGTAATGTTCCCTTAATGTTCGCGTAACCGCGGATTAATGATGAACGGCTAGAACGATCCGTGAACAACGGATCGGAGCCTGCCATGACCGAAACCCTTTTCCTCGCCACCTTCTTCGCCCTGCTCGCCTTTGCCGGGATTGAACCGCAGGAGGCCCCGCCGATGAAGGTCTGCCAGGTCGGGCTGATGTCCGATGTGCTGGGCGGTTGCTGATCCCCGTGACAGTTGACCGCCATCGCGGCCGGACCTACCCTTTGCCTGCGGCAATCAAGGCCATAGGGGGAGGCTGGAATGCGTGCATTTCTGACCGTTTTGTGTGGTTTGGTGCTTTCGACTGCGGCTTTTGCGGAAGACAACGCCGGCAACGTGACCGCGGCCGACCCGGCCAGCGTGGTCAAGGCGCTGCAGGACTACGGGCTTGCCGCCAAGCTCGGCAAGTCGAACTCGGGCGCGCCGATGATCGACACCAAGGTCGAGGGGCTGTTTTCGACGGTCTATTTCTTCGACTGCGATGACCAGAAGGCCAACTGCCAGGACATCTCGTTCGAGGCGATCTTTTCCGAGAAGAAGGATTACCCGGTCGAGCTGGCCAACGACTGGAACTACGACAACCGCTTTGCCATGAGCTATCGCAACAAGGACGGCTCGATCGCGCTGGTGATGGATGTGAACCTCGACAAGGGCGGGGTCTCGCCCGCCTATTTCGAGGACATGCTGAACTGGTGGGACGACTCGCTGGTGCGGTTCAAGAAGCATATTGATTATTGAGGGGGGCAGTCACGGCATCAACTGCCGGGATCAAGCGCCTAGTTCTTGGGCTGGACTGTCGCACAGTTTACAAAGGCCGTGACATCAGCCTGAATGTCTGACCAGCGATCAAGATAAGTCCGGTCATAGCTAAGATCCACGTCAACCTTGCCTGCCGTGAAGTACTGCTTACAAAGTGGAACCGCGACGGTTTCGTTCTCGGGCGATGAGCATTCAATCGCCGCCACGACGTCTTTTCCATCAGGGCCGAGGGCAACAAAGATGTCGGCGTAGGGGCGTGTCGTGCCCGAAGCGGCGCTTGTCTCAAGCCAAACTAGGCCGGCGCGGGTCCCTTTCGCAGGGGGAAGTTGGGCCAGCTTCTGCGTCAGTGACGGATTGTTCCATCCGAGATTGACCTCCAGCAGGGCAATGTCGTGCGTCGAAATCTGGTCCCCGATCGTGAACCACATGTAGTCATGCCGCCCGGCCTTGTTCCGCTCGGCCGTCTGCGGGCGGGTGACCGGGGTGAAGTCGTTTATATCGACGCTGAAGAGCTGCGATGTGGTTTCCAGCCCGTCCACACGGTCCCAGGCATCCTCGAAATACTGGATCGGCACCCTGAGGGGGACCCGGCGATGTTCGAGCTGCATGATGATGGTGGACGAAACATAGGTGGCATCATCCGTGAAGGCCGAGCACGGGCCAAGACCCGATGCGTCGGCCATGAGCGGCGCCAGGCAAAGCAGCAAGCCGGCGGCGGCATTCCGTGGAAACACTTTCACCTGATCAATGTCACCATTTCCCACGCCAAATTCCCCAATGTCTCGCCACCCCGGCGGCCGAATGCGTGTGATGCCGCTAAACCGGGGCAGAGCGGGGGGAACTGCTGCATAAACCCGCTGCGATCAGTCGTCCCCATTCCTCCGCCTTAGTTCAACAGCCCCGCATGGCGCATCGCCGAGTCGATCCGGGCCTTGGTCGTGTCGAGGAGCCCGGTCAGCGGCAGGCGCACCTCCTCGCGGCAGCGGCCGAGCCGGGCGAGGCCGTACTTGGCCCCGGCCAGCCCCGGCTCGACGAAGATCGCTTCGTGCAGCGGCATCAGCCGGTCCTGCAGCGCCAGCGCCGCCGCATAGTCGCCGCGCAGCGTCGCCTCCTGGAATTCGGCGCAGAGGCGGGGGGCGACATTCGCCGTCACGCTGATGCAGCCGACCCCGCCGTGCGCGTTGAAGCCAAGCGCCGTCGCATCCTCGCCCGACAGCTGGACGAAGTCGGTCCCGCAACTGGCGCGCTGCTGGCTGACCCGCTCGATCTTGCCGGTGGCGTCCTTGACCCCGATGATCCGCGGCAGCTTCGCCAGTTCGCCCATCGTCTCCGGGGTCATGTCCACCACCGACCGGCCGGGGATGTTGTAGATGATGATCGGCAGGGTGCATGCGTCGTGGAGCGCGGTGAAATGGGCGATCAGCCCGCGCTGGGTGGGCTTGTTGTAATAGGGCGTCACCACCAGCGCCGCGTCGGCGCCGACCTTTTCGGCATGGCGGATCAGGTCGATCCCCTCGGCGGTGTTGTTTGATCCGGCGCCGGCGATCACCGGAATGCGGCCGGCGGCGGCCTTGACCACCTCCTCGATCACGCGGCCATGTTCGGCGTGCGACAGCGTCGGGCTTTCGCCGGTGGTGCCGACCGGCACGAGGCCGTGGCTGCCTTCGGCGATATGCCAGTCCACCAGCTTTTTCAGCGTGTCCAGATCCAGCTGGCCGTCCTTGAACGGCGTGACCAGGGCTGGGATGGACCCTCTGAACATGACACGCTCCTTGCTTTGGGGCTGACTCGCCCGGTGAAATCGCGCCGGACCCTAGCGGCATCGTCCGGCATTGCCAAGTTTGTGTGTTGCGGCGGCGGCAGGGCAGGGTAGATTTGTCGGAAAAAGAACGAGGCAGTTGCAGCACGATGTTCCGTTACCTGATCCTTGCCGCGCCGCTTGCGGCCCTGTCGCTTTTGGCCGGCCCGTAGCATGCCGACGGGGCGGTGCAACTGGCGCGCGCCCGGGCCGCGGCGGACCGGGCCGACTGGCCGGCGGCGCTGTCCGACGGGCAGGCGGCGGGCGGGCTGGCCGCCGAGATCATCGAATGGCGCTTCCTGCGCGAAAGCCAGCCGGGCGACGCGCCCTTTGCCGATTATGCCGACTTCCTGCGCCGCCACCCGGACTGGCCGGGGATGAAGCTGCTGCGCCAGTCGGGCGAGGCGGCGATCGGCGCCGGGCTCAGCCCGCAACTGGTCCTGTCCTATTTCGCCGGCCAGCCGCCGCAGACCGGCGCCGGCAGCCTGGCGCTGGCGCGGGCCCTGCGCGACACCGGCGACCGGCCGGCGGCCGAGGCCGAGGCGGTGCGCGGCTGGCGCAACCTGCCGATGGACGCCCCGGCGCAAGAGGCGTTCCTGGCCGAGTTCGGCCCGCTGCTGGCCGACCAGCACGGCGGGCGGATCACCGCGATGCTGTGGCAGGGCGATCTGGACAACGCCCGCCGCATGCTGCCCCTGGTCGACGGGGGCACCCGCGCCGTGGCCGAGGCGCGGATCGCGCTCCAGTCCGACGCCAAGGACGTGACGGCGAAGGTCAAGGCGGTGCCGGCCAAGTCGGCCGGGTCGCCGGGGCTGGCCTACGACCGCTTTCGCTGGCGCATATCGCGCGACCTTTACCCGGACGCGATCGCGCTGATGCTGGAACGGTCGGCCAGCGCCGAGGCGCTGGGCATCCCCGACAAATGGGCCGACTGGCGGCGCAAGCTCGCGCGCAAGGAAATGCGCGAAGGCGATCCCCGCCGCGCCTACAAGCTGGCGTCGCGGCATTTCCTGACGCCCGACGACGGCGAGGATTATGCCGATCTGGAATGGCTGTCGGGCTATATCGCGCTGCGCAAGCTGGGCGACGCCGGGCTGGCGCTGAAGCATTTCGACCGTTTCGCCGCCACCGCCAACGGACCGATCAGTTCGGGTCGCGCCGGCTACTGGCGGGGCCGCGCGTTGGAAAAGCTGGGCCGCACCCGCGAAGCGCAGGCCGCCTATGCCGAGGGCGCGCGCTACCAGACCTCGTTCTACGGGCTTCTGGCCGCTGAAAAGGTCGGGCTGCCGCTCAGCCCGGCGCTGAAAGGGGGCGAAGCCTACCCGGACTGGAAGCTGAAATCGATCACCGGCACCTCGCTCTATCAGGCCGGGCGGCTGCTGATCGCCGCTGGCGAACGGCCGCTGGCGGCGCGGTTCTTCGTGCAGCTGGCCGAAGGGATGAGCGGCGACGAGATCGGGCGGCTGGCGGGCATGGCGCTGGAGGACGGCCAGCCCTACCTGGCGCTGACCATGGCCAAGCGCGCCGCCGACAAGGGGGTGATCTGGCCTTCTGCCTATTTCCCGCTGGTCGGGCTGGACCATCTGAAACTGCCGGTCAGGACCGAGCTGACACTGGCCATCGCCCGGCGGGAAAGCGAATTCAATCCCAAGGCCCGGTCGGTGGTCGGTGCGCTGGGGCTGATGCAGGTGATGCCGCAGACCGGGCGCGAGATGGCGCAGGCGGCGGGGCTGGCCTATGACGGCGGCAAGCTTGCCAGCGACTTCGACTACAACGCCCGGCTGGGCTCGGCCTATCTGGCGGGGCTCGAATCGCAGTTCGGCGCCTCGCCGCTCCTGGTGGCGTCGGGCTACAATGCCGGGCCGGGGCGGGCGCGCAAATGGATCGCCAGCCTCGGCGATCCGCGCGCCAAGGGGGTGGACCCGGTCGACTGGGTCGAATCGATCCCGCTGCGCGAAACCCAGACCTATGTGATGCGCGTCGCCGAAAGCCTGCCGATCTACCGGGCGCGGCTGACCGGCCAGACCGGGCCGGTCGATTTCACCGCGATCCTGAAGGGCCAGTAACTGCGACCGGTAACGCCCCTTCGCTTTTGCCGCCCCAGGCCCTAAGATGACGCGACCGCGAAAGGACCGCCATGACCTCTGACCCGCTTTTCATCGTCGCCGCGCTGGCGTGCTTCGTGGTGCTGGCCATCCTGATGACCGGGATCGGCGGTTTCGCCAAAGGCGGCGATTTCAACCGCAAGCACGCCAACCGGATCATGCGCTACCGGATCATCGCGCAGGCCTGCGCGGTGGCGCTGATCCTGTTGTTCGTCCTGGTCCGTGGCGGGCTGAGGCACTGATGGTCGTCCTGAACAAGATCTACACGCGCACCGGCGACCGCGGCGAAACCGCGCTGGGCAACGGTGCGCGGGTGGCGAAATTCTCGCCACGGGTAGCCGCCTATGGCACCGTCGACGAAACCAACGCGACGGTCGGGCTGGCCCGTCTGCATGCCAAGGGCGGGATGGATGCCGCCCTGGCCCGCATCCAGAACGACCTCTTCGATCTGGGCGCCGACCTGTGCCGGCCGGACATGAGCAAGGATGCCGAGGCCGGCCATCCGGTCCTGCGCATGGTGGCCGCGCAGGTCGACCGGCTTGAATCCGAGATCGACGTGATGAATGCGCCGCTGTCGGCCCTGCGCAGCTTCATCCTGCCCGGCGGCACCGCGCTGGCCGCGCACCTGCACCTGTGCCGCACGGTGGCGCGCCGGGCCGAACGGCTGGCGGTGGAGCTGGCCACCACCGAAGAGGTGAACGAGGCGGCGGTGCGCTACCTCAATCGCCTGTCCGACTGGTTCTTCGTGGCAGCGCGGGTCGCCAACGACGGTCGGGACGTGCTGTGGGTGCCGGGGGCGAACCGCTGAGGATCGCCGGACGCGGTCCTGTCCGTCGCTAACAGCGCCAATCGTGGCGTCGGGGCGACAGCGCGCGTCGATTTTGCTCTGTCCTCTGCGATGCAGAATCGCTAGGAAGCGGCGGGAGCTTTCGCTGCCGTCCCGTCTGGGGCGGCCCATGTCTTGAGGAGAACACGCCCATGAAGGTGCTCGTGCCTGTGAAGCGCGTGATCGACTATAACGTGAAGGTCCGCGTGAAGGCGGATGGTTCCGGGGTCGATCTGGCCAATGTGAAGATGTCGATGAACCCCTTCGACGAGATTGCCGTCGAAGAGGCGATCCGCCTGAAGGAAAAGGGTGTGGCGACCGAGGTCGTCGTGGTCTCGATCGGGGTCAAGCAGGCCCAGGAAACGCTGCGGACCGCGCTGGCCATGGGCGCCGACCGCGCCATCCTGATCGAGGCGGCGGCCGACGTGCACACCGACATCGAGCCTCTGGCGGTGGCCAAGCTGCTGGCGGCGGTGGTCAAGGAAGAACAGCCCGGCGTCGTCCTTTGCGGCAAGCAGGCGATCGACAATGACATGAACGCCACCGGCCAGATGCTGGCGGCTCTCCTGGGCTGGTCGCAGGCGACCTTCATTTCCGAACTGAAGATCGACGGCGGCACCGCCACCGTGACGCGCGAGGTTGACGGCGGGCTTCAGACCATCGCGGTCAAGATGCCGGCGATCGTGACGGTCGACCTGCGCCTGAACGAACCGCGCTACGCCTCGCTGCCGAACATCATGAAGGCCAAGGCCAAGCCCCTGGCCGCCAAGACGCCCGCCGACTACGGGGTGGACGTGACCCCGCGCCTGACGATCGTCAAGACCGGCGAACCGGCGGGCCGCAAGGCCGGCGTCAAGGTCGGTTCGGTGGACGAGCTGATCGCCAAACTCAAAGACGAAGCGGGGGTGATCTGATGGCTGTTCTTCTTCTGGGCGAAGTGACCGACGGTCACCTGAACCTCGACGCCACCGCCAAGGCGGTGACGGCGGCGAAGGCCATGGGCGAGGTGACCGTCCTGTGCGCCGGGGCCCGCGCCTCGGCCGCGGCGGCCGAAGCCGCCAAGATCGCCGGGATCTCCAAGGTGCTCTGCGCCGAAGACCCGACGCTGGGCCACCGGCTGGCCGAACCGACGGCGGCGCTGGTCGTGTCGCTGGCCGGCGGCTACAGCCACATCGTCGCTCCGGCGACCACCGACGCCAAGAACGTGCTGCCGCGCGTGGCCGCGCTTCTGGACGTGATGGTGATTTCCGACGTGTCGGGCGTCGTCGATGGCGAAACCTTTGAACGGCCGATCTATGCCGGCAACGCCATCCAGACGGTGAAGTCGGGCGACGCGAAAAAGGTCGTGTCGATCCGTACCTCGACCTTCGAGCCGGCGGCGACCGGCGGCAATGCGCCGGTCGAGAACATCGCCGCCGCCGCCGATCCGGGCCTGTCGAAATGGGTCGAGGACAAGGTTGCGACCAGCGACCGGCCGGAACTGACCTCGGCCGGCATCGTGGTGTCGGGCGGCCGCGGCGTCGGCAGCCAGGAAGACTTCCACCTGATCGAGAAGCTGGCCGACAAGCTGGGCGCCGCGGTCGGCGCTTCGCGCGCGGCTGTCGATTCGGGCTATGCGCCGAACGACTGGCAGGTCGGGCAGACCGGCAAGGTGGTGGCGCCGCAGCTCTACGTCGCGGTCGGCATCTCGGGCGCCATCCAGCACCTCGCGGGGATGAAGGACTCGAAGGTCATCGTCGCCATCAACAAGGACGAAGAGGCGCCGATCTTCCAGGTTGCCGACTACGGCCTGGTGGCCGACCTGTTCACCGCCGTGCCCGAGCTGATCGAAAAGCTCTGAGCCGCGCGACATTCGGTTGAGGAAGGCCCGCCCGCAAGGCGGGCCTTTCCTTTTGGCGGTCTTGCTTAGGCTTGTCCTAACCCGCGATGACAAATGAATTTCTTGAGCCTTGGCCGCCGATCCCCGATTGTAGCGCCTGAACAGGCTTGTGGGACCAATGACCCGCAACCGCGAAGCGCCGGCCGGCAGATCACCTCTGCCCATGAACAGAACATCAGAAAAGGACGTGAAAATGTCTGTGGAGAAGATTCATACGCTTGTCGTTGGCGGGGGTCAGGCCGGTGTCGCGATGAGCGAGCATCTGGGCAAGGCCGGGGTGGCGCATCTGGTCCTGGAAAAGGGCCGGATCGCCGAACGCTGGCGCTCGGGGCGGTGGGATTCGCTCGTCGCCAACGGCCCGGCCTGGCATGACCGCTTTCCGGGGCTGGAGTTCGACGATGTCGGCGCCGATGCCTTCGTGCCCAAGGAAAAGGTGGCCGACTATTTCGTGGCCTATGCCGACAAGATCGCCGCGCCGATCCGCTGCGGCGTCGAGGTGAAAAGCGTCGAACGCAACGCCGGCCGGCCGGGGTTCCGGGTCGAGACCTCGCAGGGCACGATCGAGGCCCTGAACGTGGTGGCCGCGACCGGACCCTTCCAGCGCCCGGTCATTCCGCCGGTGGTGCCCGCAGAAGCCGGCGTGATGCAGATCCATTCCTACGACTACCGCAATCCCGGCCAGCTGCCGGAAGGCGCGGTGCTGGTGGTCGGCGCCGGATCGTCGGGCACCCAGATCGCCGACGAACTGATGCGCGCCGGCCGCAAGGTCTATCTGTCGGTCGGGGCGCACGACCGGCCGCCGCGCGCCTATCGCGGCCGCGACTTCTGTTGGTGGCTGGGTGTCCTCGGCAAGTGGGATGCCGCCACGCCGCCGCAAGGCGCCGAGCATGTGACCATCGCCGTCAGCGGCGCCTATGGCGGCAAGACCGTCGACTTCCGCCGGCTGGCGGCCGAGGGGATGACGCTGGTCGGCGTGACCCGGTCCTTCAAGGACGGGGTGATGAGCTTCGCCCCCGATCTGACCGACAACATCCGCCAGGGCGATGCGAACTATCTGTCGATTCTGGCCGAGGCCGACGCCTATGTGGCGCGCAACGGGCTCGACCTGCCCGAGGAACCCGAAGCCCGCGTCATCGGGCCGGACCCGGTGTGCATGACCGACCCGATCCTCGAACTCGACCTTGCCAAGGCGGGGGTCAACACGATCATCTGGGCGACCGGCTTCGCGCTGGACTACGGCTGGCTGAAGGTCGACGCATTCGACGACAAGGGCCGCCCGCGGCACCTTCGCGGCGTGTCGACCGAGCCGGGGATCTACTTCCTGGGCCTGCCCTGGCAGTCGCGGCGCGGCTCTAGCTTCATCTGGGGTGTCTGGCACGATGCCAAGTACCTGGCCGACCAGATCACCACCCAGCGCAAGTATCTGGACTACCGGCCATCCGGCGACCAGAAGACCGCAGCGCGCAAACCGGCGATGTCGGCGCGCTGAGGCGCGCCCGTCTGCCGCCCGACCGACCCAACCCGATACCGACCGGAGATCCCGAATGGCCCATACCCGCATCCGCAAGTTCAACACCAAGGATACCTATCCCGAACAGAAGCTGGACAACGATCTTTGCCAGGCCGTGGTGACGCGCGGCGGGCGCACCGTCTGGCTGCGCGGACAGTGCCCGCAGGATCTGGACACGGCGAAGAACATCGACAGCCACGATCCGGTCGAACAGACCCACAAGGTGATGCAGAACATCCGCCAGCTTCTGGAAGAGGCGGGCGGCAAGATGGAACATCTGGTCAAGGTGGTGGTCTACCTGACCGATGTGCGCCACCGCGAGGTGGTCTACCGGACGATGGGCGAATATATCAAGGGCGTCCATCCGGTCTCGACCGGCGTGACGGTCACCGCGCTCGCCCGCCCCGAATGGCTGGTCGAGATCGACGGCACCGCTGTCATCCCCGATTGAGAACCGCGCGCGCCGGGGGTTTTGCACCCCCGTACCCCCGCAGGATATTTGAGCCAGAAAGAATGAACCCCGGGGTTCTCCCTGGCGAAATATCCTCGGGGGTCCGGGGGCAGACAGCCCCCGGCGCCGCCAGCAGCAGGAGCAGCCCATGACCTTTTCGCTTGTCGCCCGTTGCGCCGAAACCGGGATGTTCGGTGTGGCGATCGCCTCTTCGTCGCCGGCGGTGGCGGCGCGCTGTTCGCATGCGCGCGCCGGGGTCGGCGCGGTCGCATCGCAGAATGTCACCGATCCCTCGCTCGGGCCGCTGGCGCTTGACCTGATGGAGCGGGGGATGAGCGCGGCCGAGGCGGTGGCGGAGGTGCGCCGGCAGGGGAAGTTCATCGATTACCGGCAGGTGCTGGCGGTCGACGCCGCCGGGCGCACCGCGATTCACTCCGGCGGCCAGGTGCTGGGCGTCTGGGGCGAGGCCAGGGCGGCGGATGTCGCGTCGGGCGGCAACCTTCTGGCCAACGGCGGGGTGCCGCAGGCCATCGTGGACGGGTTCCTGACAGCGAAAGGCCATCTGGGCGACCGACTGGTTGCGGCGATGCGCGCCGGGCTTGCCGCCGGGGGCGAGGCGGGGCCGGTTCATTCGGCGGGGCTGAAGATCGTCGACAAGGTCAGCTGGCCGGTCGCCGACCTGCGCTGCGACTGGACCGAGGATTGCCCGATCGAGGCGGTCGCCGGCCTTTGGGAACTCTACAAGCCGCAGATGGCGGCCTATGTCCAGCGGGCGCTCGACCCGCGCGCGGCGCCGTCCTACGGCGTGCCCGGCGACGAATAGACAGGGAAACAGGATGTTCGACCAGACTCATGCCGACTGGAAGGCGCGGGCCGCCGGCCTGACATTGCGCAACCAGGCCTTCATCGACGGCCGCTTTGCCGATGCGCGGTCCGGCGAGACCTTCGATTGCGTGAACCCGGCGACGGGCGAGGTTCTGACCCGCGTTGCCGCCTGCGATGCGGCCGATGTCGACCGGGCGGTCGCGGCGGCACGGCGGGCCTTCGCGGCGGGCGTCTGGTCGAAGGCCGATCCGGGGCACCGCAAGGCGGTTCTCCTGAAGCTCGCCGACCTGATCCGGGCGAACCTGGCCGAGATGGCGCTGCTCGACAGCCTCGACATGGGCAAGCTCGTCACCGACGCGGCCACCATCGACGCGCCGGGGTCGGCGCATTTCTTCCAGTGGTATGCCGAGGCGATCGACAAGATCTATGACGAGGTGGCGCCGACCGGGCAGGGCGACCTGGCGCTGGTGCGGCGGGTGCCGCTGGGCGTCGTCGGCGCGGTGACGCCGTGGAACTTCCCCTTGGACATGGCGACCTGGAAATCGGCGGCGGCGCTGGCGGCCGGCAATTCGGTGGTGCTGAAACCGGCCGAGCAATCGCCGCTGTCGGCCTTGCGGCTGGCCGAACTGGCAGCCGAGGCCGGGGTGCCCGATGGCGTCCTGAACGTGGTGCCCGGTTTCGGCGCCACCGCCGGACGGGCGCTGGGCCTGCATATGGATGTCGATTGCCTGGCCTTCACCGGATCGACCGCGACCGGCAAGCGGTTCATGGAATATTCCGGCCAGTCGAACCTCAAGCAGGTCTGGCCCGAAACCGGCGGCAAGAGCCCCAACATCATTTTCGCCGATTGCGAGGATCTGGAGCGCGCCGCCGACATGGCCGCCTTCGGCATCTTCTTCAATCAGGGCGAGGTCTGTTCGGCCAATTCGCGGCTTTATGTCGAACGGTCGATCCGCGACCGGCTGGTCGAGATGCTGGCCGAACGCGCCGCCAGGGCCCAGCCCGGCGATCCGCTGGACCCGGCCTCGCGCATGGGGGCGATCGTCGACGAAAGGCAGACCCAGGGCATCATGCGCTTCATCGAGGGCGGGCGGCGGACCGCGACCCTAGTGGCCGGCGGCGAGCGGGTGACGGTCGATGGCAAGGGCTGTTTCGTGCAGCCGACGATATTCACCGACGTGGCCCATACCGACCCGCTGGCGCGCGATGAAATCTTCGGCCCGGTCCTGTCGGTCATCGCCTTCGACAGCGAGGACGAGGCGGTGCGGATGGCCAACGATTCGATCTATGGCCTTGCCGCCTCGGTCTGGACCGACAACCTGTCGCGCGCCCACCGGGTTGCCGACGCGCTGCATGTCGGCACGGTATCGGTCAACACGGTCGACGCGCTGTCGGCCCAGACGCCGTTCGGCGGCATGAAGCAGTCCGGCTTCGGGCGCGATCTGTCGTTGCATTCGCTGGAAAAATACACTGCACTCAAGACGATCTGGGTGAAATACCGCACCTGATCGGTCCAGGGGAGCAACCGGCCCAAGAATGCCGCTTCGCGTCACGCTACGTCAGCTTGAGTATTTCGTGGCCGTCGGCGAGGCGGGCAGCATCGTCACGGCATCCGAGAAGGTGAACGTGTCGTCGCCGTCGATCTCGTCGGCGATCAGCCAGCTCGAGGCGGAATTCGGACTGCAGCTGTTCGTGCGCAAGCATGCACAGGGACTGGCGCTGACCCAGGCCGGGCGGCAGCTGATGGCGCAGGCCAAGGCGGTTCTGGGCCAGGCCGACGCGCTGATCCGGCTGGCAGACGACATTTCCGGCAACGTGCAGGGGCCGCTTGGGGTGGGCTGCCTTCTGACCTTTGCGCAGCTGCTGGTGCCGCAGTTGCGCCGCAGCTTTGAAAACCTCTACCCCGCCGTCCGTGTCAGCCAGTACGAGCTGGACCAGATGGAAATCTACGCCCGCCTGCGCAACGGCCAGATCGACGTGGCGCTGACCTATGATCTGGAAATCCCGCCGGACCTGATCTTCATCCCGCTGGTCGAACTGCCGCCCTATGTGATGATGGCCGAGACCCATCCGCTGTCGGACCTGCCGTCGGCCTCGGTCGAACAGCTGAAGGATCATCCGATGGTGCTTCTGGACCTGCCGTTCAGCAGCAGCTACTTCCTGTCGTTCTTCGCCAGCCGCGGCCTGAAGCCGCTGATCGCGGAACGGACCAAGGATATGGCGGTGGCGCGCGGGCTGGTCGCCAACGGCTATGGCTATTCGATTGCCAACATCCGGCCGGTCGACGACCGCGCCCCGGACGGCCGGCCCCTGCGCTTCATTCCGCTGGTCGATGATGCGCGCCCGATGATCATGGGGCTGGTGCTGGTCGACGGGGCGCAGAACGTACTGGCGGTCAAGGCCTTCATCGACCATTGCCGGCGGATGATCACGCCCGCCAGCCTGCCGGGGGCCGACCGGCGTCCCCTTGGCCCGGCGCCCGGCGCCTGAAGCTGCTTCGCCCCGGCCTAAGCCACGCTTCCGAAACCGCGACTTTACCCGACGCAGCATCCGGCTAAGGTGGCGCGGATTTTCGGACAGGAGACGAAGTTGCGCGACCCCAGGTATGATGTTCTGTTCCAGCCCATGGCCATCGGCCCGGTCGTTGCCAAGAACCGCTTCTACCAGGTGCCCCATTGCAACGGTGGCGGCTACCGCGATCCTTCGGCGGCGGCCGAGATGCGCGGCATCAAGGCCGAGGGCGGCTGGGGCGTCATCTTCACTGAACAGACCGAGATGCACCACACCTCGGAGATTACCCCCTTCATCGAGCTGCGGCTGTGGGAGGATCAGGACATACCGGCCCTGCGCAAGATGGCCGACCGGATGAAGACCCACGGGGCGCTGGCCGGCATCCAGCTGGCCTATTCCGGGATCAACGGGCCAAACTTCTACACCAAGGAGGTGCCGCTGGCCCCTTCGGCCGGGCCGATCCGCACCTTCACCAACGATCCGGTGCAGGCGCGCGCGCTGGACAAGGGCGACATCAGGAACCTGCGCCGCTGGTTCGTCAATGCCGCGAAACGGTCGAGGGTCGCGGGTTTTGATCTGATCTGTCTTTATGGCGCGCACGGGTTCGGAATCTTCCAGCATTTCCTCAGCCGCGCCACCAACATGCGCACCGACGAATATGGCGGCAGCCTGGAAAACCGTTCGCGCTTTGCCCGCGAGGTGATCGCCGACATGCGCGATGCGGTGGGCGACACGATGGGGCTGACGCTGCGGGTCAGCCTGGACGAAACCATCGGCGAGATGGGCTTTTCCAACGCCGAGGTGCGCGACTTCATCGAGATGAACCGCGACCTGCCCGACCTGTGGGACCTGGCGCAGGGCAGTTGGGAAGAATGTTCCGGCCCGTCGCGCTTCAAGGAAGAGGCCGCGCAGGAGGTGCTGGTCAAGGGCATCCGCGCGCTGAGCGACAAGCCGGTGGTCGGCGTCGGCCGCTTTACCAGCCCGGACGTCATGGTCAGGATGGTGAAATCCGGCACGCTCGACTTCATCGGCTGCGCCCGGCCCTCGATTGCCGACCCGTTCCTGCCGAAGAAGGTCGAGGAAGGCCGGATCGAGGACATCCGCGAATGCATCGGCTGCAACATGTGCATCACCGGCGACATGACCCAGTCGATCAGCCGCTGCACCCAGAACCCGACCTTCATGGAGGAATGGCGCAAGGGCTGGCATCCCGAGCGGATGAACGCCAAGGGCGACAGCCAGAACGTGCTGGTCGTCGGTTCCGGCCCGGCGGGGCTGGAGGCGGCGCGCGCGCTCAGCCTGCGCGGCTATGACGTGGCCTTGGCCGAGGCGCGGTCCCAGATCGGCGGGCGGGTGGCGCGCGAACGGCTGCTGCCCGGCCTGTCGGCCTGGGGCCGGGTCGCCGACTACCGCCAGTATCAGCTGAGCCAGCGCCCGAACGTCGAAACCTATTTCGACAGCGGCCTGACTGCCGAGAATGTCCTGTCCTTCGGGTTCGAGAATGTCTGCATCGCCACCGGATCGCGCTGGCGGGCCGATGGGGTGGCGCGCCAGCATGTGGTGCCGGTCCCGGTCTCCGGTGCGCTGCCGGTCTTTACCCCGGACGACATCATGGAAGGCCGCCTGCCTGCCGGCAAGGTCGTGGTCTATGACGACGACCACTATTACATGGGCGGGGTGCTGGCCGAGCTTCTGGCGCAGAAGGGCTGCGACGTTACGCTGATTACGACGTCCGCCTATGTGTCGGACTGGACGCTGAACACGCTGGAACAGGGCGCGATCCACCGCCGGCTGGTGGCGGCCGGGGTCAGGATCACCCTCAACACAGGGCTGGCGGCGATCCGCGACGGCGGGATCGAGACCAACTGTTCCTATACCGACGCGCGCGGGCAGATCGACTGCGACGGGCTGGTGATGGTTGCGTCGCGCCTGTCGGACAGCGCGCTTTACGACGCGCTTGCGGCGCGGCAGGATGAATGGGCCGATGCCGGGATCCGCAGCGTCAAGATCATCGGCGATGCCTGCGCGCCGGGGCCGATCGCCTGGGCCACCTACGCCGGACACCGCTATGCCCGCGAACTCGACATGCCCGACATCGGCGATGCGCTGCCTTTCCGGCGCGAGGTCACCGCTTTGGCGGACAGTTGAGGAAACGATCATGAGCGACGCTGTCTACAAGACCGTGCATGTCATCGGCAGTTCGCCGAAAGGCATCGAGGACGCGATCGAGGGTGCGATCGCCCGCGCGGCCAAGACGATCGACCATCTGAACTGGTTCGAGGTCAAGGAAATCCGCGGCCATATCGAAGACGGCAAGGTTGCGCATTACCAGGTCGGGCTGAACATCGGGTTCCGCCTGATCTGACCTGCCCGCGTCTGCCGCACCCTCGTCGCGCGCCGGAAATTCCAACATTGAATCAGCGGGTTGTCAGCCCGGCCGGTCGCTTGTTTGCGGCCGGCCGGGCCGTTTGGCCGACCCGGCCGCCATTAGGAAAATCCTAAGACCGGCTGAGAAACTGCGTTCTTTAGCCCAAGCCGCACCTTCCCTTAGACAGGCGCAACCCGGTCCGGCCGCCGCGCAGAGATGCGCTTGCCGGGCCTCGGGGTGGCAGGAGGGGGGACCAGCATGAGCGCGACCGCGACCCGCGGCAAGGCGATCGAGGTGCAGGCCGTGGCCAAGAGCTTTGGCAGTTTCACGGCGCTGCGGTCGGTCAGTTTCGACATCTACGACAACGAGTTCTTCACGCTGCTGGGCCCGTCCGGCTGCGGCAAGACCACGCTGCTGCGGATGCTGGCGGGCTTTGACACGCCGACCGAAGGAACGATCCGGCTGCATGGCCGCGACATCCTCGACCTGCCGCCGCACAAGCGCCGGGTGAACACGGTCTTTCAATCCTACGCGCTGTTTCCGCACATGACGCTGGAACAGAACATCGGCTTCGGCCTGCAGAACCTGGGCTGGGATCGGGCGCGGCAGGCGCGGCGCATCGGCGAGATGCTGGAGATGGTCCACATGACCCAGTTCGCCGGCCGCAAGCCCGCCCAGCTGTCGGGCGGCCAGCGCCAGCGGATCGCGCTGGCCCGCGCGCTGGCGCCGGAACCGGAGGTGCTGCTGCTGGACGAACCCCTGTCGGCCCTGGACCTGAAGCTGCGGCAGGCGATGCGTGACGAACTGCGCACCCTGCAGCGCCAGACCGGCATCACCTTCGTCTTCGTCACCCACGACCAGGAAGAGGCGCTGGACATGTCTGACCGCATCTGCGTGCTGGGCGACGGCATGATCCAGCAGATCGGCACCCCGGACGAAATCTACGAGGACCCGGTGAACCGCTTCGTCGCCGACTTCATCGGAGAGACGAACTTCCTGGCCGTCGAGGTGGCCTCGGTCGCCGGCGACAAGGCGACGGTGCGCACCCCGATGGGGTTCGAGGTGACGACCTTCCAGCGGCAGGCGCAGGCCGGCCGGCCCGCCACCCTGTCGCTGCGCCCCGAAAAGATCGGGATCGAGGAGCAGGCCACCGGCCAGGTGATGGAAGGCCGCATCACCAACAAGAACTACATGGGCGGATATACCCACTACACCGTCGACGTGGCCGGGACCGAACTGCGCATATCCAAACGCAACGCCGTGTCCCGCGATCCGACGCTCGACGTCGGCCGTCAGGTCAGGATCGGCTTCCGTCCTGACAGCGCGCGGGTGCTGGGCCAATGAACCTGCGCGACTTCCGCATCTGGGGCCTGGCCCCCGCCTTCGCGATCATGGCGCTGACGCTGGTGCTGCCGATCGGCATCGTCATCCTGGTTTCGGTGGCGACGCGCGGCGCCTATGGCGGGTTCGACTGGGGCCTGTCGGGCGGTTCCTACCGGCAGGTGCTGTTCGCCGACGGCTGGGACGGCGCGCCCGAGTTCAACCCCCAGTATCTGGCGATCATGGCGCGGACCGCCTGGCTGGCCGCCCTGACCACGCTGATCTGCATGGCCGCCAGCCTGCCGGTGGCCTATTTCATCTCGCGCCGCGACGCGAAGTGGAAGGCGATCCTGATCTATCTGGTCACGCTGCCCTTCTGGGTGTCGATGATCGTGCGGGTCTATGCCTGGCTGGTGATCCTGGGCAACGACGGGCCGCTGGAACGGATCCTGCGCGCCACCGGCCTGGTCGGCGACATCCCGAGCCTGCTTTTCACCAACGGCGCGATGCTGACCGGGCTGGTCTACAGCTACATGCCGCTGATGATCCTGCCGGTCTTCGCCTCGATTGAAAAGCTCGATGCATCCTTCATCGAGGCCAGCCATGACCTTTACGGCAACCGCTGGGTCACGCTGCGGCGGGTGATCGTGCCCTTGGTCTGGCCGGGCCTGATGGCCGGGGCGATTCTGGTCTTCGTGCCCTGCCTGGGCGCGGTGCTGGAGCCGGTCCTGCTGGGCGGGGGCAAGCAGATGATGATGGGCAACCTGATCCAGACCCAGTTCGGCGGCGGGCGCAACTGGCCGTTCGGCGCGGCGATCGCGGTCCTGCTGATGGGGCTGGTGATGCTGGTTCTGACCGTCAACGCGCTGCGGGCGCGGCGGGCGGGCATGGTGGAGGCGGGCTGATGGCGAAATCCCATGACGTGCGGCGCTATCCGGGGCTGGGGCTGCTGACCGCGCTGTTCTTCGTCTATCTCTACCTGCCGATCGCGGCGGTGATCTTCTTTTCCTTCAACGAAAACCGGCTGGTATCGGTCTGGACCGGCTTTTCGCTGAAATGGTATGCCAGCGCCCTGACCAACCGCAACCTGCTCGAGGCGGTCAAGACCTCGCTTCTGGTCGCCTCAATTGCCACGGTGGTCGCCACCACGGTGGCGCTGATGGCGGCGCTGGTGTTGGTGCGGGCCAAGGACGTGCGTGGGCGGCGGTTTTCCGAAACCGTGGTGAACCTGCCGCTGCTCTTGCCGGAAATCGTGATGGCGGTGGCGGTGCTGATCCTGTTTTCGCAGATCGGGCTGCAGAACGGCCTGGTCAAGCTGGTCCTGGCCCACAGCGCCTTCTGCATCCCCTTCGCCTTCCTGCCGATCCGCGCCCGCCTTCAGGGCATGGAGCCCGATTTCGAGGAGGCCGCGCAGGATCTTTACGCCAGCAAGTGGGTCACTTTCCGCCGGGTCACGCTGCCCCTGATCCTGCCGGGCGTCTTCGCCGGCGCCACCCTGGCCTTCGTCATCTCGATGGACGATTTCATCACGTCGAACATGTTGTCGTCGGGCGGGACCACCACCCTGCCGGTCTACATCTTCGGCCTGATCAAGCAGGGCACCACGCCCGAGCTGAACGCGATCTCGACGCTGATCGTCGGCGCCTCGCTGATCCTGGCGACGACGGCGCTGACCCTGACCTTCCGCGGCAACAAGAGCGGGCTGGGCAAGACCTGACCGACCGGCGGTTACAGACATGAAAGGGAGAACTGCAATGAACAGAACCATCTACCTGGCGCCCGTCCTTCTGGCCCTGGCCTCTGGCGCCCAGGCCGCGGGCGAACTGAACCTCTACGTCTGGTCGGATTCCATCGCCCCCGAGCTGATCCAGAAGTTCGAGAGCGAGACCGGCACCAAGGTCAACGTCGACAGCTACAATTCGAACGAGGATCTGCTGACCAAGCTGCAGGCCGGATCGTCGGGCTATGACCTGGTGATGCCGTCGCAGCATTTCGTGAAGATCATGGTCGAACAGGGACTGCTCGAGGATATCGGCGCCAACACGCTGCCGGCCTTCCAGCAGGTCGATCCCAAGTGGCGCGGCCAGTGGTGGGACGAAACCAACGCCTATTCCATCCCCTTCGCTTACGGCACCGCCGGCTTTACCGTGAACCGCGACCAGTACAAGGGCCCGGTCGACAGCTGGTCGGTGTTCTTCACGCCGCCGGCCGAGCTTCAGGGCAAGGTCGCCAGCATGTCGGTCCCTGACGAGGTGGTCGGCGCGGCCGAGCTTTACCTGGGTGTGCCGTTCTGTTCCGAGGACCCGGCGCAGATGAAGAAGGTGCTCGACCTGCTGATGGCGCAGAAACCCTTCGTCGCCGCCTACACGTCGGACAATATCGAGAACCGCATCGGCGGCGGCGAGGTCGCGGCGCATTTCTGGTGGGACGGCAACACGCTGAAGACCCGCCTGAACGACGGCGCGCACATCGAATATGCGATGCCGAAGGAAGGGCTGGTGGGCTGGCTCGACAGTCTGGTGGTGCCGAAGGGCGCGGCCAACGTCGACAACGCCAAGGCCTTCATCAACTTTCTGTCCCGACCCGAGAATGCGACCGCCGAATACAACTACTACGGCCATTCCTCGCCGCTGAAACTTGACCCGGCCACCGCCAAATACACGCCGGAAAACGCCCCGGAACTGTTCCCGACCGTGCCGGTGGTCTTTTCGCGGGCCTGTTCGCCTGCGGCGCAGGATCTGGTAACCAAGGTCTGGACAGACCTGCTGCAATAGGGCAGCCAGCGACGTGACGCAGGATTTCGGTCTTGGCCACGGAAGGATGGATCAGTCTTGAACACGCTTGAACTTCTCGACCGGCTGGTCGCCATCCCCTCGGTCAGTGCCGACAGCAACCTGCCGATCATCGCCTTCATCGAAAGCGTTCTGGCCGGCTGCGGCGCCACGGTCGAGCGCGTGACCGATCCCGGCGGCCAGAAGGCGGGCCTGCTGGCACGCATCGGGCCGGCGGGTGACGGCGGGGTGGTCCTGTCGGCCCACACCGATGTCGTGCCGGTCGCCGGGCAGGACTGGAGCCGCGAGCCCTTCCGCCTGTCGCGCGACGGCGGGCGGGTCTTTGGGCGCGGCACTACCGACATGAAGGGCTTTCTGGCGGCGGCGCTTGCCGCCGCCGGGCAGGCCGCGGGGGCCGGGCTGAAGCGGCCGCTGCTTCTGTCGCTGTCCTATGACGAAGAGGTCGGCTGCGTCGGCATCCGCACCATGATCGACCGGGTGATCCCGGCGCTGGGCCGGCCGGAACTCTGCATCGTCGGCGAGCCCACGTCGATGCGGGTGGCGACCGGCCACAAGGGCAAGGGGGCCTATCTTGCCACCTGCCGGGGCGCCGCCGGCCATTCGGCGATGGCGCCGAATTTCTGCAACGCGCTGCATCTGGCGGCGGATTTCATCGGCGTCCTGCGGGCCGAGCAGGCGCGGCTGATGGCCGAAGGCGCGCGCGACCCGGCCTATGACATCGCCTGTTCGACCGTCCATGCCGGGCGCATGGCCGGTGGCGTCGCACTGAACATCGTGCCCGATACGGCTACCGTCGCCTTCGAGATCCGGCACCTTGCCCAAGAACCCGCCGCCGCGATCCTTGCCAATATTCGCGCCGGTGCCGCCGCTGCCGTGGCCGCGGCCCATCATCCGGCGGCGGCCATCGAGATCGCGGAGACCAACGCCTATCCGGGGCTGGACACGCCGGCCGATGCGGACGTGGTCGCCACCGTCGCGGCGCTGGCGGGAAACACCGGCCTGACCAAGGTCGCCTACGGGACCGAGGCCGGATATTTCGCCGCGCGCGCCATTCCCACCGTGGTCTGCGGGCCGGGCTCCATGGACCAGGGCCACCAGCCCGACGAGTTCATCGACCTGTCCCAGCTTGCCGCCTGCGATGCGATGCTGGGCCGGCTGATCGAAAAGCTGTGCCAATAGGGAACCCCGACATGAACCTTCCAGACCCGACCGCCTGCCGGATCGAACGTGACGCGCTGGGCGAACTGCCCGTTCCCGCCGATGCCTACTTCGGCATCCACACCCAACGGGCGGTCGAGAACTTCCCGATCTCGGGCGTTCTCCTGTCGGCTTTTCCCGAATTCATCCGGGCCCTGGCGCAGGTGAAGGCGGCCGCGGCGCTGGCCAATGCCGAACTGGGGGCGCTGAGCGCGGACAAGCGCGACGCGATCCTTGCCGCCTGCACCGATATCGGCGCGGGGGCGCTGCGCGATCAGTTCGTCGTCGACATGGTGCAGGGCGGCGCCGGAACCTCGACCAACATGAATGCCAACGAAGTCATCGCCAACCTGGCGCTGGAAAAGCTGGGTCAGGCCAAGGGCCGCTATGACTTCTTGCACCCCAACGACGACGTCAACGCCTCGCAATCCACCAACGACGTCTATCCGACGGCGATGCGGCTGGCGATCCTGGCCAATGTCCGGCCGCTTCAGGATGCGCTGCGCGAAATCCGCGCCGCGTTCGAGGATCGCGCCGCCGCCTTTGCCGAGGTTCTGAAGGTTGGCCGCACCCAGTTGCAGGACGCGGTGCCGATGACGCTGGGGGCCGAGTTCAAGGGCTTTGCCGTGACCGTGGGCGAAGATATCGACCGGCTGGGCGAGGCCGCGCGGCTGCTGGTCGAGGTCAACCTGGGCGGCAGCGCCATAGGGACCGCGATCAACGTGCCCGAAGGCTATGGCGCGCGCGCGGTCGGGCATCTGGCGCGCCTGTCGGGGTTTGCGCTGGTGCAGGCCAGCGACCTGATCGAGGCGACGTCGGATTTGGGCGCCTTCGTCACCTTTTCCGGCGTGCTGAAACGCATCGCCATAAAGCTGTCGAAGATCTGCAACGACCTGCGGCTTCTGTCCAGCGGCCCGCGCGCCGGGCTGGGCGAGATCAGCCTGCCGGCGGTGCAGGCGGGATCGTCGATCATGCCCGGCAAGGTCAATCCGGTCATCCCCGAGGTGATGAACCAGATCGCCTTCCAGGTCATCGGCGCCGACCTGACCATCGCCTTCGCCGCCGAGGCAGGGCAGTTGCAGCTGAACGCGATGGAGCCGGTGGCCATCCTGAGCCTGCTGCAGTCCATGCGGATGCTGACGCGCGGCATCGAAACGCTCAGCCGCCGCTGCGTCGCCGGCATCGAGGCGCGGACCGAGACCTGCCGCGCCCAGCTGGATGGCAGCCTGGCGATGGCGACGGTGCTGGTGCCGATCCTCGGCTACGACCTGGCCGCCCGCATCGCCAAGACGGCGATGGCCGGCAACTGCCCGATGCGCGTGGCGATGGAGCAGCTGGGAGTCACCGATCCCGCCGCTTACCAGGCCATCGAAGCGCCCGGGCGGCTTCTGGCGGCAGCGGGGGCGGTCTGAGGGGGTGGGTCGCCGACTGGGCAGAACGCGGCCGTATCACTTTGAATTTGCAATTGCGACTGAGCGCGAGGCCATCGCCTCGCGCGTCATACGACTGGTTTCAACCTGCCCCGGCCGTGCGCCAAGCGCACGGCCAGC
>JAXMDK010000026.1:0-38229 GCA_046348855.1 Paracoccaceae bacterium | reverse complement strand
CGGCCAGATGCGACAGGTCGCGGTAGCTGGCGGTCAGCGTCACCGCATCGGCCACCGGCAGCGCCAGCCCCGCCCGCGACAGAAGCGCGCCGAGGTCGCGGATTTCCCCCATCGGCAGCACCCGCGGGCTGAGCCCGCCGGTCAGCCGGCTTTCCGCCTCGGCCAGGCAGGCGCGCAGTTCCGCGAGCGTCCGCCCGCCGGGCAGGACCGCCAGGAACAGCCCGTCCGGCCGCAGCGCGCGGGCCGACTGGATGATCTGGCCCACCGGGTCGTTGGCCCAGTGCAGCGCCATCGCGTGGATGACCAGATCGTGTGCGCCGGGGGCGAGCGCCAGTACCTCATCATCGGCCACGAGGGTCGCGCCGGGCAGACGGGATTGCCAGATTTCGGGAAAACCCGTCACCACGGCAGGTTCCGTAAACCTTCTGTTAACCTCGCTCAGTCTTTCCTCGATCTCGGCGGCGGCGGCTTCATGCAGGAACAGGTCGGGGCCGCGTACGCGCGCCCGGTCCCGCAGGCGGGTCAGGGCAGCGCGGTCGGTCAAGGGCGGCAGGTCGGACATCGCGGGGACCATAAGGGGTCGGCATGGCAATAGAAAGCGCACTCAGGCTGATTTTCCCGCCCGCCTGCGTCGGCTGCGGGGCGCAGGTCGCCTCGGACTTTGGCCTGTGCGGCGATTGCTGGCGCGGCGTGGCCTTCATCGGCGGGCTGGTCTGCGACGGCTGCGGCACGCCTTTGCCGGGTACGGACGAGGGCCGGGCCGAACATTGCGACGATTGCCTGACCATCGCCCGCCCCTGGCTGCGCGGACGCGCGGCGATCCTTTACAAGGAGAAGGGGCGCGATCTGGTGCTGGCGCTGAAACATGCCGACCGGCTGGATCTGGTGCGGCCGATGGCCGGCTGGCTGGCGCGCGCCGCCGCGCCGCTTTTGGAGCCGGGCATGGTCGTGGCGCCGGTGCCTCTGCACTGGACCCGCCTGATCCGCCGCCGCTACAACCAGTCCGCGCTGCTGTCGCGGGCGCTGGCGCGGATCGCCGGGCTGGACCATTGTCCCGACCTTCTGGTCCGCCGCCGCCGGACCGACAGCCAGGATGGCCGGGGCCGCGACCAGCGCTTTGCCAATCTGGCCGGCGCGCTGGCCGCCCATCCGCGCCGCCGCCACCATCTGGCCGACCGGCATGTGCTGCTGATCGACGATGTGATGACCTCGGGCGCCACCTTTGCCGCCGCCGCCGATGCCTGCCATGCGGCCGGCGCAAGCCGGGTTTCCGTTCTGGCGTTGGCGCGCGTTGCGAAGGACGCCTAAATCCCTATAGTCACCGCGACCCAAGGGATTTGTCATGGCGCCCGTCGAGATCTACACCACCCCCACCTGCCCCTATTGCCATGCCGCCAAGCGGCTGCTGGCCAGGAAGGGCGTCAGCTACACGGAAATCGACGTGTCGCGCGACCCCGCTTTGCGTCAGGCGATGACCGCCCGCGCCGGCGGTCGCCGCACCGTGCCGCAGATCTTCATCGCCGGGCGATCGGTCGGCGGTTCGGACGACATTCACGCGCTCGATCAGGCTGGACGGCTTGACGCGCTGCTGGCGGGCTGAGCGATGCGCGCCGCCCTGATCCAGCTGTCGGTGAGCGACGATCCTCAGGCGAACCTGCCGGTGACGCTCGATCTGGTGCGTCAGGCGGTTGCCGGGGGGGCGGGCTTCGTGCTGACCCCCGAATGCACCAATGGCCTGTCGTCCGACCGCGCCCGGCAGCGCGCCACCCTGCGGCATGAGGCCGACGACCCCACGCTGGCCGCCCTGCGGGCCGAGGCGGCGCGTCACCGGATCTGGCTGCTGGTCGGCTCGCTCGGGCTTCTGACCGAGGATGCCGACGGCCGTTTCGCCAACCGGTCGTTCCTGATCGCGCCGGACGGCGCCGTCGCCGCCCGCTATGACAAGATCCACATGTTCGACGTGAACGTGTCGGACACCGAACAATACCGGGAATCGGCGGGCTATCGCCCCGGCGACCGGGCGGTGCTGGCCGCGACACCGTTCGGTGCCGTCGGCATGACCGTCTGCTATGACGTCCGCTTTCCCCATCTCTACCGCCGTCTCGCCCAGGGCGGCGCCAGCATCCTGACCGTGCCCGCCGCCTTCAACGACACCACCGGCGCGGCGCATTGGGAAAGCCTGTTGCGCGCCCGCGCCATCGAAAACGGCTGCTACGTGCTGGCCCCGGCCCAATGCGGCAGCCACGGCGCCCACAACGGCCGCCCGCGCCGCACCCACGGCCATTCGCTGGCCGTCGCGCCCTGGGGCGAGGTGCTGGCCGACGGCGGCGATGCGGTAGGCGTGACATTCGCTGACATCGACCCCGAGGCAGTGGCGCGCGCGCGGGGCCGCGTGCCGTCGCTGACCCACGACCGGCCGTTCACGGGGCCCTGATGTCGGAACTGACCGAAACCCTGGCCATCGCGCTGTTTTCCGAGGTGTTCACCGCCGACCAGTTGGCGCGCAACCTGATTTCGCGGGTGCTGCCCAAGGGGATGGAACTGTCGCATTTCTCGGTCCTGAACCATCTGGCGCATCTGAACGACGAACGCACCCCGGCACAGCTGGCCGACGCCTTCCATGTGACGCGGGGGGCGATGACCAACACGCTGGCCAAGCTGGAATGGGCCGGCCATGTCCATATCCGCCCCGACTGGGACGATGCCCGGCGCAAATGCGTGTCGATCAGCCCCTCGGGGCGGGCCGCCCGCGATGCGGCGCTGGCCGCCGTCGCCCCGGTGATCGGCGACGTCGTCGATGCGATCGGCGCCCAGAAGATCAAGGCGGTGCTGCCGGTTCTGCGCGACCTGCGGCTGCGGCTGGGCGGCGACTGAGCCGTCCGGCCTGTCAGCGCCGGATCGCCGCCGCCACATAGTTGACCGACAGGTCGCGGTCGGACACCGACCATTGCCAGCTGACCGGATTGAAGACGAAGCCCTTGCGGTCGACCGGATCGAGTGCGGCGGTGCGCATCAGTTGGTACAGTTCGTCCGGTTGGATGAACTTGGCCCACTCGTGGGTGCCCTTGGGCAGCCAGCGCATCACCCATTCGGCGCCGATGATCGCGGCGAGGAAACTTTTGGTGGTGCGGTTGAGGGTGGAGGCAACCATCAGCCCGCCGGGCTTCAGGAGCCCCCGGCAGGTGGTGACGAACCCCTGCGGGTCGGCGACATGTTCGATGATCTCCATCGCCAGCACCACGTCGAACATCTCGCCCGCCGCCGCCAGCGCCTCGGCGGTGGTGTGGCGGTAGTCGATCGCCAGGCCGGACTGTTCGGCGTGAAGCCGCGCCACCGGCAGGTTGCCCTCGGCCGCGTCGGCGCCCACCACCTCGGCCCCGAGCCGCGCCATCGGTTCCGACAGAAGCCCGCCGCCGCAACCGATGTCCAGCAGCCTGAGCCCGGCGAAGGGTCGGGCGGTGGCCAGGTCGCGGCCATATTCGGCGGCGATCTGGCGGGTGATGTAGTCCAGCCGCACCGGGTTCATCATGTGCAAGGGCCGGAACTTGCCGTTCGGGTCCCACCATTCGGCGGCCATCGCCTGGAACTTGGCCACTTCGGCGGGATCGACGGTATTGAGGCTCATCGCAGGCTCCTTCGGGCGGGCAGGGTGGCGGCCCTTTGCAAAGGCTTATATAGTCCGTTCATGGACCGGATCGCAGGGCAAAAGCGCGCAGGCAACCTTCTTTATCCGCAGGTCGAACCCTTCGACCAGCGGATGCTGGCGGTATCGGGCGGGCACAGCCTCTATGTCGAACAATGCGGCCATCCCGGTGGCCAGCCGGTCGTCGTGCTGCATGGCGGGCCGGGGGGCGGCTCGTCCCCGGCGATGCGCCGCTATTTCGATCCCAGCCATTACCGCATCATCCTGTTCGACCAGCGTGGCTGTGGCCGGTCGCGCCCGCATGCCTCGGTCGAGGCCAACACCACCCAGGACCTGATCGCCGACATCGAGGCAATCCGCCAGACGCTTGGCATCCGCGACTGGGCGGTGTTCGGCGGCAGCTGGGGGGCGACGCTGGCGCTGCTTTATGCCCAGGCCCATCCCGACCGGGTGACAGACCTGATCCTGCGCGGCGTCTTCCTGATGATGCAGCGCGAACTCGACTGGTTCTATGGCGGGGGTGCCGGGGCGTTCTGGCCCGACCAGTGGCGCGCCTTCTGCGGCCTCGTGCCCGAGGAAGAACGCGGCGACCTGATCGGCGCCTATCACAAGCGGCTTTTTTCCGGCGATCAGGCCGAGGAGGCGCGCTTTGCCAGGGCCTGGGTCGGCTGGGAAAACGCGCTTGCCTCGATCGAGAACGACGGCGCGACCGGCGATGCGCCGGGCGACTATGCCCGCGCCTTCGCCCGGCTGGAGAACCACTATTTCCTGAACCGCGGCTTTCTGGACGAAGACGGCCAGATCCTGCGCGACCGTGGCCGCATCGAACATATCCCGACGGCCATCGTGCAGGGCCGCTATGACATGATCTGCCCGCCCCTGTCGGCCTGGACCCTGGCGCAGGGCTGGCGGCGCGCCGACCTGCGGCTTGTGCCCGTGGCCGGCCATGCGCTGTCGGAAAGCGGGATCACCGCCGAACTGCTGAGGGTCATGGACCGGCTCAGGGGTTGACAGACCGCCCGCTTGCGGGCCACCCCGGCAGCGCCACCCCGAACCGAGGACGAGATGAGCGAAGATCAGCCCGGCAAACCGGAAAAGATCAGGCGGCCGCAACAGGTGTTCACGCTGCTGGTCGAGGTCGGCCGCAAGGAGGGCGACGGCCTGCCCAAGGGCGCCACCGGCGCGGCGCTGCTGTGCTATTCCACCGGCGTGACCGAGGAAGAGGCGGTGCGCGAATGCGTGGCGGTGCTGAAGCAGGCCGACCTCGCGCCGCTGGATGTCACCGGATATGGCACGCTCGACGAACGGCTGGCCCAGGGCCACGAGATCGGCGAGGACGAGCGCGCGCTGATGGCGCAGGCGCTGGCCGACAATGCCGTCATCGTCGTGCAGGTCACGCCCTTCTTCGGCGAGGATGACCGCGCCCGCACCCGCCCCTGAACCCGAGGATTCCATGCCCGACCAAACTGCCTTTGCCCCCGTCGATCCGGTTGCGCTGACCGCCGACCTGATCCGCTGCCCCTCGGTCACGCCCGAGGAAGCCGGCGCCCTGCAACTGCTTCAGGGCCTGCTGGCCGGCGCCGGGTTCGACTGCCACCGCGTCGACCGCAACGGCACCCCCAACCTCTTCGCCCGCTGGGGCCGCAAGGGCGCCAACCGCACCTTCGGCTTCAACGGCCATACCGACGTGGTGCCGGTCGGCGATGCCGCGGCCTGGACGCGCGATCCGTTCTGCGGCGAGATTCACGATGGCTGGCTCTGGGGCCGGGGGGCGACCGACATGAAGTCCGGGGTCGCGGCCTTTGCCGCCGCCGCCGTGGATTTCGTCCGCCAGACCCCGCCCGACGGCGCGGTCATCCTGACGATTACCGGCGACGAAGAAGGCGCCGGCACCGATGGCACCACGGCGCTGCTGGACTGGATGCGCGCGAAGGGCGAGGCGATGACCGATTGCCTGGTCGGCGAGCCGACCTGCCCCGAACAGCTGGGCGACATGATGAAGATCGGCCGGCGCGGATCGCTGACCTGCAAGTTCACCGCCCAGGGGGTGCAGGGCCATTCCGCCTATCCGCACCGGGCCAGGAACCCCCTGCATGCGCTGGTCCGGCTGATGGACAATCTGGCCAGCCATGTGCTGGATGAAGGCACCGATCATTTCGACGCCTCGACGCTGGCCATCACCACCATCGACACCGGCAATCCGGCCACCAACGTGATCCCGGCCCGCGCCCGCGCGACGGTGAATATCCGCTTCAACGATGCCCACAGCCCCGCCAGCCTTACCGAATGGCTGCGTGCCGAGGCCGCGGCGGTCGAGGCGGCGACGGGCGTCACCTTCGCGCTGGATATCGATACGGCGGGCGACAGTTTCGTGACACCCCCCGGCCCCTTCACCGATCTGGTGGCGCGCGCCGTCAGCGGCGAGACCGGCCTTCAGCCGAAACTCTCCACATCGGGCGGCACTTCGGATGCGCGTTTTGTCAAGGACCATTGCCCGGTGGTCGAATTCGGGCTGGTCGGCAAGACCATGCACCAGGTCGACGAACGGGTCGAAGTGGCGCAGATCCAGAAGCTGAAGGCGATCTACAGCCGGATCCTGCGCGACTATTTCGCCTGAGGCCAAGAGTGGCGGATCGGCCTGCATCACAAAAGGAAACGGGCCCGAAATTCGGGCCCGTTTTCGTTAGAGCGTGGGTGCGACGTGCGCTCAGGCGCGCTTCTTGCGGCGCAGCGCGGTCAGCCCGCCAAGGCCCGCCATCAGCATCAGGCCGGCAGCCGGCAGCGGCACAGGGGCGACCGAAACCGAAGCGAGCGCGCCATCGGCGTTGCCCTGCAGGTCGTTGGTCAGGCCCATGTAGATGCTGATCGACTTGGTCTTGATGCCCAGCGTGCTCAGCGCGGCATAGCCGGCGCGGAAGGTCTTGCTGGGGATGTTGGCCAGATCGGTGGCCGCGACCGAGAGGATCGTGCCGTCGCTCAGCTTGGCGTAGCCGACTTCGCCGGCGCCGCCGGTCCGGGGCAGGTAGAGGTCGAGGAACGAAATCCCGGTGAGCAGCACCGGCTTGGCGAAGGCGATGGTGACGGCTTCCATGCCGGCCGTGATGCTGGTGATCTCGTCGTCGTTGCGCTGCGAGTCGTACTTGCTGCGCACACCATAGCCGTCGGTCTGGAAGGCCAGCCCGGTTCCGCCGAGCGACGAGAGCGAGTCCTGCCCGTCGAATTTCTGCGAATTGTTCAACGTGCCGACGTTCGACGACATCGTCCAGGTTGTGCCGGCGATGGTGCCCGAGGTCCCGGTGCTGGCGGCGGTGAAGTCGATGGTCGCGGCAGTGGCCGGCAAGGCCGCCGAGGCCAAAAGCGCGGCAATGGCAAATGCTTTTTTCATGCTGATCATTTCTCTTCCCTGCGATTCACGTCTCAATTCGATCTTGCCGCAGAGTTAACATTTAATTGCCGGGATTCAATCAACTTTTTGCCGCAATTTTGCCACTGTCTACATTGCGGCAACGATACCGCTATTCCCTCGGTTGTGTCGACTTATTATCCACGAAGGCCGGGACAATGACGGGTCGGTGCTGTTTCGCGAAAACCTTCAGACCCCCGGTTTTGCCGGAACTGTCGCCGTTTCCGCATGACGCCAAGGGCCGGTCATGGTAGGGGACGGCATGGAACGCATTCCTCCCAAAGACGAAATCCTGCAATGGATCGCCGACAATCCCGGCCTGTCCGCCAAGCGCGACATCGCCAAGGCCTTCGGCCTGAAAGGCGCGGAGCGGATCGAGCTGAAGCGGCTGCTGAAGGAGCTTGAGGAAGAAGGCGCACTGGAGCGGCGGCGGAAAAGCTATCGCGATGCGGCCGGCCTGCCGCCGGTGGCCGTGCTGGTCATCGCCGCGCCCGACCGCGCCGGCGACCAGTTCGCCCGCCTGGCCGACTGGACGGGCGAGGGGCCGGGACCGCGCATCCTGTTCGTGCCGCGCAAGTCCGACAGTCCGGTGGCGGCGGGCGACCGGATCCTGGCCAAGATCGCCCCGGTCCGCGCACCCGATCATCAGTACGAGGCCCGGCTGATCCGCAAGATCGGGACCAATCCACTGCGCATCCTTGGCCTTTTCCGCAAGACCGCCGACGGCGGCCGCATCCTGCCGGTCGAGAAGGGGTCGGACAAGGAGTGGCTGGTCGCCGCCGATGCGACCCAAAGCGCCAAGGATGGCGAACTGGTCGAGGCCGAACTGGCCGGGCCCCGGTCGCGCCTTGGCCTGCCGCGCGCGCGCGTGGTCGAGCGGCTGGGCGATCCCGGCGCGCCGAGGGCGGTATCGCTGATCGCCATTCACCAGCACGGCATCCCCGACCATTTCCCCGACGCGGTGATCGCCGAGGCCGACGCGATGGCCGCCGCGCCCTTGGGCGCGCGCGAAGACCTGCGCGACGTGCCGTTCCTGACCATCGACCCGGCCGACGCCCGCGACCGCGACGATGCCGTGCATGCCCATGCCGACGACGATCCGGCCAACGCCGGTGGCCATGTGATCTGGGTCGCCATCGCCGACGTCGCCCACTATGTCACGCCGCAGTCGGCGCTGGATCGCGAGGCGCGGCTGCGCGGCAATTCCACCTATTTCCCCGACCGGGTGGTGCCGATGCTGCCCGACCGGCTGTCGAACGACCTGTGTTCGCTGCATGAAAACGTCGACCGCGCGGTTCTGGCGGTGCGGATGGTGATCGACGCCAAGGGCGTGAAGCGCGGCCACCGCTTCACCCGGGCGCTGATCCGGTCGCAAGGCGCTCTGGCCTATGAGGAGGTTCAGGCGGCGAAGGACGGCACCACCAACGACCGCACCGCGCCCTTGCTGCCGACCATCCTGCCGCTTTACGCCGCCTATGACGCGCTGATCCTGGCGCGCGAGGCCCGCCAGCCGCTGGATCTGGACCTGCCGGAACGCCGGATCGAACTGTCGGAGGATGGCCGCGTCACTTCGGTCGCGTTCAAGGAACGGCTCGACGCGCACCGGCTGATCGAGGAATTCATGATCCTCGCCAATGTCGCGGCGGCCGAGGAACTGATCCGCCTGCGCCGGCCGCTGCTGTTTCGCGTGCACGAGGAACCCAGCCCCGAAAAGATCGACGCGCTGCGCGAAACCGCCGAGGCCGCGGGCTTTACGCTGGCCAAGGGCCAGGTGCTGAAGACCGCCTCGCTGAACCGGCTGCTGGCCCAGTCCGAAGGCACCGAGTTCGACGAGCTGATGAACACCACCATGCTGCGGTCGATGACCCAGGCCTATTACAACCCGCAGAACTTTGGCCATTTCGGCCTGGCGCTGCAGAACTACGCGCATTTCACCTCGCCCATCCGCCGCTACTCGGACCTGATCGTGCACCGGGCGCTGATCCTCGGTCACAACTGGGGCAAGGACGGCCTGTCGCCGCAGGACATCGAGATGCTGGATGAAACCGCGCAGCTGATCTCGGACAGCGAACGGCGCAGCATGGCGGCCGAGCGCGACACGACCGACCGCTATCTGGCCGCCTATCTGGCGGACCGGGTGGGGGCCGAGTTTGCCGGGCGCATCAGCGGGGTGGCGCGGTTCGGCCTGTTCGTGAAGCTGGACGAAACTGGGGCCGACGGGCTGATCCCGATCCGCACGCTGAGGCGCGAATTCTTCCATTTCGACGCCGACAGCCTGACGCTGACCGGGGCCGATACCGGCGCGGTCATCCGGCTGGGCCAGCGCGTCACCGTGCGGCTGGCCGAAGCCGTGCCGGTGACCGGCGGGCTGATGCTGGAGCTTCTGGAACTCGAGGGCGCGCCGTTGCCCGGTGGGTCGTCGGCCAGACGGGGCCGCCCGCCGCAGCGCAAGCTGGGGCAGATGAAGGCCAAGGCCGACAAGCTGAGACGCAAGGTCGAGCGCAAGCGCAAATGAGCGGTGTGGGCTTTGCCGACTGGCTGGCCGCCTTCCGGCAAAGGGCCGTGGCCGAGGGGCTGGAGACGGAGGCGCTCGACGATCTTGCGCCCTTGCCGGAGGTGCTGGCGAAAGATCGCGCCCAGGCCGAATTCAGCCTGACGGTGCGCGACTATCTGGCCCGCGCCGTCGGCGCGGCGCGCATCAGCGCCGGCCGGGCCGCGCTGGGCCGCCATGCCGCCCTGTTCGACCGGATCGAGGCGGGCTTTGCCGTGCCGCGGACGATCCTCGCGGCGATCTGGGGGATCGAGACTTCGTTCGGCGAGAACCGCGGGCAGGTGCCGCTGTTGGCAGCGGTTGCCACCCTGGCCCATGACGGACGGCGCGCCGCCTTTTTTCAGGCCGAGCTGATGGCCGCCCTGCGCATGGCCGAATGGGCCGGCGTCGACGGCGCGGCGCTGCGCGGCAGCTGGGCCGGGGCTTCGGGGCACATGCAGTTCATGCCCTCGTCGGTACTGGCCCATGCGGTCGACTTCGATGGCGATGGCCGGATCGATCTGTGGGGCGACGATCCCACCGACGCTGTGGCCTCGGCCGCCGCCTATCTGGTGGTGCAGGGCTGGCAGGCGGGCCAGCCGCCGCTGGCGCGGGCGCGGCTGGCATCCGGCTTCGATCCCGGCGATTCGGGCCGCCTGTTGCGTCTGCCGCTGGCGGATTGGCAGGCCAGGGGGGCGCTAACCGAAGGCCCCGCACCGGGCGCTGAGGCGGCGCTGATCCTGCCGGCGGGTGTGGCGGGGCCAGCCTTCTTCTGGGGCGAAAATGCCGATGTTCTGGCGCGCTACAATGCGTCGGAAAGCTACGTTCTGGCGGTGGCGCTGCTGGCCGACCGGCTGGGTGAAGCGCCCGCGCCCGATCTGGTCTGGCCCGACGAACGGGCGCTGTCGATGGACGAAAAGCGCGAGGTGCAGGAGCGTCTGGCGGCGCTGGGCCATGACCCCGGCGGCGCGGACGGGCGGATCGGTCCCAATACGGTGCGGGCGCTGAAGGCGTGGCAACGGGCCGCTGGCCTGCCCGCCGACGGCCACGCAAGCCCGGCGCTGCTGGAAAGGTTGCGGCAGGGCTGAGCCCGCCATACCCGGAAAAGCCAAGGGGCGCCCGAAGGCGCCCCCCAACCAATATCCGTCCGGCTCAGGCCGCGCGCGCCGCCCGGATCGCCTCTTCCAGCTTGCCCAACGCTTCGGTGAAGACGCTGTCCTGGATGGTGATCGGCGACAGGAAGCGGATCACGTTGCCATGCACGCCACAGGTCAGGAGCAGGAGCCCGCGCTTCAGCGCCTCGAGCCGCACCTTGTTGGTGAAATCGGCCGAAGGCTTGCCGGTCTTGGCGTCGTTGAACTCGACGGCGTTCATGAAGCCGGGGCCGCGGATGTCGGCGATCTCGGGCACTTCGTCGCGCAGCATTTCCAGATGCTGCTTCAGCCGCGAACCAAGCTGGTTGGCCCGGTCGCACAGCTTTTCCTCCTCGATCACGTCCAGCACGGCGTTGGCCGCCGCGATCCCCATCGGCGAGCCGCCGTAGGTGCCACCAAGGCCACCCGGCCCCGGTGCATCCATCACCTCGGCCCGGCCGACCACCGCCGCCAGCGGGAAGCCGCCGGCCAGCGCCTTGGCCATCGTCATCAGGTCGGGCTGCACGTCATGGTGTTCCATCGCGAACATCTTGCCGGTGCGGGCAAAGCCGGTCTGCACCTCGTCGGCGATCAGAAGGATGCCGTGTTCGTCGCAGATCGCCCTCAGCGCCTTGAAGAATTCGCGCGGCGCCTCGTAGAAGCCGCCTTCGCCCTGCACGGGTTCCAGGATGATCGCGGCGACGCGCTTGGGGTCGACGTCGGCCTTGAACAGGTAGTTCAGCGTCTCGATCGACTGTTCGACGCTGACACCATGCAGCGGCACCGGGAAGGGAACGTGGAACACGTCGTTCGGCATGGCGCCGAACCCGACCTTGTAGGGCACGACCTTGCCGGTCAGCGCCATGCCCATGAAGGTGCGGCCGTGGAAGGCGCCGGTGAAGGCGATCACCGCCTGGCGGCCGGTGGCGGCGCGGGCGATCTTGATTGCGTTCTCGACGGCTTCGGCGCCGGTGGTGACGAAGATCGCCTTCTTCTCGCCCTTGATCGGCGCGATGGCGTTCAGCCGCTCGGCCAGGCGCACGTAGTTTTCGTAAGGCACGACCTGGTGGCAGGTGTGGGTGAAATGGTCGAGCTGGTCCTTGACCGCCGCGATCACCTTCGGGTGGCGGTGGCCGGTGTTCACTACCGCGATGCCGGCCGCGAAGTCGATATAGCGGTTGCCTTCCTTGTCCCAGATTTCGGCATTCTCGGCACGATCGACGTAGATCTGCGTCATCACGCCGACGCCGCGCGACATGGCGGCCTTGCGGCGGGTTTCGATTTCGGCGTTCTTCATCCTTGGTCCCCCGGGGAAAGGCCCTGCCGCGCCGACAGGGCCGTTGCGAACTGTGCTCAATATCATATATTCTGACGACAAATAAATTTATCTTCCTGGCGACGGGGCCGCAAGCTCTTTCCGAGCGGGAACGGAGGAAGCGATGAGTTTCGATACCGGAGCGCGCCTGAAGGCCGAGCGCGAGGCCCGCAAGCTGTCGCAGCGCCAGCTGGCGGGGCTGGCCGGCGTGACCGCCGCGATGATCTCGATGATCGAGCAGAATCGCACCAGCCCGTCGATCGCCACCATGAAGAAGATCCTGACCGGCCTGAACATGCCGCTGAGCGCCTTCTTCGCCGAGGACGAGCCGCAGCCCGCCGCCAAGTGGCATTTCACCCCCGGCGAGTTCCGCGAGATCACCCCGCCCGGCACCGCGACCGACCCCGGCATCCGTTTCATGCGGGTCGGCCAGGCGGCGGACAGCGCGCTGCTGATGCTGTATGAAACCTATCCGCCCGGCGCCGACACCGGCCCCGACCTTTACGCTCACGAAGCCGAGGAGGCCGGCGTCGTTCTGGCCGGCGAGATCGAGATCACCGTCGGGGCTGAAACCCGCCGGCTGCAACAGGGCGACGGCTATCATTTCAACAGCCGCCTGCCGCACCGGTTCCGCAATCCCGGGCCGCGGGAATGCGTGATCGTCAGCGGCTGCACCCCGCCGACCTTCTGACATGCGCAGCTTTCTGGCGATCGCCGTGCCCGAGGAGGCCGCCGCCGCCATCGGCCGGTTGCAGGGTCAGCTGCGCGTCGGCCATCCGCTGCCCCCGGAAAACCTGCACCTGACGCTGGCCTTCCTGGGCGATCAGTCCGGCCCGGCGCTGGAAGAGCTGCATTTCTGCCTGGAACGGCTGTCGGCGCCGGGGTTTGACGTCGAATTCGGCCCGCTGGGCAGTTTCGGCCACCCGGAACCCGGCAGCATCCATGCCGAAGTGCGGCTGACGCCGGAACTGGCGGCGCTGCATCGGTCGGTTCAGGGCGCGCTGCATTCGGCCGGGCTGCAAACCGAACGGCGGCGGTTCCGACCGCATATCACCATCGCCCGCCTGCCGCACCGGATGACCGGCGATGAAACCGCCGCGCTTCTGCGGTTTCTGACCACCTTTGCCGCCGCGCCGCTGCCGTCCTTTCCGGCCCGGGCGTTGACGCTGTTCCGGTCGCACCTTCGGCCGGAGGGGGCGATTCACGAACCGCTGGCCGACTATCCGCTCGGCTGAGGTGCGCCTTCAGGCCAGATAGGCGCGGAAGGACTCGACGACCTGTTCGTAGACCGCGCGCTTGAAGGGGACGATGGCGGCGATCATCTCGTCGGCGGTCACCCACTTCCATCGCGAAAATTCGGGATGCGCCGTGGCGATGTCGATCTGCCCGTCGGTCCCGAGGTAACGGTAGAGGAACCACTTCTGCCGCTGCCCCCGGTACTTGCCGCCCCAGATCTTGCCCAGAAGCTCGGGCGGCAGGTCGTAGGTGATCCAGTGGTGGGTCTTGCCGATGAGTTCGACCAGATCGGCGGTGACGCCGGTTTCCTCCCACAGTTCGCGCAGCGCGGCAGCGCGGGGCTTTTCGCCGTCGTCGATCCCGCCCTGCGGCATCTGCCAGGCGGGGCTGTCGCTGTCCTTGCGCTGGCCAGCAAAGACCTGGCCGGCGGCGTTTATCAGCATCACGCCCACGCAGGGGCGGTAGGGAAGGGCGTCGGGTTCGGGCATGGGCAGCAATGGGGCCGGCGAACCGGCCCCCTCCTTGGTCAGTCGGCCTGCTTGGCGACGCTCAGGCCCTTGATGATGTCGACGGCGTAGGCAAGCTGATAGTCTTCCTGCCGACGCTTGGCGGCTTCCTCGGCCTTGGCCTGTTCGTCCTTGTAGATCTTCTTTTCGTCCTCGGTCATCGAATCGTTCGACAGCGAGCCGCGCAGGTCGGCCTCGGACCTCAGCTGGTCGGCGCCGGTGTCGGTCTGATCCTTGGTGGCGTCCTTGGTCGGGTCGACCTTGGGCTGTTCGACGACGATGTCGGGCGAAATGCCCAAGGCCTGGATCGACCGGCCCGACGGCGTGTAGTAGCGCGCCGTGGTCAGGCGCATGGCCGCGTCGCCCTTCAGCGGGATGACGGTCTGCACCGAGCCCTTGCCGAAGCTCTTGGTGCCGACGACGATGGCGCGGTGGTGATCCTGAAGCGCGCCGGTGACGATCTCGGAGGCCGAGGCCGAGCCGCCGTTGATCAGCACGACAATCGGCTTGCCCTGCGCCAGGTCGCCCGGTTCGGCGTTGAACCGTTCGGTATCCTGCGGGTTGCGGCCGCGGGTCGAGACGATCTCGCCCTTGTCGAGGAAGGCGTCGGACACCGCAACTGCCTGGTTCAGCAGCCCGCCGGGGTTGTTGCGCAGGTCGATGATGAACCCGTTCACCTTGTCGATGCCGCCGGCGTCGGCGAGCGCCTTCTTGATCCCGGCCTCGAGGTCGGGGAAGGTCTGGTCGCTGAAGGTGGTGATCCGCAGGATCACGGTGTTGTCCTCGACCTTGGCCTTGACGGCGGCGATCTTGATCGTGTCGCGGGTCAGGGTCACGTCGAACGGCTGGTCGACGCCCTTGCGGGCGATGGTGATGGTGATTTCCGATCCGACCGGCCCGCGCATCTTGTCGACTGCCTGGTCGAGCGTCAGCCCCACCATGCTTTCGCCGTTGACCTTGGTGATATAGTCGCCGGTCTGGATGCCCGCCGCCGCCGCCGGGGTACCGTCGATGGGCGACACGACCTTGATGACGCCTTCTTCCTGCGTCACCTCGATCCCGAGGCCGCCGAACTCGCCGTGGGTCTGTTCGCGCATCGCGGCGAAATCCTCGGCGTTCATGTAGTTGGAATGCGGGTCGAGCGATGTCAGCATGCCGTTGATCGCCGCTTCGATCAGCTTCTTGGAATCGACCGGCTCGACATACTGGGCGCGGATGCGTTCGAAGATGTCGCCGAACAGGTCCAGCTGTTCATAGACCGATTCCGGTTTCTTGGTCTCTTCCGCCACCAGCGGCCCGGCGATCTGCGTTGTCAGCAGGACGCCCAGAAGCGTGCCGCCCAAGGCCGAGCAGAGAAGTTTTTTCATCGCCTACTTATCCTTCGTTTCGGCAAACCACGGACCGGGATCGATGGTCGCGCCATTCTGTCTGAGTTCGATATAAAGCGTTTCCTGCCGGTCGGCGCCACTGCCTTGTTGGCCGCCGCCCCCCAGCGCCGTGTCGACAGCATCCTTTCCGCCCATCAACCCGACCGGCGAGCCCGCCGACAGCACGTCGCCGGTTTCGCCGAAAACGGTGTCCATGCCCGCGAGAACCAGAAGATAGCCGGAAGCCGGTTCCAGGATCATCACATTTCCGTAGTCCAGAAGCGGGCCGCGATAGCGGATGGTGGCCGGCCACGGCGTCGTCACCAGGGCCGCCGGGCGGGTGGCGACCAGCAGCCCCGGCCGGGTGATTCCAGCGGCGTCCGCCTCGCCGGCGCGGCGCAGAAGCTTGCCCAGCACCGGCAGCGGCAGCTGGCCGCGGGCACCGGCGAAATCCTCGACCGGCGGGCCGATGTCGCTTTCCATCTTCGCCAGCCCGGTGGCGAAGGCGTCCAGCGTGTCGGCGCTGTCGGCAAGGTTGCGCAGGTCCTCGGGGTCGTCCTGATAGCGTTTGGGCAGGGCGGTGCGATCCTGCATCGCCTGGGCCAGCGCGGTGCGGGCCTCCTGCACCGCCGTCAGGCCCTTTTGCAGCATGTCGACGGTTTCCTGCTGAAGCGCCCGGATGTTGCGGATTTCGGTCAGCCGGGCTTTCAGCACCTCGGCCTTGGTCTGCAAGGCCGGGGTGACGGCCGACAGGATCATCTCGGACCGGGCGGTTCCCAATGGGCCGGACGGATGCAGCAGGAGAAGCGGGGCGGGCGAGCGTGCATCGAGGTCATCACCCCCAGAAGCTGGGCGATTTCCTCGCGCTGGGCGTCGAACTGGGCGGTGATCGCCGCCCGCGGCCGCTGCCGCGCGCAGGAATCGGTGCAGCGCCGCCAGACCGGCCTTCGTACGAACGGATGGTCGCGGTCAGGGCGGCGATGCGGTCCTTGCCGGTTTCGGCAGTCTTCAGCGCCTCGATGGCCGTGCGCAGATCAGCGGCGGCCTTGGCCGCGGCGTCGGCAGGGGGCGCGGTCTTCGGCCCGGGCGGTCAGCGCCACAAGCAAAAGACAGGCTGCAGGATGGCTCGCCAGCCGACGGATCATGCGCCCGCTCACGATCAGCGAGCGCCCGGTCATTTCGGGCGGCAGGTCGAGCCCCATCAGGTCAAGGGCCGTCGGTGCCAGGTCGGCCAGCCGCCCACCGCGCAAGGCCGCGCCCTGTGGCCCGCCGTAGAGCGCCACCACCACCGGGTTGGTGGTATGGGCGGTGTGCGGCCCGCCGGTGACCGGATCGACCATTAGTTCGGCATTGCCGTGATCGGCGGTGATGACCATCGCCCCGCCCGCCTTGTCCAGCGCGGCCAGCACCCGCGCCAGGCCACGGTCGACCGCCTCGCAGGCGGCGATGGCGGCGGGCAGGCTGCCGGTATGGCCGACCATGTCGGGATTGGCATAGTTCACCACGATCAGGTCATAGCCCTTTTTGATGGCCGCGACGAAATGGTCGGTGACTTCGGCCGACGACATTTCCGGCTGGAGATCGTAGGTCGCCACCTTGGGCGAGGGCGCCATGTAGCGATCCTCGCCACCCTCGGGTTCTTCCTTGCCGCCATTAAGGAAGAAGGTGACATGAGGGTATTTCTCGGTCTCGGCCAGGCGGAACTGGGTCAGCCCCTTGGCCGCGACCCAGGCGCCCAGCGTGTTGACCACCGGCCGCTTGGGATAGGCGGCGGCCATGAAGGCATCGTGGGTGCGGGAATAGTCGACCATGCCCAGAAGCGCCGCCCAGTGCGGGCGCTTGCCGCGGGCAAAGCCGGAAAAGTCATCCTCGCCCACCGCCAGCAGGATTTCCCGCGCCCGGTCGGCGCGGAAGTTCAGGCAGAAGAACCCGTCGCCGTCGTGCGCGCCGCCGTAGCCCGCGAGCACGGTGGGCAGGATGAATTCGTCGGTCTCGCCCCGCGCATAGGCTTCGGCGACGGCGCTGGCGGCATCTGCCGAAGGTAGGCCCTCGGCCCCGACCATCGCCGCATAGGCTTTGGCCACCCGGTCCCAGCGGTTGTCACGGTCCATCGCGTAGTAGCGCCCGGAAACCGTCGCCACGCGCGCGCCTTGCGGCAGGCGCCGCACCAGATCGGCGATGAAGCCCGCCGCCGACGAGGGTGCGACGTCGCGCCCGTCGGTCACGGCATGCAGCGCGACCGGCACGCCCATCGCCGTCAGTGCCTGCGCGGCAGCGATCACATGGTCGATATGGCCATGCACGCCGCCGTTGGAAATGACGCCCATCAGGTGCGCAGTCCCGCCCGAGGCCTTCAGCGTCTGTGCAAAGGCGACGATCGCGGCGTTGGAAAAGAAGCTGCGATCCTCGATCGCCAGGTCGATCTGGCCGAGGTCCATCGCCACCACCCGCCCGGCGCCGATGTTGGTATGGCCGACCTCGGAATTGCCCATCTGCCCCGAAGGCAGGCCGACGTCCGGCCCGTGCGTGACCAGAAGCGCGTGCGGGCAGGTGGCGATGATCCGGTCCCAGGCCGGCGTTTCGGCCAGCGCGACGGCATTGGCGGTGCTGTCGGCCCGGTAGCCCCAGCCGTCGAGAATGCACAGGACTACGGGTTTGGGGCGGGGCATCGGGCACTCCTGCGTCGGGACGCGCCCCTTCTATGCCGTGGGCTGTCCGCCGGCAACCGGGCTTGGCCGGGGCCACCGGGTTCCCGCTCAGAGCAAGATCACATTAACTCGAAGTATCGTGGGGCGCACTGCCCGGACCGACCGGGGGACGCGCCGGTGGCGCGTCACCCGGTCCGTTGGCCGTAGCGGAAGCGCAGGCCAAGGGGTGTTCCGCTGGACCGGACGTTCGTGCACCGACAGCGCCCGCCCCGGTGGGGGCGAAGCCCTCGCCGCCCGGGGGGCGGGGGCTGGCCGTGCGCCGGGCGCACGGCTAGGGCAACGTCGGCCGGTCGCCTGTCGCGCGAGGCACTGGCCTCGCGCTCGCTCGCTGGTGCCGATTCCAAGTGATGCGACTGCGATCTAGCTGCGGTGATAAGGCGCGCCGGCCAGGATCGACGCCGCCCGGTAGAGCTGTTCGGCCAGCATCGCCCGCACCAGCATGTGCGGCCAGACCATGCGCCCGAACGAAAAAAGCGCGTCGGCCCGGTCGCGCAGGGCGGGCAGGATGCCGTCGGCGCCGCCGATCACGAAGGCCACCTCCTGCCGCCCGCCGTCGCGCCAGCCCGCCAGGGCGGCGGCGAACTCGGGCGAGGATTGCACCTGCCCCCGTTCGTCCAGCGCCACCACCAGCGCACCGGAGGGAATCGCCCGCGCCAGAAGTTCGGCCTCGGCCGCCATGCCGAGGTTCTTCTTGTCCTCGACCTCGATGAGCTTCGCCGGCCCGAGGCCAAGCGCCCGCCCGGTGCGGTCGAACCTGTGCAGATAGTCGGAGATCAGCTCATGCTCGGGCCCGGCCCTCAGCCGCCCCACGGCCACGATGCTGACCTTCATCAGATGGTCTTGGCCGCCTGCATCGCCGCGCCGGCCGGCATCCACATCTTTTCAAGCTGGTAGAATTCGCGGACTTCCGGGCGGAACACATGGACGATCACGTCCGACGTGTCGATCAGCACCCAGTCGCCCTGGTCCTTGCCTTCGATCTTCGAGTTGCGGCCCAGGTCGTCCTTCAGTCGCTGGACCAGCTTTTCGGCAATGGCCGCGACCTGGCGCGACGAGCGGCCCGAGCAGACGACCATGTAATCCGCGACGGACGAACGCCCGCGCAGGTCGATCGTGACCACGTTTTCCGCCTTGTCGTCATCGAGGGAGGAAAGAATGCGGGCAAGCAGAGCCTCGCTTTGCCCATCGGAAGGCCGTGCCATCATCGGCACCGCCCGCGCAGCCGCCGAGGGGGCTGCTTCATGGAGACTGGACAGATCATTGTCCTCCTGTGCTGCACGCCGATCCCTGCCCCGGCGCCGGGCCTGAACCAAGGGTAACATCAGAATTGCAAAAGCTCAATGAAGGCTGGCCGATACCGGCGGCAACCCGCGCCAATCAGGCCGGCAGATGCACACGTGTGCCCCATTCGACACAGCGGGCGGCCAGCCGGTCGGGCAGGGGGCGGTCGGTGAAGATCGCCGTCAGGTCGCCGAGCGAGGCGATCCTGACCGGCGCGGCGCGGCTGAGCTTGGAATGGTCGGCCACCAGGAACGCCTGCCGCGACTGGCGCAGGATGGCGCGGCTGACGCGGACCTCCTGGCTGTCGAAATCCAGGAGGTCGCCATCCTCGTCCAGCGCCGAGGTGCCGATCACCGCGAAGTCGACCTTGAAGGTCTGGACCGCCTCGCTGGTCAGGTCGCCCACCAGACCGCCGTCCGACCGCCGCAACATGCCGCCGGCGACGATCACGTCGCAGCTGTCGCTGGTCGCCAGGATGTTGGCGACGTTCAGGTTGTTGGTCACCACCGTCAGGTTGCGATGGCCGAGAAGGGCGCGGGCCACCGCCTCGGTCGTGGTGCCGATGTTGAGAAACAGCGACGAATTGTCGGGGATCGCCGCCGCGCAGATGCGGGCGATGGCGGCCTTGGCCGTGGCGTTCATGCTGCGCCGTTCGGCATAGCCGATATTGGCCACCCCCGCCTTCAGGATCGCCCCGCCATGCACTCGGTCCAGCCGGCCTTCGTCGGCCAGTTCGCCCAGGTCGCGGCGGATGGTCTGCAGGGTCACGCCAAAGCGCTGGGCCAGATCCTCGACCATCACCCGGCCTTCGGCACGGGCCAGGTCGAGAATGTCGCTTTGTCGCAGGCTGCGGGCCATCTGGGTTCCTTTTCACGCGAATCTACCAATTGCGTGACATTTTGGAAGCATAAACGAACATTGGCGAACATTTTCTTTGACAGTTCGCGCTATCGCCCGTTCAATTGGCGCGGCATTCTTCAGGTGGGTCATGGATTCGGACAGGCTATTCGACGTGTTCGTCATCGGCGGCGGCATCAATGGCTGCGGCATCGCCCGCGACGCCGCCGGGCGCGGCCTGTCGGTGGCGCTGGCGGAAATGGGCGATCTCGCCTCGGCCACCTCGTCGGCCTCGACCAAGCTGTTTCACGGCGGGTTGCGCTATCTGGAATATTTCGAGTTCGGCCTGGTCCGCAAGGCGCTGGTCGAACGCGAGGTGCTGCTGCGGGCCATGCCGCATATTTCCTGGCCGATGCGTTTCGTCCTGCCCTACCACCCCGACATGCGGTTCGAGGGCGAGACGCCGACATCGCACCTGTTGAACCGCTTCATGCCCTGGATGAAGGGGCGCCGGCCGGCCTGGCTGATTCGGCTGGGCCTGTTCCTCTACGATCATCTCGGCGGCCGGCGGATATTGCCCGGAACCACGACGCTGGATCTGGCCCAGGACCCCGCCGGCCAGCCGCTGAACCCCAAGTTCCGCCGTGCCTACGAATATTCCGACTGCTGGGTCGAGGATGCGCGCCTGGTCGCACTGAACGCCCGCGATGCCGCCGAGCGCGGCGCCCTTGTCATGACCCGCGCCCGCGTCACCGCCGCGATGCGCGACGGCGATCACTGGCGGGTGACGGTGGTGCGCGGCGAGGCGACCGAGACCTTTCGCGCCAAGGTGTTGGTCAATGCCGGCGGGCCCTGGGTCGAACAGGTGGTGCGCGGCATCGCCCATGTCGACACGAAGGAATCGATCCGGCTGGTCAGGGGCAGCCACATCGTCACAAGAAAGCTGTTCGATCACGGCAAGTGCTATTTCTTCCAAGGGGGAGGATACCGCATCATCTTTGCCATCCCCCATGAGGAAGATTTCACCCTGATCGGCACGACCGACATGGATCATGGCTCCGATCCCGCCGGGCCGGTCTGCACCGACGCCGAACAGGATTATCTGTGCGCTTTCGCCAGCCAGTATTTCCGCAAGCCGGTGCGGCGCGAGGATGTGGTCTGGACCTATTCGGGGGTGCGGCCGCTGTACAACGATGGCGCCAAATCGGCCCAGGCGGCGACGCGCGACTATGTCCTGTCGCTCGATACCGCCGGGCCGCCGATCCTGTCGGTATTCGGCGGCAAGATCACCACCTACCGCAAGCTGTCCGAGGCGGCGCTGGACAAGGTCGCGCCCTACCTCAGCCCCGAGCGTGGCGACTGGACGGCGGGTGTGCCCCTGGCGGGCGGCGACTTTCCGGTGGAAGACGTCCCCCGCCTGATCCGGGAACTGAAGCTGCGCTACCCGTTTCTTGACGCCTACACCTGCCGGCGCCTGACCCGCGCCTATGGCACCGAGGCGCCGGCGATGCTGGGGCAGGCGCGGTCGCTGGCCGATCTGGGGCAGGCCTTCGCGGCCGGCCTGACCGAACGCGAGGTGCGCTGGCTGATGACGCGCGAATTCGCCCGCACCGCCGAGGATGTGGTCTGGCGCCGGTCGAAGCTGGGGCTGCGGATGCAGGCTGACGAGATCCGGGTGCTGGACGACTGGATGCAGGCCGAAGGCGCGCGCGCATGACCCATGTCGTCGCCATCGACCAGGGCACCACCTCGTCGCGGGCCATCGTCTTTGACCGCGATATGCAGCTGAAGGCCAGCGCCCAGCAGGAATTCGCCCAGCATTTCCCGGCGTCGGGCTGGGTCGAGCATGACCCCGAGGACATCTGGGCCAGCGTGACCGCCACGGTGCGCGGCGCCATTGACCGCGCCGGCATTACCGCCGCCGATGTCGCAGCCATCGGCATCACCAACCAGCGCGAAACGACGCTGGTCTGGGACCGCGCGACCGGCGAGCCGATCCACCGCGCCATCGTCTGGCAGGACCGCCGCACCGCCGACCTCTGCGCCCGGCTGAAGGCCGAAGGCCACGAACCGATGGTGACGCGCAGGACCGGCCTGCTGCTCGACCCCTATTTTTCGGGCACCAAGCTCGCCTGGCTTCTGGACAATGTGCCGGGCGCCCGGGCGCGGGCCGAACGCGGCGAGCTTTTGTTCGGCACCATCGACAGTTTCCTGATCTGGCGGCTGACCGGGGGCGCAGTCCACGCCACCGACGCGACCAATGCCGCGCGCACCCTGCTGTTCAATATCCGCGACAATGCCTGGGATCAGGACATCCTGCGCCTGCTGGACATTCCCGCGTCCCTGCTGCCCGAGGTGCGTGACTGCGCCGCCGATTTCGGCCTGACCCGCGCCGATCTGTTCGGCCGGCCGATCCCGATCCTCGGCGTGGCGGGCGACCAGCAGGCGGCGACCATCGGCCAGGCCTGCTTTGCCCCCGGCATGATGAAATCGACCTACGGAACCGGCTGCTTTGCACTTCTGAACACCGGCGAGACGCTGGTGGAAAGCGGCAACCGGCTCTTGGGGACCATCGCCTACCGGCTGGGCGGGCGCACGACCTATGCGCTGGAAGGGTCGATCTTCATCGCTGGGGCAGTGGTTCAATGGCTGCGCGACGGGCTGAAGATCATTCGCACAGCACAGGATACCCAGCCCATGGCCGAGGCCGCCGATCCCGGCCAGGACCTGGTGTTGGTGCCGGCCTTCACCGGGCTGGGCGCGCCCTACTGGAACGCCGATTGCCGGGGGGCGATCTTTGGCCTGACCCGCAATTCCGGCCCAGGCGAGCTTGCCCGGGCGGCGCTGGAAAGCGTCGGCTTCCAGACCCGCGACCTGCTCGAGGCGATGCGCGCCGACTGGGCCGGCGCGGCCGATGGCGTTCTGCGCGTCGATGGCGGCATGGTGGCGTCGGACTGGACGATGCAGTTCCTGGCCGACATCATCGACGCGCCGGTCGACCGGCCGAAGGTCACGGAAACCACCGCGCTGGGCGCGGCCTGGCTGGCCGGGATGCAGGCCGGGCTTTACCCGGATGCCGAGGGGTTTGCCCGCACCTGGGCGCGCGACCGGCGTTTCGATCCGGCGATGGACGCCGCAACGCGCACCGCCAGATATGCCCGCTGGCGCCGGGCGGTGCAGGCGACGATGGCGGTCTGAGATCAGAGATTGAAGACGCGGCCGGGGTGAACTTCGCCGCCGCGATAGCTGCCGATGGCGACCGGACGGCCCTGATAGCTGACCCAGACCTCCTCGCCGAAATCCGCTCCGGTCAGCACCTGCCCCGGATTGCCGTTCTTCAGCCGCGCCGCCCCTTCGGCGCTGGCGCGCACTTCGGTCAGCCCCGCCAGCCCCACTTCCAGGGGCAGAAGCAGCGCCTCCAGCGCCTCGGTCCGCGCCAAGGCCTGGATCTGCTCCATCGAAACGCCATTTTTGGCGGTGAACGGCCCCGACCATTCGCGGCGAAGCCACAGGACATGGCCCAGACAACCCAGAGCCCGGCCGAGATCGCGGGCGATGGCGCGCACATAGCCACCCTTGCCGCAGACCATTTCTAAAAGCAGGGTATCGCGGTCCGGCCGGTCAATCAGGTCAAGGCTTTCGACCCACAGTTCCCGCGCCACCAAATCCAGTTGTTCGCCCTCGCGCGCCAGGTCATAGGCGCGCGCGCCGTCGACCTTGACTGCCGAGAATTGCGGCGGCACCTGCATTATGTCGCCGCGAAAGCCGGCCAGCGCGGCGCGGACCGTATCGTCGTCGGGGCGCAGGTCCGACCGGGCGATGACCTCGCCTTCGGCGTCGTCGGTGGTGGTCGCGGCGCCCAGCCGGACGGCGAAGCGGTAGCATTTCAGCGCGTCGGTGACATGGGCCACGGTTTTCGTCGCCTCGCCCAGCGCCACCGCCAGGACGCCGGTCGCGGCCGGGTCGAGTGTGCCGGCATGCCCGGCCTTCTTCGCGTCGAACGCCCAGCGGACCTTGGCGGCCACTGCGGTCGAGGTGATGCCCGCCGGCTTGTCAACCACCAGCCAGCCGGAAATGTCGCGTCCCTTCTTGCGTCCCATCGTTCTGTCCTGAAAATCCGTTGCGTCCCGTTACCAGCCTTCAGCCGGCCGGGACCACCAGCCCGACGATCGGGCCCATCTGAAAGCCGAAGTCGTTGCGCCCCAGGTCGGGGGCATAGAGCCGCGAGATGGTTCCGTCCAGGAACAGCGCGTCCGGCGCCTTCAGCCCGTCGCGGAACAGCCGCGCGAAGGTCTCGAAGTTCACCAGCCCGTCGGAAATCGCGAAATAGGCGGTCTTGCCGTCGGCCGACACGCCGACGCCGTTGCGGATGTTGACCGCTTCGGAATCGGCCTGGAACTTCGGATGCAGCTTGCCGCCGATGACCAGCATCGGCCCGGACTGGGTGGCGAACAGGCAGTCGGGGCGGCTGGCGTCGAAGGCCAGCGTTTCGGTCACCTGGAACCCGTCGCGGCGGATGCAGAAGACCCCGTTCGGCTGCAGGCCGAAGTTGCCCGGCCCGGCCCGCCGCTGAAGCGCGGCGATTTCCTGGCCCTTTTCGACGTAAAGCCCGACCGGCCGGCGATCGGGGTGATACATCCCGGCATTCATCGCAAAGGCGAGCCGGCGGCCTTCGGCGGCCAGGATCGCGCTGACCGCGTCGAAACTGCCGAGGACCGTGCCGTCCGCCCCGTTCAGGAACAGCCGCAGGTCGGCGCCGGCCTTGGCCTCGCACACGCTGAAATCCTGGCCGTCGAACTGCATCTGGCGACAGGTTTCGGCCCGGACCGGACCGCAGATCGTCAGAAGGCCGAGGGCCAGCCCTACCTTAGTCCAGCGTGTCATCGCCGTTCTCGCCGCGCTCGACGTCGCGCCGTACCCGTTCGTCGGCGAACAGGCGGCGGGTTTCGTCCAGCCGGTCAAAGGTCTCGTCCAGCTGGAACCGCAGTTCCGGCGCGAATTTCAGCGTCATCGCCTTGGCGACCAGCCGCCGCAATTCGCCCTTGTTGCGCCGCAGTGCCGCCAGCGCCTGTTCGGCGCCGGCGCCGCCCAGCGGCAGGACGAAGGCGGTCGCCACCTTCAGGTCGGGCGAGGCCCGCACTTCGCCCACCGTGATCGAGAACCGCTGCAACTCGGGGTCATGCACGTCGCCGCGCGCCAGGACTTCCGACAGGGTATGGCGGATCAGCTCGCCCACGCGAAGCTGGCGTTGCGACGGGCCCTGACCCTGGGAGAAACGGCTTTGTGACATGCGCACCATGTAGGCCATGCCCGCGCCTGCCGCAACGCCCTTTGCCAAAGCCGGGCGGACCGGCTAAGGAATGCCGACCAGCGGGAGAGCGCGCATGACCCAGACCCAAGACCTTCCGGGCATTGTCGTCACCGGCGCCTCGGGACGCATGGGGCGGATGCTGGTCACGATGATTCTCGGGTCGGATCGCGTCCGGCTGGCCGGGGCGGTCGAACGGGCGGGCCATGCCTGGATTGGCCAGGACATCGGGCTGGCGATGGGCGGCGCGGCCGCCGGGGTTCTGGTGACCGACGATCCGCTGGAGGCCTTCGCCCGGGCGCAGGCGGTCATCGACTTTACCGCGCCCGCCGCCACCGTGGAATTTGCGGCCCTTGCCGCGCAGGCCCGCGCCGTCCATGTGATCGGCACCACCGGGCTGGAAGCCACGCACCTGGCGCGGATCGCCGCCGCCGCCCGCCACGCCGTCATCATCCGCGCCGGCAACATGAGCCTGGGCGTCAATCTTCTGGCGCGGCTGACCCGCAAGGTCGCCGAGGCGCTGGATGCCGACTGGGACATCGAGATCGTCGAGGCGCACCACCGGATGAAAGTCGACGCGCCGTCGGGAACGGCGCTGATGCTGGGGCATGCGGCGGCCGAGGGGCGCGGCATCGCGCTGGAAGGTCACAGCGACAGCGGCCGCGACGGGATCACCGGCGCCCGCACCAGGGGCAACATCGGCTTTTCGGCGATCCGGGGCGGTGACATCGTCGGCGAGCATGACGTGATCTTTGCCGCCGACGGCGAACGGATCATCCTGCGCCATGTGGCCACCGACCGGGCGATCTTTGCCCGCGGCGCGATCAAGGCCGCGCTGTGGGGGCAGCACCGGAACCCGGGCGAATATGACATGGCCGACGTTCTGGGCCTGTGATCCGGGCGGCGGCCGGTTCAGAAGTCGACCGCGATCCCCTTCTTTTCCCAGTCGCCGAAGCGCACCGGCTCGGGCCCGTCGCGGCCGCCCAGTTCCGGCGGCAGGGCCGGTGCGGCGGCCTGGCGGCGCCGTTCGGCTGCCTCGGCCAGGGCGCGTTGGGCGGCGGGCGGCAGGTCGTTGGCTGGGATGTCGGTCATGACGGTCTCGGGGCGATGTTGGGGGCTTTGCTTGTGCGCACGCCTGCCCTGATATAGGCCCGGATCGGTCAGAGGCAAGCGGATCGAGGCGGCGATGCAATCGGGAACCGGCGCAAGGACGGCTGCGGCGCGGCTGGTGCAGGGCGTGACCGAGTTGCGCCGCCCGATGAACGACCAGCTGGCCGCCGGCGCGGTCGCCGATCTGGCGCCGGCCGACCGGGCGCGGGCGCAAAGGCTGGCGCTGTCGACGCTGCGCCGGCTGTCGCAGGTCGACCGGGTGCTGGCGCCCTACCTGCGCAAGCCGCCGCCGGCCTTCGTCCGGGCGCTCTTGCGGGTGGCGGCGACCGAAATGCTGGCCGAATCCGCGCCCGCCCATGCGGTCGTCCATGATGCGGTGGCGATCACCCGCGCCGCCGGCCGCAAGACCGAAGGCTTCACCGGCATGGTCAACGCCGTGCTGCGCCGGGTGGCCGAGACCGATCCGGCGCAGATGGCCGCACTGCCACCACAGCCGCTGCCGGGATGGCTGCGCGGCCGGCTGATGGCGGCCTGGGGCAAGGCGGCGACGCTGGCGATCGAGGCTGCCCATGCCAGGGGCGCGCCGGTCGACCTGACGCCCCGCGATGGCGATGGGGCGGGTCTGGCCGCGCGCCTTGACGCCCGGCTGTTGCCCACCGGATCGGTGCGGCTCGGGGCTGGCGCGCAGCTGTCAGACCTTCCGGGATTCGCCGAGGGCGACTGGTGGGTGCAGGACGCGGCGGCGGCGCTGGCTGCGCGGGCCTTGCGCCCGCAACCGGGCGAGCGGGTGCTGGACCTGTGCGCCGCGCCCGGCGGCAAGACCCTGCAACTGGCGGCCGCCGGCGCCGAGGTGACGGCGCTGGATGTGTCGGCAAGCCGCATGGCGCAACTGGACGAGAACCTGAAACGCTGCCGCCTGTCGGCCCGGACTGTCGTCGCCGATGCGCTGGACTGGCAACCGGACCGGCCCTTCGACGCGGTGCTGCTGGACGCGCCCTGTTCCGCCACCGGCACCATCCGCCGCCATCCCGACCTGCCCTTCGTCCGCGAGGCCGACGGGCTGAAGGACATCTTCGCCCTGCAGTCGGCGCTGTTCAATCGCGCGGTGGGCTTTTTGAAGCCGGGCGGCCGGCTGGTCTTTGCCACTTGCTCGCTTCTGCCCGACGAGGGCGAGCGCCAGCTTGCCGCGGCGCTGGAGCGCCATCCGGGGCTGGAGTCGGACCCGGCCGCAGTCGGTCTTGCCGGCGTCGAGCCGGGTTGGATCGGTCCCGCCGGCGGCCTGCGCCTGCGCCCCGACTATTGGCCGGATCTGGGTGGCATGGACGGGTTCTTCATCGCGGCCCTGCGCTGGCGGGGTTAGTGCGCGAACCAGCTCTTCGACACATGCCTGCGGCTGAAGAATTCACCCATCATCCCCAGCACGAACAGGGCGAACGACACTTCGTAGATGTAGGGCACGTTGGAATTACGCGGGCTGTAGTTCAGGAAGATCGCCCCGCGCATCTGGTCGATGACATGGAATAGCGGGTTCCAGTCGAAGAACTTGAGCAGGGAAAAGCTGAGCGCATTGCCCACCACCATCTTGCCCGAGGCGAAAATGTTCACCCGCGCCACGATCAGCATCATGATCGGCGCGAGCTTTGGCGCCCAGGGCTTGATCGCCATCAGGACCAGCCCGGTCGAGATGCCGAAGATCCAGGCCGACAGCATCATGAACAGCGCGAAGCTGGGGTTGGCGATTTCCAGCGGCTTGAAGCCGACATGATAGATGAACAGCACGACGATGACCGCGAACATCTGCGTGTAAAGCGCGCTGAGCGCCGCCGAGGCGATGGCGACGATCGTGTTCATCGGCGCATGCATCATCATCGCCGATGTCGGACCTTCGGCCCCGTAAACGGCGCGCATCGTCTTGTTGTAGGTCATGTAGGACATGACCCCGGTCATCAGGAACAGCACGAAATCGCCGCGGAACTGGTTCGATTTCATCCCCATGATCGTCATGGTGATGTAGAGCGTCAGGATGAAGAGGCCGATGAACACCACGTTCATCATCAGCCCGAACAGGGCGTTCGACTGGTTGCCGCGCGCCGAGCGGACGGTGGCGTGATAGGTGACCTCGCACATTTCGAGTGCGGCGGTCAGCCGGGTCCGGCGCTTCGTCTCGATCCTGAACATGCCCGATCCGCTGGTTGAGACACCATTGTAATTACGGACTTCTTGCCGTTTCCTTAGCAACTATCATAAGGGTGCCTCTCCGAGGGATCAACTTCGGCTTCGCGCGGGGGAAAGAACGTGGATTTTGAGCATCTGTCACACGTCATGCGCTGGCTGGCGCTGGCCGCCGGCGACCGGATCATGGAGGTCTATGGCGCACCGGATTTCGAGGTGCGCGCCAAGTCCGACGCCAGCCCGGTGACCGAGGCCGACGAGGCCGCCGACGCGCTGATTTCCGAAGGGCTGGCCGAACATTTCCCCCGCCTGCCGATCGTGACCGAGGAACAGGCGGCCAGCCATGCGCAGCGCGTCTCGACCTTCCTGATCGTCGATCCGCTGGACGGCACCAAGGAGTTCGTGCAGCGGCGCGGCGATTTCACCGTCAACATCGCCTATGTCGAAGATGGCGTGCCGCTGCGCGGGGTGGTCTATGCCCCCGCCAAGGGCCGGCTGTTCTACACCCTGGCCGATGGCCGCGCGGTCGAGGAGACCGGGCCTTTCGACCGTGACCATCCCGGCCACCTGCGCCATCTGTCGGTGTCGGTTCCCGACAACCGCGCGCTGATGGTCGTCGCATCGAAGTCGCACCGCGACCAGGCGACCGACGACTATATCGCCCAGTATGCGGTGCGCGACATGACCAGCGCCGGATCGTCGCTGAAATTCTGTCTGGTCGCGGCGGGCGAGGCCGACCTTTACCCAAGGCTGGGCCGCACGATGGAATGGGATACGGCGGCGGGTGACGCGATCCTGCGCGGCGCCGGCGGCGAGATGGTCCGGTTCGACGATCACGCGCCCTTCACCTACGGCAAGCCCGGCTTTGAGAATCCCTTCTTCATCGCCTTCGCCCCTGGCGTCCTTCTGGTGAAATAGTGTCCGTCCTGATCGTCATTCCCGCCCGCTATGCCTCGACCCGCTATCCGGGCAAGCCGCTGGTCGAACTGAAGGGCGCCGGCGGGCAGGCCCACAGCCTGATCCGCCGCAGTTGGGAGGCCGCCCGGCAAGTGCGCGGCGCCGACCGGGTGGTGGTCGCCACCGATGACGAGCGCATCCGCGCCCACGCCGAAGGGTTCGGGGCCGAGGTGGTGATGACATCGGAAGCCTGCCGCAACGGCACCGAACGCTGCGCCGAGGCGCAGGCGGTGCTGGGCTGGGGGCATGAGATCGTCGTCAACCTGCAGGGCGACGCGCCCTTGACGCCCGCCTGGTTCGTCGAGGATCTGGTCAAGGGCCTGCGCGCCCGTCCCGACGCCGAGGTGGCGACCCCGGTCCTCCGCTGCGATGGTCGGGCGCTGAACGGTTTTCTCGACGACCGCCGCAACGGCCGGGTCGGCGGCACCACGGCGGTCTTCGGCGAAGGCGGGCGGGCGCTCTATTTTTCCAAGGAAGTGATTCCCTATACCGGCCGGACCTATGCCGACGGCGAAGATACGCCGGTCTTTCATCACGTCGGCGTCTATGCCTACCGGCCCGAGGCGCTGAAATCCTACGCTTCCTGGCCGGTCGGCCCGCTGGAGACCCTGGAGGGGCTGGAGCAGTTGCGGTTCCTGGAACATGGCCGGCAGGTCCTGTGCGTCGAGGTCGAGGCGCGCGGCCGCCAGTTCTGGGAACTGAACAATCCGCAGGACGTCGCCCGGATCGAGGCGATGATGGCGGACATGGGGATGGCATGAGCCAGCCGCTGCCGGTCAGCGTGATCGTCGTGTCACGCCACCGGCCCGGCCCGCTGCGCCGCTGCCTTCTGGGCCTGTCGCAGATGGACCACCCGGCGCTCGAGGTCATCGTCGTGGCCGACCCCGCTGGCCTGGCCGTCGCGCGCCGGTTTCCGGTCAGGACCGTGGCCTTCGACGAGGCCAACATCGCCGCCGCCCGCAACGCCGGGATTTGCGCTGCCGCCGGCGAGATCGTCGCCTTTACCGACGACGACGCGGTGCCCGAGCCGCAGTGGCTGCGCCACCTGACCGCGCCTTTCTCCAACCCCGAGGTCACGGCGGCCGGCGGCTTCGTCGTCGGGACCAACGGAATTACCTTGCAGTGGTCCGGCGGAACCGTCGGCCGGCTTCTGGAAACCGGACCCCTGCCCATCGGCGGGGACGAAACAGGCCTGCATCGCGCCAGCCCCGGTAAGGCCATTGAAATCAAGGGCGTCAACTGCGCCTACCGCCGCCGGACCCTGTTGGAGATGGGCGGTTTCGACCCGGAACTGCACTATTATCTTGATGAGACCGAACTGAACCTGCGGCTGGCCGGGCGCGGCGCGGTCACGGCCATCGTGCCCGAGGCCCGCGTGCATCACCGCAAGGCGGCCAGCGACCTGCGCCATGCCGACCGGATGCCGCGCGACCTGACGATGATCGGCGCAAGCACCGCCATCACCCTGCGCCGCCACGGCGCGACCGGACCGGAGATCGACCGGGTTTGCACTGATCTTGTCGCGGAGCAGACAGCGAAGCTCGACCGGCTGGTCGCCGCCCGGAAGCTGACGCGCGCCGAGGCCGGCCGGCTGCTGGCCACCCTGCGCACCGGTCTGGCCGAGGGCCGGGCGCGGCCACTGTCGCCGCTGGTGCCGCTGCGCCCGGCCGGGAACGCCTTCGCACCCTTCCCGGCGGTCGCGCGCAAGACCGTGGTTCTGGCCGGACGCGGCTGGCAGCGGGCGGGGCTGAGCCGCGAGGCGGCGCGGCATGCTGCCGCCGGCCAGGTCGTCCGGTTGTTCCTGTTCAGCCCCACCGCGCTTTTTCACCGGCAGCGTTTTACCGACGAAGGATTCTGGCTTCAGACCGGCGGACTGTTCGGAAAATCCGACCGGTGCGACCCGCTGTTCCGCTATTGGCGGTTCTCTGCCCGCCTGCGGCGCGAGTCGGCAAGATTCAGCGACGGGTTCGGGAATTCCTGACTCCACGGTTTCCACAAAGTAAACTAAAATGGCAAGGGTGGTGCATTCGGGCGTGAAATTCCCCCTGCGGTCGGATGCGCGCGCCGTATGCTGGTCCTGCTCTTGCTGGACAAGCTGCATGAGCCTAGAAGCGATAAACACTGTCCTCGGACGGACCGAAATAGTCAGGGTGCCTGAATGACACGCAAGGTCTCGAAAGCGATTTTCCCGGTGGCGGGTCTTGGAACCCGGTTCCTGCCTGCGACCAAATCCATTCCCAAGGAGATCATGACCCTCGTCGACCGGCCGCTGATCCAGTATGCCATCGACGAGGCCCGCGCCGCCGGGATCGAGGAATTCATCTTCGTCACGTCGCGCGGCAAGGGCGCGCTCGAGGATTACTTCGACCACGCCCACGAGCTTGAGGCCAACCTGACCCGCGCCGGCAAGAAGGATCTCCTGAGCGTCCTTCAGGCCACCAACATGGATTCGGGCGCCATCGCCTATGTCCGCCAGCACAAGGCGCTTGGCCTTGGCCATGCGGTCTGGTGCGCCAGCCGCCTGATCGGCGATGAACCCTTTGCCGTTCTTCTGCCCGACGACGTGATCGCGGCGGAAAAGCCCTGCCTGCAGCAGATGGTCGAGGCCTATGCCGAAACCGGCGGCAACATGGTAGCGGCGATGGAAGTGCCGGCCGACAAGGCGTCGTCCTACGGCGTGCTCGACATCCGCGAGGATATGGGGTCGCTGGTCTCGGTCAAGGGCATGGTCGAAAAGCCCAAGGCATCCGAAGCGCCCTCGAACCTTGCGGTCATCGGCCGCTACATCCTGTCGCCGCAGGTGCTGCGCAACCTCGAGGCCAAGCAGCAGGGCGCCGGCGGCGAGATCCAGCTGACCGACGCGATCGCCCGGGAAATCACCGCCTCGGACAATGTCTATGGCTATCGCTTCCGCGGCCAGCGGTTCGACTGCGGATCGAAGGCCGGGTTCCTGCAGGCGACGGTGGCCTTCGGGCTGGCGCGCCCGGAACTGCGCGACGAATTCGAGCAGTTCCTGGTCGAGATGACCGCGATGCGCAAGGCGGCCGAGTAAGGCACCATGACCCGAACCGTCCTGGTGACCGGGGGCGCCGGCTACATCGGCTCGCACGCCTGCAAGGTGCTGAAGCGCGCCGGTTACCTGCCGGTCACCTACGACAGCCTGGTGACCGGCTGGCAAGATGCGGTGAAGTTCGGCCCGTTTGAACGTGGCGAGCTGGCCGACCGGGCGCGGCTGGATGAAGTGTTCGCCCGCTGGAAACCCGATGCGGTGATGCATTTCGCCGCCCTGTCGCTGGTCGGCGACGCGATGCGCGATCCGGGAACCTACTGGCGGGCCAACGTCCTGTCGTCTCTGACGCTGATCGAGGCGGCGGTGGCGGCCGGATGCCTGGATTTCGTCTTTTCCTCGACCTGCGCGACCTATGGCGATCAGGACGGGGTGGTGCTGGACGAAAATACCCCGCAGGCGCCGATCAACGCCTATGGCAAGTCCAAGCTGGCGATCGAGCAGATGCTGGGCGATTTCGCCGTCGCCCACGGGCTGCGGCCGGTGATCTTCCGCTATTTCAACGTCGCAGGCGCCGACCCCGAAGGCGAGGTCGGTGAACATCACCGGCCGGAAACCCATCTGGTGCCGCTGATGCTGGATGCGGTGGCGGGCAAGCGCCCGGCCCTGACCGTGTTCGGGACCGACTATCCGACCGCCGACGGAACCTGCGTGCGCGACTATGTCCATGTGATGGATCTGGTCGAGGCCCATGTGAAGGGGTTGGACTGGCTGCGGACCGGCAAGCCGCCGCAGGTCTTCTGTCTGGGAACCGGCAAGGGCTTTTCGGTGCGCGAGGTGATCGACCAGTCGCGTCTGGTGACCAACCGCGAGGTGCCGGTGATCTATGGTGACCGGCGGGCGGGCGACGCGGTGGCGCTGGTCTGCGGGTCGGACCGGGCGGTGCGCGAACTGGGATGGCGGCCCGCGCGGTCGACGATGGCCGACATGATCGCCGACGCCTGGCGTTGGCACCAGACCGGGCACTATGAACGCTGAGGCGCCGCGCGCCCTGTGCCTTGACATCACCCGGTTGGTGCAGCGCGCGGATGGCGGCCCGCTGACCGGCATCGACCGGGTCGAACTGGCCTATCTGCGGGCCTTTTGCCAAGCGGAGCGGCCGGTCTACTTCCTGTGCCGGACGGCCTTCGGCTGGCTGGTGCTGGACCGCGCCGGCGGGCAGTCGCTGGCGGGCTGGATCGCGGGCGAGCCCCTGCCGCCGACCGGTCCCGTTGCCCGCTTCGTGGCCCGGCATCGACGGCAACCGGCGCTTGAGGCCGCGCTGCGCCAGCGCGCACAGGCGGTGCTGCCCGAACGGCGGCTGGCATCGTGGCTGCGGACGGCCTGTCCGGGGGCCGGTTGGGTCGCGGTCGGCCACACCAACCTGGACGAGCAGTTGTTTCGCCGCCTGTCTGCGGCAGGAGTGAAGATCGTGGTCATGATCCACGACACGATCCCGCTCGACCATCCCGACTGGTCTGGACCCGGCGCGCCCGCCCGCTTTCGCGCGGCGTTGGATGCGACCCTGCGTTATGCCGATCTGGTGCTTTGCCCGTCACAGGCGGCGGGGGCGGCGATTGCCCGTCGTGTGCAGGGGCGGCGGCCCATCGTGCAGGCGGTGCCGCTGGGTGTAGCGCCGGCCCGGTCAGACCCGACCCTCCTGCCGCCCGGCCTTGACCTGACCGGCCGCTATTTCCTGGTCCTGGGCACAGTCGAGCCGCGCAAGGATCACCTGCTTCTGCTGGATGTGTGGCGCGGTTTTCACGCCAGCCTGCCCCTGGCCGACATACCGCGCCTGATCATCTGCGGCCGCCGCGGCTGGGGTGCGCCCCATCTGTTTGACCGGCTGGCGACCGACCCGGCCATCGGCCCGACGATCCGGGTTTTGCCCGGCCTGCCTGATGGCGCGGTCAGCGCGCTGTTGCAGGGCGCAACCGCGCTGCTGGCCCCCAGCCGGGCCGAAGGCTTCGGCCTGCCGGCGGCCGAGGCCGCATCATTCGGCATGCCGGTCTTGGCCACCGACCTGCCGGTGACGCGCGAAATCCTCGGCGACTGGCCGACCTATCTGCCGGCCGGATCGGTCGCCGACTGGTCGCGCGCCATCCTTTCGGCCGCCCAAGACACCAAAAGACGCCCGCCGCCGCCCTTGCCCGACTGGACAGCGCATTTCAACTGCGTCTTTAATTTTCTTGGCTAGAAAAAACGGGCGGCCGAAACGGCCGGCAGGGGGAACCCGGTGCGACTGTGGGACAGATACCGGCTGAGGGTCCGGCGCAAAAGGTTGCGCGTCCGCGCCCTGCGCAAGGGGCGCGAACTGACCCCGGTCCGCGTGCATCCGACCCTGATCGGCGCGGCGCAGGTCACGCTGTCGGCCACGGTGCGCAACGAACGGCTGCGGCTGCCCTATTTCTTCGACTATTACCGCAAGCTCGGCATCGGCCATTTCCTGATCGTCGACAACGGCTCGGATGATGGCACCGGCGAGTGGCTGGCGGCGCAGCCCGACGTGTCGGTCTGGCGCGCCACCGCCAGCTACAGCAGTTCGCGCTTTGGCGTCGACTGGATCAACGCCCTTCTGGCCCGCTACCGCCACGGCCGCTGGTCGCTGGTCGTCGACATCGACGAATTCCTGATCTTTCCCTTCTGCGACACCCGCCCCATCGACGCGCTGACCGACTGGCTGGACAGCTACGCGGTGCGATCCTTCCCGGCGATGATGGTCGACATGTATCCCAAAGGTGCCGTCGCCGCCCGGCCCTACCGCGAAGGCCAGGACCCGTTCGAGATCGCCTGCTGGTTCGACAGCGCCAACTACATGATTTCGCGCAACCAGCTTTACGGCAACCTGTGGATCCAGGGCGGACCCCGGGCGCGCGCCTTCTTTGCCGACCGGCCCGAGGCTGCGCCGTCGCTGAACAAGATCCCGCTGGTCAAGTGGGACCGGCGCTTCGTCTATGTGAATTCGACCCACATGCTGCTGCCGCGCAGCCTGAACCTGACTTACGACACGGCGGGCGGCGAAATGATCTCGGGCTGCCTGCTGCATGCGAAATTCCTGTCGGTCTTTGCCGAAAAGGTCGCCGAAGAGATGGAGCGCGCCGAGCATTTCGGCCAAAGCCGGGAATATCGCGCCTATGCCGCCGCCAGCCCCGACCAGACCGATCTGTGGTGCAAGTGGAGCGAGAAGTACATCAACTGGCGGCAGATGGAGATTCTGGGGCTGATGTCCAAGGGCAACTGGGCGTAGGGTGCGGGCATGAGTGTCGGGATCATCCTGATGTGCCACACGGCGCTGGACCGCGCCGCCCAGGTCGCGCGGTTCTGGGCGCAGTCCGGCGCGCCGGTCGTCGTCCATGTCGACAGCCGCGTCGGGCCGGCAGAGATGCGGGCCTTTGCCGCCGATCTGGCCGAGGTGCCCGACATCAGCCTTTCGCAGCGCCATGCCTGCCGGTGGGGCACGTTCGGGCTGGTCGCCGCCACGCTGGCCGCCGCCGAACAGTTGCTGCGCGCCCATCCGGGGCTGGATCATGCCTATCTCGCCTCGGGCTCGTGCCTGCCGCTTCGGCCGCTGTCCGACCTGACCGACTATCTTGCCGCCCACCCCGATACGGATTTCATCGAAAGCGTGACCACCGACGAAGTGCCCTGGATCGTCGATGGCCTGGCGATGGAACGGTTCACCCTGCGCTTCCCCTTTGCCTGGCAAAGCCAGCGGCGGCTGTTCGACGGCTATGTGCGGCTGCAGCGCCGGCTGGGCGTCCGTCGCGCCATGCCACAGGGCCTGGTTCCGCATCTGGGGTCGCAATGGTGGTGCCTGACCCGGCGGACGCTGCAGTCGATCCTGACCGATCCGCGGCGGGCCGAGTTCGACCGCTTTTTCCGCCGGGTCTGGATTCCCGATGAAAGCTATTTCCAGACGCTGGTGCGCCTTTACGCCACCCGCATCGAAAGCCGGTCGCTGACGCTGTCGAAGTTCGACGTGCAGGGCAAGCCCTACACATTCTATGACGATCACCTGCAGCTTCTGCGCCGGTCGGACTGTTTCGTGGCCCGCAAGATCTGGCCCCGGGCAGACCGGCTGTACCAGACGTTCCTGAATGCCGAGACCGCCGGCGGCGCCAGGGCCGAGCCGCAGCCGGGCAAGATCGACCGGCTGTTCGACAAGGCGGTCGAACGGCGGCGCTTTGGCCGGGCCGGGCTTTACATGCAAAGCCGGTTCCCGGCGCAGGACCGCGAAAACGGCAAGACCTGCGCGCCCTATTCGGTCTTTCACGGCTTTTCCGACCTGTTTGAACATTTCGACGGCTGGCTGGCCAAGTCGGTGGGCGGGCGTGTGCACGGCCATCTGTTCGCGCCGGGCGGGGTCGAGTTTGCCGGGAACGAGCCGGTGTTCAACGGCGCGCTGCCGGCCTCGGCGGCCTTGCGCGACTATGATCCGAAGGCGTTCCTGACCAATCTCGTCTGGGCGACGCGCGGCGAACGGCAGTGTTTCCAGTTCAGCCCGCGCGACCGGCAGGACTGCAACCGCTTCATCGCCACCGACCCGAACGCGCAGATCTCGGTCATCTCGGGCAGCTGGGCGATCCCGCTGTTCTGTCGCGAGGACAGCTTTGCCGTGCTGCGGGCCGAAGCCGCGCGGTTGCAGCAGGTCGAGACCGCGCATCTGGCGCTCTTGCGGTCCTTGCCGGTCAAGGCGCGGGTGCGCATCTGGACGCTGGCCGAGTTCCTGGAAAACCCGATGGAGAACCTTCAGGCCATCATCGACGAGATCAGCCCGCGCCTGCCCCGCCGGCTGAGCGAGGCACCAAGGATGGTGTCGCTGGACGGCTTCGGCCAGTTCCTTCAGAACCTGAAGAATCAGGGGATGCAGCCGACGCTGATGGGCGATTTCCCGGTCAGCCGCGACTGGCGGCCCGCCGGCGCGACGCGCGGCCGGCCCTATCTGGTCCGCTGAGGAGACGGGGGCTTGGCGCAACCGTTCACCTCGTTCGTCGTGCTCGCCGCCATGCGCACCGGCTCGAATTTCCTTGAGGAAAGCCTGAACCGGGTCGGGGGCCTGCATTGTCACGGCGAGCCGTTCAACCCGGTCTTCATCGCCTACCCGGACCGGGCCGACCTGTTCGGCATCAGCCAGGCCGACCGCGACCGCGATCCTCGGCCGCTTCTGGCGCTGCTGCGCCGCCAGCCGGGGCTGAACGGGTTTCGCTATTTCCCCGACCATGACCCGCGCATCCTGGACGAGATCCTGCAGGATGCGCAGTGCGCCAAGATCGTTTTGAGCCGCAATCCGCTGGACAGCTACATCAGCCTGAAGATCGCGCGCGAAACCGGGCAGTGGCGGCTGGGCGGGCCGGGGCGGCGCACGGCTCAGGTCGCATTCGATCCGGTCGAGTTCGCCGCGCATCTGGAACAGCTGGACCGCTTTCAGCGCAAGGTCCGGCATGCCTTGCAAGCCAGCGGGCAGGCGGCCTTTCACATCGGCTATGACGATCTGGGCGATGCGGCGGTGCTGGCCGGACTGGTGCGCTTTCTCGGCCTGTCCGTCAAAGTGCCGGCCCCGGCCCGCAAGACCCTGCCGCAGAACCCCGAGCCGGTCGTGGAAAAGTTGACGAACCCCGAGGTGATGGTGGCGGCGCTGGCCAGGCTAGACCCGTTCCGGCTGGGCGATGCGCCGGAT
>JAXMDK010000025.1:0-45466 GCA_046348855.1 Paracoccaceae bacterium | reverse complement strand
CGAACAGTTCATCAGGGTGCCCGACGACAGCGATGCCGCGGTGACGCCGCCGAAGACCACGAAGTCGTTCACGCCCTGGATCGTGCCCTTTTCCTCGGGCCGGTAGCTGGAGGCGAGGAGTGTGGTCGCGCCGATGAAGCCGAAGTTCCAACCCATCCCCAGAAGCATCAGCGCGATGAAGAAATTCTCAAGCTGGATGCCGCTCAGCGCCACCGCGCCGCCGCAGGCCAGGATCACCAGACCGGTGCCGATGATCTTCGGCGCGCCGAAGCGGGCGATCAGGTGGCCGGTGAAGAACGAGGGCAGGTACATCGCCAGCACATGGGCCGAAACGATGTCGGCGGCGTTCGACGTGTGATAGCCGCAGCCGACCACCGCCAAGGGCGTCGAGGTCATTACCAGGTTCATCAGCGCATAGGAGACCATCGCGCAGATCATCGACACGACAATGGTCGGGTCGGACAGGAGCTGGCCAAGCGACCGCCCGCCGCTGCCGCCGGCCATCTGCCGGGCCGGCTTCGGCGTGTCGAGCGCGAGGAACAGGAACGACCCGCCAATGTTCAGCGCGATGATTGTCAGGTAGGTGCCGAGGAACGTCACCGCCATCGCATCGGTGGTCAGCTTGGCCAGTTGCGGGCCGACCAGCGCCGAGGCGAGCCCGCCGGCCATCACCCAGGAAATCGCCTTGGGCCGGAAGGCCGGGCTCGCGCCGTCGGCGGCGGCGAAACGATAGAAGCCCTGCGCCGACATGTAGCTTCCGGTCAGAAGCGAGCCGACGAGAAACAGCCCGAACGAACTGTGCATCAAGGCCCAGGCCGACACCGCCGCCCCGGCGGCACCTCCCATTGCGCCCAGCCAGAAGCCGACCGCCGCGCCACGCCGGCTCATCAGCCAGGAGAGGGGATTGGCCGAAATCATCGAACCCAGAACGATCATGGTGATCGGCAGCGTCGCCCAGCAGGGGTTCGGCGCCAGGATCTTGCCGGCAAGGCCGCCTACGATGAAGATCATTGGCAACTGCGCGCCGATGATCGCCTGCGCGGCGACCAGCACCAGCACGTTGCGGATGGCCTTGCGGTCTGGGGTATCGGAGAGCGGCAGGTCGGTCATGGCGCGGACATGACCAAATCTGCCCGCCCGCCGCAAGGCGAAAAGCGCCCCGGACGGGCGCGGCAAGCGTTCCTGTCGCGCATGTGAAGGGCCGCGCCCCGTCTGCCGGGGCGCGGCCTGCCTGTCAGGCCCGCCGCGCCGGGGTCAGAGCAGCGCCTTGACCTTGGCGGCGACGGCGGCGGCGGTGATGCCGAACTCCTCATAAAGCTTCTCGGCCGGGGCCGAGGCGCCGAAATCCTCCATGCCGACGAAACCGGCCTTGGCCTCGCGCCCGCGCTCGCCCAGCAGGAGCCGGTCCCAGGGCTGGCGCACCGCCGCCTCGACCGCGACGCGCACCGGACCGGCGGGCAGCACCTTCCGGCGGTAGCTTTCCGGCTGGGCGGCGAACAGTTCCATGCAAGGCATAGACACGACGCGGGTGCCGATCGCCTCGGCCTCCAGAAGGTCGCGGGCCTTCAGCGCGATCTCCACCTCCGAGCCGGTGGCCATCAGGATCGCCATGCGCTTGCCCGAGGCTTCGGCCAGCACATAGCCGCCCTGCGCGGTCAGGTTTTTCGCAGTGTGGGTGGTCCGCACCGTCGGCAGATTCTGGCGCGACAGCGCCAGGACCGAAGGCGTCCGCTCGGCGGTCAGCGCCAGTTCCCAGGCTTCGGCGGTTTCGACCAGGTCGGCGGGCCGGAACACCCAGGTGTTGGGCGTGGCCCGGCAGATCGCCAGATGTTCGACTGGCTGGTGGGTCGGCCCATCCTCGCCCAGGCCGATCGAGTCGTGGGTCATCACGTAGACCGCCGGCGTCCCCATCAGCGCCGAGAGCCGCATGGCGCCCCGCGCATAGTCGGTGAAGCACAGGAAGGTGCCGCCATAGGGCCGCACGCCGCCATGCAGCCACATGCCGTTCATCGCCGCCGCCATGCCATGTTCACGGATGCCGAAGTGGACATAGCGGCCCTTGCGGTTGTCGGGGCCGAAGATGGTCAGGTCGGGGGTCCGGGTCAGGTTCGACCCGGTCAGGTCGGCCGAGCCGCCGATGGTTTCCGGCATCACCGGGTTGACGGCGGCCAGCACCATCTCCGACGCCTTGCGGGTGGCGACCTTGGGCCGGCCGGCGGAAGCCTCGGCCTTCACCGCGCGGATGGCGGCCGCCAGTTTCTTCGGCGCTCCGCCGGTCATCTGGCGGGTGAATTCGCCCTGCCGCGCCGGCGACAGGGCGGCAAAGCGCGCCTGCCAGTCCTTGTGCGCGGCCACGCCGCGTGCGCCGATGGCGCGCCAGGCCTTCAGGATGTCGTCGGGGATGACGAAGGCGTCATAGTCCCAGCCGTAGATCGCCTTGGTCGCCTTGATCTCGTCGGGGCCGAGCGGCGAGCCGTGCGCCCCGGCGCTGTCCTGCTTTTTCGGGCTGCCGAAGCCGATATGGGTCTTGCAATCCACCAGCACCGGTCGGTCGGATCTTTTCGCCTCGGTCAGCGCCCGGTCGATGTCTGCGGGGTCGTGGCCGTCGCAGTGCAGCACCTTCCAGCCGGCGGCGGCAAAGCGGGCGCGCTGGTCGGTCACGTCCGACAGCGACACCGCGCCATCGATCGAGATGCTGTTGTTGTCCCACAGGACGATCAGCCGCGACAGTTTCTGCATCCCCGCCAGGCCGATGGCTTCGTGGCTGATGCCTTCCATCAGGCAGCCGTCGCCGGCGATGACCCAGGTGTGGTGATCGACGATCTTGGTGCCGAAGCGGGCGCGCATCGATTCCTCGGCCATGGCGAAGCCGACGGCATTGGAGATCCCTTGGCCCAGCGGCCCGGTGGTGGTCTCGATCCCCGGCGACAGGAAATTCTCGGGGTGGCCGGCAGTGATCGAGCCCCACTGGCGGAAGGCCTTGATCTGGTCGAGCGTCATGTCGGCATAGCCGGTCAGGTACATCACCGCGTAAAGCAGCATCGAGCCGTGGCCGGCCGACAGGATGAAGCGGTCGCGGTCGGCCCATTTCGGCGCGGCAGCGTCGAACTTCAGATGACGCTCGAACAGCACCGTCGCCACGTCGGCCATGCCCATCGGCATGCCGGGGTGGCCCGAGTTGGCGGCCTGCACCGCGTCCATCGCCAGCGCCCGGATCGCGCAGGCCTTTTTCCAATGGTCGGGATGCGCGCTGCGCAGGGTGGCGATGTCCACGGTGATGATCCTTCGGCTGAGGGCGATTTGGCAGGGTTGATAGGGGGGGGTGAGGTCAAGATCAAGCGCACTGCCTAACGCATTGGTGCAAAAGAGGGGGGGCATGGCGTTGCGGCATTGGCTAAGATCGCCGGACAGCACGGCGGGTTGCCGATTCGGCCTGTGGCGCGCATGACCTTGCGGCCGCGCACGGGTCCGGCGCCTGAACCGGCAAGAGTTTCGGGGGACGAGGAATGACGGAAGTTTCCGACCTAGAGCAGCGCATCCGCTATGCGCTGGAGCGGATCGGCAGGAGCCTTGCGGCCCTGCCGGATGTGGTGTCCGCGCCGGCGGCCAGCGCGTCGATCGACATGGATGTGCTGAAGGCCGAGCTCGAGGCCGAACGGTCGGCCAACGCCCAGCTGACCGAACGGGTCCGCGCCATCAAGGACAAGCAGGAAAACCTGCTGGCCACGCTGGAGCGCAAGGTGGCGCAGCTTTCGCAGCAGCTTGACCTTCAGGGCGCCGAACTGCAGCGCCAGCGGTTGATGAACGTCAGCCTGACGCGGGCCAACCAGAAGCTCAGCGATGCCGCCCGCGCCGGTCTGGCCGACGCCGCGGTGCTGGACGAGGCGCTGCGGACCGAACTGGAGGCCATGCGGGTGGCGCGCGCCGCCGAGATGGCCGAGATGGAAGAGATCATGGCCGAACTGAAACCCCTGATCGGCGAGGTGGCGTGATGGCCGATGTGCGCATTTCCATCGGCGGACGCGAATTCGATGTGTCCTGCCAACCCGGCGAGGAGCACTTCCTGCGCGCCGCCGCGCGGCTTCTGGACAATGAGGCGACGGTGCTGATCGGCCAGATCGGCCGGCTGCCCGAGGCGCGGATGCTGCTGATGGCGGGCCTGATGCTGGCCGACAAGACCGCCGGGCTGGAAGACCAGCTGCGCGCCATGGAAGAACGCGCCGAACTGGCCGAACGGGTCGCCACCCATGCCCGGGCCAACCAGGAACGGGTCGAGGTTCCGGTGATGCCGCAAGGCGTGGTCGAAAGCCTCGCCCGGCTTGCCGATGAGGCCGACGCGCTGGCCGACCGGGTGGAGGAACGGCTGGCCGGATAGGCCGGGTTTGCCGGACCGGGCAAAAAGCCATTGTCATTTTGCGACGAACCCCGCTAATGTCGGTCCACGGCGGACCGCGCGCGTTCATCACGTGCCCCGCCCATCAGTTTCGCGGCTTTCTTGCAGGCGACGGCCCTTTCGGGCGGGAACGGCGGAAAGCGGAAGGCGGCCCACAAGGCCGGGAATTGTCCGCCCCCAATGAGGGCACTCCTCGGGGACGGACCAGCTACGTGAAGGCCGATGGTCTTCGGAAATGAGAACCGCGATGCAACGCGCGCAACCAGAGCAGGAACCGAAAGGCAGGCCGAGTGCCGCCCTTTCCCTGTCTGCGCCGCCGCTCGCCACAGCAAGAACCGCTCAAAGCCGTCCAGCCCCGCCAGGGGCCGGGCGGCTTTCGGCGCATGGACAAGTCAATGGCAACGAAAATGCTTATCGATGCCACGCACGCGGAAGAAACCCGCGTTGTCGTGGTGGACGGCAACAAGGTCGAAGAATTTGATTTCGAGACCCTGAACAAGCGGCAACTGGCCGGCAACATCTATCTGGCAAAGGTCACGCGGGTCGAACCCTCGCTTCAGGCGGCCTTCGTCGATTACGGCGGCAACCGCCACGGGTTCCTGGCCTTCTCGGAAATCCACCCCGACTATTACCAGATTCCGGTCGCCGACCGGCAGGCGCTTCTGGCCGAGGAGCGCGCCTACGCCGAGGAGATGGAGGCCGAGGAGCAGGGCCGCGCCAAGCGCCGCCAGCGCCCGCAGCGCAAGGCTGCCGCGGCCGACGCCGCCGACGAGGTCCGCCACAGCGACGACATACCCGGCATGGCGGTCATCGACATGTCCGATGAGGACCGCCACGAGGCTTCGCACCTGGGCGACGAGCCCGACGCATCGCCGGCCGAGGCAGAGCCGGCCGCTTCCAACGGCAATGGCAACGGCGATGAACCCTATGTCGCCGCCGACCACGCCAGCGAAAGCGACCCGGAAATCGAGTCTGTCGCCGACGAGGATGTCGCCGAGGAAATCCGCCAGCCCCGCAAACCTCGCCCGCGCCGCTACAAGATCCAGGAAGTGATCAAGGTCCGCCAGATCATGCTGGTGCAGGTGGTCAAGGAAGAGCGCGGCAACAAGGGCGCGGCGCTGACCACCTATCTGTCGCTCGCTGGCCGCTATTGCGTGCTGATGCCCAACACCGCGCGCGGCGGCGGCATTTCCCGCAAGATCACCAATGCGGTCGACCGCAAGAAGCTGAAGGAAATCGCCGGCGAGATGGAGGTGCCCGAGGGCGCCGGTCTCATCATCCGCACCGCCGGTTCGCAGCGCACCAAGTCGGAAATCAAGCGCGACTACGAATATCTGATGCGGCTTTGGGAACAGGTCCGCGACCTGACGCTGAAGTCGATCGCCCCCGCGCCGATCTACGAGGAGGGCGACCTGATCAAGCGGTCGATCCGCGACCTTTACAACAAGGACATCGACGAGGTCCTGGTCGAGGGTGACGGTGGCTATCGCGCGGCCAAGGACTTCATGAAGATGATCATGCCGTCCCACGCCAAGAACGTGAAGCATTACAACGACCCGCTGCCGCTGTTCGCCCGCTTCCAGGTCGAAAGCTACCTGGGTGCGATGTTCAACCCGACCGTGCAGCTCAAGTCCGGCGGCTATATCGTGATCGGCGTGACCGAGGCGCTGGTGGCCATCGACGTGAACTCGGGTCGCGCCACCAAGGAAGGCTCGATCGAGGATACCGCGCTCCGCACCAACCTGGAGGCGGCCGAGGAAGTCGCCCGGCAGTTGCGCCTGCGCGACCTCGCCGGCCTGATCGTCATCGACTTCATCGACATGGAAGAGCGCAAGAACAACGCCGCCGTCGAGAAGCGCCTGAAGGAAAAGCTGAAGACCGACCGTGCCCGCATCCAGGTCGGCCGCATCTCGGGCTTCGGGCTGTTGGAGATGAGCCGCCAGCGGCTGCGGCCGGGGATGCTCGAATCGACGACGCAGCCCTGCGCCCATTGCCACGGCACCGGCATCATCCGGTCGGACGACAGCCTCGCGCTGTCGATCCTGCGCCAGATCGAGGAAGAGGGCACCCGCAAGCGGTCGCGCGAAGTGCTGCTGAAGGCGCCGGTCGCGGTCGTCAACTTCCTGATGAACCAGAAGCGCGAACATATCGCCCAGATCGAGGCGCGCTATGGCCTGTCGGTACGGATCGAGGCCGATCCGGTGCTGATCAGCCCCGACTTTGTACTCGACAAGTTCAAGACCGCCACCCGCTTCGTGGCGGAAGTGACCAGCCCGGTCGTCTCGGTCAACACCACGGTGATGGAGGAGATCGACGAGGACGAACCGATCGAGGACGAAGAAGACGAAGATGAGGTCGCCGAGGACCGGCCCGCCGCCGAAGCGGCGCAGCCGCGTGCCGGCGGTGATGGCGACGGCGATCCGGGCCGGCGCAAGAAGCGCCGCCGCCGCCGCCGCCGCAAGGGTGGCCCGCGCGAGGGCGAAGGCATGGCCGGAGTGGCCACGGCCGAGGCCGGCGACGGCGATGAGGGTGCCGAGGCGGACGAGGGCGCGGATGATGCGGCCGAGCCTGCCGTTCAGGCCGCCGCTGCCGCCGACGAACCCGTGGCCGAAGCCGCCGAAGCCGCGCCCGCCAAGCGCAGCCGGACCCGGGGTGGCCGTGGCCGCAAGCCGGCCGGCGCTGCCGAGCCTGCTGTTGAAGCCGCCTCCGAACCGGCGGTCGCGACCGAAAGCGCCGCGGCCGGGGAAGCGGTGACCGCCGAAGCCCCGGCCGAGGCCAAGCCCAAGGCCCGTCGCAGCCCGCGCGCCAAGAAGGCCGAGGCCGAGGCGGCGCCCGTTGCAGCCGAAGAGCCGGCGCCCAAGCCCAAGGCAAGCCGGTCGCGGGCCAAGAAAGCCGAAGCTGCTCCGCCCGCCGAAAGCGTTGCGGTCGAGGCCCCGGCCCAGAGCGGGTCCCTGCACGAGCCGGCGCCCGAGCCGGTGGTTCCGGCGGCGACCGAACGGCTTCAGCCCGATCCGGCGGCGGACGAGCTTGTGGCGGAGGCGGTGGCCGAACCCGCCGGCGAGCCGGCAGCCGACAAGCCGCGCCGGCGCGGCTGGTGGTCGCTCGGCCGCTGAGGCCGGGCGTCACGCTATCGCGAAACCTTCAGGAGGCCCCGTGGGAACGCGGGGCCTTTCCCTTGCGGATGCTGTAGGTCTTGATCCGCCCGTCGTCCTCGGCCGACAGAAGCTCGTGCCCGCCGGTCGTGCAGAAATGCGGCACATCGACCCACGAGGCCGGATCGCTGGCCAGCAGCCGCAGCACCGCGCCAGGGGCCAGCGCCGCCAGCCGCTTTTGTGCTTTCAGGACGGGCAGGGGGCACAGAAGCCCCACGGCGTCGATCTCGGCATCCCACTGGTCCATGCCCCGCCCATAGGCCCGGCGCGGCAGATTGTCCACGCGGATGTGAGCGGAACCGGCGTGACGCTGGCGGGCCGACAGGGTAAGAGGATCGCATGTTGGGCTTTTCGCTTCTCGATGCCGGTTTCGGCCTGGCCGCGCTGATCGCGCTGGCGGCGGGCGTCCTTTCCTTCCTCAGCCCCTGCGTGCTGCCGGTGGTGCCGCCCTATCTGGCCTACATGGGCGGGATCAGCATCGGCGACCTGACCGGGAAATCGGGCCAGCGGCGGTCGGTCGCGGTGCCGGCGCTGTTCTTCGTCCTTGGCCTGTCGACGGTGTTCCTGTTCATGGGTTTCGCCGCCTCGGCGCTCGGCCGGGTCTTCCTGCAATACCAGCCGGTCCTGACCAAGCTGTCGGGGGCGATGGTCATCGTCCTGGGCCTGCATTTCCTGCATGTGCTGCGCATCCCGATGCTGGACCGCGAGGCGCGGATCGACGCCGGCAACCGTGGCGGGTCGAGTTTCGGCGCCTACGTGCTGGGGCTGGCCTTTGCCTTTGGCTGGACGCCCTGCATCGGCCCGCAACTGGGCGCGATCCTGTCGCTGGCCGCCAGCGAGGCCTCGCTGGCGCGCGGGACGGCGCTGCTGGCGATCTATGCGATCGGCCTGGGCATCCCCTTCCTGATCGCCGCGCTGTTCGTCACCCGCTCGATGGCGCTGATGAGCCGGATGAAACGACACATGGGCGTGATCGAAAAGGCGATGGGGCTCCTGCTGATCCTGGTCGGCCTGGCGCTGGCGACGGGCGCCTTTTCGCGGGTCGCCTACTGGCTGCAAGAGACCTTCCCGGCTTTCAGCCAGTTGGGCTGAAGGCGTGGCGGGCACCAGCCGCTACGTCCGCATGATCATCCAGATCAGCCAGCCCCAGAACGGCAGGGCCAGCAGCAGTGCCGGCAGCATCCACCAGCCGCTGGGCAGCCGCCGTTCCGCCAGAAGGTCGGCAAGGTCGTCGGTCCCGACGGGGAACTCTGCCGACTCTTCCTGGGCCAGCCAGTGGTCAAGCGCCCGCCGCCCGTCCGTTTCCGCCAGCCGTCGCGCAGGTGCCATGACGTTATTCCCCGACCGATCTGGTCGAGACTAGTCACGGCAGGCTTACCATCCGGTTAGCGCCGGCCCCACGGCGGCAAATATCACTCGGCGACCTGGATATGGCGCGGCGGGGCCTTGGCGACCCGGCCCTCCAAAGCATCCAGTCGCGCCTGCATCGCCTCGATCTCGTCTCGGCCCTTGGCGATGGCGTCGGCAAGCTCGAACCCGTCGGGCTCGGTCGGCTCTTCCTCCTTGCGGCCGACCATGCGGCTGAACACCCGGCTCAGCCAGTATTGCACGTCGTCCATGATCAGGAAGAACGAAGGCACCACTACCAACGACAGCATGGTCGACACGATGATGCCGCCGATCACCGCGATCGCCATCGGCGCGCGGAAGGCCCCGCCTTCGCCGACGCCCAGCGCCGAGGGCAGCATGCCGGCCGACATGGCGATCGAGGTCATCACGATCGGGCGCGCCCGCTTGTGACCGGCCTCGATCAGTGCCTCGAGCCGGTCCATGCCGCGCGCGCGCATCTCGACCGCGAAGTCGACCAGCAGGATGGCGTTCTTGGTCACGATCCCCATCAGCATCAGCAGCCCGATCAGCACCGGCATCGAGATGGCATTGCCGGTGATGATAAGCGCCGCCGCCACGCCACCGATGGCCAGGGGCAGCGAGAAGAGGATGGTGAAGGGCTGGATCACGCTCCTGAACAGCAGGATCAGCACGGTCAGCACCAGCATCAGCCCCATGATCATTGCGTTACCAAAGCTCTGGTTCAGTTCCTGCTGGATCTCGGCATCGCCGGATTCGGTGATCTGGACCGAGGCGGGCAGGGCGACCTTGCTGGTGATTTCCTTGAAGCGTGCGGTCGCGGTGTCCAGCGCCACGCCCACCGGCAGGTTGGCGCCGATGGTGGCCTGGCGCTTGCGGTCCAGCCGGTTGATGGTGCCGGGGCCGACGCCGACGCGCACGTCGGCCACCGCCGACAGGGGCACGCTGGCGCCGGTCGCGGTGTTGATGCGCAGCGCAGCGATGCGGTTGACGTCCTTCTGCACGTCCTCGGACAGTTCGACCCGGACCGGGATCAGCCGGTTGTCCATCGACACCTTGGCCAGCGCCGCATCGACATCGCCGATAGTCGCCACGCGCAGGGTTTCGGCGATCTGGGCAGTGCTGATGCCCAGCCGCGCCGCTTCGTCCAGGCGCGGGGTCACCTGCACCTCGGGCCGTGACAGCGCGCCTTCGGACGACACGTCGGCCAGCAGCGGATCGCCCCGCAGCGCCGCCTCGAGCCGGCTGGCGGCGACCGCCAGATCCTCGCCGTTCGAGGATTTGATCGCGAAGGAAATGTCGCGTTCGCCGCGGTCGTTCAGCTTGGTGACCCGCACGTCCGGCACCACGGCCAGCTTGCGGAACACCTCGGCCTCGATCTGGTTCTGCGGGCGGACCCGGCCGTCGGGGGCAATGTCGGACACGATCCAGTTCAGGACCGGCACGCGGTTGAGCACGTCGGCCAGCTTGAAGATCAGCCGCTGGTCGAGCTTTTGCAGCTCGACGGTGATCGCGGCGCGGCGCACATCAAGCTCGCCCTTGGGCGAGGCGCCGGACAGGGCGAACACGCCGTCGACGCCATCGACCTTTTCGATGATGGCGCGCATCGCCTGGGTCTTGCGGTCCGTGTCGTCCAAGGACGAGCCGGTCGGCAGTTCGACCGAGATCATGAAGCGCGAGGCATCCTCGGGCGGCATGAAGCTGCCGGGAACGCGCAGCATGAAGAAGATGGAAACGCTCAAAACCGCCAGCGCCGCCAGAAGGGTCAGGTAATAGTTGCCAAGGTTGAGCCCCAGCCAGCGCGGACGCCAGGTGTTGAGCGTATGGTGGACGAACCACAGATAGCCGCGCATCACCCGGCCATCCTGGTTGCCATGTTCAAGGTTGGCGTCCTTCGACCGCATCAGGTAGGCGGCCATCAGCGGCGTGATCAGTCGCGCCACCAGCAGCGAGAACAGCACCGCGATGGCGACCGTCAGGCCGAACTGGCGGAAATACTGGCCCGGAATGCCGGGCATGAAGCTGACCGGCACGAAGACCGCGACGATGGTCATGGTGGTGGCGATCACCGCCAGGCCGATCTCGTCGGCGGCCTCGATGGCGGCGCGGTATGGCGTCTTGCCCATGCGGATATGGCGGGCGATGTTCTCGATCTCGACGATGGCGTCGTCGACCAGGATGCCGGTGGCCAGCGTCATTGCCAGGAAGCTGACGAGGTTCAGCGAGAATCCGAGCAGGTCCATGACCCAGAAGGTCGGGATCGCCGACAGGGGCAGCGCCACCGCCGAGATGAGCGTCGCCCGCCAGTTCCTGAGGAACAGCATGACCACGATGACCGCCAGCAGCGCGCCTTCCAGCAGCGTGTGGATCGCGGATTCATAGTTGCCGAACGTGTAGTAGACCGCGTCGTCGACCTTGGTGATCTTGACCTCGGGGTGTTCGGTGCGCAGCTGGTCGACGACCGCGGCCACGGTATTGGCGACGGTCACCTCGCTGGCACCCTTGGCGCGGAAGATGCCGAACGTCACCACCGGCTCGCCGTTGAAGCGCGAGGAGGAGCGCAGTTCCTGATAGGTGTCCACCACCTCGCCCAGATCGCCCAGCCGCACATGCCGGCCCGAGGGCAGCGCGATCGTGGTGTCGGCAAGGCTCAGCGCCGATTGGGCGTCGCCCAGCGTGCGGATCGCCTGTTCGCCGTTGCCGAGCTTCGAGCGGCCCGAGCCGATGTTGGCGTTGGTCGCCCTGAGTTGGGCGTTCACCGCGTTGGCGGTGATGCCGAAACTGTCGAGCTTGGCCGGATCGAGCCGCACGCGGATTTCGCGGTCCGCCCCGCCATAGCGATCGACGCGGCCGATCCCCGACTTGGCGCGGAGCGCCCGTGTCACCGTGTCGTCGACATACCAGGACAGTTCCTCGATGGTCATGCCCGGCGAGGATACGGCATAGGTCAGGATCGCCTGGCCCTCGACGTCGACCTTCTGCACCACCGGCGTGTCGATTTCCGACGGCAGGTCGCTGCGGATGCGATCCACCGCGTCCTTGGTGTCGTTCAGCGCCGTCTGGGTCGGCACCGACATCTCGAATTCCACCACCGTCTGCGACTGGCCGTCGCTGACCGTCGAGGTGATGTGCTTGACGCCGGTGACGCTGGCCACCGCATCCTCGATCTTGCGGGTGACCTGGGTTTCCAGTTCCGCAGGCGCGGCACCGGCCTGGGTCACGTTGATGGCCACCACCGGCACGTCGATGTTGGGGAACTTGGTGATCGGCAGGGTGTTGAAGGCCTTCCACCCCAGCACCAGAAGGATGATGAAGGCCAGGATCGGCGCAACCGGATTGCGAATGGACCAGGCTGAGAAGTTCATGCCATTCCCCTAGTTGGTTACCGCCGCATCGGTCGCCCGGACCGGGTTGACGATATCGCCGTCGCGCACGAACGAGGCGGCCTTGGCCACCACCATCGCGCCCTTGTCAACGCCGCTGATCACCTCGACCAGGGCGCCGTCGCGCACGCCGGTCGTCACCGCCGAGCGGTGAACCTTGCCCTGATCATCGACGGTCATAACATAGCTGCCCTTGGCATCGGTCCCAAGCGCGTTGATCGGAATGGCCAGCACTTCGCGCTCGGATATGCCGATTTCCGCCTCGAGGAAGGTGCCGGACCGGACCTGGCTGGCCTGGTCGATGACGATCCGCGCCCGCCCCAGCCGTGTAACCGGGTCGATGGCGGGCTCGACCAGCCGGATGGTGCCGGTCAGTTCCTGGTCGGACCCCGCCGCCCGCATCGTCACCCGCTGGCCGGTCGACAGCCGTGGCAGGTCCTGTTCGGCGACGTCGGCGTTCAGTTCCAGAAGCCCGTCGCGGATCAGCACGAACATCGGCTGGCCGGCGGCGCTGGCGATGGAGCCGGCCATCGCGTTCTTCTGCACGATCTGGCCGTCGGCCGGCGCGGTGATCTGGGTGCGCGACAGTTGCAGGTCGATGTTGTCGATCTGGGCGGTCACCAGCGCCAGCTGTGCCTTGGCGGCCTCGGTGGTCTGGGTGGCGACCTGCACACCCGCGTCAGCGGCCGTGGCGGCCGTCACCGCCTGGTCGTAGGCAACCTGCGAGACGGTGCCCTGGCTTTTCATCTGCTCGGCCCGACTGCGCGCCCGCCCGGCCTCGTCGGCGTTGGCCTTGGCCTCGATCAACTGGGCCTGGCTCTGGGCGATCGCCGCCTTGGCGCTGGCGAGGCTGGCCTCAAGCTGGGTCTTCTGCAGGCGCAGCGCCGTCTCCGACAGCCGGGCCAACACGTCGCCCGCTTTCACATGGTCGCCGACGTCGGCATTGACCGACTCGATCGCCTGGCCCTCGACCTGCGGCTGGATCATGATCTGCTCGACCGCACCGACCAGGCCCGAGGCCCGCACCCGGTCCTTCAGGACGGCGAGTTCCACCGGGGCGACGGTGATCGCCGGATGGCTGGCGGCGACCGGCGCGCCGGTGGCGTCGGTCCCGGCTGCGGGGGCGGCGCCTGCGTCGGCAACCGCCGGCTTTGCCGCCTCGTGCCCGCCGCGCAACATCCACGCCGCGCCCAGGGCCACCGCAACAACGCCAGCCGCGATCAGCGGCAGTTTCAATTTCCTATTCATTGCTGGTTCAATCCGTCGAATGCGCAGCCGCGCGGGCCACGTCGTCAAGGGTCTGTTTCATTGTCGATAGGATCAGTTCGCGCAGATCACTACGCATCTTGCGGGGCTCTTGGCAAGCCTGCGCCAGCGTTTGCTGCAAGGCGCCCTTGAACAGGAACATCAGAAAGGCCGCATGACCCGAGAAACGGGCGCGGGCCGCGGCCTCGTCCAGGCCCGAGACGCGGGCGAAGACCGTCAGCAGGTTGTCCAGAACCGTCGCCTCCATCGACATGACGATCTGCGAGATCTGCGGGCGGCGGGCGGCGGCGGCGTGGATTTCCGCCCACAGCGGCCCGTCGCAGGCGCAGCGCAGGTCGTCGATCCGTTCGGTCATGGCGGCCATCAGGTTTTCCAGAGGCCGATCGGACTGGATGATGCGCTGGAAGTCGGCCTGGACCTGGGCCATGTCATTGGCGATCATCGCCTCGACGATGGCGTTCTTCGATGCGAAATAGCGGTAGAAGTTGCCAGCGCTCATCCCGGCGGCGCGGGCGAGATCCTGCATCGACGCGCCGTCGAAGCCCTTTTCGGCAAAGGCGCGCTTGGCGGCTTCCAGGATCGGCAGGGTCCGATCCTGCAAATGGACGAGGGTATCTGCCATTGGCGGGGTCCAGAATGAATGTTCATTCTCAGATGCGCGCTTTGGTCCCGCTTGTCAATCGCATGCCGAGGCGCGCCGCATTTCGTGATCGTCGGCGGTGTGCCGCCGGGGGGTCTGCCAATTGCCGTCAATTTATTTGCAAATGCATCTAATTCTGCCTAGCATGACCCGGCAGGCCGGTGCCAACGACGCACCGTCGCCCGGAGGGGAAGGGAGAAAATCGCATGTCGGCTCAGAAATTGTTGATGGATCTTGCGGGGCTTCTGGCCTCGGGCGGGGTGGAAGTGGTGGATTGCTCGGGCACGCTCGGGCCGGAAACGCCAATCCTGCGGCTGCCGCCGGAACTGGCCAAGGATACGCCGAAGGTCGAGATCCACCGGATCAGCGAATATGACAAGAACGGGCCGTTCTGGGCCTGGAACTGGCTGAAGCTCGGCGAACATTCCGGCACCCATTTCGATGCGCCGCACCACTGGATCACCGGCAAGGACTATGCCGACGGCTTCACCGACACGCTGTCGGTGCAGCGGCTGGTGGCGCCGGTCAACGTGCTGGATTTCTCGAAGGAATGCGCCGCCGATCCCGATTTTCTGCTGACCGTGAAGCACATCGACGACTGGGAATCGCGCAACGGCCCGATCGGCAAGGGCGAATGGGTGGTGCTGCGTTCCGACTGGGACAAGTTCGCCGACGACGAGGCCAGGTTCCTGAATGCCGACGCCACCGGCCCGCACACGCCGGGGCCGACCGCCGAGGCGATCCGCTACCTGATCGAGAAAGGCATCGTCGGCTGGGGCAGCCAGTGCATCGGCACTGACGCCGGCCAGGCCGGCGGCATGGACCCGCCGTTCCCGGCCCACAACCTTCTGCACAAGAACAACTGTTTCGGCCTTGCCTCGCTGGCCAACCTCAACCGGCTGCCGGCAAAGGGCGCGCTGCTGATCGCCGCGCCGCTGAAGATCGCCAGCGGAACCGGCTCGCCGATCCGGGCGCTGGCGCTGGTGCCGAGGGACTGAGGTCGGGGCGGGCCATTGGAGGCGGCCACGGCAAGATGGAAAGGGACGGGCGCATGAGGGACAGCGACGACGGCCCCGGCCGCGATCTGCCGGGGCTGGCCGAGATCGGGCTGGCGAACTATCCGCCCTACCTGATGAACCGGATCATGGGGCGTTACAACGCCTCGATCCGCGACGAGATGGCCAAGCTCGGCCTGACCACGCCGAAGATGCGGGCGCTGGCGGTGCTGTCGGTCATGGACGGCCAGTTGATCGGCCAACTGGCGGTTCATGCCATCGTCGAACAATCCACCCTGTCGCGGGCGCTGGACGCGCTTCAGTCGGAAGGCCTGATCCGCCGCGAGACCGATCCCGGCGACAGCCGCGCCACCCGGGTCTTCATCACCCAGTCCGGGCGCGCCGCCTTCGCCGCGCTTTGGCCGCATATGGCCGAGGCCTATCGGGCGATGTTCCGGGGGGTGAGCGCGGAAGAGCAGCGCGTTTTCGTCGCCACCTTGCAGAAGATCCACGCCAACATCCGCAAGCATGATTTCTGAGGGCTCATGGCAGAACGTTCCTTCAAGGCCGAAGTCGAGGATCTGAAGCTGGGTGCAGGCCAGACCTTCACCGGCGAAGGCATCCTGGCGATCACCAAGGCGCTTCTGGAAAACGGGGTGGGTTACGTCGGCGGCTACCAGGGCGCGCCGATCAGTCATCTGATGGATGTGCTGGCCGACGCCGAGGAGCTGATGGCCGAGCTTGGCGTGCGGTTCGAGGCCAATGCGTCGGAGGCGGCGGCGGCGGCGATGCTGGCGGCCTCGGTCCATTATCCGATCCGTGGCGCGGTGACGTTCAAGGGCTCGGTCGGGGTCAACGTCGCCTCGGATGCCCTTGCGAACCTTGCCTCTTCCGGCGTGACCGGCGGGGCGCTGGTGATCGTCGGCGAGGACTATGGCGAAGGTTCCTCGATCATGCAGGAACGCAGCCACGCCTTTGCGATGAAGTCGCAGTTCTGGTTGCTGGACCCCCGCCCGAACCTGCCGTCGATCGTCAAGGCGGTGGGCGACGGGTTCGATCTGTCCGAGGCCACCAACAGCCCGGTGATGCTGATGGTGCGCATCCGCTCCTGCCATGTGACCGGCAGCTTTGCCTGCCGCGACAACAAGCGCCCGCAACTGACGGTAAAGGAAGCACTTTCCGCGCCACGCCGCGATTTTTCTCGGGTGGTGCTGCCGCCGATGTCCTATGCCCACGAACAGGACAAGGTGAAGAACCGCTGGCCCGCCGCGCAGGCCTTCATCGCCGAGCGCGGCCTGAATGAACGCTTCGGTCCGAAGGGCGGCAAGATCGGTATTGCCCTGCAAGGCGGCATGTACAACGGCGTGATCAGGGCGTTGCAGCGGCTGGGGCTGGCCAATGTTTTTGGTGATACGGACGTCGAACTTTACGTGATGAACGTCACCTATCCGATTGTCGAATCTGAGTTTCTTGAATTCTGCGCCGGCAAGGACACCGTCCTGGTGGTCGAGGAAGGCCAGCCGGAGTTCATCGAACAGGGCCTGTCGACGGCGATCCTGCGGGCGGGGCTCGCAACGCGGCTTTACGGCAAGAACCTGTTGCCGATGGCCGGCGAATATACCGGGCAGGTGATGCTGGATGGCGTGATCGCCTTCCTGAAGGCCACGGCGCCCGAACTGCTGCCGGGCCAGGTCCGCGCCCCGAACGCCGACGCGCCCAAGATCCCCGACCTGTCAAAGACGGTGCCGATCCGCCCGCCGGGCTTCTGCACCGGCTGCCCGGAACGGCCGATCTTCGCCGCGCTGAAGCTTGTGGAAAAGGAACTCGGTCGCCACCAGATCACCGCCGACATCGGCTGCCACCTGTTCGCCACCCTGCCGCCGTTCGAGATCGGCGGCTCGACGATGGGCTACGGGCTGGGGCCGGCGTCGAACGCGGCCTTCGACGGCGGCGGCGAACGGCGGCCCCTGTCGATCATCGGCGACGGCGGGTTCTGGCACAACGGCCTGTCGACCTCGGTCGGGAACATGGTGTTCAACAAGTCCGACGGGGTCGTCGTCGTCGTCGACAACTACTATTCGGCGGCGACCGGCGGGCAGGACGTGATGTCCTCGCGCGCCGACAATGCGACCAAGGCAACGAAGAACCCTATCGCCCGTGCCGTGCAGGGAATCGGGGTGAAATGGGTGCGCCAGATCGACCGGACCTATGACGTGGGCAAGATGCGCGACGTGCTGCGCGAGGCGCTGACGACGAAGGATGCCGGGCCGAAGGTCATCGTCGCCTCGTCCGAATGCATGCTGAACCGCCAGCGCCGCGAAAGACCGCTGGCCCAGCAGGCGATCCGCGCCGGCCGCCGGGTTGAGGCGCCGCGCTTCGGCATCGACGAGGCGGTCTGCACTGGCGACCACGCCTGCATCCGCCTGTCGGGCTGCCCGTCCTTGGGGCTGAAGCGGCTGGACGATCCGCTGCGCGACGATCCGGTCGCCCACATCGACCAAAGCTGCGTCGGCTGCGGCAACTGCGGCGAGGTCGCGGATGCCGCGATCCTGTGCCCGTCTTTCTACCGCGCCGACGTGATCCACAACCCCGGCCGGTTCGAACAGTGGCGCGCCCGTGTGGCGGCGCGGCTGACCGGCTGGCTGATGGCGCGGCGCGGCCGGACCCGGCTGTCGTTCGACGGAGGCCAGCCATGACGGTTCAGGAAAGCCTTGCCCCCCGCGCCCCCGATCCGCGGCTGGGCGGGATCATCAAGCTGGCGGTCATGGCGGTGGGCGGGCAGGGCGGTGGCGTCCTTGGCGGCTGGATCGAGACCTTGGCCCGCCAGCAGGGCTATGCGGCGCAGGCGACCTCGGTCGCCGGGGTGGCGCAAAGGACCGGCGCCACGATCTACTACATCGAGATGGCGCCGCTGGCCGACCGCACGCCGGTCTTTTCGCTGATGCCGGCGGCGGGCGACGTCGACATCCTGATCGCCGCCGAGATGATGGAGGCCGGCCGGGCGATCCTGCGCGGCTTCGTCACCCCCGACCGGACGGTGCTGATCGCCTCGACCCACCGGGCGCTGGCGGTGTCGGAAAAGATGGTGCCGGGCGACGGGATCGCCTCGTCCGACGAGGTGCGTGCGGCGATCGGCGTGGCGGCGCAGCGGGCGGTGCTCTTCGACATGGAGCGCGTGGCGATCGAGGCGGGTTCGGTGATTTCGGCCAGCCTCTTCGGCGCGCTGGCGGGGTCGGGGGCGCTGCCTTTCCCGCGCGAGGCGTTCGAGGCGGCGATCCAGGCCGGCGGCAAAGGAGCCGAGGCCTCGCTCACGGCCTTCCGCGCAGCGGCCGACATTGCCGAACGGGGCGGGGCGGACAAGGCCGGGGCGACGGCACCACCTGCAAGGGGCGTCTCGGGCCCCGACCGGCAGATGCGCGGCTGGCAGGCGCTGGCGGCGCGCGTTCAGGCCCTGCCAGAGCCGGTTGTGGCGATGGCGATGGCCGGGCTGCGCAAGGTCGTCGATTTCCAGGACTGCGCCTATGGCGCGCTTTATCTCGACCGGCTGGAGCGGGTGCTGGCCGCCGACCGGCCGGAGGCAGGCTGGGAACTGACGCGCGAGGCGGCCAAATATCTGGCCAACGCCATGGCCTATGACGATGTGATCCGTGTCGCCGACCTCAAGACCCGCGGAACCCGCATGGCGCGGATCGGCCGCGAGATGGGGGCGGGCGGCGGGCGGCTTCTGGCGTTGACCGAATTCTTCCATCCCCGCGCCGAGGAAATCGTTGGCCTGCTGCCCGCAGGGATGGGGGCGCGGTGGCGGGCGGACCCGGCGCGGATGGCGCTGCTCGACCGCTGGTTCGGCAAGGGCCGCCGCATCCGTACCGACCGGGCGCTGCCGTTCGCGGTCCTGTGGCTGGTCGGCGGTCTGCGGGGCTGGCGGTTGAAGACGCTCCGCCATGCCGACGAGACCGCCCATGTCGAAGCCTGGCTGTCCGAAGCGCTGGCCGTCGCCGGCGATGACCCGGCGCTGGCGGTCGAGATGATCCGCTGCCGGCGGCTTATCAAGGGCTATTCCGACACCCATGCGCGCGGCCAGTCCAAGTTCGACAAGGTGATGGCGGCGGCCCGGATGCTGTGCGGGCGCGACGATGCCGCCGATTGGGTGCGGCGGCTGCGCGAGGCGGCGCTGAAGGACGAAGAGGGCAAGGCGCTGGACGGGGCGCTGGCGACGGTGCGGTCGTTCCTGTAGGCCGCCGCGCCGGTCAGCCCATCGCCGCCAGCACCGGGCTGATGTCATAGCGGCCGCGCAGGGCGGGCGGGGCAGCGGCGGCGAGCCGTGCCAGTTCGGCCCGCACCTTGTCCAGCCCGAGAACCCTTGCACTTTCAAAGGGTCCGCGCGGGAAGTTCATGCCCAGCTTCAGGGCGCTGTCGATATCGTCGGCCGACACCGCGCCTTCGGCCAGCAGGCTCGCCGCCTCGTTGGCGAGCATGGCCTCGATCCGCAGGCGGATCGCGGCTGCATCGGCGGGGGCCGGGCCGGGAGCGGCCGGGAACAGGAAGCCGCGCCCCGTCTTGCGGCCCAGATCGCCCGCCGCCACCTGCTGCCGCAGCGCATCGAACACGTGATAGCGCGGATGGACGCCCATGGCCCGCGACAGGCCTTCGGTCGCGGCGAGGTTCACGTCGGCGCCGATCAGGTCGATCAGTGCGAAAGGCCCCATCCGGTAGCCGGCCGCCAGCATCGCCGCGTCGATGTCGCTGGCGCTGCGCCCTTCCTCCAGAAGCGCCAGCGCCTCGCCGTAGAAGGGGCGGGCGCAGCGGTTGACGATGAAGCCGGGCCGGTCGGCGCAGCGGATGACCCGCTTGCCGGCGCGCTCGGTCAGGGCCTGCGCGAGGGCCAGCGCATCGGGGGACGATCCAGGATGGGCGATCAGTTCCACCAGCTTCATTACCGGCGCGGGATTGAAGAAATGCAGGCCGATCAGCCGGCCGGGGCGCGACAGGCCTTCGGCCAGCGCCGTCACCGACAGGGCCGAGGTATTGGTGGCCAGCACCGCCTGCGGCCCGGCCGCGGCTTCGAGTTCGCCCAGAAGCCGCCGCTTGACGGCCAGATCCTCGATGATCGCTTCGACGATCAGGTCGGCGGCGGCGGTCCGGGCGGGGCTGTCCACGATGCTGATCCGCGCCAGAAGCGCTTCGGCCGCCTCGGGCGCGAGCTTTCCGGCGGCGATGCGCGGCTCAAGTCCGGTGCGGATGCGGGCCGGGGCGCTGGCGCGGGTGGCAGGCTGGGCGTCGGTGGCGATCACATCGAACCCCGCCTGGGCATAAAGCTGGGCGATGCCCAGCCCCATCGCCCCCAGTCCGACCACCCCGATCCGTTCCATGCCCGCCTCCCGATCTGCCCGCGCCATCATCGGCCGGCGCGCAAAAACTTCAAGCGAGAAATTTCAAGCTTGAAATACTTTCGCGCCAATGGCAGGTTGGTTCCGGGCGCCTTGCGATGGAGCATCCGATGAAAGTTCTCTGCCTCGGTGGTGGCCCGGCCGGCCTCTACTTCGCCATCTCGATGAAGCTGCGCGATCCGTTGCATCAGGTGACGGTGCTGGAACGCAACCGCGCCAACGACACGTTCGGCTGGGGTGTGGTTCTGTCGGACGATGCGCTGAGCCGGATGCAGAAGAACGATCCGGTCTCGACCGGGGCGATTCGCAGCCACTTCGCCTATTGGGACGACATCGCCGTGGTCCATGACGGGCACCGCACCGTGTCGGGCGGGCATGGCTTTGCCGGGATCGGCCGCAAGCAGATGCTGATCCTGCTGCAACAGCGGGCGCGCGAACTTGGCGTCGACATGCGGTTCGAGACCGAATTCAAGTCGGCCGAGGAATACCGCAAGTCCTATGACCTGGTGGTCGCGGCCGACGGGATCAATTCGCTGGTGCGACGCGAATATGCCAAGGAGTTCCAGCCCGACATCGACACCCGCAAGTGCAAGTTCGTCTGGCTGGGGACGCATCAGAAATTCGACGACGCCTTCACGTTCATCTTTGAAAAGACCGAACATGGCTGGGTCTGGGCGCATGTTTACCAGTTCGACAAGGACGCAGCGACCTTCATCGTCGAATGCCTGCCGGCGACCTGGGATCGCTGGGGCTTCGAGCACATGTCCAAGGAAGAGACGGTGGAAACCTGCCGCAAGATCTTTGCGGCGCACCTGGGCGGGCATGACCTGATGTCGAACGCCGCGCATCTGCGCGGCTCGGCGGTGTGGATGCAGTTCCCCCGGGTGATCTGCGAAAAATGGTATCACGAAAATGTCGTGCTGATGGGCGACGCGGCGGCGACCGGGCATTTCTCGATCGGCTCGGGGTCGCGGCTGGCCTTCGACAGCGCGATCGCGCTGGCCGAATATCTGCACAGCGAACCGACGATGGAGGCGGCCTTCCGCCGCTATCAGGACGAACGCCGCATCGAGGTCCTGCGCCTCCAGTCTGCGGCGCGCAACAGCCTGGAATGGTTCGAGGAGGTCGAGCGCTATCTCGACATGCCGCCCCTGCAGTTCGCCTATTCGCTGCTGACCCGCAGCCAGCGCATCAGCCATGAAAACCTGCGGCTGCGCGATCCGGCCTGGCTGCGCGCCGCCGAGGATGCCTTTGCCGCCGGCGCCGGCGGCAAGCCCGGCCGCACGCCGATGTTCGCGCCCTTCCGGCTGCGGGGGATGGAGCTGAATAACCGCGTCGTCGTGTCGCCGATGGCGCAGTACAAGGCGGTCGACGGCTGCCCGACCGACTGGCATTTCGTCCATCTGGCCGAACGGGCCAAGGGCGGCGCCGGGCTCGTCTATACCGAAATGACCTGCGTTTCCCCCGAAGGCCGGATTTCGCCCGGCTGCCCCGGTCTTTATGCCCCGGCGCACGAACAGGCGTGGAAACGGATCGTCGATTTCGTCCATGCCGAGACGGCGGCGAAGATCTGCTGCCAGATCGGCCATTCGGGGCGCAAGGGCTCGACCCAGCTTGGCTGGGAGGAGGGCGACGCGCCGCTGGCCACCGGCAACTGGCCGGTGATGAGCGCCTCGGCCATCGCCTGGTCGCCCGCCAACCAGGTGCCGCGCGAAATGACCCGCGCCGACATGGACCGGGTGAAGGGCGAATTCGTCGCCGCCGTGCAGATGGCCGAACGGGCCGGTTTCGACATGATCGAACTGCATGCCGCGCACGGCTATCTGATTTCCAGCTTCATCTCGCCCAAGTCCAACCGCCGGACCGACGCCTATGGCGGTAGCCTGGAAAACCGGATGCGCTGGCCTCTGGAAGTGTTCGCCGCGATGCGCGCCGCCTGGCCGGCCGACAAGCCGATGTCGGTCAGGATCAGCGCCAACGACTGGGTGGGCAGCGACGGCGTGACCCCGGCCGAGGCGGTCGAGATCGCCCGGATGTTCGCGGCGGCGGGGGCCGACATCATCGACGTGTCGGCGGGCCAGACCTCGACCGAGGCGCGTCCCATCTACGGGCGCATGTTCCAGACCCCGTTCAGCGACCGAATCCGCAACGAGGCCGGGCTGGCGACGATGGCGGTGGGCAACATCACCGAGGCCGATCAGGTGAACTCGATCCTGTTGGCCGGCCGCGCCGATCTGGTGTGCCTGGCGCGGCCGCACCTGGCCGATCCCTACTGGACGCTTCATGCGGCCATCGACGCGGGCGACGGCGCAACCGAATGGCCGCTGCCCTATCTGGCGGGCCGCGACCAGGCGCGGCGGCTGCGCGAACGTCAGCAGGAGGCGATCCGGGCATGAACCTCGCGGGCCACAGGGCATTGATCACCGGCGGCGGGTCGGGCGCGGGCGCGGACCTGGCGCGGGGCTTCGCCGCAGCCGGGGCCGAGGTGGTCATCGCCGGGCGCCGGCTGGAGGCGCTGGCCGCGGTCGCCGCCGGGTCGCCCGCCATCCGCGCGGTGCAGGCCGACGTGACGCGCGAGGATGAGGTGAAGCGCCTCTTCGCCGAGGCTGGCCCTTGCGACATCGTCATCGCCAACGCCGGCGCCGCCGACAGCGCGCCGATGGCCCGCACCACGCTCGACCAGTGGAACGCGATGATCGCGGTCAACCTGACGGCGGTGTTCTTGACGCTCCGCGACGGGCTGAACCAGATGCCGGGTTGGGGCCGGCTGATCGCCATCGCCTCGACCGCCGGGGTGAAGGGCTATGCCAAGGTCGTGCCCTATGCCGCCGCCAAGCACGGGGTGATCGGCATGACCCGGTCGCTGGCGCTGGAAATCGCCCGGCGGCCGGTGACGGTAAACGCGATCTGCCCCGGCTTCCTCGACACGCCGATGACCGACCATTCCGTCAAGGTCATCGCCGAAAAGACCGGGCGGAGCCTGGCCGAGGCGCGGGCGGCGCTGGAGGGCGTGAGCCCGCAGGGCCGGCTGATCCAGCCCTCGGAAGTGACCGCCGCGGCGCTGTGGCTCTGTGGGCCGGGCTCGGCCGGGGTCAACGGCCAGGCCATCACCATTTCGGGGGGCGAGGTGTGAGCGAGCTTTCCAAGCGGCGGCTGAAACTGTGGATCCGGCTTCTGGGGGTGACGCGGACCGCCGAGAACCGGCTGCGCGACTATCTGCGGGTGAACCACGACACGACCCTGCCGCGCTTCGACGTCATGGCCGCGCTCTGGCGGCGGCGCGAAGGGGTGACGATGAGCGAGCTCAGCCGGATGCTGCTGGTGTCGAACGGCAATGCGACGGCGGTGGTCGACCGGCTGGAGGCCGAGGGGCTGGTGCGTCGCAGCCCGTCGGAAACCGACCGGCGGACCGTCTTCGTCGCCCTGACCGAGGCGGGGGCGGATACCTTCGAGCGACTGGCGACAGGACACGAGGCGGAAGTGGACCGGCTGTTCGCAACCCTGGGCGAGGCCGATATCGACCAGCTGACCGAAATCCTCAAGCGCATGGGCAAGACATGACCAGGATGGCGAACCACAAGCCCCGGCATTTCCTGTGGGAGGTCCGCGACCGGATCGGGACGCTGCGGCTGAACCGGCCCGATCGGAAGAACCCGCTGACCTTCGACAGCTACGCCGAACTGCGCGACCTTTTCCGGGCTCTGGCCGATGCCGACGATGTGGACGTGGTGATCTTCGCCCCGAACCAGGGCAACTTCTGTTCGGGCGGCGATGTGCACGACATCATCGGCCCGCTGATCGGCCTGCCGATGAAGGAGTTGCTGGCCTTTACCCGGATGACCGGCGATCTGGTCAAGGCGATGATCCATTGCGGCCGGCCGGTGATCGCTGCCGTCGACGGGGTGGCGGTGGGGGCGGGCGCGATCATCGCGATGGCCGCCGACCTGCGCCTGGCGACGCCCGAGGCGAAGTGCGCCTTTCTCTTCACCCGCGTCGGGCTGGCGGGCTGCGACATGGGCGCCTGTGCCATGCTGCCCCGGATCATCGGCCAGGGACGGGCGGCGGAGCTTCTTTACACGGGGCGGACGATGGGCGCCGACGAGGGCCACGCCTGGGGGTTCTGGAACGCCCTTCATCCCGCCGACCGGCTCGAGGCCGAGGCGCGGGCGCTGGCGGAGCGGCTGGCGGCGGGGCCGGGCTTTGCCCATGGCATCACCAAGACCCAGTTGAACCAGGAATGGACCATGAGCCTTGACCAGGCGATCGAGGCCGAGGCCCAGGCCCAGGCGATCTGCATGGCGACCAAGGATTTCGAGCGTGCCTACCGCGCCTTCGTGGCGAAGGAGAAACCGATATTCGAGGGGAACTGAGGGAGGGCCGGGTGCGCTGCCCCCGGACCCCCGGAGTACTTGTACAAGGGAAAAGATGAGCGACCGCACCTTTCTGGACTGGCCCTTCTTCGAGCCCCGCCACCGCGATCTGGCGGCGCGGCTTGACGCATGGTGCGCGGCGCATTTGCCGGTCGATCACGGCGACGTGGACGCCGCCTGCCGGCGGCTGGTGACGATGCTGGGCGAGGGGGGCTGGCTTTCCCATAGCGGTGCGGCGGCGGGCGAACGGCTGGACGTCCGCGCGCTCTGCCTGATCCGCGAGACGCTGGCCCGCCATGACGGGCTGGCCGATTTCGCCTTCGCCATGCAGGGGCTGGGCATGGGGGCGGTGTCGCTTTACGGCAGCGAGGACCAGCGGGACTGGCTGGCGCGCACCCGGGCCGGGACGGCGATCAGTGCCTTTGCGCTGACCGAGCCGGGGTCGGGCTCGGACGTCGCGGCGCTGGCGACGACGGCGGTGCGCGACGGGCAGGGCTGGCGGCTGAACGGGGAAAAGACCTATATTTCCAATGGCGGGATCGCCGATCTTTACGTGATCTTCGCCCGGACCGACGAAGCGCCGGGGGCGCGGGGCCTATCGGCCTTCCTGATGCCGGCCGGTGTGGCGGGCCTTGAGGTGGTCGAGCGGATCGAGGTGATGGCCCCGCATCCGCTGGCGCATCTGAAGCTGACCGATGTGGTCCTGCCCGAGGCTGCGCTGATCGGCGAGCCGGGGGCGGGGTTCAGGATCGCCATGTCGGTTCTCGACCATTTCCGCCCCACGGTCGGGGCGGCGGCCCTGGGCTTCGCCCGCCGGGCGCGGGACGAGGCGCTGGCGCGCGTCAAGTCCCGGCGGGTGCAGGGTGCGGCGCTGGCCGAATTGCAGCTGGTGCAGGGCCATCTGGCCGACATGGCGGTCGACATCGACGCGGCGGCGCTGCTGGTCTATCGGGCGGCCTGGGCCAAGGACAGCGGCGCGGCGCGCATCACCCGCGAGGCGGCGATGGCCAAGCTTTACTCGACCGAGGCGGCGCAGCGGGTCATCGACATGGCGGTACAGCTGCATGGCGGCGACGGGGTGCGCCACGGCTTCGCGGTCGAAAGCCTGTACCGCGAGATCCGGGCGCTGCGCATCTACGAAGGCGCTTCGGACGTGCAGCGCGTTGTCATCGCAAGGGGGCTTCTGGCATGACTTATCGGCGCACCATCGCGGTCGAGTTCAACCATTGCGACCCGGCGGGGATCGTCTTTTACCCGCGCTATTTCGAGATGACCAATTCGGTGACCGAGAATTTCTTCGCCGACGTGGTCGGGCGATCCTATGCGCAGATGACGATGCGCGACCGCAACGGCGTGCCGACCGTGAAGATCGACGCCAATTTCCGGGCGCCGTCGCGGCTGGGCGACCGGCTGGACTTCACGCTGGATGTGGTGCGGCTGGGGACCAGCTCGGTGACGCTGGCGATCGAGGGGCGCGGCGACGGCGTGGTGCGGCTGCAGGTGGAACTGACGCTGGTGTGGATCGGCGCGGACGGGCGGGCCTTGCCCTGGCCCGGCGACATGCGGGCGCGGCTCGAGGCGGAATTGGCGAAGGGAACGGCAAGATGACAGACAGCCCGCATGACTTCCTGCATCCGAAAGGCTGGAAGGCGACGCCCGGCTATTCCTGCGGGGTCGCGGCCCGGGGGCGGATGCTGTTTCTGGGCGGCCTGATCGGCTGGAACAGCCAGCAGGAGTTCGAGACCGACGATTTCGCCGCGCAGGTGCGGCAGGCGCTGGAGAATATCGTCGCGGTCTTGGCCGCCGGTGGGGCGCGGCCCGACCATATTGTGCGGCTGACCTGGTATGTCACCGACAAGCGCGAATATCTGAACAGTCTCAAGGAGATCGGCGCCGCCTATAAAGCAGTGATCGGCCGGCACTATCCGGCGATGGCGCTGGTTCAGGTGGCGGGCCTGGTCGAGGACCGGGCCAAGGTGGAGATCGAGGCGACGGCCGTCGTGCCGGATTGAGGTCCGCGGAGGGAGAGCCGCCGGACCAGGGAGGGAAAGATGCTGGGACCGACAGCGCATGTCGATACGTTCACCCGTGACCGGTTGCCGCCCGCGGCCAGCTGGCCAGACCTGCGGCTTGACGGATTTCAATATGCCGAGCACCTGAACGCGGCGGTCGAACTGACCGACCGGATGGTGGAGCGCGGCTTCGGCGACCATACGGCGCTGATCGGCAACGGGCGCATCCGCACCTACAAGGAACTGGCCGACTGGTCGAACCGCATCGCTCATGCTTTGGTCGAGGATTACGGCGTAAAGCCCGGAAATCGTGTGATGATCCGATCTGCCAACAACCCGGCGATGGTCGCCTGCTGGCTGGGCGCCACCAAGGCGGGGGCGGTCGTCGTCAACACCATGCCGATGCTGCGGCCGGGCGAGCTGACCAAGATCGTCGACAAGGCCGAGATCAGCCATGCCTTGTGCGACACGCGGCTGATGGAGGATCTGGTCACCTGCGCCAAGCAGTCGCGGTTCCTGAAATCGGTCATCGGCTTTGACGGCACCGCCAACCACGATGCCGAACTGGACCGGATCGCGTTGTCGAAATCGGTGCGCTTCCAGGCGGTGCCGACCGGGCGCGATGACGTGGCGCTTCTGGGTTTCACCTCGGGCACCACGGGCGAACCGAAAGCCACCATGCATTTCCACCGCGATCTGCTGATCATCGCCGACGGCTATGCGAAGGAAGTCTTGAAGGTCACGCCCGAGGATGTGTTCGTCGGCTCGCCGCCTTTGGCCTTCACCTTCGGCCTCGGCGGGCTTGCGGTCTTTCCCCTGCGCTTCGGCGCGGCGGCGGCGCTGCTGGAACAGGCGACGCCGGCCAACATGATGGACATTATCCAGACCCACCGGGCGACGATCTGCTTTACCGCGCCGACTGCCTACCGGGTAATGCTGAAGGCGATGGCCGAAGGGGTGGACCTGTCGTCGCTGCGCGCGGCGGTCAGCGCCGGCGAAACCCTGCCCGCGCCGGTCTATCAGGAATGGATCGAGCGGACCGGCAAGCCGATGCTGGACGGGATCGGCGCGACCGAGATGCTGCACATCTTCATCACCAACCGTTTCGACGACCATCGCCCGGCCTGCACCGGCCGGCCGGTTGGCGGCTACGAGGCGCGCATTGTCGATGCCGAGGGGCGGGAGTTGCCGGCGGGCGAGGTCGGGCGGCTGGCGGTGCGCGGCCCGACCGGCTGCCGCTATCTGGCCGACGACCGGCAGAGGAAATATGTCGAGGATGGCTGGAACATCACCGGCGATGCCTTCTGGCGGGATGGCGACGGCTATTTCCACTATGCCGCCCGCAACGACGACATGATCGTCAGCGCCGGCTACAACATCGCCGGACCCGAGGTCGAGGCGGCCCTTCTGGCGCATCCGGCGGTGATGGAATGCGCGGTCATCGGCGCGCCGGACGAAGAGCGCGGCCAGATCGTCGAGGCGCATGTGGTCCTGGCCAAGGGACACGAGGGAAATGCGCTTCTGGTCAAGCTGTTGCAGGACCATGTGAAAGCGGTGATCGCGCCCTACAAATACCCCCGCCGGGTGATTTTTGCTGAGGCCCTTCCCAAGACCGCGACCGGCAAGATCCAGCGATTCCGCCTGAAGGAAGGGCGCAGCTAGGACCGCACCCGCCGCTCTGTGCCGGCCCCGGCAACAGTGCCCGCCGGCCGCCGGGATTTTGGCGACGCGGAGGTTGCCAGTCATGGCTATCGGCCCACCGGCTTGATCTTCCTCCGGTTCTGACCGGATAGTCGCCTTGCCCGGGCCGGGCTGCGGCACGTTGCGGCGGGTTGTGGACCGGACGGGCAGCAGACGCCGCGAAGGCTCCGCTTGCGCGGGCCGCTTGCCGGTCAGGGGCCCCGAACGCATGAAGGCACGATGATCACCGCCGAACCGACCCGATGCCGCGGCTGCGGCGCGGCCCTTGACCTTGACTTGTGCGACTTCGGGCCGGTGCCGGTGGCCGGTGCTGGGCCGGATGTTGTGCGGCTGCCGCTCAGGGTGCAGGTCTGCCGGGCCTGCTGGCTGTGCCAGCTGAACCCGGTTCCACCGTCTGCAAGCGCCGGCTGCCGGCCGTCGGGCGAGGCTTGGTTGGCGCATTGCCGCCGCCGCGCCATCCGCCTGATGGACGAGCTTCGCCTCGGGCCGCGGTCGCTGGTGGCCGGAACCGGGCCCGAGGATGAGCCGCTGCTGGAGTTCTTTCGCGGCGCCGGTGTGCCGGTCGCCCCGGGCGGGGCGGCCGATCTGGTTTGCTCGCTCGACGGGCTGGCGCGGGCCGCCGATCCGCTGGCCTTTGCCGAGGCGCTGGCGGCGCGGCTGGCGGGGGATGCGGTGGCGATCCTGGACATGCCGCACCTTCTGGCGCTGATGCGCGACGCGCAGTTCGACCGGATCAGCCATGCACGGCCTTCCTACCTGTCGCTCCTGTCGCTCGAGCCGCTGCTGGCCCGTGCCGGTCTCAGGGTCTTCGATGCCGAAAGCCGAGCGGATGGCGGCGGGACGCTGGGCGTGGCGGTCTGCCGGGTCGAGGGCACCGCACCCCGAACGAGGACCACGGTGGCGGCGCTGCGGATCATGGAACAGGCGGCACATCTGGACCAGGCCGAGGGTTACGCGGCCTTCGGCGCCCGCGCCGCCCTGCTGCGCGACCGGCTGGTCGACTTCCTGACCTCGGCCCACCACGGGCGCAAGACGGTGGCGGTCCTTGGCCCGGCGGCCGCGCCGCGCCACCCTGCTGAACTGCGGCGCGGCGGCCGGGCATGTGGCCTATGCCGCCGAGGACGCCCCCCCACGCCAGGGGGAAACCCTGGCCGGCACATCGGTCGCAGTCTTCGACATCGAGGAGCTGCGCCGCCGCCGGCCGGATTTCGTCCTGATCCTGTCGGCCAGCACGACCGGGCCGAGGTCATGGCCCGGCTAGCCGACCTGCGCCGGCTTGGCACCCGCTTCGTCACCGCCTTTCCCGATGTCGGCGTGACCGTCTGACGCTGGGCGGTTCACCGCGCCGCGCCCGTTTGGGCACTGGACCTTTGACCCCGCTCTTTTTATAGAGGGGCAGCACCCGACCCAAGCGGAGAGACAGAATGAACTTCCTGCTGCGCCTCGTCACCTGGTGGAACGGCCAGACGCTCGGTACCCAGCTTTTCACCTTCCGCCGGGGCCAGAAGGTGGGCGAGGATACGCAGGGCAACCGCTATTTCCAGACCCGCGACGGCAAGCGCCGCTGGGTCATCTACAACGGCGAAACCGAAGCGAGCCGCATCGCGCCGGACTGGCATGGCTGGCTGCATTTCGCAGGACGAACCGCCGACCGAGGCGCCGCTGAAGCACAAGCGCAAGACCCGCATCAGGAAAACCTGACCGGTACGCCCCTGGCCTATGTGCCGCCCGGCTCGATCCTGCTCGCGGCGCCGCAGGTGCGGGCCGACTACGAAGCCTGGTCGCCCGAATAGGGCCGGGCAGACGGATAAGCGCGAACAGGGACGGACCGGACGATGGCGGAAAACATCACCGAAGTGCTGACGGGCGCCGGTGTGCTGGCGGTGGCGCTGGGATTTGCGGCCTATGCCGGGATCGCCGGCACGCTGCACCGCGAAAGCGGCAGCTATCAGTTGCACGCCAGTTTCCGGTCGGTCGACGGGGTGACGGTCGGGACCGAGGTGCGGATGGCCGGGGTCAAGATCGGCTCGGTCACATCGCTCACGCTTGGCCAAGACCTGGCCGATGCGGCCTTCCACGGTAAAGCAGGGTATCGACGTGCCGGACGACAGCGCCGCGCTGATTTCGTCGAAGGAGGCCTCTGGGCGGCAATTTCGTCGAGATCAGCCGGGCGGCAATGACGAACTACGCGCCCGGCGCCGAGATCGAGGATGCAGGGCGCGGTCGGGCTGGTCAACTACAGTGAAGTTCGTTGGCAAGGCGGCGGGCGGCGACAACGCTGCCCCCGCCGACACCGCCCCGACCGGCGGCAGGACCAGCCCGTGACCTGTTCCGGCGCGTCCTTGGCCGCGCCCTTGGCCGGGCGGCGCTGGCCATCTGGCTGGGCAGCGGGCTGGCGGCGCGGGATACGCTGGACAGCGCGCCAGCCGATACCGGCCTGACGGACACCGGCCAGACCGACACGACGCAGACAGATACCGGCCAGACCCCGACACCCCAACCCGCCCCCGAGGCGGCCGAAGCCGCCGGTGCGGTCCTGCGTGGGCTCGACAAGATGGCAGGCGCGACCAGCGACCTGACGGTCAGGAACGGTGAAACCGCCGATTTCGGACCACTGAAGGTCACGGTGTCGGATTGCCGCTATCCCAGCGGCGACGGCCGCCGACAGCCTGGGCGCATCATCGATCACCGGCGGCTCCGGGCACACGGCTCTTCGACGGCTGGATGTTGGCGTCAAGCCCGGCGCTGGCGCTGGACCATCCGCGCTACGACATCCGGGTCATCTTCCAGCAGGCAAGTAGGGCGCGGGCAGGGCGGGGGCGGTGAAATCGCTGGCGCGCCGTCAGTGCCGCCATGCAGGCGCCGCAGATAGTCGGCCTGCTCGATCTCGATCCCGCCCAGCGAAGCGAGGTGCGGCGTCTGGAACTGGGTGTCGAACAGCACGAACCCGGTACTGGCGCAGCCAGGTCGACCAGATAGGCCAGCGCGATCTTCGATGCGTCGGTTTCCCGCGAAGCATCGTTTCTGCAGAAGACCGAAGCCCAGCGTCACCCCGAATACGCCGCCGACCAGCCGCCCCTCGCCGGATTTCCAGCGAATGCGCATGCCCGATCGGTGTAGCCCGCCGTAGAGCGCGGCAAGCCGATCGTTGATCAGGTTTCCGGCCGCTCGGCGCGGGCCGCACCACGCCGGCGAAATCGCCGTTCACCGTCACCTCGTGGCCTACCCCGCCGGATGCGCCGGCCCAGTGAACGCGAGATATGGAACCCCTCGGGCGGGATGATCCGCGCAGTCGCCAGTTCGACCCAGTGCAACTCGTCGCTGTCGCGCGCCTCGGCCATCGGGAAGATGCCGCGCCCTGGGCGCGCAGCATCCGCTCGGGGGTCAGCGCGGCGCTGCTGCTATTCATCTTGGCACAAATATCCCGGGGGGAGCGGGGGGCAGAGCCCGCGCGTGCCGCCGGGCGCTCAGCCGTAGGTGGGCCAGCCATTTTCCAGCCAGTGGATCGAATAGTCGCCGGCGAGGATGTCGAGGCTCCTCGAGCAGCGCATGGAAGAGCGGGATGGTGGTTTCCACGCCCTGCCCATCGACGATCAGCTCGGACAATGCCTTCCAGCCGCGCCAACGCCTCGGGCCGGTCGCGGCCCTGCACGATCAGCTTGCCGATCAGGCTGTCGAGCCGGGATCCGTAGCCGTCGTAAAGGGCGCTGTCCATGCGCACATAAAGGCCCCCCGGCGCGTGAAACTGGGTGATCCGGCCGGGGCGAGGCGAAGTCCGGCAGCTTTTCGGCGTTGATCCTGACCTCGATCGCATGTCCGCGGACCTTCAGGTCCTCTTGCCGGAACTCCATCGGCTGGCCGGCGGCGACGCGGATCTGTTCGCGCACCAGGTCGACGCCGAAGATGCCTTCGGTCACCGGATGTTCGACCTGCAGGCGGGTGTTCATCTCGATGAAGTAGAACTCGCCATCCTCGTAGAGGAATTCGATGGTGCCCGCGCCGATATAGTTGATCTCGGCCACCGCGTCGGCGCAGATCTTGCCGATCTTTGCCCGCGTGGCGGCGTCGATGACCGGGCCGGGGGCTTCCTCGAACACCTTCTGGTGGCGGCGTTGCAAGGAACAGTCACGCTCGCCCAGATGGACGGCGCGGCCCTTGCCGTCGCCGAAGACCTGGATCTCGATATGGCGCGGGCGCTGCAGGTATTTCTCGATATAGACTTCGTCGTTGCCGAACGCGGCCTTGGCTTCGGAACGGGCGGTGCGGAAGGCGACCTCGAGGTCGTCCTCGTTCCGCGCGACTTTCATGCCCCTCCCGCCGCCGCCCGCGGTGGCCTTGATGATGACCGGATAGCCGATCGTGGCGGCGACCTTCCTGGCTTCGGCCACGTCGGCCACGCCGCCGTCCGAACCCGGCACCACCGGAATACCCAGCCGTTTGGCGGTGTCCTTGGCGGTGATCTTGTCGCCCATGATGCGGATATGTTCCGCCGAGGGGCCGATGAAGGTGATGCCGTGATCTTCCAGAACCTGCACGAAGGCGGCGTTTTCCGACAGGAAGCCGTAGCCCGGATGGATCGCCTCGGCCCCGGTGATCTCGCAGGCCGAGACGATGGCCGGGACCGACAGGTAGGATTGCGAAGACGGGTTCGGTCCGATGCAGACCGACTCGTCGGCCATGCGCACATGCATCGCGTCGGCGTCGGCCGTGGAATGGACGGCTACCGACTGGATGCCCATTTCCTTGCAGGCGCGGATGACCCGGAGCGCGATCTCGCCCCGGTTGGCAATCAGGATTTTCTTGAACATGCCAGGCTCCGGCCCTTACTCGACGATGAGAAGCGGCGCACCGAATTCGACCGGGGTGCCGTCTTCGACCAGGATCCGCTTGACGGTGCCCGCGCGCGGCGAGGGGATGTGGTTCATGGTCTTCATCGCCTCGATGATGAGCAGTGTCTGGCCCTCCTTCACCTGGTCGCCGACCGCGATGAAGGCGTTGGCGCCGGGTTCGGGCGACAGGTAGCAGGTGCCGACCATCGGCGAGGTGACGACGCCGGGATGCGCCGACGGATCGCCGGCGGCGGGCGCGGCCGGGGACGCGGCATGGCTGCCGGGCACATGCAGGGCAGGGGCGGCGGCCGGGGGCGCGACGGGGGCGGCCACGGCGACCGGCGCAGCGGCTTGGGCGGCATATTTCGATACGCGGACGTTCAGGCTGTCGTTGTCGCCATATTCGCGCTTGACGCTGATTTCGGCCAGTTCGTTCTTGTTCAGAAGTTCGGCCAGCGCCTGGATGAATGCCACGTCGCTGTCATGGGGCTTTTCGGTCATGAAATCCTCTGAGGGTCCTGTCTCTCGGCCCGTCATTGATGCGCGGGCGTTTGTGTCCAAGGCTATATACGCGCTTGGCCCCATGGTGAAAAGCCGCGATCTGCCCGGGCCTGGCCCGCCGGAAACGGGACCACGGCGGGCGCGCGCCCTCCGGCGGGCGCGTCCGTGTGCTCAGCGGTTCCGGTGCAAGCCGGGTTCAGAACGGGATTTCGTCATCAAGATCGGCGCGCGAGCCGCCCTGCGACGGGCCGCCCCGGTCGCCGTAGCCACCGCCACCCTGGCCGCCGCTGCCGCCAAAGCTGCCACCGCCGCCATAGCCGCCGCCAGCCTGACCTTCGTCATAGCCGGCCGGGCCGCCGCCACTGCCACCGCCGTCGCGCCCGTCAAGGATGGTCAGCTCGCCCCGGAACTGGCGCAGCACGATTTCGGTCGTGTAGCGTTCGGCCCCCGACTGGTCCTGCCATTTGCGGGTTTCGAGCTGGCCTTCGATATAGACCTTCGATCCCTTGCGCAGATACTGCTCCGCGACCTTGGCGAGGTTTTCGTTGAAGATCGCCACCGAATGCCATTCGGTCCGTTCCTTGCGCTCGCCGCTTTGCCGGTCGCGCCAGGTTTCCGATGTCGCGATGCGCAGGTTGCAGACCTTGCCGCCATTGGCGAAGGTCCGCACCTCGGGGTCGCGGCCCAGATTGCCGATCAAAATGACCTTGTTCACCGATCCCGCCATGTCACCCTCGCCGCGATTCTTCGATACCCCGTTAGAACATCAGCACAGGGTTAATGGAAGGTTGATTTGTCCCGCCGCCGCGGCTGGCGGAACCCTGCCTGCGGCAAAAGCCCCCGCTTCCCCGGCTGGCGGTTCGGCGCTAGACAGGCGGCAGAAACGGGCAGGCGGGCCGAACCACAGATGAACTTTGCCAGCATCTTTCGCAGCCGCGGGGAATCCGCGCTGGTCTTTCTCATGGCCATGCAGGCGCTGTGCGCGATCCTGTTCCTGTCGGACATTTCCGGCGACCTGGCCGGGCTTGGCCCGAAAAGCCTGCCCGACTGGCACCTGGGGGTCGAGGTCTTTGCCAATGTGGCGCTGGTCATGGCGATCGTGACCGAGGCCTTGTATCTGCGCCGGCTCCTGCGCCAGCACGCGCGCAACGAAAAGGCGCTGTCGGTGGCGCGCGGCGCGCTTGACGACCTGATGCGCAGCCATTTCGACAGCTGGGGCCTGACCCCGGCCGAGGCCGATGTCGCCACCTTCACCATCAAGGGCTTTTCCATCGCCGAGATCGCCGGCCTGCGGCAGGCAGCCGAGGGCACGGTGAAAAGCCAGCTGAACGCCATTTACCGCAAGTCGGGCCTGGCCGGGCGCGGGCAACTGGTCAGCGTGCTGATCGAGGATCTGTTGCATGGCCCGATCGGGCAGGCGGACGACGCGCCGCCGCCCCCTCCTGCGAATGGGGCTGGAGCGCAGGCCGGTTCATCGGTATAGTGCCGGCCGCCGGAACGGGGACAGGCAAGAACGGATGCAACGCAGAAAGCTGCGGCGGATGTGTGCGGGTGTGCTGATGGCCGCCCTGACAGGGTCGGGCGCCTGGGCCGATGGGCTGGTATTGCCCAAGACGCTTCATACTTCAAAATCGACGCGCAACCTGCTGTTATCGCAGCAGCTTTCGGTTCTGGATTCCCGCGCGGCGCAGGAATATTCCGCCTCGGCCCGGCTTTTGTCCGGAGGGAGCACGACGGTCCTGCCCAGCTACTCCGGCCGCTACCGCGGCGCGTTCATGGAAGCGGCGCGCGAGGCGGCGCGGCGCCACGGCATCCCCGAAGACCTGTTCCTGCGGCTGGTGCAGCATGAATCGGGCTGGAACAGCGGGGCGATCTCGTCCAAGGGCGCAACCGGGCTGGCGCAATTGATGCCCGAAACCGCCGACCGGCTGGGGGTCGACGAAACCGATCCGCACCAGAACCTCGACGGCGGCGCGCGCTATCTGCGGATGATGTACGACCGTTTCGGCGACTGGAAGCTGGCGCTGGCGGCCTACAATGCCGGGCCGGAAGCGGTCGAGAAATATGGTGGTGTGCCGCCCTATGCCGAAACCACGGCCTATGTGCGGGCGATCATCGGCAGCTAGGCGAGCCTCGCGCGGCCGTTATTCCGTGCCGGTCCCCGGCAGGGTAAAGCGCCGCTGGCCACCGGCTTCGGTCAGCATGTAGTCGCGCGGGATGCCGCGGGTGGCGCGACCCCAGTCCGACTGGACGACCCGCGCCATATGGGCCTCGAAGTCGGGGCGGCCTTCGAAGATCTCGCGCACCGCAAAGCGCACCGGATCGGCCATCGAGCGCAGGACCTCGAAGGTCAGGCAGCCCGGTTCGGCCCGCGTCCGGCGGATATGGTCGGGTAGCATCGCGGCAACCCGGTCCGCCTCTTCCAGCGAACGGCAGATCAGGAATCCGGTCAGCACCACTTGCGACATGGGCCGACTAAACCGCGCCTTGCGGCCGCTGGCAAGCCTTTCAACCGGCGGCGGCGGTCAGCGCATGGGGCTGGGTCGTCTCGGCTTCCGCAGGTGCGCCGTCCAGCCGGTCGGCGCGGCGCAGGGCCGGGAACATCCGCGCCCAGGTGCCGGTAACGATCATCGTGCCGATGCCGCCGAACACCGCCGCCCCCACCGGCCCGAGGAAGCGCGCGGCGATGCCGCTTTCAAACTCGCCCAGTTCGTTCGAGCCCGAGATGAACAGGCCCGACACCGACGATACGCGCCCGCGCATATGGTCGGGGGTCACGATCTGCACCAGCGTCTGGCGGACATAGACCGACACCATATCGGCCGCCCCCAGCACCGCCAGCGCCAGGATCGACAGGGCCATGTTCTTCGACAGCGCAAAGACCAGCGTTGCAAAGCCGAAGACTCCCACCGCCCAGAACATCCGCGATCCGGCGCGACGCTTCAGCGGCCAGCGGGCCAGCACCAGCGCCATCAGCGTGGCCCCGACCGCCGGCCCCGACCGCAGGAGCCCGAACCCCGACGGCCCGACATGCAGCACATCGGCGGCAAAGGCCGGCAGCAGCGCCGTCGCCCCGCCCAGCAGCACGGCGAACAGGTCAAGCGACATCGCCCCGAGGATGATCTTGTTGGTCCAGACATAGACCAGCCCTTCGCGGATCAGCGCGATCGGGCTGCCTGGCTGGCGGTGGGGGGTGGTGTTGGCGCGCATCAGCATCAGCACCGCAAGGCCGGCGGCATAAAGCAGCGCGGTCACGGCAAAGGCCACCGCCGCCGACACCGCGCACAGAAGGCCCCCGAGCCACGGCCCGACGATGACCGCACCCTGCCAGCTGAGCGATTTCAGCGAGATCGCCTGCGGCATGTCCGACTTGGGCACCAGCATCGGCACCAGCGCCGTGCTGGCTGGCGACAGGAAGGCCCGCGCCGCGCCGAAGATCGCGGCGATGGCGAAGATCGGGGTGAAGTCGGTGCCGGGGTTCAGGGCGATGAAAGCCAGCCCGATCACGCACAGGGTCTCGACCGCGAGGCTGACCATGACGATCAGCCGGCGGCTGATGCGGTCGGCCAGCGAGCCCGCGAACAGCGTCAGCACGAACAAGGGCAGGAACTGCGCCAGCCCGACCATGCCGACCATGAAGGCGCTTTGCTCGATCGACAGCTTGCCGCGCGCCAGCGTGTAGATCTGCCAGCCGATGCTGACCGCCTCGATCTGGACGCCGACATTGATCAGAAGCATCGCCCACCAGAACAGGCTGAAATCGCGGTGACGGCGGAAGAAGCTGTTGGGGGAGACGGGCATGATGACTCGGGGGAGGGTTCCGCCCCACAATGCCGGCAGGACCGCGGGATCACAAGGGCAGAACCGCCGGATCCTGTTGACCGGAACGGCGGTTTCGCGGCTACTTGGGGGGCGGGTTAAGCAGCGCGGTTCAACCATGTCCAGACGCATCTTGCTGGCCGTGACCAATACGGCCCACTATGCCGATGCCAGCCAGCCGACCGGGCTTTGGCTGTCCGAACTCGCGCACGCCCATATCCTGTTCGCCGAACGCGGCTGGCGGCAGCAACTGGTCAGCCCGGCGGGCGGGCGCGTGCCGCTGGAGCCAAGGTCGCTGAAATGGCCCCATGCCGATGCGCCGTCCCGGGCCTGGCTGGCCGACAAGGCGAACCAGGCGCTTTTGGCCGACACGGCGCGGGCGGACGAGATCGACACGGCCAACATTGACGCGATCTATTTCACCGGCGGACACGCGGTGATGTTCGACTTTCCCGACTGTCCCGGCCTGCAGCGGCTGGCGCGCGAGGTGTTCGAGCGGGGCGGCGTGGTCGCCGCGGTCTGCCACGGCTACTGCGCGCTTCTGAACACGCGGCTGTCGGATGGCTCGCTCCTGGTCGCCGGTCGGCGGCTGACCGGCTTTTCCTGGGCCGAGGAAGTGCTGGCCGGAGTCGCCCGCAAGGTCCCCTATGACTGCGAGGCCGAGATGAAGCGGCGCGGCGCCCTCTATCAGAAGGCGCTGGTGCCGTTTGCATCGCATGTCGTGACCGACGGCCAGCTGGTGACCGGCCAGAACCCCGGATCGGCCAAGGCGACGGCGCGTCAGGTCGCGGCGCTGCTCTGACGGCGGGCGGGGCCTATTCCAGTTCGATCGTGCCCGGCGGCTTCGAGGTGCAGTCGTAGAACACCCGGTTCACGCCCTTGACCTCGTTGATGATCCGCGTCGCGGTTTCGCCGAGGAAATCGTGGCTGAACGGGTAGTAGTCGGCGGTCATGCCGTCGACCGAGGTGACGGCCCGCAGCGCCAGCGCATAGTCATAGGTCCGCCCGTCGCCCATGACGCCGACGGTGCGCATCGGCAGGATCGCGGCGAAGGCCTGCCAGATGTCGTCGTAAAGGCCGTGCTTGCGGATCTGGTCGATGTAGACCGCATCGGCCTGGCGCAGGATTGCCAGCTTGTCGCGGGTGATCTCGCCGGGGCAGCGGATGGCGAGGCCCGGGCCGGGGAAGGGGTGGCGGCGGATGAACGGCTCGGGCAGGCCAAGCTCGCGGCCGAGGGCGCGGACCTCGTCCTTGAAAAGCTCGCGCAGCGGTTCGACCAGCTTCATGCCCATCTTCTCGGGCAGGCCGCCGACATTGTGGTGGCTCTTGATCGTGACCGACGGCCCGCCGGAGAAGGAGACGCTTTCGATCACGTCCGGGTAGAGCGTGCCCTGGGCGAGGAAGGTCGCGCCGCCGACCGACTTGGCATGTTTCTCGAACACTTCGATGAACAGCCGCCCGATGGTCTTGCGCTTGACCTCGGGGTCGGAAACGCCTTCCAGCGCGCCGAGGAACAGGTCGCTTTCGTCGGCATGGATCAGCGGAATGTTGTAGGTGTCGCGGAACATGGTGACGACCTGTTCCGCCTCGCCCAGACGCAGAAGCCCGTGGTCGACGAAGACGCAGGTCAACTGGTCGCCGATCGCCTCGTGGATCAGGACCGCCGCGACCGAGGAATCGACGCCGCCGGACAGGCCGCAGATGACCTTCTGGTCGCCCGCCTGTTCGCGGATCTTGCGGATCGCTTCCTCGCGGTAGGCGCCCATGGTCCAGTCGCCCTTGAAGCCGGCCAGCTTGACGAAGTTCGCGTAAAGCTGCGCACCCTTCGGCGTGTGGTGAACTTCGGGGTGGAACTGGACGGCGTAGAAGCGGCGGGCGGGGTCGGCGGTGATGGCGAAGGGCGCGTTGGGCGAGGTGCCGTAGACCTGGAAGCCCGGCGCGATTTTCGACACATGGTCGCCGTGGCTCATCCACACCTGTTCGTCGCCCGCCGCGAACCAGCCGTCGAGCAGCGGCAGCCGCTCGGTCGACGGCGTCACGAAGGCGCGGCCGAACTCGGCGGTGCCGTGCCCGCCTTCGACATGCCCGCCGAGGCAGTGCATCATCACCTGTTGGCCGTAGCAGATGCCGAGGATCGGCACACCCAGATCGAAGACGCCCTTGGGCGGCATCGGCGCGCCCTCGGCATAGACCGAGGCGGGGCCGCCGGAAAAGATCACCGCCCGGGGCGCGAAGTCCTTGAGGAACGTCTCGTCCACCCGGTTGAACGGATGGATTTCGCAATAGACATTAAGTTCGCGCAGCCGCCGCGCGATCAGTTGCGTTACCTGGCTGCCGAAGTCGATGATAAGAAGGCGATCATGCTGGGTCATGGGCGGGGAATATTGGTTTGGCGTTAGGCGCGCAAGAGGCGGCCGCGGCGGCGGCTCGGCCGGTCATCCTGTGGTTCCGTCGCGACCTGCGCCTGGACGACCATCCGGCGCTGCAGGCGACACTGGCCACCGGGCGGCCGGTGATCGCGCTTTTCATCCACGACGAGACTTGCGAGGGGCTGGGCGCGGCGGCGCGCTGGCGGCTTGGCCTGTCGATCGCGGCGCTGGCGCGCGACCTGGCGGCGGCAGGGTCGGCGCTGATCCTGCGGCGGGGACCGGCCTTCGCGGTGCTGTCCGGGCTGATCGCCGAAACCGGCGCGACGGCGGTCTACTGGACGCGCTACTACGAACCCGCCCACATCGCCCGCGACACTGCGGTCAAGTCCGGCCTGCGGGCGATGGGCCTGATTGCCGAAAGCTTCCCCGGTGCGCTGCTCTTTGAACCGCGCACCGTCCAGACCGGCGGTGGGCAACCCTATTCGGTCTTCACGCCCTTCTGGCGGGCGATCCGGGCGCGCGATCCCGGTGAGCCGGTTGGGCCGCCCGGCCGCATTCCGCCGCCGGCGACCTTGCCCGCCTCCGACGATCTCGCCGACTGGCGGATGGGGGCGGCGATGGGGCGCGGTGCGGCCATCGTCCTGCCCCATCAGTCGCCGGGCGGCACGGCGGCACTGGCGCGGCTCGATCGGTTCCTCGACGAACGGCTGGCGGCCTATGCCGTGGCCCGCGACCTGCCGGGGTGCGACGGAACCTCGGGCCTGTCGGAACATCTGGCGTGGGGCGAGGTTTCGCCAAGGCGGATCTGGCGCGCGCTGATGGCCGCCGCGGCGCTGAGGCCGGGTGGCGAACGGGCGGCCGAGAAATTCCTGTCCGAGCTTGGCTGGCGCGAATTTGCCTGGCACCTGATGGCGCACCATCCGCAGATGGCCAGTGCCCCCTGGCGCGAAGGATGGGAAGCCTTCGCCTGGCGACCCGACAATCCCGATGCCGAAGCCTGGCGGCGCAGCCAGACCGGCGAAGACTTCGTCGACGCGGGCCTGCGCGAAATGTATGTCACCGGGCGAATGCACAACCGGTTGCGGATGGTCGTGGCCTCGTACCTGACCAAGCATCTGCTGACCGACTGGCGGGTGGGGCTGGCCTGGTTCGCCGAATGCCTGACCGACTGGGACCCGGCCGCCAATGCGCTCGGCTGGCAGTGGGTGGCGGGCTGCGGGCCCGACGCCGCGCCCTATTTCAGGATTTTCAATCCGCGCCTGCAGGCGGCGCGGTTCGATCCTGACGGCACCTATGCCGGCCGCTTTGTCGGCATGAACGGCAACCCGGCGCTGCTCGAGACGGCCTACCATGCGGCGGCGCCGAAAAGCTGGGGCCTGACCCCCGGATCGCGGCCCGCGCCGCTGATCGCGCCCGAGGCCGGGCGGGCGCGGGCACTCGGCGCCTATCAGGCGTTGCGGACCCAAATGGAACGAAACCGTTGATCGCGCCGAATTTCCTGCGCTAATCTATCCGGGCCGGGGGGTGAAAGATGGACGCGTTGACCACGACCGAAGGACAGCACGACCTGCCACGCTATTTTGCTCGGGTCTTTCGGATTGCCCAGAACCTGAACCGCGGCCGGCTGGACTTCGTCCTGCCCGACGGCCGGCGGTTCCGCGCCGAGGGGCGGGCGCCGGGGTTTGTCGCGGAATTGCATGTGCGCGACCCGGACGTCTTCGCCCGCCTGATCCGCGAAGGCGACCTAGGCTTTTCCGAATCCTACATGGAGGGCGGCTGGACCACGCCGGACCTGCAGGCCTTCATGGATCTGGTCCATGACGGCAACACCGAAGTCTATGACGGCTTTCCGGGCCTGGGCTTCGTGCGCGCCATCGAACGGCTGCGCCACTGGATGAACGCCAACTCGCGCAAGCAGGCGCGGCGCAACATCGCCTACCATTATGACCTCGGCAACGACTTCTACGCGCTGTGGCTGGACGACACGATGACCTATTCGTCGGCGCTGTTCCGCAGCGGGCAGGAAAGCCTGGAGGCGGCGCAGCGCAACAAGTATGCGGCGCTGGTCGACCGGATCGGGGCGAAGCCCGGCGACCATGTGCTCGAGATCGGCTGCGGCTGGGGCGGTTTCGCCGAATATGCCGCCGGCGAACGTGGGCTGAAGGTCACGGGGCTGACGATCAGCCAGGCCCAGCATGATTTCGCGGTGGAGCGGATCGCGCGCGCCGGGCTTGCCGACCGGGTCGAGATCAAGCTTCAGGACTACCGCGACGAACACGGCCGCTACGACGGCATCGCCTCGATCGAGATGTTCGAGGCGGTGGGCGAGAAATATTGGCCGGTCTATTTCGACACGGTGCGCAACCGGCTGAAACCCGGCGCCAAGGCAGCCTTGCAGATCATCACCATCGAGGACCGCCGGTTCGAGATGTATCGCAGGGGCGTCGACTTCATCCAGAAATACATCTTCCCCGGCGGCATGCTGCCGTCGCCCGCCGCGCTGCGTGACGAGGTGCGCCGCGCGGGGCTGGCGCTGATCGGCTCGTTCGAGTTCGGCGAAAGCTACAGCCAGACCCTGCGCCGCTGGTATGACACTTTCAATGCCCGCTGGGACGAGGTCGCCAGCCTGGGCTTCGACCAGCGGTTCCACCGGATGTGGAACTTCTACCTGACCTCCTGCGCCAGCGCCTTTCACTTTGCCAATTGCGATGTCACGCAGATCACTGTCGAAAGGCCGGTTTCCTGAATGCCCACCGCCGCACGCCTGTTTGCCGCCCTGGCCTTCGCACTGGTGGGGTTCTTCACCGCGGAAGTCTTCAAGCCCCACATGCCGCAAGGCACCGTGTTCGGGGCCTTTTCGCAGATTTCGGCGCTGATCGGCCTGGTGTCGGGCTGGCGCGTTCTTGGCCCGGAAACCGGGCGGGGGATGCTGCAGTCGGCCAATGCGGGGCTGAAGGCCGGGCTGGTGATGGTGCTCCTGGGCCTGCTGATCTTTTCCACCGAGGAAATGATCGTGCTGGCCTTCCGACGCACCTACCACGGCCCGATGGAGGCGATCATCGGCATCATCAAGCTGGCGGTCGGCTATATCCAGCTTCTGTTCGCGCCCGACGTGCTGGCGGTGATACTGGCGGGCAGCATCCTTTCGGGCTGCCTCAGCGAATGGGCCGGGCGGCGCTGGCGGTAGGGCGGGCGCGATGGCCGATCTCTTCTTTTACGGAACCCTGTGCCATGCGCCGTTGCTGGCCTGCGTTCTGGGGCGGACCCCCGACACGGTGGCGGCGGTCCTGCCCGGGCATTCGGTCCACTGGGCCAAGGGCGAGGCCTTTCCTCTGATCGTCGCCGGGGGCGCGGGCGCGCCGGGCGTGCTGGTGCGCGGCCTGACCGCGGCCGATCTGGCGCGGCTCGACTTCTACGAAGGCGGCTTCGGCTACCGGACGCGGGCGATGGCGGTCCGCCTGTCCGACGGAAGCGAATCCGCGGCGCGGGTGTTCTTCCCCGACGCAGGGCTCTGGCAACCGGGCGCACCGTGGTCGCTGGCCGACTGGGCCGACCGCTGGGGGGCGACGGTGATCGAGGCCGCCCGCGACTTCATGGCGCAGTTCGGGCGCGCCGACCCCGAAAGGCTGCGCCGGCGCTATGGCCAGATGCTGGTGCGGGGCGGCGCGCGGGTGCGGGCGGCGGCGGACCGGGCTGGAACGGCGGCGCTGCGCCGCAGGCCCGACCCTGCCGACGTCGCGGTCGAGGCGCTGCACCATCCCTACAACGCCTATTTCGCCGTGGAGGAACGAGACCTGCGCTTTCGCCGGTTCGACGGGCGGATGAGCGCGGTGCTGAACCGGGCGGTGTTCATCTCGGGCGATGCGGCGGTGCTGCTGCCCTATGACCCGGTGCGCGACCGGGTGATGCTGATCGAACAGTTCCGCGCCGGACCGCATGCGCGCGGCGACGCCAACCCCTGGCTGATCGAGGCGATCGCCGGCCGCATCGACGGCGGCGAAACCCCCGAACAGGCGGCGCGGCGCGAGGCGGTGGAGGAGGCGGGCCTGACGCTGGGCGCGCTGCTGGAAGGGCCGCGCTATTATCCGTCGCCCGCCGCCAAGGCCGAATATATCTATTCCTTCGTCGGCATCGCCGACCTGCCGGACGAGGCGGCGGGCGTCGGCGGGCTGGCCAGCGAGGCCGAGGACATCCGCAGCCACGTGATTCCGTTCGACCGGCTGATGGCGCTGGTCGCCTCGGGCGAGGTCGACAATGCGCCGCTCCTGATCCTCGCGCTGTGGCTCCAGTCGGAGAGACGCCGCCTGCGCGCCGCCGCCGGGGCTTGAGCAATCCCGCGCCGCGGCCTAGGTATAGGCACCGACCGAGGAGAAGACACATGCGCTTTTACAGTGATCTGGCCGATGCCGTGGGCAAGACCCCGCTGATCCGGCTGAGGAAGGCCAGCGAGATCACCGGCTGCGAAATCCTCGGCAAGGCCGAGTTCCTGAATCCCGGACAGTCGATCAAGGATCGCGCCGCGCTGTTCATCATCAAGGACGCGGTGGCGAAGGGCCGGCTGAAGCCGGGCGGCACCATCGTCGAGGGCACTGCCGGCAACACCGGCATCGGTCTGGCGCTGGTTGGCGCGTCGATGGGCTTCAAGACGGTGATCGTCATCCCGGAAACGCAAAGCCAGGAAAAGAAGGACATGCTTCGGCTGGCAGGGGCCGAGCTGGTGCAGGTTCCGGCGGCGCCCTATTCGAATCCGAACAATTACGTGCGCTATTCCGGCCGTTTGGCCGAACGGCTTGCACAAAGCGAACCTAATGGCGCCATCTGGGCCAACCAGTTCGACAATGTCGCCAACCGCCAGGCCCATGTGGAAACCACCGCGCCCGAGATCTGGGAACAGACCGGCGGCAAGGTCGACGGATTCGTCTGCTCGGTCGGTTCGGGCGGCACGCTGGGCGGCGTTGCGCTGGCCCTGCAGCCCAAGGGCGTCAAGATCGCGCTGGCCGACCCGGACGGGGCGGCGCTGCACAGCTATTACACCACCGGGGTGCTGAAGGCCGAAGGCTCGTCGATCACCGAAGGTATCGGCCAGGGGCGGATCACCGCGAACCTCGAAGGCATAACCCCCGACATGTCGTTCCGCATCCCCGATTCCGAGGCGCTGCCTGTCATCTTCGACCTGCTGACCGAAGAGGGTCTGTGCCTTGGCGGCTCGTCGGGGATCAACGTCGCCGGGGCGATCCGCATGGCGCGGGTGATGGGGCCGGGTCACACGATCGTGACGGTC
>JAXMDK010000024.1:0-45730 GCA_046348855.1 Paracoccaceae bacterium | reverse complement strand
CGCGGACGGGCCTGATCCTGCGGGCGGTCGGCGAAAACCACGATGCCGCGCATTCGCTGGGCTACAACGTGCGGCTGATCCGTCTGGGCGCCATCCTGTTCGGCGGCGCGATGGCCGGGATCGGCGGAGCCTATGTCAGCCTGGTGCGGGTGCCGCAATGGACCGACGGGATCACCGCCGGCGCCGGCTGGATCGCGCTTGCCATCGTCGTGTTCGCCAGTTGGCGGCCGTGGCGGGTGATGCTGGGATCCTACCTCTTCGGCGGCATCACCGTGCTGCAGTTGAACATGCAGGCGGCGGGCTCGGCGATCCCTGTTCAATACTTGTCGATGGCCCCCTATCTGATAACCATTCTGGTATTGGTCATCATGTCTTCGGGCAAGGGCCGGGCCTCGACCAGCGCGCCCGCCTCGCTTGGGCAGAATTTCCACGCCATGCGCTGACGCGCAGGCAGACGACAGACGGCAAAGGGGCGGTGACTGCCCCGTCAACAGGAGGATGGAATGGAAAGAAGAACTGTCTTGAAGGGTGGGGCCGCGCTCGGCCTGTCGGCGGCACTGGGTCCGAAGCTGGCCTTTGCGGCGGGCAAGCCGAAGATCGGTTTCATCCTGGTCGGTCCCAAGAACGACAATGGCTGGAGCCAGCACCATTACGAAGCCGCGATGAAGGCGCAGGAGAAATTCGGCGACGCGGTCGAGTTCGTGATCCAGGAAAGCGTGCCCGAAGGCGCCGACGCCGAACGGGTGATGAGCCAGATGGCCCTGTCGGGCGCGCAGCTGATCTTCGCCACCTCGTTTGGGTATATGGACGCGGTGCAGAACGTCGCCGCCAAGTTCCCCAAGGTGATGTTCGAACATGCGACCGGCTACAAGACCAAGCCGAACGCCGCCACCTACAATGCCCGCTTCTATGAGGGCCGGGCAGTCTGCGGCCATATCGCCGGCAAGATGACCAAATCGAACAAGATCGGCTACATCGGCTCGTTCCCGATCCCCGAGGTCATCCAGGGCATCAACTCGTCCTACATCCACGCCCACAAGGCCAATCCCAAGGTCGAAATCTCGGTCGTGTGGATCTCGGCCTGGTTCGACCCGGCGAAAGAGGCCGACGCCACCAAGGCACTACTGGACCAGGGCTGCGACGTGGTCCTGTCGCACACCGACTCGACGGCGCCCCTGGCCACGCTGCAGGCAGCCGGCGCCTACGGGTTCGGCCAGTCGTCCGACATGGCCCAGTTCGCGCCCAAGCCGCGCCTGTCGTCGATCATCGACAACTGGGGCCCCTACTACATCGAACGCATCCAGGCGATCATGGACGGCAAGTGGCAGACCCAGATGACCTGGTACGGCATCAAGGAAGGCATGGTGCTGATCGGCGACATTTCCAGCGAAGTGCCCGCCGACGTGAAGGCCGAGGCCGAGAAGATCCGCGACACGATCGCCGACGGATCCTACCACCCGTTCCAGGGTCCGCTGAACAAGCAGGACGGTTCGGTCTGGGTGAAGGAAGGCGAAAAGCCCGACGACGGCGTGCTGGCCGGCCTGAACTTCTATGTCGAAGGGATCAAGGGCGCGATCCCGTCCTGAGGCCTTTCGCCCTGCAAACCGACGAAGGCCCCGCACATGCGGGGCCTTTTCGGTTTTCCGCGCGGCGGTGGCCGGGGTGCAGCCACGAAGCCCCTTTTCCTTTTGGGGGTCGCCGCTTAGCCTCGGACCGGCACAGGCAACGGGGGCGCGATGCGGAACACCATGATCGGCGTGATCGGCGGATCGGGCCTTTACGAGATCGACGGGCTCGAAGGCGCCTCCTGGGTCAACGTCAAGTCGCCTTGGGGCAACCCGTCCGACGCGGTGCTGGTCGGCCGGCTGGCCGGCGTGCCCATCGCCTTCCTGCCCCGCCACGGGCGCGGCCATGTCCACAGTCCCTCGACCATCCCCTACCGCGCCAACATCGACGCGCTGAAGCGGCTGGGCTGCACCGACGTCATCTCGGTCTCGGCCTGCGGGTCGTTCCGCGAGAAGATGGCGCCCGGCGATTTCGTCATCCTCGACCAGTATATCGACCGGACGGTGGGCCGCGCCGCATCCTTCTTCGGCACCGGCTGCGTGGCGCATGTGGCCTTCGCCCACCCGACCTGCCCGCGCCTGTCGGCGGCCTGCGCCGAGGCCGCCACGGGGGCGGGCGTCACGGTGCACCGGGGCGGCACCTACCTGGCGATGGAGGGGCCACAATTCTCGACCCTTGCCGAAAGCCGGATGTATCGCGAGGTATGGGGCGCCGACGTCATCGGCATGACCGGCATGCCCGAGGCCAAGCTCGCCCGCGAGGCCGAGTTGTGCTATGCCGCCGTCGCCATGATCACCGACTATGATTGCTGGCACCCCGGCCATGATGCGGTCGATGTTTCCGTGGTGATCCAGACGCTTGCCGGCAACGCCGCCAAGGCCCGCGACCTAGTCGCGCGCCTGCCGGCATGGCTCGGCCCCGACCGCGCGCCCTGCCCGCATGGCTGCGACCGGGCGCTGGATCACGCGATCATGACCCACCCCGACCGCCGCGACCCCGAACTGGTGGCCAGGCTCGACGCGGTGGCGGGGCGGATATTGGGAGCGAGCAAATGACCAAGACCGTCAAGGACTATATCCGCACCATCGCCGACTTCCCGCACGAGGGGATCCTTTTCCGCGACGTGACGACGCTTTTTGCCGATGCGCGCGGCTTTCGGATGGCCATCGACCAGCTGCTGCATCCCTATGCCGGCGAACGGATCGACAAGGTGGTGGGGTTGGAGGCGCGGGGCTTCATCCTCGGCGGCGCGGTGGCCCATCAGCTGACCGTGGGCTTCGTGCCGATCCGCAAGAAGGGCAAGCTGCCGGGCGCGACGGTTTCGCAGGCCTACAAGCTCGAATATGGCGAGGCGATCATGGAGATCCATGAGGACGCGCTGAAACCGGGCGACAAGGTGCTGCTGGTCGACGATCTCTTGGCGACCGGCGGCACCGCCGAGGCCGGAATCCGGCTGGTCGAGCGGCTGGGCGCCAGCGTCGTCGGCTGCGCCTTCGTCGTCGACCTGCCCGACCTGGGCGGGCGCCGGCTGCTGGAACGGCTGGGCATGTCGGTGCATGTGCTCTGCGCGTTCGAGGGGATGTAATGATCCGGCTCTTTCTCGCATGTATCTTGATGTTGCACGTCTCTGCGGCAGCAGCAGAGTCACCGCCCCAGAAAAACTACAGCGACACCTTGGCGTTGATGCGGGACGCATATTTGACTCACGACGAAGTCGCCAATGCGGTCATTAACACGGAGGATCAGTCGCTTCTTGTTACAATGAAAGGCGGCCTCGAAGTCATTTCCTATCCCGACAATCTCCATTTGCAACTCAACGCCGCTAAGACCCCTGAGGAGCGCGCGAAATTCCTGCAGAAGTTCATCGCGGCGGGCCTCGACAGTGCTAGCCGGGACGCCAATAAAAGCCCTCAGGATTCCAAGAATCTACTGCCAATCATTCGGCCAACCGCGATAGCATCCGGGCAGCCGACGGTGAATATGGCAAGGCTTCCCTTCGCGGCAGACCTTTCGATCTTTTTCGTTTTCGAATCCGCGAACGACATGTCTTATGCCCAACAAAAGGATGTTGCCGCTTTGGCTTCCAGTGGCGATGAGCTGCTTACCCTCGCGCTGAAAAATTTCGCCGCCAAAAACATCAAGCCAAAAATTGAGGGCAAGAATCCCTATTTCGTGGTGCTGGACGGAAACTACGAGGCCACAGTCCTGCTCGACACGGCATTTTGGGACAAACAGGATGAAACGCTCGGCCAGATCATCGTGGCGCCGATCGCCCGCGATCTCGTGGTCTTCGCAGACCGATCGATTCCGGGACAAGAACACATGGTGCGCTGGATTGTTAACAAGTATTTCGATCAGTCGGCCTATCCGCTGACCGACAAGATGTTCAGTTGGGTGGACCACCGATGGGTCGAGCTTCCCGAGTGATTCACCCCAGCACCGCCCCCGGGTTCATGATCCCCAGCGGGTCGAGCGCCGCCTTGAGCGCCCGCATTGCCGCCAGTCGCGCCGGGTCGGCGAAGCGGGCGAGGTCGGCGGCCTTCAGCCGGCCCACCCCATGTTCAGCGCTGAACGAGCCGCCCATCGCCATGACCAGCCGGTGCACGCGATCCTGGATCGCTTCGGACAGGGCCATGTAGGCCGTGCGCTTTTCGCCCTTGGGCGGAAAGACGTTGAAATGCAGGTTGCCGTCGCCCAGATGGCCGAAGGCATTGATGCGGAACGGTCCGAAGGTGGCGATCTCGGCCGGGGCTCGGTCGAGAAAGCCGGGGATTTCGCCTAACGGCAGCGAAATGTCGTGCGAGGCAATGGCGCCGATCCGGCGGTTGGCCTCGGGCAGGGCTTCGCGCAGGTGCCAGAATTCCTCGGCCTGGGCGGCGTTTTGGGCGACCACCCCGTCGCCGGCGAGGCCCCGGCCGCTCGCCTCGGCGAAAAGGTCGGCGAGTGCCGCGGGCGCGTCGATCCCTTCGGGCAGGCCGACCTCGATCAGCACCATCCAGTCGGGGCGGGTGGCAAAGGGCTGGCGCAGGTCGGGCAGGGTTTCGGCCAGAAAGGCCAGCCCCTGGCCGGAAATCAGCTCGAACGCCGACACGCAGCCGGCGAGCCGCCCCTGCGCCAGCGCCAGCAGATCGAGCGCCGCGACGGGCGAGGGAACCGTCAGGAAGGCCACCGCGCCGGCTGCAGGCTGCGGCGACAGCTTCAGGCTGGCGGCGGTGATGACCCCGAGCGTGCCTTCGGCGCCGATCAGGAGATTGCGGATGTCGTAGCCGGTATTGTCCTTCCTGAGCCGCTTCAGCCCGTTCAGGATCGACCCATCCGGCAGGACCGCCTCGATCCCGAGACAGAGGTCGCGCGCCGTGCCGTAGCGCAGGACATGCACGCCCCCGGCGTTGGTGGACAGAAGCCCGCCGATCCGCGCCGACCCGCCCGAGGCGAGCGACAGCGGGAAAAGCCGTCCGGCGGCGGTGGCGGCGGCCTGCACGTCGGCGAGGATGGCGCCGGCCTCGGCCACCACCACGTTTTCGGCCGGGTAGAGGGCGCGGAGCGCGTTCATCCGTTCGACCGACAGGATCAGCGGCGCCGGCCCGGCGGGCGCGACCTGCCCGAGGACCAGCCCGGTCCCGCCGGCGCGCGGCACGATGCCAACCCGCGCCGCCGCGCAGGCGCGGACCACGGCCGCCACCTCGGCAGCGGTGCGGGGCATGGCGACGAACGCGCCCTGGCCGGTGACGCGGCCACGCGGTTCGTCAAGGTCGCGCGGCTCGGCGGGGCGGATGAGGCCGGGCGGGCCGCTGTGCGCCAGGGTTTCGGCAAAGGCGGCGTCGGCGGGGTGCAGGGTCATGCCTGGCCGACCTTCGCCGTCAGCCCCTCCAGCGCCCGGACAGTGTTCAGGTTGCGGGCGGTCATGTCGACCGGCAGGTCCATCACCCGCCGCGCCAGCTTCGACCGCGCCAGGCCGTCAGGCAGGTGCAGCCACAGGACCCGGCCGCGCCAGCCCCAGGCTTCGCCCGGCGCCGCCAGCGACTTCAGGAAATCGCCGGTGGCGCGCGGCAGGTCGCGGCCGGCGAAAAAGACATGGACCTTGGTGCCTTCCTCGGTGGCGAAGGGACAACCGGCGAGCGCCGCCACCAAGTCGTCCGCCGTCAACATCAGGACCGGCGGGCGGAAACGGAAGCGCGTGAGGATCGCGTCGGCGATCCGGTCGGACAGAACCGGCCCGGACAGGTTCGACCGGAAGACGGCATTGCCGCTTTGAATGTAGGTGCGCGCGCCTTCCAGTCCCAGCCCGCCGAGAAGCGCGCGGAATTCCTCCATCGGCAGCCGGTTGACGCCCGAGACATTGACCGCGCGCAGAAGTGCCACCCAGACTGTCATCTTCGCCTTTTCATCCTGGCCCCCGCCCCGGCGCGGCCTCCGCCGCCCTAGCCGACGTCGGTGCGCCCGCGCCGGTCATGGCGCAGATTGGCGTAAAGCACATGGTTGCGCCAGCGGCCGTTGATCTGGAGATAGCTTTGCGCGACGCCCTCGTACTTGAAGCCGACCTTTTCCAGCACCCCGCGCGAGGCGGCGTTTTCCGGCAGGCAGCCGGCCTCGAGCCGCGACAGGTCGAGCTGGGTGAAGGCGTGGTGGACGACCGAGGACAGGGCCTCGCGCATGTAGCCCTGGCGGGCGAAGGGCGCGCCGACCCAGTAGCCGATGGTGCCGGCCTGGGCCGGCCCGCGGCGGATATTGTCGAGCGTGATGCCGCCGACCAGCGCCGCATCCTGCCGGCGGATCAGGAACAGCGACAGCGCCGTCCCGGCGGCCTCGGCGCGCGCCGCCCAGTAGACGCGGTTGGTGAAAGCCTTGCGCGACAGCGCGTCCTCGGCCCAGAGCGGATCCCAGGGTGTCAGGAAATCGCGGCTGAGGTCGCGCAGGCCGGCCCAGGCGCGGAAATCCGAATGGGTCGGCAGGCGCAGGGTCAAACGTTCGGTTTCCAGCCGGACCTTGCGCCGCAGGATGTTCATCAGGCGGCGAGCCTTTGCTTCAGCACATCGAGGCCCGGCGCGCCGGCGACCGGGCCGTATAGCGCCAGCGCCGCCTCGCTGGCGCCGGCCAGCCGCGCGCCATAGTCGCGCACACCCGCCAGATCGACGGCCTCGATCTCGGCCGTCGCCTCGGCCAGGCCGGGCACCCGACCCCAGATCGTCAGATAGCGCGCCATCCGTTCGGCGCGCGCCGAGGGGCTTTCCAGCCCCATCAGGAGCCCCGCCTTCAACTGGGCCTTGGCGCGGGCCACTTCCGCCTCGCTCATGTCGTCGGCGGCGCGCTTCAGTTCGTCCATCGTCAGCGCCGCCAGATCGCCGATCTCTTCGGCGGAGGTGCCGGCGTAGATGGTGATCATGCCGGTGTCATCGTAGCTGCCGGCCTGGGCGTAGATCGAATAGCACAGCCCGCGTTCCTCGCGCACCTTCTGGAACAGGCGCGAGGACATGCCGCCGCCGATCGCCGTCGAATAGACCTGGGCGACATGCATGTCGGCGTCACGGTAAGCGGGGCCGCGGAAGCCCATCGCGAAATGGACCTGCTCCAGATCCTTGACCTCGCGCCGCTCGGCGCCCTGCCAGCGGGCGGGTTCCGCCGCCGGGCGGACGCCGGGCTTCAGATGGCCAAACAGCCCTTCGGCCAGCCGCACCAGCGCCGCATGATCGACCGCGCCGGCCGCCGACAGGATCATCCGTTCCGGCCCGTAATGGTCGGCTACAAAGGCCCGCAGGTCCTTGCGCTGGAAGGCCGACACCCGTTCGGCGGGGCCAAGGATGGTGCGGCCCATCGCCTGGTCGGGATAGGCGGCCTCTTGCAGCCAGTCGAAGATGATGTCGTCGGGCGTGTCCAGCGCCTGGCCGATTTCCTGCAGGATGACGTTGCGCTCGACCTCGATCTCCTTCTTCTCGAACAGCGGGTTCAGGACGATGTCGGCGATCACGTCCAGCGCCAGCGGCACGTCGGCCTCCAGCACCCGCGCATAGAAGGCGGTCATTTCGCGCGAGGTGTAGGCGTTGATGTAGCCGCCCACATCCTCGATCTCTTCGGCGATCTGCAGGGCGCTGCGCCGCTTGGTGCCCTTGAAGGCCATATGTTCCAGAAAATGGGCGATGCCGTTCTGTTCCGGCCGTTCGTGCCGCCCGCCCGCCGTCACCCAAAGACCCACCGCCGCGGACAGAAGGCCGGGCATCCGTTCGCTGACGACGCGCAGTCCGTTGGGCAGGATGGTGAGTTCGGTGTTCAAGTGCGGCGCCCTTTCTTGACGATGGTCTTGATGGCCGTCAGATCGTTGGCGACACGGGTCACGCGCTCGGGGCGCGCGAAGAGATCGGCCATGCGCGGCGGCAGGCCCGGCCGGATGCCGGTCGCGGCTTCGACCGCATCGGGGAACTTGGCCGGATGGGCGGTCGCAAGGGTGATCATCGGCACCTGGCCCAGATGGTCGCCGGCGACCTTGACGCCCACCGCCGAATGGGGGCAGAGGAGCTCGCCCGTCGCCGCCCGCATGGCGCGGATGGTCGCGGTCGTGTCACCTTCGGACACCCGGCCCGAGTCGAACTGGCCCCGCAGCCATTCCAGCGCCCCCTGGCTGACGGCAAAGCCGCCCGTGGACTTCAGTTCGTCCATCAATTGCGCCACTGCCCGGCCGTCGCGGCCGTAGGCGTCGAACAGCGCGCGTTCGAAGTTCGAGGAGATCTGGATGTCCATCGACGGCGAGATCGAGGGATGAACCTCGCCCATCTGGTAACGCCCGGTGGTCAGGCAGCGATGCAGGATGTCGTTCTGGTTGGTGGCGACGACCAGCCTGTCGATCGGCAGTCCCATGCGCTTGGCGATGTAGCCCGCGAAGATGTCACCGAAATTGCCCGTCGGCACGGTGAAGCTGACCTTGCGGTGCGGTGCACCCAGGCTGACGGCCGAGGTGAAGTAGTAGACGACCTGCGCCAGAACCCGCGCCCAGTTGATCGAGTTGACGCCGGCCAGCCCGACCTCGTCGCGGAAGGCAAAGTCGTTGAACATGTCCTTCAGCCGCGACTGGCAATCGTCGAACGTGCCGTCGACCGCCAGGGCGTGCACGTTGTTTTCGGCCGGCGTCGTCATCTGGCGGCGCTGCACCTCGCTGACCCGGCCGTGCGGGTAGAGGATGAAGACATCGACGTTTTCAAGGCCGCGGAATGCCTCCATCGCCGCCGATCCGGTATCGCCCGAGGTGGCGCCGACGATGGTGATCCGCCGCCCGTCGCGCGCCAGCGCGATCTGGAACAGCTGGCCGATCAGCTGCATGGCGAAATCCTTGAACGCCAGCGTCGGGCCGTGGAACAGTTCCAGCAGGAAATGGTTGGGGGCAAGCTGCACCAGCGGCGCGCGGGCCGGATGGCCGAACCCGGCATAGGCCCGTTCGATGGCCGTACCGAGTTCGCTGTCGGTGAAGGCGTCGCCCACGAAGGACCGCATCACCCGGAAGGCGGCTTCCTCGTAGGTCAGCCCCGCCAGCGCCGCGATCTGGTCGGCGCTGATCGCCGGGATCGTCTCGGGGACATAAAGCCCTCCGTCGCGGGCCAGGCCGGTCAGCATCGCCTCGCCGAAACCCAGGACCGGGGCCGATCCCCGGGTCGAAACATAGCGCATCGTTCTTCCTCAAACCGTCCTTTGCCTGATACGCCACAGAAGATAGGCTGTCATCCCCGCCCAGACCGCTGCCAGCGAAAACCAGGTGATCGCATATTGCAGATGGTCGTTGGGGATGGCGGACGTATCCACGGGCACTGGCACGATAGCCGGATCGCCCCCTTCGGATGTCCTGACCACGACAAGAAGCGGGTCGGTTTTCAAAAAATCCGCCATAGCGGACACGTCGCGCGCAAACCAGACGCCGGTCGCCGGGTCGGGGGGCGGGGTATAGCTGTCGGCCTCGCGCGGCCAGTCGAGGTTGCCGGTCACGGTCAGGTCGGCCGGCGGGCGCGGTTTTGTGCGGTCGGCTTCGGGGATGAAGCCTCGGTCCAGCATAACCCGGCGGCCGGTGTCGGTGACGAAGGCGTCGATCACCTCGTAGCCCGCGCCGGCGTCGCGGCTGCCGGTGATCACCAGGAATTCCTGGCCGGTGGTGGCGCCCTTGACGGACACCGGCAGATAACGCTGGCTGGCCTCGTCCGGGGCGCCGACCGAGGCGAGTTCGGCAGGCATTGCGCCGATGCGCGCGTTGATCGAGGCCAGCAGCGCCTCTTTCCAGTGCAGGCGCTTGACCTGCCAGACCCCCAGCGACAGCAGGATCGCCACCCCGCCCAGCCCCAGGATCAGCGGAAAGATGTAACGCTTCATGCGGCGGCCCCGGAATCACAAGGCGCGAGGCATGCCCCGCGCCAGGTATCGGTCCCCTGCATCGGGATCAGGAACTGCCCCAGATGTAGATGGAGGCGAACAGGAACAGCCAGACCACGTCGACGAAGTGCCAATACCAGGCCGCGGCCTCGAAGCCCACATGCTGTTCGGGGGTGAAGTCGCCCTTCATGGCGCGGAACATGCAGACCAGAAGGAAGATCGTGCCGATGATGACGTGCGCACCGTGGAAGCCGGTGGCCATGAAGAATGACGCCCCGTAGATGTTGCCGGCAAAACCGAAGCCGGCATGGGCATATTCATAGCCTTGGAAGAAGGTGAACAGCATGCCAAGGGCGGCGGCCAGCGCGAGGCCCTTGATCATGTCCTTGCGGTTGTTGTCATGGGCGATGGCGTGGTGGGCCCAGGTGGCGGCGGCCCCCGAACACAGCAGGATCAGCGTGTTGATGATCGGCAGGTGCCAGGGGTCGAACGTCTCGATCCCCGCCGGCGGCCAGATGCCGTCGACCTTGGGCGAGGCCGGCCAGATCGGGCTGCCGTCGGCAGCGACGATGGGCGACATCGGGTAAAGCGCGTGCTTGAAGAAGGTCCAGAACCAGGCCGAGAAGAACATCACCTCGGACATGATGAACAGGATGAAGCCGTACCGCAGGCCGATGCGCACGACCGGCGTGTGGTCGCCGGCATTGCCCTCGTGGACCATCTCCGACCACCAGCCGAACATCACATAGGCCACCAGCACCAGCCCAATCAGGAAGACCCAGGGCGTGATGTGGTGCATGAACAGCACGGCGCCGAACAGCATGATGAAACCGCCGAGCGCGCCCAGAAACGGCCAGATCGAAGGCTTGAGGATATGGTAGTCGTGGTTCTTAGCGTGCGCCATGTCGGTTTCCCTGTTTGGGCCTCAGTTATAGGCCGGCTTCGACGCAGGCGGAAGACTCGCCTGGGCCTTCGACGGCTCGGTTTGGTAGAAAGTGTAGGACAGGATGATTTCCTTGACACCGACCGTGTCGGCGTCGCGCGTCAGGCCCGGATCGACGAAGAACGTCACCGGCATCCGCACCCGTTCGTGCGGCTTCAGCGTCTGTTGGGTGAAGCAGAAGCACTGGATCTTGGTGAAATAGGCACCGGCCACATCGGGGGCGACGTTGTAGGCGGCCGAACCGGTGATGGTGCGGTCGGTCGGGTTGTAAGCCTCGTAGAAGGCCATGCCGGTTTCGCCGATGCGGATGGTCATCTGGTTCTGCACCGGGTGGAATTCCCACGGCATGCCGGGATCGACGTTGGCATCGAAGCGGATCGAGATGGTCTGGTCGAGGACTTCGCCGGTCGAGGCCTTGGCCACCTGCGGCGTGCCGCCGAAGCCGGTCGTCCGGCAGAACCACGAATAGAAGGGCACGGCGGCAAAGCTGAGCGACACCATCAGGAGCGCGATGCCGATCAGGCCCAGGGCAAGGCGGCCGTTTCCGGCGGGACGGGGCGGCTGGCTCATGGCGTCGTCCCCGCCGGCTGGACCGTGCCCGGCGGATTGCCGTGCGCATCCTGGCGCGAAACCTTGACGATGGTCAGCCCGAACACCAGCACCACGAAGGCCAGCAGCGCCAGCCCGAGGCCGAAGTTGCGGCCCCGGCGGCGGCGGTGCAGTTCATGGTCGGGACGGATCGCGGTTACCATGCCGCATACCCCTGCGCATGCAGCGCGGCCTCGGCCAGAAGGGCAGCGAAATGCAGGAACAGATAGGCCAGCGACACCTTGAAGAACCGCTTCTCGGCCCGGTAATGGTCAGCCTCGGCCGCCTCCTCGGTCCGGTGGACGATGCGCATCGCCCCCCAGATGAACGCAAGGTTCAGCACCACCGCCGCCACAAGATAGACCGGCCCGCCGATCGAGGTCAGGCCCAGCGCCAGCGCGCAGGGCGCCAGCAGCAGCGTGTAGGCCAGGATATGGTTCCGGGTCGAGGGACGGCCATGCGTGACTGTCAGCATCGGCACGCCGGCCTTGGAATAGTCGTCCTTCATGAACAGCGCCAGCGCCCAGAAATGCGGGGGCGTCCACATGAAGATCAGCGCGAACATCAGCACCGATTCCACCGACACCCCGCCCGTGGCGCAGGCCCAGCCGATCATCGGCGGGAAGGCCCCGGCGGCGCCGCCGATGACGATGTTCTGCGGCGTCCGCCGCTTCAGCCAGATCGTGTAGACGACCGCATAGAAGAAGATGGTGAAGGCCAGGAAGGCGGCGGCGAACCAGTTGGCGGCCAGCCCCAGCATCAGGCAAGCCATCAGCGACAGCCCCAGGCCGAAACCCAGCGCCTCGCCCTCGGTGACCCGGCCGGCCGGGACCGGACGCGACCGGGTGCGGCGCATCAGCCGGTCGATGTCGGCGTCATACCACATGTTCAGCGCGCCGGACGCGCCGCCGCCCAGGGCGATGAACAGGATCGAGGCGAAGGCGACCAGCGGGTGCAGATGCACGGGCGCCACCAGAAGCCCGACCAGGGCGGTAAAGACGACCAGCGACATGACGCGCGGCTTCAGAAGCTGCACGAAATCGCCGAAGCCCGCGTCTCCGGTCTGTTCCAAGGCGCTGATATCGCTCATCGCATCCCCCGACCCGGACCGGCGCCCCGCAGGGCCGGCCCGATGCGTTTCCAGACGTCGGTCGTCAGTTCGACGCGGCGACCTGCACCGGCGCCGACGTGCCGTTGGCAGCCTGCTTGGTGCGCGCCACCCAGTCGTCATAGGCCTGCTGGCTGACCACCTTCACGGTGATCGGCATGTAGGCATGGTCCTTGCCGCACAGTTCCGAACATTGGCCGAAGTAGACGCCTTCCTTTTCGGCCTTGAACCACAGTTCCGCCGTCCGCCCCGGCACCCCGTCCTGCTTGACCGCGAAGGCCGGGACCGTCCAGGAATGGATCACGTCGGCGCCGGTGACCTGGACCACGATGATCTTGTTGACCGGCACCACCACGGCATTGTCGGTCGCCAGCAGGAACTGGTCGGGCGTGTAGCCCATCGCCTTCAGCTTCATATCGGCGATCTCGTCATGCACTTCGGGCGTGCCCATCGGCTGGTTGTCGCCCAGCGAGGCCACCTTGGTCGATCCATCCAGCCGCAGCGCGTCGAACGCGATCCCGAGGTCGGGATACTGATAGGACCAGTACCACTGGTTGCCCGTGGCCTTGATCGTGACGTCCGCCACCGGAATTTCCTGCTGCTTGAACAGGATCGGCAGCGAGAACGAGCCGAGCGCGACCAGAATCAGGATCGGGATCAGCGTCCAGACGATTTCCAGGGGCGTGTTGTGGGTAAAGCGCGCCGGCGTCGGATTGGACCGGCGGTTGAAGCGCACGATGACGACCAGCAGCAGCACCGACACCAGCAGCGTGACCGCGATGCACAGATCCATCAGCATGCCGTCAAGCCATTGCTGGTCGCGCGCCAGCTCGGTCGAAGCCGGCTGGAAGCCGATGCCCTTCAGGTGGGGTTGGCCGACCGTCTGCAGGCCGGTGATCCCGTCTTCGGCCCAGGCGGCACCCGCCAGCACGATCGAGGCAACGCCGGCCACTGCGACCGAAAGAATGTTCGCAAAACGCATATCTTGTTCCCGTTCCTGCCGCGGCTCTCCCGCCGCCCCTGACCCTTCCGCAGGCTCTTGCGTCGGGCCGGTTGTATCCGGTCTTCCTAAAATCATATTAGTGCAGGGGCGACAAGCAAAACCATGGCGGCTTGGCGTTGCTTTTTGATCGAAATCAAGGACCGCGCGGAGACATTGCATGACAGATGACCGATTCAGGCCGTTCGAAACCCACCTGGACGAGGCCGCGGCCCTGTCGATTCTGCGCGGCACGCTGGCCGGCGCCGACGATGGCGAACTTTTCCTGGAACGCCGCCGGGCCGAGGCGCTGGTGTTCGACGACGGCCGGCTGAGGAACGCCAGCTACGACGCCTCGGAAGGCTTCGGCCTGCGGGCGGTGCGCGGCGAGGTCGCGGGCTATGCCCATGCCACCGAACTGTCGGAGACGGCCCTGCGCCGCGCCGCCGAAACCGCGCGGCTGGCGGTCGGCAATGGCGGCGGCCAGTTGGCCGCGCCGCCCACCGGAACCAACCGGCGGCTTTACGGCGACGCCGATCCGATGCTGGACGCCACTTTCGCGATCAAGGTCGAGACGCTGCGCGAAATCGACGCCTTTGCGCGTGACCTTGATGCCCGCGTCGTCCAGGTTTCCGCCACCATCGCCGCCAGCATCCAGGAAGTGTTCATCCTGCGCCCGGAAGGCGGGCTGGTGTCCGACATCCGCCCGATGAGCCGGCTGAACGTGTCGGTCATCGTCGAACAGGGCGGGCGGCGCGAATCCGGCAGCTACGGCGGCGGCGGACGGTCGGGGCTGGCGGCGCTGATGCAGCCGGCCAACTGGCAATCCGCCGTGCGCGAGGCATTGCGGATCGCCCTGGTCAACCTCAACGCCGTCGCCGCGCCGGCCGGCGTCATGGACGTGGTCGTCGGCCCCGGCTGGCCGGGGGTATTGCTGCACGAGGCGGTGGGCCACGGGCTGGAAGGCGACTTCAACCGCAAGAAGACCTCGGCCTTTGCCGGGCTGATGGGACAAACTGTCGCAGCCCGGGGCGTGACGGTGCTGGACGACGGAACCCTGCCCGACCGGCGCGGCTCGATCACCATCGACGACGAGGGCACCGCCTCGGGCCGCAACGTGCTGATCGAGGACGGCATCCTGGTCGGCTACATGCAGGACCGCCAGAACGCCCGGCTGATGGGGGTCGCGCCCACCGGCAACGGCCGGCGCGAAAGCCATGCCCACATCCCGATGCCGCGCATGACCAACACCTACATGCTGGGCGGCACCGCCAACCCGGCCGACATCCTGGCCGGCCTGAAGGACGGGATCTACGCGGTGGGTTTCTCGGGCGGCCAGGTCGACATCACCAACGGCAAGTTCGTCTTCAACTGCACCGAGGCCTACCGGGTCAGGAACGGCGTGGTGGGCGAGGCCGTGAAGGGCGCGACGCTCATCGGCGACGGGGCGACGGCGCTGAAGCAGATTCGCGCCATCGGCAACGATCTGGCGCTCGATCCCGGCATTGGCAATTGCGGCAAGGCCGGCCAGTGGGTGCCGGTCGGCGTGGGCCAGCCGACGCTGATGATCGGCGGACTGACGGTGGGCGGCTCGGCGGCCTGAGCCGACAGGCCCCCGCGCGGCACGCAACGATTGCGCCGGGGCCCATCGGCCTGCTAGGCATGGGCCAGACCCGCCGGCGCGGCGTGCAAGCGGATATTGCCATGAAACAGCTGCTGATTGCCTGCCTCGCCCTTGCCGCCGCCCCGGCGCTGGCCCAGTCCGGCGGCAGCGATGTTGCCGGCCGCTGGGGCGGGGCGAACGGCGGCGGCCCCAACTACCGCGCAGCCGTGCAGATGACCGGCTCGGGGCTGCATCTGCGGTTCTATCAAGGTGACACGCCCGACCTGACCGACGCCGACCTCCTGTTCGACAACCCCGCCATCGTCGATCCGCCGGCCGGCACCACGGCGGTCAGCCTGATCCCCCAGCCCGACGGCACGCTGGAGATCGACGTCGAATCGCACGACACGGTCGCCACCTTCGACGAGACGCTCTATCTGGCCTACACTGGCGACCAGGTTTCCGTGGTCCGCTATGTGCAGCAGGACCAGCCCGCGGATGGTACCCAGGCCCAGGTCATCTGCGATGTCGACCTGCAAAGCGGCCAGGCGATCTGGGCCGACGACCAGACCAGCGTGACCCCACCGCCCGCGCAGGCGCTGAATGCGGCGGGCTGGACATCGACGACGGCCTCCGATCTTGGCGTCTGCCCGTCGCCCGACTGACGGGGCAAAATTTTTTGCCAGCGTCGCGAAAGACCGGCGAATCGTAACCTTTGGTTAACCCTGGCCGGTCAATCTGGCCCTGCGAATGAGGCGAAGGCACGAGGGACAAGGTTTGTTTTCTTACCCCACCCCCTTCACCCCACCCACCACGGAAGATGACAGACTGTCGTGGCTGCGCCTCATTCGCTCCCGCAGGGTCGGGGTTGCGACCTTCTACCGGCTCATCGGCGAACATGGCTCGGCCCGCGCCGCGCTGATCGCTCTGCCCGAGCTGGCCAGGGCCGCCGGGATCGAAAAATACGAAAGCTGCCCCGAAGGCGTTGCCCGCGCCGAACTGAAGGCCGCGCGGCAGGCTGGCGCGCGGATGATCTGCCGGGGCGCACCGGACTATCCGGCCGCGCTGGCGCAGATCGCCGATCCGCCGCCGCTTCTGTGGGCGATCGGCGACCCGGGCCTGCTCGACCGGCCGATGGCGGCGCTGGTCGGCGCGCGCAACGCCTCGTCCTTGGGCCTGCGCATGGCCCGCAAGCTGGCCGAAGGGCTGGCGGCGGCCGGCGTCACGGTGGTGTCTGGCCTGGCGCGCGGCATCGACACGGCGGCGCACCTGGCGGCGCTGCCCGGCGGAACCGTCGCGGTAATGGCCGGGGGCGCCGACGTGGTCTACCCGGCCGAAAACGCCCAGCTTGCCGCCGACATCGCCCGCCGTGGCCTCTGCCTGTCGGAACAGCCGATGGGACTGGAACCGCAGGCCCGGCATTTCCCGTTGCGCAACCGCATCATCGCGGGGCTGGCGCAAGCCGTTGTCGTCGTCGAGGCGGCCGGGCAGTCCGGCAGCCTCATCACCGCGCGCCTAGCGCTTGAACAGGGGCGCGATGTGCTGGCCGTTCCCGGTCATCCGTTCGACGGCAGGGCCAGCGGCTGCAACATGCTGATCCGCGACGGCGCGACGCTGGTGCGGGGGGCCGAGGATGTGCTGACCGCCCTTGCGCTGGCGCCCGGCCCAGCCGCCGCGGCCCGCCCGCCAGCGGCGGCGGCTGCCCCGCCCCCGGCCCCGCCGCCCGCACCGGAATCTCCGGCGCGTGGCTGGCGCGACGCGGCGCGGCTGCATCAGCTGATCCTCGACCGGCTCGGACCCAGCCCGCTGGCCGAGGACCAGCTCTTGCGCGACCTGGCGCTCAGCCCCGCCGAAGCCGCGCCCGAACTGCTGGCGCTGGAACTGGACGGGCTGATCCGCCGCGCGCCCGGCGGGCTGCTGGCCCGGAACCTGACCGGCAGGTAGCGGGGGCAAGGCCGCTTCCCGTCAGTGCCGGGACTGTTCACCGACTCACGTTCCGGCGTTCTATCCCTGCGGGCGCCCGGCCTCCGCCCTTGACTGGCGCCGCGCTCGGCCTCGGAGACATCCCTCCCGCTGGCACCCAGATGGCACGCCGATTGTCACCAGATTGGCATCCGCCGAGCAACGTGCACCACCTCCCGCGCGCCTCGCAACATGCCGGGCCGGGGCCTCGATCTGCTCTTCGTCCTCGCGCCAACTTCCGCGTGCACCCCGCAATGCGCTCTGCGGCCGTTGGTGCGCAGTGAGGGGGCAACGCGACCGGCTGCGGCGAGGCCCGGCTACCCGCCCCGTTGCCCCCTTGTGCTTGCCGATCGCACCTCCCAGCTGCACCTTCCTCACACTACTTTCCCGCCCCATCCGGCCCCTTCCACCGGCGAACCTGCGCCCCCTTCCCCGGGTGTCATTGACAAGCCCCGTCCTTGACCCCCATGTTCCGCGCCCATACTCAAAGCCGTCCAATCCGAGGAAGCCATGGCCGTCGTTGTCGTAGAATCTCCCGCCAAGGCCAAGACAATCAACAAATATCTGGGCTCCGACTATACGGTCCTGGCATCCTACGGTCATGTCCGCGACCTGCCGCCAAAGGACGGGTCGGTCGATCCCGAGGCCGGATTCGACATGAAATGGGAGGTGGCGAGCGAGAGCAAGAAGCATGTCCGCGCCATCGCCGAGGCGCTGAAGACCGACGATACGCTGATCCTCGCCACCGACCCCGACCGCGAGGGCGAGGCGATTTCCTGGCACCTGCAGCAGGCGCTGGCCCCCAGCCTGAAAAAGGGCAAGACCGTCCGCCGCGTCACCTTCAACGCCATCACCAAATCGGCGGTGACCGAGGCGATGGCCCGCCCGCGCGATGTCGACGGCCCGCTGGTCGAGGCTTATCTCGCCCGCCGTGCGCTCGACTATCTGGTGGGCTTCAACCTGTCGCCGGTCCTGTGGCGCAAGCTGCCCGGCGCGAAATCGGCCGGCCGCGTCCAGTCGGTCTGCCTGCGCCTGATCGTCGAGCGCGAGCTGGAGATCGAGGCGTTCCGCGCCCGCGAATACTGGACGGTCACCGCGCTTCTCAGGACTCCGCGTGGACAGGAATACACCGCCCGGCTGACGGTCTTGGGCGGCAAGAAGCTGGACAAATACGATATTTCCAGCGCCGAGACCGCCGAACTTGCGGTCCAGGCCATCACTTCCCGGACATTGACGGTCAGCCGGGTGGAATCGAAGCCCGCTGCCCGCAACCCCTATCCGCCCTTCATGACATCGACGCTGCAGCAGGAAGCCAGCCGCAAGTTCGGCATGGGCGCCAAGGCCTGCATGTCGGCCGCCCAGCGGCTTTATGAAGCCGGCCACATCACCTACATGCGGACCGACGGGATCGACATGGCGCCCGAGGCGGTGATGGCGGCGCGCGACGAGATCCGCCGCCGCTTCGGCGCCGACTACGTGCCCGACAGCCCGCGCATGTACAAGAACAAGGCCAAGAACGCCCAGGAAGCGCACGAATGCATCCGCCCGACCGACATGGCGGCTTCGCCCGACAAGCTGAAGGTCGAGGACGACCAGCGCAGGCTTTACGACCTGATCTGGAAGCGCACCATCGCCAGCCAGATGGCTGCGGCACGGTTGGAACGGACCACCGTCGACGTGGCCAGCCCCGACGGCCAGGTCGAACTGCGCGCCAGCGGCCAGGTGGTGCTGTTCGACGGGTTCCTCAAGGTCTACGATCAGGGCCGCGACGACGAGGATGACGAGGACAGCGCCCGCCTGCCGCAGATCATGCAGGGCGAGCCGGCCGAAAAGCTGAAGCTGACCCCCGAGCAGCACTTCACCCAGCCGCCGCCCCGCTACACCGAGGCGACGCTGGTCAAGCGGATGGAGGAACTCGGCATCGGCCGGCCCTCGACCTATGCCTCGATTGTCACCACGATCCAGGACCGCGACTATGTCCGCAAGGACAAGAACCGCCTGATCCCCGAAGACAAGGGTCGGCTGGTCACGGCATTCCTGACCAACTTCTTCCGACGCTATGTCGAATATGACTTCACCGCCGACCTTGAAAACGAACTCGACGAGATTTCGGCGGGCGAGCGGGACTACAAGGATGTGCTGGCGCGGTTCTGGCGCGACTTCACCGCGGCGATTGCCGAAACCGCCGACCTGCGCATCGGCGAAGTGCTTGAAAAGATCGACGACTTTCTGGCGCCGCATCTGTATCCGCCGCGCGCCGATGGCAGCGATCCCCGCCTGTGCCCCACCTGCGGCAAAGGCCGGCTTCACTTGAAGACCGCGCGGTCGGGCGGGGCCTTCATCGGCTGCTCGATGTATCCCGAATGCCGCCATACCCGGCCGCTGTCCGCCCCGAACGGTGAAGCCGGCGCCATCGACGGCAAGGTGCTGGGCCAGGACGCGGCCGGGGCCGACATTTCCCTGCGCGCCGGCCGCTTCGGCCCCTATGTTCAGCGCGGCGAGGCGACCGAGGCCAGACCCAAGCCGGACCGCGCCAGCCTGCCCAAGGGCTGGGGCGCCGACGGGCTGACGCTGGAACGGGCGCTGATGCTGCTGGACCTGCCGCGCACCATCGGCCCCCACCCCGCCGACGGCGCCCCGGTCGAGGCCGGGATCGGCCGCTTCGGCCCCTACGTCAAGCACAACGCGACCTATGCCAACATCACCGACGCCGAAGAGGTCTTCACCATCGGCATGAACCGCGCGGTCGAGGTCCTGGCCCAGAAGGCTGCGCGCGGGGCTGGCGCGGGACGCGGAGCCCCCGCGCCGCTGAAGCAGTTGGGCGACCATCCCGACGGCGGGGCGATCCAGGTGATGGCCGGTCGCTATGGTCCCTATGTGAAATGGGAAAAGATCAACGCCACTCTGCCCAAGGGAACCGAACCGGCGGACCTCACGCTGAACGAGGCGCTGGCGCTGATCGCCGAAAAGGCGGCGAAATCGCCGGCAAAGGGCAAGAAGAAGGCCGCGACCGGGGCGAAGCCGGCGACACGGAAAGCGCCGGCGCGGAAACCGGCGTCGAAAGCCGTGGCCGAAGGCTGATCACCGGCCGGGCGCGGGACTTTCCCTGACCGCCCGGCCGTCCAGCCCGTCCGGCTCGGGCGCCATCAGCAGCTTGCGAACCAGTTCGAAACTGTTCCTGACCTGCATCTTGCGGATCATGTTGGCGCGGTGGACCTCGACCGTGCGATGCGAGCACGCGAGCGCCAGCGCGATTTCCTTGCTGGTGAAGCCGTTCACCAGATAGCGGGCGATGCGCTTTTCGGCGAGCGTCAGCGAATCGAACTGCCCAGCCCGGCGGTCCACCGGCCGGTAGGTCCAGATCGCCAGCCGCTGCGGGTCGGTGCGGTCCAGCGCCGCGCCGCTGCCTTCCATCCACACCACCTGCCCGTCCTTGCGCCGCATGAAGCGTTCGTCGTGATAGACCGGCTGTTCGCGCAAGGCCCGCCGGGCGCGCTCGCCGATCACCTCGTAATCGCTCTGGCCGGGATAGAGCAGGCGGATGGATTGTCCCTCGATCTCGGCGGGCGTCCAGCCGAACACATCGGCGACCCGCAGGCTGGCGCGCAGGATGATCCGGTCGGCCAGGATCAGCGTGGCGTCGGGCGCATGCAGGAAGGCCAGCCGTTCATAGTCGCGCGCCGTTGCGAACGGGGCCAGGGTGGCGGCCACGGTATCCTCCTGCCTCTACGTATCTTCCTACGTATTCTTACGGATGGTGAGCGGCCTGACAATCCGTCACGGTTCCTCCGGTCAGCGGCCCCGCCTGCCGGGTGCCCGCGCCAACGACATCGGAAGGAGGATGCCGGTGCAGAAGATCTACCCGGATGCGAAATCTGCCCTCGACGGGCTGCTCTTTGACGGCATGTTCATCGCCGCCGGCGGCTTCGGCCTGTGCGGCATCCCCGAACTGCTGATCGCCGCCATCAAGGACGCGGGCACGAAGGGACTGACCTTCGCCTCGAACAATGCCGGCGTCGACGGTTTCGGCCTCGGCCAGCTTCTGGCGACGCGGCAGGTGAAGAAGATGATCTCGTCCTACGTGGGCGAGAATGCCGAATTCATGCGCCAGTACCTGTCGGGCGAACTGGAACTGGAATTCAACCCGCAGGGCACGCTGGCCGAACGGATGCGGGCCGGCGGCGCCGGTATCCCCGGCTTCTACACCAAGACCGGCGTGGGCACGGTGATCGCCGATGGCAAGGAAGTGAAGACCTTCGATGGCCAGGACTACATCCTGGAACGCGGCATCGTCGCCGACCTGGCGATCGTCAAGGCCTGGAAGGCCGACGCCTCGGGCAACCTGGTGTTCCGCAAGACCGCCCGCAACTTCAACGTCCCGGCCGCGACCTGCGGGCGTGTCTGCGTGGCCGAGGTCGAGGAAATCGTGCCGCTCGGCAGTCTCGACCCCGACAAGATCCACCTGCCCGGCATCTACGTGCACCGGCTGATCGCCGGACCGCATGAAAAGCGGATCGAGAACCGCACCACCCGCAAGAAGGAGACCGCCTGATGTGGGACCGCAACCAGATGGCCGCCCGCGCCGCGCAGGAACTGCAGGACGGCTGGTACGTGAACCTTGGGATCGGCATTCCGACGCTCGTCTCGAACTATATCCCCAAGGGCGTCGAGGTGACGCTGCAATCGGAAAACGGCATGCTCGGCATGGGCCCCTTCCCCTATGAGGGCGAGGAAGACGCCGACCTCATCAACGCCGGCAAGCAGACCATCACCGAACTGCCGCAGACCGCCTATTTCGACAGCGCGCAAAGCTTTGCAATGATCCGCGGCGGCAAGATCGCCATGGCGATCCTCGGCGCGATGGAGGTTGCCGAAAACGGCGATCTCGCCAACTGGATGATCCCCGGCAAGCTGGTGAAGGGCATGGGTGGCGCGATGGACCTGGTGGCCGGCGTCGGCCGCGTGGTGGTGGTGATGGACCACACTTCGAAGCACGGCGAATCGAAGGTGCTGAAATCCTGCACCCTGCCCCTGACCGGCAAGGCGGTCGTGAACCGCATCATCACCAACCTCGGCGTCCTCGACGTGGTGCCGGGCGGGCTGAAGCTTGTCGAGCTGGCCGACGGCGTGAGCGAGGCCGAACTGCGCGCCGCGACCGAGGCGACGCTGGTCGACTGATCCGTCTTCCGTTCGGAAATATCCCGGGGGGAGAGCGAGGGGGGCAGCGCCCCCCTCGTTCTTTTCCGGCCCGGCCGCGATCGGCCGAATTGGGGCAGCGATTGTGTGAAATTCCGAAACAGCTTCATAATCCTGCCCAAATCTGTCTCTAGTTCCCTCGGCAATGATGTGTGACAGCCCGACATTGCCCCGCCCCACCCCGCCCCGCCGTCTGTTCCGGCGCGACCGGGTGATCCTTCTGGCCCTGATCGCCCTGTTCGCGGCGGGGCTTGCCGGGATTCTGCGGGCGACCGACTGGCATGAAATCCTCGGCCTGATCGTGCGGCTGAGCCTGTCGCAAGTGGCGCTCCTCCTGCTCCTGTCGGCGTTGAACTACCTGTTGCGCGGGCTGCGCTGGCACCTTTTCGTGCAAAGCCTGGGCCTGCATCCGCGGCTTCTGGCCAATTTCCTGCATTTCCTCGGCGGCTTCGCGATGAGCGTCACCCCCGGCCGCGTGGGCGAACTGGTGCGCATCCGCTGGCTGGCGCGGGACGCGGGCGTCGGGCTCGACCGGGCAGCGCCGGTGGTCCTGGGCGACCGCGCCTCCGATCTGGCGGCGCTCGCGTTGCTGCTGGCGGCGGCGCTGGGTTTCGCCACGCTTTCGATCCGCGGCGCGGTGCCGCTGACGCTCCTGGCCTTCGCCACCGCGCTCGCCGTCACCCATCCGCGCCTGACCGAGGCCTGCGTCATGCTGGGCTACCGGGCATCGGGCCGCCGGGCGCCACGGCTGTTCGCGCGCCTGCGCCGCATGGCCCGCAGCCTGTCGCGCTTCGCCCGCCCCGCCGTCTTCGTGCCGGCGCTGCTGTGCGGGCTTGTGGGCTGGTCGGCCGAGGCCTGGGCCTTCCACCTGCTGCTGGGCTGGTTCGGCGCCGATACCGGCTTTGCCACCGCGCTGGCGATCTTCATCTTCTCCACGCTCGCCGGCGGGCTGACCGGCGCGCCCGGCGGTCTTGGCGGGGCCGAAGCCGCAATGGTCGCGCTCCTGGCCCTTGACGGCACGCCCCTGGGGACCGCCGTCGCCGCCACCGCGCTGATCCGCGCCACCACCCTGTGGTTCGCCGTCGGCATCGGCATCGTCGCCTTTCCCTTCGCCGAACGCGCCAGCACCACGAGGACCGGATGACCTGGAAAACCACCACCTATTCCGGCTGGGGCCGCGCGCTCAAGGCCACCGGCGACATCGCCCGCCCCGAACGGCAAAGCGCGCTCGAGGCCTGCCTGGCCGACGGTCTGGTGCCCGCCTGCGGGATGCGGCGCAGCTACGGCGACGCGGCGCTGAACGGCGGCGGACGGCTGATCGACATGACCCGGCTTGACCGGATGCTGGCCTTCGACCCCGACACCGGCATCCTCGAGGTCGAGGCCGGTGCCCGCATCGGCGAGATCGCCGCCGCCTTCGCCCCGCGCGGCTGGCTGCCGGCGGTCATGCCTGGCACCGGCTTTGCCACGGTGGGCGGCTGCATCGCCCAGGATGTCCACGGCAAGAACCACCACCACCTTGGCTCCTTCTGCCAGCATGTCGTTTCGCTCAGGCTGCGGCAGGCCAAGGGCACCGTGACCGTCAGCCCCGAAAAGACCCCCGACCTCTTTCGCGCCACCGCCGGCGGCCTCGGCCAGACCGGGATCATCCTGTCGGCCAGGATCAGGTTGATCCCCTGCAAGGGCGACGTGATGGTGGTGACCGAGCGGCGGATCGACGGCTGGGACGAACATCTCGCGCTGCTCGACGGCTCGACTGCCACCTATACGGTCGGCTGGATCGACGCGACCGCCACCGGCACGGCACTCGGCCGGGGCATCCTCGAGGAAGGCGAAACCGGCGCCGGGCTGGTCCCGAAACGGGTGACCAGCCGCCGCGTCCCGCTCGACGCCCCGGCCTTCGCCCTGTCCGGCCCGGTGGTGCGCGCCTTCAACGCCGCCTATTTCCGCCGGGTGCCCGTCCAGGGCCGCACGGTGGTCAAGCCGATTTCCGATTTCTTCTTCCCGCTCGACAAGATCCACGACTGGAACCGGCTTTACGGCAAGCGCGGCTTCCACCAGTTCCAGTGCGTGGTGCCGATCGCCGCGGCCCCGGCGCTGCGCTCGATGCTGGAAGGTGTCGCGGCCTCGGGCCTCGCCTCGCCGCTCGCCGTCCTGAAGCGCATGGGGCCGGGGCGCGCCGGGTATCTCTCCTTCCCGATGGAGGGCTACACGCTGGCCGTCGATTTCCCCAACCGCGACGAGGCCCGCGCCCTGATCGCCCGGCTGGAAACGGCGACGGCGGCGGCGGGCGGGCGGGTCTATTTCGCCAAGGACAGCCTGGCGCGCGGCAGCGACGTCGCCGCCATGTATCCCGAACTCGGCCAATGGCGCGCTCAAGTCGCCAAGGCCGACCCCGGCGGGCGACTGATGACCGACATGGTCCGCCGACTGAACCTGAGGAGCGAGGCATGAGCGACACCTGGATCATCCTGGGGGCCACGTCCTCGATGGCGCGGGCCTTCGCCCGCAAGGCAGCGGCGAGCGGCGCCGCGATTCTTCTGGCCGGGCGCGATCAGGCCGACCTGGCGCATCTGGCCCAGGACTGCACCCTGCGCGGCGCGCGCCTGGCAGAGGCGCTGGCCTTCGATGCCCGTGACCCGTCCGGTTTTCCGGCGCTCGTCGCCCGGATGGAGCGCGAGGACGGCCGTCTGAACGCCGCGGTGTTCGTCGGCTCCATGCCCCCCCAGTCGGCGATCGACGCCGACCCTTCGCTGATCGACGGCACGGTCACCGACAGCTTCACCGGCCCGGCGCGGTTCCTGCAGATGCTGGCGCCCCTCATGGAGGCGCGCGGCGGCGGCTCTGTGGTGGGCGTCGGCTCGGTCGCCGGCGACCGCGGCCGGATCGGCAACTATGTCTATGGCGCGGCGAAAGCCGGGTTTCACACCTACCTCTCGGGCCTCAGGAACCGCCTGACCCGCGCCGGCGGCCATGTGGTGACGGTCAAGCCCGGCTTCGTCGACACGTCGATGACCTGGGGCCTGCCCGGCATGTTCCTGGTCGCCTCGCCCGAGGCGGTGGCCGACGACATCTGGAAGGCGGTCACCAAGCGGAAGAACGTGATCTACACACCCTTCTTCTGGCGCTACATCATGCTGATCATCCGGCATGTGCCGGAGTTCATTTTTAAGAAGATGAAGGTGTAGGGGGGCGGTCGGCGCGCTGCCATACGGCAACTGTCACTCTGGCAACCCTGCCAGACGCAAATTGGTTGCCAAATGCTCGCGGTCCCGATCCTCACAATAAGGGATGAGATTCGTCCAGTAGGAGGCTGTTGACTGCGGCTCGCGCTCCAACAATGTCGCCGCCTGCGCACGCGCGCTTTCATGATGACCGAGTGCCGCGTGGCTCGCGGCAAGGCAGACGAGCATCGATGGTGTGCTGAGAGACCGTATTGCCTCCAATGTGCGGATTGCATTGTCGTACTGCCGCGCGTCAAAATAGATCTGGCCGAGTTGATCCGCGTAGTATTCGGGATGGTGCGGGTTGAGCTTGATGCCTTTCAGTGCGTGGATCAGACCCTCTTCAGGCTGGCCGGCGTATGAACAGAACAAGCCCATGTCCGTCAGAACATCTGCGTCGTTCGGGTTAAGCTCGATGGCCCGTCGCATTCCGTCGAGGGCGCGGTCGTGTCTGAGTTCGGTAAGGGCGCAGCCCGCAACCGCCCAATGAGCCCAAGCCTCCGCGTCGTCGGCCCAGACCGCCCGGTCCGCGGCATTCTGGGCGACCTCCAATGTGGAAGTTCCGTCGCCCGTCCACCCGAAATGAACATTTATCAAGTGCGCCCACGCAAGCTTGGCATGGGCCTTGGCGTATCTTGGTTCCAAGCGAATGGCCGTCTCGAAATGCGTGATCGACGACGCGACGGACTGTTCGGTGAACTTGTTCAGTTCCTGCATTCCCTGGACAAAATGATCGAAAGCCCGAAAGCTTGTCGGGCCGGCACCCGAAGCAGTTTCGCTCGCGGATTTGCGCAGGCGGCCGCCATAGGTGGTCCCCAGCGTGCCGACAATCAATTCCGTGATCTCGTCCATGACCGCAAACAGGTCATCGACGCGGCGATCATATTTCTCGACCCAAAGGTGCTTTCCGCTCTCTCCACCAACGAGTTGTGCCGAGACCCTTATGCGATCGGCCGCTCTCTGGATGCTGCCCTCCAGAATGTAGTTGACCCCGAGATCCCGGCGGACATCCTGTATCCGGGTTGCCTTACCCTTGTAGGCAAAGCTCGAGTTTCGGGCGATCACCGCAATGTCACGAAACCGGGACAGGTCCGCTATGATGTTTTCGGCGATACCCTCACCGATATAGTCGTTCTCTGGCACACCACTCATGTTGTCGAAGGGCAGAACCGCAATCGAGAGCGTGTTTTCGACCGGCGCAACCGGAGCAATTCGCCCAGCCGGCGCATCTCCTGACGAAACGCGGAAGACCTGGACCGGCTGCGATATGTTCTTCAAGTCGACCCTGCCAAGATCCTCAGCTGCCAGCGCGACCTTCCCACGAACGGCCTCGTACACGCTGGCCGAAATGCACAGTTCGCCCGCCTGGGCGAGAGGCTCCAGCCGGGCCGCGATGTTCACCCCTTCGCCGAAGATGTCACCGCCATCCACGACAACGTCGCCCAGGCTGATGCCCATGCGCAGGATGATTGGCGGCGTCTCGGCGGCAGCCGCGTTCGCGCGGGCCATTCCCTCCTGAACGGCAAGCGCGCATTCCACGGCGCTGGTGGCGCTCGAGAACTCGACGAGCACGCCATCGCCCATGAATTTTATGATCCGGCCCTCGTGACCTTCGACACATGGTCTCAGGACCAGCGCCCACCTGCTCTTGACCGCTGCGAGCGTTCCAGCCTCGTCGACACCAATCAGCCGACTGTAGCCAACGATATCGGCAATCAGGATAGCCGAAAGATGGCGGTGAACCGAAGCTTCGGTCATGGGACGGCCCCCCATATTCACCAGCACAATAATAATTCAGTCTCGACGTTGCCTCAATACAGACGCTGGACAGCCGACGCCCTGCAATGGCCATCACCTGACCATTGGCCTGCTTGGTTCAGAGCGGCGAACCCCCGCTCCCTACCCCCCAAACCACTGCGACCACAGCCGGCCGTGCAGGCGCGAGGCGCTCTTCACACCCGCTCCCTACCCCCCGAACCACTGCGACCACAGGCCCGCCGCCCAGAACATCAGGCTGAGGATGATCATCAGAAGCCCGATCCCGAACTTGTCGCGCATGGCAAAGACGATCGGGTCGTAGTCCTGCTTGCCGAACCAGCCCAGCAGCACCATGCGGATCAGCCACAGCGCCATCGGCACCATTGCCGCCCACAGGATCCAGGTCGTGGGGTAAAGCTCGCGGCCCTGATCGCTGACCGAATAGAGAAAGAAGATCACCAGTGCGCCGACGGTGCCGAGGCAGGCGACGTTCAGAAGGTCGCCCCGGTCCGGGCGGCCGTAGCCCCGCCCCGGCAGCCGCTCGTCCGATGTGGCGAGCGTCAGCTCGGTCAGCCGCTTCACGCAGCCGAGCGTGATGAAGATCGGGAAGATGAAGATCAGCATATAGATCGAGACATAGACCTGCGCCGCCGCCGCGCCGGCCACGACGCGGATGGTGTAAAGGCCGGCGAGCGTCGCCACGTCGACCCAGCGCATCCGTTTCAGCCGCAGCGAATAGGCCAGAGACGTGATCATATAAAGGACCACCACCCCCAGGAAGGCCAGGTTCAGCGATGCCGCGATGCCCAGCGCCGTGAGCGCCGCCACGACGAAGACCGCCATCCCCGCCGGGATCGGCACCTGCCCCGAGGCGAAGGGGCGGTTGCGTTTGGTCGGGTGCAGGCGGTCGGCCTCGAGGTCGAGCAGGTCGTTGACGATGTAGATCGACGAGGCCGCCAGCGAAAAGGCGACCATGCCCAGCAGGATCGGCAAGAGCGTCGCCAGGTCGAAGCGGTGCGCGGCGATCATCGGCAGGATCAGAAGGACGTTCTTGACCCACTGGTGGGGACGCAGCGCCTTCAGCAGCCCGCCAAGTCGGACCGGATTGCTGAGTTCGACGACGTTCTGGCCCTTGGCAGACAGTGCGCGGGCCGAATTCGGGTGGCCGATGACCAGTGCGTTTTCGGCATGCTCCCACACCGCCATGTCGACCGCGCCGTTTCCGGCATAGTCGAAGCCGCGCTCACCGAATGCCGCAACCAGCGCGGCCGCCTTGGCGCGGCCGGTCAGGTTGGTGCGCCCGTCCGAGGCGAAGACCCGTTCGGACAGGCCATATTCGCCGGACAGTCGCCGCACCAGGCTTTCGTCCGAGCCGGAGGCCAGCACCACCTCACGCCCCGCCACCCGGCTTTGCAGCGCTAGGTCGGCCACCTCGGGGTTGACCGGCAACAGGTCGGTGCGGATTCCGGCGATGCGGGCCAGGCCTTCCTTCAGCGCCGCGCGCTGGCCGAGGGTGCCGAAGCAGCATTTCAACGTGGCGATCGGATCGCGGCCAAGACCGGCCCAGAAACATTCCCAAAGCATGTCGGTCTTCAGGAACGTGCCGTCCACATCCAGGACCAGCGGCTTGATATCGCTCATAGGGCCTGCCCCGGCGCGGTGAACACGCAGCCGTCGGTCGTGAGTTCCGGCGGGGTCATGCACAGGCTGCGCGCCACCGTCCAGGCAGCCAGCACCTTGGGCACATAGTCCCGCGTCTCGGGGATCGGCGGAACGCCGCCCTTGTCTTTCACGGTATTCTCCCCGGAATTGTAGGCCGCCAGCACCATGACCGGATCGTGGTTGAACTCTTTCATCAGCCAGTCCAGATAGGCAACCCCGCCGCGGATGTTCTGCATCGGGTCGCGGCTGTCGGCGACGCCGAAGCGGTCGGCGGTCGCCGGGATCAGCTGCATCAGCCCGACCGCGCCCGCATGCGACACCGCATCGGGATTGCCGGCGCTTTCGATGCTGATGACCGCCAGCACCAGCGCCGGCGACACGTCGGTTCCGACCGTGGCCTGAAGGATCTCGGGCCCGTGCAGCGAGGCGATCTGCTGGAGCGCCTGCATCCGCGGCGCCGCCACCGTCGCGCCGCCCGGCCCCTTGGTCAGGCTGTCGAGCGCCACCGAGAACCGGCCGGTGGAATCGGCGAGATTGGGCGAAACCAGCGACCAGTACCAGTCATAGGCGCCCGGCTGCACCGCCGGCAGGCCGGTATCGGGCAAGGGCTGGGGCGCGACCGGGGCCGAGGCGTTTTCGGCCCGCGGCGCCTGCGGCCAGGCCGGCATGGCGGCCAGCCGCGCCGCCTGTTCGGCCGGGTCGATCTGGACCAGGATGCGCTTTTGCGCCCCCGCCGTCGGAACGCTGATCCGCTTGAAGGTAAAGGATTGCCCGGCCGCCGGCGCGGGATCGCCCGCGGCCGGAACCCCGCCCAGCAACACCATGGCGGCCACTGCCCACACTGTGGTGCGCGTCATTTCCGCACCTCTGAAACTGCCTCGGTTTTCTTTTCTTGGCCCACGGAACCAGAAAATCCGCCGAAAACCAAAGCCTTTCCGCAGGTTCGGCCGGAAATGCCGCCAGCGGCGCGTTTCGGCAACAGCGCGTCCGCCGCCCTTTCGCCCGGCAAAAATTTAAAAAAGTACGAAACGGGCCAAATTCGCGCCACGATTGAAGGGCAAAACGGTCCCATGCCGCGATGGTGACGGCAAAGACGACGCCCACCAGTCAAAGCGGGCAACAGAGCGCAACCTTAGGGATCAACGGAGACTGACCATGAAATTCTTCAAACTCTTCCAGAAATTCAACGACGAAGAAGACGGCGCCGTGACCGTGGACTGGGTCGTGCTGACCGCCGCCGTCGTCGGCCTGGGCGTCGCCGCGCTGGCCGCCGTCAAGGGTGGCGTCGGCAAGCTGTCGACCACCATCAACGGCTACCTGTCCAGCCAGACGATCTCCTCGACCTTCTGATCCGGCCCGCACCGGACAGACCCAGGCCGCGCCCCACGGGCGCGGCCTTTGCCGTTCCGGGCCATCGGTCGCCACCGCCGCGATTTCGCCATAATTTCGCCACCTCGCGCCCGCACAATATCGGGCAGTAATTTCTATCCATTTTTTCTACGGCTTTCTTCAGACCCTGCAATTCTTCCCAACCCATCAACCAGGACGACGAACATGCGATTCATCAAGAGATTCAGGACGTTTCGGACGGACGAAGACGGTGCTGTCACCGTGGACTGGGTGGTTCTGACCGCTGCGGTCGTTGGCCTGGGCGTCGCCGCCCTTGGCGCGATCAAGGGCGGGGTCGGCAGCCTGTCGACCATGATCAACAACTACCTGTCCAGCCAGACGATCTCGTCGACTTTCTAGACCGGGCGATGCCCCGAAACCGCGGAGGCCGCGCCCGTCAGGCGCGGCTTCTTTGTTTCGCAAGGCGGCATCCATTGTTCCCGGCCCGGGCCGGATGGGTCGAAAATTGACAACCCCCTGCCCAAATCACGCCATCTTGAACGGGCTAAATCCAACCAGGACATTCATTTCTGCCGATGGCAGTTTCGGGACAAGGCAACAAAGATGATGCATTTGGTCAAGAGAATTAGGTCCTTTCGCCGCGCCGAGGATGGCGCCGTGACGGTCGACTGGGTGGTGCTGACGGCGAGCGTGATCGGTCTTGTCCTTGTGGCGATGCAGGGTTTGCGCGGCAACATGACCTCGGTCGGCCAGAAGGCCGGCGACTTCCTGTCGAGCGGCACGATCAACACCAGCTTCTGACGGCATCCGCCTTTGATGGTCGCGCCGGGCATCCCCTGCCCGGCGTTTGCGTTGCCGGCGTCGCCGACCCGAGTGTTTCCCCTGCGTGCAAAATTCCTTTAGCTTTGCCTGCTTTGAACACTGTTTTGCCTTGATCTGCGGGAATAGTCCGGCCTGTCATAGCGGCGGCCCGCAAGGGCCCTTGCCCGATGGGGCGTGATCGGAAGGGGACGCGAGAATGCGTATGGTATTCGGACTGGTGCTGGTAATCGGCTTGGCCTTGGCCGGTTTTGCCGTCTACATGGCGCAGAACTACATGGCGGACATGCAGTCCCAGCGCGACCAGCTGCTGGCCGCCCAGGCAAAGGCGCCGCAGCTGGTGGATGTGGTGGTGGTGAAGAAGGCGCTGAAGTACGGCGAGAAATTCACCCGCGACGATCTCGACATCGTGAAATGGCAGGCCGACAAGGTTCCTGAAGGGGTCTTCCACCAGATGGTCGCGGCCCAGGGCGGCGATCCCGCCAACCCGCCGGTGTTCTTCGAAGGCGAAACCCGCCCGCGCGCCATGCTGCGCAGCATCGAGGTGTTCGAGCCGCTGCTGGCCAAGAAGATCACCGATCCGGGCGTGGACGCCGGGATCAATGCCAACCTAACGCCCGGCATGCGGGCGCTGGCGATCAACGTCGACGTGTCGACCGGCGTCTCGGGCTTCCTGCGTCCCGGCGACAAGGTCGATGTCTACTGGAGCGGCAACGCCAACGGCCGCGACGTGACCAAGCTGATCCAGGCCTCGGTCCGGCTGATCGCCATCGACCAGAGCGCCGACACCGACCGCACCGACGCGACCCAGATCGCCCGCACCGTCACCGTCGAGGCGACGTCCGAAGAGGTCGCGGCGCTGGCGCTGGCCCAGTCCTCGGGTCGGCTGACGCTGGCGCTGGTCGGCGCGGGCGATGCCGCCCAGACCGGCACGGTCGAGATCGACCGCAACACGCTGCTGGGCATCGCCGACGCCCCGGCCCCGGTCGAGGCCGCGCCGCAGAAGGTCTGCACGATCAAGACCAACAAGGGTGGCGAAATCGTCGAGACCCAGATCGCCTGCACCAACTGACATGCATTTGCCCCTCGCCGGACATCGGCGGGGGGCCACCTGATCTGGTGGTCGGCCCTTGTCCGACCAACTACTAATCCCGACTGTTGCGGTGAACCCACATAAGAGTCGGCCAGCAAGCAGCTGATTCTTGCAAAAAAACCACCTTTCGCGCATGCTGGCGCAAATCCGGGCGAAAAGACCCGTCACAAACGTGATCCGAGAGGCAGGTCACAATGATCAGTGCAAGATTTATCGCCGCCGGTTTGCTCGGCATTTCTGTCGGGCTTTCGGCGCCATCGGCGCAGGCCGAAACTCTCAAGGTCGTGCAGGGGTCGGCAACCAACGTGCTGGCGGTGCCGATGAACCGGGCGGTGGTCGTGCAAAGCGACCAGCCCTTCGCCGAACTGTCGATCGCCAACCCCGGCATCGCCGACATCTCGACCCTGTCCGACAAGTCGATCTATGTCCTGGGCAAGGCTCCGGGGCGCACGACGCTGACGCTTTTGGGCCCCGAGGGCAAGCTCATCACCAACGTCGACGTGCAGGTCAGCCTTGACGTGGCCGAATTCAAGGAACGGCTGAAGGAGATCCTGCCCAACGAGAACATCGAGGTCCGGTCGGCCAACGACGGGATCGTGCTGTCGGGCACCGTGTCGTCGGTCGTGTCGCTGGACAAGGCGCTGGACCTTGCGGAACGCTACGCGCCCCAGAAAGTGTCGAACCTGATGGGCGTCGGCGGGGTGCAGCAGGTCATGCTGCAGGTCCGCTTTGCCGAAATGCAGCGGTCGGTCACGAAAAGCCTGAGCTCCAGCCTTGGCGTCCACACCACCGGCAGCGGCGGCAACATCGAAGCCGGGTCCGGCTCCAACATTTCCGGCGCGGTCAGTGTCGCCGGCGGCGGCGGATTCGCCACCAACAAGACCGGTGCACTTGGCTTGGGCTTCACCATGGGCAACGTCCAGCTGGGCGTGCTGCTCGAGGCGCTGGAAAGCAAGGGGCTGGTGCGCACGCTGGCCGAACCGAACCTGACCGCCCTGTCGGGCCAGCAGGCCAAGTTCCTGGCCGGCGGCGAATATCCGATCCCGGTGGCTTCGGGCTCGAACAACAATTCGATCACCATCGAATACAAGCCCTTCGGGGTCGAGCTGGCGTTCACGCCGCGGGTCGTCGACGGCGACATCATCAACCTGGAAATGGATGCCGCGGTGTCGGCGGTCGACTCGACGATCACCGTCCAGAACGGCGGCTTCGCGGTCAACGCCTTCAAGCGGCGCGAAACCTCGACCACCGTCGAAATGCGCGACGGCGAAAGTTTTGCCATCGCCGGCCTCTTGAAGGACGACTTCCGCGACCTGAACGGACAGGTGCCGTGGCTCGGTGACATCCCGATCCTGGGCTCGCTGTTCCGCAGCGCCGAATATCAGCGCGACCAGTCCGAACTGGTGATCCTCATCACGCCGCACCTGGTGTCGCCAACGCGCGGCGAGGCGTTCGCCCTGCCCACCGACCGGGTCCGCCCGCCGTCCGAGGCGCAGCTGTTTCTGTTCGGCAAGACCGGCGCCACCGGCGGCAAGGGCCCGGCCGGCGAAGTGGCCAAGCAGGACTATACCAGCCCCTACGGCTATGTGATGGAGTGACGGGATGAAACCGCAGATCAGACTCGTCCTTCTGTCGGCATCGCTCGTGGCGCTGTCGGCCTGCTCGAAGGAAACCAACTTCACCCGCGCCTTCTACTCCGAGGCCGGCAGCGAGATCGAGACCAACGACTTCGGTCATTCGACCGCCGCCAACCTGGCCATCCAGAAGGGCGAACGCGACTATGCCATCGACCTGACGCGCCGGTTCGGGGCGGACGTGCCCGCGATGGTTCATTTCGCCTTCAACAGCTCCACGCTGGAACCGGCGGCGCAGCAGGCGCTGATGCAGCAGGCCAACTGGATCCGCCAGTTCCCCGAGGTGCGCTTCCGCGTCTATGGCCACACCGACCTGGTCGGGTCGGAGGCCTACAACAAGCGGCTCGGCCTGCGCCGCGCCCAGGCGGTCGTTGCCTTCCTGGTCAGCCAGGGGATCAGCCGGTCGCGGCTGGAGGCGGTGGCCTCGTTCGGCAAGACCCAGCCCCTCGTGTTCACCCAGGGACCGGAACGCAAGAACCGCCGTACCGTCACCGAAGTGTCGGGGTTCGTCCACACCAGCAAGATGGTCCTGAACGGCAAGTATGCCCAGATCATCATGCGCGAATATGTGACCCAGGCGCCCCTGCCCCTGCCCGGCCAGATGCCGGTCACCTCGGGCGGCACCGCCAGCGGCACCTGATCGGCCGAAATCACAGGATTGTTTCGCCTTGCGGACGGCCTTTGGCAACAAAGGCCGTCCTCGCTTTTTGATCGTCGCAACAAATCGCACAATTTCGATCTTTTGGCCGCATTCTCGCCAAGTTTCTCGGGGAATTTCGAAACCGGAAAGTAGGGCCCGGACACTATCGTCCCGGCCGGTTGGTTGATGTGTTTTCGGGCGGGCAGAAGCCCGTCCGGCTCGCCGGGGGTTTTCCCGCGTGGAAAAGGACGTATGGGAATGAGCAGCGTAGCAGCATTGCAGGCAGAGCCGGCACCGATCCTGGCCTGCACCATCTCGCGCGATGTCAGCAACTTCGACCTGCTGATCGAGGATATGGAGGCAGAGCTTGGCGAAAACTGGGGCGATCTGACCTTTTCGGACGCGCTGGTCTTTCTCAACCAGCCCGACGCATCATCACTAGAGTTTGTGGCCATCGCTGTCGACAACCACGATGAAAGCGATCTGGCGCGGATTTCCTCGATCATCACCGCCGCCAAGGAACATGGCATCAAGGTGATCCTGATCGCCGACGAGGTCAGCCCGATCGCGCTGCATCAGCTGCTGAAACTGGGGGCGGACGGCTTCGTGCCCTATCCCTTGCCCGAGCAGGCCCTGCACGAAGCCATCGAACGGCTAAACCAGGCACCGGCAGTGGAAATGGCGCCGGGCGTCCATGCCCCGACCTTCAAGGGCAAGGGCGACCGCGACGGGGTGATTCTTCCGGTTCACGGCTTGGTCGGCGGCACCGGCGCCACCACCTTTGCCGTCAACCTGGCCTGGGAACTGGCCAGCGTGCAGAAGGACAATCCGCCGCGCGTCTGCCTTCTGGACTTCAACTTCCAGTTCGGATCGGTCTCGACCTACCTGGACCTGCCGCGCCGCGAATCCGTCTATGAAATGCTGTCGGACACCGCCTCGATGGATGCCGACGCCTTCCTGCAGGCGCTGTTGACCTTCAACGACCGGCTGAACGTGCTGACCGCGCCGGCCGACATGCTGCCGCTGGACATCGTCACCTCGGAAGACGTCAACCGCATTCTCGACGTGGCCCGCGCCAACTTCGATTTCGTGGTCATCGACATGCCGACCACCATCGTGCAGTGGACCGAGGCGGTGCTGAGCCACGCCCATGTCTATTTCGCACTGATGGAGCTGGACATGCGCTCGGCGCAGAACACGCTCCGCATGATCCGGGCGCTGAAAGCCGAGGAGCTGCCGTTCGAAAAGCTGCGCTTCATCCTGAACCGGGCGCCGAAGTTCACCGACCTGTCGGGCAAGGGCCGCGCCAAGCGTCTGGCCGAAAGCCTGGACATCACGCTTGAACTGCAACTGTCGGACGGCGCGCGCCAGGTCACCCAGTCCAACGACCACGGGCTGCCCCTGGCCGAAACCGCGCCCAAGAACCCGCTGCGCAAGGAAATCGCCAAGCTGGCCAAGCAGTTGTTCGATCTGAACAAGGCCGCCGAGACCGCCAAGGCCTGACCCAGGGGAGACGAGGATGTTTTCGCGCTTCAAGAAACCGGACCAGCCCGCCGGGCGGCCGGCCTCCCCCGCCAGCCCGCCGGTCCGCCCGCTGACCGAAGCGGTCGCCCAGGCATCACAGCCGGCGCGCACCAGCGTCGTCGCGCGCAAGCCGATGGCCGGCGGCCAGCCGCCGTCGGCGCAGGCCGTCGCCGCCGACAAGGAGAAAAAGCGCAAGGAGCGGATGGGCGAGATCAAGGTCGAGCTGCACAAGCGGCTGCTCGACAACCTCAACCTGTCGGCGCTGGAACATGCGACCGAATCCGACCTGAAGCTGGAAATCAGCGCCATCGCTGCCGAGGCGATGGACGAGATCGGCATGGTCCTGAACAAGGACGAACGCGCGACGCTGAACCAGGAACTTTACGACGAGGTCATGGGCCTCGGCCCGCTGGAACCGCTGCTGAAGGACGAAACCGTCAACGACATTCTGGTCAACGGCCCCCAGCAGATCTTCGTCGAACGCGCCGGCAAGCTGCAGCTGACCGACATCACCTTCAAGGACGAACGCCACCTCCTGCGCATCATCGACAAGATCGTGTCGGCGGTCGGGCGGCGGGTCGATGAATCGAACCCCTACGTCGACGCCCGCCTTGCCGACGGGTCGCGCTTCAACGCCATGGTCCCGCCGGTCGCGGTCGACGGCTCGCTGGTGTCGATCCGCAAGTTCAAGAAGGAAAAGCTGGCCATCGACGACCTGGTGCGCTTCGGCGCCTTCACCGAGGAAATGGCAGCCTATCTTCAGGCGGCCGTCGCCACCCGGCTGAACGTGATCGTGTCGGGCGGTACGGGTTCGGGGAAAACCACCACGCTGAACGCGCTCTCGTCCTTCATCGACAACCACGAACGCATCCTGACCATCGAGGATACGGCGGAACTTCAGTTGCAGCAGACCCATGTCGGCCGCATGGAAAGCCGTCCGCCGAACGTCGAGGGCAAGGGCGCCGTCACCCAGCGCGACTGTCTGAGGAACGCGCTGCGGATGCGTCCCGACCGCATCATCGTCGGCGAAACCCGCGGCGAGGAAGTCATCGACATGTTGCAGGCGATGAACACCGGCCACGACGGGTCGATGACCACGATCCACGCCAACTCGGCGCGCGACGGGGTCAGCCGGCTTGAAAACATGGTGGCGATGGCGGGCATCGAAATGCCGCTGAAGGCGGTGCGCGCCCAGATCGCCTCGGCCGTCAACCTGATCGTGCAGGCCTCGCGCCTGCAGGACGGTTCGCGCCGCATGACCTCGATCACCGAAATCACCGGGATGGAGGGTGAAGTCATCTCGATGCAGGAAATCTTCCGCTATGAACGGCTGGGCATCCAGCCCGACGGCAAGATCGTCGGCCGCTTCACCGCGACCGGCGTGCGGTCTGCCTTCGCCGACCGTTTCAAGCAGTGGGGCTACGACCTGCCGGCCTCGATCTACGAACCTGTCGGCGCGGTGTAAGCCATGATCATCAGTCCCACCCCGATCATCTATGGCCTGATCTTCCTGGCCGTCCTGGTGCTGGTCGAAGGCATCTACCTGGTGGCTTTCGGCAAGTCGATCTCGCTCAACAGCCGGGTCAACCGCCGGCTCGACCTGCTGGAAAAGGGCGGCCAGCGCGAAAAGGTGCTGGAACAGCTGCGCAAGGAGGCCAGCCAGCACCTGCGCGCCTCGGGCATCCCGCTCTATTCGCTTCTGGCCAAGAAGGCACAGATGGCCAACATCGCCTTTTCGCCCAAGGCGCTGGTCGCGGTGATGGGGCTTCTGACGGTGGTGGCGTTCCTTGCGCTGAAGATCGGAACCCAGGCCGGGACCGGCGTCCAGATCGCCGTGTCCGTCCTGATGGGCGTCGGCGGCGTCTACATGTGGGTGGCGCGCAAGGCCAAGAAACGCCTGACCCTGATCGAGGAGCAGCTACCTGACGCCGTCGAACTGATGGTGCGGTCGCTGCGCGTCGGCCATCCCTTCGCCTCGGCGATCCAGATCGTGTCGCGCGAGGTGCCCGATCCCCTGGGCTCCGAATTCGGCATGATCGCTGACGAGGCCGCCTATGGCCGCGACGTCACCGAATCACTGAAGGATCTGGCCGAGCGGGTCGACATGCAGGACCTGCGCTTCCTGGCCGTGGCCGTCACCATCCAGAGCCAGTCGGGCGGCAACCTGGCCGAGATCCTCGACGGTCTGGCCAAGGTGATCCGCGCCCGCTTCCGCCTGTTCCGCCGCGTCAAGGCCATCACCGCCGAGGCCAAATGGTCGGGCATGTTCCTGTCGGGTTTCCCGCTGGCGGTGCTGGCGGTGATCCAGATCCTGAAGCCCGACTATTTCGACACGGTCAAGAACACCGCCGCCTTCATCCCCGCCGCGCTGGTGGTCTTCACCTTCCTCGCCATCAACGTCGTCTTCATGAAGATGATGACCAACATCAAGGTCTGAGGGGCCATCATGGGTGCATTGGGCGAATTCCTGACCAGCCGCTTCGGCCCGCTCGGCCCGCTTTACGCGGTCGGCATCCTCGGGCTCTTGCTGATCCTGTCAGTCCTGCCGATCCTGATGAAGAAGCAGGACGATCCGCTGGCCCGCTTCCGCGACCAGGTCAAGCCGCAGGCCGAAAAGGCCGCCTCCAAGAACCGCGCCACCCCCAAGCAGACGCTGCGCCAGGGCCGGGGTTCCGACAAGCTCGACAAGTTCGCGAACTTCCTCGAACCCAAGACCGAGGAGGAGATGAGCACCGCGCGGCTGAAGATGACCCGCGCCGGCTATCGCGGCCGCAATGCGGTGCGCACCTTCCACGCCATCCAGTTCTCGCTGGGGATCTTCTGCCTGCTGCTCGGCGTCGGCTATGCGATCTTTGCCTCGGCCACATCGGGCATTTCCACCACCCGGCTGATCCTGGCCGTCCTGGCGCCGGGCGGCATCGGCTACTACCTGCCCAAATACTGGGTGGAACGCCGCGTCCAGACCCGCCAGAGCGAGATCCAGAACGGCTTCCCGGACGCGCTCGACATGCTCCTGGTCTGCGTCGAGGCCGGCCAGTCGCTCGACCAGGGGATCATCCGCGTCTCCAAGGAGCTCAACGCCGGCTACCCCGCCCTGGCCGAAGAGTTCGAGATCGTGTCGCAGGAAGTGAAGGCCGGCAAGGAAAAGACCAACGTCCTGCGCGCCTTCGCCGAACGCGCCGGGGTGCCGGACGTGTCGTCCTTCGTCACCGTGATGATCCAGTCCCAGCAGTTCGGCACCTCGATCGCCGACGCGCTGCGCGTCTATGCCTCCGAAATGCGCGACAAGCGGGTCATGCGCGCCGAGGAGGCCGCCAACAAGCTGCCGACCAAGATGACGCTGGGCACGATGATGTTCACGGTGCCGCCGCTGCTCATTATCCTTGTCGGCCCGTCGGTCTACGATATGCTGCAGCTGTTCAAGAATTTCAAAATGTAGGTTCATGCGCAGCCCACTGCCCGGCCTAGCCGCCGCCACGCTACTTCTGGCCGCCTGCCTTCCCGCTGGCGGCCTTTTCGCGCCCCATGCGAAGTCGCCCTATGCGCCGGGCAACGCGGCGGGCGAACAGGGGGTCGACGGGCTGATCGTCGGCCACAGGCTGATGGCGGCGGGAGAATATCAGCTGGCGCTGCGGGCCTATTACCGCGGTGCCGAGGAACATGGCGCCACCGTCGACGTGCTGTCGGCCATCGGCTCGGCCGACCTGAAGCTCGGCCGGCTGGGCCAGGCCGAACATCTGTTGCGCCGCGCGATCGAGGTCGACGCCAATTTCGTGCCCGCCTGGAACAACCTGGGCGTCGTGCTGATGGAAAAGGGCGAGATCGCCGAGGCAAGCCGCGTCTTCCGCACCGCCTTCGCGCTGGACAGTGGCCAATCTGACGAGATCCGCGCCAATCTGCGGCTGGCGCTCGCCAAACTCGACGATCCCGCCTATGATTCTCCCCCGGAAGAACAATTCTCGTTGGTGAGACGCGGATACGGAGAGTATCTTCTGCTCACCAAACTCTGAGGCAGAGCAGAAAAGGACGCAGCCAATGCGCCACCCGATCGTGACGAGCCTGCTGGTGGCAGGAACCATCGGCCTGTCGGCCTGTGCCCGCGACCAGGGCGCCGCAGCCGACAAGGCGCTGAAGGAACTCAACGTCGTCGACGACACCAACCTGAACGACGTGATGATGACGGTCAGCGACCCCGGCCAGGCGGTCGACTATTTCGCCAAGGCGTCGGCCCAGTATCCCGACCGCATCGACCTGAAGCGCAACCTGGCCAAGTCGCTGGCCCGCGCCAACCGCGCGCCCGAGGCGGCGAAGATCTGGCGCGAGGTCGCCTACAGCGCCAACGGCACCAACGAGGATCACGTCGGCCTTGCCGACGCGCTGATCCGCCAGAACGACTGGAAAGGCGCCAAGGCCGAGCTCAACACCATCCCGCCGACTTACGAGACCTACGAACGCTACCGGCTCGAGGCGATGGTCGCCGACGCCAACAAGCAGTGGAAGAAGGCCGACAGCTTCTACGAAACCGCCTTCGGGCTGACGACCAAGCCAGCGGGTATCCTGAACAACTGGGGCTACTCCAAGCTGACGCGCAGCGATTTCGCCGGGGCGGAAAAGCTGTTCACCCAGGCGCTGACCTATGACAGCACCCAGTTCACCACCAAGAACAACCTGGTCCTCGCCCGCGCCGCCCAGCACAAATACGACATGCCGATCGTGCAGATGACCCAGTCGGAACGGGCGCAACTTCTGTACACGGCGGCGCTGACGGCGGTGAAGCAGGGCGACGTCGACACCGGCAAGGCGCTGCTTCAGCAGGCCGTCGACACCTCGCCGCAATATTTCGAACAGGCCGTCCGGGCGCTTCAGACGCTCGACAGCGGCGCCACGAAAGGCTGATCATGCTGCACCTGACCGCCCCCCAGGCCTATGTCGCCCTTCTGATCGCTGCGCTGCCGATCTGCGGCTGGGTCTGCTGGACCGACCTGAAATTCATGAAGATCCCCAACCGTGCCGTCCTGGCACTTGGGGCGGTCTTTCTGGTCGTCGGCGCGCTGACCTTTCCGCCGGTGGCCTTCGCGCTGCGCTGGATCAACCTGCCGGTGGTGCTGGCGATCGGCTTTCTTCTGAACGCCATCGCCAATGTCGGGGCGGGCGACGCCAAGTTCGCCGCCGCCGCCGCGCCCTTCTTCGCGCCGGCGCACCTGCCGCTGATCCTGCCCCTGTTCGCGGCATTCCTGTTGGGCGCCTTTGCCGCCCACCGGGTTCTGCGCGCGATCCCGGCGGTTCGGGCGCTGACGCCGGACTGGGTATCGTGGAAGCGCAAGGATTTCCCGATGGGCCTCGCCTTGGTCGGGACCTTCGTCGCCTATCTGGCGATCATGGCCTTCCCGTCACTTCACGACGCCCTTTTCGCCTCGACGACGATGTAAAGCGGGCGGCGTTCCTTGACCGTCAGCGTGTAGTTCGCCGCCTTCAGCGCGTTCAGCACGCTGGCGCGGATCGAGACCGAGGTCGGGCACATCGGCACCACCAGATAGTCGGCGTCATCGACCCCGGCCAGCCCGCCGTAGTTCCACGGCGCGGCATGCGGCACCGGCGTGACGCCGCCGTAAAGGAAGAAGGACGAGAACAGGTCCACCGCCAGCATCTTCTTGCCGCCATAGCCGGCCGCCACCATGTCCTTGGTCACGGTTTCGAAATAGGCGCGCAGGCCGGACTGCTGTTCGCAATAGGGCAGTTCCTCGCCGTTCAGGATCGACGGGTCCTTGCGCCCGTCCAGCGGCCGGTAGCTCGCGTAGGGCGTGCCGGGATCATCGCCGGCATGCATTTCCGTCACCCCGTACAGGCGGCTTTGCAGCACCTTGATGTCGTCCTGCCCGGCAATCGCCATCAGCGAGTCGGTCTTGCCGGTCGCGGCGAAATAGTGCCGGACCGGGCTGTAGGCCAGGTTGACCGCCGAGGGAAAGCCGAAGGCCATCGCCAGCAGCCCGGCGACCATGATCCCGGCGCGCAGGTCGAAGCCGCCGGCGGTGCGGACCTCCTCGTCGGGCCGCAGCGTCCAAGCCAGGAAGGCCACCACCGGCAGCCACTGCGGATCGTTGCCGTAGTTCTGGAAGACGATGTAGAGAAACCCCGGCACCAGGACCAGAAGGATCATCCCCTCGGTCAGGCGCCCCGCCTGACGCAGGAAGATCACGATGGCCAGAAGCGCCATGGTCCCGCCCATGTATTCCGGCGCCGCCGCAACCATGCCGAAGCTTTCGCCCGGCTGCGGCCGCGCGCTCGACCGCGCCACGGTCAGAAGATCGCCCGCATAGGCCGTCCAGAACTGCACGCCGGCCAGGGCGGTCACCAGCCCCGCCACCGCCAGCCCGGCCAGCAGCGCGACCGCCATCGTCCGCCACCAGCGCCGGGCGATCAGCCCGATGGCCAGCCCCGGCGCCAGCGACACGAAATAGGTGGCCTTGATCAACACCAGCGCCGCCAGCCCGAGACCGAGGATCACGCCTTCGCTGACCGGACGTTCGCCGCCACGCGGCGCCAGCATCACGATCGGCACCAGCACATAGGCAATCGCCCAGGCCCAGCGGTTGTAGTGCATCGAGATCGAGATGCTGCTTTGGGCCTCGCCATGAACCAGCGCCACGCACAGGACCATGACGAAGGCGCCGTAAAGCCAGGCCGACCAGTCGTCGCGCGCGCGGCGCGAAATCACCATCACCGCCGCCGGCAACAGGATCAGCGCCACCATCAGTTGCGCGGCAAAGATCGCGTGGCCGAACTGCAGGCCAAGATGCACGAAGAGAGCGATGGGCGCCGCCGCCAGAAGCCCGATCGGGGTCATGAAATCGAGATGCGGCCAATGGCCGGCGGCGATGCGGAAGACGATGTCCGCCATCTGCAGCGTGTCGCCTTCGTGCTTGGCGATGTAGAAGGCCCCCTTCAGGAACGGCAGCCCCCCCAACACCAGCGCGACCGCCAGAAGACACAGGGTCAGACCCCGCCAATCCGTTTTGCTCATGCCCTAATTTCCTGCCCGATCTTCCCTTTTTTGGCCACATTAGCCCGCCACTGTCGGCTTTGAAACGGAAATGAACAGGCAGACCGGCGGCACGTCGATTCTTTCGGCGCGCGGGTGGCCTGCCAGGGTCGGGAAGCGGGCAATGAACCTCCAGGTCGCCAACGTCATCGCGCCGGTTCCACCGCGGAACATGGCCGAAACCGGACTGAACCAGGTGATGATGCGGGACATCCTGCTGAAGACCATCTTCCGCATGAATCTCGACATGGTGTCGGACATTTCGCGCATCATCGCCATGCCGATCGGCGTGACCCAGGAACTGATCGATCTGGCGCGCGGCCAGCGGCTGCTTGAGGCAACCGGCACGCTGCACGCCAATTCCGGCGGCGAGATGGGCTACCAGCTGACCGACGCCGGCAAGGCCCGCGCACTCGATGCCCTGGCCCAGTCGGAATATTTCGGCGCCATGCCGGTGCCGCTGGCCATGTACCGCGAACAGGTCAAGTGCCAGTCGATCCGCAACATCGCCATGACCCGTCAGCAGCTGACCGGCGCGATGGGCCACCTGATCCTGCCCGACGAGCTTCTCGACCATCTCGGCCCCGCCGTCGGCTCGGGCCGGTCGATCCTGATGTACGGCCCGCCGGGTAACGGGAAATCCTCGATCTCGAACGGCATCCGCGACGCACTCGGCGACAAGATCTTCATTCCGCGCGCCATCGAATATGCCGGTCAGGTCATCACCGTCTACGACCCGATCGTGCATTCCGCCGCGCAGTCGTCCGAGGATGACCCGACCAGCCTGCGCCGGTCCTCGAACCGTTTCGACAACCGCTATGTGCTGTGCGACCGCCCGACCGTGATCACCGGCGGCGAACTGACGCTCGACATGCTCGACCTCACCTACAACCCGACGGCGCGCACCTACACCGCGTCCTTGCAGCTCAAGGCCACCGGCGGCGTCTTCATCATCGACGACCTTGGCCGCCAGTCCGAGCCGCCGCAGAAGATCGTCAACCGCTGGATCGTGCCCCTGGAAGAAAGCCGCGACATCCTGGCCCTGCAGTCGGGCGAAAAGTTCGAAGTGCCGTTCGACACGCTGGTGATCTTCTCGACCAACTTCCACCCCAACCAGATCTTCGACAAGGCGGCGCTGCGGCGGATCTTCTTCAAGATCAAGATCGACGGGCCGAACCAGGAAAACTTCCTGAAGATCTTCGCGCTGGTCGCCAAGAAGAAGAAGATGCCGCTGGACGAAAAGGCCCTGCTGCATCTGCTCAAGGTCAAATATCCGACCATCAACAACGAATACGCCAACTACCAGCCGGTTTTCCTGGTCGATCAGATGATCGCCATCTGCAATTTCGAGGGCATTCCCTACCAGATGACGCCGGAGCTGATCGACCGCGCCTGGGCCAACATGTTCGTCAAAGAAGAGAAGATCGTCCATTGACCGCCTCCATTACCATTGCCGGCACCGGATCCGCCGCCCGCATTTTCGCCGAACGTCTTGCCGCGAAAGGCCAGGGTGTCGCCTGCCTTGCCCGGGGCGACCGCGAGCCCTCGCGGCTCGACTGCCTGATCCTGGTGCCGCGCGATATCCTCGAATGCGAGGCGCTGCTGTTCGAGGATGACCGTTTTGCCCGCCGCGCCGCCGGCCCCGAAACCATCCTCCTCGTGGCCACGCTGTCGCCGCGTTACGTCCGGGCGCTGCGCGCCCGGGTGCCCGGCACGATCGCGCTGGTCGACGCGCCGGTGGTCGGCACGTCGCGCCAGATCGAAGCCGGCCTCGGCAGCTTCCTGCTGGGCGGCGACGAGGACGCCATCGCGCCCCTGATGCCGATCCTCGAAGCGCTCGGCCGCTCGGCCGCGCGCATGGGCGAGTTCGGCGCCGGCGCCGCCGCCAAGGCGCTGCGCGACTGTTTCGCCGCCGCCACCTCGGCGATGACACGCAGCGCGCTCGACTGGGCCACCGCCCAGGGGATCGAGGAAAGCCGGCTGGTCCGGCTTCTGGAAAGCACGTTCGATACCCACGGCGCCCGCACGCTGGGCGACCCGGCGGCGCTGGTCGCCAATGCCCTGCCCGGCGACGATGCCGGCGCGGTGCTGGTGCGCAATGTCGAGAACGCGCTGGACGTGGCGCTGAAGGGCGTCCACCTGACCCCGCCCCGCGCGCTCGCCCGCGGCTTCAGCTCGGTCCGCAGCCGCCAGCTGCACTGAGCCGGCTTTTTCCTTGTTAAAATACTCGGGGAGCGCGAGGGATGAGCCGCGCCCGGAACCCTGCCGGTGGCAGGGTTCAGCGGCGAATGCCCGGCCCGTGGCCGGGCCGGGCGAGCCCTCGCCCCCTGCCGTTCAGGCCGCCCGCAACCCGTTGGCCAGCAGCTTCAGCGACACCAGCAGCAGCGCCCAGCTTACCAGCCGGAAGAACAGCCGCTGCGGCAGCACCTTGACCAGCCGCACCCCGGCCAGGACCGCCAGCCCCGCCAGCGGGATCAGCAGCGCCGCCGCCTTCAGGTTGGCCGGCGTGAACTGGCCCAGCGCCCAGTAGGGTACCAGCTTGATCGCGTTCAGATAGGCGAAGAGGATGGTGTTGGTCCCGGCATAGACCATTTTCGGCAGCCGCAGCGGCAGAACGTAGATCTGGAAGGGCGGCGCGCCGGAGTGGCTGACGAAACTGGTGAATCCGGTCAGCCCACCCCAGAACATGCCCGGCGCCG
>JAXMDK010000023.1:0-46730 GCA_046348855.1 Paracoccaceae bacterium | reverse complement strand
GCGCCACCGGCGCGTCCCCTGAACGGTCCGGTTAGTGACGACTGCCCCACGATACTTCGAACTGCTGTGATCTTGTGCTAGCAGCCGCCGGTCACGTCATGGCCGTAGATCCAGCGGAACCGGTTGCCGGCGGCGCGCGGGGCAAAGCGGTCGAGCATCCGCAGCCCGGCATGGGCGAGGTCGCGCCGGATCCCGCCCAGATGGTAGTGGCGGGCGTTGGCATTGGCAGCGGCGATCACCCGCGCGGCGCGGGGGGCGCGCGCCGCCTGATAGGCGGCCAGCGCCGCCGCGACGGGCTGGCGGTCCAGCGCCGTGGCCAGCACCCAGGCATCCTCGAACGCGAGGTTCGCACCCTGCGCCAGGAACGGCAGCGTCGGATGAGCGGCATCGCCGAGGATCGCCGCCCCCTGCCCCTGCCAGTGCGCGGCGACCGGGTGGCGAAACAGGCCCCAGAGGTTCGGCCGCTCGATCCGGTCCAGCCAGCCGCGCACCTCGGGCACGAAATCCTCGAAGGCGATGCGCGGGGCCAGCGGATCGTCGGTCAGCGACCAGCTTTCCTCGACCCAGGTGCGCCGCTCCTCGACCGCGACGACGTTGCGCAGGCTGCCTTCGCGCAGCGGATAGGTCACGATATGCCGCCCCGGCCCCATGTAGACGCGTGCCACCGGCGGGATCGGCCCTTCGGCGGGCAGGGTCGCGCGCCATGCGACCTGGCCGGTGAAGAACGGCGTCGCCGTCCCGTTCAGGGCGGCGCGGACCTGCGAATGCAACCCGTCGGCGCCGATCAGCAAGGGCGCCTGCACCCGACGGCCGCCGACCATGACCGCCGGATCGCCCGCGCCCAGTTCGACAGAATCGACCTTGTGGCCCAGCAACAGCTCGACCCCCGCCGCCTGCGCGCCCGTTTCCAGCAGCGCGATCAGGTCGGCGCGGTGGAAGAAGCGGAAGCGGCCGCGCGGGGCCAGCGCCAGAAGGTCGATGCGGGTGACAAGCTGCCCGGTCTGGCCGTCGACCAGTTCCACCGCCTCGGCCACCTGCCCGGCCTCGGCCGCCGCCGGGCCAAGCCCCAGTGCGTCAAGGACGGCCAGCCCGTTCGGGCTGATCTGCAAACCCGCGCCGACCTCGCGGATCGCCGGCGCCTGTTCGAGGATGCGCACCGCCGCCCCGCGCCGCGCCAGCGCGGTCGCCACCGCCAGCCCGGCCACGCCGGCGCCCAGCACCGTCACCTCTTTGCCGCTCAACATCGCCTGCCCCGAAAGAAAGGACCGGAGCCTTGCCAGCCCCGGTCCCCTATCCTAGCGCCTCACATCCTTGTGAACAGAGGCTCAATCGTCGCGGTGCACCCGCTCGCGCCGTTCGTGCTTTTCCTGGGCTTCGAGCGTCATGGTGGCGATGGGACGCGCGTCGAGCCGCTTCAGCGAGATCGGCTCGCCGGTCATCTCGCAATAGCCGTATTCGCCATTGTCGATCCGCCGCAGCGCCGCGTCGATCTTCGACACCAGCTTGCGCTGCCGGTCGCGGGTACGCAGTTCCAGCGCCCTGTCGGTTTCCTCGCTGGCGCGGTCGGCGATGTCGGGCACCGAACGGGCGCTGTCCTGCAAGCCTTCCAGCGTTTCCGCCGACTGTTCCAGCAGCTCTTCCTTCCAGGCAAACAATTTGCGGCGGAAATATTCGAGCTGCCGCTCGTTCATAAAGGGTTCATCTTCGGCCGGACGATAATCGTCGGGAAGAAAGACCTCTGGCTTCATCTTCACTTCCTCCTCAGACCCGGACAGGCCCACCAGATCGTGACGGCCGTCCAAGCCTTCTGCGCGGTCCCATACTAGATGCAGAACGCGATGTCACTAGGCACCTGTCCCATTGCGGCAAATAGGCGGGACCGCTATGTGACTTGACATCACGCACGAGCCGCAGGCGGAAATCCAATGAAATTCAATGGGACTAGCAGTTATGTGGCCACCGGCGACCTGACTGTCGCGGTCAATGCATCAGTGGCGCTGGAGCGTCCGCTATTGGTGAAGGGCGAGCCCGGCACCGGCAAGACCGAACTGGCGCGCCAGGTGGCGCTGAGTCTCGGCCTGCCGCTGGTCGAATGGCACATCAAGTCCACCACCAAGGCCCAACAGGGCCTATACGAATATGACGCGGTCAGCCGCCTGCGCGACAGCCAGCTGGGCGACGCGCGCGTCCACGACGTGCGGAACTACATCCGCAAGGGCAAGCTCTGGCAGGCGTTCGAGGCCGACACCAAGGTCGTCCTCCTGATCGACGAGATCGACAAGGCCGACATCGAGTTTCCGAACGACCTGTTGCAGGAACTCGACCGGATGGAGTTTCATGTCTACGAGACCGCCGACACGATCCGCGCCCGCCACCGGCCGGTGATCATCATCACCTCGAACAACGAAAAGGAACTGCCCGACGCCTTCCTGCGCCGCTGTTTCTTCCACTACATCCGCTTTCCCGACGAAGCGGTGATGCGCCAGATTGTCGATGTCCATTTCCCCGGCATCAAGCCCGCGCTTCTGACCGAGGCCCTGACCCAGTTCTACGAAATCCGCGAAACGCCCGGTCTGAAGAAGAAGCCTTCGACATCGGAAGTGCTGGACTGGCTGAAGCTGCTTCTGGCCGAGGATCTTGGCCCCGAGGATCTGAAGCGCGATCCCCGGCATCTGCTGCCCCGCCTGCATGGTGCGCTTCTGAAGAACGAACAGGACGTGGCGCTGTTCGAGCGGCTGGCCTTCATGGCACGGCGGAACAGCTGAGGGACAGAAACCGGCGCGGCTTTCAAATGGTCGAATGCGGCCCGCAACTGATCGTCATCTGCCACGACACCGGACTTCGCATCATCTGCTGATCCAGTTTTTCGCCCGAAAGATCGCTCCGATTTTTCAGGCGAAAAATCGCTTCCCTTTGCGCCCGTTCCCAAGCAACCCTTGGCCAGCAAGGGGACGAACGTGAAAAAAGCGATTTTCGCCGCGCCGGTCGCGGCCCTGCTCTTTCTGGCGGCCTGCGGCGGGGGCCTGCCGATACCGCCAGCGCCCGAACCGACCGGCATTTTCGCCCGCCTGCCGCTGCCGCCGATGCGCCGGTTCGGTCCGGCCCATGCCAGCCCGCCGCGCCGGTCGAACGCCGCGATGACCCAGGACTTCCTCGACCTGTCCTTCCGGCTGGAAACCGGCCGGCCGGTCCTCGGCTTCTCGCGCTTCGACAGTCCGGTGACGGTGGCGCTGGCCGGCCCGGTGCCGCCGACCGCCGGGCCGGACCTCGACGCGCTGATCGCCCGGCTTCGCGGCGAGGCAGGGCTGGACATATCCCGCGCGCCCGACGAGGCGGCAGCCAGCATCACCGTCGAATTCATCCCCGGCTCCGACCTGCATGCATTCGCCCCCGACGCCGCCTGTTTCGCCGCGCCACGGGTCGGATCGTGGGCGGACTACCGCCGCGCGACCGCCGCCGATCTGGACTGGACCACCTACCAGCACCGCCGGCAGGCCGCGATCTTCATTCCCACCGGCGTCGCCCCGCAGGAGGTCCGCGACTGCCTGCACGAGGAACTGGCCCAGACGCTCGGGCCGCTGAACGATCTCTATCGCCTGCCGGATTCGGTCTTCGACGACGACAATATCCAGACCATTCTGACCGGCTTCGACATGCTGATGCTGCGCGCCACCTATGCGCCCGAACTGGCCCCCGGCATGAGCCAGGCCGAGGTCGCCGCCCGCCTGCCCGCGATCCTCGCGCGGTTCAATCCCCGCGGCGACTTTCCCGGCTCTGTCGCCGCGCCGACGCCCCGCGCCTTCGGCGAGGCGATCGCCGGGGCGCTGGGGCCGGGAGCGCCGCCCGAGGCGCGGCTTCGCGCGGCCGAGCGGGCGCTGGCCATCGCCGAGCCTTGGCAGGACCACCGCACCGGATTCGCGCTTCTGTCGGTGGGGCGGCTGCAGGGCAAGGACGACCGCGGCGCGGCGCGGGCCGACTTCGCCCGCGCCGCCGCGATCTTCGCCGCCGAGGGGCTGCCGCTGCATCTGGCGCACGCCGACTTCCAGCTGGCGCTGATGGACCTGGCCGACGGCGACCCGGAAGCGACGATCCGGCTGGCCGACGCCGCCCTGCCCGCCGCTGCGGCCGCGCAGAATGCCTCGCTGATGGCGGGGCTCGGGCTGGTCAAGGCCGAGGCGCTGGACCGCACCGGCCAGCCCGAGGCGGCGCTGCGGCTCAGGCTCGACAGTCTGGGATGGGCGCGCTATGGCATGGAATCGGACAGCGAGGTGCGCCGCCGCGCCCAGCTGATCGCCGAAATCGCCGCGCTGAAGGACCCGCCGCCGCCATGATCGTCATCGCCTGCCTTTTCATCGGCGCCCTCGTCGGCGTCTACAGCGCCCGCCGCCGCCAGGGAACCGGCTTCGACATCGCCCAGTACGCTGCGGTCCATGCCATCATGTTCGGCATCCTCGGTCTGTTCCTGACGCTGCTGATCGACCGGCTGGTCTGATGCGATGTTCCTGCCGTTCTTCGCCACGCTGAGAACCGCAGGCATCCCGGTATCCTTGCGCGAATACCTGGCTTTCCTCGAAGGGATGAGCGCCGGTCTTGTCACCTATGACATCGAAGGCTTCTACTATCTGGCCCGCACCGCGATGGTGAAGGACGAACGTCACCTCGACCGGTTCGACCAGGCTTTCGCCGCCAGCTTCAAGGGGCTGGAGACGATCACCCCCGAACAGGTCCTGAACGCCATCGACCTGCCCCGCGACTGGCTGGAAAAGCTGATCGAGCGGACGCTGACGGCCGAGGAGAGAGCGCAGGTGCAGGCGCTCGGCGGGTTCGACAAGCTGATGGAAACGCTGCGCCAGCGGCTGGCTGAACAGCAGGGCCGCCATCAGGGCGGCAACAAGTGGATCGGCACTGCCGGCACCTCGCCCTTCGGCGCCTATGGCTACAATCCCGAAGGGGTGCGCATCGGCCAGGACCAGGGCCGCCACGGCCGGGCGGTCAAGGTCTGGGACCGGCGCGAGTTCCGCAATCTCGACGACACGGTCGAACTGGGCACCCGCAACATCAAGGTGGCGCTGAAGCGTCTGCGCCGCTGGGCGCGCGAGGGGGCCGACGAGGAACTGGACCTGCCAGGCACCATCCGCGCCACCGCCGAACACGGCTATCTCGACGTCAAGACCCGGCCCGAGCGGCACAATGCGGTGAAGGTCATCCTGTTCTTCGACGTCGGCGGGTCGATGGACCCGCATATTCGGGTGGTCGAGGAACTGTTTTCGGCGGCGCGGGCGGAATTCAAGCACCTGGAATATTACTATTTCCACAATTGCCTTTACGAGGGCCTGTGGCGCGACAACCGCCGCCGCTGGGACGAACAGCTGCCGACCTGGGAAGTGCTGCGCACCTATGGCGGCGACTACAAGGCGATCTTCGTCGGCGATGCCTCGATGTCGCCCTACGAGATCGCCCACCCCGGCGGCGCCAATGAACATTGGAACCCCGAATCCGGCCAGGTCTGGCTGGCGCGGGCGCGCCAGCAATGGCCGGCGAACGTCTGGCTGAACCCCCTGCCCGAACGCTACTGGCCGCACACGCAGTCAGTGGGCATGATCCGCCAGATCTTCGACGGCCGGATGTTTCCCCTGACGCTTGACGGGATCGGGCGGGCGGTGAAGGAACTCGGCTGAGAAGAGCGAGGGCTCTGCCCTCGCGCTCCCGGGATATTTTGACCAGAAAGAAAGGCGGCGGGCCCTACCTGCGGCCGAAGAGGCCGCCCAGCACCCCGCGCACGATCTCGCGGCCGGCCTGCGAGCCGATCTGGCGCATCACGCTCTTGCCCAAGGTCACGGCCAGGCTGTCGCCGCGGCCCGAACGCCCGGTCGGCGCGGTCCAGAACCCGCCGCCGCCCTGCGACTGGGGCGCGGCGCGGCTGGCCTTGGCGGCGTCGGCCTGGGCCTTGGCCTCGGCGGCCGCCCCCGCCGCCTGTTCGGCGCGGGCCTTCAGCTTTTCGAAGGCGCTGTCGCGGTCGAAGGCCATGTCGTACTTGCCGCCCAGCCCGCTGGCGGCCATCACCTGCGCCCGTTCGTCGGGGGTGATGGCGCCGATCTGGCTTTGCGGCGGGCGGATCAGCGTGCGTTCGACCACGCCCGGCGTGCCCTTGGCGTCGAGGAACGAGGTCACCGCCTCGCCGACGCCGACCTCCTTGATCGCGGTTTCGGTGTCGAAGCGCGGGTTGGCCCGGTAGTTTTCGGCGGCGCGGTGCAGGTCCTGCTGGTCCTTGGCGGTGAAGGCGCGCAGCGCGTGCTGCACGCGGTTGCCGAGCTGGCCGAGGATTTCGTCGGGCACGTCGGCGGGGTTCTGGGTGACGAAATAGACGCCGACGCCCTTCGAGCGGATCAGGCGCGCCACCTGTTCGACCTTGCTGATCAGCGCCTTTGGCGCGTCCTTGAACAGCAGATGCGCCTCGTCGAAGAAGAAGACAAACTTCGGCTTGTCGGGGTCGCCGACCTCGGGCAGCCGTTCGAAGAGTTCCGACAGCAGCCACAAGAGCAGTGTGGCATAAAGCTGGGGCGAGCCCATCAGCTTGTCGGCGGCAAGGATGTTGACCTGCCCGCGCCCGTCCGGCCCGGTGCGCATCATGTCGGTCAGTTCCAGCGCCGGCTCGCCGAAGAGTTTCAGCCCGCCCTGGTTTTCCAGAACCAGCAGCTGGCGCTGGATCGCGCCCACCGTCGCCGGCGACACGTTGCCATACTTCAGCCCGATGTCGGCGGCGTTCTGGCCGATCCAGACCAGCATCGCCTGCAGGTCCTTGAGATCGAGCAGCGCCAGCCCCTCTTCGTCGGCGATGCGGAAGGCGATGTTCAGGACGCCTTCCTGCGGCTCGCTCAAGTCCATCAGCCGCGACAGAAGCAGCGGCCCCATGTCGGTGATCGTGGTGCGCACCGGATGGCCCTGTTCGCCGAACATGTCCCAGAAGACCACCGGCGCCGCTTTGTAGGCGAGCTCGTAGCCGATGGTCGCCGACCGTTTGGCGAAAGCGTCCTGCAGCTTGCCGGTTTCCGATCCGGCCTTGCACATGCCGGCCAGGTCGCCCTTGACGTCGGCCATGAACACCGCGACCCCGGCGGCGGAAAAGCCTTCGGCCAGCACCTGCAGCGTCACCGTCTTGCCGGTGCCGGTCGCCCCGGCGATCAGCCCGTGGCGGTTGCCGAGTTTCAGAAGAAGCTCCTGGGGCGTCGCGTAGTTTTCGCCGCCGCCGCCCGCGAAGATGCCCGCCTGGGTCAACACTGTCTGCACGTTCACACTCCCGAAACGGGGCGATTCCCTTGCCCCTGTCGCCGCCACAATACTTGCTTAACCATTCTCTGCCAGCATCGGACCTGTCGGCAATGGCGCCTTGGCCGCGCCGGCGTTCTTTCCTCCCTGTCAGACTGGCCGCGCCCGGTAACGGGCGCGGTTTTTTCAACGAATTCCGGCCTCTAACCGGAAAGTGACCTTGAAAATTTACTTGTTGACGTGTTCGTGAAAGCCTTCTAGCGTCACGGCCAATGAGATAGTCGGCCCGTCCGACAGGGAGCATGAATCGGAAACGGGCCCCTTCGCGGGGCCCTTTCTCTTGCCCCGTTGCAAACTGCGATGGATGTGGGCGGAATGTCGCTTTCTGCCACGGACGCCGCGCCGCTTTTGCCCCTGACATGCCCCCGACCCCATGCTAAAGCCTGCGCGAAACTTCCAAACGGACGGATCCGACATGTTCTACAAGACGCGTTCCCTGGTTCTGGCGCTGGCGCTTGGCCTGCCGGTGGCGGCCTTCGCCCAGGACACGACCACGACCCAGGCGCCCGCCGCCGACACCGCCACCACGACCGAGGCCCCCGCGGCCGGCGACCTGTCGATGGGCCAGGATGCGGGCGGGCAAAGCGATCTTTACGTCAAGAACACCTATGGCGACTGGACGCTGCGCTGCCTACACGCCAAGGACGGATCGGACCCGTGCGAGCTTTACCAGCTGCTGAAGGACGACAAGGGCACCTCGGTCGCCGAAGTGACGATGGTCACCCTGCCCGAGGGCCAGCAGGCCGCCCTCGGCGCCACAGTGATCGTGCCGCTGGAAACGCTGCTGACTGCCGCGCTGCAGATGGCGCTCGATACGGCCAAGCCGAAGGTCTATCCCTTCACCTTCTGCGCGCAGGTCGGCTGCTTTGCCCGCGTGGGCTTCACCGCCGACGAATTCGCGGCGATGAAGAAGGGCAACAAGATGGTCCTGTCGGTGGTGCCGGTGGCCAACCCCAAGCAGGTGGTTTCGGTCAACATATCGCTCAAGGGCTTCACCGACGCGACCGACGCGCTGAAGGCCGAACAGGCCACCGCCAAGAAGCCCTGAGGCCGGCCCGCGCGCCCTGCCCCTGCCGCCGCCTTCGGGCGGCGGTTGCGTTTCAGCCCCGCCGCAGGGCCAGGACCGCGTTCAGCCCGCCAAAGGCAAAGGCGTTCGACAGGCAGGCATCCACGCTGGCCCGCACCGCCTGCCCGCAGACCAGCCGCAGCGGGATCGCCGGACCGGGTGCCGTGACCCCGGCGGTGGGCGCGACCAGACCTTCGTCCAGCGCCATCAGGCAGGCCAGAAGCTCGATCGCGCCCGACGCCCCGATCGCATGGCCATGCAGCGACTTGGTGGACGAGACCAGCGGCGGACATCCGGCGAACACCTCGAGGATCGCTGCGCCCTCGGCCGCATCGTTCAGGGCGGTTCCGGTGCCGTGGGCATTGATGTAGCCGATGTCCCGCGGCGCGAGGCCGGCGTCGGCCAGCGCCCCCCGCATGGCCCGCGCAGCACCCTCGGCGGACGGGGCCAGCAGATCGCCCGCGTCGGCGCCCATGAAGAACCCGGCGATCTCGGCCAGGATCGGCGCGCCGCGGGCGCGGGCATGGTCGCGCTCCTCGATCACGAAGACCCCGGCGCCCTCGCCCATCACCAGCCCGTTGCGGCTGGCGCAGAAGGGGCGGCAGCCGTCGGGCGACAGGACCCTCAGCCCCTCCCAGGCCTTGATGCCGCCGAAGGTCAGCATCGCCTCGGTCCCCCCGGCGATCATAAAGGGCGCAACCCCGGCGCGGACCAGCTGGAAGGCAAGGCCGATGGCATGGTTGGACGAGGCGCAGGCCGAGGCCACCGAAAAGACCGGCCCGGTCAGCCCGAAGGCCATGCTGACCTGGCTGGCGGCGGCGCTGTGCATCAGCCGCGGCACGGTCAGCGGCGGAACCCGGTTGCGGCCTTCGGCAAAGACGGCGCGATAGTTTTCTTCCGACGTGGCCAGCCCGCCGCCGGCGGTGCCCAGGATCACTCCGCCCTGCGCCGCTGGCCCGGCCGTCAGGTCCAGCCCGGCGGCGGCGATGGCCTCGCGCGCGGCGACAAGGGCGAACTGGCTGAAACGGTCGAGCCGCGCGGCTTCGGCCGGCGGAAAATGCGCGGCGGGATCGAAACCCCGCACCTCGGCGCCGATGCGCACCGACAGGCGGTCGGCGTCGCGGCAGGTCAGGGGGCCGATGCCAGAGCGCCCGTCGCGGAAGGCGGCGAGCGTCGCGGGAAGGTTTAGGCCAAGCGCGTTGACCGTCCCGGCGCCGGTGATGACGACCCGCTTCACGCCTTCTGCGCGATCAGCGCCTTGACCGCGGCGATGATCGCACCGACCGAGGACAGGTCGAACTGCCCCGATCCCGGCTGGTTGGCGTTGAACGGCACGGAAATGTCAAAGGTTTCCTCGAAAGCGAAGATCGCCTCGACCAGCCCGAGGCTGTCCAGCCCCAGGTCGTCGGGCGACATCTCCGACGTCACATCGCGCGGGTCGAGAACCGCCTGCCGGGCGAGGATGGCGATGACCTGATCGTCAACGGTCGGTGCCATCGTCCGCCCCGCCGCCCCCGCCGAACACCGCCGCCCGCAATTCGGCCACCTGCGCGAACAGCCGCCCCAGCCGGCGCAGGTTCTTCCAGGCCTCGATATGGCTGTCCATCTTCATCGCCGGATAGCCCAGAAGCACCCGCCCCGCCGGCTGGTTCGACAGGATCTTGGTCGCGCCCCCGGCAATCACGTCGTCGCCGACGAAAAGGTTGTCGCCCACCCCGCATTGCCCGCCCAGCACCACCCGGTCGCCGATCCGCGTCGACCCGGCGATGCCGACCTGTGCGCAGAGCAGGCAGTCGCGGCCGATTTCGACGTTGTGGGCGACATGGACCAGATTGTCGAGCTTGGTGCCCGCCCCGATGCGCGTCGCCCGCACGGTGCCGCGGTCGATGGTGGCGTTGGCGCCGATCTCGACATCGTCGCCGATCTCGACCATGCCCAGCGAATGGATGCGCAGCCAGCTTTGCGCCCGCACCTCGCCGCGTTCGCCGAGCGTCTGGCGGATTTCCTCGACCCCCGACTTCTCGGGCGTCACGAAGGAAAAGCCGTCGGCGCCGACCACGGCGCCGGGCTGGCAGATGAAGCGGTCGCCGATCCTGACCCGCGCGCCGATCCGCACGCCCGCATGGATCAGCGCCGCCTCGCCGATCTCGGCGCCTTCGGCAACCGTGACCTGCGCGGCGACGCGCGCGCCCGCGCCGATCCGCACGTCGCGCCCGATGATCACATAAGGTCCGACCGCCGCGCCGGCACCAAGCTGCGCGGTCGGATGGATGATTGCCGTGGGATGGATGCCCGGCTCGATCTCCGGCCCGGCATCGAGGGCGCGCGTCAGCCCGGCCATCGCCAGCCGCGGGCGCGGCGCAAAGATCGCCGCCTGCAGCCCCAGCGCCCGCCAGTCGGCGCCGGGCCACAGGACAGCCACCCGCGCCCGGCCCTGCGACAGGCCGGCGGCATATTTCTCGTCCATCGCCAGGGCGAGGTCGTCCGGCCCGGCCGAAGCCGGCTCGCTGGCCCGCGCCACCGTCAGCGACAAGTCGCCCGCCGCCTCGACGCCAAGCGCCTTGGCGATCTGGCCTGCGGTCAGATGTCCGGTCTTCTGCGCCATCGCCTCTCCTGCCGTTGCCCGGATCAGGATTACCCCTGAACCGCCGGCAAGACCACCCCGGCCGCCTGCATCGCCTGGAAGATCCTGGCATCGCGCCCGTAGACGTCGCGGCGATAGTCGATGTGGCCCTCGGCATCGGGCCAGGCGGTGAAATAGACCAGATGCACCGGCACCGGCTGCGACAGGGGCAGGACGGTTTCGCGGCGGGTGGTCAGGTGCGACTTGAACAGCTGTTCGGGATTGTCGGTCTGCCGCGCCAGAAGCGTGTAGGCAAAGCCGAACGGCTCGCCCAGCCGGATGCAGCCGTGGCTGAAGGCGCGGACTTCCTTCTTGAACAAAGGTTTTTGCGGCGTGTCGTGCAGGTAGATGTTCCACGGGTTGGGGAACATGAACTTCACCAGCCCCAGCGCGTTGGCCTCGGACGGGTCCTGCGACATCGAGAAGGGGAAGTTCGCCTCGGTGAACTGGGTGAAGTCGACCTGCGTACGGTCGACAAGCCGCCCCTGCCGGTCGACGATCTTCAGCTGCCGCGCCGCCATCGGGTTCTTCTGCAGCATCGGCAGATATTCCTTGACGGTGATCGACCGCGGCACGCTCCATTTCGGATTGATGACCATGAATTCCATCTGGTCGGAAAATTCAGGGCTGCGCCGGTCGGGCTGGTTCATGCCCACGACCGTCACGGTCTGGAACGTGACCTTGCCGTCATCGACGATCTTGGCGGTGAAGTCGGGCAGGTTCACCCAGACATGGCGTTCGCCAAGCGGCGTGCCGTTCATCCAGCGCATCCGCTCCATCGCCACCAGAACCGATTTCAGCCGGTCGTCGGGATCGCGGTTCAGTTCGGCGATGGTGCCCTCACCGGCCACGCCGTCGGCTGTCAGGCCGTTGTCGCCCTGGAACTTCTGCACCGCCGCCTGGATCTGGTCGTCGAAGCGGCCGGTGACCGAGGCGGTCAGATAGCCTTCGGCGACCAGCCGGTCGCGCAGTTCCACCACCGCCTCGCCCTCGTCGCCGGGCTTGAGCTTGCGGGCGTCGATCTTCGGACCCCAGCCGCCTTCGGCCTCGGCCTCGATCAGCGACAGGCGCGCCCGTTGCAGTTCGGCATATTCGGGGGCCTGCGGCGGCAGTCCGGCAATGAAGGCCGCCGGGTCGGACGCGGCGAAGGCGTCGAGCGTGGCGCGCGGGTCGCGCTTCGGCACGGTGCGCACGATGCCCTCGTCGATCGTGGCAGGGGTCAGGAACCCGGTCTGCACGTCGGCGGCATAGGTCAGGAACGCGCGGGTGATAGCCACTTCCAGCCGCGCCCGCTGCGCCTCGGTCGTCACCTTGCCGAACCGCGCCTTCAGGCCGGCCGCGTCATAGCGCGCCGCCGGCAAGCCATGATCCCCGACCCGGTCGAAGGCGGCAAACAGCGCCGCGCGGCGCGGCCCGTCGCCCGCCCCGGTCCAGAGCGTGGCGTAGGCATGCGTCTGGTAGAAACCGGAAATCGCCGCGTCCGAAGCCGAGGCATCGGCCACCACCGCCGCAAACACCGAGGCGGCGTCTTGCGCAGCGGCTGGATGCGCCAGCCCGGCCGTCAAAAGCAATGCGATTGCCGAAGCCCGCGCGGCAAGGCGAGTCGGGCGCGGGCGGCGGCGCAGAACCGTCAATGACATCTAGACCTCAGAAAATCCTTGCAAGGACCGATCCGATGACTTTCGGGGAAATCGCTGCGCCTGTCCATTTGCGATTCGCCGAAAAGCCACAAAATGTCGCGGTCTGGGGCTTTTGCGCCACTAGGCTCAGCCATGCCGGCGGACGCCCGCGCGGACGGCAGGAATTTGCCGAAACCCGATGGCACCGTTGGCAACGCAACAATTCGCTGTTGGCGGACGAATCGTCCTGTGTCATAAATCGCGTGCACTTGGGGATAAGTGACGCCGAACAAGCCGCGGCAAGCGGTGCGCAGTTAGGGACAGGATCATCTATGGGCACTTCCAGCGTAACCGGGCTCACCCGCCGTGGACTCCTTGCGGCTTTCGCCACCACCGCCGTCGCCGCTGCGCCCAGTTACGCCAACGCCTTCAGTTTCCTTCGCGGGTCCGGCGATGTCCGCCGCATCCGCATGTATTCCGGCCGCACCGGCGAAGCCATCGACACCATCTACTGGATCGAGGGCCAATATATCCCCGAGGCGCTGAACGAGATCAGCTATTTCATGCGCGACTGGCGGCAGGACGAGATCAAGCCGATCGACCCGCGCACCATCGACATCGCCACCGCCGCCCACCGGCTGCTGGACGTCGACGAACCCTTCATGCTGCTGTCCGGCTACCGGACCAAGGCCACCAACGCGCTGCTGCGCGAATCCACCCCCGGCGTCGCCCGCAAGTCCATGCATATCGAGGGCAAGGCCGCCGACCTGCGGCTGCGCTCGCGTTCGGTCAGCCAGATCTATGCCGCCGCGATGACCTGCTCGGCCGGCGGCGTCGGCAAATATTCGCACTCCGACTTCGTCCACATGGACTGCGGCCCGGTCCGCACCTGGGGCGGCTGAGGCAACCCATCCTTCACTGACCGGCTGTCAGGGCACCCCGCGGGGTGCCTTTGGCTTTTTACCAGGCGATGGCCCGCCCGTCCCAGGCGCGGAAACTGCCGCTGTCGGCGGGGCCGGCCGCGTCGATGACCCGCAAGAGCCCGGCGGCGCTGGCTTCGGCATCCAGACGCGCGCCCGCCCCGCCCATGTCGGTGCGCACCCAGCCGGGATGCAAGGCCAGGAACACCAGCCCCGGAAAGTCGTCCGCGAGCTTGACTGCCGACCGGTTCAGCGCCGCCTTGGAACAGCAATAGGCATAATCGCCATCGGGGTCGTGGCCCTCGGCCATCGAGCCGGAGGTGCTCGATATGAAGGCGACCTTCGCCCCCGGCCGCAGGCAGGGCAGCAGCGCGCGGAACAGAAGAAGCGGCCCGGCCAGATTGACGGCCAAGACCTCGAGCAGGTCGGGCTGCGTCAGGCCGGGGATGCCGCCGGTGTCGCCGCGGATCGCCGCGTTCAGGACCAGAAGGTCGAGCCCTTCGCCGGCCATCGCCCCGGCCAGCGCCTCGGCCGAGGCCGGCAGCGCCTGATCGTGGGCCAGCACCCGCGCCGCACCTGGCACCGTTGCCGCCGGATCGCGGGCCGCCGCCGTCACCCGCCAGCCCCCTGCCGCCAGCCCCGCCACCAGCGCCCGGCCAAGGCCCCGGCTGGCCCCGGTGACGAGCGCCGTCCTCGCTCCGGCGCGCGTTCGGCGGGCCTCCTCAGCCTCGGCCTGCGCGAGGCCATCGCCTCGCGCATCGCCCACCATGCCCGCCTGCCCCAGCCGTGCCCGGCGCACGGCCAGCGCCCGCCCATCGGGCGGCGGGCGCTTTCGCACCCGCCTGGGCGGACGCCGTCCGTGCCCATACCGCAGGAATGGCCGCACCCCCCTTGGGCTCGGCTTGCGCCTCGCCCAACCGGACCGGGCGACGCGCCACCGGCGCGTCCCCTGATCGGTCCGGGAAACAGGAAAGATCGCATGATCCGATCAGATTCGATCCCGTCCTACCGCCGTGCGACATGGAACCTCCGTTCGACCCTTGCCACCAGCGACGCGGCAACCAGCGTCAGCAGCACATAGAAGATCGCCGCCGAATTGTAGGGGGCGAAGGGCAGGAAGCTGGCCGACTGGAACTCGCGCATCCGCTGGGTGATGTCGCGGATCGACAGGATCGACAGGAGCGACGTGTCCTTGAGGATGGCGATGAATTCGTTGCCCAGGGGCGGGATGATGATGCGGAAGGCCTGCGGCAGGATCACATGGCGGGCCGTCTGCCAGCGGGTCAGGCCCAGGGACCGCGCCGCCTCGATCTGGCCGGTCGGGACGGCGTTGATCCCCGAACGGAAGATCTCGGCCAGATAGGCCGAATAGGCCAGCGCCATCGCCAGGATGCCGCGCAAGAGGTTCGGCGGGTCGATGAAGCCACCCGAGGCGTCCTTGACCGCGCCGGCCAGCGGCAGGCCGATATAAAGGACGATCACCAGCATCGGGATGCCGCGGATCGTGTCGATGATGAACTCGGCGCCGACCGACAAGGGATGGCGCCGGTGCAGCGCACCGCCCAGCGTCAGAAGCCCCGCCGCGATCGCCAGCACCAGAAAGGCCGTCGCCGCCGCCCGGTGTCCGTCCGGCAGCGCCGCCGCCTGCCAGAGAGGCGCCGCCCCCGCCGGTTGCGCCGCCGCCGGCACCAGCGCCGCCGTCACCGTCTTGCCCAGGCCGGCCAGCGCCTCGGCCGGGGTGAGGAAGGTGCGCAGCGTCACCGCCTGCGCCGGCGCGCCGGGAAACTGCCCGCCCTGCACCGCGCCGATCAGGCCGGAAGGCGTATCCTTGACCACGCCCACCGCACCGCCAGGCTGGCCGACCAGTACATACTCGACCCGCGGCTGGCTCATCTGCCACAGGGCCAGCCCTGCCAGAACCGCGACCGCCAGCCCGTAAGCCCAGGGCGTGCGGCGGGCCGGCTTCAGCTGCATCATCCCGACCCAGGCCAGACCGAGGCAGACCGCCAGCAGATAGGCCAGGATCGCCGCCCGGATCGAGGTGGCGACGCCCGCGGCAAAGCCGATGTAGGCAAAAAGCAGCAGGAAGGCCGCCAGCGCCCCATGCACCAGCCACAGCCCGCGCCGCCCCCAGTCGGTGGGCGCGGGGCGAAGCGACAGGACAAGGCCCACCACCGTCACCAGCACCAGCGCCAGTGCGCCGCGCTGCAGCCACTGGCCGACCAGCGCCTCCGCCGCCGCCGTCAGGTGGCGCGGCGTTTCGCCCGGCACCACCAGGGGCGAGGTGAAGGGATCGACCGCGTTGGCCACGACCGAGGCGGCGAAAGGCAGCGCCAGCGGACTGAAGCCGGCCACCAGCGCCGCGCCGATGCTCAGCGCCGCCGCGGCGATCCGCAGGCCCGGCAGGCGCAGCCCCGCCGCCGCCAGCCCCGCCGCCGCCAGCCCCGCCGCCGCCGCCAGCGCCAGCGCCAGGAACCCCGGCACCAGCCGCCCCGCCCCCGGCTCGACCCCGAGGATGGCGCGCAGCGACCGGCTGTAGTCGGGCGCGGTGGCGAACAGCCACAGGATGAAGGGCAAGGCCGCCAGGATGATGAGGTTGCTCGGCCGCAGCCGTGTCAGGTAGCGCATGGGTCCCCCGATAACCGTTGCCGCGCCAGGCGGCCCGGCGCGGCCCGTCTCATCGGCCCGCGCCGCAATCCTGGCCTCAGTCGGCCTTCCAGTATTTCGCGATCAGCCCGTCGAGCGTCCCGTCCGCCTTGATCGCCGCCAGCCCCTCGTTGAAGGCCGCGACATTGGCGTCGCCCTTGCGGAACACCAGCCCCAGCGGATCAGACTGAAGGCCCTTGATCCCGGCCACGAGCTGGCCCGCGAACTGCTGCTCATAGGCCGGCGCGTTGGCGCCATTGATCACCACCCCGTCCACATCCTTGTTCTGAAGCGCGAGGATCGCGGCGTTGAACGTGTCATAGGCCTGGACGTTCTCCTTGCCGACGATCGTTTCGGCCAGCGAGGCGTCGGTGGTGTTGGCCTGCGCCGCCAGCTTCTTGCCGCCCGACTTGAAACTGTCCTCGGTCAGCGCCTGATCCTCGACCCGCACGAGGATCGCCTGGCTGTTGACGATGTAGGGATCGGTGAAATCCATCGTCTGCTTGCGTTCGTCGGTGATCGACACGCCCGAGGCCACCAGGTCGAACTGCCCCTGCCCCAGCGCCGCGAAGATGCCGTCCCAGCCGGTGGTCACGAACTCGGCCTTGCAGTTGATCTTGGCGCAGATCGCGTTGACCACGTCAACGTCGAAGCCGACGACCTGCCCCGAGGTCTGGTCGACCGACTCCATCGGCGGCGAGGTCGTGTCCGAGCCGACCTTCAGTAGCTTGCCGCCCAGGTCGGCGGCCTGAACGCCGCCGGCGAGCCCAAGGACAAGCGCCGCAAACACCGCAAATTTCATGATTTCCTCCTCCGGTTCCGGTACGGGCCGGCCCGGATCGGCCCTCGCCGTCCACCCTGCCCCGCCCCATTCTTCATCACCCCCGAGACGAAGAACCCCTCCCGGCTCTCTCGGTCAGGTAACGATAGGGGCAAATAAAAACGATTACAACAAGGGATTTCTTGGAAAACAGCCTGGGTTCCCGACGTTCCGGGGCCATTAGCAGCGCCGCCCGCCAATCCGGCCGCCCCGGCAACAGCCCGAAATTTTCCCCGTGATGTGCCGTTGAAAGCCCGCAACCAACCGGCTATAGACGCATCCAGCCGCGCACCCGTAGCTCAGCTGGATAGAGTGCTGCCCTCCGAAGGCAGAGGTCACAGGTTCGAATCCTGTCGGGTGCGCCAGTCCTTCCGGGAAGATACGACTCTCGCCGCAGTGGTTGGCCTCGGTGATCGGTCCTGTTGCGTTCGGCCGGCCCGCGACCTCTCCATGCGCCCGGCCGCCTGTTCTTCCTGCCATCCGAACATTTCCCAGTGCCGCCGGCTCACCGGCGCAGGGTTCCATAGCGCCACTGCCCGTAGATTCCGCCCGCTCAGCCCTCGCCCAGCAGCACCGCCCGCAGCACCACCGCATCGTTGTGCTCTTCGTCATGCGCGCCATAGACCAGCGTGACGACACCCGCCCGGGCAAGGTCGCGGATCCGGCCGAGCGCCGCAGGTTGCGTGCGCAACTCGGCGCGATAGCGGTTCTGGAACTCGGTCCAGCGCGCGGGGTCGTGGCCGAACCATTGGCGCAGTTCGGTGCTCGGCGCGATCTCCTTGATCCAGTCGTCCAGCGCGGCCTTCGCCTTGCTGATCCCGCGCGGCCACAGCCGGTCGACCAAGATGCGGACGCCGTCCTCCGGCGCGGCGGGCTCGTAGGCGCGCTTCAGGCGCAGATGCGCGGCGGGAACCGGCGCGCCGGAGGTGCCGGGATTGCTGTCGGTTCGGTGTTGCATCGCCGCCCTCTCCGCACTCTCCGCCGGGCCGTTCAGGACCGCCGGCGGCATTGCCGGTGACGCCCTGCCGTCAGGACGGTCGGCCTGACGGTCGAATGATTGCAAAACGACGCAGCCAACTCAACAGCGCAGGCAGCTGCGCGCCCACGCGCGGGACCGGCCTCAGACGATGCCACCACCCCCGCCGGCCACCGTCGGGCGCGCCTTTCCGACCCGGGCGCGATAGCCCGAGGCGCGATAGGCGGCCACGGTGTCGATGGCCCCGCCCTTCTGCAGGCGGGCCATCGCCAGGATCGGCTCGACGTCGGTGCGGAAGGCGGCCTTCAGCGTCTGCGTCGCCATCAGCGCATCGTTGGTTTCCTGATGCCCGGCCAGCGCCGCCCGGTCGACGATCAGCGCCTGGGCATAGGCGCGCTGGACCTCGATCGCCGACAGCATCAGGCTTTCGATCGGGTCGGTGACATTGTGGCTCTGGTCCAGCATGTGCGCCGGGTGGAAACCCTTTGCCCGGCCTTCGGCGTCGACCAGTTCGTTGAACACCAGGAACAGCCGGTAGGGGTCGATCGAGCCCGCGTCCAGGTCGTCGTCGCCATAGCGCGAATCGTTGAAGTGAAAGCCGCCGAGCTTGCCGAACTGGATCAGCCGCGACACGATCATCTCGATATTGACGTTCGGCGCATGATGGCCAAGGTCGACCAGGCACTGGGCCCTGTCGCCGAGTTCGCGGGCGATGATGTAGTTGGTGCCCCAGTCCTGCACCACGGTCGAATAGAAGGCCGGCTCGTACATCTTGTGTTCGGTGAACAGCCGCCAGTCGGACGGCAGCGCCGCGTAGATTTCCTTCAGCGAGTCGAGATAGCGGCCGAAGGCGCCGGAAAAGCTTTGCTGGCCGGGAAAGTTCGACCCGTCGCCGATCCAGACCGTCAGCGCCTTGGACCCGAGCGCCTTGCCGATCCCGATGCAGTCGATGTTGTGTTCGATGGCCTGTTGGCGCACCGCCCGGTCGGTGTGGGTGAGCGAGCCGAACTTGTAGGACAGCCCCTGCCCCGGCTGGTCGGAGAAGGTGTTGGAATTCATTGCGTCGAACCCCAGGCCAAAGCGCGCGGCCGCGGCCTTCAGCCGGGCCGGGTCGGCGCGGTCCCAAGGGATGTGCAAGGAAATCGTCGGCGTAGCGCGGGTCAGCTGCTGGATGACGGCGCAATCCTCGATCTTGTCGAAGATGTCGCGCGGCTCGCCCGGCCCCGGAAAGCGGGCAAAGCGGGTGCCGCCGGTGCCGACACCCCATGACGGCACCGCCACCCCGAAGGCCGCGACCTTGGCCAGAATGTCCTCGATCCTGATGCCACGGCGCAGAAGCTCTTCGCCCAGGAAGTCATACTGACGCTGCAGCGCCGGTAGCCGGGCAGCGTTCGTTTCTGCGACCACATCGGCGGCGATCATCGGTTCGGTCATCGCGGGCTACCTCGTGAAGCTCTGGGCGTTGCCCGCATCGACGTTCAGGATGTTTCCGGTCGACTTGGCCGACGCTTCGGAGGCGAAGAAGTAGATCGCCTCGGCGATGTCCTCGGGGTAGACCGACCGCTTCAACAGCGACCGCTGGCGATACATCTCTTCCAGCCCGGTCTTGTCGGTCTGGTAGGTGCTGGCCCGCTGTTCCAGCCATTCGCCCTGCCAGATCCGCGAGCCCCGCAGGACGGCATCGGGGTTGACGACGTTGACGCGCACCTGCTTGTCCGCACCTTCCAGCGCCAGGCAGCGGGCGAGGTGAATCTCGGCGCCCTTGGCGGTGCAGTAGGCCGACGCATTGGGCGAGGCTGCAAGCCCGTTCTTCGACGCGACGAACACGATGTTGCCGCCCATCCCCTGCCGGTCGAACAGCCGGAACGCCTCGCGCGAGACGAGGAAATAGCCGGTCGCCAGAATGTCGATGTTCCGGTTCCACAGCGCCAGCGTGGTCTCCGTCACCGGCGAGGACGAGGCGATGCCGGCGTTCGACACCAGAATGTCCAGCCCGCCGAATTGCAGCACCGCCGCCGCGAAGCCCGCCGCCACCTGATCCTCGCGGGTCACGTCGATCAGCGTGGAACCGACGCAATCGCGCCCGTGGACCTGCGCCAGCTCGCCCTGCGCGGCTTCCAGCGCCGCCCCGTCGACATCGGCCAGAACCACGCAGGCGCCTTCGCGCAGCATCCGGTCCGCCGTGGCCTTGCCGATGCCGCCGGCCGCCCCCGTCACCAGCGCCACGCGCCCGGCGAGCGCCTTGGGCTTGGGCATCCGCTGCAGCTTTGCCTCTTCCAGAAGCCAGTATTCGATGTCGAACGCCTCTTGCTGCGGCAGGCCCCGGTAGGTTGACACCGACGAGGCCCCGCGCATCACGTTGATGGCATTGACATAAAATTCGCCGGAGATGCGCGCGGTCGCCTTGTCCCTGGCGAAGGTGATCATCCCCACCCGCGGCACCAGGAACACCACCGGATTGGCGTCGCGCATCGGTGGCGAATCCGGCCGTTTGCAGGCGTCATAATAAGCGGCATAGGCCGCGCGGTAGGCTTCGATCGCCGCCGGCAGTCCGGCCTGATCCGCGACCACCAGCGGGCGGATCTTGGTGCGCAGGAAATGATCGGGGCAGGATGTGCCCAGCGCCGCCAGCGGCCCGAGATTCTTGCTGTTGACGAATTCGAGCACGGCGGGGCTATCGTCGAAATGCCCGACCATCGGCGCGCCGTGCGAAATCAACCCCCGGATCGCCGGCATCAGGCTGGCGGCCTGGGCCTGCCGTTCGGCCGGGGCCAGCGCCGTGACGGCCGCGCCGCCGAAGGCCGGTTCCGCCCCCTGCTGCGTGTCCAGCCATGTGGCGGCCGTGTTGATCGCCCAGAGCGTGGTTTCATAGCACTCCTGCGGCGTGTCGCCCCAGGTGAACAGCCCGTGGCTTTCCAGGATGACGCCTCTGGCTTCGGGGTTGTCCAGGCAGAATTTCTCCAGCCACAGGCCCAGCTCGAACCCCGGCCGTTTCCACGGCAGCCAGCCGATGGCGTCGCCGTAGATCTTCCGGGTCAGCGCCCGCGAATCCCTGGCCGCCGCGATGGCGATGCAGGCGTCGGGATGCATGTGATCGACGAAGAGCCGTGGCACGAAGGCATGCAGCGGCGTGTCGATGGACGCCGCACGGGGGTTCAGGTTGAAGGTGCAATGGGGCAGATAGCCGACCATCTCGTCTTCATGCGCCACGCCCCGGTAAAGCCGCTTCAGCGCCCGCAGCTTGTCCATGTAGAGCGTGGCGAAACCGTCCCGCCGGATGGTGGCATTGTCGCCGCCCGATCCCTTGACCCACAGGACCTCGACCTCTTCGCCGGTCAGGGGATCCCTCTCGCGGATCTTGGACGATGTATTGCCGCCGCCATAATTGGTGACGCGCTTGTCCGACCCCAGAAGGTTGGAGCGGTAGACCAGCTGGTCGGCTTCGCTCATCGCGTCTGCCCTGGCCTTGTCCCACAGGTTGGGGATCGACTGTGAAGGATGCTTGGTCATGCGTCACTCTGTCGTTTTCGGGAAACTTGCACCGGCTCGCCCCCAAGTCAATCATTTTCTGCCATCTTCAATCATTATGCCGCAATGCAGCATCATTTTGTGACTGAATTTGATTGACACACCGCCATCTTCAATCATATCGTCCAATCGCAACCGGGAGGTCCCATGCACGAGAAGGAACGTCACAGCGCGATCCTGAAGTCCCTCAGGGACCGGACGGTGGTGACCATCGACGAACTGGTGGCGCTGACCGAATCGTCCGAGGCGACGGTGCGCCGCGACATCACCGCGCTGCACGCCCAGAACCGTCTGCGCCGGGTGCGCGGCGGGGTCGAGGCGATCAACCAGCCGCATCTGGCCGGAACCCCCTTCAGCATCAACGCCGGCAAGAACATCGCCGCCAAGCGCGCCATCGCCGACGCGGCGGTCGAACTGTGCGCCGAAAACGAACCGACGATCATCAACGGCGGGACCACCACCTATCAGATGGTCTACGGCCTCGCGCACCGGGTCATGCCGGTCTTCACCAACTCCTTCCCGATCGCCGAATATCTGCTGAAACATTCCCGCAATGTCGTCAGCGTTTCCGGTGGCACGATCTACCGCGAACAGAACATCATCCTGTCGCCCTTTGAAAACGACATGACGCAGAACTTCTCGGCGAAACGCATGTTCACCAGCGCCCAGGCCATCGGCCCGGCGGGGGTCATGGAGAGCGATCCCCTGCTGATCCTGGCCGAACAGAAGCTGCTGAGCCAGGCCGAGGAACTGGTGGTCCTCGCCGACTCGTCGAAGTTCAAACTCTATTCCAGCATGGTCATGTGCAAGCTGTCGCGCATTTCCCTGCTCATCACCGACGACGGGATCGGCGAGCGGGAGGCCGCGCTGATCCAGGATGCGGGCGTGGCGCTGAAGATCGTGAGCGCGAACGCCAAAGAGACGGAATCAACGCTGTCGGCATGAGGCCGGCGCGGGCGATAACATGGGAGGAAGTCAGATGAAATTTTCGTTCAGCACGCTGGCCGTCGCCAGCCTTGCCTTCGGCCTGACCGGCGCGGCCGCGCAAGCCGAAAACCTGAAGGTTGCGCTTCTGGTGAAGTCGCTTGGAAACGGCTTCTTCGACGCGGCGCACAAGGGCGCCGACGAGGCGGCAAAGGAACTGGGCGACACCGAGGTGATCTATACCGGCCCGACCAAGGCCACCGCCGAGGGCCAGATCGAGATCATCAACTCGCTGATCGACCAGAAGGTCGGCTGCATCGCCATTTCCGCCAACGACCCCGACGCGGTGGTGCCGGCGCTGAAAAAGGCGATGGACCGCGGCATCAAGGTGATTTCCTGGGATTCGGGCGTGGCCCCGGAAGGCAGGATGCTGCACCTGAATCCGTCCGACACCGGCCTGATCGGCGAAACCATCATCAAGCTGGCCGCCGACTACCTGCCCGACGGCGGCGAGGTCGCGATCCTGTCGGCGGCTTCGACCGCGGCCAACCAGAACAGCTGGATCGAGGCGGCCAAGAAGGTGCTGCCCGAGAAGTTCCCGAAGATCAAGCTGGTGGATGTGGTCTACGGCGACGATGACTCGGCCAAGTCGACCGACGTGGCCAAGGGCCTGCTGAAGGCGCACCCGGACCTCAAGGCGATCATCGCGCCGACCACGGTGGGCGTCGTCGCCGCCGCGCAGGTCGTCACCGACGAGGGCCTGATCGGCAAGGTCAACGTGACCGGCCTCGCCCTGCCGTCCGAGTTCAAGAAGTTCATCGACAACGGCGCGTCGCAGGCGGTGGCGCTGTGGAACCCGATCGACCTTGGCTATTCGGCCACCCAGCTGTGCCATGACCTGACGGTCGGCGGCCAGGAGGCCAAGCCGGGCGCCGAACTGTCGATCGGCAAGGTGGGCAAGATCACGCTCGACGACAACAATTCGGCGGCGATGGCCCCGCCCTTCCAGTTCGACAAGACCAATATCGAGCAGTTCTCGAAGATCTATTAAGATCATGCCGGACCGGGCGGCCCTCTTCGATGTGCCGCCCGGTCCCCCCTCTCAACCGGCTTTTCGCATGACCCAGCCCGCCGCTTCCCTTGCCGAAGAGCCCAGGCTCGTGCTTTCCGGCATCAGCAAGAGCTTTCCCGGCGTCCGCGCCCTGCACGATGTCCACCTGTCGCTCTATCCGGGCCAGGTGACGGCGCTGGTCGGCGAAAACGGCGCCGGCAAGTCGACGCTGGTCAAGATCCTGACCGGAATCTTCCAGCCGAACGCCGGCAGCATCACGCTGGACGGCGAACCCGTGGTCCTGTCGTCGGCGCAGGCAGCCTTCCGGCTCGGCATCACTGCCATCCATCAGGAAACCGTGCTGTTCGACGATCTGACGGTGGCCGAGAACATCTGGCTGGGTCACGCGCCCCGCAGCCGGTTCGGCCTGATCGACTGGGCGGCGATGAAGGCGCGGGCGCAGGCCGTCCTTGACGGCATGCACGCCAGCCACATCGCGCCGGATGCCCGGCTGCGCGATCTGTCCATCGCCAACAAGCATCTGGTGGCGGTCGCCCGCGCCCTGTCCATCGACGCGCGCGTGGTGGTGATGGACGAACCCACCGCAGCCCTGTCGGCCAAGGAGATCGGCGAGCTTTACGAACTGGTCGGGCTCCTGAAATCGCAGGGCAAGGCGATCCTGTTCATCAGCCACAAGTTCGACGAGATCTACCGCATCGCCGACCGCTATACCGTGTTCCGCGACGGCGAGCAGGTCGGCGAGGGATTCCTGGCCGAGACGCCGCAGGACGAACTGGTGCGGCTGATGGTCGGCCGCAGCGTCGACAAGGTCTTTCCCAAGCATCATGCCACCATCGGCGACACGGTGCTTTCCGTTTCGAACCTGTCGCACCCGACCGAATTCGAAAACATCAGCTTCGACCTGCACCGGGGCGAAATCCTTGGCTTTTATGGCCTGGTCGGCGCCGGCCGGACCGAGGTGATGAAGGCCCTGTTCGGCCTGACCCGGCCCAGCCGCGGCTCGGTGACGCTGGAAGGCAAGCCACTGGCGCCGTCCAGCGCCGCCGACGCCATCGCCGCCGGCATCGTCTACGTGCCCGAGGAACGCGGCGCGCAGGGGCTGGGCGGCGGCCTGCCGATCTTCATGAACGTCACCCTGCCCTCGCTGGGCCGCATTTCGCGCCATTCGATCCTGCGACTGAAGGATGAATTCGACCTGGCGCGCCACTATACCGCGCGGCTCGACCTGCGCGCCGCCTCGCTGTCGCAGGATGTCTCGACCCTCTCGGGCGGCAACCAGCAGAAGGTGGTGATCGCCAAATGGCTGGCGATGAAGCCGAAGGTCATCATCCTGGATGAACCGACCAAGGGCATCGACATCGGGTCAAAGGCGGCGGTGCACGAGTTCATGGCGCAACTGGTGGCCGAAGGAATGGCAGTCATCATGGTATCGTCGGAAATCCCCGAGGTGCTGGGCATGTCCGACCGGGTGGTGGTGATGCGCGAAGGGCTGGTCAGCGCCACCTACGCGAACAAGGACTTGAAGCCCGAAACCCTGGTCCGGGCGGCAGCGGGGATCGCGCAATGATGCGGACACTTCTGGCATCGCGCGAAGCCCTGCTGGCCTTGGCGATCCTGGCGCTGATCGCCCTTGTCGCCACCCGTTTCCCCGCCTTCGCCACGCCGTCGAACCTGGCGCAGGCCTTCAACGACACCGCCATCCTCATCATCCTGGCGCTGGCGCAGATGGCGGTGATCCTGACCCGGTCGATCGACCTTTCGACCGCCGCCAACCTCTGCTTCACCGGCATGGCGGTCGCCATGCTGAACGCCGCCCACCCCGGCCTGCCGATGGCGCTGGTCATCCTTGCCGCGCTGGTCTGCGGCGGGCTGCTGGGCGCCTTCAACGGCCTCCTGGTGTGGAAGATCGGCATTCCCCCCATCGTGGTCACGCTGGGCACGCTGACGATCTATCGCGGGCTGACGTTCGTGCTGTCCGGCGGCGCCTGGGTCAACGCCGACCAGATGAGCCCGGCTTTCATCGGTTTCCAGCGCGCGGTGGTCCTGGGGCTGCCGGTCCTGTCCTGGATCGCCCTTGCGGTGATCGCCGCCTTCCATCTGCTCCTGCGCTTCACCACCACCGGCCGCGACGTCTATGCGGTGGGCGTCAACCCGACAGCCGCCGTCTACACCGGCATCGACGTCGGCCGCACCAAGTTCATCGCCTTCTGCATTTCCGGCCTCCTGTCGGGGCTGGCCGGCTATCTGTGGGTGTCGCGCTATGTCATCGCCTCGGTCGAAGTCGCCAACGGGTTCGAGCTTAACGTCATCGCCGCCTGCGTCATCGGCGGGGTCTCCATCGCCGGCGGCGTCGGGACCGTGGCGGGCGCGGTGCTGGGCGCTTTGTTTCTGGGGCTGATCGGGCTCGCCCTGCCGGTCATCAACGTGTCGCCCTTCTGGCAGATGGCCATATCCGGGCTGGCGATCCTGGTGGCGATCATCCTGAACGCGCGCGGCGAGAAATCCAAGGGCCGGCTGATCCTCAGAAAGGCGACCAGCACATGAGCAGCGACGCGACCTCGCCCCGCAACATCCCCGACCGGCTCGACCGGCCGGTCGCCGCCGCCCTGCGGTCGTGGGAAATGCTGCTTCTGGTCGTGGCGGTCGGGGTCTTCATCTTCAACAGCCTCGCCTCGCCGCACTTTCTCGACGCCTGGACGCTGTCGGACATGACCTACAACTTCACCGAAAAGGCGCTGATCGCCCTGCCGATGGCGCTGCTGATCATTTCGGGCGAGATCGACCTGTCAGTCGCGGCGCTCCTGGCGCTGTCTTCCACGATGATGGGGTTCGCCATGCAGTTCGGCCTTGGCACGCCGATGCTGGTCGGCACCGGGATCGTAGTAGGGCTGCTGTGCGGGGCGCTGAACGGCGCGCTGGTGACGGGCCTTGGCCTGCCGTCCATCGTCGTGACCATCGGCACCATGAGCCTCTTTCGCGGCATCGCCTTCATCATCCTCGGCGATCAGGTCTACAAGAACTATCCCAAGGGGTTCGACTATTTCGGCCAAGGCTATGTCGGCTGGGTGATTTCGTTCGAACTGGTGCTGTTCGTGCTGTTCGCACTGGTGTTCGGGTTCCTGCTGCATTTCACCACCTTTGGCCGGAAACTCTATTTTATCGGCCGGAACCCGGTTTCCGCCGCCTTTTCCGGGGTGAACGTCCGGCGCATGAAGATGATCCTGTTCTGCCTGACCGGCGTCATGTCCGGCGTGGCCTCGGTGCTGCTGACCTCGCGGCTCGGTTCGACCCGGCCGTCCATCGCGCAGGGGCTGGAGCTGGAGGCGATCACCATGGTGGTCCTCGGCGGGGTCGCCATCACCGGCGGCGCCGGCACCATTCCCGGCGTCGTGCTGGCGGCCCTGATCATGGGGATGGTAACCTTCGGCTTCGGCCTTCTGAACGTGCCGGGCATCGTCATGTCGATCTTCGTCGGTTTCCTGCTGATCGCGGTCATCGCTCTGCCGATCCTGTGGAAACGCCTGTCGGGGGGCCTTGGCCGATGACGCGCGAGAAATACGCCTTCAAGATGAAGCTGCATCCCGGCAAGCTGGCCGAATACAAAAAGCGCCATGACGAGATCTGGCCGGAACTGGTGACACTGCTGCGCGAGGCCGGGGTGTCGGACTATTCCATTCACCTCGACGAGGAGACCGGCATCCTTTTCGCCGTCCTGTGGCGCAGCGTCCCGCATGGCATGGCCGACCTGCCCCGCCATCCGGTCATGCAACGCTGGTGGGCGCACATGGCCGACCTGATGGAGACGCATGCCGGCAACGAACCCGTCGCCAAGCCGCTCCTGACCGTGTTTCACATGGAATAGGCATGACCGACCCCCATCTTGTCGCCGTCATCGACATCGGCAAGACCAATGCGAAGCTTGCCCTCTTCGACCTCAAGGCGCGGCAGGAGATCGACCGCCTGACCATGCCGAACCGGGTTGTCGGCGGCGGCCCCTACCCGCACTACGATGTGGATGCGATCTGGGATTTCCTTCGGTCCGGCCTAGGCCGGCTGGGGGCGGCCCACCGGCTGGATGCGATCTCGGTCACCACCCACGGGGCCTCGGCCGCGCTGCTGGATGGCTCGGGCGGGCTGGCCCTGCCGGTGCTGGACTACGAACATGACGGCCCCGAAAGCCTGGCCGCCGACTACGACCGGCTGCGCCCGGCCTTTGCCGAGACCGGCTCGCCCCGGCTGCCGAACGGGCTGAACCTCGGCGCGCAGCTTTACTGGCAGTCCCGGCAATTCCCGCAGGACTTCGCCCGCGTCGCGCGGATCGTCACCTATCCCCAATACTGGGCCTTCCGGCTGAGCGGCGTCCTGGCGAACGAGGCGACCTCGCTCGGCTGCCATACCGATCTCTGGAACCATGCCGCCGGCGACTATTCGACGCTGGTCGACCGGATGGGCTGGCGGGCACTGATGCCGCCCCTGCGCCGGGCGAGCGACTGCCTCGGCCCGCTCAGGCCCGATCTGGCCGACCGGGCCCGCCTGCCGCAGGGCATTCCGGTCTACTGCGGCATCCACGATTCCAATGCCTCGCTCTACCCTCACCTACTGGCGCAGACCCCGCCCTTTGCGGTGGTGTCGACCGGCACCTGGGTCGTCTGCCTCGCCATCGGCGGGCGGCGCGTCGATCTCGATCCGGCCCGCGACGCGCTGGTCAATGTCGATGCGCTCGGCCGGCCGGTCCCTTCGGCGCGCTTCATGGGCGGGCGCGAATACGAACTGCTGGGCGCTTCCCTGCCAGCCGCGCCGACGACCGGGGACGAATCCGCAGTGCTGCGGGCAGGGGCGATGCTGCTGCCCTCGGTGGTGGCGGGTTGCGGACCCTTTCCGACCCAGGCGATGCGCTGGGTCGATGCAGGGGCGCTGACCGACGGCCAAAGGCACCTCGCCATTTCGTGGTATCTCGGCCTGATGTCGGCGACCTGTCTGGGGCTGATCGGCGCGGAGGGTCCGATCATCGTCGAAGGCCCGCTGGCGGCGAACCGGGCCTATCTCGACATGCTGTCGGCCGCGACGGGCCGGGAACTGCGGCTGAGCCGGGGCGAGACGACCGGAACCACGCTCGGCGCCGCGCTTTTGTGTGCCGGAGGCAGCGCCCCCGCCGATCTTGCCAGCCACCGGCCCGACCTTCCCGACCTTGCGGCCTATGCGCAGTCATGGAATAGCCGGGTGGCTGGGCGGGCCGGCGAAGATGCGGCAGGAAAGCGCGCCTGAGCGGCCATCCGCACCTGTCGATCACAATTTCGTTGACGCACCTTTACCAAGGTTCCTAACTGAAGGGGCAATTTCCATGCAGGTTCCGGCGCTTGCCGCAACCGCGCAAGTTCGGGGAACAAGCCCATGTCCGACGGTCCCGCCGCCTGCCGCACCTTACCGCCCGGACTGACGCCGCGAGCACTGATGGTCCTCGCATCGCTGCTGGCGCTGGCGGCCTGCAAGGGCGGCGGCTCTGTCAGCCTCGGACAGTCTGGTCCCGGCGGCGCGGGGGCGCTCGGCTCCTACTATGTGCAAAGCTTCACCCCCTACGAATCGGCCGCCGCCGCCCTGCGCAACAGCGCCAAATACCTGCTGCAAAGCAGCACCTGGCATCTGGTCGATTCGCTGGGCAACCCGATCTCGCCCAATTACAACAGCTATCCGCTGGCCTCGGTCCATGCCGAATATGCCCATGCCGTCGGCCTGACCGGCAAGGGCCAGACGGTGGCGGTGGCCGACACGCGGATCAACCCCACGCACGAAGTCTTTGCCGGCAAGACCCTGACCATCGACAGCAACGGCGCCCTGACCGGCACCAGTGCCGACGATCACGGCACCAAGGTTTCGTCGATCATCGCCGGCCAGTCCCCAGGCTTCATCGGCATCGCGCCCAAGGCGAACCTGGTGTTCGGCTCGTTCTCCAGCAACACGACGCTGGCCTCGATCACCAACCTGGCGCTGAACATGAATGCCGTGGCCCAGAACAATTCCTGGGGCTACGACGGCCTGCCGGTCAGCGTCGCCGGGCTGGGGATCGCCTTTTCCGGCGCAAGCGGCGCCAACTATCTGACCGCGTTGGACAATTATGCGGCCAAGGGCGTGGTGGTCTTTGCCCTGTCGAACGACCAGACCCATACCCAGGCGACCATCATGGATGCGCTGCCGGCGGTGCGGCCCTCGCTGGAGCCCGGCTGGCTTGCGGTTGGCAACGCGGTTCCAACCTTCTCGGGCCAGCACGTGAGTTCGGTCCAGCTTCTGTCGGCGCCGTGCTATGAGGCAGCGGCCTGGTGCCTGCTGGCGGACGGGGCCTGGACGGCGGCGACCGGCACATCCAACACCGGATACGGCTTCGGCACAGGTTCTTCCTTTGCCGCGCCGCAGGTTTCGGGCGCACTGGCGCTTCTGGCCGAGGCTTTTCCGAAGCTGACCCCGCACGACCTGCGGCTGCGGCTTCTGGCCTCGGCCGACAACGGCTTCTTCACCCCCGATGCGACGCTGGCGATCACGCCGACCTTCTCGCACGGCTATTCCAACACCTACGGCCACGGCTTCCTCGACATCCGCGCCGCCCTTTTGCCGATCGGCGGCACCTCGATGAGCCTTGCCGACGGCAGCGTGCAGCAGACCAACGCGCCGATGATCATGTCCGGCGCGGCGCTTGGCGATGCGGTCCAGCGCAGCATCCAGAACGTGCAGGTGGCCGTCACCGACAGCCTCAGCGGCGATTTCAAGATGCCGGGCCAGGCGCTTCTGGCGACGGTGCAGCCCGCGCCCCTGTCGCGCACGCTGATGGCCCAGGCCTTGACCGACGATCTGGAGCGGATCCGGCTGGGTTCGGCCAGCCTGTCGGGCCAGCCTTTCGCCGCCTTCCAGGGCCGGACGGTTGCCGTGCTGGACCCGACCGGCAGCTTCACCGCCTCGGTGCTGATGCCCGATCGGGGCTCGGCCGAACAGAGCTACGGGATCGATGTGAAGCAGGCGCTGACCGATGGCGCGACCCGGCTCGACCTGGGGCTGAAGCTGACCCACGACGGCGGCAGCGTCATGGGCTTTGGCCGGGCCGACGATGGCGGCGGCGGCACGCAGATGGCCTCGCTGGAACTCGGGCTGACCCAGGACATCGGCCGCGGCGGCTTCGTCACCCTGTCGGGCGAGGTCGGGCTGGCCAGCCTCGGCTCGCAGGCGGCGCTGTCGGATGTGTCGCAGGCGGTGTTCAACAGCGTCAACCTCGACATCGGCCAGCATGACATGTTCACCGATGGCGACCGGCTGTCGCTGGGTGTCGGAATGCCGGTCGCCGTGACCTCGGGCAGCGCGCGGCTGGTGGTGCCGGTCGTCCATGATCTGGGCACCAGCTCGTTCGACTCGGTCGGCCTCGACCTTGCGCCCGAGCATCGTCAGGTCAACCTGGCGCTGACCTATCAGCGGCCGCTGGCCGAGGGCAGCGAACTGATGCTGCAACTGGTCCACGCCGACAATTTCGGCAACCGCGCCGGCCAGTCGGACCTGGCCGGGCTGGTGGCGATGCAGTTCAGCTTCTGAGTGCCGATCACTCCGGCGCGGGATCGGGCAGCGGCGCCCAGACGCTCTGGCCCTTGACCAGCCACTTGCCGATCCGCCGGGCATCGCGCCAGTCGCGGCCGATGTCCTGCACCAGGAATGGCCCTCGTTCGCCGAACAGGAACTTGCAGCGATATTGCATCGCATAAGACTCGAGCGCCGGGTTCAGGCTGCGGAAGAACTGCTTTTCGGGATCGAACTCCGGCACCATCAGGTCCGCCGAGCGGCGCAGGAACTCGCCCTCGAAGAACCCCGGCGAGGTCGAGAAGGCGTTGACGAACAGGTCTTCCTCTCTGCCGTCGGCAAGCCGGATGCGGCGGCGCGCGGTCTGGAACCGCTGGTTGCGGGTATTCTTGGTCACCGACATCAGCGTCAGCGCCCGCACGTCGCCCTGAAGCTCGGCCTCGATCCGGGCCGGCGACAGCGGTTCCAGCGCCAGCCAGTCGTCCTCCAGATGCAGCACCACCTCGGCGCGGGTCGCGGCCCAGGCCCGCATCACCGCGGCGGCAAAGCCCGCCGTTTCGGGCCGGAACACCTGCGCGCCGGCAAACCGCGCCCGGATCAGCGCCTCGCACGCGTCGCCGTCGGCGTCGGTGCCGCAGAACGGGTCGATGTTGGCGATCACCCCGCGGATGGGGAAATGCCGCAAGACCTGATCGCCGAACGATTCCAGCGTGCGCGCCAGCAACTCCGGCCGGCGGCCGCAGATCAGGACCAGGTCATAGCTGCGCGGCATCAGCCAAAAAGCTCGCGGCAGAATTCCAGCGCCTCGACCAGCGCATCGACCTCGGCCTTGGTGTTGTAAAGCCCGAACGAGGCCCGGCAGGTCGCCGTCAGCCCCAGATGGGTCAGGAGCGGCATGGCGCAATGGGTGCCGGCCCTGACCGCGATGCCCTTCTTGTCGAGCACCGTCGAAATGTCGTGGGCATGGGCCGCGCCTTGCAGCGTGAAGGAAAAGATCGCGCCCTTGCCGGGGCTGGTGCCTTGCAGGTTCAGCCAGTTCAGACCCTTGAACCGCGCCATCGCATGATCGCGCAGCGCCGCCTCGTGCGCGGCGACATTCTCCATGCCGAGGCTCATCAGATATTCCAGCGCCACCCCCAGCCCGATCTGCTGGACAATGCCGGGGGTGCCGGCCTCGAACTTCATCGGCGGGTCGGCATAGGTTACCGTGTCGCGCGTCACTTCGCGGATCATGTCGCCGCCGCCGAGGAAGGGGCGCATCTCCGCCATCCGCTCCTTGGCGATCCAGATCGCCCCCGACCCCGAAGGCCCGTAAAGCTTGTGCCCGGTGATGACGTAGAAGTCGCAGGCGAGGTCGGGCACCGATACCGGCGCATGGACCGAGCCTTGCGAGCCGTCGACCAGCACCGGCACGCCCCGCGCCTTGGCCGCCCGCCCGATTGCCCCCACGTCGACGCGGGCGCCGGTGACGTTCGACATCTGGGTGATGGCGACCAGCTTCGTTTTGGGGCCGATGGCGTCGATCACCTTTTGCGGGTCAAGCCCGCCGTCGGGCTCCGGTTCCACCCATTTCAGCACCACGCCCTGCCGTTCGCGCAGGAAATGCCAGGGCACGATGTTGGCGTGATGTTCCAGCACGCTCAGCACGATCTCGTCGCCCGCCTGAAGGCGCGGCGCGGCCCAGGCGTAGGAGACCAGGTTGATCCCTTCGGTGGTGCCGGTGGTAAAGACGATCTCGCGCTCGTCGGTGACGTTCAGGAACCGGGCGACGATGCCGCGCACCGCCTCGTATTTCTCGGTCGCCAGGGTGGACAGATGGTGCAAGCCGCGGTGAACGTTGGCATATTCCGCTTCGTAGGCGTGGTTCATCGCCTCGATCACCACGCGCGGCTTCTGCGCCGAGGCGCCGTTGTCCAGATAGACAAGCGGCCGTCCGTTCACCTGCCGCGACAGGATCGGGAAATCGGCGCGCACGCGGGCCAGATCATACATCAGACAGTTCCCATCACAGGTTCATAGCCAAGCGCCACCAACAGCATCCCCAGCACGAACGACACACCGATCAGCGTCACCAGCGACGCCGCCGCCACCGGCCACAACCGGCGGAACCCGTGCAGGGTCGCGGCAAAGACCAGGAAGATCCAGCAGAAGAGCGCCATCCCGACCAGGGCGGCCGGCAAAGTGGCCAAGGGCAGGGCCAGCAGCAGCAGAAGTTGCAGCAGGCTGAGCGGCAGGGTCAGGAATTCGAGCCACACCATCAGCAAGAGCGCGTCGGCAAAGCGACCCCGCCCGCCGAAGAGCCGCCCCACCCCAGCCATCAGCGCAGCGATCAGCAGGATCGAGCCAAGCTGGATCGCCAGCCCCGGCAGCGGGGCCTGCATCAGCCGGCCCAGTCCGGTCAGGTCGTCTGCCGGCAAGGCCCGCGCGGTCAGGCTGATCATCAGCACCGCCAGAATCGCCACCAGCACCAGCGCCTGCGCGCGTACCGCCGCCGGCAGGCCCAGCCCGATCAGCCGCCGCGCCGCCGCCACCGGATCGCGGACCGTCAGGACCGCCAGCGCGTAGATGTCCTGCCCGGTCATGCCCCGGCCTTCCGATAACCGGCGCCAAGGCCGCGGGCGACGAACCACACGAACAGGGCAAAGACGCCCAGCCCCGTCAGCTGGCTGGCCGGTCCGGCGCCGGTGAAGGCCTCGAACAGGCCCTGCGCCAGCATCGCCGGCGCAATCGCCAGAAGCGCCCAGAACAGCGCGATCCTGGCCCGCCAGCCTTCGCCTTGCCGGCCGAGCGCGCGCGCGCCCAGATGCAGAAGCCCCGCCACCGCATAGGCCAGAAGCGGCACCATGAAGAGAAGCGCGAAGAGGCTGATCCCGAGATGCGCCTGCAGCGGCACCGATGGGTCGAGCGCCGCCGTCCGCGCCAGCACCGGCGCGCGGGCGATGAAGAACAGAAGCGCCGCCGCCATCAGCATGGCCAGCGACCGATCCTCGCGCGGGCCGGTGGCGATCAGCCGGCCCACGGGACCGGCGGGCGCCCGGTAGGTCGCCAGGATGTCGGCGGTCACGCTCATCCCTTGCGCCTCCGCCTGAGCCAACCCTCCAGCCGCCCGACGATCTCGGCCTGAAGCTCTTCGTCCTCGACCTCGGCGATGGCGTCGGCCAGGAACGACAAGACCAGCAGCGCCACCGCATCCTCGCGCGGCACCCCGCGCGAGCGCAGGTAGAAGAGCGCCGTGTCGTCGATCGCGCCGGTGGTCGAGCCGTGCGAACATTTCACGTCGTCGGCATAGATCTCCAGCTCGGGCTTGGCCAGGAACTGGCTTTCCTCGTCCAGCAGCAGCGACTGGCTGATCTGGTAGCCGTCGGTCTTCTGCGCCCCGGCCTTGACCAGGATCTTGCCCTGAAAGACCCCGGTCGCGCCGTTCCGCAGGACCTTCTTGAACACCTGCCGGCTTTCGCAGCCGACCGCGTCATGGGTGACGAACACCGTGTCGTCATGGTGGAAGTCCCCCGTCGCCCCGTCGCCAAGTGCGGCACCCGCGACATGGGCCACCGCCCCGTCGCCGACGATGTCGATCACGCATTCGTTGCGGGTCAGCACCCCGTTGACGGACAGGGTAAAGCTCTTGAACAGCGCGCCGGCACCGACGCGGGCAAAGATCGCCGTCGCCGCCCGCCGCGCCCGGTCGCGGCCCTGCGCGCGGACATGATGGAAGCGCCCGCCATCGGCCACGTCGACCTCGAGCACCTTGTTGAAGCGCGCCGCCGCCGGGCCGGTTTCCAGAAGCGTCAGCTCGGCCCCGGCCTCGATCCGCACCACATGATGCAGGAAAGCGTCCGAACTGGTTGATTCATGGACATAAACCAGATGCACCGGCTTTGCCGCCCGCCCGGTGACGCGGATCAGGACGCCATCGGTGGCCGCCGCCGTGTTCAGGGCCGCCAGGGGCCGCGCCACCGGCGACTGGCCGCGCGATTCCAGCGTGCCGTAAAGGTCGCGCGCCCAGTGGATGTCGGCGCGATCGGCCTCGGCCAGACGGGCGATCTCGACCCCCGCCAGCGTCAGGTCGGGCGACGAACGCGCCGGGTCGAAGCGGCCATCGGCAAAGCAGATGACCAGCCGGTCGCGCCCCTCGAACAGGGCCGCTTCGGGTTTGCCGTCGAACAGCGCCGCCTCGGGGGCGGGCCAGGCGTTCAGGGCGGCCGGATCGGTGTAGCGCCAGTATTCGTCGCGCTTGGTCGCCAGACCCATGTCGCGCAGTCGCGCCAGGGCGGCAGCGCGCGCCGGGGCGGTGAAGCCACCCCTGGGCAGGTCGAGCGCGGCGATCCGCGCCTCGGTCGTCTCGACGCGGGCCGCGTCCTTTCGTGCCGGTTGCGCCATCACTTCACCCCGGCCATCAGATCGGCATAGCCGTTCTGTTCGACTTCCAGCGCCAGGTCGGCACCGCCGGTCTTGATGATCCGCCCGTCGGCCATGATGTGCACGACATCGGGCACGATATGGTCCAGAAGCCGCTGGTAGTGGGTGATGACCAGGAAGGACCGCCCGGCATCGCGCAGCGCGTTCACCCCCTCGGCCACCAGCTTCATCGCGTCGACGTCGAGGCCAGAATCGGTTTCATCCAGGATGCACATGCGCGGCTCCAGCATCGCCATCTGCAGGATTTCGTTGCGCTTCTTCTCGCCGCCCGAGAAGCCCACGTTGACCGGCCGCTTCAGCATCTCGGCGTCGATCTTCAGCGTCTTGGCCTTGTCGCGCACCACCTTCAGGAAGTCGCCGGCGCTGAGTTCCTCTTGCCCGCGCGCCTTGCGCTGCGCGTTCACGGCGGTGCGCAAGAAGGTCATGTTGCCGACGCCGGGAATTTCCACCGGATACTGGAAGGCCAGGAACAGGCCCGCCGCCGCCCGCTCCTCGGGCTCCATCGCCAGAAGATCCTGGCCCTGAAGCTCGGCGGTTCCTTCGGTGACCTGATAGCCGTCACGCCCCGACAGGACGTAGGACAAGGTCGACTTGCCCGACCCGTTCGGACCCATGATCGCATGGACCTCGCCCGCGCCGATCTTCAGGTCGACCCCTTTCAGAATCGGCTTGTCCTCGGCTTCAAGTTTCACATGCAGATTGTTGATTTCCAGCATCTCATCCTCGTTCGCAAATGCCAAACGCGGCCCAGGGGCCAAGGGCCCGGACCGCAGGAGTTTCGGTTGATTTCAGGGTCAGCTGTCGTGCGACACGGCCGACTGGGTGGCCACCGCCTTGACGTAATCCGGCGGGAAGATCTGCGAGTAAAGCTGCGGCTCGCTCGAAGCCACCGCCGCCTCGCCGAAGTGCATCAGCAGGCACCCCAGCGCCAGCGACTGCAGGCGCGCCCGCGTCGACAGGTGGAAGATGACGATCAGGACCAGCGCCAGGATCAGCGCGCAAAGCGCCATGCCGCGCCCGTGCAGGTCGTAGAACGCCTGCGGCAGGCCGGAAATCTTCGACATCTGGAAATAGGCCAGCCGGCCCAGCACCACCGCCGACGCGCCAGACAGGAACGCCACCAGCACCATCATCCGGTCGAGAAACGACCGCTTGGGCTTTTTCGCCTTTTCGCCGAACTTGCGGTTGTAGGCCTTCTGCGTCTGATGCCCGACCACGTCGGCATGCTCGAACTGCTGCCCGGCGCTGATCCGCTTCAGCCGTTCCGCAAAGGCCGCCTTCTGATCCACCACCCCGAGACTCCTGCCAGCATGCATCCGCGCGTTGGGCGATATATGCCGGGGATTCGGGGCGGAAATGTGAAGCTGCCGGGGCCTCCTTGCGGGCGGGCGCGACCAATTGTGGCTGAAGTTGGGTCATGGCGCACGCCCCCCGGTTGCGGCGGCCCCCTCCCCGTCCAGCCGCATGTCGGCCGGAAGCCCGTCGACATAGCGCGCCGGCAGGTCGGCCGCCGCCACCCCGCGCCGGACCAGTTCGTCCAGGCAGAAGAGCGCCAGCGAATGGCTGGCAAACACCGCCGAGGCCATCAGTGCCAGGTGCATCAGCTGGCCGTCGCTCATCAGGTCAGACCGGGTGATGTCGCGCACATAGATGGCGTCGCCGTCAATCAGTTGATCGCGGAAATGCGTGTGCCGCAATCTGTGGGCCTGGCTGTTGAGAATCGCCCGCGACTTGTTGAAGCGGAACTTGTGCAGTTCGAACCCCTGCCCGCGCAACTCGCAATCGACGCCGCCGACCATCGGCTCGCCTTCATACAGGCGGAAATAGCGCAGCTCGACGATCACCGCCGTCGCCGCCTTCAGCGCCACGCGCGCGCCGCGGAACACCGCGTCCTCGCCGCCCTGGATGTCGATCTTCAGCAGGTCGAAAGGCCCAACCTCGGGCGCGGCGTCCAAGGCCACCGTGTCGAAAGGAATCTTGTCAACCAGCCGGTGCCAGCCGCGCAGCGGCATCACCTTCGTCCCCGGCAGGTAGGGCTCGAGAACCGAGGCGAAACCGTGGTCGCGGTAGACCCTCAGCTCCTGGCGGCTGCCGTCGCCGACGGCGAAGGGGAAGTAGGCTTCGCGGTCGGACCTGATCTTCTGAAGTTCGGCAAAGGCCGCCGGCTGCGGCTCGAACCCTACCACGTCGCAGGCGCCCAGCCGCAGAAGCGGCGCATAGGGCGCCTCTTCCGCCATCGGGTTGGCGCCCACGTCGACGATGCGGGTGCGGCGGTCGAACGGCAGGGCGCGCAGCAACAGGCCCGCCGGCCCTTCGGCCAGCCGACCTTCGGCCGGTTCCCCGGCCCCCGCCCTGTCGCCCCGGTCCGCCATCAGCCGACGCTGCCCTCCAGCGAAATGGCCACCAGGCTTTGCGCCTCCATGGCGAATTCCATCGGCAGGGCCTGCAACACCTCGCGGCAGAAGCCGTTCACCACCAGAGCCACCGCCTCTTCCTCGTCCATGCCGCGCGACCGGCAATAGAAAAGCTGATCGTCGTCGACCTTCGATGTCGTCGCCTCGTGCTCGACGCGCGAGGAATTGTTCTTGACCTCGATGTAGGGAACCGTGTGCGCCCCGCACTTGTCGCCGATCAGCAGGCTGTCGCACTGGGTGTAGTTCCGGCTGTCCTTGGCCTTGGGGTGCATCGACACCAGCCCGCGATAGGTATTCTGCGCCTTTCCGGCGGAAATCCCTTTCGAAACAATGCGCGAGCGGGTGTTCTTGCCAAGATGGATCATCTTGGTCCCGGTGTCCGCCTGCTGGAAGTTGTTGGCGATGGCGATCGAATAGAACTCGCCCTGCGACGCTTCGCCCCGCAGGATGCAGGAGGGGTATTTCCAGGTGATCGCCGATCCGGTTTCTACCTGGGTCCACATGACCTTGGCCCGCGCCTCGCGGCAATCGGCGCGCTTGGTGACGAAGTTGTAGATGCCGCCACGGCCCTGTTCGTCGCCCGGATACCAGTTCTGGACGGTGGAATATTTGACCTCGGCATCTTCGAGGATGACGATCTCCACCACCGCGGCGTGCAACTGGGCGATGTCGCGCTTGGGCGCGGTGCAGCCTTCCAGGTAGCTGACGTAGCTGCCCTTGTCGGCAATGATCAGCGTCCGTTCGAACTGGCCGGTGTTTTCCGCATTGATGCGGAAATAGGTCGACAGCTCCATCGGGCAGCGCACGCCCGGGGGGATGTAGACGAACGAGCCGTCGGAAAAGACCGCGCTGTTCAGCGTGGCGAAGAAATTGTCCGACTGCGGCACGACCGAACCCAGATACTTGCGCACCAGATCGGGATATTCGCGGATCGCTTCGGAGATCGGGCAGAAGATCACCCCGGCCTTCTTCAGTTCCTCGCGGAAGGTGGTGCCGACCGACACCGAATCAAAGACCGCGTCCACCGCGACCTTGCGCCCTTCGGCCGGCGCGCCTTCAGAGCCTTCGACGCCCGCAAGGATCATCTGCTCCTTCAGGGGGATGCCAAGCTTTTCATAGGTGGCCAGAAGCTTCGGATCGACCTCGTCCAGCGACTTCGGCTTCTGCGACATGCTCTTGGGCTTGGCGTAGTAATACTGCGCCTGATAGTCGATGGCCGGATAGTGGACCATCGCCCAGGTCGGCTCTTCCATCCCCTGCCAGCGGCGGAAGGCGGCCAGCCGCCATTCGGTCATCCACTCCGGTTCGCCGTTCTTGGCGCTGATCAGCCGGACGATCTCCTCGCTCACGCCCATCGGCGCATATTCGGTCTCGATCTCGGTTTCCCAGCCGTACTTGTAGGCGCCCATGTTCTGCACGGTCTCGACCGTCTCGCGGTCGACGCCTTCGCGCACATCCACGGGCAACGTATCGGTGTCGGGAGACATTTTTCTTTCCTTTTCCATATCCTGTTACCCTTTCCTCATGCGGCCCGCGCACGGAAACGGGCATGGTGCGCCGCCCAGGCATCGGCCAGGCGCGTCACCTCGTCCTCGGTCGTCGCCACGCCCAGCGAAATGCGGATCGCCGAGCCGGCGGCACGTTCGTCAAAGCCCATCGCTTGCAGCACGCGGCTGGCGCGGACCTTGCCCGACGAACAGGCCGAACCTGCCGAGACCGCGAACCCGGCCAGGTCCATCTGCATGACCTGGGTTTCGCCCTTCCAGCCCGGGGTGACGATGCAGGTCGTGTTGGGCAGGCGCGGCCGGTCGGACCCGGCGATCACGCTGCCGGGCGCAGCATCCAGCAGCAGCGCCTCCAGCCGGTCGCGCAGCCGCCGCACATCGTCCCAGCGGCCTTCGTTCAACTCCGCCTCGGCCGCCTTCGCCGCCGCCGCGAACCCCATGATTCCGGCCAGGTTTTCCGTGCCGGACCGCCGACCCTTTTCCTGGCCGCCGCCGGGGCGCAGGCTGGCGATGTCGAGGCCGTCGCGCACGATCAGGGCGCCGACGCCCTTCGGACCGCCCAGCTTGTGTGCCGACAGGATCGCCAGATCCGCCCCCGACCAGCCAAAAGCGAAGGGCACCCTCCCGACCGCCTGCACCACGTCCAGAAGCACGTCGTCCCGCGCGGGAGTGTCACTCAGCACCCCGGTTTCGCTGTTGGCCAGCCCCATCGCCAGAATGCCGCCCTCGCCCCTGGCATGGGCGATCAGGCAATCGTGCGCCGTGGGATCGACCGTCACCGCCGCAAAGCCGGCAAGCGCCCCCGCCGCCTCGGTCGCGCCCGAGGTGAAGACCACCTCGGCCGGCTTGCAGCCGACGACAGCCGCCACATCCTCGCGCGCGCGTTCCAGCGCCATCTTCGCCGCCCGCCCCTCGGCATGAACCGACGAGGGGTTGCCGACCAGATCGAGCCCGGCCAGCACCGCCGCCCGCGCCTCGGGGCGCAGGGGGGCGGTCGCGTTCCAGTCCAGATAGGTGCGCGCGCCGGTCATTCGTCCACCAGCGTGAACAGAGCCGGCACCGCCGGACAGGGCTTCAGCCCGTTGCGGATCACATCGGCCAGCGTCGTCTGGTGCAGGAACACATAGACCTGCGCCGAGAGACCTTCCCACAGCCGGTTGGTCAGGCTTTGCGCCTTGCTGCCGGACACGCCGCCGGTCGCCCCCGCCCCGGTATGGAGCGCGCTGACCGTTTCGTCGACCGCGCCCAAAACGTCGCTGACCCGAATGTCGGCCGGGTCGCGCGCCAGCCGGTAGCCGCCACCCGGCCCGCGCGCCGATTCGACCAGCCCCGCCCGGCGAAGCTTGACGAACAGCTGCTCCAGATAGGGCAGCGAAATGTCCTGCCGTCGCGAGATTTCGGCAAGCGACGTCAGCGCATCCGACCCGGCGGTGGCCAGATCGGTCAGCGCGACCATCGCATAGCGTCCTTTTGTCGACAGTTTCATCGAGCCATAGCCCCCAAGATCATTGACGCGGGACGGTGGGCCGCTTAACTCCATTCCACCCCGCGCACCGGACAGGATCCGGCATTTAGAACCATTCTAGGGAACTTGAGCAAAATCGTCAAGAAAGGCCCCGCGCCTTGTGATGACCTTGCCCGCGCCCTTGCACATGTAACGAGAGGCCATGCCCGAAGTCATTTTCCCCGGCCCCGATGGACGCCTTGAAGGCCGTTATCATCCGCAAAAGGCCCCCGACGCCCCGATCGCCATCGTGCTTCACCCGCATCCGCAGTTTGGCGGCACGATGAACAACCGCGTTGTGCACCGGCTTCACTATGCCTTCTACGAACTGGGCTTCACCGTCCTGCGCTTCAACTTCCGCGGCGTCGGACGCAGCCAAGGCGAATATGACCAGGGCATCGGCGAACTTTCCGACGCGGCCTCGGCGCTGGACTATCTGCAGGCGATGAACCCCAATTCGAAACATTGCTGGGTCGCCGGCTTTTCCTTCGGCGCCTGGATCGGGATGCAACTGCTGATGCGGCGGCCGGAAATCACCGGCTTCGTGTCGGTGGCGCCGCCGGCCAACATGTACGACTTCTCGTTCCTGGCCCCCTGCCCCTCGTCCGGGCTCATCATCAACGGCACCGCCGACCGGGTGGCGCCGCCCAAGGACACCGCCAACCTGGTGGGCAAGCTGCGCGACCAGAAGGGCATCACCATCACCCACGAACGGATCGAGGGGGCGGGCCATTTCTTCGAGGACGAAGAAAACCACATGGTCCCGATGATCGAGACGGTGCAGGCCTATGTCCGCCGCCGTCTGGGCGAAGCGACGAGGTAATCATGGGCGTGGTCGAGGATCTGGGCGACGAGCTGGCCGTCGAGACGCTGAAGGCGATGGACGAACTGGACAACGACCGCTTCTACAACGACGTGTCGCGGGTCGTCGGCGCTTCGTCGCCCACGCTGCAAGAGGCCTTCCTGACCTCGATCCGCATCCGCCTGGCGGCGCTGCGCGGCAAGAAGTTCGTCGAGGCGACGCTGAAGGCCCGCCGCGAAGGCGGCACCGGCCCCGCCGCGCCGCGCGACACATCGGCGCACTGAGGGCGGTGCGTTGAGCGACCGTCTCGACCGGCAATTCGCCTTCCTGATCGAGGCCGACCGGCTGAAGCAGGTCCTGCGCGCCAGCCCGCTGACCGACGGATCGCGGCGCGAAAACTCCGGCGAACACAGCTGGCACCTGGCGCTTTACGCGCTGACGCTGGCCGACCACGCCGGGCCGGGCGTCAGCATCGACCGGGTGATCCGCATGCTGATCCTGCACGACCTGGTGGAAATCGACGCCGGCGACGTGCCGATCCATTCGGCGGCGGGCCAGGCTCACGGATCGGCCGCCGTGGCGGAGGCCGAGGCCCGCGCCGCCGACCGGATCTTCGGCCTTCTGCCCGCCGACATCGGCCAGCCCCTGCGGGCGCTGTGGGAAGAGTTCGAGGCCGCCGAAACCCCCGACGCCATCTTCGCCAAGTCGCTCGACCGGGTGCAGCCGGTGATGCACAACATCGCCTCGGGCGGTGGCACCTGGGTCGAATATGGCGTGACGTTCGAGCAGCTCGAGGAACGGGTCGGCCGGAAGATCGCCCGCGGCGCACCGGGGCTGTGGGAATATGTGCGGGAAAGGTCGCGGGCATTTTTCGGACGCTAGCCGCACCGGCCGCCGCTGTATACCTTCGCATACCATCTTTTCAGCCCGTATTTTTTCGACTAAGAGCGACCCGACCCGAGGCAGCAGCAGGGAGCCCGCCCCATGACCAAGATCAAAGTCGCCAACCCGGTCGTCGAACTCGACGGCGACGAGATGACCCGCATCATCTGGGACTTCATCAAGAAGAAACTGATCCTGCCCTATCTGGACGTGGACCTGCACTATTACGACCTGGGCATCGAAAGCCGCGACGCGACCAATGACCAGATCACCATCGACGCCGCGAACGCGATCAAGAAACACGGCGTCGGCGTCAAATGCGCCACCATCACCCCCGACGAGGCGCGGGTCGAGGAATTCCACCTGAAGGAAATGTGGAAATCGCCGAACGGCACCATCCGCAACATCCTCGGCGGCGTCATCTTCCGCGAACCGATCATCTGCAAGAACGTCCCCCGACTGGTGCCGCACTGGACGAAGCCGGTGGTCGTCGGCCGCCACGCCTTCGGCGATCAGTACAAGGCCACCGATTTCCGCTTCCCCGGCAAGGGCACCCTGACGATCAAGTTCGTCGGAGAAGACGGACAGGTGATCGAGAAGGAAATGTTCCGCTCCCCCGGCGGCGGCGTGGCGATGGGCATGTACAACCTCGACCAGTCGATCATGGACTTCGCCCGCGCCTCGTTCAACTATGGCCTGACCCGCAACTTCCCGGTCTATCTTTCGACCAAGAACACCATCCTCAAGGCCTATGACGGCCGCTTCAAGGACCTGTTCCAGCAGGTGTTCGACACCGAGTTCGCCGAGGAATTCAAGAAGCGCGGCCTGACTTACGAACATCGGCTGATCGACGACATGGTGGCCTCGAGCCTGAAATGGTCGGGCGGCTATGTCTGGGCCTGCAAGAACTATGATGGCGACGTGCAGTCCGACACGGTGGCGCAGGGCTTCGGCTCGCTGGGCCTGATGACCTCGGTCCTGATGACGCCCGACGGCAAGATCGTCGAGGCCGAAGCCGCCCATGGCACTGTCACCCGCCATTTCCGCGAACACCAGAAAGGCAAGGAGACGTCCACCAACTCCATCGCCTCGATCTACGCCTGGACCGGCGGGCTGAAGCACCGCGCGAAACTCGACGGCAACGACCAGCTGATGCGCTTTGCCACGACGCTGGAAAAGGTGACGGTCGACGCGGTCGAGGACGGGTTCATGACCAAGGACCTGGCGCTTCTGGTCGGGCCGGACCAGAAATGGCTGACGACGATGGGCTATCTGGAAAAGGTCGACGCCTATCTCGGCAAGGCGCTGAAGGGCTGACGCGCGCCTGATTGCAGCCCGGCCACGGGCCGGGCGTTTCGCGCGGCAAAGGTCCACCGGACCTTTGCCTGTCGCGCTTCACCCTCCCCGGACCCCTCCGGGATATTTGCAGACAGAAAGTGGGGCGGCTCGCCCTGCGACAAGCTGACGCTGGACGCGCGGCCCCGATTGCGGGATGGCAGGCGCATGACCGATCCCAAGACCCACAGCCTGCTCGAAGACGCCCAGGGCATCGCCTATGGCGCCGGCATGGCGGCCTTCGCCATCACCATCCTGACCCATCTGGGGCTTGTCACCGGCCAGACGGCGGGGTTGGCGGTGCTGATCTCCTACGCCACCGGCTGGAGCTTCGGGCCGGTCTTCTTCGCGGTCAACCTGCCCTTCTACTGGCTGGGCTACCGGCGCCTGGGCGGACGGTTCGTCGCCAAGACCCTGCTGGCCGTCACGCTGATGTCGGGCCTTGCCATGCTGATGCCGTCCTGGGTCGGGTTCGCCCGGCTCGACCCGGTGGTGGGGGCGCTGTTGTTCGGCGCCATCTCCGGCTCGGCGCTGCTGGCGCTGTTCCGCCACGGGGCGAGCCTTGGCGGCATCGGCATCGTGGCACTTTATCTACAGGACCGAACGGGGTTCCGCGCCGGCTGGACGCAGCTTCTGTTCGATCTCTGTCTCTTTGCCGCGGCGCTGGCCCTGCGCGACCCGGCAACCGTTGCCGTCTCGGCGCTTGGCGCGCTGGTCGTCAACCTGACCATCGCCGTGAACCACCGCCGCGACCGCTATATCGCCGCCTGATCGCGCGGCGGGGCCGGCGGAAGGCCGCTCGCCAGCCGCGCCGCCATGCCCGACAGCCGGGGACCGGCGTGGGTGAGAAAGCGACGGTAGGCGGCGCAGAGGTAGTTCAGTCCCGGCTCGCCGTCGCGAGTGACGGCGAAGCGGTGCTTGGGGCAGCCGCCGTGGCATGCAAAGCGGAACCGGCAGGCGCGGCACTGGGCCGGCAGGGTGGCGCTTTTCATCGCCGCAAAGGCGCGGGCTTCTGGCACGGCAGCCAGCGTGGCCAGGTCGGTCTCCATCAGATTGCCCAGCCGGTATTCGGGGTAGACGTAGTGATCGCAGGCGAAGACGTCACCGTTATGCTCGACCGCGAGCCCGCCGGTACAGTCCGGCGCGAAGATGCACAGCGTCGCCGGCCCGCCGAGAAGGACTGCCAGCATGGCGTCGAAATGCTGGACCGAGATGCGCCCGACGTCGCGGCGGTTCCAGATGTCAAAGACATCGCAGAGGAACTTGCCATAGGCCGCGGGGCTGACGCTCCAGCGGGTGACGGCGGGGGCCGGATCGGCGGCCGGGCCCGGGTCGATCTGCGGCGGGCCGGAAAGACGCCCCGACGCCCCCGCCCGCTCCACCACCGGGATGAACTGGAGCCAGGGCACGCCGAGACCGGCGAGAAAGCGGTAGACCTCCTTCGGTTTCACCACGTTGGCGCTGTGGACGGTGGCGAGAAGGTTGGTTTCGACCCCTGCAGCGAGAAGATGGCCAAGCCCGCGCATCACCGCGTCGAAGGTCGGCCGCCCGGCGCGGTCGCGGCGATAGCGGTCGTGCAGCGCCCGTGGCCCGTCGAGCGACAGGCCGACCAGGAACCCGTTCGCGGCAAGGAAGGCCGCCCAGTCGGCGTCGATCAGCGTTCCGTTCGTCTGCAAGGCGTTGCGAATCGTCATGCCGGCAGGCCGTTCCGCCGCCTGCACGGCCAGCGCACGGCGGTAGAAGTCGATGCCGAGCACCGTCGGCTCACCCCCCTGCCAGTAGAAGGTCACCTCGGCCAGCCCGGCTGCCGCCTGCGCCGCGATATGGGCGCGGGTGTAGCGTGCCAGCACCTCGTCGGACATGCGGAACCGCGCGGTGTCGGGGTAAAGCCCGGTCTTTTCGGTATAATAGCAATAGCTGCAGTCGATGTTGCAGAACGGCCCGGCGGGCTTCGTCATGACGTTGAACGGCAGGTTCATGGCGCGCGCGGGCTCCCCGAAAGATGCGGACGGCGGGAGTAGCCATCCGCCGGCCGGGCGCGCGCAAGATGACCTATTGCCGCGACCGGCGGCTCGCCGCGCCTGCCAAGGGCCATGCCGCGCCCCCGGACCGTCTGCTTTGGTGCTGGCCTTCGCGCCTGTTTTCCTCTATCCCGCCGCCAACCTCAGGAATTGGCGGACCCATGGATATTCGCAATATCGCGATCATCGCACACGTTGACCACGGCAAGACCACGCTCGTGGACGAACTTCTCAAGCAATCCGGTGCGTTCCGGGAAAATCAGGCCGTCGCCGAACGCGCGATGGACAGCAACGACATCGAACGCGAGCGCGGCATCACCATCCTTGCCAAGTGCACCTCGGTCGAATGGAAGGGCACCCGCATCAACATCGTCGATACGCCCGGCCACGCCGATTTCGGCGGCGAGGTCGAACGCATCCTGAACATGGTCGACGGGGTCTGCCTTCTGGTCGACGCTGCCGAAGGGCCGATGCCGCAGACGAAGTTCGTGACCTCGAAGGCGCTCGCCCTCGGCCTGCGCCCCATCGTCGTCGTCAACAAGGTCGACAAGCCCGATGCCGAGCCGGACCGGGCGCTGAACGAAGTGTTCGACCTGTTCGCCAACCTCGGCGCCAGCGACGAACAGCTGGACTTCCCGCATGTCTATGCCTCGGGCCGCGCCGGCTGGGCCGACGAGAGCCTCGACGGGCCGCGCAAGGATCTGTCGGCGCTGTTCGACCTGATCGTGCGCCATGTGCCGGCGCCGAAGCAGATCGCCCGCGCTGACAAGCCGTTCA
>JAXMDK010000022.1:0-53927 GCA_046348855.1 Paracoccaceae bacterium | reverse complement strand
CGTCGCCGCGCATGGCCATGTTGCGGCCATCCTTGTAGCGGAGACGGCGCACAGGGACACGCAGGCCAATCTCCTCCTCGACGAGCTCAGTCGCGAGAATTTCGCCGAGATCGCCCGAGCGGCCCTTGGACGTCTGAGGCATCGCCTCGCTGAGGATCTCGGCAGCGACCTTGTATCCGAGCCGATCCACGTCCTCGGCGATACGTTCGAGCCTGTCGTAATGCGAGCGGATCGTCTCGGCCAAGGCATCGCGGATCTCGTCGCGGCCGTCCTCTTTCTCGACATAGGTCCAGTAGTGCTTGCGTTTGTCTTTTTCTCTCGTGGCGTCGCACCACCTCTCATACAGGCTCATGGGCTCCCCCCAAGGATCATTGCGCTGCGCGGGTTGATCAGTCGACAATCTCTGCGCATCCGCTCAACCCCACAAACAGGACAACGGCGCCGCTGCTAACTGATCGCCAAATGGCACAACATCCTCGCTGTCATAGAGTACGGTGCCAAAAGCAAAGCGGTCTCCGCAGGCTTCGGCCAAGGCGCGCAGCCCAGCGAAATCGCTGGACTTGACCGTGGCGCTCGCCTTCACCTCGATGCCGGCGATCATGCCGTCGTCACGCTCCAGCACGATGTCAACCTCGCGCATGTCGCGATCGCGGAAATGATAGGGCGTTAGTCGCAGGTCCGAGGCCGTCGTCAGCTTGAGCGCTTCCGAGAACACGAAGCTTTCCAGCAGGGCGCCGAACGTCCCGCGATCCGCCTTCACCCTGTCGAAGGTCAGGCCCCGCGCGCTCGCCAGCAGTCCGGAATCGAGGAAATGCAGCTTTGGTGTTTTGACGATGCGCTTCAGCGCATTGGTGAACCAGGGTTGCAGCGTCGCGATCAGAAAAACCTGTTCAAGCAATCCGACATAGCGCTGTCCTGTCTTGTGGCTAACATTGATGCTGGCCCCGAACTGCGAATAGTTGACCAATTGGCTGGAATGCTCGGCCAGCAACCGCACGAATTTCGGGAGCTCGGTCAGCTTCTCGACCTCTGCGATGTCCCTGAGATCGCGGGTGAGAACCGACGTGAGATAGGATCGCGCCCAGTCCTGCCGGCGCCGCTCGCTCTCACGGGCGATCGCCTCGGGAAAGCCGCCGAGCAGGACGGAGTGGACGAGATCGTCGCCGACAATCGCCTTGCTTGGCTTTTGCAGCTTTCCCTCGAAAAGACGCTCCAGAAAGGTCGGCGTCCTGCCCTCGATCTCGGCCCGTGCCAGCGGCAGCATTTGCAGCGTTTCCATCCGGCCCGCGAGACTGTCGGCGACCCGTGGCAAGGTCAGCACATTCGCTGAGCCCGTGAGAAGAAAACGGCCCGGACGATAGTCCTCGTCGACCGTCTTCTTGATCGCCAGGAGCAGATCGGGCGCGCGCTGAATTTCGTCGATGATGGCCCGATCCAGCCCGCGGATGAACCCGGCCGGATCGGACTGCGCAGCCTCCAGCACGGTCTGGTCGTCCAGCGTGATATAGGTGCGGCCGGCTTCCCCCATCTTCTTGACGAGCGTGGTCTTGCCTGCTCGCCGTGGCCCCACAATGAGAACCACGGGCGTATCCGAAAGGGCTTCCTCTGCCCGGCGCTCTACAAACCGCTTGAACATCCTGTCCCCGAGTCTCCGGCATTTGGAACTATCCGCTTCGGCTGATTGGGAGTCAATGGTTCGCTAATTGGAACTTGGCGAGTCGCGATCTGGAAGGTGATGGGAGGGGAAAGCCTTCCCCTGCGGCCGAGCCTGTTGTCTCGGCCGACCCTTTCGAGCGGGGGATTTCCCCGCAACGCCCCCTTTGAGAGTGAGAGTGCGGACCGGTTTGCCGTGACGGGTTGAGGGCTGGAGGAGAGGCCTCCGGCGCCCGTCGCGGAGAACCGCGATGTCCAGACAGAACCGTAAATCCGGCCCCAGGGGCGACCGGACCAATCTCTATTCCGAAATCACCGACAAGATCATCGCCGAACTGGAGGCCGGCCGGGTGCCCTGGGTTCAGCCCTGGGGCACGGCCGCCGCGAGGGCGCCGCTGTCTATGCCACAGAACGCCTCGACCGGCCGGACCTATTCCGGGATCAACGTCCTGCTGCTCTGGGGTGCCGTTATCGAGTGCGGCTTCTCCGGCCAGAGCTGGCTGACCTTCCGCCAGGCGCTCTCGCTTGGCGGCAATGTCCGCAAGGGCGAGCGCGGCACCACCGTCGTCTATGCCGACCGCTTGGTGCCGGAAGACGAGAAGCGCCGAGCGTGCGAGACCGGCGAGGACGCCCAAGCGATCCCGTTCCTGAAACGCTTCACCGTCTTCAACACGGATCAGTGCGAGAACCTGCCCGAGGATGTCGCGACCGCCGCGCCGTCCGTGCCGACAGATCTGATCGAACCGCGCGTCGAGGCGCTGATTGCCGCGACGGGGATCGATTTCCGCATTGGCGGCAACCGGGCCTTCTACGTGCCTGCGCATGACTATGTGCAGGTGCCGCCGCCGCAGGCCTATTTTGAGCCTATCAACTGGCACCGCACCGCCCTGCACGAGCTCGGCCACGCCAGCGGCGCTCCCCATCGGCTCAACCGCGATTTCTCCGGCTCGTTCGGCTCGAAGAAATACGCCTTCGAAGAGCTCATCGCCGAGATCAACGCCGCCTTCTGCTGCGCCTCGCTCGGCATCGCGCCGACCGTCCGGCACGCTGACTATATCGGCTCCTGGCTCGAGGTCCTGCGCGAGGACAATCGCGCCATCGTCCGCGCCGCCAGCCAGGCGAGCAAGGCTGCTGACTGGCTCCTGGCCTTCGCCCCGGACGATGCCGATCAGACGAACCGGGTTGAACCTGCTTGCGACAGGAGGGCGGCATGATCCTCTTGACCGACGAACTGCGCGACCGGCTGCTGGCCAATGGGCAGCAGCGCGATCTCGACCATCTGCCGGTGGTGAAATTCTTCAATCCCGTCGGCGCGGGCACTTGGCTTATCACCGAGATGGAGCCGGACGGCGATCGCCGCGCGCTTCTTCGTCTCGACCGCCATCGTCAAGCAGCGGCTCAAGCTCGTCACCGTCTCGGAGACCCTGCTCGATGCCTATGCCGAGGACGAGATGACCCTCGATCAGCTCATGGCCTTCACCGTCTCCTCCGACCACGCGCGCCAGAAGCAGGTCTGGGAGTCGATCCAGCATAGCTGGTCGAAGGAGCCCTATCAGATCCGCCGGATGCTGACGGAGAATACCGTCCGCGCCTCAGATCGCCGCGTCCGCTTCGTCACCATCGAGGTCTATGAGGAGGCCGGCGGCATCGTCCTGCGCGATCTGTTCCAGGACGACGACGGGGGCTGGATCGAGGATGTCCCGTTGCTGGAGCAGCTCGTCGCCGACAAGCTGAAGGCTGAAACGGAGACCATCGCCGGCGAAGGCTGGAAGTGGATCGAGGTCGCGGCCGACTTCCCCTATGGTCACACCCAAGGCCTTCGGTCGATCACCGGGGTGCCGGTCGATTTGACCGAAGACGAGCGCGCCCAGCGTGAGGCGCTGCGCAACGAGCTCGACGACCTCGAAGCCGAATATGCCGAGGCCGTCGAACTGCCCGACGAGGTCGATGCACGGCTCGGCGAGATCGAGGAAGCTCTCGAAGCCTTCGAAAACCGTCCCGTCCACTACGACCCGGCCGAAATCCTGCGTGCTGGTGCCTTCGTCAGCATCCGCCATGATGGCCAGCTCTCGGTCGATCGCGGATATGTCCGTCCCGAGGATGACGTCGCCGACGACGATACCGAAGGGGGTGCCGCTGGCGGTGAGGATGGTGCTGGTGATCCGACCGGGACCGTGCAGAGCACCGTCATTACCATCGGCGGAGAACAGTCGAGTCAGGATGATGACGAGGATGTTGTCAAGCCGCTGCCCGAGCGTCTGGTGACCGAGTTGACGGCACACCGCACGCTGGCGCTGCGGGACGCGTTGGCGAGCAACCCACATGTCGCGATGACCGCGCTGCTCCACAAGCTCGTTCGCGATACCTTCCAGCACGTCTCGTCGACGGGGTGCCTCGGTGCCATAGGCAAGGACGGTTACCGGGCCGCCAAGCGTTTCGCCATTCACGAAGCCGCGCCAGGGGCCAGCACGGGCGGGATCGAAGAGCGTCGTGCTGGTCGGGCTCCGCCCGTCCGGTTGAACGGTCGTGGGATCAAAATCAGATCTGGACATGCCTCTTCCTCGCGTTTGTCTGGACCGGCCGCCTGACCGCGATATCACGATAAGCCATGCCCTCAGCACCGCCTATCGATGACAAGCCAGTCCCGTAGGTCGTCAAGGCCGCCCTGATGGCCGCCGAGCACGAAGCGGTAGATATCCATGCTGAGGATCTCGTTTCCGTAGAGTCCCAATGCCCGCGCGTCGTGCTTGAGCATCAAAATGCGGTCTCCGTCAGCAGCGGCTAGCGCGCAGATCAGTTCTGAGTCTGCCCGCTGTCGCCGTGCGAAATCGTCAGGCTCCCAACCCCAGAGATCAAGCTTCCAGCCGTTGCCAGCGGCCGTCACGAGTTCGATGCCCCAATAGAGACCCGCGCCGAGCGGGTGAGGATCTACGTAATCGTTCAGGAATTGAGCCTTGTGCAGCCGATGACCCGCCGCGCTGATCCGCTCTGCAACAATCGGCCCAAGTTCCGTCCACCTGACCCAATTCTCGGCAGCCAGCTGCAGGTGGATATCGATGTCGCGCCAGACCATCAACCCGTAGCGAAGGCTTCCTGTTACCACCGGCTCTCCATAGCTCTCGGCTAGGACGGCGATAAGGCCGAGTTCTTCAAGTAGAGCCTGGGCTTCCTCTTGCAGTTGGAGCGAAATGGCGCGGTATTCTGAACCGGGCATCTTCATTGCGTTCTTCGGCCAATCATTCGTCGAACATGCCCTTTGGGGTCTGACCCGCAAGAAATGGCTCGACGATCTGGCTGAGAAGGTCCGCTTGACCCATGACGGCAGTGTGCGAAGTGGCCGGCAGTACAGCAAGTCGCGAAGCCGGCAGGGGTGCACCCATGTCCCCCATGCCGCCCCCGCCAAGCAGACGGAACATCGCGACAGCGTGCTCAAGCGTGACGACGTCGGCATCGCCCACGATGATGAGGACCGGCGTCTTGAGCGCTTTTACGTCCGCTTCCCAGGCCATCGGCTCTTTCTCCAGGTCGATGAGCTTGGAGGCGAGGGCGCGGAACCCATCGGGATTTGCAGCGAGTTTTCGGTAGTCCTCCGCAAATGGCATACCTGCGAACATATCGACATTCATCTGCGGAATAAAATCGCGGTACGCCTGCTGCCAGCCCTTCGCGTCATAAGCCGTCGACGCGACGACAAGCTTGTCGACCTTCTCGGGATGGCGGATCGCGAGCTGCAGAGCAGCAGCAGCTCCCATCGAATAGCCGAACACGGATGCCTTTGGTATACCGGTCTTTTCCATGAAGACCGCGACGTCATCGGCAAGGTTGGGATAAGTAATCGGTCGGTCGATGTCTGTTGTTCTGCCGTGCCCCTGGAACTCGACGGCATAAACTCGATGCGTTTCAGCCATTTTCGGGATGAAAGCGCCCATGGTCGGAATATTCATGTAGGCGCCATGCAGTACGATCAAAGGATCGCCTTGTCCCGAGACCTCATAGTACATCTGCATTCCGTTGACCGTGACGCGGTGGCCGATGGGCTGGTCCTGAGCGATCGCGGGGACGCCGACAACGAGTGCGAGCAAGAGAACGAAACAGCGGAACATGTTGCTTCTCCTTCTGGGTTTCAAATGTGTGATCTGTCCGAGTAGTTGTAGGATGGTTGCGGTGCCAGTTAGGAGCACGCGTGGGCGGTCTCCCGGCTGGCAACGGCGAAGAATGTCCTGCGACCCGCTTGAACCCGCCGTCGACTGCGGAGGTAGGTTCGTAGAGTTGGGGCACGATTGCACCTTAGGTCGCTTGAGCAAGGACAATGGAAAGCAGTGTCAACCCGAGCAGCGAACTGCCAAGGAACAGCCTCTCCGCGAGCCCAAAGGTCGCGCGAAACGCTGGTAATAGGCAAAGCACGACGCCAGCAAGCGCGAGTGCCGTCACCCAGCTGAGCGTGACATTGGTCCCATTGAAGGCGCCACCCGCGATCCGGTCTGCCGGAACTGCAGCCGCGGACAGCACCATATAGGTCAAGGCGAAAGTTGCCACGGCGAAGGCATAGTGCAACTTGCCGGAGGTCGTCCGCGCCTCACCAGGCCTGTCAACCCTGAAGACAAGAATACCTCCACGAAGTGCTGTCAGAGCAAGGAGGTAAACGCCGACGCGGACTGGCAGCAGTCCGCTCGCCAGGACAGCAATGCCGAGGCAAAGTGCAGCGACTGACCCGACGATAACATAGACGACAAACAGTCCGCTCGCCGGACCAAGAGCATAGTTGCTGACTGCATCAGCAAGAAAACGTTGCTGCCGATCGGCGAGATGCAGCGCGACGAACAGCGTTATGGTTGCAATATAGAGTGTCGCTGCAAAAATCGTAATGTGGTGCGTTCCGATCATTGCCATACTCTGTGCCAACCCAAGTTGATATTCGTCGCGACGCCCATCACGACACGTCACCACCGGGGATTGCGCCGGGATTCATCCAGATCGCCTCCCAGACATGTCCATCGAGATCGGCTAGGCTGCGGTTGTAAAGAAAGCCGAGATCCTGCACGGGGTTGGCATCCGCGGCTCCGCCAGACTTTGCCGCCATGCTGGCCATTGCATCGACGTCGTCCCGGCTGTCGAGTGACAGCGCTAGCATCACCTCAGAGCTCGATGAAGGCGGAATGGGACGCTTCGTAAAAGTGCGCCATTTTGCCTGCGTGTGCAGCATGACATGAATGCTGTCACTCCAGTCCATCGCGGCAGCCGTGTCATCGGTGAAATGAGGATTGTTGCGAAACCCCAGCGCCGCATAGAACGACATCGCCTTTGCCAGATCGGCGACGGGCAAGTTCACAAAGATCATCTTCGTCATGGTTCTACCCCTTGGTTGTTGCTCGTGCAGCCATCAGCCTGTTACCAGAGTAAGCCGTCAATGGCTTGTCGGTAGAGGCAATTTGTGCAAAGTTGACCAGGCCAATTTTTCCCGGGCGTACTGATGCCGATCCCGTTCCACGTCAGTCTTGTTGGCAGGGGAGACCTTGCCGGCGAGATCTTTCGCCAGATCCGACAAGCGATTGTGACCGGACAATTGCGTCCACAAGAACGGCTTCCCGCAATACGCGATCTTGCGCGATCGCTTTCGGTCTCCCGGACAACGGTTACTGTTGCCTATGAACGACTGGCCGGCGAGGGATTGGTTACGTCGCGCGTAGGTGCGGGAACCTTCGTCACATCGGTTCCGTTCCACCGCCAGAGCAGCGCGGTGCCGAACATTTCGGCCATCAAAGCACGGGAAATTTGGCAGTGGATCCCACTACCAACCGCATTTGATCGGCCAGCGCGATTTGACTTTCGGACCGGACTTCCCGACGCGGACCTGTTCCCGGCTCGCACTTGGCGCCGACTTCTCGGGCGCTGCATGAGCTTGGCCACCGGCACATATCAGCATCCCGCCGGCAACGAGGACTTACGCGAGGCAATTTCAAAGCATCTGGCAGTCTCACGCAGTGTTCGAGCCTCATCCGAAGTCATCGTCATTACGTCCGGCGCGCAACAGGCCTTCGACATCGTATCGCGCACACTTCTCGCGCCAGGCGATACGATTGCCGTCGAAGATCCGGGCTACGAACCAGCGCGTCGATTGTTCCAGTCACTTGGCCTTGTCGTCAAAAGCGTTCCAGTCGATGGCGAAGGTATCGTCATAGATGCCCTCCCTTCAAACGCGCGGGCGGTATACGTGACGCCTTCTCACCAATATCCGCTTGGCGTAACGATGAGTCTTGCTCGCCGAAAGCTCCTTCTGGACTGGGCCGATCGAGAAGACGCTGCGATCATCGAAGATGACTACGATAGCGAGTTCCGCTTCGGCGGGCGGCCTCTGGAGCCATTGAAAACGCTCGATTGGTCTGGTCGCGTCATCTACCTCGGCACGTTCTCAAAGACCCTTCTTCCCCAACTTCGTCTCGCTTTTGTAGTTGCGCCTGCACCGCTGGTTTCAGCGCTACATCGGGCAAAGTATGTCTCCGATTGGTATTCCCCATCGACAACGCAGTCCGCGATGGCGATGTTCATCGAGGACGGCGGCTTCGCGCGGCACATCCGTAAGATTGGCGCCATTTATTCCGAGCGCCATCAAATCGTCGCCCATACTATAGAGCAAGATTTCAAAGGAGTCTTTCAACTCCTGCCGTCCGAAATCGGGTTGCATCTGGCCGCGTTCTCTTTGCTGCACTCTGTTCAGAGCCTGAAAGAGGTCATACGCGTCGCCGGATTGGATGGGATTGCAGTGCAACCACTTTCATCTTTCACTTTTGGGAGCACCGGTCGACCCGGCGTCGTGATCGGCTACGGCGGCATCAAGTCTGGAGAAATTCGAGAGGGCCTGCGCCGATTTCGGAACTATTTGACAGCTTAGACTGAGGTTGGACGTTGAGACATGCGGGATCGCGTAGGTAGGCTTTCGCGCCGTTCGTGGCATTGGCGATGACGCCTGCCGCGATCGGGCCGGGCACGAAGCCCTTGACGAGCCACGTCCCCGCGTCGGAGTGCTTGGCGATGACGTCGGGGCTGATGCCATGGACCATCGCCTGGAACGACACGGCCGCATCCTCGTCCGAGATGTTCTTGGCGATGGAGAAACCGTCCCACCAGAGCGCCGCGCCCGGGATCGTGCCGCCGCCGATGGTCGGCGCGCCGGCGAAGGCGGTGTTGGCTGCGACCTCGGCATTCGCCTTGGCCGGATCGACCGCCGCACCAGCAAGCGAACCCCACTGCACCATCAGCGCCGCCTGGTTGGCATCCCAGACCTTGTTGAGTTCGTTGGCGTCGAAGTTGAGATAGTCGGGGCTCATGTAGGCGGTCATCGCGCGCATGTTGGCAAGAACGAGCCGGCCCTGATCGTTGTCGATGTTCAGTTCGGCCGAGCCGTCCTTGAACAGGTCGGAGCCCGTCCCGAGGAAGCGGTTGATGAACTCTGCCGCGAGATCCCAGCCCGGCTTGTCGGCGGCGGCGAGCGGATGGTCCATCAGGCCCTTTTCCTTGATGACCTTGGCCGCGGCGACCATGTCCTCATAGGTCTTCGGCGGCTGGAGCCCGGCCTTTTCGAGGATGTCCTTGCGGTAGAACAGGTGCTGCCCGTTGCCGAGGAAGGCGATGGCCATCACCTTGCCGTCGATCTTGATGAGCTGGTTGGGCTGAAGATCCTGGCCGTACTTCGCCACCAGATCGTCGAGCGGCCGGACGAGACCGTCATTCAGCAGCGGCACGATCGAGTTGTTGGCGACGACGGCGACGGTGTATTCGGCCGGGTTCGCGGTCAGGGCAGGCCCTTCGATGTTCTTGTGCTCGGTCGTGGCGTTCGACGTGACCTTCACCTTGTCGGACGCGCATTCGGCCGCCGCCGCGTTCACCACGCGCAGCGCCTCGAAGTCGTTCGACAGGATCGCCACCTTGCCGGCGCCGTCGATCTTGCATTCGGCGAGGGCTGCGCCGGCGCCCAGGGCCAGCGCGAAAAGGCTGACGGCATTCGCCATCCAGAATCGGGTCATTCTCAATCTCCTCCGCGAGTTGCTGCTTGGTGTCTTTCACCGCCTGTCGGGATGGCGGGTTCCTCGTGCCCGTTGTCCGCCGGCGGCGACTCTACATGGACTGCATACGGTTGCAATTATTATCTGACAGGCGATGCGGTGGCGGCTCGTCATGGCGCGGTCAGGGCTCGATCGCGGCTGCCGGCACGTCGGCCATCTGTGCAAGCTTCACCTGCACCAGCGCCGAAGCCTCGTCATAGACGCGCCATTCGTCGACGATCTTGCCGTTCTTGTAGTGGAAATGGGTAATGCCCATGAGCCGCACATACTTGCCCGTCGGCGCGCCAAGATGGTTGAGGATGCCGTAGCCGATATGGTGGCCCTCCATGATCCAGCGCACCGCGACCTTTTCGCCGCCCTCCTCGCAGGGGGTCGAACAGATGTGCTGCGGCGCGAACACGGCATCGGGAAGCGAGCCGATCAGCCCGAGCGTCTGGTGGATCACCGAGGCATGGCCGTAAAGTTCGACCATCAGGGGGCCGTGGTACTGCGCGGTCGGCGCATAGACCTTGGCAATGGTGCCAAGCATCTTGCGGTTGAAGACGTCATGCAGCCAGCGCAGCGTGTGCCGTTCGAGTTCCGTCGAGGCGAGGGAGGTATCGGCCTCTGATTCAGGCGGATACTGCCCGATCATCAGGCGATTCTCGCCGATATCGAGCGAAGCCACGCCCTTTTCAAAGCTCGCCCGCGCGATGCGTTCGGCATAGGCCTGCACGTCAAGGCCAAGCTGCTGAAGGATGGCGGTCGTGTCGGCCACCACCCATTCGCGGTAGATCTTGTTTTCAAAGATCATGCAGTCGGCGATGGTGCGCGAGGTGAACATGCGCCCTGTCGCCGGGCCGAGATGACCGTTCTGGCTGTGCCGGCCGGTCCCCGTCACGAGATGGGATGTGTAAAAGCCGTCCCGGTCGTTTCCGTTCCACACGACGTGCGTCGCCATGCCGCGGCGTTCGGGGAACGACACCAGTCGCTGGATCGTGTCGCGGACGACCTCCTCGCGGGTGTAAAGGGTACCGGTGGTGCCATAGAGTACGCAGTTGTGCGTGTAGTGCGTGTAGATCAGGCCGATATCCCGTTCATCCCAGATCAGATGGGTGCAGCGGACGATGTAGTCGACGATGTCGGTGTAGATGTCGTCAAAGCCTTGAAGCGACTGCGTGCGCTTGCCGTCCTTGGGCGCGAGATCGGGGTAATCGTGCCGTTCGACCTGCATCACCTTTTCGCCGCGCGCGGGGGTTGGGTTCGCTGCCGTCTCGCTCTTGTCCGCCATTGCCTGCTCCTGCCTGGGGTCTCGCCAAGGTCCGACTCACGCTCGGACCGGCTCCGCTCACCCAAAGCTGAAACTTTTCGCATACGTATGCAAGTAAAAAGTCGCAGAACCGGGCAGCAAGACAGGAAGGCAAGCGGGCGCGGTTGCCGCGCCCGTGCCCCGAAAGATCGCACTAACGACCCTAGCCCTTCACCGCTCCCGCCGTCATGCCCGCCACGATCTGGCGCTGGAACACCAGGATCAGCACCACGAGCGGCAGGACGATCGACACCGCCCCCGCGATCCCCAGCATCAGCCGGTCGAGCCGCGTCGATTGGCCCATGTAGTTGCCAAGCGCCGCCGTCATCGTCGCCATGTCGCCGTTCATCAGCGAACTGGTGATCAGAAAGTCGTTGTAGGCGAGCAGGAACGAAAACAGCCCGGCGGTCACGATGCCCGGCCACATGACCGGCACGATCACCCGGAAGAAGGCGCCCAGGCGCGAGCAGCCGTCCACCATCGCGGCCTCGTCCAGTTCCTGCGGAATGTTGAGGAAGAAGGCGCGCAGCATCCAGATGGTGAAGGGCTGGTTCACCGCCACAAGGACGATGACCAGCGTCTCGTAGCGGCTCCAGATGCCGAGCTCGAAGAAGGCCGGGCGATAGGCGGTCAGGAGCACCACCTGCGGCATGGCGCGGAAGATCAGCGCGGTGACAAGCAGCCAGAACCCCAGCGATCCGCGATAGCGCGCCAGTGCATAGCCCGCCAGGCAGCCGATGGTCAGCGAAATCGTGACGGTAAAGACGGTGACGATCGTGGTGTTGATCGCATAGCGCCAGAACTTCTCGACCACCCAGAGCTGGTAGAAATTGTCGAAGGTGACCGGCGCGAACAGCTTGGGCGGCACCGAGAAGGCGTCGACCGGCACCCGGAGCGACATCAGCGTCATCCACAGGAGCGGAAACAGCGCGACAAAGACCCAGATCGCCAGCGCGGAGGTAATGATGACCCAGGCCCAGAGGCGGAGCGGACGCATCAGACTTCGCTCCTCTGTTCGCGCCAGGTGCGGCGCAGGACGGGGATCAGCAGGAGGACGACCCCCACCACGGTCAGGACGGCATAGGCCGCGGCCTTGTGAGGATTGTCCTCCCAGGCGAGCGTGTACCAGGTCAGGTACTGCAACGAATTGGCGAATACCGACGAGCCGAAGACCAGGATCGGGTCGAAGACGCGGTAGCTGTCCATCAGGTGGATCAGGGTGATCAGCGAGAACAGCGGCGCGAGGTGAGGGATCACCACCAGCCGGATCGTCTGCCAGCGCGACGCCCCGTCGATGCGCGCGGCCTCGACAGTGTCCTGCGGCACGGTCTGAAGCCCGGCGTATAGGATGATGAAGGCGAAGGGCGTGGCGTTCCAGATGCCGAAGGCGATGATCAGCGCCCGGATCGAGAAGGCGCTTTCCAGAAAGTAGAACTGGCCGAAACCCATCTCTTTCAGGACGGCCGACACCACGGCGTTGTCGATGAACAGCCAGTAGATCGACAGGGCAGCGACGATGGGGGTGATGATCATCGGCAGCAGGGTGACAAAGATCAGCGGCCCCCTCAGCGCCTTGGCCACGCGGTTGATCGCCAGCGCGAGCCCGAAGCCGAAGGCCAGCACGAAAGGCGTCGTCACGAACGTGTAGATCAGGGTGAACTCCAGCGCGCCCCAGAAGGACAGCGCCGTCACCTTTCCGTAGATGTCGCGCACCGCCTGCCAGAAGGGAACGCCCTGGCGCGGCTCGGCCAGGATGGCGCCGACTTCGGGAAGCTCGGCGGCGGTGGCCAGCTTCTGCATGCCGACGAATTCGTTGACGATGACCGGCTTTCCTTTCGCGTCAAGCACCGGCTGGGCCTTCATCTCGGTCGTGGTGCGGGTCTTGCCGCCGAACAGCGGCACTTCGGTCGTGACCTCGACCATCTTGCGCTCGACATAGGAGTTGTGCACGGCAAGCCAGATGACGCCGACGAGCGGCACGAAGATCAGGGCCACCATCGTAAAGACGGTCGGGGCCACGAAACCGAGGAAAGTGCGTGTCTTCATGCCGGGCCCCACCCAGGGATGAGGGCGGGGGCACAGCGCCCCCCGCCCACGGTTTCACTTCAGAAATCCAGCATCCACGGCCGACTGGCGATAGGCCTTGGCCGCTGCATCCAGCGCCTCCTGCGCCGTGACCTTGCCGGCGATGGCGTTGCCGATGGCCTCGCCGATCGCGGCATGGGCAAGCTCGGCCGCGGTGGTCATCGGGTAGGGCGGGGCGCCGGCATTGACGCTGTCGGTGATCGGCCCGGCATACTGGCTCGGCTTGTAGTTGGACCGCAGCCACAGGGTGACGTCGTTGTTGGCCGCCACGACTTCGGGGCGAAGCGATTCCATCAGCACCTGGAAGGTCAGGTCGGGATTGCCGTCCAGGTTCTTGGGGATCGCGAATCCGTCCCACCAGAACAGGGTGGCCGGCGGGCCGCCCGCGACCGCGGCCGGGGCGGGGGCGAAGCCGATCTTGCCCACGACCTTGCTTTCCTTCGGATCGTCCATCGACGCGGCGAGGTCGCCCCAGAGGAAGGCCATGGCGACCTGACCCTGTTCAAGCTGCTGCTTGACCCCGCCGAAGTCGATGGTCAGCGCGTTGGGCGACATGTAGCCCGCCAGCTTCTGCATGGTCTGAAGCGTCGCCAGCCCCTCGGGCCCGTTGAAAGCGGCCTCGTTGGTCGCGGGATCGACCAGCTTGCCGCCCCTGCCAATCAGCATGTCCACGAAATCGTTGCCCAGTTCCCAGCCCGAGGCATAGGCGGCGCCGAAGGGGAATTGTACGTCCGGGTCGCCCTTCAGCTTTTCGGCGGCAGCAAGGACGTCGTCGATGGTCTTGGGAACCGCGATCCCGTGTTTTTCAAACAAGTCCTTGCGGTAATAGAAGATCTGGGCGTTGGCCATGAAGGCGATGGCCATGATGTCATCGCCGAACTTGATCTCCATGCCCGGCTCGATCTTGTACTTGTCGCCATACTTGGCGACCAGATCGTTCAGGGGCATCAGAAGGCCCTTGGCCTGCAGCTGGGTGATCGAGCTGTTGGTCACATGCGCCGCATCGAAGGGCGAGCTGCCGGCCGAGAAGTCCTGCACCAGTTCGGTCTTGTGATCGGGCGACAGCTTGTTGCTGACCTTCAGCCCGTCGCGTTCGCAGGCCTTCATCGCCTTGTCCAGGACCTGCGTGGTCGGGAAGAAGTTCATCAGCACGTTCACTTCGCCGTTGCCCTGCACGTCGCAGGCGGCAAAGGCGGTTGCCGGCAGCAACGCCAAGGCGGCGGTTGCAAGGTATTTACTCAGTAGACTCATATGGTTCTCCCTGTGCGCCCGCATCGGGACCGTCCTGGCCGGGGCGCCCTGCGCCGGACGGATGGGATTCAGCGGGCGAGTTGCATAAGGATGCCGAACTCGTTGAACATCGCCCATTCCTTCACGACCATGCCATCCTCGATCGCCCACTGGCTGATGCCCCACAGATGAACCTGCTTGCCGGTCGGTTCGCCGTAGATGCCGTTGCCGCGATGGGTGCCTTGCGCGCTCCAGCGGATCGAGGCGACGTAGCCGTCCCTGGCATTGCCCATCCAGTAGAGATCGTCGATCGTCAGGGCCAGGTCGGGGAACATCGCCACCGTCGACAGGATGAAGGATCTGAGCTGCCCGGTGCCGCGGTAGACGCGCCCGGCCGTTGCCTGGGTCACGATATTGGCGCTGTAAACCTCTTCGATCGCGCCGAAGTTCCGGCGGTTCCAGATCGTGTGGAAGGCGGCGCGGATGAACGCATCGACATCCCCGCGCGGGGCGGGGGGGATGGCGATGCTGGCCGGCTTGCCCTGTCCGGTCAGCCGCTTGGGCTCGCCCCCCATGAAATTCCCGAGCTGCGGCGCGGCAACCCGCTCGGCCGCGAAACGGGCCGCGGTTTCGGCCACGTCGAAGCCAAGCTGCTGCACCAGGCCCGCCGTGTCGTACAACACGTGTTCGTGGAAGATTTCGTTGTCGCGGGCCACGCAGTTGGCCATGCACCACAGCTGGATGCGCTTGCCGGTCGGCGCGCCATAGCGGGAATAGCCGGTGTTGGTGCCAAGGATCTTCGTGCGGTGCGATGTGTGGAAACCGACAATCTCGTTGCCGGCCCACACCACTTCGTCGGCCACCAGGCGAATGTCGGGAAAGGCGTTGTTGGTATGCACGGTGTCGGCGACGATCTTGTCGCGTCCGTATTGCAGGCCAAGGTCGTCCCACACCGTACAGTCGTGGCTGTAGGTGTCGTAGATATAGCCGATGTCCTTCTCTTCCCAGATGCGGTGGGTGATGCGGACGATGTAGTCGATGATGTTCACATATTGCGGCTCGAAGCCGCGCATGGGCTGGGAAACCAGGCCCTCGGGCGCCTTGCCGATGAAACGGTCGGTGCCGCCGCGGCGATAGGCGTCGAGCGAGATGGAATAGTCCGTCGGCATGTGTTCGGGGCCAAGCGCCTCGAAGCGCACCCGCCGGGCCGGATCCACGGCGGACGGAGGCGCTTCGGCCGCTGCGCCCTTGCGTTGGGGCGGCGCCAGATCGCGCACCGCCGCACCCCGTTCTTCCGTCGCTTCGGCCATCGTCGTCCCCTTTTTCAGTCTGCTCGCCTTCGTGATGCATACGTATGCTTGCCTATTCTGAAGATTCGGGCAAGAATATTTTTGCGCGCATCGAATTAGGGAGCGATCGTTGCGTAACGTGCCGATAAATGTAGAGAAAATTCCCGGAAAACCGAATCGCGGCGATGATCAGGCGCCGCATATGTATGCAACCAAGCTTGCGGGGCACAGATGTCACAGCCAGAATCGATCCTGAAGAAAGCCTTCCACGCCGCGTTCGCCGGGCTGGCCGCCGCGCCCGAGGCCGATGTTGCCCGGATGGTGGCGGAAATCTTCGCGCCGGACGCGGCCTTTCACGGCCCGCATCCGATCAACGAAGTCTCCGGCCCCGCCGCCATCGCCGAAGCCGTCTGGGCGCCTCTGGCCCGGTCCTTCCGCTTCCTGCGCCGGGACGACGACTACTTTACCTGCGGCACGTTCAAGGGCGAGACCTGGATTTCCGCCCTGGGAAACCTGCATGGCGTGTTCGAGCAGGACTACCTCGGCATTCCCGCGACGCAGAACTGGGCCTGGGTCCGTTATGGCGAGTTCCACAAGATCGAGAACGGCAAGATCGTCCGCAGCCACGTGATCTTCGACCTGCCCGAGCTGATGCGGCAGGCCGGCGTCCTGAACTGGCAGCCGAGCCCCGGCGTTTGCGGGCTCCAGCCCGGACCGGCCAGCCGTGACGGCGTGCTCCTGGGCGCGCAGGACCCCGCGGAATCGCGCCGCTCGCTCGATCTGGTCGAGGCGATGATCTTCGAAGGTTTCGTCGCGGCCGACATGCACACGGATCCGTCATGGATGCAGCGTTACTGGACCGATGACATGCGCTGGTACGGGCCGGCGATGATCGGCGCGGCGATGGGGATGCCCGGCTTCTACCGGTTCCACGAAACCCCTTGGGAAATCGCCTTCGCCACCCGTGGCCCGCGCCCGACGCGCGAGAACAAGCATGTGACGCGCTTCGGCGACGGCGCCTATTGCAGCTTCACCGGCTGGCCCAGCATCTATGCGACCCATGTCGGCGATTTCCTTGGTCTGCCGCCGACCGGCCGCGATGTCGAAATCCGGGTGATGGACTTCTATCACCGCCGCGGCGACAAGCTGGACGAAAACTGGGTCTTCATCGACATGCCGCATCTGTTCCTGCAGCTCGGCGTCGATCTCTTTGCCCGCATGGCGGACCTTCGCGCGCGGCGCTAGCGGCGGGTCGAGCCGCGTTCGATCAAGCGGGCGCCGAGGATGACATGCTCGGGTTCGCCTGATCCGCGGCCGATCTGCTCGAAGAGGATGCGCACGGTCGTGGCGACCATCTGGGGGATCGGCTGGCGCACGGTGGTGAGATCGTAGGACGGCAGCGCCGCCATTGCCACATCGTCGAAGCCGACCACCGCCACGTCGCCCGGCACGCTCAGCCCCAGTTCGAACCGGAGCGTGTCGAGAACCTTGATCGCCATATAGTCGTTGGTGACGAACAGCGCGTCGGGGTGCGGGCCGCTGCCGTCGAACATCGCGCGGGTGGCGTTCCAGGTCTCGGTCAGCTCGAACTTGCCCTCACCATAAGCCACCAGGGGGGCACCAAGCGAATCCAGCTCAGCACGGAACCCGAACTCCCGGTCGCGGTTGGTCGAGGCGCCTTGCCAGCCGCCGATCAGGCCGATGCGGCGGGCGCCGATCTCGATCAGGTGCCGCGCCGCCAGCCTCCCGCCTTGCACGTTGTCGGTTGAAACCCCCGACAGGCGCGGATCGTCCTGGATCCGGTTGAACATCACCACCGGCACACCCTGCGCCTGGCAGCGTTCGCAGATTTTCGATGACATTTCGACCGACGCGGTCACGACGCCGTCGACCTGATATTCCAGAAGCTCGCTGACGGTCCTGTCGACGTCGGCCAGGGTGTCGGGCAACATGAACACCACGGCATGATAGCCCTTGGCCTGCAAAGCCTGGCAAAGCTGCTCCAGCGCCGTGGCATAGAACGGATTGTCGAGATAGCTGAACAGAACCGCGACCATCCGCGACCGCCGGGTGATCAGCGACCGGGCGAGCGCGTTCGGCTGGTAGCCAAGCTCCTCGGCCGCGGCAAGGATGCGCTGGCGGGTGTCCTCGGACACTTTCGGCCCCTCCAGGCTGCGCGAAAAGGTTCGGCTTACGGTTGATTGCGACACGCCCGCCCGCCGGGCCACGTCGACCGAGGTCGCGTTCGTCTTCCGCATCTGCTGCCCGTTTCAATTGTGGTCGTGATGAGCCTGTGATGAATGCATACGCAATCTTTTGCCAGGCATAAAGCGGCCACTGATGCGAAAAACGACCATGCCAGGACTATTTGCGCCAGAAGATCGGGCAGAATGCCCGATCTTGTCGTGCATACATATTCATCCCGGGCTTTCAGGGCGCAGCCACAGGCCGCGGAACCCCGGACTCAGGCGCGCGCCCGTCCGATCAGGTCGATGCCCATCTGCGCCATAAGGTCCATGTAGTCGAGCAGCACCCAGTTCTCCATGATCCGCCCGTCGGCGCAGCGGTAGAAATCCATCACCCGCAGGGTCAGGGCGCGGCCGTCGGCCTTGACGCCCAGGTAGTCGCCTTGAAAGGTCATGGTCATCGACGGCCAGCCGGACACGGCGGCGTAGTTGCCATCCCCGATCCGGCAATAGTGGTTGCCGCCCTTGCGGTCGGGAAAGGCGCGCAGGAAGGACTCGCGGTGGTCCTTCACGAACCCTTCCCAGCGATAGTTCGACCCGATGCCGCCCGGCCCGTACCACATCATGTCCTCGTGCCAGGTGCCGGTCGCGCCGGTCTGGCCGGACGAGCCGAAGGTCTTGGGATCGAAGACATGCAGATCGCCCAGCATCCGTTCGACGATGTCGAGGCTGATTTCGCCCTCCCCGGTCGACGGCAGGACGCCGTCATGCGTCGCGGGGCCGGGGAACAGGGTTTCAAGCCCGTAGGAGAAGGGGAAGGGAAACTGGCCCGCCTGGCGCATCAGGTCGGGCAGGTCGAGGATGATGCGGGCCTCGGCAATGCGCCCGTCCACGATCCTGTAGAATTCGCCGGCGCGCAGGAAGGCCAGATGCCCCGATGGCCGGATACCGAACAGCGGCGCCGCGAAGTTGCCGACATAGTGAGTGACCGAGGCGACCCAGCTGCCATGCTCGGCCCGCCGGTTGCGCCCGCCAATGAAGATTTCGTCCCGGCGGTGCAGGCCGGCGAAGGCGCGCCGCAGCGGGCGGAGGAAACCATCAAGAACCGCATCCGGCCCGATCAGGTCATTGACCGGATGGGACAGGGACCACTGACAGTCCTCGGCGATCCCGGCGCGTAGCGCTGGCTCCAGCGCGTCCTCGTCGAGCCGGAGCAGGCGGTTCAGAAAGCCATGTGTGGTGTCGCGAAAGCTATCCGAAACCATGCGGTCCTCCTATTTTGCATTCGTTTGCAAAAACTACTTGCCACGAATCGAGGATTGGGTAAAGCGTGTATGAATACGTTTGCGGGCGGTGCCGGGTCAGGGGGGCAGATGGCCAAGATCGAACTGAAGGGCGTGTCGAAGCGCTGGGGCAATTTCACCGGCGTCGACAATTTCAACCTGACCATCGCCGATCAGGAGTTCCTGGTTCTGCTCGGGCCGTCGGGCTGCGGCAAGACCACGACCATGCGGATGATCGCCGGGCTGGAAGAGGCGACGGGCGGCGACATCATCATCGGCGACCGGCGGGTCAACGATCTGGACCCCAAGGACCGCGACGTCGCCATGGTGTTCCAGTCCTACGCGCTGTACCCGAACCTCAACGTCTATGAAAACATCCGCTTTCCGCTGAAGGTGCGGAAGGTGCCGCAGGCCGAACATGATGCGCGCGTCCGCAAGGCCGCCTCGATGGTCGAACTGGACGACTTCCTGCACCGCAAGCCGTCAGAACTTTCGGGCGGCCAGCGCCAGCGGGTCGCGCTGGCCCGGGCCATCGTCCGCCAGCCCTCGGTCTTCCTGATGGACGAGCCGCTGTCGAACCTGGACGCCAAGCTGCGCGTCTCGACGCGGGCGCAGATCAAGAACCTCAGCCACGAACTGAAGGTGACGACGATCTACGTCACCCACGACCAGATCGAGGCGATGACGCTTGCCGACCGCGTGGTGGTGATGCGCAAGGGCCTGATCCAGCAGCTTGGCACGCCGACCGAAATCTACGACCGCCCGGCAAACACCTTCGTCGCCAGCTTCATCGGCAACCCGGCGATGAACCTGATGCAGGGCCATCTGAAAGGCGGCCGGTTCGAGGGCGATCATGTCTCCATCGGCGGCCTGAAGGGCCCGGACGGCCCGGTCACGCTGGGCTTCCGCGCCGAGGATGCTTCGGTTGCCGCGGCGGGCGAGATCACCGCGCCGGTCTATACGATGGAGCTTCTGGGCGACGCGACCATGGTGACGGTCCGCGCCGGCGGCGCGCTGGTCGCGGTCAAGGCCGGCAAGGACTATCGCGCCGAAATCGGCGACGCGGTTTCGATCCGCATTCCGGCGGCGGCCTGCCACCTGTTCCATGCCGAAACCGGCGAACGTCTGACTGGCTGACAGGCCAGAGATCAGGGCGCGGACGACGCGCCAATCAAAACGGGGAGATGAAACCATGATTGCCAGAAAGATCGCGCTTGCAGGCGCCTTTGCGCTGCTCGGCTCGACCGCCTGGGGGGCCTGCGCCTTCCAGAACACTGTTCCTCTGAAATCGCTGTCGGCCGGGTTCGAGGCCTGGAAATCCGCCACAGCGGCGATGGCCGAATGCGGCAACTTCACCGCCGAGCTTGATCAGGAATTCGCCACCAAGCAACCGGCCGCCTTCGCGGCCAAGCCGGCGCTCTACCAGATCGGCGGCGTCGCCAATGAAACGATCGTGCCGCTGATCAACGAACATACGATCCGGCCGCTGGACGATCTCGTGGCCAAATACGGCCAGAACCTGAAGCCCAACCAGCTGATCAAGATCGACGGCAAGATCATGGCCATCGCCATGATGGTGAACACCCAGCACCTGATGTACCGCAAGGACATCCTCGACCAGTTGGGCATCGCGGTGCCGACCACCTATGACGAGGTGCTGGCGGCGGCCGAAAAGATCAAGGCGGCGGGCGTTGTCGATCATCCGCTGGGCGGAACCTTCAAGGCCGGCTGGAACCTGGCCGAGGAATTCGTGAACATGCAGTTCGGCATGGGCGGCAAGCTCGTCAATGACGACGGCACCCCGGCGGTGAACAACGACGCCGGCAAGAAGTCGCTGGAAATGCTGAAAGCGCTCAGCGCCTATATGGACCCGGAATTCCTGACCTCGGATTCCACCACCGTCCAGCAGCAGTTCCAGCAGGGCAAGATCGCCATGGCCAACCTCTGGGCCAGCCGCGGCGGCGCGATGGATGATGCCACGGAAAGCAAGGTCGTCGGCAAGGTCGAAGGGGCGGAAGCACCGCTTGCAGTCCCGGGCGGCGCACCGGCGACGACGCTCTGGTGGGACGGGTTCGTGATTGCCGCGAACACCACCGACGAACAGGCCGACGCGGCCTTCCGGGTGGCGCTCGAAGGGATCGATACCGAAATGGTCAAGGCCCACAATGACGACGCGATCTGGCTGATCGACGGCTTCGTTCCGGGCCGGCTGGCCACCGGCGCGATCGCGACCGCGACGCACAATCCGGTTCCGCCGTCCTACCCGTCGACCACCGCCATGGGCCTGATGCACAGCGCGCTGGGCGACAACCTGGCCGCCTACTTCACCGGCGAAAAGTCGGCCGAAGACACGCTGGCCGCTGTGGAAGCCGCCTACACGACCGCCGCCAAGGAAGCCGGCGTTCTCAAGTAACGAACCGCCGGGCGGGGCCTGCCCCCGCCCGGTCCAGCCAGCAAGAGAGAGGAGGCCGCGATGAAGTCCAAGACGTTTGCCGCGTTCGTCGCGCCCTCGGTGCTCATGATGCTGATCTTCATCGCCGCGCCCCTGATCATCGTATTCGTCCAGAGCTTCTACCTGACCCAACCGGTCGTCGAGACGGTCGAGGTCGAAAGCTGCACCCCGGGCTTCCTGCAACAGATCTGCACCAAGGAAAGCAAATCGCAGCCGTTGATCGACGCGGCGGGCAAGCCGGTGACCTCCACCACGTTCGTCGGGCTGGAAAGCTACCGCCAGGTGCTGAAGCCCGACCAGGCCTGGGCCGCCATCAAGTCGTTCGACATCAGCGCCCTGCTTGCCATCGACTTCTGGAAGGCGCTGCGCTTCACGCTCAGCTTCACCTTCATCACCCTGCCGCTGGTCCTTGGCCTGGGCCTGGCCATCGCGCTTGCCGTCAACAACACGGTCCAGTCGCTGCGCGGGCAGGTGATCTTCGTCTCTCTCCTGCCCTTCATCATCACGCCGGTGATCGGCGCCCTGTCGATCCGCTGGCTGTTCGTCGGCGACGGCATCCTGACCCGGCTCCTCGACGCCTGGACCGGCCACAACATCGTCATGTTCGCCCAGGGCTGGACGATCGAGTTGCTGATGTGCTTCTACCGGGTCTGGAACACCGCGCCCTTCGCCTTCATCATCTTCTACGCCGGCCTGCAAGGCGTGAACCAGGACGCGGTCGAGGCGGCGGTGATCGACGGCGCCAGCCGGTTCGAGAGGCTGCGCTACGTCATCATCCCGCATCTGATGCCGCTCATCGTCTTCGTCGCGCTGATCCACCTGATGGACGCCTACCGCGTGTTCGACGAGATCGTCGGCTTCCGCTCGCAGGCCCATGTCATCTCGCTGCAATACCTGAACTACGAACTCCTGACCCCCGATGCCGTGGGCAACCGCTCGATCAGCCGGGCGTCGGCCTCCTCGATGCTGACGATGATCGGGATCGTGATCCTTCTTGTCCCGCTTCTGCGCCGCACCTGGCGCGACCACCGGAGGGCCCACTGATGAGCACGCCGCGCGCCCTTCGCCAACCCCTGTCGCTGCGCGTCGGATCGGGGCTGTTCCTGGCGATCTGGTGCCTGATCGCCGCCTTCCCGATCTTCTGGATCGCGGTCATGAGCTTCAAGGCGCCGATCGACGCCTTCGCCGACAGCCCATGGGATGTGCTCACCGGGCCGGTGACCCGCGGTCAGGGCAAGGGGCTGAGCCTTCTTGACCTGATCGCCACCGTCGCCTTCCTGTGGCTTGCGGCGCGGACGGCGCTGCGCTGGCTGCCGGATCTGGTGCGCCGCTACACGCGGCCCGGTCTGACTGCCGTCGGCTGGATTGCGGCGGCGGTGCTGTTCGCCGCGGGGTTCGTCATCGTCGCCTTCTGTCTGCTGCCGCCGGTCCTGGGCGCGGCGGATCGTGTGCTCGGACTCAAGCCCATCCTGGGCATGACCACCGAACATTATCGCGCCGTCTGGATCGACAATGCCTTCTGGCGCAACTTCGTGAACTCGCTCAAGGTCACTGCCGGCGTTACGACCGTCTCGCTGACCGTCGGCACGCTGGCGGGCTATGCGCTGGCCCGCACCCGGTCGAGCCTCGCCTTCTGGATCCTGATCGCCGCGCTGATCTTTCGCGCCCTGCCGCACTCGGTGCTGGTCACCGGCTACCTGCCGGTCTTCATCAACTCGGCCGAACTGCTGCGCCCGATCCTCGGCGACAGCGCGCCCACGCTCTACGGCCAGCCGCTGGCGGTCATTGCGGTGCTTGTCGCGATCAACCAGCCCTTCACCATCTGGATGCTGCGCAGCTTCTTTGAAAACATCCCGGCCGAACTCGACGAGGCCGCCCGCGTCGACGGCTGCACGCATTTCCAGGCCTTCCGCTGGGTGATCATGCCGGTCATGTGGCCGGGCGTGATCACCACCGGGCTGTTCAGCTTCCTTCTGGGCTACAACGACTTCCTGGTCTGCTCGCTGCTGCTCGACGCATCGAACCAGACGATGGTTCCGGCCATCGCCGGCTTCTTCAACCGCGAAACGACCACGACCGACCAGGTGCGCGCGGTGGCCGCCGCTGTGTCGATCACCGCGCCCCTGTTCCTTCTGGTCATGGCGTTCCAGCGCCAGATCGTCTCGGGCCTGACCGCGGGGGCGGTAAAGGGATGACGCGCAGGATCTTCCGCCACCCGGCCCGCAACCGCCTGCCGCGCGACTTCATCCTCGGCCCGCGGCCCTCCCGCTGCTGCTACCGAACGAAACGAACCGAAGGATTGACGCCATGAAAGGCTCTCGCCCCGAACAAGCCGCCCTGACGCGCGGCACCGACATGACCAAGACCGAAGCCACCCGCGCCGTGATCGAAGGCATGGTGGACGGCCTGAACGACCACCGCATCGCCGACATCGGCGAATTCTTCACCGACGGCTTCCGCTGGATGGGCAACCAGGGCTGCGGCACCAAGACCGGGCTGAAGGAATTCCAGGACAACTGGCAAAAGCCCTTCCAGGCCGCCTTCAAGGACAAGGTCTGCATCGACGAGGCGCGGCTGTTCATGGGCGAATGGGCCGCCGCCTTTGGCCGGCAAGAGGCCACCCACGCCGGCGAATTCATGGGCATCCCGCCCACCGGCAAGCGCGTCGAAATCCGCTACATGGATTTCTGGAAGGTCGTCGACGGCAAGATCACCGACAACTGGGTGATGGTCGATTTCCCGCACGTGATGGCACAGCTTGGCGTCGATGCGTTCGGCGGCCACGGCTGGGAAACCTATGACCGCGGCGAAAAGACCCCGCCGAAGCCCTGACTGAGCTGACCCCACACCCGGCTCCGGCAACCCCGGGGCCGGCACGACCTGAACGAGGACAATGATGGCCATCACCTATCTCAAACGCGGCAAGCCCGAGGCCGACCGGGCCGAGGACGACGCCAAGGTCCGCGGCATCGTCGAGACGACGCTGAAGGACATCGAGACGCGGGGCGACGCCGCGGTCCGCGAACTGTCGCAGAAATTCGACGGCTACGCTCCGGCCAACTTCCGGCTCGCCGCCTCCGAGATCGAGGCGGCGATGCAAAAGGTCTCGGCCCGCGACATGGACGACATCCGCTTCGCCCAGACCCAGATCCGCCGCTTCGCCGAGGCGCAGCGCGCCTCGATGCTGGATATCGAGGTCGAGACCCTGCCGGGCGTCATCCTCGGCCACCGCAACATCCCGGTGCAGTCGGTCGGCTGCTACGTGCCGGGCGGCAAGTTCCCGATGGTCGCCTCGGCCCATATGTCGGTGCTGACCGCCAGCGTCGCCGGCGTGCCGCGCATCGTCGCCTCCGCCCCGCCGGTCAAGGGCGCGCCGCATCCGGCGATCGTCGCGGCGATGCACCTGGGCGGCGCCCATGAAATCTATGTTCTGGGGGGCATGCAGGCGGTCGGCGCAATGGCGCTCGGGACCCAGACGATCAGGCCCGTGGACATGCTGGTCGGTCCCGGCAACGCTTTCGTCGCCGAAGCCAAGCGCCAGCTTTACGGGCGGGTCGGCATCGACCTGTTCGCCGGGCCGACCGAAACGATGGTGATCGCCGACGAAACCGTCGATGCGGAAATGTGCGCGACCGACCTTCTGGGTCAGGCCGAACACGGCTACAACTCGCCCGCCGTGCTGGTGACGAACTCGCGCAAGCTCGCCGAAGCGACGCTGGCCGAGGTCGACCGGTTGCTCGCCATCCTGCCGACCCGCGACACAGCCTCGGTCAGCTGGCGCGACTATGGCGAGGTGATCGTCTGCGACAGCTATGACGAGATGCTCAAGGTCGCCAACGACATCGCATCCGAGCATGTGCAGGTGATGACCGACCGCGACGACTGGTTCCTGGAAAACATGCACAGCTACGGCGCGCTGTTCCTCGGGCCGCGCACCAACGTCGCCTATGGCGACAAGGTCATCGGCACCAACCACACCCTGCCGACGAAAAAGGCGGGGCGCTATACCGGCGGGCTCTGGGTCGGCAAGTTCCTCAAGACCCACAGCTACCAGCGGGTGACGACCGACGAGGCGGCGGCGCTGGTCGGCGCCTACGGCTCGCGTCTGTGCATGCTTGAAGGGTTTGTCGGCCACGCCGAACAGTGCAACATCCGCGTGCGCCGCTATGGTGGGCGCAACGTGCCCTATGGGGTTGCTGCGGAATGACACTCGCTGGGGTCAGGTCTGTCTTTGGTCCGTTGCGGCGGGCGATGGCGGACTTTGCCGAAAAGCCGGTGCGCGCGGCCCTGGACGTCCTGATCGACCCAGGGGCCGCGGTGCGGCTTTGCCACCCCTTCGGCACGGTCACGGGGCCGGCGGCGCTGTACGAAACAGCCTATGCTCCGCTGCTGGCGGCCTTCCCCGACCTTGAGCGACGCGACGAGCTTTTGGTGGCGGGCGCGACGAAGGCGGGGAGCGTCTGGCTCGGCGCGATGGGCCACTATGTCGGCACCTTCGCGCGGCCCTTCCTCGACATTCCTCCGACAGGGCATCTGGCCGCCTTCCGCCATCACGAGTTCTACCGCTTTGACGGCGCGCGCGTGGTCGAGGTGCAGGCGGTCTGGGATATCCCCGAACTGATGATGCAGGCGGGTGCCTGGCCCATGGCGCCGCAGTTGGGTGCGGCCGTCCGCGCCTTCGCCCCGGCCTCGCAGGACGGGCTATCCGACCACGGTGCTGGCGGTGCCGAGACCGCGGCACGGATCGAGGAGATGTTGGCCCGGATGGTTCGCCACCCCCGCGAACCGGCTGAAGCGATGGAAATGCCGCGCTTCTGGCACCCCCGCGCGAACTGGTACGGCCCTGCCGGTATTGGCACCGCGCGCGGCATCCGCGGGTTCCGCCTGTGGCACCAGATCCCCTTTCTGCGCGCGGCGCCCGACCGGGGACAGGACGCGACCGGCACTGAAAGCCACTTCTTCGGCGAAGGCCCGTACGCCGCCGTCACCGGCTGGCCCGACATGGCGATGACGTTGACCGGCCCGAACTGGCTGGGGCTCCCTGCGACCGGCCGGCGGTTAACCCTGCGCAGCCTCGACTTCTGGCGGCTGGAGGCCGGGCTCATCAGCGAAAACTGGGTGCTCGTGGACCTTCTCGACGCCCACGCCCAGGCGGGAACCGACCCGCTCGCCCGGATGCGCGAGTTCAACAAGGCGCGGGTCGGCTTCGACCCCGACACCGGTGAGGCCTTGCCGTGATGACGCTGCCCCGAACACCCTCCTTCCGCCTCGAAGGCCGGCGCGCGCTCGTCACCGGGGCGTCGTCGGGCATCGGCCTGGCGGCGGCGGCCGCGGTGTCCGGCGCGGGGGCAGAGGTTTGTCTGGTCGCCCGCCGCATGCCGGAGCTTGCGGCGGCGCGGGACGCGATCCGCGCCACCGGCGCCGTGGCCGAGGCCGAGGCGCTGGACATTACCGACATCGGCGCGGCGGCGGCCTTCGTCGCCAAGGCCGGCCCCTTCGACATCCTGGTGAACTCCGCCGGCCTTGCCCGCCATGCCCCGGCGCTGGAAACCACGCCCGCGGATTATGACGCGGCAATGGCCCTGAACCTGCGGGCGGCCTACTTCCTGACCCGCGCCGTGGCCGCCGGCCTGATCGCCGCGGGCCGGCCCGGCAGCCTGATCAACGTCTCCTCGCAGATGGGTCATGTCGGCGGGCCGGATCGCGCGGTCTATGCCGCGACCAAGCATGCGCTGGAAGGCATGACGAAAAGCATGGCCATCGAATGGGGCCCGAAAGGCATCCGCGTCAACACGCTGTGCCCGACCTTCATCCGCACGCCCCTGGCCGAACAGACGCTCGCCGTCCCCGGCCGCCGCGCTTGGATCGAAAGCAAGATCAAGCTCGGCCGCCTGGGCGAGGTCGAGGACATCATGGGCCCCATCGTGTTCCTGGCCTCGGACGCGGCAGCGCTGGTGACAGGCGCGGCGCTGATCGTCGACGGCGGCTGGACGGCGGAGTGAGACGATGAGCGGAGAAAAGGCAATCGAGAAGGTGACGTCGGCCGATGTGGCCCGTCTGGCCGGCGTGTCGCAATCGGCGGTCAGCCGGGTGTTCACGCCCGGCGCGTCGGCATCGAAGAAGACTGTCGAGAAGGTCCGCGCCGCCGCCGAGCAGCTGGGCTACCGCCCGAACGTGCTGGCGCGCGGGCTGATCACCGGGCGCACGCGCATGATCGGGCTGGTCGTCGCCTATCTGGAAAACCAGTTCTACCCCGTCGCGCTCGAACTTCTGTCGCGGGCGCTGCAGACCCGGGGCTATCACATCCTGATCTTCCTGGCCGAAAACTCGACCGAGCGGGTGGACGAGGTGATGGAGGAACTGCTCGACTACCAGGTGGACGGCATCATCACCGCCTCGGTCGGGATCAGCAACGACATCGCCGCGCGCTGCAACGCCGCGGGCATTCCGGTGGTGATGTTCAACCGCGGGCAGGACGATGCCCGGCTGGCCGAAGTGACGTCGGACAACGTGTCGGGCAGCCGGCGCGCGACCGAATTCCTGATCGCCGGCGGCCACCGCAAGATCGCGCACATCATGGGCTGGCAGGGGTCGTCGACCGGCCGCGACCGCGCCACGGGCTTCCGCCAGGCGATGGACAGCGCGGGCCTTGAACCCTTCGCGGTCGAGGATGGCATGTATTCGCGCGACAAGGCGGCGGCCGTCGCCCGCGACCTGTGCCGCCGCTCCGACCGGCCCGACGCGATCTTTGTCGGCAACGACCACATGGCTTTTGGCGTCATCGACACCTTGCGCCACGACCTGGGCCTGTCCGTCCCCGGCGATGTGTCTGTCGTGGGCTACGACGACGTGCCGCTGGCCGCCTGGCCGGCCTACGACCTGACAACGATCCGCCAGCCGGTCGACCTCATGGTCGAGGCCACGGTCGACGCGCTTTTAAACCAGATCGAGGGCGGCGGCGCTGCCCGGCCGACCAAGATCCGCATCGACGGGCCGCTGGTCATCCGCGGCTCGGCCCGCAAACCCTGACGAGGAACCATGAAAGGCTTCGACCCGAAATTCCGCGATTTTCCCGATTACATCATCGGGATCACCAAGGAGATCTGGGAGGATCGCGGCATCGCCACGCTCCACCAGTATTACGCGCCCGACATCGTCGTGCGCTCGCCCGCCTCGGTCGTGGTCGGCAATCAGGGCGTGATCGGCGCCACGATGGCGACCCTGGCCGAGTTTCCTGACCGCACGCTCCTGGGCGAGGATGTGATCTGGTCGGGCACGCCGGAAGAGGGGATGCTGTCCTCGCACCGGCTTCTGTCGACGGCGACCCATACGGGCGACGGCGCCTATGGCAAGGCGACGGGGCGCAGGCTGGCCTATCGCATCCTGGCCGACTGCCATGCGATCGCGAACCAGATCAACGACGAATGGCTGATCCGCGACCAGGGCGCCATCGTGCGGCAGATGGGTTGGGACCCGGTCGAATTCGCCCGCGACCAGATCGCGCGCGAGGGCGGGCCCGAAAAATGCGTCAAGCCGCTGACGCCTGCCAATGACCGCCCCGGCCCCTACAAGGGGCGCGGCAACGACAACGAATGGGGCGCGCGGCTGGCCGATCTTCTGACGCGGATCATGACCGCCGATTTCACCGTGATCGGCAAGGAATATGACCGCGCCGCGCAGCTCGAATATCCCGGCGGCACCACCGGCCACAGCTTCGGCGATGCCGACCGTTTCTGGATGGGCCTGCGCGCCGCCTTCCCCGATGCCGCCTTCACCATCCATCACGTGATCGGCCGCGATGACCCGATGTTCGCTCCGCGCGCCGCCGTTCGCTGGTCGCTGCATGGCAAGCATTCCGGCTGGGGCGGCTTCGGCATCCCGACCGGGGCCGAGGTCTATCTGCTGGGCATCACCCATGCCGAGTTCGGCCCCTGGGGCCTGCGCCGGGAATACACGCTCTACGACGAAACCGCCATCTGGAAGCAGATCCTGCTGGCGACCGGGGCGGTCTGAGTCCGCCCCACACCCGGAACAAGGAACGGAGAATACCAAGATGACCCCTCAGGAAATGGAAACCCGGATCGTCCGCTACGGCGACCTGCGCCCCTGCAAGACCGCGTTCATCGACGCCCACACGCCCGGATCGAACCAGAAGGAAAACTTCACCATCATCGGCGGCGGCGTGTCGGAAAGCCCCGACCAGCATGTCCATATCCGCGACACGCCCGGCTTCAACATCGGCGCGGCGGGCCAGCCGCCGAAATGCCGCAACTCGCTGCATTCGCACCGCACGGCCGAGGTGTTCTTCGTGCTCAAGGGCCGCTGGCGGTTCTTCTGGGGCCGCTGGGGCACGGCGGGCGAGTTCATCGCCGAGGAAGGTGACATCTTCAACATCCCGACCGGCATCTTCCGCGGGTTTGAAAACATCGGCACCGATTACGGGATGATTATGGCGATCCTTGGCGGCGACGACGCCGGCGGCGGCGTGATCTGGGCGCCGCAGGTGATCGAGGACGCCAAGGCTCACGGGCTGGTTCTGGGCAAGAACGGCAAGCTGTACGACACGAAAAAGGGTCAGAAGCTGCCCGACGGTGTGCCGCCCATGCCGCTCCTGACCGACGAGGAACTGAAAACCTTCCCCGAACCGACCACGGCCGACGTGATCCCGAACTATGTCGCGCGCTACTGGGACCTGATGGCCCTGTCCGACAGGCAGCCGGTCAAGGTCATTGGCGGGGACGGCGTCCTGAAGGACCGCCCCGGTTTCGAGGTCGAATTCCTGTCGCGGAATTCGATCCCCGACGATTTCCACGCCCACGACCACCACGCGGTGCTCATGCCCGTGCGCGGCCACTGGCGGCTGCGGATCGAGGGGGGGCCGGAAACGGTGCTGAACCCTGGCGACACCGCCTTGGTGAAGCCCGGCGAGCGGCATGCGCTGGCGCCGTCGATGACCGGCGAGGCATCGCTCTACCGCGTCACTGCCACCGAGGATCCGGCCGGCCTGACCGGGCGGCTTCTGTGACGATGGCGGGGGCAGCGCCGCTGGCGCCGCCCCCGTTTGCCCGGCGTCTGTCGGGACGGATGCCAGACGCTTGCCATACCCGTGCGGGACGAATGCCAGACGGAGGTTCTTGATGCCGCTTCTTGCCACTCACGTCGGCTCGCTGCCCCGCAGCCAGGCCGTGGTCGACTTCCTTTTCGCCCGCGAACGCGGCGAACCCTATGACCCGGCCGCCTTCGATCGCTGCATGGCCGACGCGGTCGGCGAGGTCGTCCGTCGCCAGAAGGAAGCCGGCATCGACATCGTAAGCGACGGGGAAACCTCGAAAATTTCCTACGCCACCTATGTCAAGGACCGCTACACCGGCTTTGCCGGCGACAGCCCCCGGAACGCACCGGCCGACCTGAAGATGTTCCCGACCTTCCTCGACCGGCTCGCCCGCGAAGGCGGAACGCCGAAATACAGCCGCCCGATGTGCACGGGCGCGGTCAGATCGAAGGGCCAAGGTGAATTACATAAGGATATCAACAACCTGAAGGCCGCCATGCGGGTGCATGGCGTGGAAAGGGGCTTTATGAACGCCGCCTCGCCGGGGGTGATTTCGCTGTTTCTCCAGAACAGTTTCTACCCCTCTCGCGACGCCTATCTGGCGGCACTGGCCGATGCGATGCGCGACGAATACCGTACCATCATCGAAGCCGGCCTTGACCTGCAACTCGACTGCCCCGACCTCGCGCTCAGCCGCCACATGCTGTTTACCGACCTTTCCGACGACGATTTCCTCAAGGTCGCCGCCGCCCATGTCGAGGCGCTGAACCACGCGCTCGACGGGCTGCCGCAGGACCGCATCCGAATCCACATCTGTTGGGGCAATTACGAAGGCCCGCATGTCTGCGACATCGACATGGCCAAGGTGTTCCCGGTCCTGATGCGGGCCAAGGCGCGCCATGTCCTGTTCGAGACATCGAACCCCCGCCACGGCCACGAATGGACCGTTTTCCGCGACCGGGCGCGTGAGATTCCCGACGACAAGGTGCTGGTGCCGGGCGTCGTCGACACGACGACGAACTTCGTCGAACACCCCGATCTGGTCGCGCAGCGGCTGGAACGGTTCACGCAGATCGTGGGCCGCGACCGGGTGGTCGCCGGATCGGACTGCGGCTTCGGCACCTTTGCCGGGTTCGGCGCGGTCGATCCCGAAATCGCTTGGGCGAAACTCGCCACGCTCAAGGAAGGGGCGCGCCGCGCGCGATGACGCCCCTGGTCCTGATCCCCGGCATGATGTGCGACGCCCGGCTCTGGGCGCCGCAGATGGCGGCATTCGGCCGCCGGGCCGTGTTGCACGCGCCCTGCACCGAGGCCGAGACGATGGCCGATCTCGCCGCCGCGATCCTGGCCACAGCACCACCGCGATTTGAGCTGGCCGGCCTGTCGATGGGCGGCATCGTGGCGATGGAGGTTCTGCGCCAGGCGCCCCAGCGGGTCGAACGGCTGGCGCTTCTGGATACCAACCCGCTGGCCGAGGCGGCCGAAGTGCAGGCCCGCCGCGACCCGCAGATTGCACGCGCCCTTTCCGGCGGTCTTGCCGCGGTCATGCGTGACGAGATGAAGCCGAATTATCTGGCGCAGGGGCTGGGGCAGGGGGCGATCCTTGACCTCTGCATGGACATGGCCCTGACGCTCGGTCCCGAAGTCTTCGCCCGCCAGTCCCGCGCGCTCCGCGACCGTCCTGACCAGACGGCGACGCTTGCGGCCTTTCGCGGGCCCGCGCTGGTCATGATGGGGGTCGAGGATCGGCTCTGCCCGCGCGACCGGCATGACCTGATGCACCGGCTGATGCCGCACTCGCGGCTGGCGGTGATCGACGGCGCCGGGCACCTGCCGACGCTTGAAAAACCTGCGGAAACGACGGCGGAACTTGTCCGCTGGCTGGAGGATTGATGGACGACGCGCTGCTTTCCCTTCTTCGCTCGGTCGATACGCCGACCGTCTGCAATACGATCGAGGTGGCGCAGGGCAAGCGGGGCTTTGCCGGCTTCACCCGCGGCACGATGCTGTGCTCGGCGCCGGACGAGTCGCCGGTCGTCGGCTATGCGGTGACGGCGAAGATCGCGGCGCTGGCGCCGTCGACGGAGCCGCCCGAGACGATCCGCGCCCGGCGCATGGCCTATTACCGCAGCATGGCCGAGGCCCCGGCGCCTGCCGTCGCGGTGATCGAGGACGTGGACTTCCCCGATTGCATCGGCGCCTACTGGGGCGAGATCAACACGACCGTGCACAAGGGACTCGGCCTGTCGGGCGCGCTGACCAACGGCGTGATGCGCGACCTGGGCGACCTGCCCGCGGGCTTCCCGGTGATCGCCGGGTCGGTCGGCCCCAGCCACGGCTTCGTCCATGTGCGCGAGATCGGGACGCCGGTCACGGTCTTCGGCCTGACCGTGGCGCCCGGCGATCTGATTCACGCCGACCGACACGGCGCGGTCGTCGTGCCGCCCGAGGTGATCCCGGCATTGGCCGGCGCCATCTCAAGACTTCTGGCGACCGAACGCATCATCCTTGATGCGGCCCGCAAGCCGGGCTTCGATTTCGCCGCGTTTGAAGCGGCCTGGAGCGCGTTCGAGAAGGCGCGGGTCTGAAGGCGAGAACCCGTTCGGACTTGTCCGGGCGGACCGCAGCGGCGGTGAGCGACCCGGCCGAGGCGCCTGCGGAGGCAGTCCCAAAGCAGTACCGGGTTGTCAGGGACGCTTGGTGCGCCATCTTCTGCCATGAACAACCACGCGCCAGGTCAGCGACCGCGAGCAATTTATGCATTCGCATGCAGAATATTTGTTCTGAATGTTAAAAGGATATTACCGCAATCCACCATCTTGACTTCGCATGAAATTCATGCATGATGCAGGCGCATGCATGATGCAGCGGCCCGCCAAGCGGGATCGCGGCGGCAGAAGGAAGCAACCGCAATGACGATGACACCGCGCGAGAATTTCTTGGCCGCGATGACGCGCACCGGGCCGGAATGGGTGCCGCTCGACATGGGCAAGCACATCGGCTCGATCCACAAGAAGCACTATGCGGCGCTGCGTCGTCTCTTGCCGCAGCTCGACCTGGCCAATGGTGATCTGATCCTCGACCGGATGGCACAGACGGTTGTGCCGGACGAGGCGCTGCTCAGGCATTTCGGGGTGGATTTCCGCTGGCTGGTGCCGAACTGGGTGCAGGTGACGGAACGGACCGATGTCGAAGGTTATGTCGATATGTGGGGGGTGCCCTACCGGGGGGCGCATGGCGACCATTTCGCCGTGGACACGCTGGCAAAGGCACCGCTGGCCGATTGCGAAACACCCGAGGATGTCGCCGCCGCAACCTGCTGGCCGGACCCGGAAGATCCCGCGCAGTTCGCAGGCCTGCGTGATCGGGCAAAGAAGCTGTACGAAACCACCGGCTATGTGCTGGGCGCCGACGCGATCAAGGCGGGGCCGCTGATGAGCGCGTTGCAGATGCGCGGTTATCAGCAATTCTTCATGGACCTGGTGATCAACCCGGAACTGGCCGATGCGATCCTGGGCAAGATCACCGACCTGCTGTGCCGGATGTGGACCCGGTTCATGGACGAGGCCGGCCCCTACGTCCAGCTTGCCTATGTCACCGACGACCTTGGCACGCAGACCTCGCTCCTGATCTCGCCCAAGGTCTACCGCAACCGGATCAAGCCGTTCCACACCCGGCTTCACCAGCACATCAAGGCGCAGGCCGACGTGTACCTGATGATGCACACCGACGGCGCGGTGCTGCCCCTGATCGAGGACCTGATCGAGACCGGCGCGGATATCCTGAACCCGGTGCAGACCTCGACCAGCGGGATGGAGGATACCGCCGCGCTGAAGGCGCGCTTCGGCGACCGGCTGGCCTTTCACGGGGCGATGGACGTACAGCAGATGATGCCGAACGCCACTCCGTCGGAACTGCGCTGGGAAATCGCGCGGCGGATGACCGATCTGGGGACGGGCGGGGGCTACGTGATCGCGCCCTGCCACAACATCGGCCATGACATTCCGCCTGAAAGCACGCTGGCCTTCTTCGCCATGGTGAACGAGATGCGCCGCTATCCCTTGGCGCTCGACGCCGCGCTGGCCACCAACGCCTCGTACTTCGAGCGGCTGAAACGCGAGGGCGGCGCATGAGCCCGAACGCACGCTTCCGGGCCCGGCTGACGGCGAAGGCGCCGCTTCTGGGCGCGTTCGTCAAGACGCCACATCCGGTGATGGTGGAGATCCTTGGCGCGACGGGGCTGGATTTCCTGGTCCTCGACGGCGAGCACGCGCCCTTTGACCGCGCATCGGTGGATGCCTGCCTCTTGGCGGCACGGGCCGCGCAGGTGGCGGTGCTGGTGCGGGTGCCGGACGACCGGCCGTCGACCATCCTCGCCGCGCTCGACAGCGGCGCGGCCGGCGTGGTGGTGCCGCATGTCACCACGGCGGATCAGGCCCGCGCGCTGGCCGACGCCGTCCGATACGTGCCCGGCGGGCGGGGCATCGCCGGCACGACGCGGGCGGGCGACTACGGCCTGAAACCCCTGGCTGAGCACCGCCGGGCGGCTGCCGATGAAGTGGTGCTGATCTGCCAGATCGAAGACCGCGAGGCGGTCGCCAACCACGCCGCCATCGCCGCGGTCGAAGGCGTCGATGCCCTGTTCGTCGGCCGCGCCGACCTCAGCCTGTCTTGTGGGCGCGACGATTTCAGTTCCGCCGAGATCGACGCGATGGCGGCGCAGGTGCTGGGCGCGGCGGGGGCGGCCACCGGGCTTTACTGCGCGCCGGGCGAGGATTTTGCCCGTTGGGCTGCCCATGGCGCCAGCTTCGTCGTGGCCGGCGCCGATCACGGCTTCCTGATCGGCGGGGCAAGGGAACTGGTCGCCGGGTTCGCCCGGCACCGCAAGAACGGAGAGCCGACATGACCGCCCCCCTGACCCCCGACCACGCGCGGAACATGCGCATCCTCGGCCATTCCGACCAGGGCGGCCGGGCCGACGGCATCCAGATCATGGTCTCGGGCGGGTTCGCCTATGTCGGCCATGTCTTCAACAACGGCTTTTCGGTGATCGACGTGCGCGACCCGAGGGCGCCGCGCTTCGTCCGCCACGTCCCGCAGCCGGCGGGCACCTGGAGCCAGCATCTTCAGACCCACGGCGACATCCTGATCGTCAACAACATGTGCGACATGCTGAAGGTCGAGACGTCGGGCGCCTTCGATCCGGGCGCCTATTACAAAGGCTCGGTCGCCGACAAGGTCAAGATCACCGCCGGCGAAAGGCCCTACTCGGCCGGTATGCGCATCTACGACATCTCCGACCGCGCAAACCCTCGCGAGATTGCGTTCTTCGAAGTGCCGGGGCTGGGTGTGCACCGGACCTTCTGGGACGGCGGCGACTGGGTCTATTTCTCGGCCCTGCCGCCGGGCTTTTCCGACGACATCTTCATGATCGCCGATTTCCGCCGCCCCGAAAGGCCCGAGATCGTTTCGCAGCTCTGGCTGCCCGGCATGAACGTTGCTGCCGGCGAAACCCCGCACTGGGATCCGAAGTACCGCTATGCGCTTCACCATGCGATCGTGAAGGGCGATCTGGCGGCGGCGGCCTGGCGCGATGGCGGGCTGTCGCTGATCGACGTGTCCGACCGTCACAACCCGAAGTTCCTGTCGCATGACAATCCCTGTCCACCCTTTGCCGGCCACACCCACAACACCCTGCCGCTGCCGGGCCGCGGCCTGATGTTCGTGGTCGAGGAATCCCAGGCCGACAATTGCGCGGACGGGATCAAGCGCAACTGGGTCTACGATATCTCGGTGCCGACGAACCCGGTGAGCATTGCCACCACCCTTCCCCCCGCCGAGGAGGATTACCGGAGCAAGGGCGGTCAGTTCGGCCCGCACAACGTGCACGAAAACCGCTCGGAAGGGTTCCAGAGCGAGGAGCTGATGTTCGTCAGCTATCAGAATGCCGGCGTGCGGGTCTATGATATCTCGAACCCGTTCCGCCCCGAGGAGGTCGCGGCCTGCGTACCGCCGGCGCCGGCGAAACTGATGGACTATCGCCCCAACCGGCCGCGCGTGGTCGACACCACCGATGTCTACGTGGACCGCAACGGGCTGGTCTACACGACCGACATGAACGCGGGGCTGACGATCATGGAAGTGGACGGCATCTGATGGCACGGGTTCTGGTCGCAGGGAAGATCCACCCCTCTGGCATGGCGCTGCTTCAGGCCGAGCCGGGGCTCGAGGTCGAGGTCATCGCCGATCCCGGCGCGGCCCTGCCGATGGACCGGCTGCGCGAGGCCGACGCGCTTCTGATCCGCTATGGCGTGCTGCGTGCAGAAGAGGCGGCGATGATGTCGCGGCTGCGCGTGGTGTCGCGCCACGGCGTCGGCTGCGACAACCTGCCGGTTGCCGAACTGGCCGCGCGCGGCGTTCCGGTGACGATCGTCGGGCCGGTCAATGCCGTCTCGGTCGCCGAGCAGGTCCTGGCGATGCTTTTGGCCTTGGTCAAACGCATCGGCCCCTATGACGCGGCGGTGCGCAGTGGCAACTGGGCGATCCGCGATACGCTTGCCGTGGGCGAACTGGCCGGGCGCAAGCTGCTTCTTCTGGGCTTCGGCCGGATTGGGCGCGAGGTGGCGCGGCGGGCGCTCGCCTTCGACATGGAAGTGCTGGTCTTCGACCCCTTCGTTGCCCCAGCGGATGTGGTGGCCGTGGGTTGCCACCCGGTCGCCGACTGGCGTGCCGTCTTGCCCGAGATCGACGCGCTGAGCCTGCATCTACCGGCGACCCCGGAAACCCGTGGCCTGATCGCGGCGACCGAGTTGGCGGCGATGAAACCCACCGCCATCGTCGTGAACGCCGCGCGCGGCGGTCTGGTTGACGAGGCTGCCTTGCACGTCGCCCTGACCGGGCGCATGGCCCCCGGAGGCGCGGCGCTGGACTGTTTCCGCGATGAACCGCCGGCACCGGATCACCCTCTGCTGGGCCTGTCGAACGTGGTGCTCAGCCCACACTCCGCCGCGCTCAGCGCCGAGGCGGCCGAACGCATGGGCGTGGTGGCGGCAAGGAACGTCATCGCCGGGCTTGGGGGCGCGCTCGACCCGAATTTGATCTTCAATCTGAAAATGCTCCGCGAGGCCGGGCATGCAGCATGACATTCCGGCCGAGGGTCACGTTCCGCTGCTCGACATCACGATTCCGCTTCACTGGGGCAACCATGCGGCGCTGATGTTCACGCTGTGGTTCGTGTGCGTGCCGTTTGCGGTGATGTTCCTGCGCTTCGGCAAGATCGCGCCCGCGACCTACGGGATTCCGCGCGGAACGCCGAAATGGGACTGGCCGGAACTGTGCTGGACCGTCCACAAGCGGCTTCTGTATCTGGTGATCGCGCTGTCGGTCGCCGGGGCGGGGTTCGCGATCACGCTGACCGGCGGGTTTTCAAGCAGCCTGCACAGCTGGTTCGGTCTGGCGACGATCCTCTTGGGGCTGGCGCAAGGGATTTCGGCCTGGTTCCGGGGTAGCCACGGCGGTCGCAAGGACCCGCTCGCCAACCCCGAGGATCGCGCGACCTGGGGCGGAGATCACTTTGACATGACGCCGCGGCGCTGGTGGTTCGAGGCCTGGCACAAGACCGGCGGCTATTTCGCGCTGTTCTGCGCCGGCGGCGCGGTGGCCACGGGTCTGTCGCAATACTGGCTCCCCTGGATCGCGCTGGCCTTCGCCGGGATCGTAGCGGGCGGGTTCCTTCTGGCGGCGGTGCTGCAGGGGATGGGGCTGAATCGCGACACCTACATGTCGGTCTATGGCACCCATCCCGAGCACCCGTTCAACCGTCGCCGTTTTGCCCCGCTGTTTGCGGATCAGGACAAGCGGCCCTGATCCGCAAGGCCCTCCGGCCTGGCCGGCGGCTGCAGCAGCGTCAGGGAAAGCAGCGAGTGCAGCGGCTGGAAGAACCCGGTCGTGGTCAGTCCTACCCCCGGATCGCCTTGGTCGAACGCCGCAAGCAGGGCCTGCACCTGCGCCGGTTCCCACAGATGCTGCCGGCTGCAGGCCACATGCGTCCTGACCGGAATGCGCCGGAGCCGCCAGCCGGGAAGCCGGTGCAAGCAGGCCCGGTCCGCCGCGCGGGCAAGGGCGAACAGGGTTTCGCGGGCAACATCCGTCTGCACATGGTGCAGACCGTAGTCACGGCCCAGCCAGTCGAACGCCGCCTCCTGCCCATAGCCCAGCGTGCACAACAGGGCGTCCAGCCGGCCACCTCCTGCAACGGGTGCGGACAGCGAGGGATCGACGACATGGATGCCGCCGGCGATCAGGATGCCGTCCGGCCGGGCGACGGCCGAAAGCGGCTGTCGCACGATCCGGGGGCGCGCCAGTGTCGTCACGCATGTGGCCGCCTGTTCAAGCCAGTCGTGTATCGCGGCCGCCTTGGCCCCGCCCTTGGCCGCAAGGGCCATATAGGCCGCCTGCCGCCGGACCCTGGCCTGGGCCGATGCGACGAGGTCGCCCAGGTTGTTGCCTTCGATGTCGTCGGCAGGCCCAGCAAACGGGGGCATTGCCGGTCCGGCCATCATTGTCGCTGCGCGGGTCAATTCGACATGCCAAGCGCGCGCTTGACCGCCTTTACAGCACCGGGCGCATCCTCGCCGAAGGCATCCGCGCCGATCGTGTTGGCGTAATCCTGGGTAATGACGGCCCCGCCGATCACCACCTTGGCGGTCTTGCCGGCGTCCTTCAGATGCTTGATGACCTGGAACATCTGCGGCTTGGTCGTGGTCAGAAGCGCGCTGAGGCAGACCACGGCATTGCCCCGGTCGCAGGCCGCGGCGAAAGCCTCGTTCGAGACGTCGACGCCCAGATCCTCAACCTCGAATCCGGCCCCTTTCAGCATCATCACCACCAGATTCTTGCCGATGTCGTGCAGGTCGCCCTTGACGCTGCCGATGCAGACCCGCGCCAGCGGTTCGTGGTCGCTGACGGCGAGGATCGGTTCGATGATGTCGATGCCGCCCTGCATGGCCCGCGCCGAAACCAGCATCTCGGGCACGAATATCTCTCCGGCCGAGAACAGCTCGCCCACGTGGGCCATCGCCGGGATCATGGCCTCCTTCAGAAGCTCGCCCAGATCCTCGCCCCCGTCACGCGCCCTGGTCACCAGCGAGACCACGGTTTCCCGGTCGCCGTCGCAGATCGCATCAAAGAGTTCGTCCTTTTCTTCTTCCGACAGCATCGGAATCTCCGAATTTGTTGAATGCGCATTCATGCTATGTCAACGCGGGGCTGTGATCAACAAGAATCGCCATCTTCTCGGGATTTGATTGGTGACTGACCGATTGCAGCGGCGCTTTGTCTTTGGCGCTGAAAGCGGCTATGCTGCATCAATTCATGCGCCAATGACGATGGAGTGCCCGCAGCAATGGACAGGAAGACCGCCACATCCTACGACGTGGCCCGCTTGGCGGGTGTTTCACAATCGGCCGTCTCGCGGGCCTTCTCGCCGGGCGCCTCGATCGCGAAGGCGACGCGCGACCGTGTGCTCGTGGCGGCAGAGGAGCTGGGCTATCAACCCAACGCCATCGCGCGGTCGATGTCTTCGGCCCGCAACGAACCACAGCAGAAATCGGGCATGGTCGGGCTGATCGTGACGCGGATGCAGGATCCGTTCTTCGCGCATACTGTCGCCGGGTTGAGCCGCACTATCCAGGCCCGGGGCTGGCAGATCCTGCTTTTCACCGTCGAAAGCCAGGATGAGGTCGATGCCGCCCTTGAAACGCTGATGCGGTTCAAGATCGACGGCGTGTTGATCCTGTCGGCCATTCTCAGCGAGCGCATGGCGGATTCCTGTCGTGCCGCCGGCATTCCGGTCATTCTTTACAACCGGAGTTCCGGCGATCTGGGCGTCACGTCGGTGCAGGTCGAGAACCGCGAGGGAGGTCGGGTCGCCGCCGATTTCCTCCTTGAGGTCGGCCACGAACGTATCGCCTTTCTCGCCGGAGACGACAGCGACACAACCTCGCGCCAGCGCGAGGAGGGCTTCGTCAACCGCTTGGGCGAGGCAGGCCGGACGCTATTCCTGCGAGAGGCCGGTGACTACACCTTTGCCAGCGGCCGCGAGGCGGGCCTGCGCCTGTTTTCGCGGCAAGAGCGGCCCGACGCGGTGTTTTGCGCCAGCGACGTGATGGCGTTGGGAGTCTTGCACGCGGCGCGCCATGAGCTGGGGCTCGAGCCGCCACGCGACTTTTCGTTGATCGGGTTTGACGACATTCCGGCGGCGGACTGGCCGGGTCATCAGCTGACAACAATCCGGCAGCCGATCAACAGGATGATCCATGCGGCGGTCGAAGCCCTGGTCGGAATGATGGAAAATCCCGAACAACCGGCGCAAACCCAGCGGTTTCCCGGAACGCTGATCCTGCGCGCAAGCTGTCGTCTGCGGACCGAGGCTGCCTGACGCGACCTGCGAAGGGGAAGGTCGGGCCGTTCGCCGATCCGGCTCGAGAGACCAGACGGCGGCCTTTTCCGGGTATGCCCCGCTGCGGTAGGCGCGAACGCGCGGTCAGGTCATGGCTCACCGGGGGCGTTGCCCTGACATGCCTTCTACATCCGAAGCCGTTTCGCCGTGGGCCTTTCCCGCGTGGCAAGCCCGACGGCCGCAGTTCGTTTGCGCGCATATGATTATCGTTTTCTTTCAATGGGTTGATTGATCTGCACACAGATTGTAGAAGCCGCCATCCGACACGTGGGGATATGGCGACCGTGGGAATGCAGATGCCCGACCTGACAGACATGCGCCGCACCCTGGCAGCGGCCTACGATCTTGCGCCTTCGTTGAAGGCCGCCGAAGCGACGGCGGAAATTCACGCGAAGGCTGACAGGGTCTTGCCGCTTGCCGACTGGGCGCGGCATGCGCCCTATGTGCTGGCGATCAACCGGCTCAAGCGTGAACGGAACGCGGTGATCCTGGCGCACAACTACATGACGCCCGACATCTACCACGGCGTAGCCGATGTGGTGGGCGACAGCCTGCAGCTTGCCGTCGCGGCGACGAAGGTCAAGGCCGAGGTCATCGTCCAGTGCGGCGTGCATTTCATGGCCGAAACCTCGAAGATCCTCAATCCGGCCAAGACCGTCCTGATGCCGGACATGGCGGCGGGCTGTTCGCTGGCGGAATCGATCACGCCCGAGGGGATCGCCCGGATGCGGGCGCTACATCCCGGCGCGGCCGTCGTCTCCTATGTCAACACCACGGCGGCGGTGAAGGCCGCCTCCGACGTCTGCTGCACGTCAGCCAACGCGGCCGGGATCGTCGCGGCAATGCCGGGCGACACGGTGATCATGACCCCCGACAAATATCTGGCGCAGAACGTGGCCCGCCAGGTCCCCCACAAGAAGATCGTCTGGTGGGACGGCGCATGCATCGTCCATGAACGGTTTACCGCCGCCGACCTGCGGGAATTCCGCGCCTTCCAGCCGGACGTGACGATCATTGCGCACCCCGAATGTCCGCCCGATGTGGTGGCCGAGGCCGACTACACCGGATCGACGGCGGGGATCATCGACCATGTGGCGCGCGAACGGCCGGCCAGGGCGATGCTGGTGACGGAATGCTCGATGGCCTCGAACATCGCCGACAGCCTGCCGGAGGTGGAGTTCGTCGGTCCCTGCAACATGTGCCCCTACATGAAGATGATCACGCTCGAGAAGGTGCTCTGGTCGCTGCACACGATGACCACCCCGGTCGAAGTCGAGGCCGGCATCGCGGACCGGGCGCGCATCGCCGTCGAACGGATGATCGACATTTCCCGCAGGGCGGCGGCATGAACCTGACGACGGGGCGCGTGCTCATAATTGGCGCGGGACTGGCCGGCCTTTCGGCGGCCCTGCGCCTTGCCCCCCGGCCGACGCTGGTGATCTCACCCGATCCGTTGGGCGATGGCGCCGCGTCGGCCTGGGCGCAAGGCGGGATCGCCGCCGCCATGTGCCCGCCCGACAGCGCGGCGGCCCATGCCACCGATACCGAGCGCGCCGGGGCGGGCATCGTCGATCCCGAAGTGGCCCGTCTGGTCACCCGCCTGGCGCGGGATCATGTCCTGGACTTGTCCTGCCTGGGCACCCCCTTCGACCGCGACGAACGCGGCCATCTGGCCCTGTCGCACGAAGCGGCCCATGCCGTGCCCCGTGTTGCCCGGGCCGGGGGCGACCGGACCGGGCAGGCGATCATGACGACGTTGATTGCGGCCGTCCGAGAAACGCCTTCGATCCAGATCGCCGAGGGTGTCATGGCCACCGGCCTGATCCTGGACCAAGGTCGCGTCGCCGGTATCTGGCTGGAACAGGCCGACGGCCCCTCCGGCCGGATCGCGCTTCGCGGGCCGGCTGTCCTTCTGGCCGGCGGTGGATCGTGCGGTCTTTTTGCCGTCACCACCAACCCCGCCCGCATCCGCGGGCAGGGCATCGGCATGGCCGCACGGGCCGGCGCCGTCATCGCCGACCCCGAGTTCGTGCAGTTCCACCCCACCGCCATCGCCAGCGGCGAGGACCCCACCCCCCTGGCCACCGAAGCCCTGCGCGGCGAGGGGGCCCTGCTTGTGAACAATCGCGGCGAACGCTTCATGCTGGCGCTCCACGGCGATGCCGAACTGGCGCCGCGCGACATCGTGGCGCGCGCGATCTTTGCCGAGACGCGGGCAGGGCGGCATCCGGCGCTCGACACCCGTGCTTGCCTTGGCAAGGCCATCCTGACGCGCTTTCCCGCCGTGGCTGGGGCCTGCCGGCGCGCCGGAATCGACCCCGTCGCCGACCCGATCCCGGTTGCCGCCGCCGCGCACTACCACATGGGCGGGGTCGCGACGGACCTGTGCGGCCGCAGTTCGCTTCCCGGTCTCTGGGCCTGTGGCGAGGCGGCTTGCACCGGGCTTCATGGCGCCAACCGCCTTGCGTCGAACGGGCTGCTCGAGGCCCTGGTCTTTGCCCGGCGGGCGGCAGACGACATTTCGGCGGGCCTGCCGCCGCCCGAGCCAGCGCCACCCGTCACCCTGGCCTTCCCCAAGGGCGGCCATCCGCTTGATGAACGGGCCATCGCGCGTCTCCGTCATGTGATGACCGACCGGGTCGGCGTCGTGCGGACCGGAAAAGGCCTGCGCCAGGCGCTGAGCGACATTGCCGATATCGGGCGCCACGCCCCGCCGTCCGAGGCGATGGCGAACATGCTTGCCACCGCCACCCTCATCACCGCCGCCGCGCTCCTGCGCCGCGAAAGCCGCGGCGGCCACTACCGCGCCGACTGCCCGCAGACCGATCCCGCGCAGGCGCATCGCACCCGCCTTACCCTGGATCGGGCATCGGCTCTGCGCGCCACCGAGGAAACCATCTGAAATGTTGCCCGATCTGCTTCTGGAACCGCTGGTCCGCGCCGCACTGGTCGAAGATCTCGGCCCCACCGGCGACGCCACCTGTCGCGCGGTGATCCCCCACGGGCTGACCTATGCCGCCCGGCTGAACGCGCGGGCCGCCGGAACCGTCTCGGGACTGCGTCTTGCGGCGATGGCCTTTCGGCTGGTCGATCCCGGCCTCGACATCGCAATGCCGGTTCGGGATGGCGATGTCGCCACCGCCGGCCAGACCCTGCTGCGCGTGACGGGAAGTGCAAGTTCAATCCTGATGGGCGAACGGGTCGCACTGAACTTTGCCGGGCGGCTCTCGGGCATCGCCACGCTGACCGCCGCCTTCGTTGCCGAAACGCGCGGCACCCACGCCCGCATCACCTGCACGCGCAAGACGACGCCGGGCCTGCGCGCTGTGGAGAAAGAGGCGGTGCGGCACGGCGGCGGGTCGAACCACCGCTTCGGTCTTTCGGATGCGATCCTGATCAAGGACAACCACATCGCCGCCTGTGGCGGCGTGCGCGCCGCCCTGCAGGCCGCCAAGAAAGCCCGTTCGCACATGATGCGCATCGAGATCGAGGTCGATAGGCTCGACCAGCTGGCCGAGGTGCTCGACGAAGGGGGCGCCGATGTCGTGCTTCTCGACAACATGACCACGCCGGACCTCGCCCGCGCGGTGACGCTTGCGCGAAGCCGCACGCTCCTCGAAGCGTCGGGCAACATGTCGCTTGGACGCATCGCGGAGGTGGCGGCAAGCGGGGTCGACTATATCTCGGTCGGCGCCCTGACCCACTCGGCGCCGGTCCTGGATCTCGGGCTGGATTTCTAGGTGTTTGATCCCGTGGTGTGATGGTGCGGTCTTTTCCTGGGAATGGAAGGAAGCGCCATGGGACAGGTTCTAGGCGGCGGCGCCAGAATCATGTTCGCCGGCAGAACTACAATACAGCGATCGCCGGCTTCGCTCGCGCAGTTGAACGCGCCGGCACGCCGCTGCCTGGATCGGCCGATGCGCCGATCGGCCCCGACGCACGGGCCGTGCGTCCTGTCAGGTCGGTGCAGATCGGAAAGTGAACCGCCTGCTCATCCCGCGCCGTGGGGCAGCGGCAGATCGAGCCTCTTGTAGGCGCTCCAGTCGCTGATGTCAGGGTAGTGCCGGCGGCGCCAGGCGCGCACGCGGGGGTTCATCAGCCGGCGCCACAGCGGCGGCACCATCGCCAGCGCCGTCATCGGCGGATAGCCGGTGGGCAGCTGCGGCACCCTGGCGGCGTCATAGGCCTGCAACAGCGGAAAGCGCCGCATCGGGTGCAGGTGATGATCGGCATGGCGCTGCAGGTTGATGAGGAGCAGGTTCGAGACGCGGTGGGTGGAATCCCAGCTGTGCTGTGGCCCCACCGGCTCGTAGCGGCCCTGGCCGAGATGCCGGCGGGTCAAGCCGTAATGTTCGACGTAATTGGTCAGTTCCAGTTGCCAGACCGCGACCAGTGCCTGAAAGGCGAAGAGCCCCACGCCCGCCCAGCCGCCAAGCGCGAAGGCCAGCGCCAGCGCCGCAAGTTGCAGCGCGGCGTAGCGCCAGAACGGGTTGCGCCGGTCGAAGGCCCCGCGCCCCGCCCGCGCCAGCAGCGCGCGCTCCGCCCGCCAGGCCGAGCCCGGCCCCTGCACCAGCACCCGGGGGAAAAACCGCAGGAAGCCTTCGTTGTAGCGCGCCGTCACCGTGTCGCGCGGGGTGCCGACCCAGGGGTGATGCACCAGCATGTGTTCGGTGCGGAAATGCGAATAAAGCACCATGGCCAGCAGCAGGTCGCCCAAGGTCTGCTCCATCCGGCTGGCCTTGTGGAACAGTTCGTGCGCATAGACGATGCCCACGGTTCCGGTGGTGACGCCGATGCCGAACATCACCGCCAGCTTCTCGGCCGGGGGAAAGGCGGCGACATGGGTCAGATACCAGATTGCGCCGAACACGAGCGCCGCCTCGATCGGGAACCAGATCCAGGTCAGCAGGCGGAACCGGAACAGGGCGGCGTCGGGCGTTTCGGGGTCGGCATTGGCCATGTTGCGGCCAAGCGCCAGATCCAGCAGCGGCATCGCTCCCCAGCCCCAGAGCGGGATCAGCGCGATCCAGACGCCGCCGCGGGTAATGGCCATGACGGCCAGCGGCACGAAGGTCAGGGTGATCCAGAAGGGCCAGGCGGCGGGCAGCGGTGTGCGGGTCATAGGGGCTCGGGGGTGCGGGGGGTCAGGCTCAGCCAGATGCCGTCCTTGCCACGGACGGTCAGTTGCGCCACCGGCATCGGCGCGCGCCCCGGCACCAGGGCCACGCGGAACCGGCGCAGGATCATGGCAAGGATCAGTGTGCCCTCGGTCATGGCGAAGGCCGAGCCGGGGCAGACGCGGGCACCGGCCGAGAAGGGAATATAGGCCAGGCGCGAGCTTTCCCGCCCCTCGGGCCGGTCCCAGCGGGTCGGGTCGAAGGCGTCGGGATCGTCCCACAGCCGTTCGTGGCGGTGCAGGTGCCAGGGGCTGATCACGATCTGCGCGCCCTTCGGCACCTTGCGGTCGCGGAAGGTTTCCGGGCAGGCGGCCTCGCGCAGGTACATCGGCACCGGCGGATAGAGCCGCAACGTCTCGCGGAAGGCGGCGCGGGCCGTTTTCAGCTTCGAGACGGTGGAGAAATAGATCCGCTCGGGGTCGATCGCCGCCTGCGCCTCGGCAGCCACACGGTCCTGCCAATCGGGGTAGAGCGCCATCAGATACAGCGCCCAGGCGAGCGCCGCCGCCGAGGTCTCGTGCCCGGCCAGCAGGAAGATGCCGACCTGATCGGCCATTTCCGCGGGGGAAAAGCGGCTGCTGTCGACGGGGTCGGGCGTGGTCATGATCCGCGTGGCAAGGTCGTCTGGCGCCCAGCCTTGGGCGATCTGAGTGGCGCGGCGGTCCACCAGGGCGCGCACCAGGGCGCGGATCTGCGCCGCCGTGGCGCGGGTCTTGCCGCTGCGCCAGCGCGGCAGCCATTTCGGCAAGGGCAACAGGGTGCCGGCATTGACCATCGGCCGCGAGGCCTGATGCGCGCGGAAGGCGGCAAAGACCGCCTGCGCCGTGGCATGTTCGACCGGGATAGAGAACAGCGCGCGGAAGATCACATCCAGCGCGACATGGCTGGTCTGCGGTTCCACATCCAGTGGCCGGCCGTCGGCCAGGGGCGCCAGCCGGTCCGCCGCCGCCACCGCCGCATCCCACATCGCCGGAAACACCTCGCGCAGGCGGCCGCTTGCGAAGGCCGGGTCGATGATGCGGCGCTGGCGTTCCCATTCGGCGCCGTTGGCGATGAAGATCGAATGGCCCAGAAGCGGCGTCAGCCCGTCGAACAGCCGGCCCGATTTGGGGAAATCGCCAGCCCGGCGGGTCAGCACCAGATCGACCAGATCGGGGTCGTTGCACAGGAACGAGGTGAAGAAGGGCGTGCGCATCTCGGCCATCCAGGCGCGGTACAGCCGCGCCGGCTGCGCCGAAAGGATGTCGCGCCGGAACCGCCAGAGATAGGAGATCAGCGATACGCGCTCGGGCCGCGCGGGTGGCTTGACCGGCAGCGACGGGTGTGGTGGCCGGCGCAGGGGACAGCCCGCCGGATCGACATTCCCGGTTGATGCGGCTTTCCGGCTCATCCGCCCCCTCTTGCGATCGCGCGATCCTGACGCCGGACTTGGCGGCCGGATTTGATTCAGATCAAAAACATATTTTGAATCAATAGATTGGAATGAGACTAATTCCAGATTGCGCGACGGGCTCAGGCCGGCGCGGGGTTGCGCAGCGCCCGGCCGATCCGGCGCAGGAGGCCGAGCAGACCCAGGCTCCAGGCCCCCAGCGCCAGAAAGACCAGCACATGTGGCAGGGGCTCCAGGAAGGCATAGCCCATCGCGTGGCTGAACTGGAAGGTCGAGGTCGTGTACATGCCCAGCGGAAAGACCATGCCCCAGACCGTGGGATCATAGGTGAAACGGTCCTTCAGCCAGACATAGCGCCAGAGGAACAGCGCCAGCAGGAAGGGGATCCACCAGCTGGCCACGGCCCAGAAAAAGAAGGTGAAGCCGTGCAGGAACGGCAGAAGCGGCCCCAGGATCGGCCAGGTCTGGCCGCGCAGGATCAGGACCGAACCCGCCAGCGCGGTGATCGCCACGGCGCCCATGTTGATCCAGTAGGGGGGCGTGAAATCCTCGCGGTTCATCGCCACGAAGGTGAGGCGATAGAAGATCAGCGGAATGATCGCGAGATACAGCATGCAGCCGATCAGGAACATCGCCACGACCTGAAACTGCACCAGCATCGGCGGCGGCGCGGCGGTGTCGATGACGCCGCGCAGCACCACCACGGCCTGGGTCGACACTGCGGCGATCAGCCAGGCGCCGTTGATCCCGCGTGCCAGCGAGGGCTTGCGCCGGCGCACGGTGACGGCGGTGAAGAAGCTGTACATGATGACGAACCACAGGATCAGCCCCAGCCACCACAGCGCGGTGCCCACCTCTCGCGCGCCAAGGACCACGACGTTCTGGGTGCCGAGGACGCAGGTCCCCGCGACCAGGGTGAAGAAACCCGGGGCGCGTTGGTGGTCGGAGAGGTCGCGCAGCAGAAGCGGGCGGAACTGCGTAGCGCGGATCGCGGTCAGCACCACAAGCGTGGGCCAGGCGATCCAGTTCACCCCGATCAGCGCCAAGGCCACCGGCCGCAGCCCCATGAACTGACAGGCGATCGACACCACGCCGGTGGCCATCACCAGTGCGAAATAGCCCGGAAACAGCGACGCTGCGCCGGTGCGCAAGACGGCGATGGCGCGAGGCCGTGGACTTGAAATGGCGGGGGTGGGGTCAATTGACATGGCCGAGCACCAGATCGATTTCCAGAAAGGTCAGAACCAGCCCTGCGTTCAGCGCCCAGGCCAGGGTCAGCCGGCGCGCCAGGTTGCCCCAGTAGGGTAGCGCATTCGGGGCGCAGCGCCAGATCGCCACGAGAATCCAGACGGTATAGGCGGCGAAGGTCAGGATCAGGGCCTGCTGCAACAGTTTCTCGCCCAGGTTCATCGCGGTGGCGAACAGGGCGATCAGCACCAGGCTGGCCAGCACGCCATAGCCCCAGAAGACTCGCCACAACTCCATCTCACCCCGCCAGGCGCGACGCTCGGCGGCGAAGAAACGCGACAGGAAGGGCGCGGCCTGGGATGGCATGGGGGGCAAGGTTGCGCAGCCGACGGTGGCGCGCCTTGATATGTATCAAGTGAAGCCGGCGTTTCAGTCCGGTCCGGCGGCCAGCCACAGTGGGCTGGTGTGCAGGGCCAGCGCCACGCCGGTCTGGCCGCGGACGCCAAGCCGGGCATAAAGCGTCTTGGAACAGCTGCGAGCGGTTTCGATGGTCCAGCCCAGATCGGCGGCGGCTTCAGCCAGGCTTTGCCCGTCAGCGATGCGGGCGGCGAGCCGCGCCTCGCTGCGGCTCAGCTGAAAACCCTGAGCCAGGGTTTCCGCTGACCGGTCACGCAGGGGCTTGGGCGCGCGCAGCCACAGGATCAGCGCGGGGTTGCCGATGTGCTGGGCCGGCTGGACCGCCAGCCGGATCGCCGGATCGCGCGTCGGCACCGGCACCGTCCGGCCGGCGGCCTGTGCCGTTGACAGCGCCGATTGCAGTCCGGCGGCGGTATCGGGATCGGCCACGTCCAGCCAGCCATCGGCGCGCAGCCGCAGGCCGGCGCGCAGGGCCAGGCCCTCGGCCCCGTCCGCCGCTGCCAGCACCCGCCCCGACGGGTTCAGCAGCAGCCAGCCGATTCCCTGGGCCCTTAGCGCCAGGTGGTCCCGCGTGGCATGTGCCCGTTCGACCCGCAGCGCCTGCCAGGTCGCCAGCGCGCGGGCCATCGTTCGGCCCAGGCCCGACAGGCGAACGGCGTCGATGGCGCGGAAATCGGCGCCCGCGCGCTCCGCCATCAGCAGCATCTGCCCGCCGCCCGGCACCGGGCAGCGCAGCGCGCGAAGCGGCGGGCCATCGGGCGCGGCGCCGGGCAGGTCGATCCGGGAATAGACCCGGTCGACCCGCATCCGGGCCACGTCGCGCGGATCGGGCAGCCCCGGGGCGGACCCGTGCGTCCAGACCTGCGCCGGCCCGTCCGGGGGCTGCAGCGCCAGCGTCAGGCTTTCGGCCTGGATCGCGCGGGCCAGCCGGGCCAGGAAGGCTGGCCAGAAATCCGTCGGCGCTTCGCCACCCTGACCGGCATGACCGGTGGCGGCCAGCATCAGCGCCACGACCAGTTCGGCGTCATCGGCCACGGCCAGACTCCCTTTTTCGGAATTTACCCCCCATATGGGGGGAAACATTGCCTGGCTATCGCATTATTCCCCCGGCAAGGCAATTCGACCGAGGCGCGGCATGACCACCAAGACCCTGACCCACCTGCAACGGCTGGAAGCCGAAAGCATCCACATCCTGCGCGAAGTGGCCGCCGAGGCGGAAAAGCCGGTGATGCTCTACAGCGTCGGCAAGGATAGCGCGGTGATGCTGCATCTGGCGAAGAAGGCCTTCTACCCGGCCCCGCCGCCCTTCCCGCTGCTGCATGTCGACACGACCTGGAAGTTCCGCGACATGTATGCGCTGCGCGACCGCGCCGCCAAGGCCGCCGGGATGGAACTGCTGGTCTACCAGAACCCCGAGGCGGTGGAGAAGGGCATCAACCCCTTCGACCACGGATCGCTGCACACCGACCTGTGGAAGACCGAAGGGCTGAAACAGGCGCTGGACCTCTACGGCTTCGACGTGGCTTTCGGCGGCGCCCGGCGCGACGAGGAGAAATCGCGCGCCAAGGAGCGGGTCTTTTCCTTCCGCTCGGCCACCCACAGGTGGGACCCGAAAAGCCAGCGGCCCGAGCTTTGGCGGCTGTACAATGCCCGAAAGGCCAAGGGCGAAAGTGTCCGGGTCTTTCCGATCTCGAACTGGACCGAACTGGACATCTGGCAATACATCTATCTGGAAAACATCGAGATCGTGCCGCTCTATTTCGCCGCGCCGCGCCCGACGGTGGAACGCGACGGGTTGATCCTGATGGTGGACGACGACCGCTTCCGCCTGCGCGACGGCGAGGAGCCGGAGATGCGTTCGGTCCGCTTCCGCACGCTGGGTTGCTATCCGCTGACCGGCGCGGTGGAAAGCAACGCTAGGACGCTGCCCGAAGTCATCCAGGAAATGCTGCTGACCACCACCTCGGAACGCCAGGGCCGGGCGATCGACCACGATCAGACCGCCTCGATGGAGAAGAAGAAGCAGGAAGGCTACTTCTGACCGCTTTTTCCCATCGTTCCAGATCTTGAGGACGCCATGACCACGCCTGAACCGATCTACAAGACCGACGCGCTGATTGCCGAGGATATCGAGGCCTATCTGGCCACCCACCAGCACAAGACCATGCTGCGGTTCATCACCTGCGGCTCGGTCGACGACGGCAAGTCGACGCTGATCGGCCGGCTGCTCTATGACAGCAAGATGATCTTCGAGGACCAGCTGGCGGCGCTGCAGGCCGACAGCCGCCGCGTGGGCACGCAGGGGCAGGAGATCGACTTCGCCCTGCTGGTCGACGGCCTGGCCGCCGAGCGCGAGCAGGGCATCACCATCGACGTGGCCTATCGTTTCTTCGCCACCGAAAAGCGCAAGTTCATCGTCGCCGACACGCCCGGCCATGAACAATACACCCGCAACATGGTCACCGGCGCCTCGACCGCCGATCTGGCGGTGATCCTGATCGACGCGCGCAAGGGCGTGCTTACCCAGACCCGGCGGCATTCCTATCTGGTGCATCTTCTGGGGATCCGGCAAATCGTGCTGGCGGTGAACAAGATGGACCTGGTGGGCTATGACCGCGCCACGTTCGAACGCATCCGCGACGATTATGCGGCCTTTGCCGCGGGCATCGGCATCAAGGATTTCACCGCGATCCCGATTTCCGGCTTCAAGGGCGACAACATCACCGCGCTCAGCGAAAACACCCCGTGGTTCACCGGCCCTGCGCTTCTGCCGCATCTGGAAAGCGTCGATGTCGACGCGGCGCGCGACCAGCAGGGCGCCTTCCGCATGCCGGTGCAATGGGTGAACCGCCCCAACCTCGATTTCCGCGGCTTCTGCGGGATGATCGCCAGCGGCCAGGTGCGGCCGGGCGATGCGGTGCGCGAACTGCCCTCGGGCAAGACCTCGAAGATCGCGCGGATCGTGGCGATGGACGGCGACCGCGATCTGGCGGTGGCGGGCGAATCCGTCACCCTTACGCTGGAGGACGAACTCGACTGCTCGCGCGGGGGGATCCTGGTGGCGGCGCAGTCGCCCCTGGAAGTGGCCGACCAGTTCGATGCTACCCTCGTCTGGATGGACGAGGCCGAAATGGTGCCCGGCCGTGCCTACTGGCTGAAGATCGGCACACAGACAGTCTCGGCCACGATCCACGCGCCGAAGTATGAAATCAACGTCAATACCCAGGAGCATCTGGCCAAGAAGACGCTGGACCTGAACGCGATCGGCGTCGCGGTGGTGACCACCGACCGGCAGATTCCGTTCGCGCCCTACGAGGAAAACCGCGATCTTGGCGGCTTCATCCTGATCGACAAGCACACCAACCATACGGTGGCGGCCGGGATGATCCACTTCGCGCTGCGCCGGGCGCAGAACATCCACTGGCAGGCGACCGACATCACCCGCGACCACCACGCGGCGATGAAGAACCAGAAGCCGGCCGTGCTGTGGCTGACCGGCCTGTCCGGTTCGGGCAAGTCGACCATCGCCAACATCGTCGAAAAGAAGCTGGCGCGGATGAACCGTCACACCATCCTTCTGGATGGCGACAACGTGCGGCACGGGCTGAACAAGGATCTGGGCTTCACCGAGGCCGACCGGGTGGAAAACATTCGCCGCGTCGGCGAGGTCGCCAGGCTGATGACCGATGCCGGGCTGATCGTGATCACCGCCTTCATCTCGCCCTATCGGTCGGAGCGCGACATGGTGCGCGGCATGATGCAACCCGGCGAATTCGTCGAGGTTTTCGTCGACACGCCGCTGGACGTGGCCGAAAAGCGCGACGTGAAGGGGCTTTACGCCAAGGCACGCGCCGGCCAGCTGAAGAACTTCACCGGGATCGATTCGCCCTACGAGGCCCCCGAGGCCCCGGAAATCCGCATCGACACCACCGAGATCAGCCCGGAAGCGGCCGCCGACCTGATCATCGCGCGGCTGATCCCCTGATTTGCATTGCTTCCGGCCGGGTGCTTTCCGCCCCGGTCGGACCGAAGGCGGTGGCGGCCGGGTCGGCGCCGTCCAGAACCTGATCCAGCCGCGCGTAGGATTCCAGCCTTGCCCGGTCGGTGATGATCACCCGCGCGCCATCGACCTTGACCCCTTCGCCTTCCAGCGACTTCAGGGTGCGCGACAGGTTTTCCGGGGTCATGCCGAGGTAGGAAGACAGGAACCGCTTCTCGAAGGGCAGGTGAAACCCCGCCGCGTCGTTCAGCCGCTGCGACTGGCGCAGCAGATAGGCCGCCACCCGTTCGCGGGCGGTGCGAAGCTTGAGATTGTGGATCTGGCGCACCGTGTCGCGGTAGGCCGCGGCAAGTTCGTCGATCACCGCGATCGAAAACTCGGTATCCCGCCGGAAGATCGTGCGCGCGTCCGCCGCCGGGATCAGCAGCACCCGCGACCGTTCCAGCGTGCGGGCCGACATCAGGCAGGGTGCATCCCGGATGCAGGCGGCCAGGATGAAGATGTTCAGCGGCCGCAGCACGCCCATCGTGCAATGCTGGTCGGCCCACGAGGCGTAAAGCTCGACCGAGCCTTCGACCAGCACATGCAGGAAATCCGCCGGGTCGCCTTGCCGGATCAGTTGCAGGCCGGCGGGAAAGGCCTGGACATAGGCGCGCTCGATCAGAAGGCCAAACGTGGCCTCCATCATGTTGCGGAACAGCGGCAGGCGGCGAATCTC
>JAXMDK010000021.1:0-54015 GCA_046348855.1 Paracoccaceae bacterium | reverse complement strand
CGCCCCCGCCGCGTCCGGCGGCTCAGCCGCGGCCAGCCAGTCGCCCAGCCGCGGATCGGTGCGCCGCGCGTGCAGTACGCCCTCGATCGCCGCCATCTCCTCGCCGCGCTGGTCGGCGGCGCCACGGGGCATCATCGTTTCCTGGTCCCAGCCCAGCCGGCCGGCGATCTGGGCCAGCGCCTCGGTCTCGCGCTGGAAGGCCATCAGTTCGGCGAAAGCAGTCATCGTTTCTGGTCCCGGATGGAAGTGACGATCGGGTAGAGCGCCCGGTGACGTGCCCGCAGCACCAGCGTGAACAGGACGATGGCCCCGGTCTGATGGGCGATGCCGAGGCCAAGGGGTGCTGCGTGCAGCACTGTCAGGATGCCCAGCGTGACCTGCAGGAGCAGCATCGCCCCCACGGCGAGGAAGGCCCCGGCGGTTGTCGCATGGGCCGAGCGCCGGCCTTTCAGCACCGCCACCACGCCAAAGGCAAAGACCAGATAGCCCATGATCCGGTGCATGAACTGCACCAGCCCCGGATTTTCAAAGAAAGCCCGCCACAGGCTGCCGCCGCCCGGCACATAGAAGGCGTCCGCCGGAAAGAAGCTTTCGCCCATCAGGGGCCAGGTCGGAAAGGCACGGCCCGCGTCGATCCCGGCGACCAGCGCACCGAGCAGCACCTGCAGGAAGACCGCATGCATCAGCCCGGTCGACAGTGCCACCAACTGTCGCTCCTGCTGGCGGCGGGCCTGCAACAGCGCGCTTTCCGGCCGCGAGAGCGACAGGATGAACCAGCCGGTCAGCCCGAGGATGGCAAAGCCGATGCCAAGATGGACCGCCAGCCGGTAGGACGCGACCGACACCATCTGCCCGGTTAGGCCCGAGGCCACCATCCACCAGCCGACCGCGCCCTGAAGCCCGCCGAGCAGCCCCAGCCCCAAGATCCGCCTGGCCCAGCCCACAGGAATGCGGCGGGTCACCCAGAAGAACAAAAACCCCAGTGCCCAAACCAGGCCGATGGTGCGGCCAAGCTGGCGGTGGCCCCATTCCCACCAGAAGATGCGCTTGAAGGCCGGCAAGTCCATCCGGCTGTTCATCAGCTGGAACTGCGGGCTTTGCTGGTATTTCTGGAATTCCGCCTGCCAGTCAGCGTCGGTCGTCGGCGGGATCGCCCCGGTGACCGGCCGCCATTCGGTGATCGACAGGCCCGCGTCCGACAGCCGGGTCAGCCCACCGACCAGGATCATTGCCGCGACCAGCGCGAAGATGATGCAGAGCCAGATCCGCACCGGACCCCGCCCGCGCCGGCCGGCGTCGATCATCCCGCCCTGTGGCGGCGGCGGCGCCTTCGCCTGGCTTCCCACATCCTCGAATATGCTGCGCTGTCCGGCCATGTCCCGCCCTTTCGATTGGGCGCGACACTAGGCGCGCGGCGGGCGAGCTTCAAGGCCGGGCAGGAAGGCCCGTCGTCACAGCAGTTCGTCGCGCACGCAGGCGCGCAGCGCCGCCGGAACCTGCGATTCCGCGACCTCGACGGTGGTGGTGCTGGCGCCGATCTGGCGGGTGATCCGGTACAGGAATTCGTCCGGCGTCGGGCGGGCCGGACCCTTCCCGGCCATCAGCCGCTCCAGGAGCGCGCGGTCGGCATGGCTCAGCGCCGACAGCGGCAGCGAGCCGTGGCTTCTGATCCGCGCCGCCGGCCCGCCGAACCCGGCGAACCCGCCGATCCGTTCGACATCGACGCAATCGCCCGCCCCCGCCTTCCCCCCGTCCGTCACAGACCGACCTTCCTCCAGCCCTGGTCGACCGCGCCTGCCACCGCCGCGTCGCCCGGATAAAGCGTGGCGGCGGCGGTGCGGGTGCGGCCGGCGAATGCCGCCATCTTCATGTTCGGCGCCGGGCGATAGCCCGTCATCGCCCTATACCATACCTGGCCGAGCCTCTCCCAACTCTTTCCGCCCAGCGCCAGCGCGGCGGTGGTGAAGGCCAGGTTCGGCACGCCGCTGCTGTGGTGGGGGTCCATGCCCTTCCTGAACTGGCTGAAATGGGTGATCTGCGGCGCGAGGCAATGCGCCGCCGCCGGATCGGCCATGTCGCGCAGGCAACTGTAACCGCGCGCCACGGAGTCCGGTCCCATGATGTCCTTGCCGATCAGCCAGTCGGCCTGGGTCACGCCCTGCCCCGCCTGCCACTGGCGGAACATCGAGCCGAACACGTCCGACAGGCTTTCGTTCAGGCCGCCGGCTTCGTTGGTGTAGCCCAGCTGGATCGTGTGCTGGGTGACGCCGTGGGTGATCTCGTGCCCGATCACGTCGTTGCCCCGAGAAAAATCCAGGAAGATATGGCCGTCGCCGTCGCCATAGGTCATCTGCACGCCGTTCCAGAAGGCGTTGTTGTAGTCGACGCCGTAGTGGATCGACGAGGCGAGCGTCATCCCGGCGTCGTCGATCGAATTGCGGCCGAAGACCTGGGCGTAGAACCGGGCGAGCGCGGTGGTCTCGTCAAAGACCGTCCGGGCGGTCGAGTCGGCGGAAGTGCCGGGGTTGGCAACCGGCAGGCCCGGCAGGGTCGTGCCGTGGCGGCAATCGGACACCAGCACCGCTGGCGCGACCGGAGCGGCGGCGGGCGTCGGCCCGGCCGCCAGCTGCCGGCCCAGCCGGGTCAGGCGGTGGTTCTGCGCCCGCAGCCGGCGGATTTCGGTATCGAGCCTGACGGTGCGCCTCAGCGCGGCCCGCAGGCTGTCGCTCAGGCTTTCGTTACGCGACAGCCGTTCGAGAACGTCTTTTGGAACAATGAAGCAATGGCCACACATGATCGCCTCCCTGCTGAAATCGCACGGGAAAAGAATAGCGCATCAGGGGGCCTTTGGGGCGAATCTGTCCCGGCGATTGCCCGCGCAGGCTGAACTTGGCCGAGGGGCCGTGCCTCCCGAGGCAAGACCGCATCAACTCGAAGCATCGCGGGTCAGGTTTCATTGCCAGACCGATCGGGGAACGCGACCGGGGCTCTGCCCCGGACCCCGGGATATTTGCCGGCAGAAAGTGGGGGCGGTCACTTTCTGTCCTGAAATATCCCCGCCGGAGGCCGCCGCGCCGCATGGCGCGGCCGGGGCAGGTTGAATCCGACCGCCGGCCGCGCGAGGCAGCGACCTCGCGCTCATGCGCCACTGTGGATTCCCGTTGATACGGCTGCGATCCTGTGCTGCAGCGAGGCAGGGCAGCGGGGCCAAGACCCTTCAATGCGGCGGCGGGCGGGGAAGGTGCAGGCTTCTGTTGCCAGGTGCCTGCGGACCCCGCCTTGCGCGGCTAAGCGCAAGGACTTGGTTTCGGCAACCCGAGCTGCTTACGCAGCCAGAGCCATAGCCGGAGCACGGTTGTTGTTGGCAACTGTACATTTTGGACCGATAACGGTGGTACCTCACCGGGACAAAGCAAACCCCTTTAGGCGTTCGTCGATCCTGTTTCGGCCCCATGACCCGCCAACACGGGGTTTGGTGGAGCCGCCGGGTACCGCCCCCGGGTCCGATCCGTTTATTACGAGCGCGTTTATGTCCATAGCCGCGGGCGAACCCCCGGCAGGGGGAATATAAGCGGGCCAGGCCGCTGCCGCAAGCGGTCGGCGTGCGGCAGCGCCGTCTAGTCCTCCTCCTCATCGGCGATCATCACCAGTTCGCCCGCCTCGGCCAGGTCGCGGATGGAGGAGACCAGCGCGGTCTGGGCGGCGTCGGCGTCGCGGTCGCGGATCTTGGGCAGCGCCGCCATTTCCTCGCGCAGCGTCGCGGCCATGCGTTGCGACAGGTTGGCCAAGATGAATTCAGCCGCCTCGGCACCCGGCCCCCGGGCGCCGGCCAGCGCCATCACCAGCGTCGGCTGGTCGATGCCGCGCAGGACCTTCGGCACGTCGCGGGCCAGGATGCGGGCGGGGATGTGGGCGAAGGTGAAGATGGTCTTCCTCACCTGTTCGGCAAGGCCGGCGTCGGTTTCCTCCAGCCCTTTCAGCACCTCGTCGCGCATGACCGAGGGGGTGATGTTCAGGATGGCGCCGACCCGGTGGACGGGGTCGCCGTCGAAGGCGCGCACGGGCTGCGATTCGATCTGGCCGACCAGCGACAGGCCGATGCGGCGCACCACCTCGGGCGAGATGTTGGCGGTCTGCGACATGGAATAGGCGATGCGTCGCGCCCGTTCGCCGGGCAGGCGGCCGAGAAGTTCGGCGGCGCGCGGCACGGCGATCTTCGACAGGATCACCGCGCAGACCTCGGTGCTTTCGTCGGAGAGCGCCGGTAGCAGCTGGTCGGCGTCGAAGCTGCGGATCTTGTCCCAAGGATCGGCCTTGGCGGACGCGCCCGCCAGCCGCCGGAGCCGGCTGGCGGCGGTGGAGGAGATATGGCCGTCGAGCATCTTCAGCGCGCCGTCGATCCCGCCGGGAAAGGACAGGCCGACCTGTTCGAGCGTGATGCAGAACTCCTCGACCACGGCGGCGAGCGTGTCGCGGTCGATGGTGCGCATGGTGCCGATCTGTTCGGTGATCGCCGCCTGCAGATGGTCGGGCAGGCCGAGGAGCGGCAACTCCGCCCCTTCGGCGAGCAGAAGCCGCACGATCACTGCCGCCTTTTGCCGGCCGTTGAGTGTGCGGGAGGGATTGAAAGCGCGGCCCGGCGACAGCGCCGCCGCGCCCGGTCGGTCCATTGGTGCGATGTTGGCCATGATCCTTTTCCCGGATACCGGGCGACCCTAGCGCGCGCCGGGTTAAGGATCGGTTACGGTTCTCGACCGGCTAGTAGGCGAACATCGCCCCGGTCTGGATCGACTGGCGCAGCGACTGTTCGGCCCAGCTGCCCGCCCCACCGCGGGCGACGATCTCGTCAAGCTGGGCGCTGGCAAGCTGCACCTGGCCCATCTCGACGAAAGCCTGGCCCATGTAGCTGCGCGCCAGGATGTTGTCGGGGTTCTGGGCCAGCGCCGCCCGGTAGTATTTCATGCCTTCGTCCATGTGGCCGGCCTTGCGGCTGGCAAAGCCCATGTAGGTCAGGACCCGGTCGCTCTGCCCCTCGGTCATCGCCTGAAGCACCACCAGCGCATCGTCGGGCCGCCCGGCATAGGCCAGTTCGCGGGCCGCGGCATAAAGCGTGTCATTGTCCAGCTGGCCGGACTGCGCGGCCACGCATTTCTTGGTCTTGGTGTCCCAGACCTCGGCCTTCTTGCACTTGGTGGTGGTTTCGGTCGGCTGCGGCGGGCTGCTGCTGCCCCCGCCCGCCGCAAGGGCGGCGCCCGGAAAGGCAAGTCCGACCATCAGCGCGATCTGCTTCAAGTAGGCCATCGGGGTCTCCCTCCCTGCGATGTCACAAGAAGGCCATGACAGGCCACCGTCAGGCAAATCACATTCACAAGATCGGCCGCCCGCCGGGCCGCGGATCGCGGCCGTCAGGCCGCGCCGAACACCCGGGCGAAGATCGTGTCGACGTGCTTGGTGTGATAGCCGAGGTCGAACTTTTCCTCGATCTCGGCGGGCGACAGCGCCGCCGTCACCTCGGGGTCGGCCAGAAGCTCGGTCTTGAAGTCGGCGCCCTGTTCCCAGACCTTCATGGCGTTCCGCTGCACCAGCCGATAGGCGTCCTCGCGCGACACGCCGGCCTGGGTCAGCGCCAGCAGGACGCGCTGCGACATGACCAGGCCTTTGAACTTGTTCATGTTCTTCAGCATGTTGTCGGGATAGATCACCAGCTTTTCGATCACCCCAGCCAGCCGGTTCAGCGCGAAGTCGAGCGTCACGGTCGCATCCGGGCCGATGGCGCGCTCGACCGAGGAATGGCTGATGTCGCGTTCGTGCCAGAGCGCCACGTTTTCCAAGGCCGGGACCACCGCCATGCGCACCAGCCGGGCGAGGCCGGTCAGGTTCTCGGTCAGGACCGGGTTCCGTTTGTGCGGCATGGCCGACGAGCCCTTCTGGCCGGGCGAGAAATATTCCTCGGCCTCCAGTACCTCGGTCCGCTGCATGTGGCGGATCTCGATGGCGATGTTTTCCATCGAACTGGCGATGACCCCGAGGGTGGCGAAGAACATCGCATGGCGGTCGCGGGGGATGACCTGCGTGGAAATCGGCTCGGGGCGCAGGCCCATCATCTTGCAGACATGTTCCTCGACCGCCGGGTCGATGTTGGCGAAGGTGCCGACCGCGCCGGAAATCGCGCCGGTCGCCACTTCGGCGCGCGCGGCGGTCAGGCGGGCCTTGTTGCGGTCCATCTCGGCGTAGAAGCGGCGAAGGTCAGCCCATCGTCGTCGGTTCGGCATGGATACGCGGCTGCGGCCGATGCGCACGGTATCCTTGTGTTCAAAGGCGCGTTTCTTCAGCGCCGCCAGCACCCGGTCGAGGTCGGCCAAAAGGATGTCGGCCGCCCGCACCAGCTGGATGTTCAGCGTCGTGTCGAGCACGTCCGACGAGGTCATGCCCTGATGGACGAAGCGCGCATCCTCGGCGCCGATATGTTCGGCCAGATGGGTCAGGAAGGCGATCACGTCATGCTTGGTCACCGCCTCGATCTCGTCGATACGCGCCACGTCGAATTCGACGTCCTTCGCCCGCCACACCGCCTCGGCGTTGGCCTTGGGGATCACGCCAAGCGCCGCTTGCGCGTCGCAGGCATGGGCCTCGATCTCGAACCAGATCTTGAAGCGGGTTTCGGGGGACCAGATCGCGACCATTTGGGGGCGGGAATAGCGGGGGATCATAGCGGACCTGTGAATTGTGGCGGGTTTGGCCGTGTCCTAGACTGCGTGGGCAAGGCTGACAAGCAGCGAGGCGGCGATGCGCGGACTTCTTTCGGCGATGTTCCTGGTGCTGGCCCTGCCGGCCGCCGCGGAAGACGGCTGGACCATGCTGAAGGGCGACGAGGTCAAGGCGGCCCTGGCGGGCCATACGCTGGCCTATGCCAACGGCGCGACGCAGGTGTTCAAGCCCAGCGGCGACACGTCCTATGACAGCGGCCATCTTCAGCCCGGCAGCTGGCGGATCGAGGGCGACCGCTATTGTTCGGTCTGGCCGCCGTCGAGCCAGTGGACCTGCTACGGGCTGGAACGCAGCGCCGATGGCAAGGGCGTGCGCTTCATCGCCGACGACGGCAGCATGACCGAGGGCCGCTACGCCGATCCGGGCTGATCGGCGGGCCGAGGCTTGACCTCGGCCGGGGTTGGCGCAAACCATGTGCCAGGCGAAAAACCGGACGCGAGGAAGACATGGCCACCGAAACCGTCAAGGGCCGCGAGGTCACCATCCATTTCGACGCATCGCGCTGCGTGCATTCGCGCAACTGCGTCCTCAGCCACCCGGACGTGTTCGTGCCGAACGTGAAGGGCGAATGGATCCACCCCGACGCCTGTTCCGCCGACGAGGTGATCCGCATCGGCCAGAACTGCCCCTCCGGCGCGATCCGGGTGGTGCGGAACGACGGATCGGGTTCGTCGGACGGGGTGCCGGTGGTCAACACGGTCCGGGTGCGCGAGAACGGGCCGCTGGCGATCGAGGCGGAGCTTCTGGTTCGGGGCGAGCGGCAGGCCAGCCCGCGCGCGACGCTCTGCCGCTGCGGTCAGTCGAAGAACAAGCCCTTCTGCGATGGCGCCCATGTCGCGGCGGGCTTTGTCGCCACCGGCGAGCCGGCGGCCAAGGAGGCCCCGGCGCTGGAAGTCAGGAACGGCCCCGTCGATGTCCAGCCCCAGCCGAACGGGCCTCTGAAGATCGTCGGCAACCTGGAAGTGGTCAGCGGCACCGGCCGCACGGTCAACAGGGTGCGCCAAGCCTTCTTCTGCCGCTGCGGCCAGTCGCAGAACAAGCCCTATTGCGACGGCAGCCACAAGCGGGTGGGCTTCGAGGCCGAGTGAGCCAGTGGCGATGCGGGCTTAGCCCGCATCAAGCCTCTTGTCTCGCCTTCGGCCGGGCCGAAGGCTCGGGTGCCTCCGGCGGGGATATTTGCGGACAGAAAGTGTGAAGGGTCCGCTCAGCCGCCGAGGAGTGCCGGGTCGAACGGATATCTGGTCAGGTTCTCGCACCCCGTTTCGGTGATCAGCACCTGATCCTCGAGCTTGATCGAGAAATCGCCGCCCTCGGGGCTGACCAGCGCCTCGGTGCACAGGACCATGCCGGGCTCCAGCGCCACCTCGAAGGCGCCGTCGACCCAGGCGTCGGGGTAGGGAACAAAGGGCCATTCGTCGCACAGGCCCACCCCATGCATCTTGCAGGAATATTTCTGCTTCCAGTAGCGGTCTTCCAGCTGGTGGCCGCCGAAGGTCAGTTCGCGGATGGTGACGCCGGGCTTCAGCCGGGCCTGATGGTCGCGGATATGGTCGAGCCCGTGGTTCATCGCCGAGATCATCGCGTTCGACGGTCGCGCGTTGCCGACCCACCAGGTGCGGCTGATGTCGATGCAGATGCCGTAGGAGCCGATCAGGTCGGTGTCGAAGGCGACGATCTCGTTGTCCTGCACGATCCTTGGCCCGCATTCCTGAAACCACGGGTTGGTGCGCGGGCCGGAGGCCAGAAGCCGGGTCTCGATCCATTCGCCGCCGCGGCGGATGTTGCCCTTGTGCAGTTCGGCCCAGATGTCATCCTCGCTGACCCCGCCCTTCGGCACGTTCCCGCGGGTGAAGGCCTCCATCTCGGCGATGGCGGATTCGCAGGCATGGTGGGCGCAGCGCATCGCCAGGATCTCGTCCGGCCCCTTGATGGCGCGGGCGCGTTCGGTGACTTCCTCGCCCTCCATCACCTCGAAGCCGGCGCGTTCCAGTGCGCGCAGCCCGTGGACCATGATCTTGTCGACGGCGATCCGGCGGTTGGCGCCGGCGTGCGCCGCCATCACCTCGGCCACCTGTCCGGCAAAGGCCTTCGCGTCGCGTTCGGTTCCTTCGCCGCAGACATTGTAGAAGAACGAGGCGCCCGAGCGCAGTTCCTTGACCAGCGGGTTGAAGGTCACAAGGAAGGGCGCCTGCTTGTATTCCCAGATGACCATGTGGCCGTCGGCGCAGACCATGCAGGCGCGGAACGGATTGTGGCTGTTCCACAGCTGCATGTTGGTGGTGTCGGTCGCATAGCGGATGTTCAGGGGATCGAACATCAGCAGCGCACCATAGTCGCGGTCGTTCAGCGCCTTGACCAGCCGCCGCCAGCGGAATTCCCGCATCCGGTCGAGATTGGGCAGCACCAGCCCCGCCGCCGCCCATTCGCCGAAGGCGAGCTGCGTCGGGCCGATCTCGACCCGGTCATTGTCATTGGGGGTGCCGTCGCCGAGGGTCGCGCCCCGGCTGGGGTCGATCTTGCGGCGGTCGGAATAGTGCGTGGTCATCGGCGGTCCCTCCGTTGCCGCCAGCTTCCGGGGCGGGGCGCTGCCGGGCTTTGCCACGGGCGACAGGCCGGCGTCGCCTTTCACCTTTCATTCTGGCGCAAATATCCTCGGGGGGCGTCCGTCGGTTCGTGAACCGATGGACGGCGGGGGGCAGGCGGTCCCCCGCGCCCGGCCAAGGAAAAAGGGCGCCCGACGGCGCCCTTCCTGTTCGACTGGCCTGCGTTTCAGCAGGAATAGTACATCTGATATTCGACCGGGTGGGGCGTATGCTCGTAGGCATAGACCTCTTCCCACTTCAGCGCCACGTAGCCATCGAGCTGGTCGCGGGTGAAGACGTCGCCCTGCAAAAGGAAGTCCATGTCCTTTTCCAGTTCCTCGAGCGCCTCGCGCAAGCTGCCGCAGACGGTCGGGATCTGCGCCAGTTCCTCGGGCGGCAGGTCGTAGAGATCCTTGTCCGAGGCCGGGCCGGGGTCGATCTTGTTCTTGATCCCGTCGAGACCGGCCATCAGCAGGGCCGCGAAGGCCAGATAGGGGTTCGCCGACGGATCGGGGAAGCGGGCCTCGACGCGCTTGGCCTTCGGGCTTTCGGTCCACGGAATACGGACGCAGCCGGAACGGTTGCGAGCCGAATAGGCGCGCAGCACCGGGGCCTCGAAGCCGGGGATCAGCCGCTTGTAGCTGTTGGTGCCGGGGTTGGTCAGCGCGTTCAGCGCCTTGGCGTGCTTGAGGATGCCGCCGATGAACCACAGCGCCTCTTGCGAAAGGTCGGCATACTTGTCGCCGGCAAAGAGCGGCTTGCCGCCCTTCCAGATCGACATGTTGACATGCATGCCCGACCCGTTGTCGCCCTTCATCGGCTTGGGCATGAAGGTCGCCGACTTGCCATAGGCGTGGGCCACGTTGTGGATCACGTACTTGTATTTCTGGATGTTGTCGGCCTGTTCGGTCAGGCCGCCGAAGATCAGCCCGAGCTCGTGCTGGCCCGAGGCGACCTCGTGGTGGTGCTTGTCCACCCGCATGCCCATGCGCTTCATCGTCGACAGCATCTCGCTGCGCAGATCCTGCGCGGCGTCGATCGGGTTCACCGGGAAATAGCCGCCCTTGTGCAGCGCGCGGTGGCCCTGGTTGCCGTGTTCATATTCGGTGTCGGTGTTCCAGGCGGCATCATGGCCGTCGATCTGGTAGGCGACCTTCTGCGGGGTGACCGAATAGCGCACGTCGTCGAAGACGAAGAATTCGGCTTCGGGGCCGCAATAGAAGGCGTCGCCGATGCCGGTCGATTTCAGGTAGGCCTCGGCCTTCATCGCGGTGCCGCGCGGGTCGCGCGAGTAGGGTTCGCCGGTGTCGGGTTCCACGACGTTGCAATGCACGCACAGGGTCTTTTCGGCGTAGAACGGGTCGATGTAGACCGAGCCCGCGTCGGGGATCAGCTTCATGTCGGACTGGTCGATCGACTTCCAGCCCGCGATGGAGGACCCGTCGAACATGAAGCCTTCCTCGAAGAAGTCCTCGTCGACCAGATCGACGTCCAGCGTCACGTGCTGAAGCTTGCCCTTGACGTCGGTGAAGCGGATGTCGACATAGGCGACCTCTTCATCCTTCATCAGCTTCAGAGCATCTTTCACCTTGCTCATGCCTTGTCCTTTCGGGGTTGATGGCGTTGGCCGGTCGCCCGGCCGGTTGTTCAGATCGCGTCCTCGCCGGTTTCGCCGGTGCGGATGCGGATGACCTGTTCGACGGGGCTGACGAAGATCTTGCCGTCGCCGATCTTGTCGGTGCGGGCGGCCGAGATGATCGCCTCGATCGCCTGTTCGACCATGTCGTCGGCCAGGACGACCTCGATCTTCACCTTGGGCAGGAAGTCGACGACATATTCGGCGCCCCGATACAGTTCCGTATGGCCCTTCTGGCGGCCGAAGCCCTTGACCTCGGTGACCGACAGGCCCTGCACGCCGACGTCCTGAAGCGCCTCCTTCACCTCGTCGAGCTTGAAGGGCTTGATGATGGCTTCGATCTTCTTCACCGGGCCGGCTCCTTTCGGCTGTCTCGGGCGCCACTCAGCACTTCCGCAGGGGGGCGTCCATTGGCTAGGCTGGCGGAAGGGCGCGGTTCGGCGGGATTCCGGGGCCGGTGCCTGTTTTTTGTGCGATTTGCCCGCATCAAGGGCGATTTGAGAATTCGGGGGTGCGGACCATGACCGAACTGCTGACCGCCGCGCAGATGCGCGCCATCGAGCAGGCGGCGATCGCCTCGGGCGAGGTGACCGGGCTGGAGCTGATGGAGCGCGCCGGGCGGGGCGTGGTCGAGGCGATCTTCGAGGAATGGCCGGAGCTGAAGGCCGGGTCGTTTCGGGCCGTGGTCCTGTGCGGGCCGGGCAACAACGGCGGCGACGGGTTCGTGGTGGCGCGGCTTCTGAAGGACTGGGGCTGGGAGGTGGAGGTGTTCCTCTACGGCGACCCGGAGAAGCTGCCGGCGGATGCGCGGGTGAGTTATGAGCGGTGGCGGGAGAGGGGGGAGGTGCGCAGCCTCTCGGAATTTGATGCCGGTTCGGTGTCGCCCCTAGGAACGGGCGATCCTGTCGGGTGCTGGATCATCGACGCGCTGTTTGGTACCGGCCTGACAAGACCGCTTGAAGGTGATGCCGCCAAGGCGGCGTCGGCACTTTCGGCGCTTGGCTTGGGCGCGCGCCCAGCAGTGGTCGCCGTGGATATTCCCAGTGGGGTCTGCGCCGACAGCGGTAGGTTTCTGGGGGCAGCAATGCCTGCTGAGCAGACCGTGACCTTCCACTTGCCGAAGCTCGGGCACTACCTTTCGGACGGCGGGCAAGGGGTATCCACCATTGCGCTCAAGTCCATTGGATTGAAGGCGCGGCCTGCTCACCCAATCCGATCGACCGTCCTGATACCCGGAACTCCTAACATCTATGGCGCTATGCTTGCCAAGGAGTGGGATGCCCGCGGCCAAATTGCGCGGCACAAATACTCCCACGGCCACGCCCTGATCCTCTCCGGCCCGCCCGGCCATACCGGCGCCGCGCGTCTCGCGGCGCGGGGGGCGCTGCGCATCGGGGCGGGGCTGGTCACCATCGCGGCGGAGCCCGAGGCGATTGCCGAACATGCGGCGCAGCTGAACGCGATCATGTTGCGCGAGGTCGGGGATGGCGACGGCCTGCGCACGATCCTGTCCGACAAGCGGATCAATGCGCTCTGCCTCGGGCCGGGGCTGGGGCTCGATGGTCGTGCCGCCGGTCTGGTGGCGGCGGCGCTCGGCTGGCATCTTCCCGAAGGCCTGCCGCTGATCGAAGCGACCGACGCGCAGGTGAGCGCATGGTTCAGGAAGCACGGCCACCGGCCCGCCTGTGTTCTCGACGCCGATGCGCTGACGCTGCTGTCGCGCGATCCGGCGCTGTTCGGGATGCTGCACGATGGCTGCGTCCTGACCCCGCACGCCGGCGAGTTCGCCCGCCTCTTCCCCGACATAGCCGAGAAGCTCGCAGCCCCCGCCACCAAGGGCCCGGCCTATTCCAAGGTCGACGCCACCCGCGAGGCGGCGAAGCGGGCGGGCTGCGTGGTGCTTTACAAGGGCCCGGACACGGTGATCGCCGACCCCGAAGGGCGCTGCGTGATCAACTCCGCCCACTATGACCGTGCCGCGCCCTGGCTCGCCACCGCCGGGTCGGGCGACGTGCTGGCGGGTTTCATCGCCGGGCTTCTGGCGCGGGGCTTCGGCCCGATGCAGGCCGCCGAGACCGCCGCCTGGCTGCATGTCGAATGCGCGCTGACCTTTGGCCCCGGCCTGATCGCCGAGGACCTGCCGGAGCAACTGCCGGCGGTGTTCAGGAAACTGGGGGTGTGAGCGAACCCTGGTCTGTCGGAGGGAAGGGTCGGGGCTGGCCGTGCGCTGGGCGCACGGCTGGAGCAGAGCAGATGTGGCGCACGCCGCGCGACCGTCCGCGGGAGGGAAGGTTTTTCGATCAGGCGGCGGCCTTGGCCTCGACCGATCCGCAGCACAGTTCGACGCCTTCGGCATAGATGACCTCGGGCTGGTCGAAGAGCAGTTCGTAGAGCCGCAGCCCCAGGACGTTGCCCAGCGTCAGGTATTCGCCATCGACCAGCCGTTCGGCCGGCACCATCGCCTGGTCCTGGCCGAAGATCGCGCCCGCCCGCCAGTCGCGGATCAGGACCGGGATCGCGGCGGGAAGCGTCAGGTCATGCTCGGGCCGGTCATGGCCAAGCGCCGAGGCGCGGATCGTCACCGCCGGACCGGAATAACGGTGCACCCGCACGCCGCGCAGCACCCGCATGCCGGCCCGCGTCACCACCCGGTCGCCGGGTTCGAGGAAATCGACCGGCAGATAGCCGTCGAGCGTCGCCACCACGGTGCCCGACGCGATGCCCCGCACCGGCGCGACCGTGGCGGCCGGTTCCGCCCGCTGGGCTTGCTGTGACTGGGCCATGCTGCAACTCTCCGCCTGTTCCCGCGCAGTAGTCCTGCCAATTCTGGCAAAATTGCGTTTTTTGGGGGGCATTCCTGGCTACGCCCCCGCTGTTTTTCCACTCGCATCGCCCCCGCCTTCTTGCTAGAAGGGCGCCGATTTGGGGGCGGCCCTGCCAGAGGGCGGCCCCCGGACTTATTGCGGGTGTGGCGAAATTGGCAGACGCACCAGATTTAGGTTCTGGCGCCTAACGGCGTGGGGGTTCAAGTCCCTCCACCCGCACCAAGAGGAAAAGGACGAAGGAATGCAGCTGACCGAGACCCTGAAGGACGGACTGAAGCGTGGCTACACGATCACCGTCACCGCCGCCGAGCTGGACGCGAAAGTCACCGAGAAACTCATCGAGGCGCAGCCCGAGGTCGAGATCAAGGGCTTCCGCAAGGGCAAGGTGCCGATGGCCATGCTGCGCAAGCAGTTCGGGCCGCGGGTTCTGGGCGACGCGATGCAGGAAGCCATCGACGGGGCGATGAAGGAGCATTTCGACAAGTCGGGCGACCGTCCGGCGATGCAGCCCAAGGTCGAGATGAAGGGCGGCGACAACTGGAAAGAGGGCCAGGACGTCGTGGTCGAGATGAGCTACGAGGCGCTGCCCGAGATCCCGGCGCTGGACGTCGCCAAGGTCAAGCTGGAGCGTCTGGTGGTCAAGGCCGAGGACAAGGCGGTGACCGAGGCCCTGGAAAACCTGGCGAAATCGGCGCAGACCTTCGAGGAACGCAAGAAGGGCAGCAAGGCCAAGGACGGCGATCAGGTGGTGATCGACTTCAAGGGCTCGGTCGACGGCGTGCCGTTCGACGGCGGCGCCGGCGAGGATTATCCGCTGGTCCTGGGTTCGAACAGCTTCATCCCCGGCTTCGAGGCGCAACTGGTCGGCGCCAAGGCCGGCGACGAGGTTGCGGTGAACGTGACCTTCCCCGAGGGCTACCATGCCGCGCACCTGGCCGGCAAAGCGGCGGTCTTTGCCTGCACCGTCAAGTCGGTGAACGCGCCGAAGCCGGCCGAGATCGACGACGAACTGGCCAAGAAGTTCGGTGCCGAAAGCCTCGACGCGCTGAAGGCCCAGGTCACCGAACGGCTGGAGGCCGAATACAAGGGCGCCGCGCGGGCGGTGATGAAGCGGGCGCTGCTCGACCAGCTCGACGGGCTGGTCAGCTTCGAACTGCCGCCGACCCTGGTCGAGGCCGAGGCCCATCAGATCGCCCACCAGCTCTGGCACGACGAGAACCCCGACCACCACGGCCATGACCACGGCTCGATCGAGACCACCGACGAGCACAAGAAGCTGGCCGAACGCCGGGTGCGGCTTGGCCTCCTGCTGGCCGAGCTCGGCCGCAAGGAAAAGGTCGAGGTGACGGATGCCGAGATGACCCAGGCGGTCCTGCAGCAGGCCCGCCAGTATCCGGGCCAGGAACGCGCCTTCTTCGAATATGTGCAGAAGAACCCGCAGATGCAGCAGCAGCTGCGCGCCCCGCTCTTCGAGGACAAGGTCGTCGACCATATCTTCGCCGGGGCCAAGGTCACCGAAAAGGAAGTGAGCAAGGACAAGCTGCAAAAGGCGATCGAGGCTCTGGACGAGCTCTGATCCGCTGCGGCGCTGGCCGACACGACGGGAAAGGCCGCCTTCGGGCGGCCTTTTGCGTTTGCGCGGCCGGCGGGCGTCGGACAGGGCCGGATCGGCGGGGTTCCGCCGCCATCGCCCATGCGGCGATCTGCGCGGTTTTCCCGTTACAAAGAATCCCTACACTGGTGGCGTGGTTGACGTAACGTCAGGTCACACTGGCCGAGTCGCGCCGCAGGTCCATTGATCCGGGGGGATGCCATGCTTCACGACAGCAATTCCGTGTCGTTCGACCGCCTGCTTGACGAGGCCATCGCCGACCCCGATCAGCTGGACGCGCTGCGCCGGGCCATCAGCACCCGGATCGGCGCGCTGGACCTGGGCACCGTCGCCCGCCGGCCGCCGGTGGCGAAGGGGCCAAGAATGGCGGTTGCTGCGGACCCCAACGATGACAGCCTGTGGGACAACATGCCGGTCTGATCCCGCGATGCGCGCCGGCTGGCGGCGGGCGACGGGGGGATTGACGGGCGGGCGGCAAAGCGCCATCTTCGGGATGTGGTGCGCGGGCCTTGGGCCGGCGCCCTGTTCCCTTCCCCCATCGTGCCGCTTGGCGGCCCTGGCCTCTGGCCCCGGACCGTCGGGCGGTGCTGTCAGCACAGGAGACTGGCGATGACGGATATTGTCCGCCGCGCGGCGGCTTATGCCGAAACCAAACATGCCGGGCAGGCGCGCAAGGACCGCGCCCGCTCGCCCTACATCGGCCATCCGGCCGAGGTGGCGGGGCTGGTGGCGGGCTTCGGCGGCACGCCGGCGGCGATCGCGGCGGCATGGCTGCATGACACGGTCGAGGATTGCCCGCCGACCACTTTGGCCGACATCGAGGCGGCGTTCGGCGCCCATGTCGCCACGCTGGTGGGCGAACTGACCGACGACAAGAGCCTGGCCAAGGCCGAGCGCAAGCGGTTGCAGGTCGAACGTGCGCCGCTGAAAAGCGCCGAGGCCGCGCTGGTCAAGGTCTGCGACAAGATCAGTAATGTCCGCTCGCTGGCCGAGAGGCCGCCGGTCGGCTGGTCGCTGGCCCGCCGCCTGACCTATGTGAGCTGGGCCGAGGAGGTGGTCGCCCATCTGCCCGCCCTGCCCGAAGCGGCGCGCACCGCCTTCCGCGTCACCGCCGAGGGCGCCCGCGCCAGCATCGCTGCCGACGGCTGAGCGCCGGACCGCGGCGAGCGGCGCGGCGGCCTCCGGCGGGGATATTTCAGGACAGACAGTGACGGCCCCCAACTTTCTGTCGACAAATATCCCGGGGTCCGGGGCAGAGCCCCGGGCGCGTCCCCTGATCGGTCCGGGCAGGGAAGCCGGCCCTGCGGCGCTTCGTAGGGATGCGATCCGGTCTCTGGCTAGGCCGCGCCCGGCCCGACCCGGACATCGGCCCAGATCGGCAGATGGTCCGAGGCGACGCGTGCCGGGCCGCCGCCGTGGGTGCCCGCCGCCAGAAGGTGCAGGCCCGGCCCCAGCGCGATCCGGTCGAGCCGCGCCACCGGCCGCGCGGCCGGAAAGCTCGGCCCCGGCGCATGGACCACGAAGCCCGCGCCGAGTGTCTCCATGCCGCCCGCCACCGACCATTCGTTGAAATCGCCGATGATTGCGGTCGGCAGCACCGGGCGGTGCGACAGGGCCGCCGCCAGCGCCGCAAGCTGCATCTTGCGCGACCGGCGGAACAGGCCCAGATGCACGGCGATCACCCGGAAGGGCTGCCCGTCGCGCAGGAATTCGGCCGCGACCGCGCCGCGCGGCTCCAGCCCCGGCAGTTCGATCCGGCGCAGGCCGGTCAGTTCCAGCCCCGGCCGGGCCAGGATCACCTGGCCGTGCCAGCCGAAACTGTGCCGCCCCAGTGCCACCGGCACGGCGCGCAGGCCGGTTGCATGTTCGGCCAGGTCGCGCGACAGCGCGGCGGGGCGGTGGCCCAGCCTGTGGTCGACCTCCTGCAGGGCGATCACGTCGGCATCGATCCCGGCCATGACCGCCAGCACCCGGTCGGGGCGGCGGCGCCGGTCGAGCCCGAGGCACTTGTGGATGTTGTAGCTGGCCAGGCGCAGTCGCATGGGCCGAACATAGGCCGGCAAGGCGCGCGCTTGAAGGGCCAAGCGACGTGCCACATATCTTTGCCATGTTGCTGCGCAAGATCCGCGAACAGTCGGTGGTGACCCAGGCGATCTGGGTGCTTCTGGCGCTGGCCGTGCCGGTGGCGCTGGCCGAAGGGCGCTGGTCGCTGGGCTTTGTGGCGCTGGTGACGCTGGCCCTGTCGTTCGTGCCGATGCTGGCCGAGGAGCGGTTCGGGATCGAACTGCCGGTGCGGTTCGTCGCGGCCATCGTCATCTTCATCTTCGCCACCATCTTCCTGGGCGAGGCGATGGATTTCTACAACCGCTACTGGTGGTGGGACATCGTGCTGCATGGCGGCTCGGCGGTGGGGTTCGGGCTGATCGGGTTCCTGTTCATGTTCACGCTCTTCAAGGGCGACCGCTATGCCGCGCCGGCCTGGGCGGTGGCCTTCATGGGCTTCTGCTTCGCGGTGATGATCGGCGCGGTGTGGGAGGTGTTCGAGTTCACCATGGACCGGCTCTTCGGCACCAACATGCAGAAGTCGGGGCTGGTCGACACGATGGGCGACCTGATCATGGACTGCATCGGCGCCAGCATCGGCGCCTTCGCCGGCTTCCTGTTCCTGAAGAAGCGCCAGTTGGGCGGGCTGACGGCGGTGCTGCAGGAGTTCGTGGTCAAGAACCGGCGGCTGTTCAAGCGGCTGCGGCGATAGGGGTATCGTGCGAGGCCATCGCCTCGCGCGCCGCGACCGGCTGAAGCCTGCTCGGACCGTGCGCCAAGCGGAACCGGCCTCGCGCATGTCTCCCGGGACAGTGAAAACGTCCCGCGCCGATCCTCCTCAGGTGCCGCAGAAGGTGCGGCGCACTTCCTCGTCGGGCAGGGGCGCCAGCGCCAGATCCTCGGCCTCCGGTTGGTCGTCGAAGGGGCGGGCCAGCACGGCATTCAGCCGGTGGAACGGTGCGAGGTCGCCCGCCACCGCCGCCTGGATCGCCGCCTCGATCCGGTGGTTGCGGGGGATGTAGGCGGGGTTCGACCGCTGCATCAGCGCCACCCGGTCCGGCTCGGCCGCGATCCGCGCGCGCCAGTCGCGCACCCAGGCGCGGAACGGCGCCGGGTCGGCGAATTCGGCTTCGGCCAGCCCGGTCCCGAGGCCCCGGAAGGTCCGGGTGAAATCGGCCCCCGCCGCCGCCATCCGGGTCAGCAGCGTCTCGATCAGTTCGCCATCGCCGGGATCGGCCGAGGAAATCCCGATCTTGGCGCGGAACAGCCCCAGCCACTCATTCTCATAGATCGCGGCGAACCCGTTCAGCACCTCGGTCAGCGCCTCGACCGCCGGTTGCTCCTCGCCCATCAGCGGCAACAGGCACGAGGCGAACTGCGCCAGGTTCCACAGCGCGACATTCGGCTGGTTACCATAGGCATAGCGGCCGAACTGGTCGATCGAGGAAAAGACCTTGCGCGGGTCGTAGCTATCGAGAAAGGCGCAAGGCCCGTAGTCGATGGTTTCGCCGGAAATTGCCATGTTGTCGGTGTTCATCACCCCGTGGATGAAACCCAGCGACATCCAGCGGGCGATCAGCCGCGCCTGCCGTTCGACGACGCTCGCAAACAGACCGAGCGGCCCGTCGGCCTGCGGATAGTGGCGGGCGATGACATGGGCGACCAGCGCCGCCAGCGCCTCGCCATCGTCGCGCGCGGCGAAATACTGGAAGGTGCCGACGCGGATGTGGCTGGCGGCGACGCGCATCAGGACCGCACCGGGACGCGGGCCTTCGCGCATGATGGTCTCGCCGGTGGTCGCGGCGGCCAGCGCCCGGGTGGTCGGCACCCCCAGCGCATGCATCGCCTCGGACACGACATATTCGCGGATCACCGGCCCGACCCAGGCCCGCCCGTCGCCACGCCGCGAAAACGCGGTCTGCCCGGACCCCTTCAGCGCCAGGTCGAAGCGCGCCCCGTCCGGGGCGATCACCTCGCCCAGAAGCAGCGCCCGCCCGTCGCCGAGCTGCGGCACCCAGCCGCCGAACTGGTGGCCGGCATAGGCCTGGGCGATCGGCTCGGCACCGTCGGGCAGGCGGTTGCCGGCCAGAAGCGCCGGGTCGGCGGCCAGCCGGTCGGGGTCGATCCCCAGCCGGCGGGCAAGGTCCGCGTTCACTGCCAGCACCGCGGGCGCGGCCACTGGCACCGGGGTCTGGCGGACGAAGAAGCGGTCCGGCAGGCGGGCATAGGAATTGTCGAAGCGCGCGAAGGTCATGGGACCAATCTAGGGCAGGGGGGCCGCCAAAAGAAGACCCCTTGGCCTCCGGGGCAGCGGCCCGTCAGTCAGCCTTGGCGAAATGCGCCATCTGGTCGGCGTGGGCCTTGAGGAAGGCCGGGCGGGCGGTGGCACGCCCGACATAGGCGCGGCAGGCGGCATGGTCGGCCAGCCCGTCGAACCTGTCGACGGCGCGCAGCACGTCCGCCATCAGGATGTCTGCCACCGAAAAGTCGCCGGCCAGCCACTCCCGCCCGGCCAGCACCCCGTCCATGTGCCCGGGCCGGGATTTCAGGAACCCGTCCATGAACCGGAAGGCCGGCGTGTCGCCGTCCTCGCCCCGGAATTTCAAGAGCGCCCAGGGCAGGCTGGCCATTTCCACCGAATTCAGCGCGGCGAACAGCCATTCGACCGCCCGGTTGCGGTCCTGCCGGTCTGTGGGCAACAGCCTGGCGCTGCGCTGGCCCAGATGCAGAAGGATCGCCCCGCTTTCAAAGATCGACAGGTCGCCGTCGGTCAGCCAGGGGACCTGGCCGAAGGGCTGATGGGCGAAATGCCGCGCGCCCCGGTCGCGGAACGGCACGCTTTCGACGCGGTAGGGCAGCCCGGCCTCTTCCAGCGCCCAGCGGACCCGCAGGTCGCGGACCAAACCGCGCGGCAGTTCGGGAACCCAGTCGAAGGTGGTCAGGGTCAGGTCGGGCACGGTCAACCTCCGTCCGTTGGCGGCTGCCTGACCATAGCGCCCCGCCGGCCACGGTTCAAACCGCCGCAGGCGGGGAACCGCCTCCGGTCAGGCCAGTTCCGGCTTCAGGCCGGGCTGCAGCACCACCGGCCGCGCCCCCAGCGCCTCGGCCAGCGCCTGAAAGCGGGCCGCCGCCACTTCGCCGAACAGCGCCTCGGTTCCGGGCAAGAGCGTCAGCGACAGGCTGCGCGCCACCGGGTCGAAATCCAGCCGCGCGGCCTTTTCCGGCGACTGCATCGACAGCATCGCGCCGAAGCGCATCGCCTTGCCAAGGATCTCGGCCTGCTGGATCTCGGCCGGCGCCAGCAGCGCGAACAAGGGCTCCAGCCGCGAACCGGCGCGGGAATTCTTGTAGCGGTGCAGAAGCGCCAGCCCCAGGAACACCCGTTCCTGATGCGACAACCCGCCCAGGTTGGCGCGGGTGGCATTGTCGAAGCAGACTTCGGCCCGGTAGTCGGGATGCGCCCGCCAGGTGGTGTCGTGCAGCAGACAGGCGGCCTTGACCATCCGCAGCCGCGCCGGGTCGGCCCCGGCATAGATCGGCGTCAGGAAATGGAACAGTTTCTTGCCGAAGCCCGGCATGCGCGCCATCGTCTGTTCGGCATAGCGGCAGGCCTCGATCAGCGGATCGCGGCGGCGCAGCTTTTCCGGCATCTGTTCGTACAGCAGCCCCTCGCGGATGCCATAGGATGACACGTCGATTTCCTTGGGGGCGAAGGCCGCCACCAGTTCGGCCAGCACCATCGCCGCCAGCGGCACCAGGTCCATCCGCGCCTGCGAGGTGCCGGTCTTCAGCCGCAGGGGTTCGAGGTTGGTGCGGCCGATCCAGTCGAGCGTTTCCAGCAGCGCCTTCGGGTCCATCCGGTATTCGTGCAGGACCGTCATCGGATAGCCGCGCCGTTCCATGTCCAGCCGGGCGATCGCCCGCCAGGAGCCTCCGACCAGGTAGATGCGGTCGTGCGCGGTGCCGAGATCGGCCACCAGCCCGCCGACCACCGCCCGGATGTGCTTGCGCAGGCCCGACTTGCCGCCGGCGACCTGCTGCAGCCGGAAGGGCCCCAGCGGCGAGGTCGCCCGCCGCCCGACCTGGCCGTTGTTCAGTTCGGCCAGCTCCATCGAGTTGCCGCCGATGTCGCAGACCAGCCCCTGCGCCTCGGGCCAGCCCAGCAGCACGCCCTGCGCCGACAGCCGCGCCTCCTCGGCCCCGTCGATCACCCAGAGCTTCAGCCCGGTCTCCCGTTCGACGTCGCGGACGAAATCGGCCCCGTCGGCGGCGTCGCGGGTGGCGGCGGTCGCCACGCAGGTCAGGGGCGGCAGGTCCATCCCCTCGGCCAGCGCGGCAAAACGCCTGAGTGCGGCCAAAGCGCGGGCGCGCCCTTCGGGGTTGAGCCGGCCGGTTTCGGCCAGGCCCTTGCCGAGCCCGGCCATGATCTTTTCGTTGTAGAAATAGGCCGGGCTGCGCGCCGCCCCGTCGAAGACCACGAGGCGCACCGAGTTCGAGCCGACATCGACCACGCCCACCCGCTCCAGCGCCCGGGCCGAAGGGTCGTCGAACAGCGGATGGCCGAACGGCGCGCCATCTTCCGCCGGAAAGTCGGGTTTTCGTCTCATGCGCTTTCTCCGGCGGTGGCGGCCACAGATTCCCCGGCGGCAGACTAGCGGTTCGCGGCGGGGGGCGCAAAGGCGGATACTGTCGCAGGCGGAACCGCAGATATTCCAACAGTTTGGGCGCAGGTCGGCGGGCCGGTAAATCCGGCGGCGGCCCCGCGCTGCGCGCGCGGCCATTCCCTTGTCTCGCGGCCCGCGCGCAGGCGCACGGTTCCGCTCGGGCGGCCTCCGGCGGGGATATTTGCCAACGAAAGAAGGCGCGCACCCTGCCCGTGGGGCGGGCAGGGCGGCTTCTTCCGTTGCGGTCATCGGCGTCCCCGCCTGTACCGCCGGGCCAGACTGGCAGGCCAAGGTTAACGAAAGCTTGCTTCTTTCGTTTGAAAATATCCCGGGGGGTGCGGGGGGCAGAGCCCCCCGCGCGGGTCGGGCCGCCGCAGGCGGGCCGAAACCCGACCGTCGCTCAGTCGCCGGCGTGCGCGAGTTTCGGCACGTCCTTGGCCCCGGCCGAGCCGCGCCCTGACAGCGAGGGGTTTTCCATGAAGAACCGGTGGCAGTTGAACAGCTCGACCCCTTCGGGCAGCTCGCGCAGATAGCGCCCGTCCGGTTGCAGCACCCAGCTTTGCGCCTCGTCGGCGAGGTTTGCCGCCATGATCTGGCTGACGATCTGGGCTTTGACCGTGTCGTTGAGGATCTCGACCAGCGTCTCGACCCGGCGGGTCAGGTTTCGGCCCATCCAGTCGGCGGACGAGATGAAGACCCGCGCCTTCTTCGACGGCAGCCCGTGGCCGTTGCCGAAGCAGACGATGCGGCTGTGTTCGAGGAACCGCCCGACGATCGACTTCACCCGGATATTGTCCGACAGGCCGGCGATGCCGGGGCGCAGGCCGCAGATGCCGCGCACCACCAGGTTGATCCGCACCCCGGCCTGGCTGGCGGCATAGAGCGCGTCGATGATGTCGGCCTCGATCACCGAGTTGAGCTTGGCCCAGATTTCGGCCGGGCGGCCGGCGCGGGCATGGTCGGCCTCGGCGGCGATCAGTTCCAGCAGCCGCGGCTTCAGCGTGGTGGGCGAGATCGCCAGGTTCTCCAACCCCTCGGGCTGCACATAGCCCGACAGGTAGTTGAAGACCTTGGTCGCGTCGCGCCCCAGGGCCGCGTTGCAGGTGAAGAGCGACAGGTCGGTGTAGATGCGGGCGGTGATCGGGTGGTAGTTGCCGGTGCCGTAATGGGTGTAGGTCACCAGCTGGTCGCCCTCGCGCCGGACCACGGTCGAGATCTTGGCATGGGTCTTGTAGTTGGTGAAGCCGTAGACGACATGGGCGCCCGACCGTTCCAGCCGCCGCGACTGGCGGATGTTGGCGGCCTCGTCGAAGCGCGCCTTCAGTTCCACCAGCGCGGTGACGGTCTTGCCGGCCTCCGCCGCCTCGCACAGCGCCGCGACGATCGGGCTGTCCTGCGAGGTGCGGTAGAGCGTCTGCTTGATCGCCAGCACGTTCGGGTCGGTCGCCGCCTGGTTGAGGAAGCGGATGACCATGTCGAAGGTCTCGTAGGGGTGGTGCAGCAGCATGTCCTTCTTGCGGATCGCCGCGAACATGTCGCCGTCATGGTCCTGCACCCGTTCGGGCACCCGCGGCGTGAAGGGCGGCCACAGCAGTTCGCGCCGGTCCAGCACCAGTTCCTTCACGTCGGCCATGCCGACCATGCCCTTGACCTCGACCATCTCGTCGGGGGAAACTCCCAGTTCCTCCATGATCAGCGCCCTGAGCCCCTCGGGGGCGCCGGCGGTGATCTTCAGCCGGATCACCTGCCCGCGGCGGCGGCGCTTCAGCGCGGTCTCGAATTCGCGCACCAGGTCCTCGGCCTCGTCCTCGACCTCGAGGTCGCTGTCGCGCAGGACGCGGAAGGTGCAATGGCCGGTGTCGCGGTAGCCGGGGAAAAGCGAGCCGAGATGCAGAAGCAGCAGCTCTTCCATCGGCAGGAACCGCGCCAGTCCGGGCAGGGCGATGAAGCGGCGGATCTGCTGGGGGATCGGCAGCAGCGCCTGCATCCGCCGCCCGTCGGCGGCGCGTTCCAGTTCCATCGCCAGACAGAAGCCGGTGTTGGGGATGAAGGGGAACGGGTGGGCGGGGTCGATGGCCAGCGGCGACAGCACCGGAAAGACCTGGCTGAGGAAATAGTCGGCCAGGAAATCCTCGTCGCGGCGGGTCAGCTTGCCGCGGGTCAGCAGGGTGATGCCCGCCGCCTCCATCTCGCGCTTGATCTTGTTCCAGATGCTTTGCTGGGCGCCCATCAGCCGGCGCGCGTCCTCGTTGATGAGCGTCAGCTGTTCGGCCGGGCTCAGCCCGTCGTCGGAGGGCAGCGCATTGCCGGTCCGCGCCAGCTGGCGCAGGCCCGCGACGCGGACGGTGTAGAATTCGTCCAGGTTGGTGGCCGAGATCGACAGGAACCGAACCCGTTCCAGCAGCGGCACGCGCGGGTTGCGGCTTTCGTCCAGCACCCGCCAGTTGAAGGCCAGCCAGGACAGTTCGCGGTTGAAGAACCGCCGGGGTCCGGCGAAGTCGGCTTCGGGCAGGGGGGCGGCGGCGGGAAACGGGGCCTTGAGGAAATCTGCCTGGGTCATGGGCGGCTTATCGGCCTGGAGCGTAACGGTTTGATGACAGGATACGCCCCAACAGGATCACGGGGCGGCGGTCCTGTCCAGAACTTCGGCGGCCAAGGCCCGCGTCACCGGCCGGCCAAGCGCCAGCGAACGCGCGTCGATCGCGGCAACGACGGCGCGCGCGGCGGCGAACGAACGCTCGATGCGGCCGACAAGGTAGGTAACGACCGTTGCCGGCACCTGCAACTGGCGGTCGGCGAACAGCTTCACGATCAGCGCCGCCAGCAGTGCGTCGTCCGGCGGATCGAGCCGCACGACCGCCGCCGCCGCCATGCGGCTCTGCAGGTCGGCAAGCGTCAGGCCCCAGTCGGCCACCGGGCGACGCGCCGTCATCAGCAGGAGCCCGCCCCGCGCGGCGATCCGGTTGTGCAGGTGGAACATCATCTCCTGCCGGTCGGCGGGCAATTCCTCCATATCCTCGACGACCAGCGCTTCGGGAGCCGGGTCGATGTCGAAGAGGTCGCGGGCCTCGACGATCATCGCCGCGCGGTCATGGGCAAAGACCTCGGCCAGGTGGCTTTTGCCGGAGCCTTCCGGCCCGGCCAGGATCAGCTTTCCCTGCGGCCAGAGGTCGGGCCGGTCGATCAGGTCAAGCGCGGTCCGGTTCGCCGGCGAGACAAGGAAATCCGCCCGCCCGAGTGCGGCGCGCACCGGCAGGGCGAGCGTCAGCTGCGCCGGCATCAGTCCTCGTCCTGCCCGGCGATGCCGAGATAGAGGCGGCTGGCCAGATAGCGGGCGATGCCGAAGCGGGCCAGCACCCCCAGCGCCGCCGCCACCGGCACCGCCACCAGCATGCCGACGAAGCCGAAAAGCGTGCCCATCGCCGACAGGGCGAACAGCAGCCAGACCGGATGCAGCCCGACCGACTTGCCGACCAGCCGCGGCGTGATGACGTTGCCTTCCAGGAACTGGCCCACGGCGAAGATGCCGACGATGAAACCGATCTCGACCCAGTTGCCCCAGAACTGGAAGAGCGCCAGCCCGATCGCCAGCGACCCGCCGATCAGCGCGCCGACATAGGGGATGAAGGTGACAAGCCCGGCGATCGCGCCGACCACCAGCCCGAACTGCAGCCCGGCGACCATCAGCGCCAGCGCGTAGTAGCTGCCCATCAGCAGGCAGACCGTCACCTGCCCGCGCACGAATCCTGCCAGCACCCGGTCGATGTCGCGGCCGATGGCGCGGATCTGTTCGCGGTGGTCGAGCGGCAGGGCGGCGTCGAGCTGGCCGATCATGTGGTCCCAGTCCAGAAGCAGGTAGAAGGCCACCACCGGCACGACGACCAGAAAGACGATCCAGTTGATGACCGATATGGCCGACGACAGCAGCCCGGTGGCCAGTTCGCCGCCGCGCGCCTGGATGGTCCGGCCGAGCGAGGCCAGCGTTTCGCGCACCACGCTGTTGGCGTCCATCGCGTGGGGGAACCTGTCGGTCAGGAAGCCCTGCAGTTCGCCCAGGATCGCCGGGGCGGCATTGACCAGTTGGACCAGTTGGCGCACCAGCATCGGCACCACCCACAGCGCCACCAGGATGAAGGCGACAAGCGCGATGATCGAGATGGTCGCGGTTGCCGCGGCGCGCGACAGGCCGGCCCGTTCCAGCCGGTCGGCCACCGGATCGAGGAAATAGGCGATGGCGCCGCCGACGATGAACGGCAGGATGACGTTGCCCAACCCCCACAGGAGGAGAAAGAACACCGCCGCCGCGATCCCCCAGTAACGTGCCTGCTGCCCGATCGGCAAGGACATGAGCCTCTCCCTGACTTTGCCCCGATCTAAGCCTTGTGGGCCCTGTTGCACAAGGGCAGGGGGCGGCGGGCAGGCGGGGCGGCTCCCTTGCCTCGCCGCGGGCTTTCGCTTAAGCCCTCGGGCGACAGAGACAGACAGAGAAGCGTCCGCCATGCGCCTGACCCGCTATTTTCTTCCCGTCCTCAAGGAAAATCCCGCCGAGGCGCAGATCGTCTCGCACCGCTACATGCTGCGCGCCGGCATGATCCGCCAGCAGGCGGCGGGGATCTATTCCTGGCTGCCGCTCGGGTTCCGGGTGCTGAAGCGGATCGAGGAGATCGTCCATCAGGAACAGGTGCGCGCCGGTCATATCCCGATGCTGATGCCGACGCTGCAACCCGCCGACCTGTGGCGCGAAAGCGGCCGCTACGACGATTACGGCCAGGAAATGCTGCGCATCCGCGACAGGCATGAACGCGACATGCTCTACGGCCCCACGAACGAGGAGATGATCACCGACATCTTCCGCGCCCATGTCGAAAGCTACAAGTCGCTGCCGCTGACGCTCTACCACATCCAGTGGAAGTTCCGCGACGAGATGCGCCCGCGCTTCGGGGTGATGCGGGGCCGCGAGTTCCTGATGAAGGACGGCTACAATTTCGATGTCGACAAGCCGGCGGCTCTGCATGCCTACAACCGCCACATGGTCAGCTACCTGCGCACCTACGAACGCATGGGCCTGACCGCGATCCCGATGCGCGCCGCCTCGGGTCCGATCGGCGGCGACAATACCCACGAATTCCTGGTCCTTGCCGCGACCGGCGAAAGCGAGGTCTTCTACGACAGCGCCGTGACCGAGCTGAAGCTCGGCAACCGCGCCGTGGACTACGACAACCGCGCCGAGGTGGCCGGCATCTGCAAGGAATTCACCACCCTCTACGCCCGCACCGACGAAACCCACGATCCGGCGCTCTTTGACCAGATCCCCGAAGCCCGCCGCAAGGTCGGCCGCGGCATCGAGGTCGGCCAGATCTTCTATTTCGGCACCAAATATTCCGAGGCGATGGGCGCCACGGTCGTCACCGCCGACGGCAACCGCGTGCCGGTGGAAATGGGCAGCCACGGCATTGGCGTCAGCCGCCTGCTGGGCGCGATCATCGAGGCCAGCCACGACGACAAGGGCATCATCTGGCCCGAAGGGGTGACGCCCTTCCCGGTCGGGATCGTCAACCTCAAGCAGGGCGACGGCGCGGCGGATGCGGCCTGCGAGGGGCTCTATCAGGCGCTGGCCGCCAAGGGACTCGAGGCGCTTTACGACGACCGCGACGAACGGGCCGGGGCGAAGTTCGCGACGATGGACCTGATCGGCCTGCCCTGGCGGATCACCGTCGGGCCGCGCGGGCTGGCCAACGGGGTGGTGGAACTGACCTCGCGCCGCACCGGCGAAAGCGAGGAGATGAGCCCCGCCGCCGCCGTCGACCGGATCGCGGCGATCTACGCCGGCCGCTAGGGCGGGGCAGGGCGGGGGCACTGCCCCCGCACCCCCGGGATATTTGTGCCAAGAAGAATGGGGAAGTGGCGCCCCCAGCCGGAGCAGCTGATGGCCGGAACCACCCGTCCCTTTTCCGCCTTCGAGTTCATGATCGCCTGGCGCTATCTGCGGGCGCGGCGGGCCGAGGGCGGCGTGTCGGTGATGACCTGGATCAGCCTCGTGGGCATCACGCTCGGGGTGATGGCGCTGGTGGCGACACTGGCGGTCAGGGCCGGCTTCCGCGACGAGCTGGTCCACACGATCCTCGGCGCCAATGCCCATGTCACCGTCTTCAGCGAGTTCCATCCCGACGCCGACGGGGCCGAGACCGCGACCATTGCCGATTACGACGCGCTGGCAGCACGCATCGCCGCCGTGCCGGGGGTGCTGCGCGCCAGCCCGAAGATTTCCGGCTTCGGCATGCTGACCTATGGCGAACGGTCGAACGTCGCCGAGGTCTACGGGGTGCCGGCGGCGGAACTGAAGGCGCTGCCGACCTTCCGCGATGCGCCGGCCGCGCTGGGCAACATCGCCGATTTCGACAAGGACATGGCCAACGGCGGCGGCATCGCCATCGGCGCCGGGATCGCCCGCACGCTTGGCGTCGAGCCGGGCGACGAGGTGCGGCTCATCAGCCCCAACGGCGCCAAGACCGCCTTCGGCACCAGCCCGCGGGTCAACGCCTATCGCGTCGTCTACGTCTTTTCCGCCGGGCGCGCCGACATCGACGAGGCGCGCATCTACATGCCCTTCGCCGAGGCGCAGAGCTATTTCAACCGCGAAGGCGTGGCCGACGAAATCTCGGTGTTCCTCAAGGACCCCGAGGCGCTGGCCACCGCCGGGCCGCAGATCCTGCAGGCCGCCGGGGCGGGGCATTACCTGTGGACCTGGAAGGACGCCTCGGGCGCCTATCTGAACGCCCTGTCGATCGAGGATGACGTGATGTTCGTGATCCTGTCGATGATCGTGCTGATCGCCACGCTGAACATCACCTCGGGGCTGGTGATGTTGGTCAAGAACAAGGGCCGCGACATCGGCATCCTGCGCACGATGGGCCTGACCCAGGGCTCGATCCTGCGGGTGTTCTTCCTGTGCGGGGCCTTCACCGGGGTGATCGGCACCATCGCCGGGGTGATCCTCGGTTGCCTGATCGCCTGGAACGTCGATCCGATCATGTCGGCGATCAACTGGCTGAGCGGCGGCGGGGCCTGGGATCCGTCGATCCGCGGCATCTACCGGCTGCCGGCCAAGCTTCAGCCTTGGGACGTCGGCAAGGCGGCTGCGCTGGCCTTGGGCCTGTCGTTCATCGTCACGCTCTTTCCCGCCCGCCGCGCGGCGCGGATGAACCCGGTCGAGGCGCTGCGCTATGAGTGAGCCGGTCCTTCAGCTTTCCGGTATCGTCAAGCGGTTCCGCGCCGGTTCCGCCGCCGAGATCACCGTCCTTGACGGACTCGACCTGACGCTGGTGCCGGGCGAGGTGGTGGCGCTGGTGGCGCCATCGGGGGCGGGCAAGTCGACGCTTCTGCACATCGCCGGGCTTCTGGACCGGCCCGACGCCGGCGAGGTGCGCATTGCCGGGCGGGCGATGGACGGCGGCAGCGATGCCGACCGCACCGCCACGCGCCGGTCGGATGTGGGTTTCGTCTACCAGTTCCATCATCTGCTGGCCGAATTCAGCGCGCTGGAAAACGTGGTCCTGCCGCAGCTGGCCAACGGCGTTGCCGGGCGCGCGGCCGAGGCGCGGGCCCGCGATCTTCTGGCGCGGGTGGGGCTGGCCGGGCGGATGACCCACCGGCCGGCGGAACTGTCGGGCGGCGAACAGCAGCGCGTCGCCTTCTGCCGGGCACTGGCCAACGAGCCGCGGCTGCTGCTGGCCGACGAGCCGACCGGCAACCTTGACGGGGTTACCGCCGAACAGGTGTTCGTCGCGCTGATGGAGGTGGTGCGCGCCACCGGCCTCGCGGCGCTGATCGCTACCCACAACAGCGAACTGGCGGCGCGGATGGACCGGGTGGTGCACCTGGCCGCCGGGCGCATTCGCGGCTGACCCAGATCAAGGACGCCCCGGCGGCCGGCGGCCAATCTGGCCGCGCGAACCGCCACGGAGGGCCCCGATGTTCCTGACCCCAACCCGACTGGCCGGCGGCATCCTGCTGCTGTCGGCCTTGGCCTGCACCCCGGTGCCGCCGCCGGTCAGCCGCGGGCAGGCGCTTTATTCCGACTATTGCGCCGGTTGCCACGGGACCGAGGGGCGGGGCGACGGCCCGGCGGCGGTCGGACTGAAGCACAGGCCCGCCGACCTGACGCGGATCGCGGCGAGGCGCGGGGGCACCTTTCCGCTGGCGCGGGTGATGTCGGTGATCGACGGCTATACCCGGCGCAACGACCACGGATCGGTCATGCCCGAGATGGGGGCGGTCATCGCCGCCTCGCCCGAGGTGATGGTGGATACCGGCGACGGTGTGCCGGTGCCGGTGCCGGGCAACCTGCTGGCGCTGGCCGACTACTTGCGCAGCATCCAGCGCCCGTAACGGCGGCCGCCTCTGCTGGCCGAACCCGCCTCAGCGGGAGAAGCAGCGCGACTTTTCGCCGAAGCCCGCCGGCGAGCAGATGTAGGAGCCGTGGCCGAAATAGCGGCTCTGGGCGATGGGCGCGGCGTCCTGGGCGCTGGTCAACTCGGCATCCTGGATCTGCGCGCGCGGGGCCTTCTTCGGCGCCAGCCAGTTGAAGACCACGCCGCCCGGCAGTCGCACCATGGCGCCGGCGCGCGGGGCGGCGGGGCCGGCGTGAACCGCCATCGGCAGCAGGGCCAGCGACAGAAGGGCAGCGGCCAGCGCCTTGCGGCCCGGCAGAACAACGGTAGACGCCACGATGTAACCTCTCAGGCAACGGCCCCGTCGCGGCTTGTGCACGGACCCGGAAGCAGAACCGGACCGGCGTGCGCCCTTCGGGGCAGGGACAGCTGAGATCGACGCTAGGCGCGCTTTGCGCCGAAACTATGGCCGCCGGGGCCGGCCCGGACGGCAGAGTTTGTTAAGATTGTGGCATTTCCGCCGGGCTTGAAACGAATTGCCGGGGAAGGGGCGCGGGCCTGTTGCCGCCCCGCAAAATGACAGCGGGAGGCAGGGGACTGCCTCCCGCTTTGACGGTCAAGGGGCCTTGGCCTACTTGATCACCCGGTTGGCCAGGCGCCAGTCGGGCAGGCCGAAATTCTCGGGCCAGGGATAGACTTCGCGCTGGTCGAAGTAGACCACGCCGACCAGGTTCGGGTAGGCAGGACGGGTGACGCGGACGGCGTTTTCCCAGCTGTCGACATAGGCCTGGCTGCCGGAATAGCCAAGCTCGGCGACGACGACCGGCTTGCCGAACTGGGCAGCGCGGGCGTATTTCGGCCCGAACACCTCCAGATAGCTGCGGTCATGGCCGAACTTCGCCTGGTCCCAGGCCTGCAAGCCAAAGACCGAGATGCCGACGATGTCGACGTAATCGTTGCCGGGGTAATAGGCTTCCATCCCCTCGTCGCCCAGGGGCGACCACATCACGCGGATGTTCGGGGCGGCCTTGCGGCAGATGGTGATCATGCGCCGGAAGGCCGAGATATAGTCGGCGGGCTTCCAGCCGGCCCAGATGAACTGGCCGGACTTGTCCTCCATCTCGTGGGCCCAGCGCAGGGTGACGGGGCTTTTCAGCTTGCCCATGACCCCGCAGATGTCTTCCATGTTCTGGTCGTATTCGCCGTTGGCGATGCCCGCGCGCAGGTGCTGGGCGGTGTTGCGTTCGCTGCGCGACCAGGTCCAGGGCTCCAGCGTGACAAGCAGCGCGCGGTGGCGGGCCAGTGCATAGCTGTCGGCCTCGTTCAGCGACGGCAGGTAGACGTCTTCCCACGGCAGGAACAGGTGTTCGATCACCGGCACCTTGTCGTCGGCGAAATCCCCGCCGGGATCATAGGCCCCGAACGGCACGTCACCGGGCGGAGAAGGCTGCGCCGTGGCCATCGTGGCGGAGGTTGCCGTCGCCAGCGCCATCACGGCGCCCAGCCACAGGTTCCTGAATGCTGACTTGTTCATCTGTCGTCCTCCAACCCCCGGGCCATCCGTCAGTTCCAGCCCGGATCGAACCTGAATTTCACACGTCGGTAGTCGTCCATCCCCGCGCCGGACGCAGCATATTGTGCCGAGGCGATGTGCAGCGGAGCCAGCCCGACGCTCAGCGCATACAGGCTTTCCATGCCGCGGGCCATGATCGCGGTCAAAATAAGCGCGCTGAGTGCCGTAACAGACACGAATTGCACCGCCGCCGCGTGCCAGCGCTGGCGCAGGTTTGCCAGCGTGTCGCCCAGATGGCGTAGCACGATCGAGGTGACGATGGCGACATAGATCGCGGCATTGATCCCCGACAGAAGATAGAACCCCCGCGCCTCGTCGACGCCGGCCGCCAGGATCACCGGCAGGATCGCGCCCACCGCGAGGCCCGCATAGACCGCCACCACCTTCGAGGGCAGCCGCCGGGTTGCGGCCTCGCCCTTCGGCGTCACGCGGAAGTCGACGAACTTGCCGGTCAGCCGGTCGCGCAGCGCCATCAGGCAGCCCCACAGCACCCAGGGCCATTGCAGGTAGACGAACATCAGTTTCGCCAGGCCGAAGATCCGCCCGTCATAGGGGCGGAACAGGCGGTCGCGGCGGATCGACCAGGCCAGGAGCGTCAGCACCGCCGTCGCCGGCAGCATGTGGCCGATGAAGGCCGGATAGGTCACATCGGCAAAACGCTGGTCGGTGGTCAGCGCATAGATCGGCGCCACATACATGTAGAGCATCATCAGCGCGAAGAACACGTACCAGGACTGGCCCAGCAGGAACAGGAACTTCAGGTTCAACGGCAGCTTCGGCAGGTAGCGCCCGGTATGGCCAAGCAGCAGCGTCACCAGGCTGCGCGACCACTGGAATTCCTGGGTGGCCAGGTCGGCGATGGTGGCCGGCCCGTCGCCGTGGGCGATGGCGTCGATCGCATGCACGCCGCGCCAGCCGCCGGCAGCCAGCAGCATCGAGGTCGAATGATCCTCGGCCAGTTCGGGGCCAAGCCCGCCCACCTGCCGCAAGGCCCGGGTGCGCACCGCATAGTGCGACCCGATGCACAGCGAGGTGAACACCCGGCTGTAGCCGCATTGCAAGGCGCCGTGGAACGCCGCCTCGCTGTCGAGCCGGGTTCGCGCCGCCCAGCTTTCGCCGGCATTGGCGTCGCAGATCGAGGGCGCGCTGACATAACCCACTTTCGGATCGGCAAAGGGGCGCAGGATTTCACGCAGGTAGCCCGGTTGCGGTACATGGTCGGCGTCAAGCTGCGCGACGATGTCATAGTTGTCATAGCCGAAATGGTCGTAGAAATAGGCTAGGTTGCCTTCCTTGCAGCGGGTGCGGCGCGGCCATTCGGCCCGGTGATAGTCCGCGACCCCCTTGCGGGTCGAGATGCGCACCCCGCTGGCCTCGCACCAGGCGACGGTGGCGGGCGCGGGGTCTTCGTCGGCCAGCCAGGTGTCGTGCGGATAGTCCTGCGCCAGCATGGCCGAAAGGGTTTTCTGCAACAGCGCCAGAGGCTCGCCCGGCGTCTTGGTCACCACCATCGCCACCCGCCAGCGGCCGGGCTGCGGATCGGGCGCGACCGAACGCTGGCCGCACAGGAACACGGTGATGAAATAGGCCTGCAGGAAGAAGATCCAGCCCAGGCAGGCGGTGGCGATCCAGTAGCGGATGGCACCGATGTCGTGATCCGGGCGCAGCCACCAGACCCAGAAGAACAAGGCCGCCAGCGCCCACAGGCCGGCCAGAGCCAGGTATTTGGCCCGCGCCCACCCCCTGGTCAGCGGGGCCATGTAGGTCTTGCGTCCGCCCGCCACGCTCAGGCCACCTGCGCCGGTCGCGCGCCCAGCCCGAACCAGGGCGCGGCATGGGCGACGATCGTGTCGATGTCAGAGAGTTCGGTGCGGAACCCCAGCATCTGGGCGGCGCGCGCCGGATCGGCGGTCAGCACCGGCGGATCGCCCGCCCGGCGGGGGGCAAAGCGGATCGGCACCGCGCGGCCGGTCACCCGCTCGATGGCGGCGGCGATGTCGAGCACCGACAGGCCGCGCCCGGTGCCAAGGTTCACCGCCAGCTCGGCACCGCCCGCCGCCAGATGGCCGACCGCCAGCACATGGGCGCGGGCGAGGTCGGACACATGGATATAGTCGCGCACGCAGGTGCCGTCCGGTGTCGGATAGTCGTTGCCGAACACCTGCAGCGGCACGCCGCCGGCAGCGGCGCGCAGGGCCAGCGGGATCAGGTGGGTTTCGGGCTCGTGCCGTTCGCCCAGCAGGCCCGACGGGTCGGCCCCGGCGGCGTTGAAATAGCGCAGGGCGACGTGGCGCAGGCCATAGGCCGCGCCATAGTCGCGCAGCATCTGTTCGCAGATCAGCTTGGTGCGGCCATAGGGGTTGATCGGCGCCTGGGGCGAGGTTTCGCGGATCGGCAGCGTCTCGGGGATGCCGTAGGTGGCGCAGCTGGAAGAAAAGACGATCTGGCCGATCCCGGCGTCGCGGGCCGCGTCCAGAAGCGCGATCATGCCGCCGACGTTGTTGTCGAAGTAAAGCGCCGGGTTCGTCACCGATTCGCCGACATAGGCCGAGGCGGCGAAATGCAGGATCGTGTCGATGCGGAACTGTTTCAGCGCCGAACCCAGCGCCGCGCGGTCGCGGACGTCGCCGCGCACGAGTGGCCCCCACATGACCGAATCGGCATGGCCGGTCGTCAGATTGTCATAGGCCACCGGCAGGCCACCGGCTTCGGCCACCGCCTTGCAGGCATGGGCGCCGATGAAACCGGCGCCGCCGGTCACCAGAACGCGGGCACGGGACAGGTCGGTCACAGCTGGGCCTCCTTCTCGGCCGGGGCCAGGACGGGCGGGGTCACGCCCATCTCGGCGGCGAAATGGGCGATGGTGCGGTCCAGCCCGTGATCGAGGCTAACCAGCGGCGCCCAGCCCAGTTCGCGCGCCGCCCGCCCGATGTCGGGTCGGCGCTGGCGCGGATCGTCCTTGGGCAGCGGCCGGCGCACCAGCCGCGACCGCGATCCGGTCTTGGCCAGCACCATCTGCGCCAGTTCGGTCATGGTGAATTCGCCGGGATTGCCAAGGTTCACCGGCTCCAGACAGTCCGACGCCATCAGCCGCACGAAGCCTTCGATCAGGTCGTCGACATAGCAGAAGGACCGGGTCTGGCTACCGTCGCCATTGACCGTCAGGTCGCGCCCGCCCAACGCCTGGGTGATGAAGTTCGACACGACCCGCCCGTCGTCGGCGCGCATGCGCGGGCCGTAGGTGTTGAAGATGCGGACGATGCGGATATCGACACCATGCTGGTGGTGATAGTCGTGAAACAGCGTCTCGGCCGCCCGTTTGCCTTCGTCGTAGCAGGCGCGCGGGCCAAAGGTGTTGACCGCGCCGCGGTAGCTTTCCGGCTGGGGCGACACTTCCGGGTCGCCATAGACTTCCGAGGTCGAGGCCTGGAAGACCCGCGCACCCTTCTGGCGGGCGAGCTCCAGCACGTTCATCGCGCCGATGACCGAGGTGCGGAAGGTCTGCACCGGGTCCAGCTGGTATTTCGGAGGCGAGGCCGGGCAGGCGAGGTTGTAGATTTCATCGACCGGGCCGGCGATGTGGATCGGATCGCAGACATCCTGGCGCAGCATGGTAAAGCGCAGGTTATCGGAATGATGCGCGACATTGCCCAGCCGCCCGGTCGACAGGTCGTCCAGGCAGATGACCCGGTGACCCTGGCCGAGAAGCCGGTCGGTCAGGTGCGACCCCAGGAACCCTGCGCCGCCGGTGATGAGGATGGTCTTGATGGCCGGCCCGGCGCCACAGAAGGCGCTGTCCACACTCAGGCCGGTGGCCGCGCCAGCGAACGGCAGGAAATCGTCACGCATGTATCACACCCGAAATAGGGCGCAGCCGCGAAGCTGCGAATTGCTCAAATGATCTTGTGATCCCCCCTGCACCCCGGGAATCGGCGCGCAGGATCGCCACTTCAAACGGTCGGTCATTCACCCAAAAGCACATCGAAAGTCACATTCCCCACGCAAGCGACCCTAGACTATGGCGGAAATATGTCAAAATCGTCTGCACGAACAGTGTCTATTTTGCGGAAGAATTCCCCCCAACCACAATTGATTGTTGCGCAGGCGCGGTCAGTGGGGAATCGGCGGCCAGCACCGCTAGGGGGGCGGCGCAAACAAAAACCCCGGCCGCGGTGGCCGGGGTCTTGCGGCAGGATGGGCGTCCGCTTCAGGCGCGCCGGCGGCGGCGCACCAGCCCCAGCAGGCCCAGCGCCCCGGCAAGGCCCGCGACCGGCAAGGGCAGCGGCACCGGCGAGGCGCCCACGTTGGAAAACTCGAACCCGCCGCTGGTCGAGGAGAAACGCACCTGGTCGAACGACAGGCCCGAGACGCGGATCAGCGCCGCGCCGCGGCCGGGGTTCTGGATCGTCACGCCGGGCAGCTGGCTGCCGGCGACCGAGCCAACCACCTGACCATTCAGCAGAAATTCGATCAGGTTGCCGTTGTCGAGCGAACCCCACAGCAGCGAGAAATTGTTCTGCGCCTTGCCGAAGCTGAGCGAGTTGGTGTTGGAACGGTCCGCCGTCTGCCAGGTCGCCCAGAAGGGAATCTGCTGCCAGCCGGGCAGGGGCGTGGCGCCGATGGTCTGGTTGGAGCCGTAGACGCCCGGATCGAAGGGCGAGCAGAAGGACACGCAGGGGTCGACCTGCGGGAACCACAGATTCGGCATCTGAAGCGGCGCCGAGGTCCAGCTGCCACCGTTCGGCAGGGCCACGCTTTGCGCCACATTGACCTTCTGCCAGGCCGCGCCGTTCTGCGCGACGGTCTTCACGGTCAGCGCCTCGGCCGACAGCGGGGCCAGGACTAGACCCAGCGCGATCAACAATCTCTTCATCTTCTGCACCCACGCACATGCCCGACACCGGGCAGACTGCGGCATAATTATGGCGATCCGGCTACCCTGCCAAGGCTTTGCCGCAATCGACCCGATTCGGCGCGGCATTCGCGCAACAATGGCGGCCGGGGCTGGGATTTGTTTGCGGGCGGCGCCGGTCCGGCGGGGGCGCCAACGAAAACGGCCAGCGCCGGGGCGCTGGCCGATTCCGTGTCGTCAATGGGCGTCGCCGCGGTCAGGCGGCCTTCAGCAGCCCGTCGTCCTTCAGCCCGGCATAGCATTCATCCAGCGACTTCTTCGCCCGCGCGATCAGCACGTCGATCTCCTCGGGACGGATGGTCAGCGGCGGGGCGATGATCATCCGGTCGCCGACATGGCGCATGATCAGGTTGTTGGCAAAGCAGCGTTCGCGGCAGCGCAGGCCCACGGTCCCGGCCTCGGAGGCGAACCGCGCCCGCGTCGCCTTGTCGGGCGTCAGCGCAATCGAACCCATCAGCCCGACCAGCTTGGCCTCGCCGACCAGCGGATGGTCGGTCAGCGCCTGCCACTTGCCGGCAAGGTAGGGGTGGGCGACGTCTCGGACATGGTCGACCAGCTTTTCTTCCTCGATGATCCGCAGGTTTTCCAGCGCCACGGCGGCGGCCACCGGATGACCGGAATAGGTGTAGCCGTGGTTGAAATCGCCGTGGCTGCCCAGCACCTCGGCCACCTCGTCGCACATGATCGAGCCGCCGATCGGCTGATAGCCCGACGACAGGCCCTTGGCGATGGTCATGATGTGCGGCCGGATGCCGAAGGTCTGCGCGCCGAACCAGTTGCCGGTGCGGCCAAAGCCGGTGATGACCTCGTCCGAGATCAGGAGAATCCCGTACTTGTCGCAGATGCGCTGGATCTCGGGCCAGTAGGTCGCGGGCGGCACGATGACGCCGCCGGCACCCTGGATCGGCTCGCCGATGAAGGCCGCGACCTTGTCGACGCCGAGTTCGAGGATCTTCTCCTCAAGTTCGCGCGCGCGAAGCAGGCCGAAATCCTCGGGGCTCATGTCGCCGCCCTCGGCATACCAGTGCGGCTGGCCGATATGGACGACGCCGTCGATGGTGCCGCCGCAGGCATGGATCGGCGCCATGCCGCCCAGCGTGCCGCCGCCGATGGTCGAGCCGTGATAGCCGTTCTTGCGCGCGATGATGACGCGCTTTTCCGGCTGACCCTTGATGTCCCAATAGCGGCGCACGGCGCGGATGTTGGTGTCGTTGGCCTCGGAGCCGGAACCCGCGAAGAACACATGGTTCAGGTCGCCCGGCGCCAGTTCGGCCAGCTTCGTCGCCAGCGCGATGGCCGGGACGTGGCTGGTCTTGAAGAAGGTGTTGTAATAGGCCAGCTCGTCCATCTGGCGCTTGGCGACCTCGCCCAGCTCCTTGCGGCCATAGCCGATGTTGGTGCACCACAGGCCCGCCATCCCGTCGAGAATCTTGTGGCCGTCGCTGTCGGTCAGCCACACGCCTTCGCCGCGCACCATGATGCGCACGCCGGTCTTGGCCAGCGAGGCGTTTTCGCTGAACGGATGCATGTGATGGGCCGCGTCCAGCGCCTGAAGCTCCTTCGTCGGCATGTGGTTGGTGATCTTGTTCATCGCGCCCTCTCTGGTTCGGGGTGGACGGCCCTGTTGCGCGGGGCGGCGCTGGGAATCACGCGCGCCCGTCACGGTGCCATTGCCGACAGAATAAAGCCGGGGCCGTCGATGTCAATGAATTTGATCAAATTTGAGGTCAATATGATCAAACACCGCACCCGCCTTTTCCCTTGCCAAATACTCCGGGAGGGTGCGGGAGGGGGACCCTCCCGCCGGCCCTGCGCCTTCGGCCTCAGATTTCGCCGGCCGCCAGCGCCGCGCGCACCTGGTCGAGACCCTGGGCGATGTCGCTTTCGACGGCGCGGGCCAGCGCCTTGCCGTCGCGCGCCCGCATGGCCGCCAGCGCCTCGGAATGGCGGTCGGGCAGGCGCCCGGCGCGGTAGCGTTCGGCCACCACCCGCAGCGACGGGCCGAACCGCAGCCACAGCGACTGGGCCATGTCGACCAGCGCCTGCGCCCCGGACGCCTCGTACAGCACGAAATGGAACCGGTGGTTGCCGGTCAGATAGGCGGGAATGTCGTTCTGTTCGATGGCCGGGTCGATGGCGGCGTCGATCTGCGCCAGTTCGGCGATCTTGTCGTCGGTCAGCCGCGCGGCGGCCAGTTCGGCGATCTTCGGCTCGATCGTCAGGCGGGCAAAGGCGATCTGGTCCAGAAGCCCTTCGGTCAGGTGCGGCACCGACACCCGGCGGTTGCCGTGCAGTTGCAGCGCGCCCTCGGCCGTCAGCCGCCGGATCGCCTCGCGCACCGGGGTCATGCCGGTCTTCAGCGTCTTGGTCAGGCCCTGGATGGTCACGGCCTGTCCCGGCACCAGCCCGCCGGTCAGCACCATGTCGCGCAGCTGGACATAGGTTGTCTCGTGCGTCGGAATCTTGCGGTCGAAACTGGTTTCCAGCAATGCGTCCATGAGCCCCGGCCGTCCGGTTGGAATATTTTGAGCAAATTACGGGCCCCGCGCCCGAGGTGCAAGCAACAATGCCGCCGTGCCCGCCCTAACGGGCGGCCAGCAGCAGGATCTGCACGTCGGCGACGTTGGTTCCGGTCGCGCCCACCATCAGCAGGTCGCCCGAAGCCGCCAGCGCCCGGTTGCTGTCATTGTCGGCCAGAAACGCCACCGGATCGACGCCCGCCGCCACCATCCGCGCGGCGCTGGTCTCGTCGACGATCCCGCCTGCCGCCTCGGTTGGCCCGTCGCGCCCGTCGGTGCCGCCCGACAGGAACACGAAGCGCCGGTCCAGCCGCGCCGGGGCGGCCAGCGCCAGCCGCAGCGCCAGTTCCTGGTTGCGCCCGCCCTTGCCCTTGCCGCGCAGCGTCACGGTGGTCTCGCCCCCGAAGATCAGGCAGGCCGGCCCCGGGCCGGCATCCTCGCCCGCCCGCAGGATCGCCTCGGCCGCGTCGGCCACATCGCCGGTCAGGCGGTCCGACACGATCCGCGTCGCGGCGGTTTGCGACGCCTTTTCAATGGCTTCCAGGCTTTTGCGGTTGCTGCCCATCAGCAGGTTGTCGGCGGCGGGCAAGGGAGCTTGCGCCGGTTCCGGCGCCGACAGGTGAATGCGCACCGGCTCGGGCAACGCGGTCCACACCCCCCGCGCTTCCAGCAGGCGGCGCGCGTCGGCCCGGCTGCCCAAGGGTGCGACGGTCGGCCCCGAGGCAATGGTGCGCAGTTCGTCGCCGATCACGTCGGACAATATATAGGCCGTGACCGGCGCCGGCGCGGCCAGCCGCAGGAAGCCGCCGCCCTTCAGCCGCGACAGCTGCTGGCGGATCAGGTTGATTTCGGTGATCTCGAACCCGTGGGCCAGCAGCAGCCGGTTGACCTCGGCCTTGTCGGCAAGGCTCAGCCCCGGCGCCGGGGCCGGCAACAGCGCCGATCCGCCGCCCGAGATCAGCGCCACCACCCGGTCGGCCGCGCCCGCGCCTTCCAGAAGCGCCGCCACCGACCGCCCGGCCATGTCGCCGTTGGCGTCGGGCACCGGATGGCCGGCGGCCATCACCGTCGCGCCGGGCAGGGGGCGGGCATTTTCATAGTTGGTGACGACCAGCGCCCGCACCGGCTGGCCGGCCAGCAGGTCGAGCGCCGCCCCGGCCATCGGCAGCGCCGCCTTGCCGACCGCGACCACGACCCAGGCGCCGCCTTGCGCGGGCGGTGCCGGCGGATGCGCAGCCCAGGCGGCGCGCAGCGCGCCGGCCGGGTCGGCGGCCGCGACCGCCGCCCCGAACAGCGCCAGCGCCTCTGCCCGCAGGTCCATCGTCAGGCCCCGGCGATCTGCTTGGCCTTTTGCACCAGCACCTCGGCCTGCCGGATCGAGGCATAGTCGATCAGCCGCCCGTCCAGCGACACCGCGCCCTTGCCCTGGGCCGCGGCTTCGGCCATCGCCTCCAGGATGCGCTGCGCCCGCGTCACTTCCTTTTCCGACGGGCTCATCACCTCGTTGGCCAGCTTGATCTGGCTCGGGTGGATCGCCCACTTGCCTTCGCAGCCCAGGACCGCGGCGCGCTTGGCCGCCGCCTTGTAGCCTTCGGGGTCGGAGAAATCGCCGAACGGCCCGTCGACGGGGCGCAGGCCGTTGGCGCGCGCTGCCACCACCATGCGGGCCAGCGCATAGTGCCACATGTCGCCCCAGTGGACGGCGCGGCTGGCGTCTTCCAGCGGGTCGGTCAGCACCGAATAGTCCGGGTTCACGCCGCCGATGATCGTGGTGCGTGCCCGCGTCGAGGCTGCATAGTCGGCCACGCCGAAATGCAGGCTTTCATTGCGCTTGGACGCGCCGGCAATTTCGCTGACATTCTGCATTCCAAGCGCGGTCTCGATTATATGCTCGAAACCGATCCGCTTCTTATAACCCTTCGCATCTTCAATTTGCGTCACCATCATGTCGACCGCATAAACATCAGCGGCGGTGCCGACCTTGGGGATCATGATGAGGTCGAGCCGTGCGCCGGCCTGTTCGACGACGTCCACGACATCGCGGTACATGTAGTGCGTGTCCAGCCCGTTGATGCGGACCGACATGGTCTTCTTGCCCCAGTCGATCTCGTTCAGCGCCTTGATGATGTTCTTGCGCGCCTGGGCCTTGTCGTCCGGCGCGACCGCGTCCTCGAGATCGAGGAAGATCACATCTGCGTCTGATTGTGCCGCCTTTTCAAACATTTGCGGCGCGCTGCCCGGAACGGCCAGTTCGCTGCGGTTCAGTCGGGCAGGGGCCTGTTCGATGACGTGGAAGCTCATGGTGCGAATCCTCTGGCTGTGGGTTGCGACGATGGGCGACAGAAAAGCAGGCAAGAATCCACGCCTGTCAAGCAACAAAATTTCCTGCCCCGATACGTCCGCGAAACTTCCTGAGCCACCCCGGCCGGGGCCGCTCAGCGCCGCGCCGAAGCGTCCTGCGGCAGGCGCGACGAATAATAGAACGCAATTGCCTGCGCTCTGTTCTTCACGCCGAGTTTTTCAAACAGGTTCGACAGGTGGAATTTAACGGTGTTGGCGGATATTTCAAAGTCGCGCGCCAGGTCCTTGTTGGAGAGTCCCTTGGCGAGTGCTTCGAGCAGGGCGCGTTCACGCCGGGTCAGCTGGGCGATGGGGTCGGCCTGAAGCTCGCGGACGTCGAGAAAGGGAAAGACCATCTGCCCGGCCGCGACCGCCAGGCAGGTATCCAGCAATTTCTCGACCGGGCCGTTGCGGGCGACGAAGCCGGCGGCCCCGGCCAGCATCGCCAGCCGCGCCGCCTCGGCGCGCGGATCGTCGCCGTAGACCACGATGCGCGGCGCGCCGGGCTGGTCGCGCAGCACCTCGATCAGCTTCTGCCCGCCAAGCGCCGGCAGCATCCAGTCGATCACCGCCACCCGGACCGGAACCCGCATCACCGCGCCGAGGAACCCTTCGGCGGTCGACGAGGTGGCGACCAGCGAGAATCGGGGGTCGCGGTCGAAAAGTTCGGACATGGCCGACAGTACCAGCGGGTTGCCGTCCGCGAGGGCCAGATCGACCGGGGTTTCCGCAGCGTCAAGTCTTTGCATTTGTTCGCTCTTTCAGGAAAAACCTACCCATACTAGTAGGGAAGTTTTCGGTATGCAGCGGTATTCTTACCGTTATGGGTAGGAAAACTACTACCAAACTGGTTACCCAAAAGCAGGATTAACGCAGGTTGCGGCAAAAGTCCAAGAGGCGTTTCCTGATGCAACAATCTTTCGCCGTTGACCGGCGGCGCGACGGAATCGAACCCGAGGGGACCAGAATGACCGACATCACCATCTTCCCGCCACTCGCCATTCCCGAAACGCTGGCCGCTGGCCCCGGCCCCGGCAACACAGACCCGCGCGTCCTGCAGGCCTTTGCCCGCGCCGGGCTGGCCGACCACATGCAGGCCGACGTGCTGCGCGGCATGATCGAGTGCAAGAAGATGCTGCGCAGCCTGTGGGGCACCAGCAACATCCATACCTACGGCGTCGGCGGCACCGGATTCTCCGGCCTCGACGTGATGCTGAACGCCATCCTGCCCGGCGACGAGGTCGTGTCCTTCGTCAACGGCACCTTCTCGGGGATCGACGGGCTGACCATCCGCATGAAGGCCGCGACGCGCGAGGAGCTGGCCGCCAGCCCGATGGACCCCAAGCCCGCCTCCGTCACCATCGTCACCGTCCCCCACGGCCAGTCGGTCGGCGCCGAGGCGATCGACAAGGCCCTGGCGCAGCACAAGCCGAAATGGGCGTTCATGGCGCATTGGGAAACCGGCTCGGGCCGCATCAACGACCTGCGCGCCTTTTCCGACGCCTGCCTGAAGCACGGCGCGCTGGGGCTGGTCGATGCCGTCTCGTCGCTGGGGATCGCCGACTTTTCCATCGACGACTATCCCGGCGTGGTCGGCTGGGCCTCCTGCCCGCAGAAGGGCGTGCTGTGCCTGCCCCTGACCTACGCACCCGTCTCGTTCAGCGACCGCTATATAGAAGAAGTGCGCAAGACCGGCTGTGCCTCCTACGTCCACCACCCGATCCTCGAGGCCCGCCACTGGGGCGTGATCGACGGCAAGGACGTGCCCACCCCGGCCTATCACCGCACCCATTCCGGCTATGCCGTCGCCGCCTTCCACGAAGCCCTGCGCCTGACCCTGCAGCATGGGCTGGCCGAAAAGGCCCGCGACTATGCCTTCCACGAAAAGGCGCTGCGCGAGGCGGTCATCGCCATGGGCTGCACGGTCACGTCGAACATGACCTCGCTCGTCGTCCTCAACCTGCCGCCGGCGCTCGCCGGGCGCGAGAAGGAACTGGTGCAGACCTGCCGGGCGACCGGCTTCGGCATCTGGCCGACACTGTCGGAGCCGGTGCAAGTCCGCATCGGCATCCTCAACCAGATCACCCAGCCGGCCATCACCGGCATCGTCACCCGTTTCGGCGCCGCGCTGGCCGAGATGGGCGCCGACATCGACATGCCCCGCATCCTTGCCGGGCTGGAACGTCACTATCAGGCCAAGCTGGCCGCCGAGTAACCGCAGGGGAGGAGGCCCGCCGTGGACATCCATGAATACCAGGCCAAGGAAATACTGAAATCGTTCGGCGTCGCCGTGCCGGACGGCGCGCTCGCTTACAGCCCCGAACAGGCGGCCTACCGGGCGCGCGAACTGGGCGGCAACAAGTGGATCGTCAAGGCACAGGTCCATGCCGGCGGCCGTGGCAAGGCGGGGGGCGTCAAGCTCTGCTCGTCCGACCACGAGATCATCGACGTGACCGGCGACCTCTTCGGCCGCAAGCTCGTCACCCACCAGACCGGCCCCGAGGGCAAGGGCATCTACCGCGTCTATGTCGAGGCCGCCTGCGCCTTCGACCAGGAAATCTATCTGGGCTTCGTGCTCGACCGCACCTCGCAGCGGGTGATGATCGTGGCTTCGGCCGAAGGCGGCATGGAGATCGAGGAAATCTCGGAAACCAAGCCGGAATCGATCGTCCGCTCGACCGTCGAGCCGGCGGTGGGCCTGCGCGACTTCCAGGCGCGCGAGATCGCCTTCCAGCTTGGCATTCCCGCCGACCTGACCCAGCAGATGGTGCGCACCCTCCAGGGCTGCTACCGCGCCTTCCGCGATCTTGACGCCACGATGGTCGAGATCAACCCGCTGGTCATCACCGCCGACAAGCGCATCGTCGCGCTGGACGCCAAGATGACCTTCGACGGCAACGCGCTGTTCCGTCACCCGCAGATCGCCGAACTGCGCGACAAGAGCCAGGAAGACCCGCGCGAAAGCCGCGCCGCCGACCGGGGGCTGGCCTATATCGGCCTGTCCGGGAACATCGGCTGCATCGTCAACGGCGCGGGTCTCGCGATGGCGACGATGGACACGATCAAGCTGGCCGGGGGCGAACCCGCCAACTTCCTCGACATCGGCGGCGGCGCCACGCCGGAACGGGTGGCCAAGGCTTTCCGCCTCGTCACCTCGGACAAGAACGTGCAGGCGATCCTCGTCAACATCTTCGCCGGCATCAACCGTTGCGACTGGGTCGCCGAAGGCGTGGTTCAGGCCCTGAAGGCCGAGCCGGTCGACGTGCCGGTCATCGTCCGCCTCGCCGGCACCAACGTCGAGGAAGGCCAGAAGATCCTCGCCAAGTCGGGCCTGCCGATCATCCGCGCCAATTCGCTGATGGAGGCCGCCACCCGCGCCGTTACCGCCTGGAAGAACGACCTTGCCCAGAACACCAAACTGAGGGCCCTGAAATGAGCATCTTTCTCGACCGCGACACCAAGATCATCGTCCAGGGCATCACCGGGCGCATGGCGCAGTTCCACACCAAGGAAATGCTCGACTACGGCAGCAATGTCGTGGGCGGCGTGGTTCCGGGCAAGGCCGGCGAAAGCGTCCACGGCGTGCCGGTGTTCAACACCGTGAAGGAAGCCGTCGAGGCGACCGGCGCCAATGCCAGCCTGGTGTTCGTGCCGCCGCCCTTCGCCGCGGATTCGATCATGGAGGCCGCGGACGGCGGCATCCGCTATTGCGTCTGCATCACCGACGGCATCCCCGCCCAAGACATGATCCAGGTAAAGCGCTACATGCTGCGCTACCCCAAGGAACGCCGGATGGTCCTGACCGGGCCGAACTGCGCCGGCACCATCTCGCCCGGCAAGGCGCTTCTCGGGATCATGCCCGGCCATATCTATCTGCCCGGCAATGTCGGCATCGTCGGCCGCTCGGGCACGCTTGGCTATGAGGCCGCCCAGCAGCTCAAGGACCTGGGGATCGGGGTTTCCACCTCGGTCGGCATCGGCGGCGACCCGATCAACGGCTCGTCCTTCCGTGACATTCTCGAAGAGTTCGAGAAGGACCCCGACACCCATGTCGTCTGCCTGATCGGCGAAATCGGCGGCCCGCAAGAGGCCGAGGCTGCCGCCTACATCCAGAACCACATGACCAAGCCGGTCATCGCCTACATTGCCGGCCTGACCGCACCCAAGGGCCGCACGATGGGCCATGCCGGGGCGATCATCTCGGCCTTCGGCGAAAGCGCCTCGGAAAAGGTCGAGATCCTCTCGGGCGCCGGCGTGACCGTGGCCGAGAACCCCTCGGTCATCGGCGAGACCATCGCCCGGGTGATGAAGAAGAAGGCGGCCTGATCGCCGCATCCGTCCCGCGGGTGTCCCGCGCCTGTCGGGACGGATGCCATACGCAAATCCGACGCTTGCCAGACGGATGGCGGGCGTCGAAAACCGGCAGGGAAACCCCTCGCACGAACGGATCGCACATGACCAAACCCCGGATTCTGACCACCCGCCGCTGGCCCGAAGCCGTCGAAAAGGCGCTGGCCGATCGTTTCGATCTTGTGCTCAATGAAGGCGACCGGCCGATGGGCGCCGCCGACTTCCAGGCGGCGTTCCGCGACTTCGACGCCGTCTGCCCGACCGTCACCGACAAGCTGGGTCCCGAGGCGTTCCAGGTCGAGAACCCGCGCACCAAGGTGCTGGGGAACTTCGGGGTCGGCTATTCGCACATCGACGTGGACAGCGCCAAACGGCACGGGATGGTGGTCACCAACACCCCCGACGTCCTGTCGGAATGCACCGCCGACATCGCCATGACGCTGATGCTGATGGTGGCGCGGCGGGCCGGCGAGGGCGAACGCGAGCTGCGCGCCGGCCACTGGACCGGCTGGCGTCCGACCCACATGATCGGCGCCAAGGTATCGGGCGCGACGCTGGGCATCATCGGCTTTGGCCGGATCGGCCAGGCGATGGCGCACCGGGCGCATTTCGGCTTTGGAATGAAGGTGTTGGTGCAGAACCGCTCGGCCGTGGCGCCGGCTGTCCTGGCCCAGTTCGGCGCAACCCAGGTCGGTTCGGTCGAGGAACTGCTGCCGGAATGCGACTTCATTTCGCTGCATTGTCCGGGCGGCGCGGCGAACCGCCATCTGATCAACGCGGCGCGGCTGCGGCTGGTCCGTCCCGACGCCTTCCTCATCAACACCGCGCGCGGCGAAGTGGTGGACGAGGCCGCGCTGGCCGAGGCACTGGCCGCCCACCGGATCGGCGGGGCGGGGCTCGACGTCTTTGAACGCGAACCGGCGATCACGCCGGCGCTGCTCGACTGCCCGAACCTGGTCATGCTGCCGCATCTCGGCTCCGCCACCCGCACCACGCGCGAGGCGATGGGTTTCCGGGTCATGGACAATATCAGCGCCTTCTTCGCCGGCCAGCCGCCGGCCGACCGGGTGGCGTGATGATCCACGCGCGCCAGTCGCCTCCGTCCGCCGACCCCGAGCCGGCAGACCCTCTGGCCGAGGATCCCCACGCCATCCTGATCGCACTCCTGTCGTCGGTCGTAACCGCCCGCGCCCCGGCCGTGGCGCGCTGGCTTGAAGGCGGCGCGAGCGATCCGATCCCGTCGGGATCGGCGGCGGTGCCGTTCCTTCAGGCATTGAACATCTACTTCCATCTCCTTAGAATCGCAGAAGAAAACAGCGCCATGCGCAGCCGCCGGCGGACCGAGGCCGAGGATGGCCCCGGCGCGGTTCCGGGCAGCTTCGCCATGGCGTTCGAGCGGCTGGCGGCGGCGCAACTGCCGCGCAAGGACATCGACGCGGCGCTGGCGCGCCTGTCGGTCGCGCCGACCCTGACCGCCCATCCGACCGAGGCCAAGCGCGTCACCATTCTTGAAATCCACCGCCGCATCTACCGCCGGTTGGTCGAACTGGAAACGCAACGCTGGACCCCGCGCGAACGCGCCCGGCTGATCGACGAGGTCCGCAACGAAATCGACCTTCTGTGGCTGACGGGCGAGCTTCGGCTGGAACGCCCCAGCCTTGACGACGAGATCGCCTGGGGCCTGCAGTTCTTCCATGACGCCATCTACGATGCTGTTCCGCAGCTTTTCGACCAGTTCACCGACGCCCGCGCGCTGGCCCTGCCCGAAGCCGAGGGTGAGGATGCGCGGCCCTGCGTCGCCTTCCACAGCTGGATTGGCGGCGACCGCGACGGCAATCCCAACGTCACCGCCGAAGTGACGGCGCGGGCGGTCGCGGCCGGCCGCCAGGGGGCGCTTGCCTGTCATCTGGACGGGGTGCGCACGGCAGCGCAGCGTCTGTCGATCTCGGCGCGCATCGCCACCATCCCCGCCGCCACGGTCGAGCGGCTGGCGGCAATCGCGGCGGGCGACGCCTCGCCGGCGCGCCGCAATCCCGGCGAGGTCTTTCGCCAGGCGCTGTCGGCGATTGCCGCCAAGTTGCAGGCCGGCATCGACGGGAAGGGCGGCTATGGCGCGCCCTACCAGCTGATCCGCGATCTGGCGACTGTCGAGCAATCGCTGAACGATTGCGGGGCTGGCCGGCTGGTGCGGCAATATCTGCGGCCGTTGCGGCTGCGGGCCGAGGTCTTCGGCTTTCGCTCCTATGCCCTTGATATCCGCCAGAATTCCAACGCGATCAACGCGGCATTGGCCGAAATCTGGGGACCGGATGCGCCCAAGGCCGGAAGCCCGGACTGGGCGGCGCGGCTCGAGGCGGAGCTGGCCGCCAGCCCCGACCCGGTCGAGGATGGCGCCCTGTCGCCGCTGTCGGGCGATCTGATCCGGCTGCTGCGGCTGATGCAGATGCCGGTGGCGGGCCGGGACGAGCAGGCCTTTGGCCCCTTCATCGTGTCGATGACCCGCTCGGCCGCCGATCTGCTGGCCGTGCATGCGCTGGCCCGCCGGGCGCTGGCCGGCACCGGCGTCGCCGCCGAACTGGCGCTGCCCCTGAATGTCGTGCCGCTGTTCGAAACCATCGCCGACCTGCGCGCCGGTCCCGACATCCTGGCCGCCTATGTCGCCTCGGGCCCCGCCCGTGCCGCGCTGCGCGAACGCAAGGGCCTGGTCGAGGTCATGCTGGGCTATTCGGATTCCAACAAGGACGGCGGGTTCGTCTGTTCGACCTGGGAACTGGACAAGGCGCAGCGGCGGATCGTGGCGCGAATGGCGGCCCTGGGGCTGGGCGTCTCTTTCTTCCACGGTCGTGGCGGATCGGCCAGCCGGGGCGGCGCGCCGACCGAACGGGCCATCGCCGCCCAGCCGCCCGGCACCATCGACGGCCGCCTGCGCCTGACCGAACAGGGCGAGGTCGTTTCGGCCCGCTATGCCAACCGCGGCACGGCGCAGGCGCACCTGGAGCTTCTGGCCTCGTCGGTGCTGCTGCACCTTGCGGCCGGTGACGAAGCCGATCCGTCGCGGCCCGACCATGACGAGGCGCTCGAGGCGCTGTCGGGCATGTCGCAGGCCGCCTATGCGGCGCTGGTCGCCACGCCGGGTTTCGTGACCTATTTCCAGCAGGCCAGCCCGGTCGAGGAACTGTCGGCCTTGCGCATTGGGTCGCGCCCGGCCCGGCGGACCGGAGCGACCACGCTGGAGGATCTGCGCGCGATCCCCTGGGTATTCGCCTGGTCGCAGAACCGCCACCTGCTGTCTGGCTGGTACGGGTTCGGCTCGGCCGTTGCATCATTCCTGCAAGTCAGGGGTGCGGCAGGTGCCGATCTGCTACGGGAAATGTATGAAAAGTCCAAGCTGCTGCGGCTGATCGTCGACGAGGTCGAAAAGGCCCTGTTCCAGGTCGACCTGACGATCGCTGCGCGCTATGCCTCGCTGGTCGAGGATGCCGAGATCCGCGAACGGGTGCAGGCCAAGCTGCGGACCGAACACACGCTGGCGCGCACCGCGATCCTGTCGATCACCGGCGAAACCGCGCTTGCCGAGCGTTTTCCGATGTTCCGCGAGCGGTTCGACACGGTGCGGCCGCATCTCGACCGGATCAACGGCCTTCAGGTCGATCTGTTGCGCAGCCTGCGATCCGGGCCGCGGACCGAGGCGGCGATGGTGCCGCTCTTGCAGTCGATGAACTGCATCGCCGCCGGGCTGGGCTGGACCGGCTGAGCGGCAAAGGGGACCTTTCCGGGGTCTCCCAGGGCCAAACACGGGCCCCGGAAGGAGAAAGGCGCCGATTAGCTCCCGGCGCCTTTCGCCTTTTCCGGGTGCGGACCGGGCGCCAAGGGGGCCGCGAAAGCCGGCGGCGAAAAAAGAAGCGCCGGGCAGGGCCCGGCGCAGTTTCCTCAGGTTCTGGGGGTCAGTTTCTGAGGTAGGATTCCATGCTGTCGTCGAGCGCATCCTTCCACGGCGTATGGTGCATCGGCGCCATCGTGCCGGTGATGACCGACTTGTAGGCATTGTCGCGGAACTTCATGATGTCTTGCTTCTTATGTTCCTTCCATTCGAAGAAGGCTTCGCAAGCGCCATCGACGTCGAACGACGGATAGTCGGTCTCGGCAATCAGTTCCTTGACGTATTCGCCCTGATAATGGATCGCGTCATGGGCATCGACGCCGGCATCCTCGCCGGCCACGCGGTCGGTCACGTCCTTCAGCAGCACCTTCTTGTCGGCGGGAATGGCGATCTTGCCCATGATCGCGTCGCGGACCCACCAGGCCTGGGCGTCGAACATGTTGAAGGTGAACCACTGGTCCTGCATGCCAAGATAGAAGAGCCGGGGGTTATGGACGTAGGCCACGCCCTTGTAGAGGTCGGCGGCGGCCAGGCGGTTGCGGGTCTTCAGCCGCAGCTCGTCGGGCAGGAAGGGGAAATGGTGCTGGTAGCCGGTGCACAGGATCAGCGCGTCGGCGTTGGCGGTGGTGCCGTCCTTGAAGGTCGCGGTCTTGCCTTCAAGCTTGGTGATGATCGGTACTTCCTTCCAGTTCGACGGCCAGTTGAAGCCCATCGGCGCCGTGCGGTAGCTGACCGTCACCGACTTGCAGCCGTATTTCCAGCATTGCGAGCCGATGTCCTCGGCCGAATAGGAGGTGCCGACGATCAGGATGTCCTGGCCGGCGAATTCGCGGGCATCGCGGAAATCGTGGGCGTGAAGGACGCGGCCGTTGAACGAGCCCATGCCGGGAAACTCGGGCACGTTCGGGGTCGAGAAATGGCCCGAGGCGACGATCACATGGTCGAATTCCTCGGAATACATGTAGTCCTTCGGCAGATCCTTGACGGTGACGGTGAACTTGCCCCGGTCGATGTCGTAGCTGACGTTGCGCACCACGGTTGAAAAGCGGATCCAGTCGCGCACGCCGGCCTTCTTCACCCGGCCCTCGATATAGTCGAACAGCACGGCGCGCGGCGGGTAGCTGGCGATCTGCTTGCCGAAATGTTCCTCGAACGAATAGTCGGCGAACTCCAACCCTTCCTTCGGGCCGTTCGACCACAGATAGCGGTACATCGAACCGTGCACCGGCTCGCCATATTCGTCCAGGCCCGTGCGCCAAGTGTAGTTCCACAGCCCGCCCCAGTTCGACTGCTTTTCAAAGCAGACGATCTCGGGGATGTCGGCGCCCTTCTGCTTGGCCGACTGGAAGGCGCGCAACTGCGCCAGGCCAGATGGCCCGGCACCGATGATGGCAACACGTTTTTTCATGTGGTCTGGCTCCCGTTGGTCTATACCGGCTCTTGTGAACTGGTTCTTCTGGTTTGAACCAATTAAGCGGTTTGGTTGCCCATATGTCAATAATTTTGCATCATGGGAAATACGCCAGGGCTGAGCGGGGAAGCGGCTGGAATGACTGGACTTTACGGACAGCGGCGATGAACGGCGGCAGTTTTGCGCTTGGTCTGGCGGCCTCGGGGCGGCTGAAACGATTCGATGCGGGCGTGGCCGACCCGGTGCGGATCGGTCTTCTGGCGCCGCTGAGCGGGCCGGCGCAAAGCTGGGGACTGCCGGGGGCGATGGGTTGCCGGATCTGGGTCGACTGGATCAACCGCGCCGGCGGCCTGTTCGTCGGCGGCCGGCGCCATCCGGTCGAGCTGGTCGAGGCCGACGCCGCGGGCGGCCCGGACGGGGTCGGAGCGAATGCCCGGCGGCTGGTGCAGGACCTGCGGGTGCGGTTCCTGCTGATGCTGGGTGGCGATACGTTCCGGCCGGTCGCGCGCTATCTGACCGAACAGAAGATCCTGACCGCGACCCTGCTGCCGTCCGATCTGTCGCCGGACACGCCCTATCTGATCGCGCCGTCCGAGATCCATCCGCTTTACAATGTCACGGGCGTGGACTGGCTGGCACGGGCGCGGCCGGACCTGCGGCGGGTGGCGCTGTGCAGCCAGATCGACTCGGTGGGCTTGCCGTCGCTGGCGGCCTATCGGGCCGCCTTTGCCGCCGCCGGGATCACGGTTGTGCGCGAACTGCGCTATCGGCCCGACGACCAGGGCGCCGAGGCGATGGTCAGGACGCTGATGGAGGCGGGGCCGGACATCCTCTGCTGGTGCACGAGCTACGAGCCGATGGTCCATGCCCTGACCGAGGCCGCCCATCAGGCCGGCTTCCGCGGCCAGATCGTCAGTTGCACGGCAGACAATTACCCCCGCATGGTGGCGCGGACCTCGCAGGCGTTCATGGAAGGGTTCCTGTTCCAGTTTCCCGATTTCGACGATCCCGCCCTGCGCGACCGGGCCTTCTTCTTCAAGCGCCCGGCGGCCTTCTGGCAGGAATACAACCGGCGCTTTCCCGGCAGCTGGTCGGCGGTCAGCTGGGAATATGTGGCGGCGCTGGATCGGTGGCATTCGGCGGTGGAAAAGGCCGACAGCGTGGCGACGGTATCGGTGCTGGCGGCGATGAAGCGCGCCGGGTCGGTCGAGACGCTGTTCGGCAATGCGGACTGGGGCGGGCTGGAGCTGTTCGGGATCGACAATGCCCTGATCGGCAATTGGCCGGTGGTGCGGATCGAGGGCGGAAAGGCGCGGATCGTCGGTTTCGGCTCGATCCCCGACTGGCTGGGCCGCCACGGCGGGCTGCTGCGCCGGGAGATGGAGGCGCTTGGCCAGATGTGGCACCAGCGGCACGGATAGGGCCGCGGGGCAGGGGGCTCAGTCCTCTTGCAGCAGGATCTTCTGTTCCTCGATCAGCTGAAGCTTCATGAATTCGGCCGCCGTCTCGATGTCGCGGGCGGCGATGGCGTTGAACAGCCGGTTGTAGCGGCGCTGGAAATCCTGGATGCGGTTCGGCGTCAGGTGGCGGCGGTTCAGGGCGGCGCGAAAGCTCTGGCGGCGGGATTCGAGGATCAGCGCATAGCAGGCGACCAGAAGCGGATTGCCGGTGCCTTCGGCCAGTTGGCGGTGAAATTCGTCTTCCAGCCGGGCAAAGGCGTTGGCGTCGGTCTGGATGTTTTCCATCTCCGACAGGGTGCGGCCCAGTTCCTCGATCCGGCGGGGGGCCATGTTGACGATGGCAAGGCGGACCATCTCCGGTTCGAGAATGCCGCGCATGACCTGCAGGTCGAGCGGGCTGGTTTCGGCCGCGACATTGCCGGGGGCGGGGTCGTCGGCGCCGTTGCCGCCGGTGACGAAACTGCCCGACCCGGCGCGGCGGCGGATGATGCCCGACCCTTCAAGCACCTCGAGCGCCTCGCGCACCGTGTTCCGCGCGACCCCGAGTTCGCCGGCCAGCGCGCGTTCCGACGGCAGCCGTTCGTCCGGGGCATAGTCCTCGGCGGCGATCCGGGCCAGGATCGTCTCGACCACGACGCGCACCGTCGCGCCGACCGACTGGCCGGCCAGAACCGCCGATACGCCCGCATCCTTCAGCTTCATCGTCTCAACCCGCTTGATCCGCCCGGCAGGGAAGCGCGGCCCGGCGGCGCTGTCAATGACACAGGACAAACGAAGGGCCGCCCCGAAGGGCGGCCCCTGTTCCGTCAGGACGGTCGGTCAGATGTCGAGCGTGTTGTCGCGCTCCCACTGCGAGAAGTGCGAGGCGTAGCTGTCCCATTCCCGCTGCTTCAGCTTCAGGAAGGCGTTCGAGAAGTCGTTGCCCATCATCGCCTTCAGGGTCTTGTCGGCGTCATAGGCGCGCAAGGCATCGAGCAGGTTCAAGGGCAGCTTGGGCGCGCCCTTCACGGTATGGCCGTTCTGGTACATGTCGATGTCGTAACGGCGGCC
>JAXMDK010000020.1:0-55062 GCA_046348855.1 Paracoccaceae bacterium | reverse complement strand
CCGTTCTGGTCGGTCAGGATGGCCTCGAATACTTCGAGGATCTGCCAGCTTTCGTCGGAGAGGGCGAAGGCGGTGACACCATCGGCCTTCAGCTTCTTGCCGTCGGCGATCAGTTCGTCCCAGCTTTTCGGCTCGGTGATGCCGTACTTGTCGAAGATTGCCTTGTTTACCCACAACCAGTTCTGCCGGTGCATGTTGATCGGCACCGAGAAATAATCGTCACCGGACTTGACGAAGGGCAGGATCGCCGGGGCGATGGCGGCCTCCCAGCCGTTCTTGGCGTAAAGGTCGTTCAATGATCTCAGCGCACCCTCGTTGGCCCATTCGATCCCTTCGTAGCCCAGAAGCTGCATCGTGTCGGGCGGGTTGCCCGCCGCCAGCCGGGTGCGCAGGGCCTGGGTGGCGTTGGCGCCCGACAGGCCACCGACGGCGCTGTCCTTCCAAGTATAGCCCTTGGCCGCCAGGCTGTCGGTAAGCACCTTCAGCGCGCCGACTTCGCTTTCCGACACCCAGTGGTGGATGCCTTCGAGCGTGCCTTCGGCCAGAATCGGCGACGCCAGCGGTAGCGCGATTGCGGTGGCCATCAGGAACTTGGTCACTTTGGACATGGTCTTTCCTCTCTGTGATCGTTGGGGTGCCGGTGGCGTTCTGTCTCTTGCCGGACGGTTGATGTGTCAGATGGCTTCGGCTGGCTGGCCGTAGGGAACATTGCGGCGGCCATAGCGACGGACCCGCAGGTTGGCCTGTTCGGCGTGGCCCACGAAGCCCTCCATGTGGCACAGCCGCGATCCGATGGCGCCGATCCGGGCCGAAGCCTCGTCAGTCAGCACGCGCTGGTAGGTGCAGGTCTTCAGGAATTTCCCGACCCAAAGCCCGCCGCTGTAGCGGGCCGATGTCAGGGTCGGCAGGGTGTGGTTGGTGCCGATCACCTTGTCGCCAAAGGCAACGTTGGTGCGCTGCCCCAGGAACAGCGCGCCATAGTTGCGCATGTGGTTCAGGAAATAGTCGGGATCGGCAGTCATGACCTGGACATGTTCCGAGGCGATCCGGTCGGCCTCGGCCACCATCTCGCCGAGCGTGTCGCACAGGATGATCTCACCATAGTCGCGCCAGGCTTTGCCCGCGATCTCGGCAGTCGGCAGGATCTTCAGGATGCGTGCGATCTGGTCCTGGGTGTCGCGTGCGAGGGCTTCGGAATTGGTGATGAGCACCGCGGGCGAGTTCGGACCGTGTTCGGCCTGGCCCAGCAGGTCGGTGGCCACCACTTCGCCGTCCGACGTCGCATCGGCGATCACCAGCGTCTCGGTCGGGCCTGCGAACAGGTCGATACCCACCTTGCCGAACATCAGTCGCTTGGCTTCGGCGACATAGGCATTGCCGGGACCGGCCAGCATATCGACCGGCCGGATGGTTTCGGTGCCGTGGCCCATCGCCGCAATGGCTTGCACGCCGCCGAGAACGTAGATTTCGTCGGCCCCAGCCAAGGCCTGGGCGGCGACGATCTTGGGCGCGATCGCACCCTTGAACGGGGGTGCGCAGGTTATGACCCGGTCGCATCCCGCGACCTTGGCGGTCAGCACCGTCATGTGGGCCGAGGCGAGCAAAGGATATTTGCCGCCGGGCACATAGCAGCCGACGTTGGCAACGGGGATGTTTCGGTGACCCAACACGACGCCCGGAATCGTTTCGATCTCCAGGTCCAGCATCGTCTTGCGCTGCGCTTCGGCAAAGTTGCGCACCTGGGTCTGGGCAAAGTCCAGGTCTTCGCGTTCCTGCCGGGTCAGGCCGTCGATGCAGGTGCGGATTTCGGTATCGGTCAGCCGATAGCTGTCGCGGTCAAGCCCGTCGAACTTTACCGAAAGCCTGCGCACCGCGGCATCGCCATTTTCCTCGACGTCGCGCAGCAGGTCCTGCACGGTCTGCGTGACGGCGGGGTCGGAGGCGGTGCCCTGGGTCAGTCGTGCGGATTTGATGTGGCGGATCATTTGGCAAAGCCTTCTGCGTTCGGCCGCAAGGCCGGCTTGTTCGGAAGCGAAACTGCAAAGTTGTCGACCCGCCAGCCTTGGCCCGGCGGGACGCAGGGTTCAGAGATGCTGCTCCTTCGCGCGCATCTCGGCATAGCCGGCCTGTTCCTTTTCGTAGTAGGCCGGCGACGGAAAGTCCCACCAGCCGGTGGCGAAGGGTCCGGCGGCATCGCGCGAAACGATGACCTCGACCAGGGCCGGGCCGCCGCATTCCAACGCGGCTTTGATGCTCTTTTCCAGATCCTCGTCTTTTTCGACCTTCCAGGCTTCCAGGCCGAAAGCGCGGGCGGTGGCGGTGATGTCCGCCGAATAGGGCTGGCCATTGCCGGCATGGTGGTTGAACTCGGAGGCCACATGCCGGCCCATGAACTTGCGCTGGCCGCCGCGGATCGACATGTAGCCCTGGTTGTTCAAGACCAGGAACACCACGTTGATACCGTTCATCGCGGCGCAGCCCATTTCCGGCAGGCTCATCATGAAATCGCCGTCGCCGACGATGGCCACCACCTGCTTGTCAGGACAGGCCAGCTTGGCGCCCATGGCCGCCGGCACCGCCCAGCCCATCGGCGAGAAGGACCCCGAGGTCAGGTGGGTGCGCGGCTCGTAGACCGGGAAGCTTTGCTTGACCGAGCCTTGCGTGTTGCCCGAGCCGACGACAACGATCCCGTCGCGGGCCAGCACCTTGCGCAGCGCCATCAGCGGACGCTGCGAAGTGAAGGGGGTTTCGCGGCTTTCCTCGCGCGGGCCGACCTGGGCGCGCCAGTCGGCCTTGGCCTTCGCCACATCGGCAAGGAACTTCTCGCGCTTTCCCAGTGCTTTCCTCGAGTCGGCTTCCGACAGCATCGACAGGATCGCCTCCAGCGCGATCTTCGCGTCGGCGACAATGCCGACCTCGGTCGGATAGGTCTTGCCGATTTCGCGCGGGTCAAGGTCGATATGGATCAGCTTGCCCGGCGGGATCGAGAACGAAACCCCCTTGGCGTAGGACGAGGCCGACCAGTCCGTGAAGCGGCAGCCGACCGAGATGACCACATCGGCGGACGCCGTGATCGCGTTGCCGCAGGTCGTGCCGGTCTGGCCGACTGCGCCGATGAACAGCGCATGGTCTTCCGACATCGCGCCCTTGCCGTTCCAGGTGATCGAAACCGCCGCGCCGATCTTTTCGGCCAAGCGCGTCAGTTCGGCCGAGGCATTGGCTGTGATCGCGCCGCCGCCCGCCACGATGACCGGGCGTTCGGCCGCCAGAAGCAGCTTGACCGCCGCCTCGACCGCTCTGGGGTCGGGATGGGCCACGCCGATCGGCATGCGCTTATCCAGCGGGTGGATCGTAACTTCTGCGGCTTCGACCTGCACATCCATCGGCACTTCGACATGAACCGGGCCAGGGCGGCCGGTCAGCATCTCGTTGAATGCGCGGTGCATGATCGTCGGCAGGGTCTTGACCGAATTGGCGGCCCAGGCGCGCTTGGTCACCTGTTCGGTGATGCGCAGGAAAGCATTGTCCTGCTGGCGTTCGATTTCCTGCATGGTGCCGTGGCCGTGCATGTAGGTCTGGGGCGAGCCCGAGACGTAGAAGAGCGCCGTCGAATCGGTATAGGCGGTGGCCAGACCGATGATCGTGTTGGTGGCGCCCGGTCCGACCGAGGTCGAGCAGGCCATCGGCTTGCCCGAGGCGCGCCAGTAGCCGTCGGCCATGTGGACGGCGCTTTGTTCGTGCATCACCTGGATGAAGGGAATGCTCGATCCTTCCTGCATGAAGGCATCGAACAGCGACCAGATGCCGTGACCCGGAACACCGGCGACATATTCGACCCCGTATTCCTTGAGGGACCGGGCGACGACTTCACCACCAGTAAGCTTCATGCGGCTCTCCCTTGTCGTGCGGGGCAGGCGCCCCATCAGCTTTCGTTGTGCCGAGATTCACGGCAGCGGGCTTTCGTTGCAATTTCGCATGGGACAGTTTAGTGAAGCAAACTGACGCACACAGGTGCGTAGGGAGGGTGCGATGGATGACGGCAGCCGGGCCGAGACCTTTGCCGCGAACCTGCGTTACCTTTGCGACCAGCGCGGAACGATCTCGCTGATCTGCCGCAAGATCCAGATCAACCGCCAGCAGTTCAACAAGTATCTGTCGGGCCGGCACCTGCCCTCATCGGCCAATGTCCGCACCATTGCCGATCATTTCGGGCTGAGCACCGAAGTCCTGTTCAGCCCGCACGCCGAATTCCGGGCGCTGATCGACGGCAATTTCTTCGATGTCTTCAACCGGCTGCGCGCTGCTCCGCAGGTGCAGAAGTTCCTAGCGACGGTGATGTCGGCCCCCGGATCGTTGGAACAGTCGCTGGTGGGCGTCTATGATCGCTATCAGTTCTCGTCCATTTACCCGCGCCGCATCCTGAGGGCGTCGCTGTGCATCTACGCCGGACCGGACCTGTTGCAGCACAGCTACATCGAACATTTCCCCAGCCATGACGACCCGCGCAAGACCGCCTACACATTCAAGTACCACGGGTTTGTCCTGCCGATCGAGAACCGGGTCTTCACCGTCGATTTTGAAACGGTCCAGCGCAACGAGATGACGTTCGGCATCTATTCCGTCGTGCAGCGCAGCACCAAGCGGTTCATGTTCGGCATCACCTCGGGGATCGCCGCGACCATGTTCCGCCAGCCTTTCGCCACCCGGATCGCTCTGCATTACCGCCGGCCCGGCCTGCTGAGGCGCGAAGACCTGGCGGCTACGACGGCGCTGGACATGAACGACGCCTCCATTCCGCGCGAGGTTCGGGAGTATCTGGGCGACACGCCGGACATGATCAAACCTGCCTGATTCCGGCGAAGCGCCGATACCCGGATAGTGCGTCATCCTGCGTCAGCAAACGCTCAGGCGCGAAATGGCTTTGCGGCGGCCGGCATGGAATGTTGGCGGTGCGTCCGATCTGGAGTTTCGATGGCATGCCCAACCAATTGCGCCCGCTGACTTTCGCCGATGATTTCATCTACGCCGAGCTGATCGAGGATGCCCGCGACTTCCGCGTCGAGGATGCCGTGGTGGTCAATCTCTCGCCGCGTCCGCTGGTGACGGGGACCGACCATCCGGCCATCGTTCCGGCGTGGAAATCGACCTGGCTGAGGGGCGGCGTCATCCGGTCGGCCGACCGCGCCGCGTTGATCAAAGTTCGAAAGACGACCAATCTTGGCGGTTGCGGCCTGCGAGGCTGGGACTGGCTGGGCAACCGAATCAAGAGCTTCCCGCGCGATACGCCGCTCTATATCTCGGCCTTCGACCATGTCGGCGAAGTCGTGACCGATCCTTTCGTGTTCACCAACGAGCGCGCCAACCCGACCGAGCCGCAGGCCTTCGATATGCGGCTGAATCTCTGGTGGTCGCCGGGAGACACCGATTGTTTCATCCACAACGAACACCCGTTCCTTGAGGTTCACACCCAGATTCACGGGTGCGGGCGCATGCAGAAGTTCCGCGAACGGGACGAAGGCACCGTCTACGAAGACGTGCCGATGTCGGTCGGCCATTCGCACGATCCGTTCTGCCGCGTGACCGGACCGAACCAGTGGACCTATCCCTGGCACCGCTACTATGCCGACACGGATTCGGTCTGGCTTGCCGTCGAGCTGCATCCCAAGGGTTGAGCGACATGGGCCAGCGAAGCCGAGACCCGGGACCGACGCGGCAAGAGTGGGACGCGCTGGGGGCGGTGGATGTGCCGTTCGATGCGCTTTACGGCGCCCAGACGATGCGGGCGATGGCCAACTTTCCGGTTTCGGGCATTGCGATCGGGCGGTTTCCGGGCTTGATCCAGGCGCTGGCCCGGATCAAGGCGGCGGCCGCCCGTGCAAATGCGCAACTGGGCCAGCTGTCACCGGACAAGGCCGTACTGATCGGGCGGGTTTGCGAGGAAATCGTCTCGGGGCAGCATCACCAGCATTTCCCGGTCGACGTCTTCCAGGGCGGCGCGGGCACCTCGACCAACATGAACATGAACGAGGTTATAGCCAATCGCGGTCTGGAGCTGATGGGGTATCCCTGCGGCGACTATACCCACCTGCATCCGAATGACGACGTCAACCGGTCGCAGTCCACCAACGATGTTTATCCCACCGCGATCCGCATCGCCCTGATGACCGACGTGCAGCGCCTCATGGCCCAGCTTTTCGCCCTGGCCGAGGCGTTCGAGGAAAAGGGCCGCGCGTTCGCCTCTGTCATGAAACTTGGCCGGACCGAGTTGCAGGATGCCGTGCCGATGACGCTAGGCGCGGAAATGCACGCCTATGGCGTGACGATCCGCGAAGATGTGGAGCGTTTGCATGCGACCGTCGGCCTTTTGTCCGAGATCAACTTGGGTGGCACCGCAATCGGCACAGGTGTTGCAGCGCCCAGGGGCTATCAGGCCGCCGTCATCGCCGAACTCGCCGTGCTGACCGGGCTGGCGCTGAAACCCTCGCCGGACCTGATCGAGGCCAGTTGGGACGCTGGCGTGTTCGTCCATGTCTCGGGCGTACTGAAGCGGGTGGCAACCAAGCTGTCCAAGATTGCCAACGACTTAAGGCTCCTGTCATCGGGGCCGCGCGGAGGTTTGGGGGAAATCCGGCTGCCAGCGGTTCAGCCGGGATCGTCGATCATGCCGGGCAAGGTCAACCCCGTCGTCTGCGAAATGGTCAACCAGGTGGCCTTTCATGTGATCGGCACCGATGTGACCGTATCGTTCGCCGCCGAGGCCGGTCAGCTGCAGCTCAATGCCTTCGAGCCGGTGATGGCCTACACGCTGCTGCAATCTGTTGAGCTTCTTGGAAATGCCACCGAGATCTTCCGGTTGCGCTGCGTGCAGGGCATCGAGGCGGACGCCGAACGCTGCCGCCGCAATCTGGAAATGTCGACGGCGCACTTCACCGAACTGGTGCCTGTCATCGGCTACGAGGCGGCATCGAGACTGGCATGCGACATGCTGGCGAGCGGTGAAACCTGGGCGGATGTCCGGCCGCGGTTGAAGCTGCCGGAAGGCGGCTGATTGGCCACGCAATGCAACCGGCCGCCAAAGCGGCGCGGGCGGCGGCATTCAAGCCATGATCTCGATCAGGTTGCCGTCAGGGTCGCGCAGAACCGCCTCGTAGTAGCCGTCCCCGGTATGCCGCGGCGGCGACTGAAGGTATCCCTCGGTGCGCATCCGCTCCGCCAGTTCGTCGACAGCCTGAGCTGATCCCAGTGAAACGGCGACATGGGCGTAGCCTTGTGTTTCGCTGCCGGCCGGCGGCCCGACCCACGGGCCGGTCATGACCTCGATGCTGGCGCCCTCGGCAAAGCGCAGAAAGCGCGACCGATATCCAGGCCGGTTCCGGCTTTCATAGACCGGGCCTATCTCTGCGCTCAAGGTCCGCTGCCAGAACGAACATAGCCGGTCGATGTCGGTGGTCCAGAGCGCCACATGCGCCAGTCTGATGGCCATTCTTTCTGCTCCGGCTGCCTTGACGGGTCGTTATTCCACGGTTGATGGGTGGTCAGGTGCCACCGACAAGCCGTGACATCAGATCATGCAGGCCGCGCGCGACCGCAAAACTGTTGTCCTGCTGCTGGCGGCGGCAGAACAGCTCGCAACTCCACCACCCGGCGTAGCCCGTGGATTTGACGGCGCCCACCCAGTCTTGCAGGCGCAGGACCCCGGCGCCGGTCGGCACATCGCGCAGGACCACCTCGTTCGGGATGCCGCCAGCGAAGGCCAGGCTGTCGCAGACATGGACGCCGTAGATTAGCTCGGCGGGCAATCTTGCGACCGTATCCGGGCTGTCTCCCGATGCGTAGCAGTGCCAGAAATCAACGACCAGCCGAAGGTTCGGGCGGTCGGCCCTTTCCAGCAGTTCGACCTGATCCGCCAGCCGGTTCAGCGGCGACCAGGCCAGCGATTCCAGATAAAGCAACAGCCCGGTTTCGGCGGCAATATCCGCGAGCCGGGCCAGGTTGCGGGCCGTCACCGCCACCTGTTCCTGCCTCGGCAACCCCAGCGCGCCCTTGTACAGGTCCGATGCCCTGCCCAGGACAAAGTCCTCGACGGCACTCACCTGGACCGGGCCGGTCAGAACCTGCACGCCGCGCGCCCCGGCCAGCCCCGCGAGCCTGAAGATGTCGCGGGCTTCGTCGAACAGCGCCGCCTCGCCGCTGCCCGTCCGCTCGATGTCGATCAGGAAGCCGATGCCCGGAATGAAGACATCCTTCAGGGTCGCGGCCAGTTCGGCCTCGCCGAACCCGGCGGCCAGCATGGCGCGCATCTTGTCGGCCGAGATTTCCAGCCCCTGAAACCTGGTTTGCCGCATGATTTCCAAGTCGATGGACAGCGGCGCGTGGCGCGAGACAAGTCCGTGATAGATCAGTTCGTTTGCCATGGATGTTCAGCCTCGCGATGGATCGGAAGGTGGGGCGTTTGCGCGACGTCAGCGGTCGTGAGCGGCCGGTTCCGGCACACTTCAGCCCCGGATCAGGTCGGCCGCCCGCTCGCCGATCATGATGCAGACGGCGTTGGGGTTGCCAGAGATGATGTTCGGCATGATCGAAGCGTCGGCCACCCGCAACCCGTCCAGCCCGCGCAAGCGCAGGTCGGGGTCGACGACGGCCATGTCGTCCCGGCCCATCCGGCAGGTGCCCGACGGATGCAGTGCCGCGTGGGCTTCGGTCTGACAAAAGCGCCGCACCTCCGACCGGGTCAGCACGCGATCCTCGGGGATATGCCGGCGTTCGACAAAGCGGCGGATGGCGGGCTGCTCCATAACCTCCATCGCGAAAAGCGCGCCGTCGGTCACCGCCTCAAGGTCGCGGGGGTCGCCGAAGTAGTTCGGCCGAACGCGCGGAAAATCGGACGGGTTCGCGCTGGAAAGCAGGACTTCGCCGCGCGAATGCGGGCGGATCTGGCCGAGGTTGACTGTACAGCCGTTACCGCCGGGCACTCCGTCGACGCCTTCTTCGATACCCGCGCCGCAGACAAGAAAGAACTGGCAGTCCGGCAAGGCCTCGCCTCGATCGCCCCACCAGAAGGCGCCGGCCTCGATCAGGTTCGATGTCGCGGGCCCGCCACCGAACAGCAGGAACTCCAGTCCCGCCATCGCCCGCCAGCGCAGTTTCTTGTAGCGGTCATAGCTGTGCGGCCCGTTCAATTGATAGACCAGCGAGATCTCGATGTGATCCTGCAGGTTCTGCCCGACGCCCGGCAGGTTCAGCACCGTGTCGATCCCGTGTCCGGCCAGATGAGCGGCAGGCCCGATCCCGGACAGCATCAGGAGTTTTGGCGTCGCGATGGCACCGGCGCTGAGGACCACCTCCTTGCGCGCCCGCAGCGTCTGCACACGGCCCTTGCGCAGATATTCGATGCCCACCGCACGACCGTTCTCGATCAGGATGCGGTTGACGCGCGCGCCGGTCCGCAGCGACAGGTTCCGCCGCTTCAGCGCGGGGTGGATGTAGGCGATGGCTGCCGACGACCGCCGCCGGCCGCGGGCGGTGACCTGATACAGCCCGGTCCCCGCCTGATCGCCCGAGTTGAAATCGCCGTTCAGCGGCAGGCCCTGTTCCTGGCAGGCGAGCAGCCAGGCGCGGGTCAGCGGGTGAATGTGATCTATGTCCGAGACCAAAAGCGGACCGTCCGTGCCATGCGCCGGCCCGGCAAGGCGGTTGTTGCTTTCGGCTTTGCGGAAATAGGGCAGGACATCGTCATAGCCCCAGCCCTCCGCCCCGAGGTCCCGCCAGCGGTCGTAGTCGGCCGGGTTGCCCCGGACGTAGATCATGGCGTTGACCGAACTGCCGCCGCCCAGAACCGATGCCTGCACCATCGTCGGGGCATCCTGCCGGTCCTGACCCGGCCCGGGTTCCCAAGGGAAGCGTTTCAGCAGCGGACCCTGGGCGGTCTTGTAGTAGGCGCCGGGAATGTGAATCCACGGGCTCCAGTCCCGCGGGCCTTCCTCGATCAGGGCGACCTCGCAGGCCGGGTCCTCGCTGAGCCGGCCGGCAACGACGCAGCCGGTCGAACCGCCACCCACCACGATATAGTCGACGCTGTCCACCAGAAACCCCGCCTTGAATTCTGGCGCAGGCTAGCCGTTGCCGGGGCCGCGGACCACTTCGCGGAGGCAGGAAATGCGACGCAAACTGACGCACTCTTGGGCGGTCCTTGCACCTTGCCGCCGTGGGGCCGAGGACGCAGCGCAGCCCGCCCGCCCTTCAGGCCAGATCCTCGATCCGGGCGCCGGGGAAGGCGGCCAGGCAGCCGGCGATCTGGCTGCGGTCTTCCATCAGGCAGGCGGCGGTGGACAGGGCGTCGGCGACGGCGGCCTGTGGGGCGCTGATGCTGACCGCGCGCCAGCGTGACGGCGCGGGCCGGCCCGATTGCGGGTCGAGGATATGACCCACGCTTTCGCTTTGGTCGAAGGTGGTGCCGAGCGGCGACGAGGTGGCCAGCGCGCGGTCGTCCAGCGTGATGCGAGTGCCGGAAGCCGCCAGCGTCACCGGCCAGCCGCCGCCCGAAGGCATGCCGCCCACGGCCCGGTATTCGCCGGTATTGACCAGGATGTCGCGGTGGCCGTCGGCCCGGAGCATTCCGGCGATCCGGTCGGTGATATAGCCCTGGGCGATGCCGTTCAGTGTCAGCGCCATGCCGGGGGCCAGGGTCACGCGGCTTTCGTCGTAGGCCACGCGCGGCCAGCCGGTCAGGGCCAGCGCCGCCTCGATCTCACGGCGCGAAGGCGCCAGCCCGGTCGCATAGCGTTCGGCATAAAGCGCCCACAGCGGCTGGACGGTCGGGTCGAAGCGGCCGCCGGTGGCGGCGTGGACACGGCCGACCAGCGACAGGCAGTCGAGCAGTTCCGGCGGTGGCGCATCGAGGCTGCCGTCGCGGTTCAGCGCGGCCAGCGCCGAGTCGGTGCGGAACAGGCTGAAGACGGCCTCGAGCCGCGCCAGTTCGGCGGCGGCGCGCGCCGCGGCGGGGGCCGCCTCGGGTCCGGCGGGCAGGCGGATCACCGCCTCGGCACCCAGCGCATTGCCGCGCCAGACGTAAAGATCGTCGGCGCGGGCGCGCGGCGCGGCGGCCAGCGCGGCGACACCGGCGGAAATGGTCAAAAAGCGGCGGCGGGTCAGCGCGGGCATGGTTCAGCCTCCCAGTTTCTGCGACAGGTTGCGCAGGCGGTTCTGATAGTCGGGGTCGGCCGTGGTGCCGGTTCCCGCGCCGGGCGCGGGGCTGGCACCATCGGCGAAGATGACGCTGTCGGGGATGTCGGCCAGCCGCATGACCGTGCCGCCATGTTCGGCGGCAAAGGTCTGGGCGCGGGCCGGGTCGGAGAAGGGCACGATCTCGGCCGCGCCCATGCCACCGGTCGCGTCCGAGCCGACCACAAGGCTGGCCTTGTCGATCAGCACCCAGTTGTCGGCGCCGGGCTCTTCCCAGCTTGGAGCGCGGCCCATGTCGCTGACATAGACGGCAAGGATCGGGTGGCTCTGCTCGGGCATCCGCATGTAGGCGATGGTGTCGCGCACCTGGCTGAAGAACAGGGGTTTGCCCGCCTGTCCGTCAAGATGGGCCTGACCCTTGGGGCCGGGATGTTCCAGCACGTTCATCTGGCAGAAATAGCCGACCGACTCGGCCGTCATCGGCACCGGGTCGGGCAGGGCGGCGGTTTCGTTGCGGCAGGCGGCCAGCAGCATGAGGCCGGCGATGAGGATGCGTTTCATAGTGTCACCTTGCGGAAGGCAGCGATGGCGAGACCCAGCGCGGCCAGCGGCCACAGGAGGGTCGACAGCAGCGACTGCCAGGAGGGGATGGTTCCGGCCGCCCCGGCGATCCCGGCGGCGGCGGCCGTCGCCTGCGAGGCCGACAGGTTGTAAAGCCGGAAAGCGTCGGCGGGGTTGGCCAGAAGGGCGACGGGAAAGACGCCGGTCGTGAAGGCGCCGCCGTTGTCGGCGACGATCCCGGCCAAGAGCGCCAGGTCATAAAGCACGATGACGACCAGCCACAGGCCGATCGCCAGCCCCGCCGCCGCCGACGGCCGCCGCGACCAGGCCGAGATCGCGTAGCCCGCGCCCAGGAATGTGGCACCCAGCAACAAGGACGACCAGAACAGCCGGAACAGCGCCGGCACCCCGGCCAGCGCGCGGGCATCGACCGCGAACGCGGCGAGCGCGGCGGTGCCGTAGCCGGCGAGCAGCGCCACCGCGAGGACCGCGAGGTGGGCCAGAAGCTTGCCCATCAGCGCCTGCGGGCGCGAGACCGGATAGGCCAGAAGCAGGGGCAGGGTGCCGCGCTCCAGTTCGCCCGCCACCGCGTCGAAGGCCAGAAGCAGCGCCAGCAGCGGCACCAGATAGACCGCCAGAGAGGTGAGGCTCGCCACCGTCACCGACAGCCGGTCGGCGCCAAGCGCGCCGGTGGGCGCCGATCCGGCCGCCGACAGGACCGCCCCGAACAGCACCATCATCAGGGCCGAGATCGTCACCCAGCGGTTGCGCAGCGCAATGCGGAATTCCGCGTCGAAGGTTGCCAAGATGCGGGTCATTGTCCGTCCCTCTGGCTGAAATGGCTGTAGATGTCCTCAAGGCTGGGCGGTTGCAGGTCGATGTCGGCGACTGCCCCGTTCAGCGCGGCGACACGCGCCAGAAGTGGCAGCTTGTCGGATGGCGCGCAGCTCAGCGCGACATTGCTGCCTGCCGGGACCGCGCCGGGCAGGGCGGCAAGGATCGCGCCCTGCTGGCCGGCGACCGGGGTGATCTGGACCGACATCGGCAGCGCCGCCTGATGGCGAAGGTCGTTCAGGGTGCCCTGGGCGACGACATGGCCGTGCGACAGGATGATGATGCGGTCGGTGCGGGCCTCGACCTCGGTCAGCGCGTGCGAGGACAGAAGCACCGCCGAACCGGCCGAGGCCAGCCCGTCAAGGAGCGCGTAGAAATCGCGGCGCGAAACCGGGTCCAGCCCCGAGGTCGGTTCGTCCAGCACCAGCAGGTCCGGGCTGCCGATCAGGGTCTGGGCCAGGCCCACGCGCTGGCGCATGCCCTTGGAATAGGTGCCGATCCGCCGCCGCGCCGCGCCGCCGAGCCCGACCTTTTCCAGAAGCCCCGCCGCCTCGGACGCCGGGCGCCCGCGCAGCCGCAGGTAAAAGCCGATCTGTTCGGCGCCGGTCAGGGCGGGGTGGAAGGCGGCATTTTCGGGCAGGTAGGCCACGCGGCTGCGCGCCGCCGCCGAACCGGGCGCGGCCTGGGCCACCCGAACCTCGCCACGGTCATAGGGGATCAGGCCGAGGATGATCTTCATCATCGTCGACTTGCCGGCGCCGTTGTGGCCAAGCAGCGCCACCCGTTCGCCGGGGGCGACCGACAGCGAGATGTCGTCTAGGGCGGTCACGCCCTGGTAGGTCTTAGTGACCCGCGAGAGCGTCAGTGTCTGGTTCATCGGTCTGTTCTTTCTGCCACCGCCCGGCCACTTCGGCCTCCATCGCGGCGATGGCCGGGGGCACGGCAATGGTGATTGGTCCCATCAGCGGATGGCTGTCGACCACGCCGCCGGGAAGGGTGGCCGGGAAGTTCGATTGCGACCAGCGGATCAGCTGGACGGCGGGCGAGCCGATCAGCAGACCGGCCGCGGGCTGGGACCACAGGATATGGTCCATCAGGTCGTTGGGGCGATAGGGGCTGTCGGCCAGCCCGTCGCCGTTCAGGTCGAAGGCGACATTGTCGGACCAGTAGTTGCCGCGACCCTGGAAGCTCCATTCAATGTCGCGGGTGCCGACATATTTCACCTGGTCCTGGTTGCCGATGAAGGCGTTGCCGGTCAGGACGTTGCGGGCCGATCCGGCGGTGAAGTGGATGCCGATCGCGCAGCCCTCGAACCGGTTGTCGTAGATCAGGTTCTTGTTGGCGTCATAGATGAAGGTGCATTTCTCGGCCCCGCCGCGCACCAGGTTGCCGTAGAATTCGCCGTCGTTGGCCGAATTCAGCATCAGCCCGTGGCTGCGGTCGCCGAGCGACAGGTTGTCGTGGGCCACGACCTTGTTGGAATACATGATGGCGAAGCCCAGGTGATTGCCGATCGAGACGTTGCCCGAGATTTCGGAATCGTGGGTGTACATGTAGTGGACGGCAAAGCGCAGGTCGCGGAACAGGTTGTTGCGGAAGATGTCCTGGCGCGAGGTGTTGGCGAAGATCCCGTCGCGGCCATAGCGCACGTCGTTGCCTTCGACCACCGCGCCGGGCGAGTTCCAGACATAGATGCCGTTGCCGCGTTCGATCATGTGCGGGTTCTGGCCGCCGATGATGTGGTTGGCGCTGACCAGCGCATCGCGCCCGCCGTGGATGTCGATGCCATGCAGGTTGTCGGTCAGGACGTTGTCGGTGACGCGCGCCCGGTCGGCGCCCTTCAGGATGCGCACTCCGCTGTCGATCGCCGAGCCGTTGGTGCCCGAATGGCGGATCGCCAGCCCGGTGACGGTCACGTCGGGTGCGGTGAGCGTCAGGACCGATCCCTTGCCCTGGCCGTCGATCACCGCGCCGGGTTCGCCCTGGATCGTGAGCGGCCGGTCGATGACGACCGGGCCGTCATAAAGACCCGGCGCCAGCACCAGCCGGTCGCCGGGACTGGCCGCGGCAACCGCCGCGGCCAGCACTCCGGGCCCCGGCGCAAGCCTGACTTCCGCCGCCAGCACGGGCTGGGCGGCAAGAAGCGCGATCAGGCTTGCGACGAGGCGTTTCATCGGCGTCAGGCTCCGGTGGGCTCGACGATCATGCGGCCGCGCATTTCCATGTGCAGCGCATGGCAGAACCACTGGCAATAGTACCAGTGCACCCCCGGCATGGTAGCAACGAACGTCACCGACGACGTGGCCTGCGGGCCGATCTCCATGGCGATGCCGTGGTTGCCCAGCGTGAAGCCGTGGGTCAGGTCGTCGATGTCGTCGAGGTTGGTGATGATCACCGTCACCTCGTCGCCCTGCTTCACCGTGAAGTTGTCGAGCGAGTAGGTCGGGGCCTGGCTCGACATGTAGACGCGCACCTTGTTGCCGTCGCGGATCACCTTGTCCTGGAAGTCGTCCAGGTTGACCCCGTCGGCCTCGGCCTGCTTGCGGGTTTCGGCCCACATCTTGTCGTCGCGCTTCCACACCGACAGCGGGTTGAGCTTGGAGTGGTGGACGGCGATCGCGTCATGCGGTTCGGCGAAGTTCGGCCCGTCGTGGATGACCTTCATCTTGTCGCCCGAAATGTCGATCAGCTGATCGTTTTCGGGTTTCAGCGGGCCGACGTTCAGGAACCGGTCCTTCGAGAACTTGCACAGGCAGACCAGCCATTTGCCGTCGGCTTCCAGCGTTTCGCCCATCGAGGTCTTGAGGTGGCCGGGCTGATACTGCACGTCGACCTTGTCGAGGATCGGATCGACCTTCTCGCCCTTGTAGGCGGCGATGGCCTTCTCGATGTTCCACTTCACCACCTGGCTGTCGAGGAACAGCGAGGTGAAGGCGTTGCCCTTGCCGTCAAAGGCGGTGTGCAGCGGCCCGAGGCCCAGTTCCGGTTCTGCCACCACGACCGACCGCGGGTCGGCGTCAGATTCGAAGAGCGTGTCCAGCTTGGTCACGTCGATCACCGTGACGGTGGGCGACAGCTTGCCGGCGATGCACAGGTGCTTCTTGTCGGGCGCCATGTTGCAGCCGTGCGGGTTATTCGCGACCGGGATGTAGCGGGTGTACTTCTTGTTCTGGCCCTTGCGCCCGTCGATGACCTTGACGCCATTCATTTCCTTGAAGTCGCCCGCCGCGATGCCCTTTTCGATCTCGGCGATGTTGAAGACGACCACATGGTCCATGTCGGCCGAGGTCATGTCGGCCTGGGTCAGCCCCATTTCCGAGTTGTAGCTGGTCGAAAAGGCCCACTTGCCTTCGTAGTCGGCGTCGGTGTTGTCGAGGTTGCCCGACACCATGACTTGCCAGGCCACGTCCCACTTGTCGGCATCGACGGCGGTGAAGAAGTTCACGTAGCTCTTGCTGTCGTTCACGTCATCCGTGCCGATCGGGTTGATCAGCACCTCGTCCTCGCCGTTGGCGAAGACATAGTTCGACCGCGGCCATTTCTGCGGGCGCAGGCCGTGGATGCCGCGGGCGTTGGGGATTTCCAGGACCGCGTCGCACTTCATCACGTCGCAGCGCACGCGGGCCACGCGGGTGTTGGCCTTGTCGTTCATGAACAGGAACCGGCCGTCGTACTTGCCCTCGGTGAAGGACATGTGGACGTGGTGCAGGTCGCCGTTGTCATGGACCTTCTTGCCGTTGGCTTCGAGGAAGGCCTTGGTTTCCGGCAGCATCTTTTCGGTCAGGATGCGCAGCGATTCATTGGTGCGCCCCCAGCCGGTGGCCGAGCAGCGGTTGAAGACCGGCACCCGCATGAGTTCGCGCATCGACGGGATGCCGAGGATGCGCATCTCGCCGCACTGGCCCGAAGACCAGAAGCCGTAATATTCGTCAAGCTGGCCGGGGGCCACTTCGAAGACCGGCGCTTCGCTGGCCTGGGCGCCGGTGGCGGCGGCAAGGGCGGCCGTTCCCGCCGCGGCGCCGCCGAAGCCGGCCAGACGCGCGCCCCCGAGCGATCCCATCAGGGCCGCGCTTCCCGCCGTGTAGCCCAGAAGCCCGCGGCGACTGATGCCTTTGCCTTCAGACATTTTGGTGTTCCTTTCCTTGGCTGGTAGTCTGAGTTGCCTTGCCGTGGGCGTGCGCCGGCTTGGGGCGTTCCCCGGCAGGGTTGGCTGCCACGTTGGCCCGGCGCTTTTCGCGGCGGATGACAACGGGGCAGGTCGATTTCGACTGGTAGAGAACCTGGCAATGCAGGCAGTCCACGCATTCGTTGGGGTTGATCTCGCCGGTCGGATGGATGGCCTGCACCGGGCACTGGATGGCGCAGGTTTGGCAGGGGTTTCCGCATTCGTGATAGCGTTTCAGCCAGTCGAACATCCGCAGCCGCGCCGGGATCGCCAGCGCCGCGCCCAGCGGGCAGAGATAGCGGCAGTAGAAGCGTTCGACGAACAGCCCCGCCATCAGAAGGCCCGCCGCGTAGACGACGAAGGGCCAGGCGCGGATGAACTTCAGGATGATCGCGGTCTTGAAGGGTTCGACCTCGGCCAGTTGTTCGGCCTGTTCGATCGACACGAGCGAGGCGCCGAACAGCCCAAGGAAGATCATGTACTTGATCGGCCACAGCCGTTCGTGCAGGCCCCAGGGCAGGGTCCATTGCGGGATGTGGAAGGCCTTGGCGATGCGGTTGGTCAGTTCCTGCAAGGCCCCGAACGGGCAGAGCCAGCCGCAATAGGCGCCGCGCCCCCAGAACAGCAGTGCCGCCGCCACCGAGAACCACAGGATGAAGGTCAGCGGGTCGAGCAGGAACGCCTGCCAGCTGAAGCCGTTGATGAGCGCGCCGAACAGCGCCATCAGGTTGACGACCGACAGCTGGGCATTGGCATAGAAGCCCAGGAAGAACAGGGTGGCGGTCAGGTAGCCGATGCGGAACCAGAAGAACACGCGCTCGTTGCGGGTGGCCCAGGTCTGGAAGAAGAACACCGCCGTCAACACCACCAGCATGGCGCCAAGGCCGACAATCTCGGGCTTGCTGTCGTGCCAGATTTTCCGCCACAGCTGCGACTGAGCCGTCGCTTCATCGCTCGCCGGGACTTCGGTCTTTGTCTCTTCGGTCGCCGGCTTGGCGACGGTGCGCAGGTAGTGGGGCGGAAGCTGGTAGGTCAGGTCGAAGGTGGTGAACAGCTTTTCGGTCGCCGCCACTGGCCGCTGGACCAGCAGTTGCAGGCGGAAAGGCTGCGTCGGGTCGAAGCCCGAATTGGCCGGGATGCGGAACAGGTCGGTTTCGGTAAAGGCCGGCTGGCCAGCCGGGGCCAGGCTGTTCAGCCGCTGGTGGTCGCGGTCGTGAAAGCGCACCGAGACATCGTTCTGCACCAGCACGATGCGGTCGAAGATGCCGCCGCGCACATAGCCTGACCCCTTGAAGGAATAGGACCCGTCTCCGGCGATGGCCAGGGCGTGGTCACCCGGTTTCAGCCAGCCTTGCAGGTTGGCGTAACCGTCGTTGCCGAGGACAGCCTTGCCGATCGCCGGGACCGACACCAGCGCGATCTGCATGTCGACGAAGGTGCTGTCGGGGGGGGCGGTTTCGGCGCGCGCCACCGCCCGCGGATCGCCAAGCGCGGCAAACGCCTCGTTCACCGCCTTGACGTCCAGCGTCAGCCGCCGGACGGTGCCATCGCCCAGCATCGCCGGCCAGTCGGCGGGCGCGGTCGCGTTGGGATTCAACTCGGCGGTGGGGCCGGTCGCCGCTTCGGGTTTCAGCCCGCCAAGGCCCAGGGCGCGTGCGACCTTCAGCCCGGAGCGGATGATCGAATCGTCGATCACCATGACGGTGACGGTGGCACCCGAGATGATCTTGAGATCATGCGAATTGCCGCCGGTCTGGGCCTCCTTCACCAGGTCGACGCCGATGTAGCTGGCGGCCAGCGCCTTGACCTTGGCGTTGGGGATGCCGATCAGCACGATCGGTTCTGAATGCTTGACCAGCGCCACGCCCGAGATGTGGGCCTGAAGGTCGATAGCGACCATCGTGTGAATGGGCTTGCCCGAATAGCCGGTGGTGCCGACGAAATCCGAAGTGACATAGACCCAGCCGATCTGCTGGTCGCCCTTCAGGACCGGGGCCACCGGCATGTCGTCGCGGATCGGTCCGAAACCGTCGGCCCCGGAAACCAGGTCGCCGGGCGGCATTTCGGGCAGGTATTTCGCCAGGACGCTGCCGGAACCGGCGGCGGCTGCCGGTTCGGGGCCGGCAAGGGCCGCCGCCAGGGTTGCCATGACGAGGAAAAGGAATGTTCTGAGTGCTGACATCGCGCGGGCCTTTGAATTTGCGCTGCTGATGCCACTACCGGGCCGACAAGTGTCTGATGCAGATCAAGTCGGCGTGAGTTATTTCGCCGCAGAGCGGGCTGGGCCGGGGCCGGGGCCGGGTCAGCCGGCGGCGCGGTGTCGGCCCCCGTCGCCGGAGCCTGCCCGTGGCTTGCCGTCGGGGTCCGCGGAAAGATCAAGACGGTCCTCTGCCGGGCCCTGTTCGGCCAGCCATTCCCCCGGTGGCGCGAAACGCGACCGGAACAGTTCGGCCCGCCAGCGCGGCGCCCCGGCGCGGCGGGGTCATCGGGATGGGGGCCGAGGGCAGCGTGGCCACCCGCCAGCGCTCGCGCGCCGCGCTGAGGTCGGGCGCGCAGGCGCGGCGGATCAGCCAGCAGGGCAGGCGCGCGGCTTCGGAGCGCAGCGCCAGCCGCTTGCTGGCGGTAAAGCCGACTGCGGCGGGGCTGCCCCAGATCTCGCCGATGACCGCGCCCAGGGCCTTGCAGCGCAGGCCGTCCTCCATCGCCGCCAGCACGTCGGAGGGCCGGCCGACATCGACCCGCAAGAGCGTCAGGCCGGGGGCAAGGCCGGGCAGGTAGGGGCGCCCGGCCTCGATCCGCGACAGGCGGTCCTGCACCCAGAGGATGGGACCGGCCACCTTGCCCAGTCGCGCCAGCACAAAACCTGCCGCCGCCGCGTCGGCGGGGTCGGCGGCAAAGACTTCCGACAGGCAGGCGGGCATCCGGGCGGGCTGTCCGCCGGTCGGGCGGGAGGAGGCCGGTGGTCGCAAGGCGGGCAGGAAGGACATGGGCGACCGATTCCAGGAAAGTGTTCACTGTATGTTCCTTATACCCCTCCCCCCTGAGGCCGGCAAGCTGCGTCGGGGCGCGGCTGGGGCTTGATCCACCGCACCGCGCGGCGGTAAAACCCTGCGATGGGCCGACAGACCACCAATGCCACCCCCCTGGCGCCGCCAGACGGCGCGCCCTTGCCGGAAGCGGCGGGCGACGACCTCGGCTTGGCTGGGGGCCAGACCGGCGAAGACCAGGATGTGGGCGCGGACGGCGGCGTCATCCCCACCGGGGTCGCGCATTTTCCGCTGACCCGGCCGGCAGAAACCCGCGATTATGTGTTCCTGCTCCTGCCGCGCTTCACCCTTCTGGCCTTCAGTTCGGCGGTCGAGCCCCTGCGGGTGGCCAACCAGCTGTCGCAGCGGCTGCTGTATCGCTGGCGGCTGGTGTCGCAGGACGGGCAGGCGGTGCAAAGTTCCAGCGGCATTTCGGTCAATGTCCATGGCGCGCTGGGCCGGATCGGCCGCAAGGCGACGGTGATCGTCTGCTCCGGCGTCGAGGCGCAGGACGCCGCCGGGCGCGAGGCACTGGACTGGTTGCGTGACCATGCCGTGCACGGCGGCGCCTATGGCGGCATCTGCACCGGCGCCTTCACCCTGGCGCGGGCCGGCCTGCTGAAGGGGCGGCGCTACACCGTCCACTGGGAAAACCAGCCCGGTTTCCGCGAACTGTTCCAGGACTACGATCCCAGCCCGCGCATCTTCGAGATCGACGGGCCGCTGATGACCTGCGGTGGCGGCGCGGCTTCGACCGACATGATGCTGGACCTGGTGGCGCGCCATCATGGCGACGAGTTTGCCATGCGCGTCGGCGACATGTGCCTGCACGGCACCCCGCGCCGGTCCGAGGCGCCGCAGACCTCGTCGCTGGCGGTGACGATCGGGACGCGCAATCCCAAGTTGATCCGGGTGATCCGGCTGATGCAGCGCAATCTGGAAACCCCGCTGTCGATCGAACAGCTGGCCGAGGCGGCGGGCTATTCGGTCCGCCAGCTGGAGCGGCAGTTCAAGTCGGTCCTGTCGGTGTCGCCGGCGACCTACTACCGCAACCTGCGCGTCGAGCTGGCGCGCAGCCTGCTGTTCGAGACCGAGATGAGCATTTCCGAAATTGCCGCCGCCACCGGCTTTGAATCGGCCAACCACTTCGGCAAGGTGTTCCGCGGCCGCTTCGGGGCGTCGCCGCGCAACGCCCGCCAGTTCATCGGTCGCTGAGCCGCCCCGGCGGCCGGCCTCAGGCGGCGATGAAATCGCGGACGAATTCGGTTGCCGGGCGGGCGCGGATGTACAGGGGCGGCCGATCTGTTCGATCCGGCCCATCGACATGACGACCACCAGATCGGCCAGTTCCAGCGCCTCTTCCTGGTCGTGAGTGACGAAAATCGTGGTCAGCCCGGTTTCGTCATGAATCTCGCGCAGGCCCTGGCGCAGTTCCTTGCGCACGCGGGCGTCGAGCGCGCCGAACGGCTCGTCCAGAAGCAGCGTTCGCGGCTCGATCGCCAGCGCCCGCGCCAGCGCCACCCTTTGCCGCTGGCCGCCCGACAGTTGCGAAGGATAACGCGCGCCGATGTCGGGCAGCTGGATCAGGTCGAGCAGTTTCGTCACCCGGCGGGCGATCTCGGCCTTTTGCGGGCGCGTGTCGCGCGGCCGCGCCCGCAGCCCGTAGGCGATGTTTTCAAACACCGTCATGTGCCGGAACAGCGCGTAGGACTGGAAGACGAACCCGGCGCGCCGGTCCTGCACGCTGAGCCCGGTCGCATCCTGCCCGTCGAACAGCACCCGGCCCCGGTCGGCGAATTCAAGCCCGCCGAGAATCCGCAGAAGCGTGGTCTTGCCCGACCCCGAAGGCCCGAGCAGCGCCACCAGCGCCCCGGACGGGATCGACAGCGACACCGGCCGAAGCGCGGCGGTCGCGCCGAATTCCTTGGTGATCTCCTCGATCTGGATCTGCATGGCGAACCCTTTCAATGGCGATGGTTGGCGGCCAGCTGGTCGGCGAAGCGCCATTCCAGCACCGTCTTGACGGCCAGCGTGAGAAGCCCCAGCGCCGCAAGAGCTGCGGCAAGCGTGAAGGCGGCAACCGAAAGATACTCGTTATAGAACATCTCGATGGTGATCGGCATGGTGGCAGTCAGGCCTCGCACCTTGCCCGACACCACCGCGACCGCGCCGAACTCGCCCATCGCCCGGGCGTTGGCGAGAAGGACGCCATAGGTCAGCGCCCAGCGGATGTTGGGCAGGGTCACGGTGAAGAAGATCCGCCAGCCCGAGGCCCCGAGCGTCAGCGCCGCCTCTTCCTCGGCGCGGCCCTGTTCGATCATCACCGGGATCAGTTCGCGTGCCACGAACGGAAAGGTGACGAACAGCGAGGCCAGCACGATCCCCGGCAGGGCGAACACGATCGGATGGCCATGCGCGACCAGCCAGCCACCGATGGTGGAATTGGCGCCGAAGGTCAGGACGATGCACAGGCCCGCTACCACCGGCGAGACCGAAAACGGCAGGTCGATCAGGGTGATGAGAAAGGCCTTGCCGCGAAAGTGGAACTTGGTGATGAGCCAGGCGGCGGCGATGCCGAAGACCGCGTTCAGCGGCACGGCGAAGGCCGCGACCATCAGCGTGAGCCGGATCGCCGCGCGTGCGTCGGGATTGCCCAGGCTGGCGAGCGCGGCGAATAGGCCGTCCTGCAGCGCGCCGGCAAAGACCACGACCAGCGGCGCGACCAGCAGCACAGCCATCGCCACGACGACCGCCAGGATCAGCAGGCGCCGGGTCAGGGGCGTCTCGTCGGTGACGCGGCGAAAGCGGGCGGTGGTGTCAGACATGGCCGATCCTCCGGCGGCTCCAGACCTGAAGCAGGTTGATGGCGAAGAGCATCGCGAACGAGACGAGCAGCATGGCGATGCCGATGGCGGCGGCGCCGTCATAGTCGAACTCTTCCAGGCGGATGACGATCAGCAGGGGCGCGATCTCGGTCTTCATCGGGATGTTGCCGGCGATGAAGATGACCGAGCCATATTCCCCCACCGCCCGCGCCAGCGCCAGCGCGAAGCCGGTCAGCGCGGCGGGGGCCAGCATCGGCAGGATGATGTGGCGGATCGTGTGGGCGCGGCTGGCCCCCAGCGTGGCCGAAGCTTCCTCGACCTCGGTCTCGATTTCCTCGATCACCGGCTGGACGGTCCGGGTCACGAACGGCAGGCCGACGAAGATCAACGCGATCAGGATGCCCCATTGGGTATAGGCGATCTTGACGCCCGCCGCCTTGGCCAGCGTCCCGAAGGCACCGCTCGGGGCATAAAGCGCGGTCAGCGCGATGCCGGCGACGGCGGTGGGCAGGGCGAAGGGCAGGTCGACCGCCGCGTCAAACAGCCGCCGGCCAGGAAAGCGGTAGCGCACCAGGATCCAGCCCAGCGCGACGCCCAGCACCAGGTTGACCAGAGCCGCGAGCACCGACAGCCGGAACGACAGGAACAGCGCGCCGAGTGTGCGTTTGGTGGCGATGGCGGCCCACAAAGCCTCGGGGCCGGCCATTGCGCCCTTCACCAGAAGGGCACCGATCGGCAACAGGACGACGAGCGACAGCATCGTCAGCGTGACCCCGGCGCTGAGCCCGAGGCCGGGCAGGGGCGAGCGGTGCACGAAGGGCTTGGTCATGGCGCGCTCACTGGCCGGTGAAGACCTGGTCGAACAGGGCACCGTCGGCGAAATGGTCCTTCTGCGCCTTGGCCCAGCCGCCGAAATGGTCGATCGTCACCAGATCGAGTTTGGCAAAGCGGGCGACGTCCGCCGGATCGGCCTTCGACGTATCCCAACCGCGGTAATAGTCCTTGAAGATGAGGGCCTGCGCTTCGGGTGTGTAGAGGAAGTTCAGATAGGCTTCGGCCAATTTCCTCTGCCCGTCGGAATGCAGGTTCGCCTCGACCAGCGCCACCGGTGGTTCGGCCAGCACCGACACCGAGGGGGTGACGATTTCATACTGGTCGTCGCCAAGCTCCTTCAGCGCGAGGTATGCCTCGTTTTCCCAGGCCAGCAGCACATCGCCGATCTCGCGCTGGGTGAAGGTCGTGGTCGCGTCGCGCGCGCCCTTGTCCAGGACCGGAACGTGGGCATAGAGGTCGTGGACGAATTGCTTGGGGTCCTTGCCGTTCTTTTCGGCCCAGGCCCAGGCCGCCAGGTAGTTCCAGCGCGCGCCGCCGGAGGTCTTGGGGTTCGGGGTGACGACTTCCACGCCATCCTGCACCAGGTCGCCCCAGTCCTTGATACCCTTGGGATTGCCCTTGCGCACCAGGAAGACGATGGTCGAGGTATAGGGTGCCGAATTGTGCGGTAGTTTCGTCTGCCAGTCGGCCGGCAGCTTGCCCGCCGCGGCGATCTTGTCGATGTCGGCCGCCAGCGCCAGCGTCACAACCTGCGCATTCAGTCCTTCGATCACCGCGCGCGCCTGGCTGCCCGAGCCGCCGTGCGAGGTGTCGATGGTGGGGGTTTCGTTCCCCGCCGCAGTCCAGCTGGCAATGAACGCCTGGTCGAGATCGCGGTAAAGCTCGCGCGTCGGGTCGTAGCTGACGTTGAGGAGCGTTTCCGACAGGGCCGGGTGCGGCAGCGCAAGCGCCAGAGACAGGGCCAGCGCCGTGGCGAAGGGGCGGAACATGGGGCGGGTCGCGGTCGTCAAGGCAACGGTCCAGGGCTCGGCAGCAAGTCGGGTCGGCATCGTCTCTCTCCCTGTCGCGTCGGCCTTTGCGGCCTATACGAGTATCACGACAGAGTTTGTCGTTAATATCAACAGAAAAATCCCGTCAATATTGGTCGTGATTGTTTTCCCGCTGACCACAAAGCCGGATCGTTGGGGTTAATCGTGAGATTTCAGCAGGTTGCCTGGGCCGTCAGGCGACAGACTGGCCCTGCAGGACGGTCAGAGCCACCGGATCCTGTTTCAGCAGATCGGCCAGGGTCAGCGATTCGATCATGACCAGATAGGTCCAGAACACTTCCGAAAACACCCGCCGGATTCGGCAGCTGGCTTCGTCGCTGCAATCGTCGCAGCGCTGGTAGGCCTTGCGCGACAGACAGGGCAGGGGTGCAATCGGCCCGTCGATCAGCCGCAGAAGGTCGGGCAGCGATACCTGCGCCGGATCCTTGATCAGCACATAGCCCCCGGCGCGCCCCCGGCTGGAGGCGACGATGCCGGCGTTGCGGATTTCCAGAAGGATATGTTCCAGGAACCGTTTGGGCGTCCCCGACCGCCGGGCGATCTCCTCGATCCGCAGCGGCTCGCCGGCGCCTGCGCGCTCGTCGCCCAGAACCATCAGCGCCTTCAACGCATATTTCATCTTCTGCGTGATCATGCACGCAGTCTAGCATTCCTGGTCCCGGTTGGGCAACTAATGCTGACCGGCGGGGTCGTGATTGACCGGCCGACGGGTCAGAGCTTGACCGTCCTGATCGCGGCCACCAGTTCCTCCCGGTGCGCCGCCAGCAGCGCCTGCAGCCGTTCCAGGCGGGCGGGGGTGAAGTGGCCTTCGCCATCCAGCAGGTTCACGGTGCCGACGACCTCGCCGCCATCGGTCACCGGCATGTTCACCGCCGAATGGCACCCCAGCGCGTTGATCAGCGCGTGATCGCCGAAATAGGGGGCGAACTCGGCCGTGCTGTTGGCGACGAAGGTGCGGCCCGCTTCGATGACCTGCCGGCTCCAGCCGTCCTCGACCATCGGCTTGGTGCCGGTCACCGGATATTCGGCGGGGTGCGAGGTGTAGGCCCGTCGCGCCAGCCGCGCCGCCTTGTCCAGCACGCTGACGGTGAAAAGCCGGACGCCGACGCTGTTCTGGACGGCCTGGCGGAATGCGGCGAAGACGGAGTCTGGGTCGGATGCCATGGACTATCCCTTTCGTCATGCTGGCGCGGGGCGGGCCGCGCGATGCCGTCTCATCGGCCAGGCCGGCGGTCCGTGTCAATCGGCGCGTTCGACCGGTCCGGCCGGCCTCTTCACAGCATTCTTGACAAGCGGCGCGGAAAGTTGGCCAAATAGTCAAGGAAACCGGCACGTTGGCCGAGTCTGCCAGCAATAACAATGATAACAGGGAGTTGAAGATGAAATTCGATCCGACCCTTCGGCGGCTCGGAGCCGCAGCTTTTGCGGCCCTGATGCTGGGCGCTTCGCCCGTGGCGCTGATGGCCGAAACCCCGGCCGACACGCTGGTCATCGCCGATGCGATCGACGATATCGTTTCGCTCGATCCGGCTGAAGCCTACGAATTCTCGGGCCTCGACATCAACAACAACACCTATGACGGCCTGGTCGAGCTTGACCCCGCCACCGGCCAGATGGTGCCGGGCCTGGCCGAAAGCTGGTCGGTGGCCGACGACGGCACGACCTATACCTTCAAGATGCGGTCGGGCGTCACCTTTTCGTCCGGCAATCCCCTGCGCGCCGAGGATGCGGCTTGGTCGTTGCAACGGGTCATCAAGCTGAACAAGACCCCGGCCTTCATCCTGTCGCAGTTCGGCTGGACCGCCGACAATGTCGACAAGATGGTCACCGCCGACGGCGATACGCTGACGCTGAAGACTGACAAGGCCTATGCGCCGACCTTCCTTTACAACTGCCTGACCGCAGGCGTGGCGGAAATCCTCGACAAGGAAACGGTCAGCACCCACGACGCCGGCGGCGACATGGGCAATGCCTGGCTGAACAGCAATTCGGCCGGCACCGGGGCCTATGTGCTGAAAAGCTACAAGCCGAAGGAAGGCTACCTGCTGGAGGCGCGCAAGGGCCACTGGCGCGGCGATGCCAAGATTCCGAAGATCCTGATGCGCCATACGCCCGAGGCCGCGACCCAGCGGCTGGAGCTTGAGAAGGGCGATGTGGATGTCGCCCGGACCCTGACGCCCGTCGATCTTGAAGGCCTGAAGGGCAACAAGGATGTGACGATCCAGCAGGACGTGGGCGGGCAGGTCTATTACCTGGCCTTCAACCAGAAGCACGAGAACTACAAGAATGCCAAGTTCCTCGATGCGATGCGCTGGGCGATCGATTATCAGGGCGTGGCCGACACGATCATGAAGGGCACGGTGATCGTGCACCAGGCCTTCCTGCCCAAGGGCTATCTGGGCGCGCTGGACGACACGCCCTACAAGCTGGACGTCGAAAAGGCCAAGGCGCTCTTGGCCGAATCGGGCGTCAAGGATCCGGCCGTCACGCTGTCGGTGCGCAATTCGCCCGACCGGATGGATCTGGCCCAGTCGATCCAGAACACCTTTGGCCAGGTCGGGATCAAGGTCGAGCTCAAGGTCGGCGAGGGTGCCGAACAGCTGAAGGAATACCGGGCGCGCCAGCATGACGCGACGCTGCAGACCTGGGGACCGGACTATCCCGACCCGAACACCAACTCGTCGACCTTCGCCGAGAACCCGGACAATTCGGACGCCGCCAACAACACCGGCTACCTGGCCTGGCGCAACGCCTATGATCCGGGCGAACTGAAGGCCGAAAGCCAGGCGGCGGTGATGGAGCGCGACCCCGACAAGCGCAAGGCGATGTACGAGGACCTGCAGAAGAAGAGCCGCGAGACCTCGCCCTTCATCATCATGTTCCAGCAGGCGCGCGAAACCGGGCTGCGCAACAACGTCAAGGGCTTCTACACCGGCGGCGCCACCGATTCGGCAGCCTACTGGCTGGCGACGAAGTAAGGAAAGGCGCGCCCCGGTCCCGCCGGGGCGCGCCGCCGCAGTCATGGCAGACACCGACAGCCTCGGTCGAAAATCGCCGCTGCTGCGCGTCTTGCAGCAGGTCGGCTCGACGGTTGCGACGCTTCTTGTCACCTTCATCGGCCTTCTGGCCGTCACCTTCATCATCAGCCGCGTGGTCCCGATCGACCCGGTCAGCGCCCTGATCGGCGAACGGGCGACCGCCGCGCAGATCGCCGAGGCCCGCGCCCGTCTGGGCCTGGACGAGCCGATGTGGCGGCAGTTCCTGCTTTATGTCTGGCAGGCGCTGCACGGCGACTTCGGGGTTTCGATCAAGACCCATCAGCCGGTGGTCGAGGAGATCGCCCGCTATTTCCCGGCGACGCTGGAACTGTCGACGCTGGCCACGATCATCGGCGTGCTGATCGGGGTGCCGGCCGGCGTCGTCGCCGCGACAAAGCCCGGCAGCTTGATCGACCAGACGGTGCGGCTGGTGGGGCTGATGGGCTATTCGATGCCGGTCTTCTGGCTGGGGTTGATCGGCCTTCTGGTCTTCTACGGCGATTTGGGCTGGGTCGGCGGGCCGGGGCGGCTGGATGCGTCCTACGACATGATGATGGAATTCGAGGTAACGCAATATACCGGGATGGTATTGGTCGACACGGCGCTGAACGGCCGCTGGGACATGTTCGCCAACGCGCTGTCCCACATCATCCTGCCGGCGGGCATCCTCGGCTACCTGTCGATGGCCTACATCAGCCGGATGACCCGCAGCTTCATGATGAACGAGCTTGGTCAGGAATATGTCACCACCGCCCGCGTCAAGGGCATGCCCGAACGGCGGGTCATCTGGGTGCATGCAATGAAGAACGTCATGGTGCCGCTGATCACCGTGATCGCGCTCAGCTATGCCTTCCTGCTGGAAGGCGCGGTGCTGACCGAAACCATCTTCGCCTGGCCGGGGCTCGGCCGCTATATCACCGACGCGCTGATGGTCGCCGACATGCCGGCGGTGATGGGCGGGACCGTGGTGGTCGGCGCCGTCTACATCGGGCTGAACATGGTGTCGGACCTGCTTTACCGGCTGGCCGACCCGAGGGCGCGCCAATGACCGACGTCATCACATGGCTGCGCGATCCCAATCCGGCCTCGCGCTGGCAGGCGCGGCTGGGGCAGGGCTACATGAGCTGGCTGCGCCTCGGCCGCAACCGGCTGGCGATGATCGGGCTGGCGATCACCGTCATCCTCGTCCTGATGTCGATCTTCGCGCCGGTGATCGCGCCGCACGATCCGATCACCCAGAACCTGAGCGAACGGTTCATTCCGCCGGGAACGCCCGGCCACTGGCTGGGCACCGACGATTTCGGCCGCGACATCTGGAGCCGGATTCTCTTCGGGTCGCGGATCACGCTGTACATCGTGCTTCTGGTCATCCTGACCGCGCCGGTGGCGGGCCTGGTCATCGGCACCGTCGCGGGCTATTTCGGCGGCTGGACCGACCGGGTTCTGATGCGGATCACCGATATTTTCCTGGCTTTCCCGAAGCTTATCCTGGCGCTGGCGCTGGTGGCGGTGCTGGGACCGGGGATGGAGAACGCGGTCCTGGCCATCGCGCTGACCTCGTGGCCGCCCTATGCGCGGGTGGCGCGGGCCGAAACGCTCACCGTGCGCAACTCTGACTATATCGCCGCCGTCCGCCTGCAAGGCGCGGGGGCGGCGCGGATCATCTGGGGCCATGTCATGCCGATGTGCCTGCCCTCGGTCATCATCCGCGTCACCCTGGACATGGCGGGCGTCATCCTGACCGCGGCGGGGTTGGGGTTCCTGGGGCTGGGCGTCCAGCCGCCCCTGCCGGAATGGGGCCTGATGATTTCGGCCGGCCGCAAGTTCCTGTTCGAGCAATGGTGGGTGGCCACCATGCCGGGGCTGGCGATCTTCATCGTCTCGCTGGGCTTCAACCTTCTGGGCGACGGACTGCGCGATGTGCTCGACCCGCGGAGCGCCGGCCGATGACGCTTTTGTCGGTCCGCAACCTGCGTGTCAGTTTCGACACCGAGGCCGGCCTGGTCGAGGCGGTGCGCGGCGTGTCGTTCGAACTTGGCCGCGAACGGCTGGGGATCGTCGGCGAAAGCGGCTCGGGCAAGACGATGACCGGCCGGTCGGTGCTGCGGCTGATCCGGCCGCCAGGGCGGATCGAGGCCGACGAGATGCGTTTTGACGGGATCGACCTGATGGCCGCGTCGGAGCGCGACATGCGGGCCTTGCGCGGGCCGCGCATGGCGATGATCATGCAGGACCCGAAATTCTCGCTGAACCCGGTGATGAGGGTCGGCGCGCAACTGACCGAAGGGCTGCGTCTGCGCGACCGGCTGTCGGCTGCCGACGCCCGCCGCAAGGCGGTCGCCGCGCTCGAGGCGGTGCAGATCCGCGACCCCGAGCGGGTGATGGAGGCCTATCCGCACGAACTCTCGGGCGGCATGGGTCAGCGGGTGATGATCGCCATGATGCTGATCCCCGACCCCGACCTGCTGATCGCCGACGAACCGACATCGGCGCTGGACGTGACCGTTCAGGCCGAGGTGCTGGCGATCCTCGACCGGCTGGTGCGCGACCGGGGGATGGGTTTGATCTTCATCAGCCACGATCTGCGGCTGGTCGGGCGGTTCTGCGACCGGGTTCTGGTCATGTACAGGGGGCGGGTGGTGGAAGAACTGGCGGCGGCCGACCTGATGGCGGCACGGCATCCCTATACGCAGGGCCTGCTGAACTGCCTGCCGCGCATCGGCGGCCCGCGCGAGCCCCTGCCGGGGCTGGACCGCAACGCGGACTGGGCGCGCTGACATGGCCCTGATCGAGATCGAGAACCTCTCCGTCATCTTCCCCGCCAAGGGCCGGTCGGTCCGGGCGGTCGAGGATGTGAGTTTGCGGGTCGCGGCCCGCGAAAGCTATGGGCTGGTGGGCGAAAGCGGGTCGGGCAAGTCGACGATCCTGCGGGCGATCTGCGGGCTGGCGCCGGTCAGCGCCGGGCGCATCCTGATCGGCGGGGCGCCGGTCCAGACCCCGCGCGGGCGCGCCTTCAGCCGCCGGGTGCAGATGGTGTTCCAGGACCCCTATGCGAGCCTGCACCCCCGCCATACGATCGACCGGGTCCTATCCGAACCGCTGGCCATCCACGGGATCGGCGACACCGACCGCCGGGTCATGCGCGCGCTGGAGGACGTGGGCCTGCCGACCGGGTTCCGTTTTCGCTATCCGCATCAGCTGTCGGGCGGCCAGCGCCAGCGGGTGGCAATCGCGCGGGCCTTGATGCTGGAGCCCGAGATCCTGCTTCTGGACGAACCGACCTCGGCGCTGGACGCCTCGGTGCAGGCGGAAACGCTGAACCTTCTGTCGCGGCTGCGCGACGAACGCGGGCTGACCTTCCTGATGGTGTCGCACGATCTGGCTGTGATCGACCACATGTGCGACCGCATCCTGGTCATGCAGCACGGCCGCGCCGTCGAGGAACTGGCCCGTGCCGATCTGGTCAATGCGGCGATGAAGACCGACTACGCCCGGTCGCTGTTCAACGCCAGCGCCGACCGGATGCTGTAGGGGCGTCTCAGCCCGGTTGGCAGCCCAGCACATAGGCCCCTTCGCCACGGTCGAACCCGGCGATCACCTGGCCCTCGGCGAAGGCCCGGACCAGTGCGTCGCGCACCCGCATCCGTTCGGCCAGCGCCTTGGGCCGGTCATGGGCCAGAAGTGCGGGGAAATCCGCCGGGATCGCAACCCGCTGACCGGGCGCGCGGTCGGGCAATGGCGCGCCTGCCGCCCGCGCCGCCACCGCCGGATGGTCCAGATGCCAGTCGGCCAGAAGCCGGTCAGAGGGCGCGCCTGCGTTGATGCCCTTCATCTCGCCGTAATAGTCGGGCAGGTAGGTCCGCACCACCGCGCCCAGATGGCCGATGTTCAGGCTGGCGTTGGTCAGCCGCAGGGGATCGAAGGTCCAGCGCACCAGGCCGATCCCGCGCGCCAGGCACCAGTCGCGCTGATACCATTTCAGCCGCGCCCCCAGCCCCAGACCACGGGTTTCCGGCAGCACCGCCAGCCGGTGCGAATGCTGGATGGCGGGCTCGCGCGTCGGGAAGGCGAAGATGTAGCCGACCAGCCGCCCGCCCAGAAACGCCCCGCCACACAGGCCGCCCTCGGACTGGATGACCATCATCAGGTCGGCGGGGTCGGCGGTGTCGTCCTTGCCCCAGACCGCGCGCTGCAGGTCCTCGGCGGCCAGGAACTCGGCCATGCCCGTCAGGTCGCGCAGGACAAGGTCGCTCATTTGCCGAACCTTTCGATGTCGGTGCTGACCGTGGCTAGGAAATCGTGGTCGAGCGTCACGCCGATGCCCGCGCCCTGCGGGACCGGCATCCTCCCATCGCGGCTTTCCAGCCTTTCGACGATGATGTCGCGGCTGAAATAGCGGCTGGCCGACGACGTGTCGCCCGGCTTGGTGAAGTTCGCCAGCGTCGACAGGTGGATGTTGTGCGCCCGCCCGATGCCGCTTTCCAGCATCCCGCCGCACCAGACCGGCACGTCGAAGGCGGCCGAAATGTCGTGGATGCCAAGCGCGGCCATATAGCCGCCCGACCGTCCCACCTTGATGTTGATGACCCGCGCCGCGTCGGTCTGCAGCGCCTTGCGGGCATGGGCGACCGACCGGATGCATTCGTCCAGGCAGATCGGGGTCTTCAGGCGCGACTGCAGGATCGCATGATCGTGGATGTCGTCCCAGGCCAGCGGCTGTTCGATATAGTCCAGCGCGAAGGCGTCGAGTTCGGCCAAGAGCGCCGTGTCGGCCAAGGTGTAGGACGAATTGGCGTCGACGGTCAGGTGGGCGTCGGGGGAGGTTTCGCGCACCTTGCGCACCAGCGCCAGGTCGTGCCCGGGCATGATCTTCAGCTTGATGCGCTTGTAGCCCTGTTCCAGATGGCTTCGGACCCGCTCGATGGTGCCGTCGACCGGGCCGATGCCCAGCGATACGCCGACGTCGATGGCCGCGCCCGATCCGCCCAGCAGCGTCTGAAGCGGCAGGTTCAGCGACCGCGCCCACAGGTCCCAGAAAGCCATTTCGACCGTGGCCCTGGCCATCTGGTTGGCGCGCCAGGGGGCGAGGAGGCGGTTGAGTTCCGCCGGATTGGCAAAGCTTTGGCCGACGACCTGCGGCAGGACCGCGTCGCGCAGAAAGGCCATCGCGCCCTTGGTGGTTTCCTCCAGATAGTCGGGCAGGGGGTCCATCACCCCTTCGGCTACCCCTTCGAGGCCGCCGGAAAACAGCCGGACCAGCGGAAAGGTCTTTTCGGTCATGGTGCCGGTGGCGATGGTGAAGGGCGTCACCAGCGGCAGGCGCACCAGGCGCAGTTCGGCCGCCTCGATTGTCAGGGGTGCCCGCGCCTCATGACCAGTCGTCCCGTGCATCATCCACTCTCCCCCCGGTTTGCCGCCTTTGCCGGCGCGGCCAACTCTAGCTCATAAAAGTTTTCTTGCAAGATTGACGGAAGGGAATTTTTCTGACAGCCTTCTGGTCGGGGAGTCTGCTGATGCACCGGTGGGAGGGGCGATGGGGGACAGCGACGTAAAGCCAAGGCTTCCGGCCGACCTGCGGGGGCGGCTTGAGGAAAGCCTGCGCGACGCAACGCCGGCTTCGCAGGCTCTGGCCGCCTACTTCCTGAACAACCTCAAGGAACTGCCTTTTGAAACCGCGGCTTCGGTCGGGGCCAAGGTCGGCGTCAGCGAAGCCACCGTCGGCCGCTATTGCCGCAGTCTCGGCTATCGCCACTTCAAGGAACTGAAATCGGCGATCCAGTCCGACCTGGGCGACAAGGCCTGGCTGATCGGCGAGCGATTGCAGGACTTCGCCGACCGGTTGAAGACCGGATCGGACGAAACCCGCCGCGGGCTGGAACGCGAGATCGCCGCGATCATCGCCAACTACGAAACCGCCGCCACGCCCGAATTCGCCCGCGCCGTCCACCGGCTGGCCCGCTGCCCGCAGGTCTTCATTTCCGGCTTCCAGACCGAACGCGGCCACGGGCAGTTTCTGGCGCACGGGCTGCAATATCTGCGTCCCGGCGTGCGGCTTCTGGACATGGCGGCCGGCAATTTCGCGGAGGTTCTCCTGCACCTGCCGGGCGAGGCCTGCCTGGTTCTGATCGACGGGCGCCGCTATTCGCGGCTGACCCGACGGCTGGCGATGGCGGCGCGCGACCGGGGCATTCCGGTGACGCTCATCACCGATCCCTATTGCGCCTGGGCGCACGAGGTGGCCGACGAGGCCTTCGTGGTCCAGACCGACTTCAACCAGTTCTGGGATGCGACCTCGGCGATGTCCTCGCTGATCTGCCAGATCATCAATGCGGTCTTTGCCGAGCTTGGCCCCGAGGTCGAGGACCGGATGAGCCGCGTCTCGGCCCTTTACAACGACTTCATCGGCCACGCCGGCGACCCGCGCGGGCCGCTGAAATAGCCACGCGACGAACGACAACGAACCAACAACGGGAGAAGATGATGTTTGCAAGACTTCGGAACTATGCCCTTGTCGCCAGCGTCTCGGTGGCGGCGCTGATGGCCGTGCCTGCCGTAGGGCAGGAGGCGACCTTCGTCCTCAGCACCAACGAGGTTGGCATCCCGAACTACAACCCGGTCACCGCGGTCAACACCAACACCGCCTTTTCGATGATCTATGACACGCTGGTGGCGCAGGATGCCGACCTGTCCTTCCACCCGTTCCTGGCCGAAAGCTGGGACGAGGCGCCTGACGGGATGTCCTGGGTCTTTCACCTGAAGCCGGGGGTCAAGTTCCACAACGGCAAGCCGCTGACCGCGGCGGCGATCTCCAAATGGATCGAGCTGTTCCGCAAGTCGGAAAATTCCTACATGGTCGATGCGGTGGACCGGGTCGAGGCGGTCGATGACCTGACCGCCAAGTTCGTGATGAAACATCCCGAACCGAACCTGCTGTTCAACCTGTCGTCGTCGTTCATGGGCGTTCCCGACCCCGATGTCGTCACCGAGATGGGCGACAACTACGGGATCACCGACGCGGTGGGCACCGGCCCCTTCAAGCTGGAAAGCTTCACGCTCGGCCAGGAAACCGTGCTGGTGCGCAACGACGACTACGCCTGGGAATCGCCCCTGTCGACCAACAAGGGCCCGGCGAAACTGGAACGGATCACCTTCCGCGAAATGGCCGAGGATTCGACCGCCTTCCTGGAGCTGAAGTCCGGCGGTGTCGACGCGCTGCTGTCGGTGCCGACCGACTACATCGACCAGATCAAGGCCGAACCCTCGATGGCGCTGTTCTCGATCCCCGGCCAGGAAGTCTATTACATGCCGATCAACGTCACCAAGGAGCCGTTCACCGACATCAAGGTGCGGCAGGCGGCGGCGCTGGCGATCAACCAGAAGCAAATCCTTGAAAACGTCTTTGGCGGCCACGGCGCCGTGGCGAACAACTTCCTGATCTCGGCCCTGCCGGAATCGAAGATCGACCCGTCGCTCGACATCAGCTACGATCCCGACAAGGCCAACGCGCTTCTGGACGAGGCGGGCTGGAAGATGGGCGCAGACGGCGTGCGGGCCAAGGACGGCAAGCCGCTGCAGGTCGCGCTGTGGACGCAAAGCGACAGCATCTTCCGCCGCCTGACCGAGGTGGTGCAGGCGCAACTGAAGGCCGTGGGCATCGACGCGACGATTACCACCTTCGACAGTTCGACCATCCGCGACCAGTACAAGGCCGGCGAACAGCAACTGGCGGTGCGGTCCTACTTCTGGAACAACGCCGACATCGTCGACTGGTTCTTCGGCGGCGACCGGCTGGGCTATCCCAACGTCTCGATGTTCAACGATCCCAAGGCCGAAGAGCTGCGCGAAAAGGCGATGAAGGGCTCGAAGACCCAGGACGAGCGGATCAAGAACTTCACCGCCTACCATGCCTATGTGACCAGCCAGTTCCCCTATGCGCCGATCTACCAGCCCGAGCAGAACATGGCCTACAACAAGGACCGGCTGGTGATGCCTGACCGTATCCACGGCACTTCTGTCACTGGCGTCGACATGGTCGACGTCACGGTCAAAGAGTAAGCGGCGGACCGGCGGGAGGCGCGAACATGCTTGGATTTCTGGTCAGGCGCGTCCTGCTTCTCCTGCCGGTCTTTCTGGCCGTGTCGGTGGTGATCTTCCTGATCCTGCACCTGATCCCCGGCGACCCGGTGGACAATCTGGTCAAGGTCGGGACGCCGGCGGCCAAGCGCGCCGAGATCACCGCCCGCTATGGCCTCGACCGGCCGCTGATCGTCCAATACGGCATCTGGCTCTGGGCGGTGCTGCATGGCGATCTGGGAACCTCGATCGTTACCCACCGCCCGGTCGCGACGCTGATCGGGCAGGCGCTGCCCTATTCGCTGATGCTCGGGGGCGCCGCGCTGGTCTTTTCGTCGGCCATCGGCATCCTGCTGGGCGTCGTCGCGGCGGCCTGGCGGGACCGTTGGCCGGATCAGCTGATCATGGGGGGTGTGCTGGTGGGTTCGACCCTGCCGTCCTTCTGGCTGGGGCTGTTGCTGATACTGGCCTTCTCGGTGCAGATGGGCTGGTTCCCGGTGTCGGGCGCGCGCGGCTGGGACAGTCTGGTGCTGCCGGTCCTGACCATCGGGCTGGGCGGCACCGCGCTGGTCGCGCGGGTGACGCGGGTGGCGATGATCGAGGCGACGGGCCGCGATTTCGTGATGCTACTGCATGCCAAGGGCCTGCCGCCGGGACGTATCCGGCTGCGCCATGTGCTGCGCCATGCGCTGATCCCGGTGGTCACGATCCTGGCCCTGCGCATCGGCTGGATCCTCGGGGGTGCGGTGACGGTCGAATATGTCTTTGCCCGCCCCGGCCTGGGATCGACGCTGATAAAAGGATTGAACCAGCATGATTATCCGGTCGTGCAGGCCTGCCTGTTGATGCTGGCCGTCGCGGTGATGCTGGGCACGCTTCTGGGCGACGTGATCCAGGCACTGATGGATCCCCGTGTGCGAGGAGCCCTGGCATGAGCCTGAAGCGATCCTTCGCCCCCGTCGCCACGGCGCTGGCCAGCCGCAAGGGGGCGCTGGCCGGGCTATGGCTTGCGCTCGTCGTGCTGGTCGCGGTTTTCGCGTCGCTGCTGTCGCCCTATGCCTACGACATCCAGAGCCTGCCCGACGCCTTCCAGGCCCCCAGCGCGGTGCACTGGCTGGGCACCGACGAATTCGGGCGCGACCTTCTGACCCGGATCATGTATGGCGCGCGCACCTCGCTGTCGGTGTCGGTGGTGTCGATCGCCATTTCGGTTCTGTCCGGGATGGTCCTCGGTGCGGCGGCCGGCTATTTCGGCGGCACGCTCGACAAGGTGGTGACGATCGTCGTCGACCTGACCTGGTCCTTCCCGGAAATCCTGGTGGCGCTTATCCTGGTGGCGATCATCGGTCCCGGCGTTACCGGGACGATGGCCGCCATCGGGGTGGCCTATCTTGCGCAGTTCACCCGCCTGACCCGCGCCCAGATCATGACCATCCGGTCCGAGACCTATATCGAGGCGGCGCGCAGCCTGGGGGCGAGCGACGGCTTCATCCTGGGCCGGCACCTGTTGCCGAACGCGCTGGCGCCGGTGCTGGTCGCCGGGATGCTGGCCACCGGCGACGCGATCATCCTCGAGGCGACGCTCGGCTTCTTCGGGCTGGGGGCGCAGCCGCCCTTGCCCAGCTGGGGGGCGATGATGTCGTCGGGGTCGGGGCTTCTGTTCAAGGCGCCGTGGATCATCCTGTTCCCCGGCCTCGCGGTGGCGACGACCGTGGTGGCGATCAACCTCTTTGGCGATGCGCTGATCCGCGCGCTGGACATCAAGACCCGCCTGAGGGAGGCCTGAATGCTGCTGTCGGTCGAAAACCTGTCGGTCGGCATCGGCGCGGTCGAACCGCTGAGCGGGCTGAGCTTCGCGGTGGATCGCGGCCAGATCCTCGGGCTGGTCGGCGAAAGCGGGTCGGGCAAGTCGCTGACCGCGCTGGCGGTCACCGGGCTGTTGCCGCTGATCGGCGGGCGGGTGCTGACCGGCAGTGTCCTGTTCGACGGGGTGGACCTGTGCCGGCTGGACGAGGCCGAACTGCGCCCCTATCGCGGCCGGCGCATCGCCTTCGTCACCCAGAACCCGATGACCGCGCTCGACCCGATCCAGCGCATCGGTGAACAGGTCGATGTGGTGGCGCGCCTGCATCTGGGGCTGGACAAGGCCGCCGCCCGCGCCCGCACCGTCGATCTGCTGACCCAGTTGCGCATCCCCGAGGCCGCAACCGTCTGCGACGCCTATCCGCACCAGCTGTCGGGCGGCATGAAGCAGCGGATCGTCATCGCGATGGCGCTGGCGGGCGAGCCGGACCTCATCATTGCCGACGAACCGACCACCGCTCTGGACGTGACGGTGCAGGCGCAGATCATCCACCTTCTGGGCCAGCTGGTGCGCGACCGCGGGCTGGGGCTCTTGCTCATCACCCACGACATGGGGGTGGTGGCGCAGATCTGCGACAAGGTCGCGGTGCTGTATGCCGGCCGCCTGGCCGAGACCCGCGACGCAGGTGCGCTGTTTGCCGCGCCGGTCCACCCCTACACCCAGGCGCTGATCGGCTGCATCCCGCGCGAAGGCATGGCGCCGGGCAGCCTGAAGGGCATTCCCGGCGCGGTGCCGTCGGTGGCGAGCTACCCCTCCGGTTGCCGGTTCCACCCGCGCTGCGCGCGCGCCCAAGGTCCGTGCCTGACCGACCCGCCGGCCTTTGCCACCCGCCCGGACGGCGGTCGCTTTGCCTGCCATTTCCCGCTGGAGGCCGCTCATGGCTGATCCCCTGATCGTGGCCGAGAACCTCAGCCGGCGCTTTTCGACCGGCGGCGGCCTGATCGCCCGCCCGCGCGAGATGATGGCGGTCCGGGGCGTGTCGCTGTCGGTCGCGCGGGGCGAGGTCGTCGGCGTGGTCGGCGAAAGCGGTTGCGGCAAGTCGACGCTGGCCCGGCTGATCCTGCGGCTGATCGACCCGACATCGGGGCGCGTCTGCTTTGACGGGCAAGACCTGACCCGCCTGTCGCGGCGCGAGATGCGGCGGCTCAGGCGGCGCATGGCGATGGTCTTTCAGGACCCCTATTCCTCGCTCGATCCGCGCTTCACCCTGGGCGACGCGCTGGCCGAACCCTTCCAGACCCAGGGCGAGGCCACGCCGCCGAGGCGGGTTGGCGAACTTCTGGCGCAGGTCGGCCTGCCGGCGGCGATGGCGGCAAGCTATCCGCATCAACTGTCGGGGGGCCAGCGCCAGCGCGCCGGCATCGCCCGGGCGCTGGCCCAGCATCCCGACCTGATCGTGCTGGACGAACCGACCGCCTCGCTGGATGTGTCGATCCAGGCGCAGGTCATCGCGCTTCTGGCCGACCTGCGCCGCGACCTGGGCCTGACCTACCTGTTCATTTCCCACGACCTGGGGCTGGTGCGCTATTTCTGCGACCGGATCGTGGTGATGTATCTGGGGGCGGCGGTCGAAATCCTGCCGCGCGCCGATGTGCCGCCGCGCCATCCCTATACCAAGGCGCTGATGGACAGCAGTTTCGTGCCCGACCCCCGCCAGCGCAAGACCCTGCAGGCCCTGTCGGGCGAGATCCCTTCGGCGTTCGATCTGCCGAAGGGTTGCGCCTTCGCCGGGCGCTGCCCGCACGCCACCGACCGCTGCCGCGCCGAAAACCCGGCACTGGCCGAATTGTCGCCGGGACATCCGGTCGCCTGTTTCCACCCGCTTCACGAAAGTGCCCCCGCATGACCTTCACCGTCCTGTCCGCCGAGTTCGTTTCCGAGAACAACACCTTCAAGAAGGGTTTTACCGAGCTGAAGGATTTCGCCGTCGACTGCCTGATCGAGGGCGACGAGGCCTTTCGCCACCGGGGCAACGCCAATACCGAGCTTGCGGGCTTTGCCGAGGTGGCGACGGCGGAAAACTGGCGGATGATCCACGCCATCTCGGCACTGGCCGCGCCATCGGCGCCGGTGTCGCGCGCCGCCTACGACCATATCGCCGGCGTGATCTGCCGCGCCGCGGCCCAGCACCGCGACCGGCTGGACGGCATCCTTCTCAGCCTGCATGGCGCGCAGGTGGCCGAAGGGATCGAGGATGGCGAAGGCGAGCTTCTGGCCCGGCTGCGCGCCATTGTCGGCCCCGACCTGCCGATTGCGGTCACGCTCGACCTGCACGCCAACGCGACGGCCGCGATGGCCGATGGCGCGCAGATCTGGGTCAGCTACAAGACCTATCCCCACATCGACATGCGCGAGGTCGGCCATCGGGCGGCGCGGCTTCTGAACGATGCGATGGCCGGCCGCACTCGCCCGGCGACGCTGCGCCGCCATGTGCCGATGATGGACGAGGTCAACGCCGGCCGGTCCGACGCCGGGCCGATGGTGGCGCTGTACGCCAAGGCGCGGGACGAGGAGACGGAACCCGGCATCCTGTCGGTGTCGCTGAACGCCGGGTTCTCGGATGCCGATATCCTTGAAATGGGGCCGGCGGTCTTTGTCACCTATGACCGGGCGCAGGCCGGGGCCGAGGCGCGCGCCGCCGCCATCGCCGACGCCCATGCCCGCGCCATCTGGGACGCCCGGCACAGTTGCCAGAATGTCTTTCTGGAGGTTTCCGATGCAGTGGCCATCGCCAAGGGTTTCGATCACTCCAAGGGGCCGCTCATCATCGCCGACTATGCCGACAACCCCGGTTCGGGCGCCTATGGCGATGCGACCAACCTGCTGAGGGGGATGCTGGATGGCGGGCTGACCAATGCCGTTTTCGCGCCGATGATCGACCCCGGGGCGGCGGCCGAGCTGCATCGCCACAAGGTCGGCGACCGCGTCACGCTGGACGTGGGCGGCAAGAACGACCCGGCGTTCGGTGGCGGGCCGCTGCGACTGACCGGGCAGATCATGCACCTGTCGGACGGCGCCTTCCGCGGCGACGGGCCGATGCTGGGCGGGCTGGATCGCAGCTATGGGCCGACGGCGGTGCTGCGGGTTGACGGAGTCGACATCCTGGTCGTGACCGAGAACGAACAGATGCTGGACCGCCAGCAGCTTTACGCCTTTGGCATCGACCCGACGACACGGGCGACGCTGGCGCTGAAAAGCATGCAGCACTTCCGCGCGGCGTTCGAGCCGATTGCCGGCAAGGTCATCGTTTGTGACAGCGGCGCGCTGTCGACCCCGAAAATGTCGCGGCGCCCCTATCGGCGGGTGAAGCGGCCGATCTGGCCGCTGGACGCTGAAACCACCTTCTGACGGAGGGAGCGGCCGCGCCTCAGGTGCGGCCGAATTCGTCCTCGATCCGCTCGATGTCGTCCTCTTCCAGATAGGTGCCGGTCTGCACCTCGATCAGTTCGACCTGGATCTTGCCGGGGTTGGCCAGCCGGTGGACCGAGCCGATCGGGATATAGGCGCTTTCGTTTTCGTGCAGGATCTTCACCGTCCCGTCGACGGTCACTTCGGCGGTGCCGCGCACCACCACCCAATGTTCGGCGCGGTGGTGATGGCGTTGCAGCGACAGCTTGGCGCCGGGGCGGACGACGATGCGCTTGACGCGGAACCGCTCGCCCAGGTCCATCGTCTGATACCAGCCCCAGGGCCGGTGGTTGCGCAGATGTTCGGTCGCCACCGGCCGGCCCGAGGCCTTCAGCACATCGACCAGCCCCTTGACGTCCTGCGCCCGGTCGCGCGGCGCGACCAGCACCGCATCGGCGGTTTCCACGATGGTCAGGTCGTCGACGCCCAATGCGCAGACGGTGCGGGTTTCGGCGCGGACCAGATTGTTGCGGGCGTCAACTGTCACCACGTCGCCCTTGGCGGCATTGCCGTCCTTGTCCTTGGCGGCAACCTTCCACAACGCGTTCCAGTCGCCCACGTCCGACCAGGTGAAGCCGGCGGCGACCACATGGGCGTCACGGGTCTTTTCCATGAACGCATGGTCGAACGAGATCGCGTGGACATCACCGAATGCGTCGCCGGGGATGAACATGCCAAGGTCCGAGTGCATGCGACGGACCGCCTCGGCCATGCGCGAGACATCCTCGGGGTAAAGTTTGGCCATCGCCTCGATCAGCCAGCCGGCGCGGAAGCAGAAGAGCCCGGCGTTCCACAAACAGCCTTCGGCGATCAGCTTGGCGGCGGTGGCGGCGTCGGGCTTTTCCACGAACCGTTCGACGGCCATGACGCCCTCGCCCGAGGCCGCGCCTGGCCGGATATAGCCGTAGCCCGTCGCCGGTTCGGTGGGCTTGACGCCGATCACCGCGATTCCGGCCTGTTCGACCCTGGCGGCGGCGGTGCGGACGGCGGCGCGGAATTCATCCTCGCCGGTGACGATATGGTCGGACGGCATGACCGCGAGCACGGCGTTTTCGTCTTCGGCGGCGGCGATGGTCGCGGCAAGTAGGACGGCGGGCATGGTGTCGCGCCGCACCGGCTCGAGCACGATCATCGCCTGGGGGGCGATCTTTTCGACCTGTTCCTTGATGGTGAAGCGCACGGCATGAGAGCCGACGACCATCGGCGCGCCAAAGCCCGGCTGGCCGACGACGCGGCTGAGTGTCTTTTGCAGCATCGTCAGTTCATCGGTCAGCGGCAGAAGCTGCTTGGCCATGCCTTCGCGCGACACCGGCCACAGCCGGGTGCCGGTTCCGCCGGACAGGATCACGGGTCTAATCTGGACAGTCATCGCCGGGGCCTTTCCAACCAAGTCTGCTATCGTCTTATGAAATCTGCTATTTCCGGCAGACAGGCAAGCTTTTCAGGTAGCCGTCCGGCACGAACAGCGCCGAACTGATGACGCTGTTGAAGTTCGCGTCGATGATGTTGTTGAACTCGCGCACCACCTTGCCGGTGGGCGTGGCCTCGATCACGCGGCCCTCCATCGCCGAGGCGATCAGCCAGTTGCCGTTCGGCAGCCGCTCATGCTTGCCCATGATGAAGGTGCTGAACCACAGGTCGGTTCCCTGGAACACATCGTGGGTCACGTTGGTCTTCGGGTCGATTGCCATGAGCGTCGAACGGTTGCGCTCCATGTTGTTCGAGATGACCGAGATGGTGCCGTCGGCGTCGAAATCGGGATCGTGCTGGTCGCGCCACGGCCCGTATTGCGCCCATTTGATCGCATGGGTGCTGCGGTCGATCACCGCCAGCATGTTGATGTTGCGCATGCTGATCAGCAGATCGCCGGTCTTGAACTCGGGGAAGGCTGCGGCGATGTCGGGGGTCAGCTCGTCGATGTCGTTGGGGTGCAAAAGATCGACGTCGGTGTCCTTGTCGGCCTTGCGGATGAACTTGGTCCCCGGCGGGAAGGTCAGCGCCATGCTGGTGGCGGGCGAAGATGGTATCACGTCGTCCAGTAGGCTGATCGATTCCAGCGTCTTGCCGGTTTCGGGGTCGAAGCGGACCAGCCGCTGGTCCTGCCCGCCGTCCCAGTCGGGGTCGGCCCAAGCCCAGTCGCCGTCCTGCCCGCGCGAGATGGTGTGGTGATAGACCATGTCGTTCTTGACCCAGATCGGATCGCCGCAGGGGTCGAGCCGGGCCAGTGCGTGGCCGTCGTCGAAGCTGACCAGGATCGAGCCGTCGGGCAGCAGGTCCGACGCATGGGGGAACTCCTCGGCCGACCCGCCCTTGACCAGCCGCGAATAATCGACCGGCCAGGTGAACTGGACCTTGCCCGAAGGGTCGATCAGCTCGGCCCGTGAATGCTGGGTGGCCGCGTCAAGGCGCAGCACGAACAGCGATCCCTTGGCGATGGCCGCCGGGTCGCTGACCGCATATTCGGCGTCCCCCGCCAGCGGGACGCGGTGGGCATAGGTCAGGTCGCGCAGGAACATGCCCGTCGCCCGCCAGGAATGCCAAAGCTGCCGCGTGTCGTCGGTGGTGCGCCAGGCCCACCAGTTTTCATGCGTGGTCCACATGCCGCCGATGAAGGCGGCCACCACGGCCAGGAAAACTCCGGCAAGGATCGGGACAAATCGTGCAAACATGGGATGGGTCCGGCACAGGGAAAAGGCGGGTAACGGCGCGACCCTATCCGGCCTTTGCGGGCGACTCAATCGGTGCGGAGCCGGCTGACGGCGGTGCGGCGGGATTGGCCGCGCCGGCGCGACGCTTGGCGGAAATGCCGATGATTGGCGCGGTGCCGGCAGCAATGGCGCCAGTGGCGGCGGCGGCCGTCGCTTCCGGGCCGGCGGAACATCGGCTAGGGTCGGCCAAAACCGGGAAAGGGCAGGACGTGGCACCCAAATTCGGAACAAGCGGCCTGCGCGGCCTGGTCAGCGAACTGACCGACGATCTGTGCGCGCGTTACACGCGAGCCTTCCTTGGCGCTGTCGGCCCCGCCGGGCGGCTGTGGGTCGGGCGCGACCTGCGCGCCTCGTCGCCGCGGATCGCGGCGGCGGTGGCGGAGACGGCGCGTGCGGCGGGGGTCGCGGTCATGGATGCGGGCGAACTGCCGACGCCGGCCCTGGCGATGGCCGCCGCCGCCGCGGGCGCCCCGGCGATCATGATCACCGGCAGCCACATCCCGGCCGACCGCAACGGGCTGAAATTCTATTCCCCGCGTGGCGAGATCACCAAGGCCGAGGAGGTCGAGATCACCCGGCTGGCCGCCGAAGATGGTGGCCCGACCCGCGCGGCGGCGCCGGCGCCGCTGACCCCCGACCGCGAGGCCGCCGCCGCCTATCTGGCGCGCTACGCCAACTTTTTTGACCCCGGTGCGCTGGCCGGGCTGACCGTCGGCATCTGGCAGCACAGCACCGTCGCCCGCGATCTTCTGGGCGCGCTGGTTGCCGCGCTGGGCGGCACAGCGGTGGCGCTCGGCCGGTCGGAAACCTTTGTTCCCGTCGATACCGAGGCGGTGTCCGGCGACACCCGCCAGATGCTGCGCCGCTGGGCGGCCGAACATCGGCTGGACGCGATTCTGTCGGCCGATGGCGACGCCGACCGCCCGCTTCTGGCCGACGCGGCGGGCGAGGTGATCGCCGGCGACATCCTGGGGCTGTTGACCGCGCGTGCCTTGGGCGCCGACCGGGTGGTCACGCCGGTTTCCTCGAACACGATGATCGAACGGTCGGGGGCCTTCGCGCGGGTCCTGCGCACCCGGATCGGATCGCCCTTCGTGATCGCGGAAATGGAGACGGCGCTGGCCGAACCCTGCCGCCCCGTGGGGTTCGAGGCGAACGGCGGCTTTCTTCTGGGTTTTGCCGCCGAACGGCAAGGGCGCCGGCTTGCGCCCCTGATGACCCGCGACGCGGTGCTGCCGCTCTTGATGCCGCTGATCGCGGCGCGCGAGGCGGGGCAGGGGCTGGCCGGACTGGTCGCGGCGCTGCCCGCCCGCCGCACCGCCGCCGACCGGCTGGAAGGGGTGCCGACCGACCGATCGCTGGCGCTGGTCACCCGGCTTGCCGGCGATGCCGCCGAACGCGCCCGGTTCTTCCGGGGCTGCGGGTCCGAGGCCGGGCTCGACCTGACCGACGGGCTGCGCGTCACCTTCGCCAGCGGCCTGATCCTGCACCTGCGGCCTTCGGGCAACGCCCCCGAACTGCGGGTCTATGCCGAGGCCGGGACCGACGCCGACGCCCAGGCCGCCCTGCGCGACGGTCTGGCGCGGGCCGGGGCGGCGACGGCCTAATCCGGTTGCCGCCCGCCGGTGGCCGCCGTTACCTCGTCGGCGGCAGCGCGCACCAGTTTGCCGATCGCCGCGGTCGCCTCCAGCCCGATGCGGAAGGTCGGGCCCGACACCGACAGACCCGCCGCCGGCTCGCCATAGGCGTTGAAAACCGGCGCGGCCACGCAGCGCATGCCCTCCGCGCGTTCCTGATCGTCGATCGCATAGCCGCGCCGCTTGGTTTCGGCCAGGTCGGCCGACAGCGACGCGAGATCGGTGTGCGACTGGGGGGTAAAGCGCGCGAGCCCCCGGTCGTGGATGATCTGCGCCACCCGACCCAAGGGCAGCCAAGCCAGCAGCGCCTTGCCGATCCCAGACACATGCATGTCGCCCAGGGTGCCCGGCGGAAAGAAGGCGCGGATCGCCTCGTGGGTTTCGACCTGGGCGAGGAACAGGACCTGGTCGCGGTGTTCGACGCCCAGGTTCGCGGTTTCGCCGGTGGCGCGCATCAGCCGGTCCATCGGCTGGCGGGCACGGTCGATGATCTTGGTGCGCCTGAGAAAGCTTGACCCCACCCGGAAGGCGCCGCCGCCGACGTGCCAGATCTGACCCGGTTCCTCCATCTCGGCGAACCCGTGCCCCTGAAGCGTCATCAGCGCCCGGTAGACGGTCGGCGCCGATTGCCCGGTCCGCGCCGCCAGTTCCGACAGGGTCAGGCCCTGCGCCTCGGACAGGGTGCGCAGGATCGTCAGCGCCCGGTCCAGCGACTGAACCAGGTTCTGTTCGGTCTTGTCATGAAAGCTGCGGGGCCGGCCACGGGGGCGGGATTCGGACATCGCACAAATCCTGAAATGGCATTCCGTCAGATGAAAATTGAAATCCTGATATTTTTCAATGGTAAAGGTCATTTTTTCACATAATGAAAAACATTTCCGAAAAAATTGATTGCCCCTGCGCCTGCGCCTAACCTTTCCCCATCCAAGCGGGAGAGTCAGATGCACAGCCAGAATCCGGTCTTCATTCCCGGTCCGACCAACATCCCCGAAGTGCTGCGCAAGGCCTGCGACATGCCGACGCTCGACCATCGGTCGGCAGCGTTCGGGCGCATCTTCGGGCCGGCGGTCGCCGGGGTGAAGAAGGTGCTGATGACTACGGTGGGCGAGATCTTCCTGTTCCCCTCGACCGGCACCGGCGGCTGGGAGGCGGCGATCACCAACACGCTGTCGCCGGGCGATACGGTTCTGGCGGCGCGCCACGGCATGTTCAGCCATCGCTGGATCGACCTCTGCCAGCGCCACCGGCTGAACGTGCAGGTGATCGAGACGCCCTGGGGCGAAGGCGCCCCGCTGGCTCGCATCGAGGCGGCGCTGAAGGCCGACCGCGACCATATGATCAAGGCGGTGCTGGCCACCCACAATGAAACCGCGACCGGCGTCCGGTCGGACATCGCCGGCATCCGCCGGGCGCTCGACGCCGCGCGGCACCCGGCGATGCTGTTCGTCGATGGCGTCTCGTCGGTCGCGTCGATGGAGTTCCGCATGGACGCCTGGGGCGTCGACATCGCCGTCACCGGCAGCCAGAAAGGGTTCATGCTGCCGGTCGGTCTGGCGATCCTCGGGGTCAGCCCCAAGGCGCAGGCGGCGATGGATGGCGCGGCGCTGCCCCGCACCTTCTTCGACTTCCGCGACATGCGGAATTCCTATGCCGCCGGCGGCTATCCCTATACGCCCGCCGTCGGGCTGCTGAATGGGCTGAACCTGGCCTGCGAGATGCTCTTGGACGAAGGGCTTGAACAGGTCTGGGCCCGCCATCGCCGGATCGCCGAGGGCGTGCGGCGGGCGGTTGCCGCCTGGGGGATGCGGCCCTGCGCCGTTTCGCCCGATCTATATTCCGACACGGTCACGGCGGTCGTGGTGCCCGAGGGCTGCAACGGCACCGACCTGGTGAGACTTGCTGCCGAGAAATACGACATGGCCTTCGGCGTCGGCCTGGGTGAGGTCGCGGGCAAGGTCTTCCGCATCGGCCATCTGGGCAGCCTGACCGACGCGATGATGCTGTCGGGCCTCGCCGTCGCCGAAATGTGCATGGCCGATCTGGGCTGGCCGGTGACGCTGGGCTCGGGCGTCGTCGCTGCGCAGGATCATTACCGCAAGACAGGCCTCGCCGCCGTCAGCCGCGCTGCATGAGGCCCGCCATGTATATCCCCACCTTCGGCGACGTGGTCGCCGCCCACGAACGGATCGCCCCCCACATCCACCGCACGCCGGTCCTGACATCGAGCTACATCGACGGCTTGACCGGGGCCGAGCTGTTCTTCAAGTGCGAGAATTTCCAGAAAGCCGGGGCCTTCAAGGCGCGCGGCGCCTCGAACGCGGTGTTCGGCCTGACCGATGCTCAGGCGGCCAAGGGCGTCGCCACCCATTCGTCGGGCAATCACGGTCTGTGCCTGAGCTATGCGGCTGGCCGGCGGGGCATTCCTTGCACGGTGGTCATGCCGCGCACCGCGCCGCAGGCCAAGAAGGACGCGGTCAAGGGCTATGGCGGGCGGGTGGTGGAATGCGAGCCGTCGACCAGTTCGCGCGAGGCGGTCTTTGCCGAGGTGCTGGCTGAAACCGGGGCCGAGTTCGTCCATCCCTACAACGATCCGCGGGTGATCGCCGGCCAGGCGACCTGTTCGCGCGAACTGATCGGACAGGTCGACGGGCTTGACGCCGTCGTCGCCCCGATCGGCGGGGGCGGCATGGTGTCGGGCACCTGCCTGACCCTGTCGAACCTGAGCCCGAAAGTGAAGATCTTCGCCGCCGAGCCGCAGCAGGCCGATGATGCGGCCCGCAGCTTTCGCGCCGGGCGCATCATTGCCGACGACGCGCCGGAAACGGTGGCGGACGGGCTGAAGGTGCCGTTGAAGGAGCTGACCTGGCATTTCGTCCGCCGCCATGTGACCGACATCCTGACCGCCGGCGAGGACGAGATCGTCGAGGCGATGAAGCTGATCTGGAAGCGGATGAAGATCGTGATGGAGCCGTCGAGCGCGGTGCCGCTGGCGACGATCCTGAAGAACCCCGACCTGTTTCGCGGCAAGCGGGTCGGGGTCATCGTCACCGGCGGCAACGTCGATCTGGAAAAGCTGCCCTGGATGAAATCGTGACGGCGCTGGTCCCGCCAAATGTGAGGAGCTGAACATGAACGCACCCGTGAACTTCGCTGGCCTCGAGGTCGGCTACGACATTCCCGCCAAGCCGGGGATGGACGAGAGGGACATCCAGACCCCCTGTCTGGTGCTCGACCTTGACGCGCTGGAGCGCAACATCGTCAAGATGGGCCGGCTGGCGAAGGAAATGGGCGTGCGCCACCGCATCCACGGCAAGATGCACAAGTCGGTCGACGTGGCGCTGTTGCAGGAACGGCTGGGCGGGTCCTGCGGGGTCTGCTGCCAGAAAGTGTCGGAGGCCGAGGCGTTTGTGCGGGGGGGGATCAGGGATGTGCTGGTCAGCAACCAGGTGCGCGATCCGGCCAAGATAGACCGGCTGGCCCGGCTGCCGAAACTGGGTGCGCGCACCATCGTCTGCGTCGACGATCTCGCCAACGTTGCCGACCTGTCGGCCGCGGCACAGAAGCACGGAACCACCATCGAATGCCTGGTCGAGATCGACTGCGGCGCCGGGCGCTGCGGGGTCAGGACCACGCCCGAGGTCGTCGCCATCGCCCGCGCCATCGCGGCGGCGCCGGGGCTGAAATTCGCCGGCCTGCAAGCCTATCAGGGGGCGATGCAGCACATGGACAAGTATGAGGACCGCCGGGCCAAGATCGACGTGGCGGTGGCCCAGGTGAAGGACGCGGTCGAGGCACTGAAGGCCGAAGGGCTGGCCTGCGACATCGTCGGCGGCGCGGGGACGGGAAGCTATTATTTCGAAGGAACATCAGGAGTTTACAATGAACTCCAGTGCGGATCCTACGCCTTCATGGATGCCGATTATGGCCGGATTCTCGACAAGGACGGCCATCGCATCGACCAGGGCGAGTGGGAAAACGCGCTCTTCATCCTGACCAGCGTGATGAGCCACGCCAAGCCCGACAAGGCCATCGTCGACGCCGGACTGAAGGCCCAGTCGGTCGACAGCGGCCTGCCGGTGGTCTTTGGCCGGACCGACGTGAAATACGTGAAATGTTCGGACGAACATGGCGTGGTCGAGGATGTGGGCGGCGTCCTGAAGGTGAACGACAAGCTACGCCTGGTGCCAGGCCATTGCGATCCGACCTGCAATGTCCATGACTGGTATGTCGGCGTCCGCGGCGGCAAGGTCGAGGTGGTCTGGCCGGTCACGGCGCGCGGCAAGGCCTATTGAGGCCCTGCCGGCACCCGTCCCGCAGGCGTATGGCAAGCGTATGGCAAGCGTCCCGACACTGACGGGGCAGGAAGGAACCCGATGCTGATCGTGTCCGAGGCCGAAATCGCCGGCCTGATCACGCCGCAGGCCGCCTTTGCCGCGGTCGAGGCGACCTTTGCCGCGATGGCGCGGGGCGAGGCCTACAACTTTCCGGTGGTGCGCGAGGCGCTGGGCGAGGGGCGGCAGTATGGCTTCAAGTCGGGGCTTGACCGGGTGGGCAACCTGCTGGGCGTCAAGGCTGGCGGATACTTTCCCGGCAATGCCGCCAAGGGGATCGTCAACCACCAGTCCACCGTCTTTCTGTTCGACCCGGACACCGGGATTCCGACCGCGATGGTCGGGGGCGGGCTGCTGACCGCGCTGCGCACCGCTGCCGCCTCGGCCATCTCGATCGACCGGCTGGCGCGGAAGGGGGCGAAGGTGCTGGGCATGGTGGGCGCAGGCCATCAGGCCGCGTTCCAGTTGCGCGCCGCCGCGCAGGTCCGGCAGTTTGAGCGGGTGGTGGCCTGGAACCTGCATCCCGAGATGCTGCCCAAGCTGGGCGAGGTCGCCGCCGGGCTGGGCCTGCCGTTCGAGGCGGTTCCGCTGGAGCGCATGGTCGAGGCCGACGTGATCGTCACCATCACCTCCTCGCCGGCGGCCTCGCTTCTGGATCGTCATGTCCGCGCCGGCACGCATCTGGCCTGCATGGGGACCGACACCAAGGGCAAGCAGGAGGTGGAGCCGGCGCTTCTGGCCCGCGCGAGGGTCTTTACCGACGAGGTGGCGCAGTCCGTCACCATCGGCGAGGCGCAGCATGCGGTGGCCGCCGGCCTGATCGGCGCGGCTGACATCACCCCCATCGGCGCGGTGATCGCCGGGCTGGCGCCGGGGCGGCGGTCCGAGGAGGAGATCACGCTTTTCGATGGCACCGGCGTCGGGTTGCAGGATCTGGCGGTGGCCGGCGCAGCGGTGCGGCTGGCGGTGGAACGGGGCGTGGCTGTATCGGTTACAATATAGCCGAAACCGGCCCCGCGCCGGGTGTTGCGCCGGGTTTTGCTTCGTGGTCAGACTGGCCCGGACGCAGCAGCAGCGGAGTTGTCGATGGCGGTTCGTGTGGCGCTGAACGGCTTTGGCCGCATCGGGCGGTCGGTCCTGCGCGCCGCCCTGTCGGGGGGGCACGACGATATCGAGATCGTGGCGGTCAACGACATCGCCCGGCCCGAGATGGCGGCTTACCTGTTTGAGTTCGACAGCACTTTCGGCCCGTTCCGGGGAACGGTCGCACTGGAAGACGGGGCGCTGGTCGTGAATGGCCGCCGCCTGCGCCTGACCGGGGCTCGCGACCTGGCGGAGGTCGACATGGCGGATGTCGATGTCGTGATGGAATGCACCGGCCGCGCCGGCGACCGCGCGGTCGCCGAGGCCGGGCTGAAGGCCGGGGCGAAGAAGGTCCTGGCCTCCGGCCCGGCGTTGAGCGCGGACTTCACCGTGGTGCTGGGTGCCAATGACGAAGGGCTGCGGCCGGCGCACCGGGTGGTGTCGAACGCACCGCACCACCAATGCGCTGGCGCCGCTGGTCCGGCTGCTGACCGGGCTTATGGCGTCGAAACCGGCTGGATGACCACGATCCATTGCTATACCGGCAGTCAGCCCACCGTCGACGCGCCGGCCGCCGATTTTGCCCGGTCAGCGCGGCGTTCCGTCGATGGTGCCGACGACCACCTCGGCGCAGAAGCTTCTGGATGTGGTGCTGCCGGGCCCACGGGCGGATCGAGGGGGCGCGGCGGTGCGGGTGCCGGTGGCCTCGGTCTCAGCCGTGGACCTGGCGGTGATGCTGAAAGGCAGGCCGGACGCCGAGGCGGTGAACCGGCTTCTGGAAGGGGCCGGCGGCGTGATCGGTTCGACGGGCCGGGCGCTGGTGTCGTCGGACCTGCGGGCAGCGTCTGAAAGCATCGTCATGGCGCTGCCGGAGACGCGCGTGACGGCGGGCGGTCTGGTCCGGCCTTTGGCTGGTACGACAACGAATGGGGCTTCTTCAACCGGATGCTGGACGTGGCGCGCCTGATGGCCTAGGTCGGCACGACCCGCTGCGCTTCTTCGTCGTAGCGGAATTCCTGCAGGTTGGGGTTGGTGCTGATCCGGTCGACCACCGCGAACAGGCCGGGCGCGGCCAGCGGGCCGTGCACCCCGGTGCTGCGGCAAGCCGCGATGGTGGTTGATGCCCTGCGCGCCGTCGGTCAGGAACGCGAGCGGCGTGCCGGGGCGGCCGCCCGCGTCGGGGGCGACGATGACGAGGAACGGATCGGCGGTCATCGGCAGGAATGCCTGCGAGCCTCGCGCGTTCGACCAGGAAGTCGAGGGCAGGGTCCGCGCCTCGGCCTTGAAGATCGAGATGCCGGCGCGGCCATCGGGGCCGAAGTCGAGCCGGGCGCGGTCATGGTGGCGGCGGCACATGCCTTCGTTGATGAGGCGGGAAGGGGCCGGTGGCGTCGAGAACTCCGCTAAAGGGGGCGAAGGCGGCTTCGGTCAAGGGCTGGGCGGTGATCGTGCGGGTCATCGGTTCCCTCCGTGTGGCGAGGGGGCGCTGCCCCCGGACCCCGGGATATTTCGGCCAAGGAGAAAGGGGATCAAGTGCCGAAGGCGCCGGACGCCGCGCAGGCGGGCGTGGCGTGGTTGGACGTCCTTGTAGAGAAGATAGCGGAACGGGCCGGGGCCGGCGGCATAGCAGGCCTGCGGGCACAGGCCCGGAGCCACATGAAATCGCCGGCCTCGACCCGACCCAGTCGCGGTTCAGCTTGTAGGCGGCCTTGCCTTGCAGCACGTAGAGCCCGTGCTCCATCGCGTGGGTTTCCTCGAACGGGATGACGCCGCCCGGCTGGAAGGTGACGATGTTGACATGCATGTCATGGGCGATGTCGTCGGGTTCGACGAAGCGGGTGGTGGCCCAGCGGCTCCCGGTGTCGGGCAGCATGGCGATCGGGGCGACGGCCTGAGCCGGATGTGACGAAGGGCTTCGGCGCGGCGATGCCGGGGCGGTCTGTAAAGCTTCCTGACCCAGTGGAAGCGGGCGGGTGCGACTTGCCGTTGCGGATCTTCCGAGTTGCAGCCCGCCGGGATACGGTGCGCCGCCGCCGGGGCCGAGGTCGTGTTCCTCGCCGTCGAGCGACAGCCAGATGTCGCCGTCGGTGACGAAGATCACCCCCGCGAAGGCCATATTCCGGTTCGGGTGCGTCCGAGCCGCCGCCGGGGGCGACCTCCATCACATACTGGCTGAAGGTTTCCGAGAAACCTGACATCTGCCGCGATCAGCCACATGCGGGTGCCGGTTCCAGCCGCAGGCAGCTGGTCACGATGTCGGGTGCAAGCAGCCCTTGGGATGAAGCAGTAAGCCTCGGTGAAGACGGCGCGCTGGGTCATCAGCGCGGTCTGCGGCGGCAGGCCGCCGGTAGGGGCGTAATATCCGGTCACGCGAAGATCCTTGTGCGAAGTTCGGCGATCCGTTCCACCCGGGCGCAGGCGGCGGCGAATTCGGTTTCGGTGTCGTTGGCGAGGCGCGCCCGGAAGGCGTCGAGGATATCGGCCTTGGTATGGTCGCGCACCGCGATGATGAAGGGAAAGCCGTGGCGGGCGACATAGTCGGCGTTCAGCCGCTGGAAGGTGGCGCGTTCGTCATCGGTCAGTGCGTCGAGCGCGGCGGACGCCTGTTCGGCGGTCGATCTCGCGGCCGGCGGCGGCGGCCAGCTTGCCGGCAAGGTCGGGGTGCGCGGTCAGCACCCCTGGCGGCTGTTCGTCGCGCGAGGCCGAGCGGAACGGGCGGAACGGCGGGCGGCTGCGGTGGCCGGCCGCGCGCCGGCCGGGCGGGGCCAAGCTCCAGCCCCTGCAAGGCGTTCGGCGATCCAGGGCGAATGTTCGTAGATGCCGCCGAACCGTTCGACGAAGCGGGCGCGCGACATCTGCGACGGCCGTTCGATCCGCTTGTGCGGATGGGTTTCGGCCCAGTGGCGGGCGATGTCGATGCGGCGGGGGAACCAGACGCCTTCGTGCCCCTGCGCATAGTCGAGAAACCGCATCAGCCCGGCGATCTTGCCCGGCCGGCCGATCAGCCGGCAGTGCAGGCCGACCGAGAACATCTTGGCCCGGCCCGCCTGGCCCTCGGCATAGAGCGTGTCGAACGTGTCCTTGAGGTAGGTGAAGAACTGTTCGCCTTCGATATAGCCGGGGGCTGTGGCGAAGCGCATGTCGTTGGCTTCGAGCGTGTAGGGGATGACCAGCTGGTCGCGGTCGCCCACTTCCAGCCAATAGGGCAGGTCGTCGTCATAGGTGTCGGAAATCCAGTCGAGCCGCCCGGTTTCGGCGGTCAGGCGCACGGTGTTCATCGAGCAGCGCCCGGTGTACCAGCCGCGCGGCGGCTCTCCCACCACCTCCTCGTGCAGGCGGAAGCTTTCGGCGATCTGGGCGCGTTCCTCTTCTTCGGGCATGTCGCGGTGATCGACCCATTTCAGCCCGTGGCTGGCAATTTCCCAGCCGGCGGCCTTCATCGCCGCCACCTGTTCGGGGTTGCGGGCGAGCGCCGAGGTCACGCCGTAGATGGTGACGGGAATGCCGAGGCCGGTGAACAGCCGGTGCAGCCGCCAGAAGCCGGCGCGGGCGCCGTAATCGTAGATCGATTCCATGTTCCAGTGGCGCATCCCCGGCCAGGGCGCCGCCCCGGCGATGTCGGACAGGAACGCCTCGCACTGCTTGTCGCCGTGCAGGATGTTGTTTTCGCCGCCTTCCTCGTAGTTCAGGACCAGCGACACCGCGATCCGGGCGCCGCCGGGCCAGCGCGCGTCGGGCGGGTTCGGGCCATAACCTCGGAAGTCGCGGGGATAGCGGTTCATCTGGGTCTCCTTGCGGTCGGCCTGATCATTGATAGACCCGCCGCGGCCCGACGATTATCGCCAAAATACAGAAAGTGCTTTTCGGTTTTTCCGATGTTGCCGGCGGGCAGTGCAGGGCATGATGGCGCGAAATCGGGAGGCGGCGATGAGCGAAGGATATCTGACCACGCACGTTCTGGATACGGCGCGCGGCATGCCGGCCGCGGGCGTGAGGATCGCGCTTTACCGGCTGGGCGACACGTCGCGGCAGCTGATCGCCGAGGCGGTGACGAACAGCGATGGCCGCACCGATGCGCCATTGCTGCCCAAGGGCAAGTTCGCGGCGGGAAGCTACGAGCTGGTGTTTTTCGCCGGCGCCTATCTGGATGCGACTGGCGCGCCGCCGGAAAGCCCGCGATTCCTTGACCAGATCCCGATCCGTTTCGGCATATCGGACGAAAGCGCGCACTATCATGTGCCGCTGCTTCTGTCGCCCTTCGGCTATTCGACCTATCGCGGCAGCTGAGCGCAGTCGTGTCGATTGGAAACCACAACGGCGAATGAGCGCGAGGCCGTTGCCTCGCGCGGCTGGCGGTCGGTTTAAGCTTGCTCGGGCCGTGCTCCCCGAGCACGGCCAGCCCCCTCCCCCCGGGCGGCGGGGGGGTAGCCCCCCCCGGGGGGGGT
>JAXMDK010000019.1:0-56282 GCA_046348855.1 Paracoccaceae bacterium | reverse complement strand
CCAGGTCCTGCCGCCCGGGGTTGATGGTGGTGATGGTGCGGTCGGGCACGCCGTTGGCGGTCAGGAAGGCGCGGGCGGTGGCCAGGTTGCTGTAACCCGCCCCCTTCTCGCGATAGCGGAAATAGACCTCGTCGGTCTTTTCGATGTCGATCAGCACCAGCCTACAGCCATAGCGGCGGTAAATGAGCAGGTCGATGAAGGCATAGCCGCAGCCGATGTCGGCCAGGCTTTTCGGTCTCACCCGGTCGAAGACCGGGGCGATCGCCGTCAGGTTTTCCTCGATGCGGGCCATGACGAAGCCGACCATTTCGGCGCGCAAGGCATCGAAGGCCGGGCCGTCGGGCGTGTCGGCCAGCCGCGCCTGCATGGCGGCGGTTTCATCATAGGTGCGCTGGTAGAACAGGTTCACCAGATCGGCGCGGCCGAACATGGAAATGTCGAGGCCGCTCAGGGTCGTGTCGGTCACGCTGTCGCTCCGCTCGGTGCCGGGCAGTGCCGGGGGGCTGCGCGACCCTAGCGGTGGCGAGCGCGGCGGGCAAGGCCGGCTCAGGTGTTCCAGACGAGCGAGGCCCAGAGCGTCCCGGCGCCGAAAGCCGACAGAAGCACCGGCCCGTCGGCCGGACCTTCGCCGCGCGCCGCCGCGAGCGACAGCGACAGCGGGATGGTCGCAGCCGAGGAGTTGCCGCAGCTTTCCAGCGATCCGACCAACCGCGCCCCGGTCAGCCCCAGCCGGTCGGCCACCGCGCGCACGATCCGGGCGTTGGCCTGATGCGGCACCCAGGTCTTCACCGCGCCCGGCGCCACCCCCGCCCTGTCGAGCGCCGCCCGGCCCGAGGCCGCCATCCCCTCGACCGCCGCGGCGAACACCGCCGGACCGTCCGGCATCGCCATGCGCGTCTCGGACAGCGCCGCATCCGGGGTCCAGGGCCGGCGCGAGCCGCCCACCGGCACCGAGATCAGCCCATAGTGGGCCCCTTCGGACCCCAGGTCGGCGGCCAGCGGCCCCCGCGCCGCATCGGGCGTGGCGCGCAGCAAGACCGCCCCCGCCGCATCGGCGAACAGCACCCGGCTGGCGGCCTCGGCGGGGTTGATGCGGCGGCTGAGGAGATTGGCACCGATCACCAGCACCGACTGCCCGGTCAGCCGCACATGGGCCGCGCCCAGATGCAGCGCATAGAGAAAGCCCGAACAGGCCCCGGCCAGATCGACCGCCCCGCAGCGCAGCCCCAACTGGTGGGCGACCAGCGGCGCGGTCGGCGGCAGCGTATGGTCGGGCGTCGAGGTGGCCAGAAGCAGCAGCCCGACCTCCTCGCTGCTCGCGCCCGCCGCCGCCAGCGCCGCCGCGCCGGCCGGCCGCGCCAGATCGCTCAGCGCCTGATCGGGGGCCGCATAGTGGCGGCGGCGAATACCCGTCCGCCGGGCGATCCAGCCGGGCGGCAGGCCCATGTCGGCCTCGATCTCGGCATTCTCGACCGTCCGGTCCGGCAGGTAATGGCCCCAGCCCGCCCACAGGACCCCGCGGTCAGGCATAGGCATCGGCGGCCTCGGCGATGGCATCGTGGCAGCGGGCCAGTTCGGCGGCGGTGCTGCAATAGGGCGGCAGCAGATAGACGGTGTTGCCCAGCGGGCGGATCAGCAGGTCGCGCGCGGCGAAGAACTGCATGAGGTCTGGTCCGAGGTCGGACATGTAGCCCGCCCCTCGCGCCTCGATCTCGCAGGCCAGGATCGTGCCTTGCCGGCGCAGGCCGGAAATGCCCTTCACCCCCGCCAGCCGGGCCAGCCCGTCCGCTTGCGCCCGGCCCACGGCGGCGATCCTTTCCAGAACCGGCTCCTGCTCCCACAGTTCCAGGTTGGCCGCCGCCGCCGCGCAGGCGATGGGGTTGGCGGTGTAGGAACTGGAGTGGAAGAAGGTCCGCGCCCGGTCGATGGACCAGTGGGCCTGATAGACCGGCTCCTTGCAGACGGTCGCCGCCAAGGGCAGCGAGCCGCCGGTGATCCCCTTGGACAGGCACAGGATGTCCGGCACCACCCCGGCCTGTTCGCAGGCGAGGAATGTGCCGGTGCGACCCCAGCCGGTCATCACCTCGTCGGCGATCAGCAGCACCTGGTGGCGGGCGCAGATCGCCGCCATCTCGGCCAGCAGCGCCGGCGGATACATCAGCATCCCGCCCGCCCCCAGAACCAGCGGCTCGACCAGGAAGGCCGCCATCTTGCCGGTGGCGCAATGGCGCTCCAGCGCGTCCAGCGTCGCCTGTGCCTCGCCCGGCCGGGGGAAAGGCAGCTTGTGGACCCCGAACATCAAGGGCTCGTACGGCTGGTTGAAGACGCCGCGCTCGCCCGCCGACATGGTGCCGACCGTATCGCCATGATAGCCATTTTCCATCACCACGATGCCGCTGCGCCCGTCGCCCGCATGTCGCCAGTAGCCAAGCGCCATCTTCAGCGCCACCTCGACCGAGGTCGAGCCGCTGTCGCTGAAGAACACCCGCGTCAGGCCGGCCGGCAGCCGCTTCAGCAGCTTTTCGGTAAATCGCTCGGCCGGTTCGTGGGTGAACCCGGCAAAGATCACCTGATCCAGCCGTTCGGCCTGATCGCGGATCGCGGCGATGATCCGGGGGTGGCAATGGCCGTGCGTCACCACCCACCACGAGGAAATCGCATCGAAGATCCGGGCGCCATCGGCCGCCGTCAGCCAGGCGCCCTGCCCCGACGCGATCTTGCGCATGTCGGGAAAGATCGCGTGCTGGGTGAAAGGGTGCCAGATGGGCGAACCGGACATGGGAACCTCAGGCAAAATCGGCGGGATCGAAGGCGGCGGCAAAGGCGGTTTTCAAGGCCGCCGGCGTCAGGTCGGCCAGGCGCGGCAGACGCCCAAGGCGGCGCACCTCGCCCATCCGGCAAATCGTCTGTTCGACGCGCGGCACCGGGTCACCGATGAAGGCGATGCCGTGAACCGGCGCGCCCGCCCGGCGCAGCGCCGCCAGCGACAGAAGCGAATGGTTGATCGTGCCCAGCGCGGTCCGCGCGCACAGGATCACCGGCAACCCCCAGCCGGCGATCACGTCGAGGTAGAGCGTATCGTCGTTCAAGGGCACCATCAGCCCGCCGGCGCCTTCGATGACCAGCGGCCGCACCTCGGGCGGGGTCAGCCGCGCCGGGTCGACCCAGACGCCCTCGACCTCGGCCGATATGTGCGGCGAGGCCGGCAGCTTCAGCCGGTAGGTCTCAGGCCAGCAGCGCGCGCCGGTCAGGCGGGCGACGATCTGGCTGTCGGTTTCCTCCTCCAGCCCCGATTGCACCGGCTTCCAGTAGGTTGCGCCCAGCATTCCGGCCAGCCCGGCGGAAAAGACCGTCTTGCCGATCCCGGTATCGGTGCCGGTCACCACGAATGCGGTCAAATCAACCTCTCCTCGCGCAGGGCCGCGGCCAGGGCGGCGAACATCGCCGCCAGATCCTCGTCGGACGGGTTGAGCGTCAGCGACAGGCGCAGCCGTTCCGAGCCTTTGGGGACGGTGGGCGAACGGATGGCGCGGATGTCGAACCCCGCCGCCTGCAGGCCGGCGGCGATGCGCAACGCCCGGTGATCCTCGCCGATCGGCACCGGCAGGATCTGGCTGTTGCCGGGCCGAAGCCCCACCGCGCGGGCCGACCGCCCGGCTTGTTCGACCCGCGCCCGCAGGGCGGCGCGGCGGCTGCCGTCGCGGCCTAGGTGGGCCAGGACCCCGCGCAGGATCGCCGCGCACAGGGGCGAAGGCGCCGTCGAATAGATGAAGCCGCGTGCCCGGTTCACCAGCACCTCGCGCAAGGTCGGCGCCGCGCAGACCAGCGCGCCGCTGACCCCCAGAGCCTTGCCGCAGGTATGCAGGCTGACCAACCGCTCCTCGGCCGCCCAGGGGGCCGACCGGCCGCGCCCCTCTGGCCCCCAGATGCCGGTCGCATGGGCCTCGTCGACGATCAGGAAGGCGTCGGTTGCCACCGCCAGCGCATGGAAGTCATCGAGCGGCGCGAAGTCGCCTTCCATGCTGTAAAGGCTTTCGACCGCGATCCAGACATGGCCGCGCCCGCCCTCGGCCCGCCAGGCCAAAATCGCATCTGCCGCCGCCTGCACGTCATTGTGCGCAAACGCCCGCGCCGCAGCGCCCGACAGCCGCATCCCATCGATGGCGCTGGCATGCACCAGCGCGTCATGCACCATCAGGTCGCGGGTCTGCGGCAGCGCCGAAAAGATCGCCAGGTTGGCGACATAGCCGTTGGCCAGGAAAAGCGCGGATGGCGCGCCGAAATGGGCCGCCGCCTCGGCCTCCAGCGCCGCGAACTCGGCATCGTTGCCGCGCAGAAGCCGCGCCGCCCCCGCGCCCGGCCGCACGCCTCGCGCCAGCGCCTCGGCGGCCAGCCCGCGCAACAGGTCGGACCCCGCCAGCCCCAGATAGTCGTTCGAGGCGAAATCGACCCCCACCGCCGGCGCCAGCGACCGAAGCCGCCCGCGCGCCGCCAGATTGTCGAGAAGCCCGCGATGCTCGGCCAGCAGGCTCATTCCGGCAGGCTGGTCTCGACCGTTTCGGGCTTCACCCCGAGACGCGCGAACAGCTGCATGTCCTTGTCCTCGGCCGGGTTCGGCGCGGTCAGCAGCGTATCGCCCATGAACAGGGAATTGGCCCCGGCCAGGAAGCACAGGGCCTGCATCTCGTCGCTCATCGCGGTGCGGCCAGCCGACAGCCGCACATGGCTTTGCGGCATCATCACCCGGGCCAGCGCGATCACGCGGACGAAATCGAACGGATCGACCGGCTTTGCCTTGGCCAGGGGCGTGCCCTCCATCGGGATCAGCATGTTGATCGGCACGCTTTCGGGATGTTCGGGCAGGTTCGCCAGCGTCACCAGCATGTCGACCCGGTCCAGTTCGCTTTCGCCCATCCCGAGGATGCCGCCGGTGCAGACCTTGATCCCGGCATTGCGGACATGGTCCAGCGTCTCCAGCCGGTCGGCGAAGGTGCGGGTGGTGATGACTTCGGAATAGTAGCTCTCGGACGTGTCGACGTTGTGGTTGTAATAGTCGAGCCCCGCATCCTTCAGCCGCAGCGTCTGGTCGAAGGACAGCATCCCCAGCGTCATGCAGGTTTCCATGCCCAGGCCGCGCACGCCGCGGATCATCGCCTCGATCGCCGCCATGTCGCGGTCCTTGGGGCTGCGCCAGGCGGCGCCCATGCAATAGCGCGTCGCGCCGGCGTCGCGGGCCTTCTTCGCCTCGGCGATCACCCGCTCGACCTCCATCAGCTTGCTGGCCGTCAGTTCCGAGCCGTTCTTCGCCGACTGGCTGCAATAGCTGCAATCCTCGGGGCAGCCGCCGGTCTTGATCGACAGAAGCCGGCTCAACTGGATGCGGTTGGCGTCGAAATGCGTGCGGTGAACCTGTTGGGCCTGGAACAGCAGGTCGAAGAATGGTTGGGCATACAGGGCCTCGGCCTCGGCCCGCGTCCAGTCATGGCGCAGCTTTGTCGCGGCTTTCACATCTTTCGGCATTCTGTCCCTCTTCGCCTGGCGAACAGGGCGCGGGTTTTATCGATAAAACAAATCCACGCCCGAAGACTGGTCGCATACTATTGATAAAAGGTCCAGCGCAAAGCTCAGGCCAGCCCGGCGCCCCGGCGAATATGGCGGGTCAGGACCGCGCCCGCCTGATCGCCATCGCGGGCGGCAAGGGCAGTCAGGATCGCCTTGTGGTCGCGGTCGTTGTGGGGCAGCGCCGGGCTGCGCGGGCGGGCGGCGGCGAAGCGGCCGGCAAAAAGCTGAAGCCGTGCAATGGCCTGCATCAGGCGCGGCATCGGGCAGCGGGCGATCAGCGCCGCGTGAAAGGCGCGGTTCGCCTCGTCCCAGGCTTCGGGAGTCAAGGCGGCGCTGCAGGCGGCGTCGGCGTCGTGCAACTGCTGAAGCTCGGCCGGCCCGATCAGCCCCGCCGCGCAGCGCAAGGCCAGCCCTTCCAGCGCCGCGCGCATTTCGGTCGCCTCGACCAGCGCCGCACGATCCAGCGGCGCCACCCGGACCCCCCGGCGCGGTTGCGACAGGACCAGCCCCTCAGCCTCGAGCAGGCGGAACGCCTCGCGCACCGGACCCTGGCTCGCGGCGAATTCGGCGGCGATCTCCTCTTGCCGCAGCCGTTCACCGGCGGGAAGCGCGCCCGACAGGATCCGCTGCGACAGCGCCGCGCAGATCCGGTCGGCAAGGGTGGGTCCGGTCGACGGCGGCATCCTGGCTCCTGGCGAAAGTCAGAAGGGGATGCGTCGGCACCGCCCGCCTGTCAAGGGTCCGCCCCGGGGCCAGAGCAACCCCCGGGGCCGTCAGTAGCCGCCATAGCCGCCGCTGCTGCCGCTCGAACCGCCGCCCGCGTTGCCGCCCGACGTCGACCCGCCGGACCCGCCCGGCGGCACGGCGCAGGCGGCCACCGCCAGGATCAATAGCGCCGGACCGGCAAGGTCGCGGATGCGGCGGCCGAGAAGCACAATCGGGGAAGCGAAACGCACGAACCGGGTCATGACGACCTCCTTCTGTGGCGGTTCCTGGGGGCAGGATAGCACGGAAGGCGGGCGGAAGGGGTGCAAGGGTTCGTGAGGGAAGCGTGGATACGTCATGCGGCCTCGGGGATTGGGCCGCATCGGTCATCCAACTCTGGAAGCGATGTGGTCCGGTAGGGTGCGCTTCAGCGCACCGAGGCGGGGATGGAAATAGCGGGGATGGCATTACGTACATGGTGCGCTGAAGCGTACCCTACGGCTGGCTCGCGGCAGACGGCGGAGCCCGGGCGTGACGTTACCGCCCCCCTGGGCGCGAAGGCTTTCGCGCCCGTTTGTCGCTCAAATCGCTCCGCCGGAGCGATTTGCCCCGGCTACGCCGGGTCGCTCCAAACTCCCTCAAACTCCCGCCATTCCCCCTTGGACATGCCGGAGCTTTCCTGCGTCACCACCTCCCCCTTCAGCCGCCGCCTCAACACCTCCATCGCCTTCCCGCTCAAAGTCGTCCCGCCCAGCCGGTAATCCTCGAACGCCCCATAAGCCAGCGGCACCCAGTCCTTGACGATCCGGCACATCGCCTCGGCATAGACGCGGATTTCGTGCTGGGCGTGGGTGTCGGCGCGCAGGCGCAGGAAGTGGAAGAGGTTGTGCAGGTCGACCTTCCAGTACCATTGCGTATAGACGTTGGCCGGCAGGTTCATCCGCGCCAGTTCGCGGGCCAGTCCCTGCTGGCCGTCCTGGCTGAGCATCGCCTCGTAATGGTCGTAGCTGCGCATCGCGTCGTCGCGCAGGATGTCGAGGACGCGCGCCGCCTCCTCGCCTTCCAGCAGCGCGCCGCGGCCCTGGTTGTTGACGGTCGACTGCGCCGCCAGGTTTTCCGGGGCGGGGATGTAGAATTCGCGGTCCAATATCGAATAGCGCGCCGAATACTCGTTCACGTTGGCGGTGCGGTGGCGGATCCACTGGCGGGCGACGAAGACCGGCAGCTTGACGTGGAACTTGACCTCGCACATCTCGAACGGGGTCGAATGCCAGTGGCGCATCAGATAGCGGATCAGGCCCTCGTCGTTCTGCACCGCCTTGGTGCCGCGCCCGTAGCTGACCCGCGCCGCCTGGGTGATGGCGGCATCGTCGCCCATATAGTCAATGACCCGCACCAGCCCGTGGTCGAGGACCGGATTGGCGACATAGAGGTGCCTTTCCATTCCGTCGGCGGTGGCGCGCAGGGTCGGGCGGGTCTGCGACCGGGCCTCGGCGATCTCGGCCTGTTGTTCGGGGGTCAGGGTCATGGCCATCTCCTTGCGCTGTCGAATCGCCAACCACTATATCTATGCAATCGGCCGCGGGTAACACCCAATGGGTCGTGGATGCTTTGGGATTGGGAAACGCGCCGGGCTGGAGTAGGCTCGGTGCCGGAAGGAAGGTGCGCCATGTCGCTACGCTATCTGCATGTGATGGTCCGGGTGCTGGATCTGGACCGTTCGATGCGCTTTTACGAGCTTTTGGGCCTGCGCGAGATTCGCCGCTATGAAAGCCAGTCTGGCCGCTTCACCCTGGTCTACATGGCGGCACCGGGGCAGGATGACACCCCGGTCGAACTGACCTGGAACTGGGACGGCGACGGGGGCCTGCCCTCGGACAGCCGCCATTTCGGCCACCTTGCCTATGAGGTCGACGACATCTACGCGACCTGCGCCCATCTTCAGTCCAACGGCGTGACCATCAACCGACCGCCGCGCGACGGGCACATGGCCTTTGTCCGCTCGCCCGACAATGTGTCGATCGAGCTCTTGCAGCGGGGGGCGGCGCTGGCGCCGGCGGAGCCGTGGGCGAGCATGGGCAACACCGGGCACTGGTAGGCGCCGGGTCGTCCCGGTGGGCGCCCGACATGGTGCTGGGCGCGCTGTTCGCCGCCGGCTGCTGGTCGGACGGCGGGGCCGCCCATGCCGTCCATGCCGCCTGCCGCCAGGCGCTGGCCATCGGCATGGATGTCTCGCGGTCGGTCGACCGGCACGAATATGCCTTGCAGATCAGTGGCATGGCGGCGGCGCTTGCCGACGAGGACGTGCGGGCGGCCTTTCTTGCGGTGCCGCAGGCGCCGGTCGAACTGGCGATCTTCGACTGGAGCAGCGAGGGCAATCAGCGCCTGATCGTGCCCTGGACCACGGTGACCGGGCCGGAGGTTCTGGACGACATCGCACGCCGGGTCCTGTCGACAGTGAAGCCCATCGACGGCGGCATGACCGCGGTGGGGGCGGCGATGCGGTTCGGGGCGGCGCTGCTGATGCAGCAGCCGGGGTGCGGGCGGCTGACCCTGGATCTGTCGGGCGACGGGATCAACAATGCCGGCCCCCTGCCGGAACGGGTGACGGCCTCGCCGGCCTGGCCCGACATCACGGTCAACGGGCTGGCCATCGGCGTGCCGAAATCCGACGGGCCGATCTCGCTCGACCCCGATCTGGAGCGGCTGACCGCCTGGTACGAGGCCGAAGTGATGCGCGGGCCGGGATCGTTCGTCGAACAGGCGGTCACGTTCCGCAATTTCGCCAACGCGATGCGGCGCAAGCTGATGCGCGAACTGGAGGCGCCTCTGGCGCGGCTGACCGCCCCGTTGGCGGGAGGCCAAGGCTAGGGCCACAACCGGGGCGGCCAGACACTAGTAGATATAGCGGATCTGGTCGCTCCAATACCGTTCGACCCGCCTGAGCAAACCGTTGGCCTCATCCAGCCCGCCAAGCCCCACCAGCCCGCGCGTTTCCATCCCGTCGGCGTGGCGGCAGAACAGGTCGGCCACCTGGGCGCAGACCCGGTTGCCCCGGTCGGTCAGCCGCACCCGCACCGACCGGCGGTCCAGTTCGCTGCGTTCATGGTGCATGTAGCCCAGTTCGACCAGTTTCTTCAGGTTGTAGCTGACGTTCGAGCCCTGGTAATAGCCGCGCGTCTTCAGTTCGCCGGCCGTCACCTCGTTCTGGCCGATGTTGAACAGCAGAAGGGCCTGCACGGCGTTGATGTCCAGTTGCCCGAGCCGCTCGAACTCATCCTTGATGACGTCGAGCAGCAGCCGGTGCAGCCGCTCGACCAGCCCCAGGGTTTCAAGGTAACCCGGCAGGAAGGCCGGCTGCGGCAGGTCGCTCAAGGGTATCTGGATGGTCATGGTGCGGCTCCGTCTGTCCTGACCGGGCCAGAGTCGCGGCAAAAGCCGAAATTTCGGTTAAAGATCGCCGAACTGGCCGCGCGCCGCCGTTCCGATGCGCGCAACCAGCAGCGCCAGACCGTCCGGCGCGGTCCGGGCGCCTGTCACCCACAGGTAAAGATCCTGGTCGTTTTCGGCCAGAAGCGCCTCGTAGATCGCAAGTTCACCCTCGCCCATCGCCGCCAGCTCGCGGTCGGCAAAACGGCCAAGGATCAGGTCCATTTCCTTCATCCCCCGCCGCCAGGACCGCAGTCTCAGCCGCTTCAGGCGATTTTCATGCGTCTCGGGCAGGCTCATCGGGCACTCCGGGGCTTTTCGGCTTGAAGGGGGCTCGGGCCGTCCATAAGACATGGGCCCGGAAATGACAAACCGGAGCTCTCCCATGCCCTTTCTGTCCGACACGCTGGCCCGCGTGAAGCCTTCGCCCACCATCGCCGTCACCAACAAGGCGCGCGAGCTGAAGGAGGCGGGCAAGGACGTGATCGGCCTTGGCGCGGGCGAGCCCGATTTCGACACGCCCCAGAACATCAAGGACGCGGCCAAGCGCGCGATCGACGCGGGCAAGACCAAATATACCGCCGTCGACGGCATCCCCGAATTGAAGGCCGCCATCTGCCGCAAGTTCGCCCGCGAAAACGGGCTGACCTATACGCCGGCCCAGATCACGGTCGGCACCGGCGGCAAGCAGATCCTCTATAATGCGCTGATGGCGACGCTGAACCCCGGCGACGAGGTCATCATCCCGGCCCCCTACTGGGTCAGCTATCCCGACATGGTGCTTCTGGCCGGCGGAACGCCGGTTCCGGTGGTGGCGGGGATCGACACCAACTTCAAGCTGACGCCCGGGCAGCTCGAGGCCGCGATCACGCCCAAGACCAAGTGGTTCATCTTCAACTCGCCGTCGAACCCGACCGGCGCGGGCTATACGCGCGACGAACTGAAGGGCCTGACCGATGTGCTGATGCGCCATCCGCAGGTCTGGATCATGTCGGACGACATGTATGAACACCTGGTCTTCGACGACTTCAAATTCGTTACTCCGGCCCAGATCGAACCCGGCCTTTACGACCGCACGCTGACCTGCAACGGCGTGTCGAAGGCCTATGCGATGACCGGCTGGCGGATCGGCTATGCCGGCGGCCCCGCGCATCTGATCAAGGCGATGGGCACCGTCCAGTCGCAATCGACCTCCAACCCCTCGTCGGTATCGCAATATGCCGCGCTCGAGGCGCTGGACGGAACCCAGGATTTCCTCGCGCCCAACCGCGCGCTGTTCCAGCGCCGCCGCGATCTGGTGGTGTCGATGCTGAACCAGGCCAGGGGCATCCAGTGCCCGCGCCCGGAGGGTGCCTTCTACGTCTATCCCGACATTTCCGGCTGCATCGGCAAAACATCTGCCGGCGGCGCGAAGATCACCGATGACGAAGCCTTCGCAACCGCGCTTCTCGAGGAAACCGGGGTGGCGGTGGTGTTCGGCGCCGCCTTCGGACTTTCGCCGAATTTCCGCGTCAGCTACGCTACCGGCGAAGCCGCGCTGGAAGAGGCCTGCCGCCGCATCCAGACCTTCTGCGCGGGGCTTGGCTGAGGGAGCGATGAGCGATCTGCCCGACTATTACTTCCGCGTCCGCGACAACGGCGCCGTGGTCTTTCGCATCGAGCCGGAAGCCCGGCTGCGGCGGATCGAACTGGAGCAGATCGCCACGCTGAACATCAGGAACGGCGAGGTCAGGCCGCACGGCGACCACCGGCTGGCGGCCGAAGACATGGCCGCGATCCGCGGCTGGATGGCGGAACGTGCCGAAGTCCTCGCCCGCCGCGACCTTGACGACATCTGGCGCACCATCGACCATCTGAACCTGACCGCGCAATGGGCGCAGTCCCGGGCTGACGAGGCCGAGCTGGAACAGGTGACGGACGCGCTTCTCCTGGCCATGCACGACCTGCGCGCGGTCCTGGTGCGCAAGAAGGCCGACCGGGCGCACGGCCCCGGCGAGGAATAGCTCAGGCCAGGGCGGCGGTGCGGAACCACGGCCCGCGCCAGAAGCGCAGCATGAGCAACCCGCCGCTGCCGCCAGCCCGGTCGCCAGCCCCAGCCACAGCCCCGGCCCGCCATACCCGGCGACGAAGGCCATCGCATAGCTGATCGGCATGCCCACCAGCCAATAGCTGACGGCAGCGATCCACATCGGCCCGCGCGTGTCCTGCACCCCGCGCAGAAGACCCAGCGCGATGACCTGCATCGCGTCGAAAATCTGGAACAACGCCGCCATCGCCAGAAGCGTGGTGCCAAAAGCCAGGATCGCGCCGGCATCGGGCTTGGCCATGTCCAGGAACGCCCCGATCAGCAGGTGCGGCAGGCTGAGGAACAGCGTCACCATCGCCAGCCCGAAGCCCAGCGACAGGACGGTCGCGGTCAGCGCGCTGTCGCGCATCGCCTGGCGGTCGCGCTCGCCGTCCGCCCGGCCGACGCGGACGGTCGCCGCATTCGACAGGCCCATGTGCACCATGAAGGCCAGCGCGGCGATCTGCATGGCAATCCCGTGGGCCGCGAGTTCAACCGTCCCGATCCAGCCCATCATGATCGAGGCGCCGGTGAAAAGCCCGCTTTCCGCCAGCCCGGTCAGCCCCGCCGGCAGCCCGATGCGCGCCACCTGCCGGAACGACACCCAGTCCGGCCGCCAGAAGCGGCGGAACAGATGGAACCGGCGGCTGTCACGCTGGAACGCCGCATAAAGGCCAAGCAGAACGCAGGTCAGGCATTGCGTCACCAGCGACGAGATCGCCGCGCCGCGCACGCCCAGTTCGGGCATGCCGAAATGGCCGAAGATCAGCGTCCAGGCGATGGCGAAGTTGACCCCGACCCCGGCCAGCGTGACCCACAGCATGACCTGGGTCCGCTCCAGCGCCGCCAGATAGCTTTTCAGGACCATGATCACCAGCGCCGGCGCCATGCCGAACCCGGCGATCCGCAGGAACTGCTCGGCCAGCACCGCGACCTCGGGGTTCTGCCCGAGCCGCTGGAGGATCGCGCCCGACCACCAGAAGACCGGCACCGTCAGCAGGCTGTAAAGGATCGACAGCCACAGGCCCATCCGGGTTTCGCGCCGGACCAGAACCTCGTCGCCGCGCCCCAGCGCCGAGGCCACCATGCCCATGACCGCAATGCCGAAGCCCGACCCCAGGATGAACAGCACGAAAAAGGACGACCCGCCCAGCACCACCGCATCCAAGGGCTCGACCCCGTAGCGGCCCATCAGCACCGTGTCGGTCACATGCAGCAGCATCTGCGCCAGATGGCTGCCGATGATCGGCAGGCCAAGCACAAGGATGGCCTTCGCATGGCCCAGGTAGGTCAGTCGTCTTTCCATCGCCAAGGCTTAAGCGGCGGGGCGCGGAAGGTCCAGAGGGAGGGGACAGTGGCCTTCGATGCACCACCGGCCGCACGGTCATTGAAAATGCACATTTCAATGTATATCATGATACACATTTCAATGGAGCCCGCGATGACCCGCCTGCTGACCCCGCACATCGCCACGATGACCGAACTGCGCGAACCGCAGAAGGTGTTCGACCGCGCCCAGGGCAAGCCGGTGGCAATCCTGAAGAATTCGCAGCTGGTCGGCTATCTGGTCCCGGCCGAGGCGGTGCAGGGGCTGGAAGGTCACCGCTACGCGACGCGGGACGAGGTGATGGACTATCTCGAGCGTTCGCGCGAACGGGTGCAGCCGGTTCTCGACTATCTGCGCGACAAGTGATCGCCGATCATGGACTTCCTTCTTCTGTCGGTCGATCAGGTCGAGTCGATCCATGACTGGGTTCTGAACTCCGGTGAACTGCCGGGCAGCGCCCGCGACAAGTCGCTGGACGGGGCCTTGGCGCGGGTCGAGAACCGGCTGGCCTACGGCTTGATCGGCGACCTGTTCGACCTCGCCGCCGCCTATGCTACGGCGGTCGCGCAGGGCCATTGCTTCAATGACGGCAACAAGCGCACGGCGTTCCATGTCATGGATGCCGTACTCGTCTTCAACGGACGGATGACGGGATGGAACACCGAGGAGGTCGGCCAGATCATCATCCGCGTCGCCCAGGGACTGATGGACGAGGGCGCGCTGGCCGAGTGGCTGCGGGGGCGGTAGCCCCCTATCCCCTCAGACCGCCTTCGGCGTCCGCCGCCGCGTGCCTGGGTGGGTGGCGGTTTCGATGATGTGGCCGTTGCCGGCCAGAACCTGCGCCGGCCGGCCGACGATCAGCGGGTCGGGCGGGGGAATGACCGACTGGTCCTTTTCCGGGTAGTCGACCGAGCTCAGGAAATGGCGCATGGCGTTCAGCCGCGCGCGCTTCTTGTCGTCGGACTTCACGATCGTCCAGGGCGCGTCGGCGGTGTCGGTGTAGAAGAACATCGCCTCCTTGGCCTCGGTATAATCGTCCCAGCGGTCAAGGCTGGCCTTGTCGATGGGCGACAGTTTCCAGCGTTTCAGGGGATCGGTCTCGCGCGCCACGAACCGCTGGCGCTGGACCTCGCGCGTCACCGAGAACCAGTATTTGTAAAGCTTGATGCCCGACCGCACCAGCATCCGCTCCAACTCGGGCACTTCGCGCATGAATTCCAGGTATTCGGTCGGCGTGCAGAAGCCCATCACCCGCTCGACCCCGGCGCGGTTGTACCAGGACCGGTCGAAGAACACGATCTCGCCCGCCGTCGGCAGATGCTGGATATAGCGTTGAAAGAACCACTGGCCCTTTTCGACGTCCGACGGCAATTGGTCAGCGCCACCACCCGCGCATAGCGGGGGTTGAGATGTTCCATGAATCGCTTGATCGTCCCGCCCTTGCCGGCCGCATCGCGCCCCTCCATCAGGATCACGAACTTCTGGCCGCTTTCCTGCACCCAGATCTGCAGCTTCAGCAGTTCGGCCTGCAGCCGGGCCTTCTCGGCCTCGTAGGTGCGCGTGCCCATCGGCCGCGGATAGGGATAGGCACCGCTTTCGAAGGCCAGCCGGACCCGGTCGGGATCGGGCGTCGGAAAGCTTTGCGGGCCGCTGGCGGGGGCCGGTTCGCTGATGAGGCCGTTCGCCGGCCGCCGCCACTTCGCCGGCGCTGGCCGGGAGCTTGGTCTCTGCGATCTCCGCCTGGGTGATGGCCGAACCTTCTTCCGTCATCCGAAGTCACCTCCGCTGAACCCGACCCGATCCTGACGCTTTCGGCCGCAAAAGCCTTGACCTGCATCAAGGGGCCGCCCGCGAACCCGCGCCCGCAGCCCGCCCGCCACACCGCCGGCGGGCGGGCGACCTTGCTCCCCGCTGGCCCGCATGGTCTAATCCTAGGCCAACCAGACCATAAGAGCAGCCCCCAGGAACCCCGATGCCCAACGATCTCTTGTCCGGCGCAACCGCCACCTATGACGCCTCCTCGATCGAGGTGCTCGAAGGGCTTGAGCCGGTCAGGAAGCGGCCCGGCATGTATATCGGCGGCACCGACGAACGGGCGCTGCATCACATGGTCGCCGAAATCCTCGACAATTCGATGGACGAGGCCGTCGCCGGCCACGCCAACCGCATCGAGGTCGAACATCACGCCGACGGATCGGTCAGCGTGCGCGACAACGGCCGGGGCATTCCCGTCGACCCGCACCCGAAGTTCCCCGGCAAGTCGGCGCTCGAGGTCATCCTCTGCACCCTGCACGCGGGGAGCAAGTTTTCCAACAAGGCCTATTCGACCTCGGGCGGGCTGAACGGCGTCGGTTCGTCGGTCGTCAACGCGCTGTCCGACCGGATGGTGGTCGAGGTCGCCCGCAACAAGGAACTCTACGAACAAAGCTTTTCGCGCGGGGTCCCGCAGGGGCCGGTGCGCAAGGTCGGCGCCGCCCCCAACCGCCGCGGCACCACCGTCACCTTCCACCCCGACGCCGAAATCTTCGGCTCGCTGGCGCTGAAGCCCCATCGCCTCTTCAAGATGGCCCGGTCCAAGGCCAATCTGTTCTCGGGCGTCGAAATCCGCTGGAAATCGGCGCTGCCCGACGGCGACATGCCGCAGGAGGCGACCTTCCATTTCCCGAACGGCCTGTCGGACTATCTGGCCGAGGATCTGACCGGCGCCGCCACCTATGCCGACCGCCCCTTCGCCGGCAAGGTCAGCTTCGAGGAAAAGTTTGGCATCCCCGGCAGCGTCGAATGGGCGATCAACTGGACGCCGTCGCGCGACGGCTTCATCCATTCCTACTGCAACACCGTGCCCACCCCCGAGGGCGGCACCCACGAGGCCGGCTTCTGGGCGGCGATCCTGAAAGGCGTGCGCGCCTATGGCGAACGCGTGAAGAACCGCAAGGCCGAACAGATCACCCGCGAGGACATGCTGACCGGCGGCTGCGCGCTGATCTCGATCTTCATCCGCGAACCCTCGTTCGTCGGCCAGACCAAGGACCGGCTGTCGACCGAGGAGGCGGCGAAATGGGTCGAAAGCGCGGTGCGCGACCATTTCGACACCTGGCTGGCCGCCGACCCGAAATCCGCCGGCGCGATCCTCGATTTCCTGGTCCTGCGCGCCGAGGAACGGCTGCGCCGGCGGCAGGAAAAGGAAACCCAGCGCAAGTCGGCCACCAAGAAGCTGCGCCTGCCCGGCAAGCTGGTCGATTGCTCGGCCTCGAACCGCGACGGGACCGAACTCTTCATCGTCGAGGGCGACTCGGCCGGCGGCTCGGCCAAGATGGCCCGCGACCGCGCCAGCCAGGCGCTCTTGCCCCTGCGCGGCAAGATCCTGAACGTCCTTGGCGCCGCCTCGGGCAAGATGGGCCAGAACCAGGAAATCAACGACCTCTGCCAAGCCCTGGGCTGCGGCACCGGCACCAAATGCAACGTCGACGACCTGCGCTATGACAAGATCATCATCATGACCGACGCCGATGTCGACGGCGCCCATATCGCCAGCCTCCTGATGACCTTCTTCTTCACCCAGATGCGGCCGCTGATCGACAAGGGCCACCTCTACCTCGCCTGCCCGCCCTTGTACCGGCTGACCCAGGGGGCGCGGCGGCTTTACGTCGCCGACGACGCCGAAAAGGAGGCCTGGCTGGCCAAGGGGCTGGGCGGCAAGGGCAAGATCGACGTCCAGCGCTTCAAGGGCCTCGGAGAGATGGACGCCAAGGACCTGAAGGACACCACCATGAACCCCGAAACGCGCAAGCTGATCCGGGTGACGATCGACGAGGACGAACCCGGCGAGACCGGCGACCTGGTCGAGCGGCTGATGGGCAAGAAGCCGGAACTGCGGTTCCAGTATATCAGCGAGAATGCCCGGTTCGTGGAGGAACTGGATGTGTGAGGGCGCGCTGCCCAAAAGCAAGGCTCGCCGCAAGCGTTTGGATTGTAGTGGCAACGACCGACTATCCAGAAAATTGAGGCGGCTTGCCCATGCGGAGGGGGCCTATGGGAAGCTTGTTGGAGTTATTCAATATTTAGAGCTGCTGAATGCACAAAATATTGACCAAAGGGTATTTTTGCGCCCTGTGATGGACTATTCATTGACAGCATACGCATCTATTTTTAACTCTGGAAATTTAGCGAACGATGGAATTGGCGTTTACAGCGCGGTAGAAATGTTTGAAGATGGGCCGCACAGAGACTTTCACAAAATAGTAATGTCCTACCGTGACAAAGAAGTTGCTCACTTGACGAGCTTCAGCCAAAAGACGAACTTCATTGTCACTGAAGGAAGGTGGGAAATTGCAATAAACGGCCACCTGGAACGGGATCTATTTTGCAACATTGTGCAGCCGGACCAGCCGAGCTGGGACATATTCCTTCACCATCTTACTGCAACGCGCGACTGGTTTAAGATAGAAAAGGAAAAGCTTACAAAAGACATAACAAGGATAATGAAGAAGCTCCCCAAGAAGTTTTTTGAAGATTTACTCGACGCCCCGAAACCTCCTCCGCTCATTGAGGTGATCATAGACGCAATCGAGGAACGGCCTGATCATTTTTCGCCTGACTACCTACAGACACCCGACGGCTGGGCAGAACTTGAAGATATTTTCAGGCAAAACGGATTTTTTGATTATCGTGGCTCCTAAGCCTATATCTGCCCCCGGCAGGCGCATTCGCGCCCGCCCAGGCAGTCGCCTCCCTCAGGTCATCGCCCGGTCGATCCGTCTGTCTGCCCTCCGGCTTGCGCCTCCGGGCAGCCGCCCGCGCGATCTTCCCCCGGAAGATCGCGTTCGCGGGCGGGGCACGGCCCCCGTCAGGGAAACTCCCCCCTACCTCGCCACCGTCACCACGCAATGCGCGCGCCCGGCCACGTCCGCCGCGACCGAGCCGAGGACCAGCCGCGAGATGCCGCGCTTGTCGCCGGTGCCCATCACGATATGGTCGAACCCGTTGTTCTCGGCATAGCTGACGATCCCGCTGGCCGCCTCGCGTGACCGGATCGTGGCGATCTCGGCCTTGGCGGCGCCGTGCTTGGCGGCCAGCGCGCGGGCGTCGCTCAGGATGCGCTCGACCTCCTCGTCGGGCCAGTGGTTGATGATCGGCCCGCGTCCGCCGCCGTGGGCGACATTGACCGCGCAGATCGTCAGCGGCGCCTTGGTCAGGGCGGCCAGTTCGGCAGCGTGGATGACTGCGATTGACGAATGATCGGTGCCGTCGGTGGCACAGAGGATCTTCTTGACCATGGCCTTCTCCTGGATCTGGTGACATGCAAAGCCCTAGTCTTTCGATCTGGGAATTGCCTTGACCTGCATCAAGGGAAAGCCGGCCCCCAAAAAGCCAGACGGGGCGCGTGTCGCCACGCACCCCGTCTGTCATCGCATCCCCGGATGCCGCCGCAACCGGGAGGCAGCCGGGCTCAGCGCCCGCCGCGCACCGACGCGAAGGTGACGATGCTGCCGCTGCGCTGCCGCGATCCGGCGCCGTTGCCGATGCGGGCCAGGGCTTCGGTGCGGCCTTTGCGGGCGAGTTCGACGAAATTGGTCATGATGCGGTCCTTTCTGGATCGGATGGGTGGGGCGGGCTTGCCGCCGGCCGAGGGTTGGGGTGGAAACGGGCGGTCGCGCCAGGGGTCAGCGGCGACCGGATGCCTGCATGAAGGTGACATTTTGATGACGGATCGACTGGCGGAAACGGGCGCCATTGGCGGCGGCGATCATGTTGCCACAGGGGAAGCCGCCAACGTGACCAGCAGCGCCGCAACGGTTTTTCCTGGTCATTTCAAGAAGTTCCGTCATTTTGTCCGCCCTTTCTTAGGTCTGATCCGGTTCTTTTTTCTGGCGTCTTACCGTCGCCTTATTTGCTGTGTGAGGACAAACTTGTTCCTCACACGTGTCCGAATCCGGGCGGAACCACGCCAAAAGCGTGATTAATAGAAGGTATTTTCATGACAACCGGGCGCAGAGCTCCGCCTTCGCGGACTCGCGCGGGTCTTGCATCATGTCGCCGCTGTGGCAGGGCCGGCGGCTTCTGTGTGGGCTACCCTGGGGGCTGGGTGCCGGTTTCCGGCAGGGCCTGGCCCAGGGGTGGCGTCGGCGAAAAATCAGGGCCGAGCGTCGAAGGTATTGAAATCACTCTGGATTTTTCGGGCGAAATAAGCCCCGATCTCCTTCCTTTTGCAAATGGTGCACCGAATGGCGCCAGCTTCAACAGTATCGAAAAATCTATTACGAAATCCTTATAGCGCAAAAATGCAGCAGAATCAACCGCTCCGACCATAGCGGCGGCGATTGCGCCAGAATCGCCACAGGCTCAGCCCGGCCAAGGGCGCAAAGGACAGGATCGCCATCGCCAGATTCTCGGTGACCATCAGCCAGTGGACCGCCGACAGCACCACCGCGGCATAGACCCAGCGTTGCAGCCGCTTCCACCCCGTCCCCATCCGCGCCACCGCGGCATCGGTCGAGGTCAGCGCCAAGGGCAGCAGGATCGCCAGCGCGATCCAGCCCGGCAGGACCGAGGGGCGCACGAACGACTGAAGAACCGCCCGCGGCGGCACATGGGCCAGCCAGATCGCCAGGTGCAGCAGCGTGTAAAGACAGCTCGCCACCCCCAGATAGCGCCGACTGATCTTCAGCCCCGGCAGAGGGCCGAACAGCAAGAGCAAGGGCGTGATGCACAGGGTGACGATCAGGAACCATCCGGCGAAATCGCCGGTCCACAGCACCAGGTCGAACTTGTGGTCGCGCAGATAGGACAGCGCCATCCACGGCACCGGCAAGGCCAGGATCGCCCAGAACAGATAGATGTTGTAGCCCTGCCGGCCGCTTGCCGCATTCTTCCTTGCCATCAGTCCTGCCCCGACCACATTCCCGTCATTCGGCCGCCAGCGGCTCGCCCTGCCCGTCCTTCTTGACCTCGAACTCCTCGTGGTACGAGCGTTCGACGTTCACGTTCCAGACGTCGTTGTGTTCGCCCAGGATGTTGCGGGCGGCATACATCGCCGACAGCATCGAATGGTCCTGGTTGTTGTAGCGGTGAAGGCCGTTGCGCCCGACGGTCTGGAAGTTTTCCAGCCCGAGGAACCATTCCTCCAGCACATCCAGCGCGTCACGGTATTCGCCGTCATAGACCGGATAGGCCTTGGGCTGGCGGATGATGGCCGCGCCGATCACATGTTTGACCTTCGCCAGGCCGAGGATTTCCAGCTCCTTTGCGGCCAGAGCCCGCAGGTCCTCGTCCTTCATTTCCCACAGGCCGTCGCCTTCCTGGCAGAAATATTCCATCCCGATCGACGCGGTGTTCTGGTCGGGCAGCATTTCCTTGGACCAGGCGCGGAAATTCTGGATCCGGCCGACCTTGACCATCGGCGAATGGATGTAGATCCAGTTGTCCTTGAACGGGTCGGCATGGTCCAGAACCAGCGTCACGATCAGGAAATCGCGGTATTTCAGCTTGTTGGCAGCTTCGACGACATGCGGCGGCGGCGGCGGGTCCATCGCCAGGATCAGGTCGCGCAGCGCCATCGTGTTGATGAAATGATCGCCCTCGATCCGCTCCTCGACCGGGGCGCTGCCGTCCTTGGACCAGCGGCGGACATCGACCGAGGTGACGCGGTTGCCGGCACGGTTGACCCGCACCACCGGCGATTGCATCTGCACCTCGCCGCCCTGTTCGCGCACGATGTCGCGGCACTTTTCCCACATCATGCCGGGGCCAAGGCGCGGATACTGGAATTCCTCGATCAGGCTGGTGGTGTCGTTGGCACCCGAAATCGCGTTCCACACCGCCTTGAACAGCGACAGGTTCTTGATCCGCTGGGCCGCCCAGTCGGCGCGGATCTCCTTGGGGTTGATGCCCCAGACCTTCTGCGTGTAGCTGCGGAAGAAGTGCATGTAGAGCCGCCCGCCAAAGCGGTTGATGACCCATTCCTCGAAGCTTTCTTCCTTGCGGAACGGGCGTACCTGCCACTTGAAGTAGCTCAGCATGATGCGCGCGCTTTCGTAGGGGCCGATGTTGCCCAGCGCGTTGAACAGCTTCAGCGGATAGTCGAAGAACTTTTCGCGGTAGTAGATGCGCGACAGGCGCGGCACGGTAATGAAGTCGTTCTTCAGCACCTCGTGCCACATGTCGTCGACCTCCTTCACCTTGGTGAAGAAGCGGTGGCCGCCGATGTCGAAGCGGTAGCCGTTGTTCGATTCGGTGCGCGAGATGCCCCCGACCATGTCTGACGCTTCCAGCACGATCGGGCGGTGCTTGCGGCTGCGCTTCTGCAGCTCATAGGCCGCGGTCAGACCGGCCGGGCCCGCGCCAATGACGACGACAGGGCTGCAATCGTCCTGTTCCATGTTGTTCACCACCATCTCGGAAAAATCTCAAACGAAAATCTTCTGCACCACTGCGCCATGATAGCCTGCCGTTCAACCGTCGCCAAAGGCTGTTCGCGGATCGTGGGCAAGCATATTGCCGGATTGCGAACCAATTCCGCCCATTTGCCGGCTTTGCCTGCCCGGGGCAATCCATACTGCACCCCGGACCGGGCCGCAGAACAACCCAAGATTGAAATCGGCCGCCCCCGCCCCGCACCGATTCGGGCGCGGCGGATCAGATCTTGACATAGCGCGCCGCCGGCTTTGCCGCCGAAGCATAGGCGTTGCGCGTGTCCAGCAGCAGCCGCGCCGCCCGGCCGACCAGGCCATAGTCGACGGCGCTGTGGTCGGTGGTGATGACCACTGCATCGTAGCTTGCCACCGAAGCCTCGCTCAGGGCCACCGACCGGCGCCCGGCCAGTCGCGGATGGTCGCGCGTCACCGGCATCACCGGGAAATAGGGGTCGTGATAGTCGCAGACCGCCCCCATCGCCTCCAGCCGGTTCAGCATCGCCAGCGCCGGGCTTTCGCGGGTGTCCTCGATGTTCTTCTTGTAGGAAATCCCCAGGACCAGCACCCGCGCCCCTTCCGCGCCGCGCCCCGACTGGGCGGCGATCTCGCTGATGACCCGCCCGGCCAGCCGGTCGGGCGCGGTGTCGTTGTTGTGGCGCGCCAGGTCGACGATCGGCAGGGACGAACCCACATCCCGCGCCCGCCAGCTCAGATAGACCGGCGAGACCGGAATGCAGTCGCCGCCGATCCCCGGCCCGGGGTAGAAAGGCATGTAGCCGAAGGGCTTGGTCGCCGCCGCCTGCACCACTTCCCAGACATCGACGCCCATCGCCTCCATCGCCACCTTCATCTCGTTGACCAGCGCGATGTTGACGGTGCGGAAGCTGTTTTCGGCCAGTTTCACCGCCTCGGCCGTGGCCAGCGAGCTGACCGGCACGGTGCGGGTGACGACCTGCGAATAGAACCGGTCCAGCAATTCGCGCGACTGGGCATCGTCGGCGCCGACCACCTTGGGGATCGACTTGGTGTCAAAGCTGGCGTTGCCCGGATCTTCGCGCTCGGGCGAGAACCCGAGGAAGAAATCGGTGCCGGCGCGCAGCCCGCCGCGTTCGAGGATCGGCTTGACCACCGTGGCGGTGGCCCCGGGCCAGACGGTGCTTTCCAGCACCACCAGCTGGCCGGGGCGCAACTGGCCTGCGACGGTTTCGGCAGCGCGGACCACATAGCCAAGATCCGGCTCGCGCTCGGCCGACAGCGGCGTCGGCACGCAGATCAGGATGATGTCGGCCGCCGCCAGCACCGCCGGATCGCTCGACGCGCCAAAGCGCCCGCCGGCCCGCGCCTTGGCGATCCGGTCCTCGGCGAAATAGGAAATGACCCTCTCGCCGGCGTTGATCGACGCCACCCGCGCCGTGTTCAGGTCGAACCCGGTAACCGGAAAGCCGCATTCGTTGATGGTCAGCGCCAGGGGCAGACCGACATAGCCCAGCCCGACCGTGACCACCCGCGCCTCGCGCGCCGCGATCTTGTCCTTCAGAGACGAAAACATCGAAAAGGAAGCCGTCATCATGTGTCCTCAATCTCTTTCCGGCGCCAATGGGCCATAGAAGCCTCATCTGGCACCTGTCCGTCAAATGCGACCGCACCGGCCATCAGCCGTCTGTAGCCGAAATCCGTATCAATTCGCCAACAGGGCATACATTGGCCACCAATCACCAACGACAACCCGCAAGACCCGTCACAAGACCGCTGGGTCTGCGCCGGCCAGACTAGCAGAACCGCCACCGCTTTCCAAAGACAAGCCGGCGATGCCGGCGCGGCGGCGATCGGCCTGCCCTCCCCCGGGCCGGGGCCGCAACAAAGCCGCCCTTCCCCGCCATTGCCACCCATTTTGCAACAATCACCGCATTTCCCCTATGCGGCCCGCCCGTCGGTCATGCTAACGTCGCCGCAATTGGCGGGTTTATTGGCTGAAACGACATGAGAATTTTCATTACCGGCGGCGCAGGGTTCATCGGGTCGCATCTCTGCGAACGGCTGGTGGCCGACGGACACGAGGTCAGCGTACTGGACGACCTGTCCACCGGACGGCGGGCGAATCTGGCGGCGATCGAAGGATCGAACCGGCTGCATTTCACCGAAGGCACCATCCTCGACGAGGATCAGGTGAACCGGCTGGCCGACAAGGCCGACGTGATCTTCCACCTGGCCGCTGCCGTCGGCGTCAAGCTCATCATGGACGAACCCTCGCGCTCGATCCTGACCAACGTGCGCGGCACCGAAAACGTCCTGCACGCGGCCTTGAAGCGCAAGGTGCCGACCTTCGTCGCCTCGACCTCGGAGGTCTATGGCAAGGCCACGAAATTCCCGTTCCGCGAAGACGACGACCTGACCATCGGCGCGACGAAGAACCTGCGCTGGTCCTATGCCTGCGCCAAGACGCTCGACGAATTTTTGGCGCTGGCCTACGCCCGCGAACAGAACCTGCCGGTAGTGATCCTGCGTTTCTTCAACACCACCGGCCCGCGCCAGACCGGCCGCTACGGCATGGTGGTGCCGAACTTCATCCAGGCAGCGCTCGACGGGCGGCCGCTGCTGGTCCACGGCTCGGGCGAACAGTCGCGCTGCTTCGGCCATGTCAAGGACGTGGTCGAGGCGATGGTGCGGCTGATGGGCGAACCGGCGGCGCGCGGCCAGGTGTTCAACGTCGCCAACGATCAGGAAGTCACCATCCGCGCGCTGGCCGAACAGGTGATCGCCGCCACCGGATCGGCGTCCGAAATCCGGCTGGTGCCCTATTCCGACGTCTATCCCGAAGGGTTCGAGGACATGGCCCGCCGTCTGCCCGACGTCTCGAAGCTGGAACGCACCGTCGGCTTCCGTCCGCGCCGGCCCCTGTCGGAAATCATCGCCGACGTCATCGCCGAAAAACGTGCGGGCGGTGGCGCATGACTGACAACAACCGGCAGGAATACGCGATCCTGGCGCTGATCCTGGTGCTGGCGCTGGCGCTGCGGCTCTTTGGCCTGAACGGCCCCCTGTGGTTCGACGAGATCGCCACCGTCGACACGCATCTGCGCCTCGGCTGGGGCGAGATGATGCAAAGCTATTCGATGAACCACCACTATCTGCACAACCTGGCCGCCAAGGCCTCGATGCAGCTCTTCGGCGACGCGCCCTGGGCGATCCGCCTGCCGGCGCTGGTCTTCGGCCTGCTGTCGATCGCCGCCACCTGGGCGCTGGCCCGGCGCGCGGCGGGCAGCATCTCCGCCCATGCCACCGCGCTTCTGCTGGCGCTTTCCTACCATCACATCTGGTTTTCGCAGAATGCCCGCGGCTACACCGGGATGGCGCTCTTCTCGATCGTCGGGTTCCTGCTGTTCCTGCGGGGGCTTGACGACCGGCGCTGGCAAAGCTGGCTGTGGTTCGCCGTCGCGATGGCCGCGACCATCTTCACCCACCTGACCGGGGCCTTCTTCTTCGTGACGCTGGGTCTGGTGTGGCTGTGGCTGGTGGCCGCCGCCTGGCGGGCCGGCCGGCTGGACCGCGACCTTCTGGCCAAGCCCTTCGCCGGGTTCCTGATCGGCGGCCTCGTCACCATCGCGCTTTATGCACCGCTGCTGCCCAGCCTGCTCAGCACCGTCCACGGGGTTGCCGAAACCTCGGCCGGCGATCCGATGCAGGAATACCAGAACCCGCTCTGGACCGCGTACGAGGCGATCCGCACCGGGGTCGGGCAGGCGGGGCCGCTGGTCACGCTGATCGGCCTTGGCGTGCTGGCCCTGTCGGCCCTTGGCGCGGTGGCGCTGCGCCGCCGGGCGCCGCTGGTCGCGCCGGTGACCTTCGGCCATATCCTCCTGACCGTCGTGCTGCTTCTGGGCCTCGGCATGCGGATCTGGCCGCGGTTCTTCTTTACCGACATCGCCCTTCTCCTGCTGCTGATCGTCTGCGGGGTGCAGCTCGTGTGCGCCGGCCTCGCGCGGCTGACCGGCCCGGCGCTCGGGCGCTGGCTCTTCCCGCTGGCGCTGGCCGGGATGGTTCTGGTGTCGGCGGCGATGGCGGCGCGCAACTACATCGCGCCAAAGCAGGACCTGGCCGGCGCCTACGACTTTGCCGAGGCCCACCGCAAGCCCGGCGAACGGGTCTATACCATCGCCTACGCCGGCGACATCTACCGCACCCATTTTCAGGCCGACTGGGGCGCGATCTTCACCGAGGACGATTATCGCGCCGCCATCCAGGCGCCGGGGGCGTTGACCATCGTCGTGGTCTTTCCCGACCGCACATTCCGCAGCCTGCCCTCGCTCGACGCCGACCTGAAGGCCGGGCGGCTGCAACTGGAAACCCGCCTGCCCGGCACGCTGGGCGACGGCGACATCCTGATCCTGCACCGCGATGCCGGTGCGGATGCGACGGGGGGCACGGGTGGCTGATCTGGTCGTCGGTTCCGGCCCCTCGGGCGTTTCGGTGGCCAGCGGCCTTCTGGCGCGCGGGCGCCAGGTGATCATGCTTGACGTGGGCAAGCGGCTCGAACCCGAGAATGTCGCCCGCCGCGACCGCATGGCCGCCGGCACACCCGAGGGATGGAGCGCCGCCGACCGCGCCGCCTGGCAGGCCGGGCAGGCCGAAGCGCCACCGGGCGGGGTCCGCCGCTACGGGTCGGATTTCGCGATGGAGCCCGCTGACGCGACCTTTGCCGAAGGGGCCGAGGCATTCCACCTGCGCGCCTCGGCGGCGGCGGGGGGGCTGTCGAACCTGTGGGGATCGGCGCTCCTGCCCTACCGCGCCGCCGACATGGCCGGCTGGCCGGTCAGCGCCGACGACCTTGCCCCGCATTACCGGGCGATCACGGACTTCCTGCCGGTCAGCGGCGCCGGCGATGCGCTCGAGGCGCTGTTTCCCGCCCTGCCGATGGCCGGCCGCACGCCCCTGCCGCTCGGGCCGCAAGCCCGGGCCTTCCTCGGCCGCTACCGGACGGCGGCCGGCCCGGACGTGGGCGCCACGCTTGGGCTGGCGCGGCAGGCGGTCGCGCCGGGTTGCCGCGCCTGCGGCCAGTGCCTGCACGGTTGCCCATGGCGGCTGATCTGGTCGGCCGAACAGCGGCTGGCCGACCTCTGCGCCCTGCCCGGCTTCAGCTACCGGCCCGGCGCGCCGGTCCGCCGCTTTGCCGAGGGGCCGGCCGGCGTCACCCTGACCCTTGCCGACGGCGCGACGGTCGCAGGCGAGCGGGCCTTTCTGGCCGCGGGCGTCTTGGAAAGCGCGCGCGTCCTGCTGGCCTCGCAGCCCGCGGGCGGCGCGCTGACGCTCCTCGACAGCCAGCACGGGTTCCTTCCAGCGGTCGCGCGCCGCGCCGCACCGACCCGTCCCGACCGGCTGCCCCTGCACACGCTGGCGCAGCTTTTCCTCGAACTCGACGATCCGGCGATCTCGCCCTATCTCGTCCACGCCCAGATCTACGGCTGGAACGAATTTTACGCCGCCGACCTGATCCGCAGCTATGGCCGCCGGCTGCCCGGCAGCGCGCCCCTGTGGCGGGTCCTAGCGCGGCGGCTGATGGTGGCGCAGGTCTTCCTTCACTCCGACCATTCGGCCCGGGCCGAACTGACGCTGGCGCCCGACGGGCGGCTTCGGGCGCGGGTCACGCCGCCGGCCGACCAGCCCGCCCGCTTCCGCGCCGCCGCCCGCCGGGTCGGCGCCAGCCTGGCGCGCGGCGGGCTCGTGCCGCTCGCCTTCGCCGCCCGCGTCAACCCGCCCGGTTCATCCTTCCACGCCGGCGGGACCGTGCCGATGGCCCGCAGCCCCCGGCCCGGCCAAAGCGACCGGCTGGGCCGCCCGCACGGCCTGTCGCGCCTGCACCTGGCCGATGCCTCGGTCCTGCCCGCCATTCCCGCCACCACCATCACCCTTCCGGTCATGGCCAACGCCCACCGGATCGCCACCGAAACCCCATAGCCCAGCGCAGTGCTTTTCCCCGCAAGGAGTAATCCAATGTCGACCTACGCGAAGCCCCTTCCGAACCTCTGGCGCCGGATCGCCTGGCTTCAATCGCTGATCCTTGCCCTGTGGATCGGCCTGCAAGGCACCGCGGCCCAGGCCCACGTCTTCGTCGCCACCAACGCCGCCGTCAACTTCGACCGCGCCGCCAGCCATTTCGGCATGCACTTCGAGATCAACCTCGAAGCGATCCTCGCCGGGATCGACCCCGAGGTGAAGGACACCAACGACAGCCCCAATGCCCAGGAATACAACCGGCTGAGGGCGCTGCCGCCGGCGGAACTGCAGAAGGTCTATGAACAGTTCCAGCCCGAATTCCTGGCCGGCCTGCGCTTCATCGTCAACGGCCAGCAGGTTCCGGCCAAGCTGGTCAGCGTCCAGTTCGCCGACGTGGGTGACCTGAGCAAGGTGCGCAAGACCAACTTCGAGTTCCAGGGCGACATGCCGCCCGGCGCCAAGACCTTTGCCTTCGGCTGGGAACCGAAATTCGGCAAGGTTCTCCTGCGCACCATCGCGCCCCATGCCCGTTCGCTCCATATCGAGATGATCGAGAAGGGCGGGACCAGCAAGGACATCGTCATCGACGACGTGAAGTCGCGCACCACCATCGACATGGTGACCGACTTCATCAGCATCGGCTACCAGCACATCCTGCCCGAGGGGCTGGACCATATCCTGTTCGTCACCGGCATCTTCCTGCTGTCCACCCGCATGCGGCCGATCCTGATGCAGGTGACGGCCTTCACCGTCGCCCACACCCTGACGCTCGGGCTGGGAACCGCCGGCATCGTCAACGTGCCGCGCGAAATCGTCGAGCCGCTGATCGCCGCCTCGATCGTCTATGTCGCGGTCGAGAACATCCTCAGCCCGAACCTCAGTCCCTGGCGGCCGGCGGTGGTCTTCTGCTTCGGCCTGCTGCACGGGCTCGGCTTCGCCAGCGCGCTGCGCGACTTCAACCTGGCGAACGAGGATTTCCTGGTCGGCCTGCTCAGCTTCAACGTCGGCGTCGAGCTTGGCCAGCTGACGATCATCGCCATCTGCTTCGCGCTGCTCGGCATCTGGTTCGGCAACAAGCCCTGGTATCGCCAGCGGGTCGTCATTCCCGGATCGCTGATCATCGCGGCCATCGGCGCCTACTGGTTCTTCCAGCGGGTCGGCGTCCTGGCCTGAGGCCGCAACCAGCGCGGCGGCGGGCCGGTCTCAGCCTGCCGCCGCCGTGACTGGCCCCGTTACTGGCCCCGTGAAGGCCCCGGCCTCAAGCAGCGCCGCCAGTTCACCATGGCCCCGCGCCCGCGCGGCGCGGGCCAGCGTGTCGCCATAGGCCGCCAGCACCCGATCCTCGCGCCAATTGGCCTCGAAGGCGGCGCGTGCGTCGGCAGCCATTTGCGCCCGGTTGGCCGGATCGCCCTGCAACTGCCGCATCGCCGCGAGAAGCGACGCCTCATCGGAAAACAGCAGGCCCCCGCCCGACCGTTCGACGATCTCGGGGAACGGCCCCAGCCGCCGGGCGATGACCGGCGTTCCCAACCGAAAGCTTTCGATCAGGATGATCCCGAAGGTCTCGTAGCAGACCGAAGGCACGATCAGCCCCAGCGCCCCCCGGTAATAGGCATTCAACTCGTCCGGCGACTTGCGGCCCAGGAACCGGATGCGCGGATTGCCTTCCGCCAGCCGCTTCAGCTCGTCCGCATAGTCGCCGTCACCCAGGATCAGCAGATCGGCGTCAGGATACTTGTCCATCGCCGGAAAGACGTCCTGCAATCCCTTGATCTTCTCCAGCCGCCCCACGAACAGGAAATAGGGGCGCGGGTGGCCGGCGAAGGGCGCGACCGCGCCCGCGTCGAGGTCGGGCAGGAAATAGGGCAGCACTTCCATCTTCTGCCGCAGGCCGAAGGCCGCGTGGCGGGTGCGCGAAAACTCGGACTTGGCGATGATCAGGTCGGCCTTGTCCAGCATCCGGTCCAGAAGCCCGGTATAGCGCCACAACTGCGGCGGCCGGCGGTAGTTCAGCACGCAGCGCAGGCATTGGCGTTCCTCGCACAGCTCGCGGCCGTGCCGCCACAGCACGTGGGTCGGGCAGACCAGCCAATGTTCGTGCGCCTCATAGACCTTGAGCCCCGCGCCATAGGCCAGAAGCCCCGGCCCGCCCACCAGCGAGGTATTGTTGTACCACAGGATGTCGGGCTGCATCTCGTCGATCAGCCGCTGGATGCGGCCGGCATGAACGGTCGGCCGCCCGGTCTGCTGGGTCAGAAGGTTTGACAGGAACCCGTTCGCGGCGCGAAGCCCGACCCGCCGCACCCCGTCCGGCGCGCCTTCGGCCTGCGGCTTGCCGCCAAGGATCAGATAGCTGTCCTCGTCATGGACCACTGTCACCTGATGGCCGCGCGCCGCCAGCGCCCGGGCCATGCGCTGCACGCCCACCGCGTCGCCCCCGAAGGAATAGGGCGGGTAGAACGTCGTGAACATCAGGATGCGCAATGGTCTCATGCCGGGTTTCACCTCTGCCTCGCCCCTGTCATTGCCGCCCCCGCACCAGGCCCATCAACAGCGCGAAGCGGTCGCGCATGAAGACCAGCGCAAAGGCCAGATAGACCGCCACCCCCACCGGCACCGCCGCCGCCAGCACCACGACCGGCCGTTGCCCGGCCAACGCATGCGCCACCGCCATGACCGGCAGCGCCATCACCGCCGCCCCGATCAGCGGCCGCAGATGGCAGGCGACGAACGCCCAGGCCGGCAGGCCGGCGATGCGCGACACGATCCGGTAGTAGATCGGCCACAGCACAAACTGCGCCGCCACCGCTGCCACCGCCACCGCCACGATCCCATGCGCCGAGGCCAGCCAGATCAGCCCGGCGGCCAGCGCCACCACCGCCCAGGCCAGGGCCGAGATCGCCCCCGCCTGCCCGGCCGCCAGGCAAAAGGCCATCTGCACCCGGTTCAGGCACAGATAGACCCCCATCGCCGCCATCACCGCCAGGACCGGCGCCGCACCCAGCCAGTCCGGCCCGAAGACCAGCAGGATCATCGGGCCGGACAGGATCGACAGGCCCACGAAGAACGGCAGCGCCACCACCCCGGTCAGCCGCGCGATGTCCAGAAGCAGCGCCCCAGCGCCGCCACCCTGCCGGGTCAGCGCCGCGAAGGCCGATTGCGAGGCTTGCCGCAAGGGCGTGACGATCAGGAACGACAGGGTTTCGACCAGCCGCCACGACACCGAAAACAACCCGGTCGCCACCGGCCCCAGCGTCGCCCCGATGATCAGCAAGGGCGTCTGCGTCGCCGCCAGCTCCCCGGCCCTGAGACCCAGCACCTGCGCGCCGAAGGTCGCGGCGCGGCGCAGTTCGGCCCGGCTCGCGGCGAACCCCGGCCGCCAGTCGACCGCCGTCCAGGCCATCACTGCGTTCGTTGAAATCAGCGTCAGCCACTGGCCGACAAAGCTCCAGACCCCGAACCCCTTCAGCGCCATGCCGATCCCGACCACGCCGCCCGCCACCACCCCGGCGATGGCGCGCAGGGACAGGACGCGGAACTCGAGTTGCCGCCGCAATATGGCGACCGGCACCGCGTTCAGCGCCACGATGATCACCGATGGCGCCAGGGCCAGGATCAGGCCCCGCACCTCGGGTTCGCCGTAAGCCCGCGCCACCCAGGGCGCGATCGCGGCCAGCACGACCGCCAGCGCCACCCCCAGCCCGGCCAGCAGCCAGAAATTGGCGTCGAAGTCGCCGGGGCGCGGATCATGCAGCGCGATCAGATATTCCGACAGGCTTTCGCGCACCAGCTGTTCGGACAGCACGATGAACACCGACGCCATCGACAGAAGCCCGTAGTCGCGCGTGCCCAGAAGCCGGGCCAGCGTCACGAAGACGGCGAAGTTCACCGCCTGCTCGACCCAGTTGCCAAGCGCCATCCAGGCCACGCCCCGGCTGAACTGCCGCTCGACCGACATTCAAAGCCCCGCCCAGGGCCGCATCAGCCGCGCCTTGACCGACCGCATCAGCCGCCGCCGCGCCAGATAGGCCGCGCCGCGCCCGGCCAGATGGTCGCGCCAGCGCCGTTCGTCGGTGAAATAGAACATCTCCAGCCGCGGCAGGTCGTGCAGGTCGGCGCCGCGTCCGGCCTCGCCCAGCCTTGTGCCCACCGATGTGCGGTAAAGCCCGGCGATCTCGGTGCGCACCTCCGGCGAGGACAGGCCGTAGGGCGGGGCGAAATGCTGGACCGGTCGGCCCAGCCGGTCCTCGATCGCCACCTGCGCCCGGACCAGTTCGCAGCGCGCATCGGCCAGGCTCATCGCGGTCAGGTCGGGATGGCTGACCGTATGGCTGCCGAACAGCACGCCCTCGGCCGACAGCGCCCGGATCGTGTCCCAGCCCATCAGCGACCGGGGCGGGCTGGCGATGCCGCGCCAGTCCTCGGCCTTGCCGACAAGGCCGGTCGGCAGGTAGACGATCGGCACGAACCCCTGCCGCCGCATCGCCGGCCAGGCGGCCTCGGCGAAATCCTGGAACCCGTCGTCGAAGGTGATGACCACCGACCGCGCCGGCAGGTGTCCCGCCTCGCGCGCCGCCAGCCAGTCGTCGAGGCTCAGGACGGCGACACCGCTTTCGGCCAGCACCCGCATCTGCATGGCAAAGACCTTGGGCGCGATCGACGTCGCGCCCCCCCGGTCCGAGACCGAGTGATACATCAGGATCGACGTCACGCCCGCGCCCACGGCCCCGCCCCTCGCGCCCGGACCTGACTGCCCCGCCCGGTCAATCTTCCACCCGGTGGTGTTCGAACTCGGCGCGGTGCGCCGCCCAGGCCGCCCGGTCGATGCCGCCGTCGGGCGTCAGGCAGCCCGCCGCCGCATAGGCCATCGCAAAGGCATGATGGGTATTGTCATGGGCGAACAGCCCCTGCCGGCCGAACGACAGGAACCCGTCCAGCGAACCCAGCCAGCCGTCGACCACGTCGAAATGGCGCTGGTAGTCCAGGTCATAGACCGGATAGGCCTGCCCGATCCGCCGGGTCTCGCAGCGCAGCACCTCGCAGCGGACCGGCAGGCCGAGGCCGTTCAGCCAGCCCACGTATTGCCGCCCCAGCTCCTCGTCGCTCATCGACCACCACTTCTCGCCGGGATCGCAGGGCAGCTCCCCGCACAGGATCGTCAGCCCCTTCGGCCCTTCGGCGGAATTGTAGTTCTTGGGTTCCGACATCCGGCTGATCGGGATGGAAAGCTCGGGGAAATAATGCGCGTCATATTCGGTGAACTGATCGGTCTTGAGGATCAGGTAGACGAGGATCATCCCACGAAAGCGGATCGACTCGGCGGCCTTGACCACGGCCTCGGGCGCCGGCGGGTCCATCAGCCGCACCGCCGCCGTCAGCGGAATGGTCGAAAAGACCTGCTGCGCCGCCAGCCGGCGCTCGCCCTCCGGCCCCTTCACCACGACGCCCGTCACCCGGTTGCCGTCGCGCTCGATCCGCAGGATGTCGGCGTTGAAGGCATAATCCGCCCCCGCCTTGCGCGACGCCTCGACCATCGCCCCGGTGATCTGGCCGAACCCCTTCTTCGGATAGTAGAAGCGCCCGGTCGTCGGCCCCTTCATCCCCGGCAGCATCCGCAGCATCTTGCCCAGGATCTTGCCGACCGAACCCGCCGAAACCCGCCGCTCGGCCAGCGTCACCGCCAGCTTGTCGGGATCGAGCCCCCAGAGCTTCCTGACATAGGGAAAGTAGAAGCTTTCCGAAATCGTCGGACCCAGCCCGTCGTAAAGCACCGAGGAAAAGCTCTTGGCGCGCCCGCCCTTCTTGCGGAAGGGTTTCACCGCCATGTCGCCAAAAAGCCGCGCCGCGAAGGCCGGCGGCAGGCGCAGAAGTGCGTCCAGCGGCTTCAGCGGAAAGTGGATCCAGCGCCCGCCCAGCCGGATGCGGCCGTGGCGCGGCTGCAGCAGCAGGTCGTCGCCCAGCAGCCCCTTCACATCGGCGATGACCTTGGGATCAGCCACCGGGTGAAAGCGGTGCGAGCCATAGTCGCACCAGATGCCTTCGATCTGGAAACTGGTGGAATTGCCGCCAGCGCGCGGCGCGCGCTCCAGCACCCGGACCCGGGCCTTGGCCCCCTTGGTCAGGGCGTGCGCAGCGGCAACCCCCGCCGGGCCGGCGCCCAGAATCAGAACCTCGGGCGGCGCGGTCATGGCAAGGTCTCCGTCGAAATCGGTTCAGAAATGGCTTCGCGGGTCCGAAGGCGCCCGCCGGAAATCAGAAGGACCAGCGCGCCCAACAGGCCCGCAAGGTAAAGGATCGCCTGCCAGGCAAGGCCCGAGGCCACGACCTCGGGCGCGCTGGCGCCGAACGGAACCAGCAGTGCGGCAAGCGAGCTTTCCCGCACCCCGAGCCCGCCCAGCGACAGCGGAAGCGTGGCGATGATCTTGGCGATCGGCCAGCCGAAGAACCAGGCGGCGGCGGGGATGTCGACGCCCACCGCCGCGGCCAGCCGGATCGACAGCCAGATCAGCACCGCCTGGATCGCCATCGACAGAACCAGCGCCATGAGCAATAGCGCCGGCTGGCGGCCGAGCGTACCGAAAGCGTCCGCGAGCCGCAGGCCCAGCCCCTTGGCCGGCAGGCGGGGAAAGCGCGCCCACAACCCGCGCGCCACCGCCGGAAAGACGAACAGGGCAAGGACCGCGCCGCCGATGACGATGGCCGCCAGGCTCCAGGCCAGGGTCGCGTTGGCGCGGCCCGACAGGAACACCAGCCCCAGAAGCGACAGGCACGCCAGCCCCACCATGTCGATCAGCCGGTCGCCCACCGCCGCGGCGGCAACCCGCGGCCCGTCCTTCAGCCGCACATGCGCCAGCCCCGCCCGCACCGCATCGCCCCCGGCCGCACCGGGCAGCGCCAGGTTGGCGGCCAGCCCGGCGAAATGAGCGCGCAGCGCCTGGGCAAATGGCAAGGCCCGGCCCATCAGCATCCACCACTTGAACGCCGCCGCCAAATGGCAGGCCAGAAAGGCCGCCAAAACCCCGAAGAACACCCCCGGCGTCAGCCGCCGGAACCCTTCGAGGATCGCCTCCTTCGGCAGGAAGTGAAAGATCAGCACCAGTGCCAGCGCCGACCCCCCGGCGCGCAGCAGCCATTTCTTCACGGCGCGCGACATCATCGGCCCACACCCGTCCGCATCAAGGCCTCAGATGCAGGCGCGAGATCATGTCGGCGATCAGCCCCAGCGACCAGATGATCAGCGCCGACAGGAAAGCGAGGACCGTGGTTTCCGACAGGTTGTCGAGGAACAGGTCATAGATGAACTTGGCCGTCCCCACCCCGATCAGCCCCAGCCCCAGCGGAATGAACACCCGAAGCGGGTTGAACAGCACGGTCATACGCAGGACGAGGATGATGAAGTTGACGAAATCCACCGGCCGGATCTTCGACTTGCCCACCCGCTTGCCGTATTCGATCGGCGTGTAGATCATCCGCTTGCCGTTGCAGGACATGCACAGGGTGATGGTGGTGGTAAAGGAAAACTGCTGCGGAAGAAGCGGGACGAAGGGCACCAGCTCCGACTTGCGGAACACCCGCAGCCCCGAATTCAGGTCGTTCAGCCGCCGCTCGGCCAGGAACGAGGCAAAGGTGTTCAGCACCCATTTCGCCGGTTTCCTGATCCAGGGCACGTTCTTCATCGCCGCGCCGCGGTCGCCCACCACCATGTCCTGATCGCGGCACAGTTTCAGCATGCCCGGCAGGAAGCGCGCCGGATAGGTGCCATCGGCGTCGATGATCGCCACATATTCGAACTGCGCATGGCGGATGCCGCGCTTCAGCGCCGCGCCATAGCCGATGTTGACCTGGTTGGTGTCGACGATGGCGCCGCTCGCCTGGGCGATCTCCAGCGTGCGGTCCTCGGACCCGTCGTCGATGACGATGATCTCGTAGGGAACGCCGGTCGCGTCCATCTCGCGGCGGACGTCCTCGATCGTATGGGCGACGGCGCCTTCCTCGTTGTAGGCGGGGATGACCACCGACAGCGACAGGCCGTCGAAGCCTTCGGCCGCCTGCCGGAGGCCGGCATGGGCGGGATGGCGCGCGCCCAGGGCGGCGGTTGCCGCCTTGGCGCCGGCACGGACTTTCACGGGGACGGCCTGATCGTCAGGGGACATGCAACCGATTCCTTACGCCTAGAATGTGATACTCGAACAGGCACCAGGCAAAGGCGCCCGCCGAATAGATGTAATAAAGCTGATGATACAGCATTGCCGCGGTTGCCCGAAGCGGCCCGAGGTGCCGCAGGAAAAAGCGGTAAAGCCGCAGGTTGGCCAGGATCGCCAGAACGAACAGCGCCAGCGGCAGCCACCAGAACCGCACCGCGAACGGCAGGGCCAGCAACGACAGCCCCACCAGCCCGGCCAACACCGCCCGCAGCCGCTCGACGCGCGAGGTGTTCAGGTCGTCTCCCAGCCCTTCGCGCGCGATCAGAAGCCGCGACCAGGGCAGTGCCCGGCGGAAGATGTCGGTGAAGATGGCATTGCGGACCGTCCAGATCTTCAGGTGCTTGCCCAGAAGGCCCGGATCGACGCAGATCAGCCCGCCGGTCGCATGGATGCGGTAGCCAAGCTCGATATCCTCGATCGACGGCACCCGGTAGGTGGCCACGTCGAACCCGCCGATCCGGCGGAACAGATCGGCGCGCACCGCCCCGCACCCGGCCCAGAAGGTGCGTGCAGTGCGCCGCGCCGTCTGGTGGTAATAGCGGTGCATCAGGTTGCGATAGCGCGAGAACCAGCCGCCCGGCGGCGTCTCGTCATAGGATCCGAACACCGCCGCCACCTGGCTGTCGGCAAAGGCTGCCTGCAGCCGCCCCGCCCCGTCGGGATGGGCGATCACGTCGCTGTCGACGAACCACAGGACCTCGCCCTTCGCCTCCTGGGCCGCCAGGTTGCGCGCCACCCCCGGCCCGCCGTTCACCGGCGTGGTGATGACCCGCGCGCCCAGCGCCCGCGCCACCTCGGCGGTGCGGTCGGGCGAGCGGTCGTCGACGACGATCACCTCGGCCACCTCGCCGCGCGCCTGCATCGCCAGAAGCGGTGCCAGGACCCGCGGCATCAGCGCCTCGGCGCGGAAGGCCGGCATGATCACCGATATGGTCGCCGGTATGGTCGGGGGCGCGCTCATGCCGCACCCTCCGCCCGGCGGGCCGTCGCCGCCAGAGCGGCCAGCACCGCCAGCCACGGCAGCAGCCAGATCACCCGCGATCCATAGCGCGTGGCCGGCTGCGAAATCCCGCCGCACACCACGGCATTGGCGACCAGCCCGGCCAGGATCATCAGCACGAACAGCCGCATCCCGCCCGGCAGCGCGCCCGGCAGCACCATCAGCACCAGCGCGAACACCAGGCTGGCGACATAGAGCGCCGACTGCGCCCGCGTCAGTTCCGGCAGCCAGGCCGCACCGGGGCGCAACCGGCCCTGAGCCAGCGGCCCGGTCAGGGCCCCGCCGACCTCGGCGTTGCGCATCTCGATCTTGGCGGAAGGCAGGGTCATGTCGACGCTGACCATGCCGGCCTGGGCCAGCACGTTGCGGCCGAAGGCCAGCGCCACCGCCAGCGGACGTTCCTTCACCACTTCCTCAAGGAAATGCACCTGATCGTCGGCCACCGCCTTCTTGTCGTCCGGGTTCATCAACAGGAACGATCCCAGCTGACGGCTGGATTCAAAGACGATGTGCGACGCGGTCAGCCGGTAGGGATCGGTCGAAATCTGCAGCGCATCCCACAGGCGGCAGGTGACGATCGCCGCATCCGGGCAATGGGCCTGAAGATAGGCATAGCCCGGCCCGTCCTGGATCAGCCGCGCCGTCAGGAACGGGCGGATCACCACTTCGGAATGGGCGACCTTCTGGGCGGCCAGGCGAAAGGCCGCCTGCTGCGCCCAGGCCGTCGCCAGGATCAGCACGATGACCGCCGGCCCCAGCCACCAGCGCCGCTTCCGGGTCAGGAAGGCCAGCGGGACCGCGGCCAGGAAGACCAGCCCCGCCACCGGGAAATGCGACAGATGCGCCATCACCGCGAACGAGCCGACCAGATAGGCCAGCACCAGTTCGCTCCGCCGCATGTCCGCGCCAAAGACGGCCAGCGTCGCCAGCACGATCAGCACCACCGGGGTCAGAAGGTCAGGCATCAGATAGGCGGCGAAGAACGGCAGCGACCCGAACGAGGCCGCCACCAGCGGCATCGCCAGCGTCTCGGCCCAGGGCCGCCCGGCCAGCAGCGTCCGCCCCAGTACCCGCGCGAGGACCCCCGCCGCCAGCGCCAGCGCGACGGCATTGGCCAGCAGGACACCTTCAAGCATGCCAAGCTGCGAAAAGATCCCGGCCATCAGCGAATAGACGGGCGAGCGCGACCCGTCGACGGTGCGCACCGCCCCCTGCGAAGCGGCGGCCTCGCCGGTGGCGGCCGGCGCCGGCGAGGCCAGTCCCAGCTGCACCAGCGCCTGATTGCCCTGGCTGACATAGCCGATCGTATCGAAATAGAAGAGCGGCCGACCGTTCACCGCCAGAACGCTGAGAAACCCCACCAGCGCCGCCACCAGCCACAGCGTCGAAGCGCGACCGCGGGAAACGGAGGGATCGGTGCCGGCCAGCGCCTTCATGCGCGCCCCCCGGCTTCGGCGGCCGACCCGCGCAGCAGCGCGTCGAAATAGCCGATCGTCTGCCGCAGCCCGTCGCGCAGTTCCACCCTCGGCGTCCAGCCCAGCTTGGCCTGTGCCAGCGAAATGTCCGGCCGGCGCTGCACCGGATCGTCCTGCGGCAGGGGCTCGAACACCAGCCGCGACCGCGATCCGGTCAGGTCGATCACCAGTTCGGCCAGTTCGCGGATGGTCATTTCCACCGGATTGCCGATGTTCATCGGCCCGGTGACGTCGTCGCCGGTCTCCATCAGCCCGACCAGCCCGCCGATCAGGTCGTCGACATAGCAAAAGGACCGCGTCTGCGCCCCTTCGCCGTAGATGGTGATCGGCTCGCCCCGCAGCGCCTGCATGACGAAGTTCGACACCACCCGCCCGTCCTGCGGATGCATCCGCGGCCCGTAGGTGTTGAAGATCCGCGCCACCTTGATGCGCAGCCGGTGCTGGCGGTGATAGTCGAAGAACAGCGTCTCGGCGCAGCGCTTGCCCTCGTCATAGCACGACCGGAAGCCGATCGGATTGACATGCCCCCAGTAATCCTCGGTCTGCGGATGCACCGTCGGGTCGCCGTAGACCTCGGAAGTCGAGGCCTGCAGGATCTTGGCGCGCAGCCGCTTGGCCAGCCCCAGCATGTTGATCGCGCCGTGAACGCTGGTCTTGGTGGTCTGGACCGGGTCGTGCTGATAGTGCACCGGGCTCGCCGGGCAGGCCAGGTTGTAGATCTCGTCCACTTCCACATAGAGCGGGAAGGTCACGTCATGGCGCATGACCTCGAACCGGCTGTTGCCAATCAGGTGGGCGACATTGTCGCGCCGGCCGGTGAAATAGTTGTCCACGCACAGGACGTCATGCCCGGCGGCCAGCAGCCGTTCGCACAGGTGCGAGCCCAGAAAGCCCGCGCCTCCGGTCACCAGGATACGTTTCGACGTCACGCCCATCGTCCATTGCCTTCCCGCGCGGTTCCGTCCCCCGCCTTTTCAGGCGATGCCGGCAAATTCATGGCGGTTCCGGCCAAACTCCCGCCAACCCCGCACGGGCCGGGCCCGCCGCTTCGCCTGGGAAAGTCCTTTGAAGCAATGCCTGTCGCCATTCGTTCCGCCAGAAACCAGATTATTCAATATGATGGCCCGAAACACCGGACCCGCCAAACCGTATCGCACAAATACCCGCACCAGCCCCGCCGGAATTCGCAGAACACAACCTTCATGCCCGAGTTGACCAGCCATTTCCAGCAATTTGCATCGGCGCAAGGTCCAGATCGTGAACAGTCGGCCCGGCCTGCCGGGCGATTCGGCCGGGCAGGAAACAGTCCGGCGCCCACGCGCCTCGCCGGACCGGGAAATTGCGCCAACCGGCTGACTGCGGGTCCTTTCCCTTTACCCCCGCCGCCCCGGTTGCTATCCCGGTCGCGCCGCCCGTTCGGGCTGCAGCAAGGGAAAGGCCCGCCATGCGACTGACCAGGCGACTGACCGGACTGCGGCCGGGACTGATCGTCGCCGCCTGCCTCGCGGCGGCGACAGGGCTTGCCGCCACCCTCCTGTCCGGCCAGCCGACAGCGGACGCGACCATCCGCCTGCGCCCCGACCAGACCTTCCAGACCATCACCGGCTGGGAGGCGACGGCCAGCCTTCCCAACAATCCCGCCGCGCCGGACTGGGCGCCCTACCACGACACCCAGATCCTCCGGGCCGCGCGCGACGCCGGCATCAACCGCATCCGGCTCGAATTCCGCGCGAACATCGAAAACACCGACCCCGACCTCTCGCGCTACTTCAAGGGCCAGTTGCCCGAAGCGGCGTGGAGCAAGCTGATGTACCAGGTCAGCAACGACAACGGCGATCCCCATGTGATCAACTGGGCCGGCTTCAATTTCGAAGAGATCGACTGGTACATGGACAACACCGTCATGCCCTTGCGCAAGGTGCTGGCGGCGCAGGGCAAGCGGCTCTACATCAACGGCTGCTACGTCGCCTTCAAGGGCGGGCGCACCTTCCAGCGCGACCCCGAGGAATATGCCGAGTTTGTCCTCGCCGCCTATGTCCACCTCAAGGACAAGTATGGCGTGGTCCCCGACAGCTGGGAAATGATCCTCGAGCCCGACGTGCCCAAGGACGGCTGGACCGGCACCGAGATCGGCCAGGCGATGGTGGCGACCGCGCGCAGGCTCGAAGGCGCGGGCTTTACCCCCGCCTTCGTCGCGCCTTCGGTCACCGACATCAGCAACACGCTTCCCTACGTCGACGCCATCGTCGCGGTTCCCGGCGCGGCGAAATACCTCAAGGAAATCTCCTACCACCGCTACCGCAACAAGGGCCGCGCCAAACTGGCCGACATCGCCGCGCGCGCCAAATCGCTCGGCGTCAACACATCGATGCTGGAACTGTGGTTCGGCAAGGCCAACTACGACGTCCTCTTCCAGGATCTGAAGGTCGGCAATGTCTCGGCCTGGCAGGGCCGGGTGCTCGAGGGGCTTTATGCCCCCCAGCTCGACGGCAGCATCGGCCCCAACCCCGAGGTCCGCTACAACGCCCTGATCATGCGCGCGGTCGACGCCGGCGCGGTCAGGATCGGCACCGACAGCGACAACCCCAAGACCTTCGACGCGCTGGCCTTCGTCAACCCCAGCGGCTGGGCGGTGGCGGTCCGGGCGCGCCAGGGCGGAACCGTGCGGGTCGAGGGCCTGCCGCCGGGGCGCTACCAGGTGGCCTATGCCGTCCCCGCCGGATCGGCGGAACTGCCGGTCGCCACCGACGCCTCGGGCGCGGTCGAGGCAATGATCCCCGACAAGGGCATCATGACCATCACCCGCGCCAAGGACTGAAGGCCTCGCTCAGCCCATCGCCGCGTCGAAGGCCGCGACGATCTTGGCGGCGCGGTCCGCGACCTCGGCCACCGCCATCCCCGGCTGATAAAGCGCGGTGCCGATCCCGAACCCGTCGGCCCCCGCCGCCCGCCAGGCGGCGAAGTTTTCCGGCCCCGCCCCGCCCACGGCATAGACCTGGGTGCCCGGCGGCAGCACCACGCTGATCGCCTTCAACCCGGCCGGGCCGATCAGCGAGCCGGGAAACAGCTTCAGCCCGTCCGCACCCGCCCGCAGCGCCGCCAGGCATTCGGTCGGCGTCATAACCCCCGGCCAGCTGTGCAGCCCCCGCGCCTTGGTCGCGGCGATCACCGCCGGATCGCAGTTGGGCGACACGATCAGCCGCCCGCCCGCCGCCGCCACCGCCGCGACCTCGGCCTCGGTCAAAACGGTGCCTGCACCGATCAGCGCCTGCCCGCCGTATGCCTTGGCCATCGCCGCGATGCTGGTCAGCGGTTCGGGTGAATTCAGCGGCACCTCGATCCGGTCGATGCCGGCCGCGATCAGCGCGCCCGCCACCGGCAGGGCCTCGGCGGGCGTGATGCCCCGCAGGATGGCAATCAGTGGACGGCTCATGTTGCAGTCTCCTTCACAAGGGCGCGGGCCGCAGTCAGCCCGGCCAGCACCGTCGCCTCGCCATCGGCCAGCGTGGCCGTGACGCCCTGCGCCGCCAGCCCCCGCCGATAGGCGCCGCCCACGGTTTCGGCGCCGATCAGCACCACCTCCTGCCCCAGCCAGTAGGGCCGCGCCCCGGCCAGCTCGGCCCCGATCAGCAGGCCCGACAGCCGCGCCCGCGCCTTGTCGGACGTCAGCCCGTGCAACAACCCCTCGGCGCGGAGCGCGAACAGCCGCGCCGCGATCCGTTCGGGGCGCGAGATCGCCTGATCCACACCCTCGTCGAACGACGCCTCGTCCCAGCCGTCGCCGGCCACGCTGTGACGCAGCACCGACTGGCCGGCCAGCAGCGCGAACATCTCGCCGGTCATGAAGGTCTGGAAACTGACCACCTCGCCGGCGCTGATGCGCACCCATTTGCTGTGGGTGCCGGGCAGGCACAGGACGCCGTCGAACTGCGGCCGGCCGGCCAGATAGCCGGCGATCTGGGTCTCCTCGCCGCGCATCACGTCGGCGGGGCTGGCCTGCATCAGCCCGGCGACCAGATGCACGCGCAGCCGTCCGTCGCGGACCGGCGGGCGCGCCGTCCGCCCGGCCGCCAAGGGCGCGCAGGGCACGGCGGCATAGGGCGCCTCGGCCCAGCCCTGCCGGCTGCCGGCCATGCCGCAGACCAGAACCGGCACCGGCCCGACCCCCAGCCAGCCCCCGGCCAGCGCCAGAAGCGTCGGCTCGTAATCCTCGCGCGCCAGTTGGCCCATGCCCCGGTCGCTGACCGCCCGCGCCAGCACCCGCCCGGCCCGGTCCATCGCCCAGACGCGCAGGTTGGTCGTCCCCCAGTCGGCAGCGATCCAGTCGAGGTGCGCGAGCCCGCTCATCCGGTCACCACCACGCCGCCGTCGATCACCAGCGCCTGCCCGGTCATCATCCGCGATGCGTCCGACGCCAGGAACAGAACGCCCCCGACGATATCCTCGGGCGCCAGCGGATCGGGCAGGCACTGGCGCGCCAGATGCGCCGCCAGCCCTTCCGGCGTCACCCACTTGTCCTTCTGCTTCTGGGTCAGCACCCAGCCCGGCGCCAGCGCATTGACCCTGATCCGGTCTGGCCCGAATTCCCGCGCGAGGCTCCGGGTCATGCCGTTGATGCCGGAGTTCGCCGTCGTGTAGACTGGATAGCCGGCATTGCCCATCATGTAGCTGATCGAGGAAAAGTTGACGACCGCGCCGCCGCCGGCCGCGCGCATCCCCGGCACAACCGCCTGGATGGCGAAGAAATAGGCCTTGAGGTTGATCGCCATCGACCAGTCCCAGAAGGCTTCGTCCACCGCCAGCGTCTCGTGCCGCTGATCGTTGGCGGCGTTGTTGACCAGGACCCGGACCGGCCCGTGGGCTACCGCCGCCCGGCCGACCGCCGCCTTCAGCGCGGCCACATCGGTGATGTCGCAGGCGACGAACAAGGGCCGGTTGCCGGTCTCCCGTTCCATCCGGTCGCAAAAGCCCCCGGCGTCCGACCGCTGAACAAAGGCGACCTTGGCCCCCTGCCGCAGGAAGCCTTCGGTCAGGCTCGCCCCGATGCCCGAGCCGCCGCCGGTGATGAACACCGAGGCACCCTTCAGGTCGGGATAGACCGGCAGTTCCGTCATTCCGCCATCCTCACGCCGCCGCGCTATCTGTTCTACCTACAAAGTTCCATTATTTGAAACTTGGTTTTGCATGTTGAAATCTTAATCGCGACTCGACTAGACTTGTCAAACGGTTTCCTAAGATGCGGGACGGCAGGGGGAGGACGGATGGCGGCGGATCGCTCTGGCGACGGCACGGTGGGCAAGGCGCTGGACGTGCTCGACCGGGTGGCCGCCTTCGGCCGCCCGGTGCGCTTTTCCGAACTGCTGGCCGCCAGCCCCTTCCCCAAGGCCACTTTGTTCCGCCTGCTGCAAACCCTGACCAGCCAGGGCCTGCTGGCGCTCGACCCCGACAGCGGCAGCTATGCGCCCGGCATCCGGCTGGTGCGGCTGGCCCACGCCGCCTGGCGGCAGTCCTCGCTCGCCCCGGTCGCCCGGCCCCATCTGGACGAACTCTCGGCCGAAACCGGCGAAACCGTCCATCTGGCGCAGCTCGACGGCGCCCATGTGCTTTACGTCGACAAGCGCAATGCCCGCGTCCCGGTCGAGATGTTCTCGATGGCCGGCAAGGTGGGGCCGGCCCATTGCACCGGCGTCGGCAAGGCGATGCTGGCTTTCCTGCCCAAGGATCAGCTGGCGCGCCTGATCCCGCAGATGTCCTTTCACCGTTATACCGACAACACCCTGACCACCCCGGCCGCCCTGACAGCCGAACTGGCCGCCATCCGCCGCGACGGCCTGGCCTTCGACCGCGAGGAGCACGAACCCGGCATCATCTGCATCGCAGCGCCCATCCTGTCGTCGCAGGGCCGGGTGCTGGGCGGCCTGTCGCTGACCTCGACCACCGCGCGCAGCAGCCTGGCGGCGCTGGCCGCCCATGCCGGCCGCCTTACCGAAACCGCCGCCCGCATCGCCGCCGAGGCCGAAAGCTGGCGCTTTCCCGACGACATGGGCGGGCACCGCCGGACCGGGGCGGGAACCTGACCGCCGCCACGGACCTTTTCAGCCGGCGCCTGAACGTCTAAGACCGGCGGAAAGGCAGTGCTGGCACGGGATACCATGCAAATCGACACCACCCCCCTTTCGGGCGTCCTGATCCTGACCCCGCGCCGCTTCAGCGACGCGCGCGGCTGGTTTTCCGAAGTCTGGAACCGGCAGACGCTCGCCGCGCAGGGCATCACCCAGGACTTCGTCCAGGACAACCACTCCTATTCGCGCGACGCCGGCACGGTGCGCGGCCTGCATTTCCAGTCACCGCCCCATGCCCAGGCCAAGCTGGTGCGCTGCGGGCGCGGCCGGGTCTTCGACGTCACCGTCGACATCCGCAAGGGCTCGCCCACCTACGGGAAATGGTTTGGCATTGAACTATCCGCCGAGAACGGCCGCCAGCTCTTGATCCCGACCGGGTTCCTGCACGGTTTCGCCACCCGCGAACCCGACAGCGAACTGCTGTACAAATGTTCCGACATCTACGCGCCCGACTGCGACGGCGCGGTGCGGTTCGACAGCCTCGGGATCGACTGGGGCCTCGACCCCACCACCGCGATCCTGTCCGACAAGGACGCCAAGGCCCCGCTCTTCCGCGACTTCACCAGCCCCTTCACCGATGAGGCGCGCCCATGAAACTTCTCGTCACCGGCGGCGCCGGCTTCATCGGCTCGGCGGTGGTGCGCCAGGCGGTGCGGGCCGGTCATGCCATCGTCAACCTGGACAAGCTGACCTACGCCGGCTCGTTGACCAATGTCGCCGAAGTCGCGCAAAGCCCGCTCTACGCCTTCGAACAGGCCGACATCTGCGACCGGCCGCGCGTCGACGCGATCCTCGCCCGCCACAAGCCCGACGCGATCATGCACCTGGCCGCCGAAAGCCACGTTGACCGCTCGATCGACGGGCCCGCCGCCTTCATCGAGACCAACATCACCGGCACCTACACGCTGCTGGAATCCGCCCGCGCCTGGTGGACCGCGCAGGGCCGGCCCGACAGCTTCCGCTTTCACCACATCTCGACCGACGAGGTGTTCGGCAGCCTCGGCCCCACCGGCAAGTTCACCGAGGACACGCCCTACGATCCGCGCTCGCCCTATTCGGCCTCGAAGGCCGCATCGGACCATCTGGTGCGCGCCTGGCATGAAACCTACGGCCTGCCGGTGGTGCTGACCAACTGCTCGAACAACTACGGCCCCTACCATTTTCCCGAAAAGCTGATCCCGGTGGTGATCCTGCGGGCCTTGTCCGGCGCGCCGATCCCGATCTATGGCAAGGGCGACAATATCCGCGACTGGCTTTACGTCGAGGATCACGCCAACGCGCTCTTGACCGTCGTGCAGAAGGGCAAGGTCGGACGCAGCTACAACATCGGCGGCGAGAACGAGGCGACGAACCTCGAACTGGTGACGAAGATCTGCGCGATCCTCGATGCAAAGCGCCCCGGCAACCGGCCCTACGCCGACCAGATCGCCTTTGTCGCCGACCGGCCCGGCCATGACCAGCGCTATGCGATCGACCCGTCGCGCATCGGCGCCGAACTGGGCTGGCGGCCCTCGGTCACGCTCGACCAGGGGCTGGAAAAGACCGTCCAGTGGTTCCTCGATCACGAAGACTGGTGGCGGGCGCTGGAAAACCGCGAAGGCGTCGGCAAGCGGCTGGGCCAGGGCTGAGCCGGCCACGGAAAGCGCGGGGGGCCAGCCCCCCGCACCCCCCGGGATATTTCAGCCAGGATGAACCGGCACGGCACCTGCCCGCGCCGGCATCCCCGGCGCGGAGAAGTGCATCCGGGATCAGCCTTCGGCCAGCGGCACCGCGACAAAGCTCTTCTGCCCGTGGCGGTCGACCAGCAGCAGCACCGCGCCGCGCTTGGAATCGGTCGCGTCCTTCACCGCAGCGGTGAAATCCTCGACCGAGGCGACCGCCACCTGGTTGACGCTTTCGATCACGTCGCCCTGCTGCAACCCCTTGTCGGCGGCAGTGCCCTTGGCATCAAGGTCGGTCACGACCACGCCGGACGTGCCATCGGGCAGACCCAGCCCCTGGGCATCCTCTGCCGTCAGCGTCTGCACCGTCAGGCCCAGTTCGGCGACCGCGTTGCCGGAGGGCGCCGTGCCGTTGTTACTGGCTGAGGCGGTCTCGGTGCCGGCGTTCTTGCCGATGGTCAGGTCAAGCGCCAGCTTCTTGCCGTCGCGCCAGACCTCGATCTTGGCCTTGTCGCCGGGCGCCAGGTCGGCGATTGCCCGGGCCAGCGCCTTGGGATCGTCGACCGCCGCGCCGTTCACCGAAATGATGACGTCTCCGGCCTTGACCCCGGCCTTGGCGGCGGGCGAGCCGTCCTGGGCCGAGGCGACCAGCGCGCCCTTGGCCTCCTTCAGGCCGATCGCCCCGGCGATCTGTTCGTCGACCGGCTGGATCTGCACGCCGATGAAGCCATGCTCGATCGTGCCCTTCTCGATGATCTTCTGCACCACCTTCTGGGCCTGCGCCGAGGGGATGGCGAAGCCGACGCCGACGTTGCCGCCGTTGGGCGAATAGATCGCGGTGTTGATCCCCACCACCTTGCCCGAGGCGTCGATCAGCGGCCCGCCCGAGTTGCCGTGGTTGATCGCCGCGTCGACCTGGATGAAATCGTCATAGGGCCCGTTGTGCAGGTCGCGCCCGCGGGCCGAGACGATCCCCGCCGTGACCGTGGTGCCGATCCCGAACGGATCGCCGATCGCCACCACCGGATCGCCCAGCCGCAGCGCATCCGAATCGCCCCAGGCGATGGTCGGCAGCTTGCCCTTCGGTTCGACCTTCAGCACCGCGATGTCGTTCTTGGCGTCGGTGCCGATCAGCTTGGCGGTCAGTTCGGTGCCATCGTCCAGCTTGACGGTGATCTTGGTCGCATTCTCGACCACATGGTTGTTGGTGACGACCGTGCCGTCTGCGCCGACGATGAAGCCCGACCCCAGCGCCATGGCCTTTTGCGGCGGCGCCTCCTGCCCGCCTCCACCCTGCCCCGGCAACTGCGGAAAGCCCGGCGGCATCGGCCCGTTCTGGTCGAAGAAGCGGCGGAAGAATTCCTCGGGCGGCATGCCGCCGTCCGGCGACTGGTTCGCCTGGTCCTGCGGCACGCTGACTTCGGTGGTCACGGTGACCACGGCGGGTTTGTCGGCTGCAACAATGTCGGCATAGGAGTGCATCGGCTGATCGGCGGCGGTTTCGGCCAGCGCCGGCAGGCCGCCAAGTGCCGCCATCACCGCCAGTACCGAAAGCCCGCCCAGCGGCCGGCGCCGCGCCCTTGCTGTAATCTGTTCCTGCATCATACTCACAGTCCCGCGAGACGAGACAGCACATCTCGTGCCCCAAGCCCATTGGGCCGACCGACGCTGGCGACCGCGGTCTCGCTACGCAATCGCACGCCCGTCGAGGTCAGAGATCGTCAATTTCCGGCAAAAGCCAATGTATGTGTCAGTGCCTCACGCCGGATTGAAGTTCTGTGCCCGCCCGGTGTTCCCCCTTCCGCCGACGGGGCGGGGGGCGGCAAAAGCAGGCTTGCTTTTGGCTTTCGTCTGCGGGACATGGTCGGGGTCGGCGGTTTTGGATCGGGTCATGCGGATTTTGGTTTTCGGTACGACCGGGCAGGTGGCCATCGAACTCGCCCGCAACGCGCCCTTGGTCGGCGCCGACCTGACCGCCCTCGGCCGCGACCGCGCCGACCTGACCGACCCGGCCGCCTGCGCCGCCGCCGTCGAGGCCGCCGCGGCCGACGTCGTGATCAACGCCGCTGCCTATACCGCCGTCGACCAGGCCGAGACCGAGCCGGACATCGCCCGACTGGTCAATGCCGAGGCTCCCGGCGCGATGGCCCGCGCCGCCGCCCGGCGCGGCCTGCCGTTCCTGCATGTCTCGACCGACTATGTGTTCGACGGCGCCAGCCCCCGCCCCTGGCGCGAGGCGGATCCGACCGGCCCCCTGGGCGTCTACGGCGCCACCAAGCTTCAGGGCGAACGGCAGATCATCGCGGCCGGCGGCCCGCATGTGATCCTGCGCACCGCCTGGGTCTTTTCGGCGCATGGCAAGAATTTCGTCAAGACCATGCTGCGGCTGGGCGCCGACCGCGACAGCCTGTCGGTGGTCGACGACCAGCGGGGCGGGCCGACCGCCGCCCATGAAATCGCCAAGGCGCTTCTGGCCATCGCCTGCGCCTTCCACGAAGGGCGCGGCCATTCGGGCATCTTCCACTTTGCCGGCCAGCCCGCCTGCAGCTGGGCCGACTTCGCCAAGGCGACCTTCGCCGCCTCGTCCCTGCCGCGCCGGCCCGCCGTGACCCGCATCCCGACCTCGGCCTATCCGACACCGGCCCGCCGGCCGGCCAATTCGGTCCTTGACTGCACCCTGATCCGCGACACCTACGGCATCGGCCAGCCTGACTGGCGCACCGGGCTGGCAAGGGTCGTCGGCGAACTGGAGACAACCGCATGAAGACCACCGGGCGCAAAGGCATCATCCTGGCTGGCGGATCGGGCACACGGCTCTATCCGATCACCCACGCGGTCAGCAAACAGATGCTGCCGCTCTATGACAAGCCGATGATCTACTATCCCCTGTCGGCGCTGATGCTGGCCGGCATCCGCGAGGTGGCGGTCATCTCGACCCCGCGCGACCTGCCGCAGTTCCGCGCGCTCCTCGGCACCGGCGAAGACTGGGGCATGGCCTTCACCTATATCGTCCAGCCGACGCCGGACGGGCTGGCGCAGGCCTATATCCTGGCCGACGAGTTCCTGGGCGGCGCGCCTTCGGCGATGGTCCTTGGCGACAACGTGTTCTTCGGCGAAGGCCTGCCCGACCGGCTGGCGGCGGCCGACGCCCGCGCCAGGGGCGGCACTGTCTTCGGCTACCGGGTTTCCGACCCCGAGCGCTACGGCGTGGTCGAGTTCGACCGCGAGGGCCGCGTCCTATCGATTGTCGAAAAGCCCGAACGGCCGAAAAGCCCCTATGCGGTCACCGGGATCTATTTCCTGGACGGCGACGCGCCGGGCCGGGCCCGCGACATCCGTCCGTCGGCGCGGGGCGAGCTGGAAATCACCGATCTTCTGAACAGCTACCTGCAGGACGGCACGCTGAACGTCGAAAGGCTGGGCCGAGGCTTCGCCTGGCTCGACACCGGCACCCACGAAAGCCTGCTCGACGCCGCCGACTTCATCCGCACCATCGAGGACCGCCAGAACCTGAAAGTCGGCTGCCCCGAGGAGATCGCCTTCGAGAACGGCTGGATCAGCGCGGCGCAGCTGCGGGAACTGGCCAAGCCCTATCTCAAGACCCAGTACGGCAAGTATCTGGCGCGGGTGGCGGACGAAGCCGAGGCCTGAGGCAATGGTCGCTTACTCGGGCCGGATGAAGCTCGCGCTGGCGCGCACGGAACGGGCGCCGCGCATAGTCCGAATCTACCTCGTGGCGTGGGCGGTTTTTTTCGCTGGCGCCATGCTCGGGATACCGATCGTCGCGCTACTGCTGCGCCCCTTCGATCCGCCGGGCATCCTTGTGGCGGGGCCGGTTCAGGCGGCGGCGGGGCATCAACTGCTGGTCGCCCTGGTGATCTTTGCACCACCTCCGGCCCTGATCCTGCTTCTGAACGAGGATTTCGCTGTGTGGCGCACGCTGCGCGGGGCCTTCGGCAGGATTGCGACTTTGCTGGTACTCTCACCTGTCGCGATGCTGTTGGGCATCGCGTCTTTCGTCCTGGCCTTCCACTTCGCTCTGCCCTTCCTAGCGAACGCCGTCACCCGGCCGGCCGTCCAGACTTGGAATCTGCCAATCACCTCGGTCGAACGGAAAAGGCCCGCGCCCAAGGTTTGCAGCATCACGCTGTATTTCCCCGATCCGCTTGTGTCCGATCACCCACTCTCGCTCTGCGCCGACCATCAGCCGGAACTGGCCGGGGTAGAAGGCAGCGACTCCCTGCGGATAACCGGCCGTGCCGGCCCGTTCGGCATCACCTATTCGGCGGCCGAACTGGTCCGGCACTAGCGGGTTGGCTGTCTGCGCCAACCGCAAGAGGAACGCGCGCCCCTACCCCAGGGCCTTGCGGAACGACGCCTCGGCCAGTTCCGCCGCCCGGTCCCAGCTGAAGGTTCCGGCGCGGGCCAGCGCCTTCGCCGCCAGGTCGGCCTGAAGCCCCGGCTGGGTCAGAAGCCGGCTCGCCGCCGCCGCCAGCGCCGCCTCGTTCTCGGGGTCGAAGTAAAGCCCGCCGTCGCCCACCACCTCGGGCAGGCTGCCGCGGTCCGAGGCCAGCACCGGCAGGCCGCAGGACATCGCTTCCAGCGCCGGCAGGCCGAAGCCTTCCCACAGCGACGGCATGACCAAGGCACTCGCCCCGGCCATCAGTTCGGCCATTTCCTCGTCGGAAATCTCGCCGGTGAAATGGATATGGTCGGAACTGCGGGCATCGCGGCTCGCGCCCGCCTTCAACTCGTCGACATTGTCCCAGAACCGCTCGCCGGTGGTGCGCCCGACAATGGCCAGATGCGCGCCGGGCGCCGCCGCCAGGATCGCCGGCATCGCCTCGATCAGCCGCAGCACGTTCTTGTGGCGGTTGAAGCCGCCGACGTAGACCAGAAGCGGCGCGTCGGCCGGAAGCCCGTGGCGGGCGCGGGCGGCGGCGCGGGCGGCCGGGTCGGCCACCGGGCGGAACAGCGGCTCGGCGCCTTCGGTCACCACGTCGATCCGGCCGCGCTCCACCCCCAGCAGCGCGGCGATGTCGGCGGCCGAGGCGTCCGAGACGGTCATCACCCGCGTCGCCTGCCGCTTGGCCAGCCAGGTCTTGGCCTGCCAGAACAGGCGGTTGCGCCAGGTCGGAAAGATCAGGTCGGGAAAGCGTTCGGGGATCGTGTCGTGGATGCAGACGACCTTCGGCACCCGCGCCAGGATCGGATAGAAGGAATAATGGGCGGGAAAGAAGAAGACGTCCGCCCCCAGCCGCGCCGCCGCCCGCGACTGCGCGCGCATGTCGGCCCCGCCGCGCGCGCCAGTGCCGCTGGCCGCCGCCGCCATCGACTGCCGGGCGCCGGCCAGTTCGACGGCGACGCCCGCCGGTACCGGCCGTTCCGGCGGCGTGCCGAACAGCAGCGTATAGCGGAACCCCCGGTCGCGTCCGGCCAGCGCCGCCACCAGCGACCGGGTAAACCGCCCGAAGCCCCGTTCGTTGTCCCAGGCGCTGGCGTCGATGCCGACGTGAATCACCGTTCCGTCCCCACTCTTGACCGATCCCGGGCAGTCTGGCGGCGCCCATCCGGCAAGGCAACCATCGCGGTCGGACTATTTCGCGCTTGCAAGCGGGGGGCGGCGTTCGGCATGACTGTTGAGCCTTTCGGATCAACCGTTTGCTGGACCCCCGTGACGATACCCGGCCGCCCTCTGCATGTGATGGAACTCGGCACGCTTCTGGGCGTCGGCGGGATCACCCGGCACATGGTCGCGCTGACCTGCCACCTGCGCGGCCAGGGCCACCGGGTGACCTATGCGGGCTCTCCCGACGCCTGGGTCAATGCCGCGACCGAGGCCGATTTCCTCGACCTGCCGATCCATCAGGTCAGCAGCGGCGGCGGCAGCCTGCCGCGCCGGCTGATGGCGACGGCGCGCGCCGCTTGGCGGCTCCGGCGCTGGCTGAAGCGCCATCCGGTCGACCTGATGCATGCCCACGACAGCGCTCCGGCGCTGGTCGCCAACCTGGCGCGCAAGGGGCTGGGGTTGCCGCTGATCGTCACCTACCACGGGTCGGAACCCGAACGGGTGGCGGGCTTCGGCCGCATCGCCCGGGCCTGCGATCTGGTGGTGACCCCCAGCCACCGTTCGGCCGAGGATCTGGCCGGCATCGGCGGCGTGCCGCGCGACCGGCTGAAGGTGCTGGGGCTGGGCGTCAACCCGCCTCCCGCCGTGTCCGACGACGCGGTTTCGGCCTTGCGGAACAGGCTTCTGGCCGGGGGCGAGCGGCTGATCGTCACCATTGCCCGCCTGACCCACCAGAAGGGCATCGACATCCTGATCGACTGCGTGGACCGGCTGAAGGCGCGCCACCCCGGCTGGCGCTTCGTCGTCGCCGGCGATGGGTTTCAGGAGGCCGAGCTGAAGGCGCTGGCCGAACGGCGCGGCGTGCTCAGCCACCTGACCTTCCTCGGCCGCACTTCGGAACCCCACCGCCTCTTGCGCGCCGCCGACCTGTTCCTGCTGACCTCGCGGTGGGAGGCCCTGCCCTTCACCATCGTCGAGGCTTTCCAGGCCGGGGTTCCGGCGGTGGCGACCGCCTGTTCGGGGGTGGTCGAACTGATCGACGACGAGGTCGGCCGGGTGGTGCCGGTGGGCGACGTCACCGCCATCTGCGCCGCGGTCGAGGATGTGCTGGCCGACGAAGGCCGCCGGCAGGCGATGGCCGCCGCCGCGCTGGCGCGGTCCACCGAGGATCGGTTCAACCCCGACTGGGTGCATCCACAGTTCGAGGCCCTCTATCGGTCGCTGGCGCGGGGGGGGAACGGATGAGCTTCCGCAAACCGCGAATCCGGCCTTCGGCGCCGGATGGGCGCGAATCCCCTCTTTTTGCGCACGGCAGGACAATGGCTTGGTTTTCACCTAATTCTTGGCGTTTCATTGAACAGACGATGGCTGGAGGTTCAGCATGAAGATCGGAATTATCGGGGCGGCCGGAAAGATCGGCCAGATGCGGATCGAGACGGTCCGCGCCAACCCGCGCTGCGAACTGGTGGCGGTGATGGACCTTGCCGCCGACAAGGCGGCCGCCGTCGCGGGCGGCGCGCCGGTCTTTACCGAAGTCGACCGCTTTCTCGACCAGAAGATGGACGCGGTCATCATCTCCACGCCGTCGCATGTGCGCGAACCCCTGTGCCTGGCCGCCTTCCAGCGGGGGCTGCATGTCCTGTCCGAAAAGCCGCTGGCGCAGAACCTCGCCTCGGCCCGCCGGATCGTCGATGCGGCCAAGGCCGCCCGGCGCCAACTCGGCGGCGGCTTCAACATGCGCTACTACCCGGCCTTCGCCCAGGTGAAGGACGTGGCCGCCTCGGGCCAGATCGGCGAGATCGACCATGTGCGCATCTACGGCGGCCACGCGGGCCTGGCGAACTTCACCCATGACTGGGAATACAAAGCGGAATTTTCCGGCGGCGGCGCGCTGTGGGATGTCGGCATCCACATGACCGACATGGCCCGCCACATCCTGGGCGAGATCACCGAAGTCTATGGCGTCACCTCGAACCGGGTCTGGAACGTGCCCGGATCGGAAGACAACGCGGTCGCCATCTACAAGAGCCCCGATGGCGTTCCGGCGATCTACCAGGCGACCTGGAACGACTGGAAAGGCTATCAGAGCGTGATCGAGGTCTATGGCACGCGCGGCATGGTGCGCGGCGCCTACGCGCCGATGCACAACCTGGTCATCACGATGGACAAGCCCGGCGGCGCGCCCCGGCGGCAGGTGAACAACTATTTCGGCGTCAAGGTCCGTGAAAAGCTGAAAAGCTGGAAGGTCACGGCGGTCGACGCCTTTGCCGGCGAACTGGCCGATTTCGTCGCGCTGACCGAAGGGCGCGACGGGCTGCGGATCGCCGACGGCCATGCCGCGCTGCGCGCCATCGAAGTGGCGACGATGGTGCCGGAATCGTCGCGCACCGGCCAGCCGGTCAGGCTCGAAAACCTCGGCCCTATGCGGGTCTGACCCGCTTGGCGGTTGGCAGGGGCTGTCGCGGCTTGGTATAAGCCTTTCGTTGAACAAGGTAATTGAAACGGGAATTGATTGTGACCGCCGATCCGCTTCTTTCCATCGTGGTGACCATCGTCGACGGGGGCGAGCAGTTGCGCGCCTTCCTCAACGCGGTCCGCGCCTCGCAGAACCCGCCGCGGCTGGAACTCATCGTGCCCTATGACGCCTCGATCGCCGAAACCGGCGCGATGGCGGCCGAATTCCCCGAAGCGCGGTTCATCGACATGGGAAGGATCGCCACCGGCCGGCCGATCACCACCGAGGCCGGCAAGCATGAACTTTACGACCGCCGCCGGGCCACCGGCCTCGCCGCCGCCACCGGCGACATCATCGGCATTCTGGAAGACCGCGGCCGCCCGCGCCCCGACTGGGCGCGCAAGATCATCGAGGCCCATGCCCAAACCGGGATCAACGTCGTGGGCGGCGCCGTCGACTGCCTCGAGCCGGTCAGCCTGCTGAACTGGGCCTTCTACGTGTCGGACTTCGGCCGCTATGGCCGCCCGTTTGAGACCGGCCCGGTCGAATGGGTGACCGACGTGAACGTCAGCTATTCGCGCAAGGCGCTCGAGATGACGCGCCACCTGTGGAAGGAACGCTACAACGAGCCGGTGGTGAACTGGTTCCTGCTCGAACAGGGCGAAAAGCTGATCCTGTCGAACCAGATCATCGTCGAACATACCCGCCTGCCGACGACGCTGGGCGTCCTTCTGCCCGAACGGTTCCACTGGGGCCGGCTCTTCGGCTGGATCCGCGCCATGCACTTCACCCCCCGCCAGCGGCTGATCTACACGCTGATGGGGCCGCTCATTCCGCCGCGGCTGTGGCTTCGCCACCTGATGACCCAGTTCCGCAAGGGCAAGGGCGGGCGCTACCTTCTGGCGCTGCCCTATGTGATGATCCTCACCACCGCCTGGACCGCCGGCGAAGTCTGGGGCTATGTCACGCGCAAGCCGTGACGGCGCCCGCCAACCGACAAGGGAGTGCGCGCATGGCTGACGACCGCGTTCCGGCTGGGCACCCCCGGCGCCGGTTCCTCGTCCGGCTGCTGGGCCTGGCCGTTCTGGCCTTCCTCGGGGTCTATGCCGGCGCCGAACTGGCGCTGCGCGATCTGGATGCCATCGTCGCCGCCGGGCCCGAGGCGGTCGCCCATGCCGACAAGCCGCTGCCGGCCTACAAGGACTGGTCGCTGTTCCTGGCCGCGCAGATCCTGCCGCTGCGCCAGCCCGGCGCGGCGGCGGTAACGCCGGGGCGCATCTTCCGCGACTGCCCCGATTGCCCGGAAATGGTGGAAATCCCCGCCGGCTTCTACCTGATGGGCTCGCCCCTTTTTGAGTGGGACCGCTACCGCCAGATCTTCAGCCCGCGCGACTGGCGCACGCGGTTCGAATCGGCCAACCGCGAAGGGCCGCGGCGGCTGGTCCACATCGCCCACGCCTTCGCCCTGTCGCGCTATGAGGTGACCTTCGCCCAATGGGACGCGGCACAGGACGACCCCGCCTGGATCGACGCGACCGAGCTTTACCCGCGCAAGCCGCAGCTGGACGGGGTGGAGGACGTGGCAAACCGCGCCGTCACCAAGGTCAACCAGTTCGACGCCCGCGCCTACGCTCGCTGGATGAGCCGCCATACCGGCCAGCGCTACCGCATCCCGACCGAGGCCGAATGGGAATATGCGGCGCGCGCCGGAACAGTCACCGCCCGGCCCTGGGGCAATGCGATCGGCTGGAATAATGCCTCCTGCCTGGGCTGCGGCGACCGCTGGCCCGACAAGCGGATCGGCCCGGTGGGCCTTTACGCCCCCAACGGCTTCGGTCTTTACGACATGATCGGCAATGGCCGCGAATGGGTGCGCGACTGTTTCGCCTCCTATGTCGCCGCCTCGATCACCGACGGTTCCGCCTGGTTGCAACCCGGCTGCATCTTCGGCGTGGCCAAAGGCGAAAGCGCCTATGCCGAAGCCTGGCGCAACCGCTCAGCCTACCGGGTCGGCCCGCACCTGCACAACGCGCTCGAAGGCGGCACCATCCGGCTCTTGCGCGAACTGGACTGACCGGCCGGCGCGCCTCTGGAGCAAGATCACACCGGATGGAAGCATCACAGGTCAGCGCTCACTCTGCCCGGACCGATCAGGGGACGCGCCGGTGGCGCGTCGCCCGGTCCGTTGGCCGAAGCGCAAGCGCAGGCCAAGGGGGGTCCGCTTTCCCGAACCTTTGGGCACGGGCGGCGTCCGCCCAGTCGGTGCGAAAGCGCCCGCCGCCCGATGGGCGGGCGATGGCCGTGCT
>JAXMDK010000018.1:0-79081 GCA_046348855.1 Paracoccaceae bacterium | reverse complement strand
CGTGTCATCAGGCCTCGGCTTCCTCTTCTTCCACTTCGTCGGTCGCCAGTTCGGACGGATCGACCCAACCAAGCTGGATGCGCGCCGTCATCACCAGATGCTGGGCTTCCTCGAGGCTGACGTCGTATTTCTCGAGAATGCCTTCGTCCTTGACCCGTTCGCCATTTACCGTGGTCCAGCCGCCGGCCAGTTCCCAGTCGGCGCAGGTGGCGAAATCTTCCAGCGTCTTGATCCCGTCCTTGGCCAGCGCCTCCAGCATCTGCGGGGTCAGGCCCTCGAAGTTCACCAGGCTGTCCTCGATCCCCAGCGCGCGGGCATTGTCGAGCGCAGCTTTGTTCTGCGCCTCGATATGGTCGCGGGCGCGGGCCTGGAGTTCTTCGGCGGTGCCTTCGTCGACGCCTTCGATCGACAGGAGTTCGTCAAGATCGACGTAGGCCACTTCTTCCAGGTTGGTGAAGCCTTCGGAAACCAGCAACTGGGCGAAGAATTCGTCCAGGTCCAGCGCCTCCATGAACAGCTTGGTGCGTTCGGCGAATTCGGCCTGGCGGCGTTCGCTTTCTTCCTGTTCGGTCATGATGTCGATGTCGAGCCCGGTCAGCTGGCTGGCCAGCCGCACGTTCTGGCCGCGCCGGCCGATGGCCAGCGACAATTGCCCGTCGGGAACCACGACCTCGATGCGGTTGGCTTCCTCGTCGATCACCACCTTGGCGACCTCGGCGGGCTGCAGCGCGTTTACCAGGAAGGTGGCCGGGTCTTCGTTCCACGGGATGATGTCGATCTTTTCGCCCTGAAGCTCGTTCACCACCGCCTGCACGCGGCTGCCGCGCATGCCGACGCAGGCGCCGACCGGGTCGATCGAATTGTCATAGGAAATGACGCCGATCTTGGCGCGGCTGCCGGGATCGCGGGCCACGGCCTTGATCTCGATGATGCCGTCGTAGATTTCCGGCACTTCCATCTTGAACAGTTCCGCCATGAACTGCGGATCGGTGCGGCTGAGGAAGATCTGCGGGCCCCGGGTTTCGCGGCGCACGTCCTTGATGTAGGCGCGGATGCGGTCGTTCGGACGATAGCTTTCGCGGCCGATCTTTTCGGTGCGCCGCAGGATCGCCTCGCCACGGCCGACGTCGACGATGATGTTGCCGTATTCCTCGCGCTTGACCACGCCGTTGATGATCGAGCCCTTGCGGTCCTTGAATTCCTCGAACTGGCGGTCGCGTTCGGCTTCGCGCACCTTTTGCAGGATCACCTGCTTGGCCGACTGCGCAGCGATGCGGCCGAGATCGACCGGCGGCACTTCGTCAGCGATCACGTCTCCGACCTTGGGGTCGGACAGATACTGCTTGGCCTGGGCGACGGTCAGCTGCGCCTGGTAGTTTTCCACTGCGTCATCCTCGACCACGGTGCGGACGCGGGTGAAGGTGGCGCGGCCGGTCTTGCGGTCGATGGCCACGCGGATGTCCATTTCCGCGCCGTAGCGGGACTTCGCCGCGCGGGCGAGACTTTCCTCCATCGCCTGGATCACCAGATCCGGGTCGATCATCTTTTCGCGCGCCACCGCTTCGGCGGTCTGCAGAAGCTCCAGCTGGTTGGCTGAGGTAATGGCCATCTCACTCCTCCTCGGAAGTATCTTCTTCGATGTCGTCAAACGCGGCTTCGTCCACCGCCTCGGTGGCTTTCTTCTGCCGCAGCATTTCGCTGATAAGTTCGTCGGTCAGCACCAGTTTCGCGTCGGCCAGCCAGTCGAACCGAAGCCCGATGGTGCCTTCCTCGATCTCGATCAGCACTTCGTCGCCCTCGGTGCCGCGCAGCGGACCCTTGAAGCGCTTGCGCCCGTCGATCATGTCGGTGGTTTCCAGCCGCGCCTCGTAGCCGTCCCACAGGTCGAAGTCCTTGAGCCGGGTCAGCGGCCGGTCAATCCCGGGCGAGGAAACCTCCAGGTGATAGGCGTCCTCGATCGGGTCCTCGACGTCGAGCACAGCCGAGACGGCGGTCGAGATGCGCCCGCAATCGTCGACGTCGATGCCGCCCTCGGGCCGGTCGGCCATGATCTGCAGCGTCTTGGTGGTGCCGCCCATCAGGCGGATGCGCACCAGTTCGAACCCCAGCCCTTCGATGGTGGGGGTGACGATCTCGGCCAGGCGCCGGTCGATGGCGGTTTTCGCGATGAGGTCGGTCATCGGTCCATTCCAAAACAAAAAGGCGGGCCAGAGGACCCGCCGCACTTTCCGGTGGACTGCGAGTTTGGACCCCGCAGCGCCTCTGTTGCAGGCCATATAGGGGAAAGCGCCGATGGATGCAAGCGCGAGGTTGGGGTGCCGCGCCGGTTGGGCCTCTCCCTAGAACGCCGCCTCCACCGCCCGGAGGCCCGCCATCGTCTGCTGGTAAAGCCGCGGGCTGACGAAGTCGGGCCAGCTCGACAGTTTCACCGCCATGAAGCCGGTGTCCGGCGCGATCATCACCATCTGGCCGAAGACGCCGAAGCAATAGTGGCGGCCAAGGCGGCTGTCCTCGACCCAGAACTGGTTGCGGTAGGCGCCGTTCGGCCAGTCGCGGTAGTTCTCGGCGTCGAAAAGCCCGTGCTGGCCGTGGCGGATGTCCTGGCACCAGCTCTCGGGGACGACCTGGCGGCCCTCGACCCGGCCGCGGTTCAAGAGCATCAGCCCGAACCGCGCCATGTCGCGCAGGCTGGCCTGGATGCCGCCGCAGGCCAGCCCATAGCCGGCACGGTCGACGGTGATGCGGGCGTCCTCGGCGGCGCCCATCGGTTGCCACAGCCGTTCGGACAGGATCTGCGGCAGGCGCTGGCCGGTGGCGCGTTCCATCGCGTGGGCGAGCACATCGGTTTCGATCGAGCGATAGCGGAAGCGGCTGCCGTGCGGGGCCTCGCGCACCGTCAGGCCGAGGATCTGGTCCCAGACGCTGGCCGGCCAGTCCGAGACGTCGACACCCTCGGGAGCCGGTTTCCAGCCCGAGCAATAGTCCATCTTGCCGATGTCGCTGTCGCGGACTTCGTAATCTTCGCTGAAGCGGGTGCCCGAGGTCATGTCGAGCACCTGTTGCAGGGTCGCGCCATCCCAGCCGGTGCGCGCCAGTTCCGGCAGGTAGGCCGTCACCGGCGCCGCCGGGTCGAGCAGCCCCTCGCCCACCAGACACCCCGCCGCCGCCGCCGTCACCGACTTGGACACCGATTGCAGCAAGTGCAGGCTCTCGGGCGCCATGCCGTTGTGGTAACTTTCGTGCAGGACGCGACCGCCCTTCCAGACCAGGATCGCGTCGGTATAGGTGTCGTCGAGCATCCGGGCAAAGGTCGTCCGGCCACCGGGGGCGTCATAGGCGAAATCGTCAAGCCTGCCGGTCGCCGGCGGCAGGGGCGACGGCAGCGCGGCGCGGCGGATCGTTGCGGTGGGCACCAGTTCAGCGACATGCTGGAAGGCCCAGCGGTTCCAGGGCGCGCGATCCCAGTCGATCAGCGGCACCCGCATGGCGGCGGGCGGCGGGCTGCCGGCCATGATCGGCGGGATCGGGCCCGAGTTCTTGTAGCTGTCCATGCGCTGCCCCCATCGGCCGACTGCCGTCGGGCCAAAGCCTAGGGGCGGCGCACGCAATTGGCAAATGGGACGGGGGCGCTTTCTCGCGTCAGCGTCAATCGGCCATCAGGCCCCTTACCGGCTGAGCCCCGCCGCCAGTGTCGGCCGGTCGAGCGCGGCGAAACCATAGTGGCGCAGCCAGCGCAGGTCGCTTTCGAAGAAGGCGCGCAGGTCGGGGATGCCGTATTTCAGCATCGCCAGCCGGTCGATGCCCATGCCGAAGGCGAAGCCCTGCCACTGGGTCGGGCCGACGCCCGCCGCCTTCAGCACGTTCGGATGCACCATGCCGGAACCGAGGATCTCCATCCAGCTGTCGCCTTCGCCGATCTTCAGTTGCCCGCCCGCCCAGGAACAGCGGATGTCGACCTCGGCCGAGGGCTCGGTGAAGGGGAAATGGCTGGCGCGGAAGCGCAGGTCGACCTGATCGACCTCGAAGAAGGCGCGGCAGAATTCCTCGAGCACCCATTTGAGGTTGGCCATCGAGATGTCGCGGTCGATGGCCAGACCTTCGACCTGGTGGAACATCGGCGTGTGGGTCTGGTCCATGTCCATGCGGTAGACGCGGCCGGGCGCGATGACGCGGAGAGGCGCGCCCTGCGCCTGCATGGCGCGGATCTGCACCGGCGAGGTATGGGTGCGCAGGACATGCGGCGGGCGGTCGTCGCCTTCGGCGCGGGCCATGAAGAACGTGTCATGTTCCTGGCGGGCGGGATGTTCGGGCGCCATGTTCAGCGCGTCGAAATTGAACCAGTCGCTTTCGATCTGCGGCCCTTCGGCCACGGCAAAGCCCAGGTCGGCGAAGATCGCGGTGATTTCCTCGGTCACCTGGCTGACCGGGTGGATGGTGCCCTGCCGGCGCGGGCGGCCGGGCAGCGTGACATCCAGCCATTCGGATTTCAGCCGTTCGTCCAGCGCCGCATCGGCCAGCGCCGACTTGCGGGCGCGCAGGGCGGTGTCGATCTCGTCCTTCAGCCGGTTCAGCGCCGCGCCCGCCGCCTGACGCGCCTCGGGCGCCATCTGGCCAAGCTCGCGCATCTTCAGGCTGATCTCGCCCTTCTTGCCAAGGGCGGCGACGCGCAGATCCTCGAGCGCGGTTTCGTCGGCGACCGAGGCGATGGCGCCAAGGTATTTCGTCAAGAGATCGTCCATGTCCGCTCCGTCAGCCCTTGCGCCAGCGCGCCGACAGGCGCGAGGCATCGCGGGCGAAAATCAAAGGTGCCATCAGGCGCGCGCGATAAAGCCTGATGCGGGCCAGAACCGCAAGGGCCAGAAGCTTGCCCCGTAGCCCGCCCGGAATCCGGTCGGAAGCGAAGACCCGCGGCGCATGGGCCAGGGGCGACAGGGCGACGGCCAGGGTCCGCGCCAGCCACCGGAGCCGCCCCCACCGCCGGGTCAGGGCAAGTTCGAAGTCATGGGCGGTGTGGCGGTCCCACTTGCGGGTCAGTTCGGCGAAGGTGACGCGCGCCGGGTGGAAGGCCAGCATCTGCGGCGCCCAGGTGATGCGTACCCCTTGGGCAAAGGCGCGGTGGCCCCAGTCGCGATCCTCGGCCACGCCGATGCCGGCGAAGCCGCCGACCTGGTCGAAGACCTGCCGCCGCATGGCCAGATTGCCGGTGCCGGTAAAGTTCTGGCGCCGGATGTAATGTTCCATCCGATAGCCGAATTCGGCCTCGTAGCATTCGATGGCGGTGGGATGGGCGGGATCTTCGAGCAGGATCTGCACGTCGCCGCCCAGCACCAGCACCTCGGGGTCGGCGAAACGGCGGGCGATTTCCGCCAGCCAGCCGGGGGCGGGCACGCAATCGGCGTCGATGAAGGCCAGGATGTTGCCGCGCGCCAGCCCGACGCCGTGGTTGCGGGCCGGACCGGGGCCGGGGGTGGCCTCGCGCGTCAGGCGCACGCCGGAGAACTGATCGCCGACCGCCTGCGGCATTTCGCGCGAACCATTGTCGACGACGATGATCTCGGCGCCCTGGGCGGCGGCCTGCGGCGCCAGCGCGGCCAGGCAGCGCGCCAGAAGCGCGGGCTGGTTGAAATGCGGGATGATGACAGAGATCAAGGCCGGTCCTTCCGCGCCCCGGCCACCGGCTCGGGGTTGCCAATTCTGCTATCCACAGCCGCAAATCATTGCAAGCGGCCCGTGCGGCGAGGCCGAAACGGAAAACCCCGCGCGGGGCCGGGGCCACACGCGGGGTTCTATCCTTGCCCGGAGGCGCGCAGCCTTACGCCAGCGCGGCGCGGGCCTTTTCGACGATGGCGCCGAAGGCCGCCGGCTCGCTGATGGCGAGATCGGCAAGAACCTTACGGTCAACCTCGATCCCGGCCTTCGACAGCGCGTTGACGAAGCGCGAATAGGTCAGCGATTCGTCGATGGCGCGGACGGCGGCGTTGATCCGCTGGATCCACAGCGCGCGGAAATTGCGCTTGCGGGTCTTGCGGTCGCGGGTCGCGTACTGGTTGGCCTTGTCGACGGCTTGGGTAGCGGTGCGGAAATTGGTCGAACGCGCGGCGTAGTAGCCTTTCGCCTTCTTGATGACCTTGCGGTGACGGGCGTGCGTGACGACGCCGGATTTAACGCGGGACATGTGTCAGCCTCCTCAGCGGTCGTAGGGCATGTATTTCTTGACGATCTTGGCGTCTGCATCGGCCAGGATCATGGTCCCGGACGCATCGCGGACGAATTTCGTCGAGCGTTTGATCATGCCGTGGCGCTTGCCGGCGACACCAGCCTTGACATGCCCGTTGGCCGTCATGCTGAACCGCTTTTTCGCAGCGGATTTGGTCTTCATCTTGGGCATTTCCATCTCCTGGTCAGAGTGAACGCGCGACTCGGCAATGCCACATCGGCCGGCCGCGCGGGTATCGAGAGGCGCCCTATAGCCGGGCGGGGGTGCGAAAGCAAGGGGCGGGCGCGGTCAGTGGATCAGCCGGGCGATCACCCGCATCACCACCTCGGGGACGTCCGCGACATGATAGCCGGTGGGCGAGGTGACCATCGCCAGCACGATGAGCCCGCCGCCGATGGCAAAGAGCGCGCCGGCCCGGCGCGGCGGGCGCGAGGCGGCGAAGTCGGACACCGCGGCGGGCAGCATCAGGAACAGGCAGACCACACCGGCCACAAGCGCCAGATCGCTGGACATGCGCCACCTCCGCGACGGATGGGGCGATTATTCCGGGTCGGTGTTGAAAATCAACCGCTCATCGCAAGGGGCGACGCGCAGGATGTTGGTGGTGCCCCGGACGTTGAAGGGCACCCCGGCCGTCACCACGATCTGGTCCTTGTCGGTGGCGAAGCCGTGGTCGCGCGCAGCGCGGACCGCGCTGACCACCGCCTGCTTGAATCGCTCGACCGGGTTGCTCAGGACGCAATGCACCCCCCAGGTCAGGCACTGGCGGCGCAGGGTGGCGACGACCGGGGTCAGTGCCAGGATCGGCACCCGCGGCCGTTCGCGCGCCACGAGGCTTGCCGTGGCGCCGGACTGGCTGAAGCAGCAGATCGCCTTGATGTCGGTGGTTTCGGCGATCTCGCGCGCGGCGGCGACAATCGCGTCGGCAACGGTCTGGCGGTTGGCCTTGCGGCTGGCCTCGATCACTTCGCGGTAGGTCGGGTCGCGTTCGACCGAGCGGGCGACATTGTCCATCGTCGCCACCGCCTCGACCGGATACTGGCCGGCGGCCGACTCCGCCGACAGCATCACCGCGTCGGCGCCTTCGTAGATGGCTGTCGCCACGTCCGACACTTCGGCACGGGTCGGCATCGGGCTTTCGATCATCGATTCGAGCATCTGGGTGGCGACGATCACCGGCTTGGCGGCAGCGCGCGCGGCGCGCACCAGCCGCTTCTGGATCGGCGGCACGGTATAGACCGGCAGTTCCACCCCCAGATCGCCGCGCGCCACCATGATTCCATCGGATTCGGCCAGGATCGCGTCGAACACCCGGACCGCCGCCGGTTTCTCGATCTTCGACAGGATGGCGGCGCGGCCCTTGGCCAGCACCCGGGCCTCGCGCACGTCCTCGGGGCGCTGGACGAACGACAGGGCCAGCCAGTCCGCCCCCAGTTCGCAGGCGAATTCCAGGTCGGCGCGGTCCTTGTCCGACAGCGCCGCCAGCGGCAACACCACATCGGGGACGTTGACGCCCTTGCGGTTCGAAATGGTGCCGCCGGTCGTCACGGTGCAGTCGGCGAAGTCGGCCCCGCAGCGGTCGACGCGCAAACGGATCTTGCCGTCGTTGACCAGAAGCGCGGCGCCGGCTTCGAGCGCGGCGAAGATCTCCTTGTGCGGCAGGCAGACCCGGCGGGCGTCGCCCTCGGCCGGGTCGAGGTCAAAGCGGAAGGGCGCACCTTCGGCCAATTCCTCGGCGCCCCTGGCGAAGGTGCCGACCCTGAGCTTCGGCCCCTGCAGGTCGGCCAGAACCGCGATCGGGCGGCCGGTGTCGGTTTCTACCTGGCGGATGATGTCGTAGCGCGCCTTCTGGTCGGCGTGGCTGCCGTGGCTCATGTTCAGGCGGAACACGTCGGCGCCGGCCTCGAACAAGGCGCGGATCGTCGCATAGTCGCTGGACGCGGGGCCAAGGGTGGCGACGATCTTCACGTTGCGCAGGCGTCTCATCGGTTCATCCCCGTGTTAGCGGTAACAATCACGCTGCTATGGACGAAATCGCCAATGTCGGCAACTGGTGCCGGACGATCACTTCGCATAAAGCAGTCTGACGCGGCAATGTGAAGCACAGATGACCCAACCAGCCTATGAAATCGAGGGCGCGGCGCGGCCGTCGCGCTGGCTTGTCACCTGCGACCATGCGTCGAACCGGGTGCCCCCCTGCGTGAACGGCGGCGACCTGGGCATTGCCCCGGCGGACATGGCGCGCCACATCGCCTGGGACGTGGGCGCGGCCGGGGTGGCGCGGGCCTTGGCACGGCGGCTGGAGGCGCCGGCGATCCTGACGACCTTTTCGCGGCTGGTGATCGACCCCAACCGCGGCGAGGACGACCCGACGCTGGTGATGAAGCTTTATGACGGCACCATCATTCCGGCCAACCGCCATGCCGGCGCCGAGGAAACCGAACGGCGGCTGAATGCCTTTCACCGGCCCTATCACCGGGCGCTGGCAGAACTGGCGGGGCGGCGGCCCGACACCGTGCTTTGCGCCATCCATTCGATGACGCCGCGCCTGAACGGGCGGGCGCCGCGCCCCTGGGAGGTTGCGGTGCTCTATTCGCACAAGGACACACGCCTGGCCCTGCCGCTGATCGACCGGCTTCGGGCGGCGGGCTATGTCACCGGCGACAACCAGCCCTACAACGGCCATCTGGACGGCGACGCGATCGACCGCCACGGACTGCAGCCGGGCCGGCCCAACGTGCTGATCGAGGTCAGGAACGACCTGATCGGCGATGCGGCGGGCCAGGACCTGTGGGCAGAGCGTCTGGCCCCCATTCTTCAGGACGTGCTGGACGCATCCGGCCTGTAAGGAGAGCGCTGATGGACGACCGGAACGGGTGACGCGCCACCGGCACGGCCCCTGACCGGTCTGGGAAGCCGGTGGATGTCGCCGGTGCCCCCGTCGACCGTCCCCCGTTCCTCACCATTCCTTTCAGCGGCGGCGCTTTGTTGCCGCCCGCCGGGCTGACGCCACGTCAGGGCCGCGTCTGCTTCATACTGCTGCAACCGAGTCTCTGTTACGCTTGGCCCATGAACATGCTGGAACCCCGCACCGCCTACAGCCGCGCCGAGTATCTCAGCGATGCGGTGATCCATGTCTCGGGCGTGGTGATCGCGCTGGTGGCGGTTCCGGTGCTGATCACCCTGACCGCCTTCCTGCACGGCAACTTCGCCGCGCTTCTGGGGATCAGCGTCTATGGCGTGTCGCTGGTGGCGATGGTTCTCTTTTCGGCGCTGTACAACATCATCGGCAGCGGGCGCTGGGCCTGGCTCCTGCGCCGGCTCGACCATTCGGCGATCTTCGCCAAGATCGCCGGCACCTACACGCCCTTCGTGCTGCTGCCCGGCAGCCACGCGCCCTGGTTCCTGGGCGGCCTCTGGGCGGCGGCGCTGGCCGGGATCGGACTGAAGACCCTGTCGCCGGAGCGGTTCCGCTGGCTGGCGCTGGCGCTTTACATGACGATGGGCTGGGCCGGGCTGCTGGCCGGCGGCGCGGTCCTGGCGCACATGTCGGGGCCTGTCGTGGCGCTGATCCTGGCGGGGGGGCTGCTTTATACCGTGGGGGTGCTGTTCTACCTGTTCGACCGGCTGCCCTTTCACTACACCGTCTGGCATGCGTTCGTCCTGGCCGCCAGCATGGTCTTTTTCGCCGCGGTCACGCTGCAGGTGGTGCAGACCGCCTGACGGCTTTTCGTCCGGCGCTCGGGCGGATAGGCTTGGCCGATGATCGACAAGCTGGAAATGTTCATCGCGCTGGCCAACGAACGCCATTTCGGCCGCGCGGCCGGGGTGATGGGGGTGACGCAGCCATCGCTGTCCTCGGCCATCAAGCATCTCGAGGATCAGCTGGGTGTGCAGCTGGTCTTTCGCGGCGCGCGCTTCAAGGGGCTGACGCCCGAGGGCCAGCGGGTGCTGGAATGGGCGCTGCGCATCGTCGGCGACGCCCGCACCATGCGCGAGGAGATGCGGGCCATCCGCTCGGGCCTGTCGGGTAACCTGCGGCTGGGGGTCATTCCCACGGCGCTGCCGAACGTCGGGCGGCTGACCGTGCCGTTCCTGACCCGCAACCCCAATGTTAGGGTCACGATCCTGTCGCGCACATCCTACGAGATCCTCGACGAGATCGAGCGGCTCGAACTCGACGCCGGCATCACCTATCTGGAAAACGAACCTTTGGGCCGCGTGACCCAGCAGCCGATCTATGAAGAAACCTACCGCCTGCTGGTAGCCTCGGGGGCGCCGCTGTCGGGCCATTCCTCGGTCACCTGGCGCGAGGCAGCGGCCCAGCCCCTGTGCCTTCTGACCGGCGACATGCAGAACCGCCGGATCATCAACCAGCACCTCAGCGCGACCGGCGCCAGCATCGTGCCGACGGTCGAAAGCAATTCCTCGATCGCGCTGATCGCCCATGTGGCGACCGGGCGCTGGGCCTCGATCGTCACCCAGTCGATCGCCGACATGTTCGGCAAGGGGTCGGGCCTGACGGCGGTGCCGATCTCGGACGGCGACGCGCGCCATCTGGTCGGGCTGATCGCGGCCTGGCGCGAGCCGCACACCCCGGTGATCGCCGCCCTTCTGGACGAAGCGCGGCGGGTATCTAGGGTCTGATTGGCTTTTCCTATCAATCGACGATTTGGCAAATTGATAAGGATGAACTATTAATTGACGAATATTCGATATTGAAATGCCGTTAATCGGCGCGTATTCGGCAGGCTCAGGTTACGCCCCGGAGGACTCATGCCCGTCATCCCGACCGAAGAACGTGTGCGCGAAATCGTCGCCCGCCATATCGGCCTTGAAGGTCCGCTTTTGCCGATCTTCCATGCGATTCAACAAGAATTCGGCCATGTGCCGCAGCTGGCCATCCCGGTGATCGCCAAGGAGCTGAACATCGGCCGGGCCGAGGTGCATGGCACCATGTCCTTCTACCACGATTTCCGCACCCAGCCGGCCGGTCGCCATGTGGTGAAACTGTGCCGGGCCGAGGCCTGCCAGGCCGCCGGCGCCGAGCGCGTGGCCGATCATGCGCGCGAAAAGCTGGGCGTCGACTGGCACGAAACCACGAAAAATGGTAGTGTGACGCTCGAGCCGGTATTTTGCCTGGGCCTGTGCGCCTGCGGCCCGTCCGCCTTGGTTGACGGCAAGGTGGTGGGTCGTCTGGACGAGGCCAAGCTTGACAAGATCCTGGCGGGGGTGGGCGCATGAGCCTGAAGATCTACGTTCCCCGCGACGCGGCCGCCAAGGCGCTGGGCGCGGACGAAGTGGCGGCGGCGGTGCTGGCCGAGGCGAAGAAGCGCGGCCTTGACGTGGCGCTGGTGCGCAACGGCAGCCGTGGCATGGTCTGGCTGGAACCGCTGGTCGAGGTCGAGACTGACAAGGGCCGCATGGCCTTTGGCCCGGTGGGCGCCGATGACGTGGCCGGCCTGTTCGATGCGAAATTCGGCACGCACCCGCTGGCCCAGGGCCTGACCGAGGAAATCCCCTTCTTCAAGGCGCAGACCCGGCTGACCTTCCAGCGTTGCGGCGTCATCGACCCGCTGTCGCTCGGCGACTATGAGGCGCACGGCGGGCTTGTCGGCCTGCGCCGCGCCCTGGCGATGAGCGGGGCAGAAATCGTCAAGGAAGTCACCGACAGCGGCCTGCGCGGCCGCGGCGGCGCAGGCTTCCCGACCGGCATCAAGTGGAAGACCGTCCACGACGCCAAGGCGGAACAGAAATACATCGTCGTCAATGCCGACGAGGGCGACAGCGCCACCTTCGCCGACCGGATGATCATGGAGGGCGACCCCTTCACCCTGATCGAGGGGATGATCATCGCCGGCGTCGCGGTGGGCGCGACCAAGGGCTATGTCTACATCCGGTCGGAATATCCCGACGCGGTCGAGGTGATGGAACGCGCCGTCAACAACGGCCGCGCCGCGGGCCTGCTGGGCGGTTCGGTCCTGGGGTCGGGTCATGCCTTCGACATCGAAATCCGGGTCGGCGCCGGGGCCTATGTCTGCGGCGAGGAAACCAGCCTGCTGAACAGCCTGGAAGGCAAGCGCGGCATCGTGCGCGCCAAGCCACCGCTGCCGGCATTGCAAGGCTTCATGGCCCGCCCGACGGTGGTCAACAACGTCATCTCGATGGCCACGGTTCCGGTGATCATGGAAAAGGGCGCGGGTTTCTACCGCGATTTCGGCCTTGGCCGGTCGCGCGGCACCATCCCGCTGCAGATCGCCGGAAACGTCAAATACGGCGGGCTTTACGAAATCGCCTTCGGCCTGACGCTGGGCGAGATCGTCGACAAGATCGCCGGGGGCACCGCCTCGGGGCGGCCGGTGAAGGCCGTGCAGGTGGGCGGGCCTCTGGGCGCCTATTTCCCGCGCGCGCTGTTCGATACGCCGTTCGGCTATGAGGAGTTCGCCGGCAAGGACGGGCTGATCGGCCATGCCGGGCTCTGCATCTTCGACGACACGGTTGACATGCTGAAGATGGCTCGCTTCGCGATGGAGTTCTGCGCCATCGAAAGCTGCGGCAAGTGCACCCCCTGCCGCGTCGGCGCCGTGCGCGGCGTCGAGGTGGTGGACCGCATCGCCAAGGGCGATCCGACTGCCATGCCAGTGCTGAAGGACTTGTGCGAGACGATGAAGTTCGGCTCGCTCTGTGCCCTGGGCGGCTTCACCCCCTATCCGGTGATGAGCGCCCTGACCCATTTCCCCGACGATTTCTCCCGCGCGAAGGAGGCCGCCGAATGAAAGACTTCATCATCCCCGATGCCGACTATGGCACCCCGGCCTCGAAAGCCAAGGAGATGGTCAGCCTGACCATCGACGGTTTCGACGTCACCGTCCCGGCCGGAACCAGCATCATGCGCGCCGCCAAGGAGGCGGGCGTTTCGGTGCCGAAGCTGTGCGCGACCGATTCGGTCGATGCCTTCGGTTCCTGCCGCCTGTGTCTGGTCGAAATCGACGGGCGCGCCGGAACCCCGGCCTCCTGCACCACGCCGGTGGAGCCGGGGATCGTCGTGCACACCCAGACCGACCTGCTGAAGCGGCTGCGGCGCGGGGTGATGGAGCTTTACGCCTCGGACCATCCGGTTCCGGGCCTGGACAATGCCGCCAACGGCGACAGCGAACTGCAGGAAATGGCCGCTCGCGTCGGCCTGCGCGAAATCCGCTACAAGCCGGTGGCCGAACATGTGCGCCAATATGGCGCCGAAGGCGTCGCCAACCCCGACTGGAGGCCGATCGACGACAGCAACCCCTATTTCAGCTACGACCCGTCGAAATGCATCGTCTGTTCGCTGTGCGTGCGTGCATGTGAGGAAACCCAGGGCACCTTCGCCCTGACGATCGAGGGCCGCGGCTTCGATAGCCGTGTCAGCGCCGGCACAAGCGAGGACAATTTCCTGTCGTCCGACTGCGTCAGCTGCGGCGCCTGCGTGCAGGTCTGCCCGACCGGCAGTCTCCAGGAAAAATCGGTGATCGAGATCGGCCTGCCGGAACGGTCGGTCGTCACCACCTGCGCCTATTGCGGCGTCGGCTGTTCGTTCAAGGCGGAAATGCGCGGCGACGAACTGGTGCGCATGATCCCCTACAAGCACGGCAAGGCCAATCGCGGCCATAGCTGCGTGAAGGGCCGCTTTGCCTATGGCTATGCCAGCCACAAGGACCGCATCCTGAAGCCGATGATCCGCGACAGGATCACCGACCCGTGGAAGGAAGTCTCGTGGGACGAGGCCTTGGCCTTCTCGGCGACCCGGATGAAGGACATCATCGCCCGCCACGGGCAACGGTCGGTCGGCGTCGTCACCTCGTCGCGCTGCACCAACGAGGAAACCTATCTGGTCCAGAAGCTGACCCGCCAGGTCTTCCTCAACAACAACACCGACACCTGCGCCCGCGTCTGCCATTCGCCGACCGGTTACGGCCTGGGCCAGACCTTCGGCACCTCGGCCGGCACCCAGGACTTCGATTCGATCGAGGAATGCGACGTGGTCATGGTGATCGGCGCCAACCCGGCGGCGGCGCACCCGGTGTTCGCCTCGCGCATGCGCAAGCGGCTGCGCCAAGGGGCCAAGCTGATCGTCGTCGATCCGCGCCGGTCCGAAACCATGACCGGCCTGCATTACGAGACCTCGCACCATCTGGCCCTGCGGCCGGGAACCAATGTCGCCATCGTCACGGCGCTGGCCCATGTGATCGTGACCGAAAAGCTGTATGACGAAGCCTTCATCCGCGAACGCTGCGACTGGAACGAGTTCCTGGAATATGCCGAGTTCGTCGCCGACAAGCGCCACAGCCCCGAGGCCGTGGAAAGCTTCACCGGCGCTCCCGCCGCGGAAGTGCGGGGCGCGGCACGGCTTTATGCCACCGGCGGCAATGCCGCGATCTACTACGGCCTGGGCGTGACCGAACACAGCCAGGGCTCGACCGCGGTGATCGGCATTGCCAACCTGGCGATGCTGACCGGCAACATCGGCCGGGCCGGTGTGGGCGTGAACCCGCTGCGCGGCCAGAACAACGTGCAGGGCTCGTGCGACATGGGTTCCTTCCCGCACGAACTGCCGGGCTATCGCCATGTCAAGAACCCTGAGGTCCGGGCGATCTATGAAAAGGCCTGGGGCGTGCCGATCGACCCCGAGCCCGGCCTGCGCATCAACAACATGCTGGATGCCGCGGTCGATGGGACCTTCAAGGCGCTTTACTGCCAGGGCGAGGACATCCTGCAGTCCGACCCCGACAGCAAGCATGTCGCGGCGGGCCTTGCGGCGATGGATCTGGTGATCGTTCATGACCTGTTCCTGAACGAGACCGCAAACTATGCCCATGTCTTCCTGCCGGGTTCGAGCTTCCTTGAAAAGGACGGCACCTTCACCAACGCCGAGCGTCGCATCAACATGGTGCGCAAGGTGATGGCGCCGAAGAACGGCTATGCCGACTGGGAAGTCACCCAGATGCTGGCGAACGCCATGGGCGCGAACTGGAGCTACACGCACCCCAGCCAGATCATGGACGAGATCGCCGCCACCACGCCGTCGTTCGCTGGCGTGACTTTCGACAAGATCGAGGCTCTCGGCTCGATCCAGTGGCCCTGCAACGACAAGGCGCCGGAAGGCACGCAGACGATGCATGTCGATGGCTTCGTGCGCGGCAAGGGGCGGTTCATCAGCACCGAGTATGTCGCCACCGACGAAAAGGTCGGCCCGCGCTTCCCGCTGCTGCTGACCACTGGCCGCATCCTGTCGCAATACAACGTCGGCGCCCAGACCCGGCGCACCGAAAACGTCGTTTGGTATGACGAGGACATCCTCGAGATGCATCCGCATGACGCCGAGGACCGCGGGATCCGGGATGGCGAACTGGTCCGGCTTGCCTCACGCTCGGGCGAGACCTCGCTGCGGGTGATGCTGACCGACAAGGTCAATCCCGGGGTGGTCTTCACCACCTTCCATCACCCGGGCGTGCACACCAACGTGGTGACGACCGACTATTCCGACTGGGCGACCAACTGCCCGGAATACAAGGTCACCGCCGTCCAGGTCAGCCCGTCGAACGGCCCCAGCGAATGGCAGGTCGAATATGACGCGCAGGCCAGCCAGTCGCGGCGGATCCTGCCCGCGGCCGAGTGATGGACGAAACCAGCCGCACTGCACCGCGCCTCGCCTATCGGGCGGGGCGCTGGGAACGGGGCAGCCGCTCGGTTCCCGCCGAAGTGGCGGTGGCGCTCGTCTATAACGGCACCACCCAGGCGGTGATGATGGCGACGCCCGACGCGCTGGAAGATTTCGCCGCCGGCTTTTCGCTGACCGAAGGTATCGTTTCCGATCTTTCGGAAATCAGGGAAACGGAAATCGTCACTCTGCCGCAGGGAGTCGAACTGCGCCAGTGGCTGGCGCCGGCGGCCGAAGCGCGTTTTCAGGCCCGCCGCCGGGCGCAGGTCGGGCCGGTGGGCTGCGGCCTGTGCGGGATCGACAGCCTGAGCGAAGCCTTGCGGCCGCTGCCGACGCTCGCCGCGCCGCTGAGGCTGACGCCCGGCGACGCCGAGGCGGCGATGAAGGGGCTGATGCGGCTCCAGTCGCTGAACTTCGCCACCCGCGCCGTTCATGGCGCCGGCTTCTACCTGCCGGGCCAGGGCGTGGTGATGGTGCGCGAGGATGTCGGGCGGCACAATGCGCTGGACAAGCTGGCCGGCGCCCTGGCCCGGAGTGGGCTGGCGGCGGCCGATGGCGCGCTGGTCATCACCAGCCGAGTCTCGGTCGACATGGTGCAGAAGGCGGCGATGATCGGCGCGCCGGTGCTGATGGCCGCCTCTGCCCCGACCGGACTTGCCATCGCCGAGGCCGAGGCCGCCGGCATCACCCTTGTCGCCGTTCTGCGCGGCGCCGATTTCGAGATCTTCACCCACCCCGAACGTTTTACCGGAAGCGAGACTGCCGATGTCGCCTGAAAAGATGGTCCATATGGCCAACCAGATCGCCACTTTCTTCGAAACCCGCCCGCATGACGAAGGCGTGGCCGGCGTCGCCGCCCATATCAACGACTTCTGGGAACCGCGGATGCGCCGGCAGCTGTTCGACCATATCGCCGCCGGCGGCGCCGGGCTGAGGCCGATGGTGCTGGAAGCCGCCCCGAAGATCCGCCCGGTCGCCGCCTGAGCGAGGGGCGCTGCCCCTCATTGGCCTTCGGCCAATTTCACCCCGGAGTATTTGGCCAAGGGAAAGAGCCGGTCCGGCCGTAGGGTCAGAGCGCCAGCCCGACCTTGCGGCCTTCGTGAAAGGCAAAGGGCGCCAGCCGCGGCGCGGCGCAGTCGCCGATCCGGTGGGTGAGCTTTCCGGCGAAGCTTTCCGGGAAAGGGTCGAAGGCGATGTTGGTCGTCGCCATGACCAGCCCCGAGGCCGGCAGGGTTTCCTCGGCCCCGGTCAGCAGGCTGGCGACGGTGGCGCCGTTGCCGTGCCAGCGCAACAGCCGGTGCTCGGTCAGGAAGCGCACGCCCAGCCGGGCCAGCCGGCCGCGCAGCGGGCCATCGGCCGAAGTGCGGGCGATGTCGCGCCCGACGAACGGGTCAGGGGTGACGATGGTGACCGCCTTGCCCTGTTCGGCCAGCGCCCAGGCGGTGCCGAGGCCGCGCCAGTGGCCACCCTCGTCGTAAAGGATGACGGTATCGCCCAGCCGCGCCTCGCGGCGCATGACCTCTTCGGGCGACCAGACCCCGCCGGTTTCAAGCCCCGGCAGCCGTGCCTCGCCTGGTAGCCATCTCTGGAAGGCTTCGGGGTCGGGCAGCGAGCCGGTGGCCAGCACCACCGCGTCAGCCGGATGGGCCGCAATGTCGTCCGCATCAAGGAAGCTGTTCAGTTGCAGCGTGACCCCGAGCCGCACGAACTGGCGTTCGTACCAGTCCAGAAGATCGAGGATCTGGGCGCGGCGCGGCTGTTCGCCGGCCAGCCGGAACTGGCCGCCGATGCGGGGCGCGGCCTCGTGCAGCGTTACCTGGTGGCCGCGCTCGGCAGCGGTGCGCGCGGCTTCGAGCCCGGCCGGGCCGGCGCCCACCACCAGCACCTGGCGCGGCTGTGCCGCCGGCGTGAACCTGTCGCCGCCCCATTCCCATTCGCGCCCCGCCGACGGGTTGATCAGGCATGAAATCCAGTAGTCGCGCGACCGCCGCCCCCAGCACATCTGGTTGCAGGAAATGCAGCCGCGCACATCGTCGGCGCGGCCTTCGGTGGTCTTGCGCGCCAGATGCGGGTCGGCGATCTGGCCGCGTACGATCGACACCAGGTCGGCCTGCCGCGCGACGATGACCGCCTCGGCATTCTCGGGGGTGCGGATCAGCGCCTCGGACGTCACCTTGGCGTGGGTCAGTGCACCCTTCAGCCGTTCGGTAAAGGGGGCAGTCAGCTTGTCGGCGAACAGGAAGGTCGGCATCAGCCGTTCGAAGTCGAGATAGCCGCCGTGGCCACAGGTCACATAGTCGACATGGCCGGTGGCGTCGTGCAGGGCCACCGTTTCGATCAGCGCGTCGCCCTGCAGTATCACCGGATGGGCGTCCGAGATGGAAATGGCCAGGCCGATGATGAAATCCTCGCCGCAGGCGCGCCGGATGCCTTCGATGATCGTGCGCGACAGGCGGGTGCGGTTTTCCGGGCTGCCGCCCCAGCGGTCGTCGCGGCGGTTGGACCACGGCGTCCAGAACTGGTCGAGCAGCGAATGGTAGGCGGCCCAGACCTCCACCCCCTGGAAGCCGGCCTTCTGGGCGCGGACGGCGGCGGCGATGTGGGCGGCGATCAGTTCCTCGATCTCGGCCTCCGTCAGCCGGTGGCTGCCATCGCTGTCATGGTAGGACGGCCCGCCCGACGGCGACCAGTGCGGGCGAAAGCTGAGGTCGGAATCGCCGTGCGCGCCGACGTGATACATTTGCTGCACGATCACCGCACCCGCGTCGCGCACAGATTCCGTGATTTTCCGAAATCCAGGAATGATCGCGTCGTCCTGGCAGCGGAAGTTGCCGCGGGTCAGCACCCCGGTCGGGTGCACCGGCGCCGGTTCGGTCACGATCATCGCCGCCCCGCCAAGGGCGCGCTCCAGCAGATAGGCCCGATACTGGGCGCCGGGCAGGCCGTTTTCGGACATGTTGGCGGTGTGCGCGCCAAAGACGATGCGGTTCCTGAGCGTCTGGCCGCGAAGGGTCAGGGGCGACAGAAGGTGCGGATGGGTCATTGTCAGTACCAGGCGTCGGGCATCGAGGTCTTGCGGCGGTCGATGAAGTCGCGCAGAGCCTCGTCAATCGCCACGTCCAGCGGCGGCGGCTGGAATTCGTGCAGGCGTTCCTTCCAGATCCGGTTGGCGCGCTGCGCCGCGTCGGGGCCGCCCTCGGCCTGCCATTGTTCGAACGGCCGGTTGTCGGCGGTGACCGAGTCCCAATAGGCGGTCTCGTAGTTGGCAAGCGTGTGGGCGGAGCCGAAGAAATGGTTGCCGGGGCCAACCTCGGCAAAGGCATCCTCGGCCAGCTGGTTGTCGTCGATGGTGACGCCATCCAGATAGGTGTGCAGCGCCCCGCACAGGTCGGCGTCGAGGATGAATTTCTCGTAGGACATCGACAGGAGGCCGTCGAGGAACCCGGCCGAGTGCAGGATGAAGTTGGCGCCGCAGTGGATGGCGGCCAGCATCGACATGGTGCCCTCGGTCATCGCCTGGGCGTCGGGCAGTTTTGACGTGGTGAAGTTGCCGGAACAGCGCAGCGGCAGGTTCAGGCGGCGGGCAAGCTGGCCTATGACCATCGAGCCGATGGCCGGTTCGGGCGTGCCGAAGGTGGGCGAGCCTGACCGGAGCTGGGTCGAGGACAGGAAGTTGCCGAAGATCACCGGCGCGCCCTTGCGTTCCAGCTGGGTCAGCGCGCAGCCCGCCATCGTTTCGGCCAGCGACTGGGCGATGGCCCCGGCGTTGGTCACCGGTCCCATTGCGCCGCCGAGGATGAAGGGCACGATCACCGCCGCCTGGTTGGCCCGGGCATAGGCGCGCAGGCTGCGGGTCATGGTTCCGTCCCAGACCAGCGGCGAGTTCACGTTCACGTTGCCGAGGATCACGCAGTTCCGGTCGACGAAGTCGGCCCCGAACAGGATGCGCGACAGTTCGATCGAATCCTCGCTGCGCTCCTCGGCTGTGACCGAGCCCATGTAGGGCCGGTCGGACAGGCTGATGTGGGAATAGACCATGTCCAGGTGGCGCTTGTTCACCGGGATGTCCGTCGGCTCGCAGATCGTGCCGCCGGAATGGTGCAGCCAGGGAGACGACTGTGCGAGCTTTATGAAATTCTGAAAGTCCTGAAGTGTGCCAAAGCGTCGTCCCTGATCGAGATCCATCACGAAGGGCGAACCATAGGCTGGCGAAAACACCACGTTGCGCCCGCCGATCCTGACGCTGTTGGCCGGGTTGCGGGCGTGTTGGGTGAATTCGGCCGGTGCCGAACGCAGGATGTCGCGCAGCATGCCCGGTTCGAACCGGACCCGCAGCCCGTCGATGTGGGCGCCCGCCTTGCGCCACAGCGCGAGTGCTTCCGGGTCGTCGCGGAAGTCGATGCCGACTTCGGCCAGGATCCGGTCGGCGGCCCGTTCGATGCGGATCAGGCTTTCCTCGCCGAGGATGTCATAGGTCGGAATGTTGCGGGTGATGTAGGGCCGGCCCGGAACCGACGCCGTGTTGCCCACCCTTTCGCGCCGGCGGCCTTCGCGCCCGCCGTGCCTGACCTTGCCCGCATCGTTGCCCATCTGCCACTCCCGCCACGGATGGGTCGATGCTGGGCCAGGAAGGCCGCGGATACATCAACGGACCCGACAGGATCGCGCCGGAATCCGTCGCATTTGTCCGGTGGAGCGTCGGGCTTGGGGAATCGGCCGGGGCGGGCGGCTATTCCGCCGCCCAGCCCGAAATCGCCTTGACCTCGAGAAACTCCTCAAGCCCCCAGTGGCCGCCCTCGCGGGCCCGGCCCGAAGCCTTGACCCCGCCGAAGGGCGCGCCGGCGCCGCGCGGCTTGCCGTTCATCTCTACCATGCCGGACCGCAGCCGCCGTGCCAGCCGGTTGCGCCGCGCCCCGTCCTGCGACTGGACGTAATTGGTCAGGCCATAGGGCGTGTCGTTGGCGATGGCGACGGCCTCTTCCTCGGTCTCGAAGGGGATGATCGCAAGGACCGGGCCGAAGATCTCCTCGCGTTCGATGGTCATGCCGGGCTTCACGTCGGCGAAAACCGTGGGCTTGACGTAGAAGCCGCGGTTGAAGCCTTCGGGCAGTCCCGGCCCGCCGGCGACCAGCCGCGCGCCTTCGTCGATGCCCTTCTGGATGTAGCCCTGGATCTGTTCCCACTGGCGCCGGTTGACCACCGGGCCGATGTGGTTGCCGTGGTCGCTGGCCGGACCGACCTTGATGGCGCTGGCCAGGTCGGCGGCGCGGGCGACGGTCTGGTCATAGACCGGACGTTCGACCAGCAGCCGCGACGGCGCGTTGCAGGACTGGCCGGTATTGTCCATCATCCGCCGGATCGACCGTTCGATGGCGCGGTCATCGGCATCGGCGAACAAGAGGTTCGCGCCCTTGCCGCCGAGTTCCAGCGTCACCCGCTTCAGCGTTTCGGCCGCCGCCTTCGAGATCGCCCGCCCCGCCCGCGTCGAGCCGGTGAACGAGATCATCTCGACGTCGGGGTGGCTGGAAAGCGTCGAGCCCACCCCGGCGCCGTCGCCGTTGACCAGGTTGAAGACGCCGGGCGGCACCCCGGCATCATGACAGAATTCCGCGAAGATCATCGCGTTCAGCGGGCTTTCCTCGGACGGTTTCAGCACGCAGGTGCAGCCCGCCAGCATCGCCGGGATCGCCTTCAGCGCGATCTGGTTCATCGGCCAGTTCCACGGCGTGATCAGGCCGACGACGCCGATGGGCTCCAGCGCAATCATCGCGCCGGGGGCGTGGTCGCCCAGTGGGCGGATCCAGTCCATCCGGTCGAAGGCGGCCAGGAAGTTGGTGGTGTGCCAGGGTAGGCAGGCCGCCTGTTCGTTCAGCGCGAAGTCGATCGGCGCGCCCATTTCCATCGAGATCGCCTGGGCCAGTTGCTGCTTGCGCGCCTCGTACTGGTCGAGGATGCGGGCGATGATGGCGCGGCGTTCGGCCGGTGGCGTCGCCGCCCATTTCGGGAAGGCGGCCTTGGCAGCGGCGACGGCGGCGTTGGTGTCGGCTTCTGACCCTAGCGAGATGACGGCGCAGGGTTCCTCGGTCGAGGGGTCGATGACCTGCCAGTCGCGTGCGGCCAGCGGCTTGACCCAGGCCCCGTTGATGTAGAAGTCGCGCTTTTCGATCATGTCGCACCTTTTGCTGGACGGAGGGCAGGCGGATCGGCCGGCCGTTATTTGATCAAAACATAGCAGGTCGGCCGCGCCGAGGCAAACCGCTGGACGCCGCCCCGGCTGGCACGGGCCTTGCGGGCCGATGTTCCGGCGCAGCCTTATCGCGTGAAACGCCGTCCCGATTTGTGCCATTATCGCTGCGGGTGGATGAAATTCTGTCCCGGATGGCATATGTGTTGGCTCGCAAACGACAGCCGCAGCAGAGGAGAGCCAGCATGGGCCTGCGCATCAACGACATCGCCCCGGATTTCACCGCCGAATCGACCAGGGGCACCATCCGTTTCCACGAATTCGTCGGCGACGGCTATGCGATCGTCTTTTCGCACCCCAAGGATTTCACCCCCGTCTGCACCACCGAATTCGGCGTGGTCGCGCAGCTGGCCCCGGAATTCGAAAAGCGCAAGACCAAGGTGATCGGAGTGTCGGTCGACAGCGTCGCCGACCACCAGAAATGGAACCGCGACATCGAGGCGGTGGCCGGGGTGCCGGCGAACTTCCCGATCATCGACGACAGTTCGCTGACCGTGGCCAAGTCCTATGACATGCTGCCGGCCGAGGCGGTGCTGCCCGATGGCCGCACCCCCGACCATACCCAGACGGTGCGCACCGTGTTCATCGTCGGCCCCGACAAGAAGGTGCGCCTGACCATGACCTATCCGATGTCGGTCGGCCGCAACTTCGACGAGATCCTCCGCGCGCTCGATGCGGTGCAGGCCACCGATGGCGTGCCCTTCGCCGCCCCCGCCAACTGGGTTCCGGGCCAGGACATGATCGTGAAGATGTCGGTCCCGACCCCCGAGGCCGAGGCGAAGTTCGGCAAGCTGGACATCAAGCTGCCCTACCTGCGGTTTGCCAAGCGACCCTGACCGGGCCGGTGGCTGGCGGGCGGTTCAGCGCCGGCCCGCCAGCGCGTCAAGGACGCCGCGCAGAAACGCCCGCTGCTTGGCCCGCCTGCGCGCCGACAGCCAGTTGACCGGCAGGGCCATCTGCCCGACTGCGCTGGCCAGGGCCCGCGCTGCCGCCATCGGCAGCCCGTGTTTGCGCGCCGCATAGACCCGCGACCAGCCCATGTGCCGCGCCTTCAGCGCTGCCGAGGCCGCGCTGCGGACGGTAGACCGCCCTTCCAGATGGCGCACGTCGGCATCGCGGACAAAGATCAGCGGCCCGCATTCGGCCTTCAGCCGCAGGCTGACGTCGTCATCCTCGTGGTAAAGGAAGATGCGCGGATCGAAGCCGCTCACCCGCTCGAAGGCCGACCTTCTCACGAACAGCGCCGCCCCCGACAGGACCGGCACTTGGCGGTCGGCGTCGGGCCATCCCCGCGCCAGCCATTCCGACCGGGGCAACAGCACGCTGCGCCGTTTGAAATAGGGCCGCCCCGCCCCGTCGGTCAGCCGCGGATTGGCCGCCGAGGCCGCCGGATGACGGTCCATCGCCGCCTCGAGCCTTGCTATCGCCTCGGGGGTCAGGATCGTGTCGGGGTTCAGGAACAGGATGAACTCGGTATCGGCCAGCGCTGCGCCGACATTGCAGGCCGGGCCGAACCCGAGGTTCCGGCCGTTCTCGACCAGCCGCGCCCCGGTCCGCACCGCCAGCGCCCGCAGATCGGCCAGGTCGGCCGACCCGTTGTCGACCAGCACCACCGGCACACTGGCCGGAACCGAGGCAAGCATGGCCGGCAGCACTTCGGTGCTGTTGTAGGCGACGGTGACGATGGTGGTGCGGGGGGGGAAGGTCATGGGCCTGCACCATAAACGAAAAGGCCCGGGGTTCCACCCGGGCCTTTCGGTTCTTGCGAGAAGTCCTCAGCCTTCGGCCGGTTCTTCCTTTTCCTTCTTCTCGGGCACGATCTCGGCGCCGGTTTCCTGGTCGACCATCTTCATGCCCAGCCGGACCTTGCCGCGTTCGTCGAAGCCCAGAAGCTTGACCTTCACTTCCTGGCCTTCCTTCAGCAGCTCGTTCGGGTGGTTAAGCCGCTTGTTGGCGATCTGGCTGACGTGCACCAGGCCGTCGCGCTTGCCGAAGAAGTTCACGAAGGCGCCGAAGTCCACCAGCTTCACGACCTTGCCGGTGTAGATCTTGCCCTCTTCCGGTTCGGCCACGATCGACCAGATCATCTCGTGCGCCTTCTTGATCGCGTCGGCGCTGGCCGAGGCGATCTTGATGACGCCATCGTCGTTGATGTCGACCTTGGCGCCCGACACTTCGACGATCTCGCGGATGACCTTGCCGCCCGAGCCGATCACTTCGCGGATCTTGTCGGTCGGGATGGTCAGGGTTTCGATCTTCGGCGCATATTCGCTGAAGCCCTGCGGGGCGCTGAGCGCCTTGTTCATCTCGGCCAGGATGTGCAGCCGGCCGTCTTTCGCCTGCGCCAGCGCCTGTTCCATGATCGCGGGGGTGATGCCGGCGACCTTGATGTCCATTTGCAGCGAGGTGATGCCGTTGGCGGTGCCCGCAACCTTGAAGTCCATGTCGCCGAGGTGATCCTCGTCGCCGAGAATGTCGGTCAGGACCGCCCACTTGCCGTCATCTTCCAGGATCAGACCCATCGCCACGCCGGCGACCGGCGCCTTCAGCGGCACGCCCGCATCCATCATCGAGAGCGACCCGCCGCAGACCGAGGCCATCGAGGACGAACCGTTCGATTCGGTGATCTCCGAGACGACGCGGATCGTGTAGGGGAAGTCGGTCGGAGCCGGCAGCACCGCCTGCAGCGCCCGCCAGGCCAGCTTGCCGTGGCCGATCTCGCGGCGGCCCGGCGAACCCACGCGGCCAACCTCGCCGACCGAATAGGGCGGGAAGTTGTAGTGCAGCAGGAAGTTCGAGCGGAAATTGCCGTTCAGCGCGTCGATGATCTGCTCATCCTCGCCGGTGCCCAGCGTGGTGACGACCAGGCCCTGGGTTTCGCCGCGGGTGAACAGGGCCGAACCGTGGGTGCGGGGCAGGATGCCGGTTTCGGCGACGATCGGGCGGACGGTCTTGGTGTCGCGGCCGTCGATGCGGGTGCCGTTGTTCACGACATCGCCGCGCAGGATCGACGATTCCAGCTTCTTGATCGCCGCGCCGAGGTTGGCATCGGCGCGGTCCTCTTCCGACAGCGCCGCCACGATGGCATCGGCCGCCGCGTCGATGGCGTTGGTGCGCTCCTGCTTGTCACGGATGGCGAAGGCCGCGCGCATCTGGGTCTCGCCCGCCGCCTTGACCTTGCCGTAGATCGCCGAAATGTCCGGCGGCGTGAAGTCGAACGGTTCCTTCGCCGCATGTTCGGCGAAATCGACGATCAGGTCGATGACCGGCTGCATCTGCGCATGGCCGAACTTCACCGCGCCCAGCATTTCCGCCTCGGTCAGCTCGTAGGCTTCCGATTCGACCATCATCACCGCGTCCTTGGTGCCGGCGATGACCAGGTCGAGCCGCTGTTCCGGGTTGGCACGCAGGTTCTGCATGTCGTCCATCGCCGGGTTCAGAACGTATTCGCCGTTCGAGAAGCCGACGCGCGCCGCGCCGATCGGGCCCATGAACGGCACGCCGGAAATGGTCAGCGCCGCCGAGGCGGCGATCATCGCCACGATGTCGGGGTCATTGTGCAGGTCGCACGACAGGACCGTGGCCATCACCAGGACTTCGTTCTTGAAGCCTTCGACGAACAGCGGCCGGCACGGGCGGTCGATCAGCCGCGAAACCAGCGTTTCCTTTTCGGACGGACGCGCCTCGCGCTTGAAGAAGCCGCCGGGGATCTTGCCCGCGGCATAGTATTTTTCCTGGTAGTGCACGGTCAGGGGGAAAAAGTCCTGGCCGGGCTTGGGCGATTTGGCGAAGGTCACGTTGGCCATGACCTGGGTTTCGCCGAGCGTGGCCACGACCGACCCGTCGGCCTGGCGCGCAACTTTCCCGGTTTCCAGCGTGAGCGTTTCGGTGCCCCACTGGATGGATTTCTTCGTCACATTGAACATCTATCGTTTCCTCAAGGAGGCATCCCGGCCCCTGCCGGTCCTCCGTTCTGAATGGCGGCCCCATTGCCGCCGCCCCCTATCCTTTGCATGCGGCCGGGGGCGGGCCTCACGTCACAGATTGCGGGCGCATACAGGAAAACGGGGGGTTTGGGAAGGAAAGAATGCCCGGCCTCAGGTGGCGACCATCGCCACCCCGGCCAGCGTCACCACCAGCCCCGCCGCCATCGGCCAGCTCAGCGGCTCGCCGAACAACGCCCAGGCCCAGATCATCGTCACCGGCGGGCTGAGGTAGATGGTGGCCGACACCATCGCCGGCGGATAGAGCCGCAGGAACAGGTAATAGATCAGCCAGGCGCCCCAGGTGGCCAGGCAAACCAGCCACAGGATGCCGGTCAGGTAGCCCGGCGTCAGCGCCGGGACCAGCCCGCCCGACCCGGCGGCAAAGGGCGCGAACATCGCCGCCGCCCACAGGCATTGCAATGCCAGCCGCTGCGGGATCGCCAGCCGGACACCGCGCCGCCGTTCCTGCAGCACGGTCGAGAAGGCAAAGGACAGCATCCCGAGGATCGGCAGGGCATAGGCCCAGGCCGGCGCCTGCCCCAGGCTCAGCGCGTCGGCCGACACGGTCAGCACGCCCAGAAGGCCGATCCCGGTGCCCAGCCATTGCCGCGGGCTCAGCGGCTGGCCCAGCATCGGCGCCGACAGGGCGGCGATGCCCAGGGGCACCAGGTCGGCCATCAGCGCCACCAGCCCGGTCGGCACCCGCTGGCCGATCGCCAGAGCGAAGCCGCCCAGATAGAGGAACATGCCGAGAAAGGCATAAAGCCCCTGTTCGGCCACCGCCCTGAGCGTCATCGCCGGCCCCCGCCACAGCGCCAGCGGCAAGAGGCCGAGCCCCGAGACCAGGCTGCGCCCGAACAGGATCTGCGGCACCGTGGCGACATCCGAGGTGAAGCGGATGCCGACGAACCCCGAACTCCAGGTGACGACAAGCGCGACGGCGAGCAGGGCGAAAAGAAGCGGCGTGGGGCGTGCGGTCATGGGATGGTCATTGGCGGCGGCGGATCCTTCGCTTGGATCATCGCAGCCGCCGCGCGTCCCGAGGCACACGCGCCCGACATTCGGCTGCCAAAGGGCGACGCTGGATGAAAGGGCCAGCGCTTTGTGGTGGGGGGTGGGTTGAAACTTGCGGAATGACTTGGTGGCGCAGGACTGGACAACCAATCGGTATGGCGCAGCGGGCTGGTTTTGCCTAAATCCGTGTCCTGACGAATTGCCACTCTTGCCAGATATTGTCGGGATTGATGTCAACGAAGCCGCGGTGCTCCTGAAAAGCCTGGGCATCGGATCGCGTCATCAGGATGGAAGGCGCCATCTCGAGTCCTCTCTTGACTTCATTCTCGCTGAGCGGCGCCCCTTTCTGCTTTTCAAGCTGATAGAGAAAAAACATTAGCGCTGGCACGAACACCGCAACCATCGGCTCATCTGGTCCGCCGTCGGCAGCGCTCAAATCGCTTCCTTCCGTTTCGACATAGATCTTGGCCGGCACCCTAGCACTTGGCGGTTTCCGGCACCAGTTGAGGGATACAATTCAAACCAAAACGCCCGCGCCTTGCGGCACGGGCGTTCCGTTGAAACCTGTGGAATGCCTCAGCGGCGCAGGCCCAGGCGTTCGATCAGCTTGGCATAGCGCGCTTCGTCGTTCTTCTTCAGATAATCCAGCAGCTTGCGGCGCTGGGCGACCATCATCAGCAGGCCGCGACGCGAATGGTTGTCCTTCACGTGGGTCTTGAAATGTTCGGTCAGCGTGGCGATGCGCGACGACAGCACCGCAACCTGCACTTCCGGCGAGCCGGTGTCGCCCTGCTTGGTCGCATATTCCTTGATGAGGCGGTTCTTTTCTTCAACCGTGATCGACATCGGGTTCTCCTTGTCAGGTTGGGGTTATGGCGCAGGCCGGGATGTCGTCCAGCAAGGCCCGTGGAGGGGTCCGCAACGGTTGCGGATGCGCGCCTATAGGGGAAAAGCCGGGCAAAGGAAAGGGAAAAGCGCGGGCCGCCCGGCCGGTCAGAGCGGCGGGGCCGCATCGGGCGGCGGTGCGGGTGCAAGCGGGTCAGCCGGCAGCAGCTTCAACTCGGCCAGGGTCAGGCCGGGGCTGGCCAGCACGCTGGCGATGCGGCTGCCGTCGAGAAGAACATGCATGTCGCCCGATCCGTCGGTGGCCGGGGCCAGCGACAGATGCGGGTCGGGATGGTCGGCGGGGTCGTAGACCACCACGATCTGATCCTCGTGCGGGTTGTAGTCGCCGATCACCGTGGTTTCAGGCTGCGGCTGGCCCAGCCAGTCGTGCAGGATGAAATCGTCGTGGCCGGCGCCTCCGGTCAGCCAGTCGCCGCCGACGCCCGCCATCAGGGTGTCGTTGCCGGCCCCGCCATCCAGATAGTCGCGCTGCGGTGGCGGTTCGCCCGGCGGCGGGGTGTGGTGCCGGCTGTTCGCCGGTCAGCCGGTCGTCGCCATTGCCGCCGACCAGCGTGTCGCTGCCCGCCTCGCCCGACAGCGAATCGTTGCCGTCGCCGCCAAGAAGCGCGTCGTCGCCATTGCCGCCCTTCAGCCGGTCGTTGCCCTGCCCGCCGATCAGCGTGTCGTTGCCCGCATCGCCTGACAGGCTGTCGTCGCCGTCGTGCCCGGCCAGGCTGTCGTCGCCCTGCCCGCCATGCAGCGCGTCGTTGCCCGCGCCGCCATCGAGGCTGTCGTTGCCGCTGCCGCCCTTCAGCGTGTCGTGGCCATCGCCGCCGCGCAGGTCGTCGTCGCCCTTGCCGCCCGACAGGCTGTCGTTGCCGTCGCCGCCGCCCAGCTGGTCGTCGCCCTTGCCGCCCGCGACCGTGTCGTTGCCCTTGCCCCCGTCGACGATGTCGTTGCCCGCCCGGCCGTGCAGCGTGTCATCGCCATCGCTGCCCGTAATCCGGTCGTCGTGTGGCGATGCGGGTTGCGTCACCGCCGCCGGCGGGTTCGATTCGGCCGGATGCGAGCTGCCGGCGGCAGGAGGGCCCGGCTGCGGCTGCGCCGGGATTGGCGCTGGCGCATCGGGCTGGTGCGCGGCGGGATGAAGGTCGATGCCTTCCAGCGGCGTACCGCGATGATGGTCGCTGTCGTCGTCCGGCGGGTGACCGGCGGGATGCCCATGATCGTGGCTGTCTGCCCCGTCCGACCCATGCGGGTCGGCCCCGGTATCGTCGGCGTCGTCGTGCAGGTCCAGCAGCGCCGAGGCTGCCAGAAGGCCCATCAGGCCGACCATCATCAACATCTCTGTCACCCCGTCTGCTGCGCCCCGGCCCCCCGGCCCGGACGCACCCCGGCATTCAGCAAGCGCCAAAGAGCTTAACCGCGGGCAAACGTCCGGCCGGATAGCGCGGGTTTTAACGATTTTCCCGCAGGGTCCGGTCAGGCGAAGGGACAGGGAGCCGAAAAACTCATGCCCTTGCCCGAACCCGGATGGCGGAAGCGCAGGCTTTCGGCATGCAGCATCAGCCGGGGAAAGTCGCGGGCCGGCCCTTCCGCATAAAGCGGATCGCCGAGGATCGGATGACCGATCGCCATCATGTGGACGCGCAGTTGGTGGCTGCGCCCGGTCAGCGGGTAAAGCCGCACCCGCGTGGTGCCATCGGGGTCATGACCCAGCACCCGCCAGTCGGTCTGCGCCGGCTTGCCGGTTTGGTGGTTCACATGCTGGCGGGGGCGGTTCGGCCAGTCGACGATCAGGGGCAGGTCGACGCGGCCCTCCTTCGGCGACAGATGCCCCCAGAGCCGGGCGCGGTAGACCTTTTTTGTCTGCCGGTTTTCGAACTGCGCGCCAAGGGTCCGCTGGGCATGGCGGGTCAGCGCAAAGACCATCACCCCCGACGTATCGAGATCGAGCCGGTGGACCAGCAGCGCCTCGGGGTAGAGCCTCAGGACCCGGGCCATCATGCAGTCGGCCAGATGCTCGCCCTTGCCGGGAACCGACAAAAGCCCCGCCGGCTTGTCGACCAGCAGCACCTCGGCATCCGCGTGGATCACGCGGACCGGCTCGTCGGGGGGCGAATAGGTGAACTCGGTCATCTTTGGCGCGGCAGCAGGGGGTTGCGCCCCGCAGTATGTGCGCCGGGACCAAAGGGCAAGGCGTCAGACGATGCGGTGCCCCGCCGCCGTCAGCCGGCGGGCGATCTCGGCAATATGGGCGGGCGTGGTTTCGCAGCAGCCGCCGATGATCGTGGCGCCCATCCCGACCCAGCGCAGGGCGAAATCGGCGTAAAGCGCGGGCGTCATGTCGGGGCGGGCGCTGAGCACGTCGACGGTGGGGCTGTCCTTCAGGAACTCCTTGGTGATCTGCCGGAATCCGTTGGCATAGGCGCCATAAGGCAGGCCGAAGGTGGCGAAGATCGCCAGCGCCGCCGCCATCGCCTCGGGCGCGGAACAGTTGGCCAGCACAGCCGCCGCGCCGCCTTCCGCCAGCACCGGCCCGAGGCCGGCCACCGGCTCGCCCGACCGCAGCCGCGCGCCATCCTCGTCGTCGACGGTGACCGACAGCCAGACCGGCCGGCCCGCGCCCTGCGCCCCTTCCAGCACCGCCCGCGCATGGTCGAGCGAGGCGACGGTTTCGGCCAGAAGGAAATCGACCGTCGGTGCAACGATGCCGGCCACCTCGCGGTAAAGCGCCACCGCCTTGCGGTGTTCGGGCAGGACGTCGGCGCGGTAGGACGCGCCGAGCGGCCCCAGCGAGCCGGCGATGCGCCCCCGCCCATGCGCGGCGCGGGCCGCCGCCGCTTCGGACAGGGCCTGGGCGTGGAGTGCGGCGAACAGGTGGTCCTTGCCGAACTTGTCCAGCCGGTCATGGTGGATCGCGTAGGTGTTGGTGGTGGCGACCGTCGCCCCGGCGGCGAAATAGTCGGCGTGCACCTGCCGCACCAGCCCCGGATGGTCGATCATCACCTGCGTGGCCCAGAGCGGCGTCGGCGCGTCGCCCGACCGCGCGATCAGTTCCTGGCCCATGCCGCCGTCCAGAAGGATGATGTCGCTCATCGGTTCCCCGCCTTGTTCCGAAGTCTGCCGCCTGCCCGGACCATTGCCGCCGGCGCGGGCTTTGACAAGGGCGCGCGGCGCGGCGAAGCTGGCGGCAGCGGCGGGAGGCGGGCATGGACTACGAAACCGTGAGTGCGGCGGACTTCGGGCGGTCCCTGTCGGGGATCGGGCTGAACCTGCTGGTGCGCGACGTGAAGGCCGAGGCCGCGTTCCTGGAGCGGGTCTTCGGCATGACCGCCCACCGGCTGTCGGCGAACTTCGCGATCATCGCCTATCACGGCCAGATCTTCCAGCTGCATGCCGATCCGACCTATGGGGCCAACCCGCTTCTGTCGCTGCTGCCCGAGGCCGGTCCGCGCGGCGCGGGGGCCGAGATCCGCCTGTACGAGACCGACCCCGACGAAGCGGTCGCACGGGCCGCGGGCATCGACGGCGTGACCATCCTCGATGGGCCGAGGGACAAGCCGCATGGCTTGCGGGAATGCTACATCCTTTGCCCGAACGGCTATGCCTGGGTGCCGAGCCGCCGGCTGTAGCCTCGGCGGATCAGGTCGGCGGCAGGCCGTCGCCCGGCGATTGCGGCAGACCATCGTCAAGGATGTAATAGCTGCCCTTGAAGGCCGTGAAGATATGTTCGGCCAGCCGCCCGCCTGTCGGGCCATCGACGGCGCCGGCCTCGACCGAAAAGCCGCCATCGGCGGCGCGGAACCACAGGCTCGACCCGCAATCGCGGCAGAAGCCGCGCCGCCCGCCGCCGGGGGTGGCATATTCGGCCAGCCCGTCGCGCCGGTCCCAGCGGACCTGGGTTTCGTCGGCATCGAAGGAGGCGGAATAGTGCCCCGACAGCTTGCGGCACTGCCGGCAGTGGCAGGCGATGACCGGACCGGCCGGGCCGGGCAGGGAAAAGGCCACCGCGCCGCACAGGCACGAACAGGACAGCCGGTCCGGCCCCCCTGCGGCCATCGCGGGCGGCGGCCCTTCGGGCGCGTAATAGTCGCCGCCGTCCTCGGTGAAGATATGTTCGCCGACCACCACCCCCGGATCGTCGTCGAAGGCGGCGGGGCTGATCGACAGCCGCGCCTCGCCCTCGGGCTGCCAGAAGAGCGCCGCGCCGCACATATTGCAGAAACCGCGCGTCGCGGTGGCGGACGAACGGAACCAGGCGAGCCCCTCGTCGCGCGTCAGCTTGAAACGATCATGCGGCACCGAGGTCGCCGACCAGTAATGGCCCGAGACCTTGCGACACTGGCCGCAATGGCAGGCGATCACCGGCCGCAGCGGCCCCACGGTTTCGAACGCGACGGCGCCGCACAGGCAGGAACCGTGGCGAAGGGTCTGATCGTCGGTCATGGGGCGATCCTGCCACGCGCAGCACCCCTCGCGCCCGCCGATTGCGTCACAGCCCGGCGAAAACCGACGCAAGGATCGCCGCCAGTTCGCGGGCATCCTCGCCGGTGAAGGCATCTGGCCGGTCGCTGTCGATGTCGAGGACGCCGATCAGCCGCCGGCTGGCCCCGAAGACCGGCAGTACCAGCTCCGACCGGGTGGAGGAAGCGCAGGCGATATGGCCGGGAAAGGCGTCGACGTCGGGGACAAGCTGCACCTGGCCGGTGCGCGCCGCCGCGCCGCAGACGCCGCGCGAAAAGGGGATGACAAGGCAGCCGTGGCCGCCCTGGTAGGGGCCGATCTTCAGAATCTCGGGGCCGGTCACCCGGTAAAATCCGGTCCAGTCGAAGCGGTCGTCGGAATGGTGGATCTCGCAGGCGAGGGTCGCCATCAGCGCGACTTCGTCGGTTTCGCCGTGGGTGAGGCTGGCGATGGTGGCGGCAAGGGTCGGGTAGTCGGGCATGTCGGTTCCTTCGGCAGGCGGCCGGGGGCTAGCCCCCGGACCCCCAGGATATTTGAGGACAGAAAGTGTGTCAGCAGAGTTCCAGCGCAAGGGCAGTGCCTTCGCCGCCGCCGATGCAGATGGCCGCGAGGCCGCGTTTCGCGCCCCGGCGCTCCAGCGCGTTCAGGAGCGTCACGATGATTCGCGCCCCCGAGGCGCCGATAGGGTGGCCGAGCGCGCAGGCGCCGCCGTGGATGTTCAGCCGGTCGTGGCCAACGCCGGTCAGGCGCATGAAGGCCATCGGCACCACCGCGAAGGCCTCGTTCACCTCCCACAGGTCGATGTCGCGCGCCGCCAGCCCCAGCCGCGACAAAAGCTTTTCGGCCGCGGGCACCGGCGCGGTCGGGAAATCCGCCGGAGCCTGGGCGTGGCTGGCATGGCCGAGGATGCGGGCGCGGATCTTCAGCCCCAGCCGCTCGGCCGTCGCACGGCTGGCCAGGACCAGCGCCGCCGCCCCGTCCGAGATCGACGAGGAATTGGCCGCCGTCACCGTGCCGTCCTTGCGGAAGGCTGGTTTCAGCAGCGGGATCTTCTCGGGCCGGGCGGTCAGCGGCTGTTCATCGGCGGTGACGGTGACGTCGCCCCCACGCCCGCCGACCGTCACCGGCGCGATTTCGCCGGCGAAGGCCCCGTCCCGCGCCGCCGCCAGCGCCCGGTCGAGCGAGGCCAGTGCATAATCGTCCTGCGCCTCGCGGCTGAACTGGAAGCGGGTGGCGCAATCCTCGGCGAAGGTGCCCATCAGGCGGCCCTTGTCATAGGCATCCTCGAGCCCGTCGAGGAACATGTGGTCGACGACCTGCCCGTGGCCCAGCCGCGCGCCCCCGCGCATCTTCGGCAGAAGGTAGGGGGCGTTGGTCATGCTTTCCATGCCGCCCGCGACGATCACGCCAGAATGGCCGGCCGCGATCTGGTCGAAGGCGACCATCGCCGCCTTCATCCCCGAGCCGCACATCTTGTTCAGCGTGGTAGCCGGCACCGAGGAGGCCAGCCCGGCGAGGAACCCCGCCTGCCGCGCCGGGGCCTGGCCCTGGCCCGCCGGCAGGACGCAGCCCATCAGAAGCTCGTCGGCGGCACCGACCGCGCCCGCCCCGGCGTCGGCCAGCGCGGCGCGGATCGCCTGCCCGCCAAGCTCGGCCGCCGTCAGGCCGGCGAAGACCCCCTGGAAGCCGCCCATGGCGGTGCGCGCGGCCCCCGCGATCACGATCTCGTGCATGGCCCGGCTCCTCTGCGACCCGGTCCGAGGATACCGAATGGTAAGGATTGCCGTCTAGCCTTTCCACCGGACAGGAGGAGGGCAGCGCATGGACCTTTCGGCGGAGATGGTGGACGGCGCCCGGGTGGTGCGGGTGAACGAGGATCGGATCGACGCCGCCGTCGCCATCCAGTTCAAGGACCGGATGCGCGAACTGGCCGTCGGCGCGGGCGCGCGCGTGGTGCTCGACCTCGGGCGCGTCGGCTTCGTCGACAGTTCGGGCCTGGGCGCCATTGTCGCGGTGATGAAATTTCTCGCCCCCGCCAGCCGGCTGGAACTGGCGGCGCTGACCCCGGCGGTGGGCAAGGTCTTTCGCATGACCCGCATGGATACGGTCTTTGTCATCCACGACCTGGCGCCCGCCGCCGGTGCTGCGCATGGCCAATGACCTGTCGGCCGCGCCGGCCGAGCGCGCCGCCTTCCGGTTCCGCGCCGAGTTGGGCGAGGTCAGGTCGGTCCTGCGCCGGGCCGTGGCGCGCTTTGCCCGGCAGATCACCGCCGAGGACGCCGGGGCGCTGGAGCTGACCCTGGCCGAAGTGCTGAACAATATCGTCGAACATGCCTATGCCGGCCAGCCCGGTGGCCCGATCAGCTTGACGATCTGGCGCGAACCGGCCCGGCTTGGCTGCCTGGTCGAGGATCGCGGGCAGGCGATGCCGGGCCTGGCACCGCCGGACCCGCCGCTTGCCGCCATCGCCGGCCAGGCCGGGGATCTGCCCGAAGGCGGCTGGGGCTGGGCGCTGATCCGGGCGATGACCGAGGATCTGGCCTACGACCGGCGGCAGGGCGTCAACCGGCTGCGCTTTGGGGTGCCGCTGGCGGTGGCGGTGTGAGCAAGGGGTGGGCGGTACAGTGGCTGATCTACGGCGTGGCAATATGCTACCGGAGCGTCGGCGGCGGGCTGCCCGACCGATGCCGGCGTCTCCGGTCGAAGATTGCCAGTCAGGTCATGCTGGAACTCACGACACGCGCCCCGAGTGAGGGCCCAGCGCGGGTTGGCGGGCTGCCGCTCGCTGAGGTGAACTGCTGGGCCGGCCGTGCTCAAGGTCGGCACCCTGCCCGATCCTCTCCAGCCACTGTTGCCTCAGCACCGATCTTTGACCCACTCGCAACAATCCTGCCAGAATGTGCCTTGTTATTTCCCTGTCGCGCCCGAATTTCTGCCACTCCGGGCTGTGATCGTTGCCCGGTAGCTTCCGACATGGGCTTCCCCCGGCGCGCGCCATCCGCCCCTCAGGCGTCGCCGGGGACTTTCCCCATCGGCAGGATGTGTCTCGGCGGCGCGTCGATATGTAGGCCCGCCGGCACCGCACAACCGGCTTCCCGCCGTGCCGAAACCGGCCTAGGCTGAGCCAAAGGCAGTCCGAACGGGGGCGAACGATGCGCGATTTCCACCTGCCCGGCCGCTCGGCCGTCTATGCGGTCAACGGCATCTGTGCGACCTCGCATCCTCTGGCGGCCGAAGCCGCCATCGCCATCCTGAAGGCCGGCGGCAATGCCGCCGACGCGGCAATCGCCGGAGCGGTTCTTCTCGGGCTGGCCGAGCCGCAGATGGCCGGCCTCGGCGGCGACTGCTTCGTGCTGGTCAAGCCGGCGGGTGGCGAGAAGGTGCTGGCGCTGAACGGCTCGGGCCGCGCCCCGGCCGGACTGTCGGCCGACACGCTACGGGCGCGCGGGCTGGCGGCGGTGCCGACCGAGGGCGTCGATGCGGTGACGATCCCCGGCGCGGTCGATGCCTTTTGCCGGCTGTCGGCCGACTGGGGGCGGCTGGGGCTGGATGCGGTGCTGGCCCCGGCGATCCGCTATGCGGACGAAGGCATTCCGGTCGCGCCGCGCGTGGCCTTCGACTGGGGGGGCGATGCGGCGCGCTTGTCGGGCGCGGCTCGCCGCCATTACCTGCCCGGCGACCGCCCGCCCGAGGTCGGCAGCCTGTTCCGCGCCCCCGGCCAGGCCGAGGTTCTGCGCCGCATCGCCGCCGAGGGCCGTGCTGGCTTTTACGAAGGCGCGGTGGCCGACGACATGGTGGCCAGCCTGCAGGCGCTGGGCGGCCCCCACACCACCGCCGATTTCGCCGCGACCCGTTGCGACTGGGGCGATCCGGTCACCGGAACCTTTGCCGGGCACGAACTGCTGGAGCATCCGCCGAACGGGCAGGGCGCGACGGCGATCCTGATCCTGAACATCCTGGCGCGGTTCGACCTGGCGGCGCTCGATCCCCTGGGCACGACCCGCGCCCATCTCGAGGCCGAGGCGGCGAAGCTGGCCCATGACGCACGCGACAGGTTCATCGCCGATCCGGCCCGACCCCTGCGGCTGGATCACATGCTGGCCCCGGCTACCGCCGACCGGCTGGCGGCGCTGATCGACCCAAGGCGCGCCGGGCCCGAGGTGGCGCCAAGGACCGAGGCCATCCACCGCGACACGGTCTATATCACCGTGGTCGACCGCGACCGGATGGCGGTGTCGCTGATCTATTCGATCTACTGGGGCTTCGGTGCGGGCATCGCTTCGGATCGGTTCGGCATCCTGTTCCAGAACCGTGGCGCGGGCTTTTCGCTGAAGCCCGGCCATCCGAATGAGGCGGCGGGCGGCAAGCGGCCGCTCCATACGATCATTCCGGCGATGCTGGGCCATCAGGGGCGGGTGGTGATGCCGTTCGGGGTGATGGGCGGCGGCTATCAGCCGACCGGCCACGCGCGGCTGGTGACCAACCTGCTGACCTACGGGATGGACCTGCAAGACGCCATCGACGCGCCGCGCAGCTTTGCCAACCCGACCGGGCTGCTGGTCGAGCGCGGCTACCCCGAGGCGGTGCGTCGGGATCTGGCGGCGATGGGCCATCGGGTATCGGTTCCCGACGAACCACTGGGCGGCGCGCAGGCGATCTGGATCGACGCCGCGCGCGGCATCCTGATCGGCGGGTCGGACCCCCGAAAAGACGGGATTGCGGTGGGCTACTGACCGGCAGCGCCTAGTTCAGGTGGAAATGCAGCGGATAGCGGCCATCCTCGAAATCGCCGAAGAGGTCGGGCAGGTCGGGATGGCCGACAGGTTCGCCGGAACTGTCCGGCACCAGGTTCTGCTCCGACACGTAGGCGACATAGAAATTGTCGCTGTTTTCGGCCAGAAGGTGATAGAAGGGCTGGTCCTTCGACGGCCGGCTCTCGGCAGGGATCGCCTCGTACCATTCTTCGGTGTTGGCAAACATCGCATCCACATCGAACACCACGCCACGGAACGCGTGTTTGCGATGGCGGAGTACTTGCCCCAAATGATATTTGGCGTGCGTCTTAAGCATAATCTGTCAGCCCCTGGCACAATTTTTACGCCTCCGCCGGCCGGAAGTCCATCAACGCGGCCATTTCAAAGGGAAACAGTCTGTTAGGTTTCCGACGTCGCCTGCCATTCCCAAACCCGGCGAAATCCGCTAGTGTGACCAAAAAAGAACGAGCAGACGACGAGAGGCAGGATGAGAAAATACCTTCGCTTGGGGGTGTTGTTGCTATTGGTGTCGTGTGGCGGGCATACGCCGCCGCGCAATCTGGACGACGCCTGCGCACTGGCCGATGAACGCCCCAACTTCCTGCCGGCCATGCAGGATTCCGAACGCCGCTGGGGCGTGCCGGTCCATGTGCAGATGGCGACGATCTACCAGGAATCGAAATTCGTCGGCAACGCCAAGACCCCGCGCACCTTCTTCCTGGGCTTCATCCCCACCGGGCGCCAGACCTCGGCCTATGGCTATAGCCAGGCGATCGACGGCGCCTGGGAGGATTACCGCCAGGCCACCGGCAACTACGGCGCGCGCCGCAACAACATCCAGGATGCGGCCGATTTCATCGGCTGGTACATGGACCAGGCGTCGCAGAAGCTGGGCATTTCCAAGTATGACGCCGCCAACCAGTATCTGGCCTATCACGAAGGCATCGCCGGCTATCAGCGCGGCAGCCACAACGACAAGGCCTGGCTTCTGCGGGTGTCGGCTGCCGTCAACGACCGCGCCGACCGCTATCAGCGCCAGCTGATCGCCTGCGGCCGCCTTTGACCGCGGGCGGGCGCTCAGCGCTTGTGCAGCCGCGCCTCGGTTTCGCCGGCGATCGAAAAGACCTGGGGCGCATAGCTGCCCCCGGTCTTCAGGGCATCCAGCAGCACGATCGTCTGCGCCCCGTTGCCGTCGGTGACCACCCATTGCCGCAGCGCCACCGGATCGGCGCTGAAGCCCAGTTCCAGCTGGCCATATTCGGGATGCGCCGGGTCCTGGGCGGTGACCAGCGTCAACTGGCCCTCTTCGCGGTGGCCGACCACCATCTTCGTCGTCGCCAGGTCGATGTTCGCCCCGAGGATCAGGTTCAGCGGTGTCTTGGCCAGCGGATATTGCTCGGGCGGCTGGTTCGACTTGGGATCGAAGATCGCCACCGATCCGGCCGAGGCCAGAACCAGCGTCCGGTCGGGCTTGGCATATTCGAATCGCATCCGCCCCGGCCGGACGATGATGACCCTGCCGGACGAGGACGACCCATCGGGGTTGATCTGGCGGAAGGTGGTTTCGGCGGTGGTCAGCCCGTCGAGATAGGCCGACAGCGTCGACAGCGGGATTTCGTCGGCCAGGGCCGCCCGGGGGCCAAGGACCGGGGCGGCGGCAAGGACGGCGGCGAGGATCAGGAAGCGCGGGTTCATCATGGGCCCTATGTAGGGCAGGCTCGCCGGTTAGGGAATAACCGCCGGATGCGGGCGGCGGGGCCTTGCCTTCCCGGCCCGATCAGCAGCGCATCGCTTCGCTGAGATAAAGGGCCCGCGCGTCGGGCGCCGAGTCGGGCAGGGCCTCGCGGTAGGCGGCGACCTTCAGGACCGAGAAGAAATAGTAAAGCCCCAGAAAGAAGATCGGCGCAAAGTCGGCGGCCGACCGGGTTGCCATGTACCAGGCTGCCGCAACCACCCACACTGCCGCCGGGACGAAATTGAAGGCGAAGACCCCGGCGCGGAACAGCCGGTAGTTCTTGTCCTTGCCGTGCGCCGCCCCGGTCGGCTGCCATTCCTGCAGATGGTCGGTGAACTTGTCCCAGATCGCCAGCAGATGCGCCCAGCCGAACACGATCCGGGTCGAGGCCGCCTCGATCCCCATCGGCTTGCGGTGCCACAAGGGCAGGATCAGGTGCATGTAGACGATGGAGGGGAAGATCAGCAGATAGTTGGCCAGCCGGATCTCGTCGGGCAGCGACAGCAGCATCACCAGCGGGATGACCGGGGTGAACAGCGCGTAGATCGCCGTGTGGATGTAGTACATGAAGCCGCTGAAGTAGCACAGCCGCGTCATCACCGGCAGCCGCGTCCGCCAGAACTTGGCCGAACTGAGCAGGCTCATCGAGCCCGCGCACCAGCGGTATTGCTGCTTGAAGAAGGCGTTCAGCTCGCTGGGGCAGAGGCCCTTGGCCAGCACCAGCGGCACATATTGCAGGCCCCAGCCCTTGCGGCGCAGGTCGAACCCGGTGTGCACATCCTCGGAATGTTCGATGAGCGTGGTGCCGCCGATGTCGTCCAGCGCCGCGCGGCGGTAGATGGCGTTGCTGCCGACGCAGATCGCACCGCCATGGGCCTGCCGCGACACCTGGATTGCCCGGTAGAACAGTTCCTGCACCGCGCCGGCGCCACGCTCCAGCCAGTTCTGCCTGGCGTCGAAGGCGAAATACTGCGGCGACTGCACGATGCCCAGCCGCGGGTCGCGGTCGAGATAGGGCAGGAGTTCATTCAGGAAATCGTGGCGCGGGCGGAAGTCGGCGTCGAAGATCGCGATGAAGTCGCTCGACGAATGGCGGTAGCCGTAGCGCAGGTTCCCCGCCTTCTTGAACCAGCCGCGGTCGGGGCGGGCGTGATAGACGAACCCGTAGTCCGCCGCCATCGCCCGCACCGCCGGCCGGTGGGCATCGTCCAGGCAATGGACCGTGACCCTGCCCCTGTAAGCGCGCGCCATCGCCGCGACCCCGTCCCAGGTGTTGCGCAGCACCGCCACCGGCTCGCCGCAGTTGGGCAGGAACACGTCGACGGTCGGATAGCGGCGGGGCTGCCAGTTCCACACCATGTCCTGATGCGCCCACAGGTCGAAGTCCTTGGTCAGGAAATTGATCCTGAGCGAGATCAGGAAATAGACGACCGTATAGGCCAGCAGCAGGAAGAACGGGAACAGCCAGGCATTGTCCTTGTAGAGCTGGAAGGTGCTGAGCGTGATGCAGCTCAGGCTGAGGACCGAGAACAGGATCAGGAAGCCGACGCTGCGGCCGACATAGGTGTATTTTTCGCCAAGGCTCGGTGCGGTGGGTAAGGGTGAGCGGTCGGTCGCCGGCGTCAGGTCGAGAACATGATAATTGCCAAGAAGTCTGAACAACGACATCGCCACTGGCCCCCACCAAGCAGATTCGTTTCACGCAGAAATTCAGCAGAAGTGCCGCGCTCGCCCCGGCGATTCGCCAGCGCAGCCCCGGCCGCAAAAGTCAGCCCCACGGGGCAATTTTCCTACGCTTCTTTCAATTCCGGTCAAGATCGCGTGATCGCGCGTCACGCAACCGTTGCAATTCAAGCGGGAATTGGCCGACGGGGCGGGCGGAAATCTGCTCGGGGGAGGGCGGTGGGTTGCGACGGGGAGCCGGTTCCGCTGCCCGCAGGCGTAAGCAGAAGGGCAAGGGGTTGGGTGCTGGCGCCAAAGGGCGCCAAATCGGGGGATGAGGAGGCAATGGTGGGCTGGCGCCCGCCCGGCTGTTGCGCTGCACGGCTTCGTAGGGTGTGCTTCAGCACACCGTTTGGCACTGGCCACGTTGCGGGTGTGCTACGGGATGTCGCGACAATAGCGGTGCGCTGAAACGCACCCTACTGCTCCGGCACCAGGATCTCCCGCTTGCCCACATGGTTGGCCGCCGACACCAGCCCCTCTTCCTCCATCTGCTCGACCAGCCGCGCGGCCTTGTTGTAGCCGATGCCGAGCTTTCTCTGGATGTAGCTCGTGGAAACCTTGCGGTCCTTCAGCACCACCGCCACCGCCTGGTCATACAAGGCGTCCTCGCCATCGGTGTTGCCGCCGAGGCCCAGCACCTGGTCGATGTCGCTTTCACGGTCCTCGTCGGGGCCTTCGACCACGCCCGACATGTATTCGGGCGGGCCGAAGCTCTTGAGGTGCGTCACCACTTCCTCGACTTCCTCGTCGGACACGAAGGGCCCGTGGATGCGGGTGATGCGGGAACCCCCGGCCATGTAGAGCATGTCGCCCATCCCCAGAAGCTGTTCGGCCCCCTGTTCGCCAAGGATGGTGCGGCTGTCGATCTTTGACGTGACCTGGAAAGAAATCCGGGTCGGGAAGTTTGCCTTGATCGTGCCGGTGATGACGTCGACGGACGGGCGCTGGGTGGCCATGATCAGGTGGATGCCGCTCGCCCGCGCCATCTGCGCCAGGCGCTGGATGCAGGCCTCGATCTCCTTGCCGGCCACCATCATCAGGTCGGCCATCTCGTCGACGATGACGACGATGTAGGGGATCGGCACCGGGGCGAATTCGTCGGTCTCGAACACCGGATCGCCGGTTTCCTCGTCAAAGCCGGTCTGGACGGTGCGCTTGAACATCTCGCCGTTGGCGAGCGCCTCGCGCACCCGGCCGTTGTAGCCGTCGATGTTGCGGACGCCCATTTTCGACATCTTGCGATAGCGTTCCTCCATCTCGCCGACGACCCATTTCAGCGCGACGACGGCCTTTTTCGGGTCGGTGACGACGGGCGACAGAAGATGCGGAATGCCGTCATAGACGGAAAGTTCCAGCATCTTCGGGTCGATCATGATCAGCCGGCATTCGGCCGGTGACAGCTTGTAAAGCAGCGACAGGATCATGGTGTTGATCGCGACCGACTTGCCCGAGCCGGTGGTGCCGGCGATCAGCAGGTGGGGCATCTTGGCAAGGTTGGCGACGACCGGCTGGCCGGCGATGTCCTTGCCCAAGGCCAGCGGCAGGCGGTGGTTGCCGTCGCCGAAATCGCGGGCCGACAGGATTTCGCGCAGGACCACCTTTTCACGGTGGGCGTTCGGCAGTTCGATGCCGATGACCGAGCGGCCCGGCACGGTCGAGACGCGGGCCGACAGCGCCGACATCGACCGCGCGATATCGTCGGCCAGGCCGATGACGCGGCTGGCCTTCAGCCCCGGCGCGGGTTCGAGTTCATACATGGTGACGACCGGGCCGGGGCGGACCGAGACGATCTCGCCCTTGACCCCGTAGTCATCCAGCACGCTTTCCAGCATCCGCGCGTTTTCTTCCAGCGCCTCGTCCGACAATTGCTGGCGCTTGATCGTCGCCGGGCTGGTCAGAAGCGACAGCGGCGGCAGTTCATAGGCCGCCTGCGCCGGTTCATCGAACTTGAGGCGCGGCTGCTTTTCCGCCTCGGCCTGGCGCGAGGGAGCCGGGGTCTTGCGGGCGTCGCGCATCACCACGTTGCGCTTTTCGGGCAGGGCGGCGGGCGGCGCATCGAAGTCGGCGCCTGCGGGCCAGGCCTCGTCATCGTCCTCCTCCTCGTCGAGGTGGGCGAAGGCGTTGCGCTCCAGTTCCGGGTCGAAGGCGGGGGCTGCGGGCGCGGCATGTTGCGCCGGGACGGGGGCCGGGGCTGCGACGACCGGGGCGGGGCGGCCGGCCGGCTTGGTCAGCGGCGGTTCGGCGCGCAAGGTCGGTTCGATCCGGGCCGCGGGTTCGGCGGCCGGCGCCGTCAGCCGCTGGCGCACGGCATCGCTGATCCGGCTGCGGATATGGTCGGCGCTGGGCGCTTCGGTCGCCCAGACGGCGGGGGCCGGCTGGCGTTCGACCAGTTCCGGTTCGGGATCGGCGTCGGCATAGTCCGGTTCGGCCACGCGGCGCAGGATGCCGGGCGCCTTGCGCGCCGCTGCCGGCTGGGGTTCCTGGCCAAGGCGCGGCTCGGCGCGCAGGACCGGACCCACGCGCGGCGCGGCGGGCAAGTCGCCGTTCCAGTCGGCGCCAGTCCGAACGTCCTCGGCGCGCAGGGCCTGGGCCTCGCGCCGGGCGCGGTTGCGTTCCTGCAAGTTCTGCGCGGTGCGCGCCGACAGCGCCGCGCCGGCGCCGACCGCCTGCATCATCCGGTCATAGCCGATGATCGACCAATAGATTGCCTGCCGCGACAGATAGGCTAGTTCCTGCCGGTCGAACCCCAGGACGAACAGCAAAAGCGCCGTGGTCGCCGCCCCGAGGGCGAGGAAGGTCATCGCCAGGCTGACGCTGCCGCTTTCCGGCACCACGCCCAGAAGCGCGCCAAGGACGGTATCGCCAAAAAGTCCGCCCAGGCCGAAGCTCTGATCCCAGCCCGGCCCGGCGGCACGGGTGGCGAAGGTCACCGACAGCATGGCGACTGCGATGGGCGCAAAGATCGACCGGCCGATGGCGCGCTCCTCGCCCCGGTGGGCGATCAGCCGCACCCCCCAGACCAGCAGCATCAGCGCCAGCCCCCAGGCCCCGCGCCCGGCCACCACGTACAGGGGCGCAGCCAGCGCCGCCCCCAGCGGGCCGAGCAGGTTGGCGACCGGCTTGTCGCTGGCGGTGAACCAGCTGGGATCGTCGGGCGAATAGCTGGCCAGCATCATCGTGACCAGCAGCGACAGGCCGACCAGGATCGCGCCCAAGAGCTCCTTGCCGCGTCGTTCGATCGCCGCCTGCATCTTCTGATCCACCAAGGGATCGCGCCGCCGTGCCTGATACGAAGCCATTCCTACCGTCCCTGAACATAGATGCAGTCGCGCAACGCCAGAAGCGCGCGCTGCATGTCTTCTTTCGGCGCGACCATGGCCACGCGGATATATCCCTTGCCGGGATTGTGGCCCCCGACCTCGCGCGCCAGATAGGCGCCGGGCAGAACCCGCACCCCGGTTTCGCGCCACAGCTTCAGCGCCGCTGCCTCGCCATCCTCGACCGGCAGCCACAGGAAAAAGCCGCCCTCGGGGCCCTGATAGGCCTGGACCGGCGCGAAGATCGCGTCGGCGATGCGGAACTTTTCCTGATAGAGCGCGCGGTTTTCGTCGACATGCGCCTCGTCGGCCCAGGCGCGGGCGCTGACCCGCTGGATCGGCAGCGGCAGCGGCGCGCCGCCATAGGCGCGCAACTGGCGGAACCGCCGGATCGCCTCGGGTCCGCCGGAGACGAAGCCCGACCGCAGCCCCGGCAGGTTCGACCGTTTCGACAGCGAATGAAAGACCGCGACCCGTTCGAGATCGGCCCCGGTTTCCGCCGCGACTTCCAGCGCGCCGGTCGGGGGGGCGCTGCGCCAGATTTCCGAATAGCATTCGTCGGACAGAAGCGTGAAGCCATGCCGTTCGGCCAGCGCCAGCAGGCGCGCCAGATAGTCGCGCGGCGCCACCGCGCCCTGCGGGTTGGCCGGCGAACACAGGTAGGCCAGCGCCACCCGGTCCAGGATATCGGGCGGCAGGCTTTCGTAGTCGGGCAGGAAGCCGGTCGCCGCGGTGGCCGGCACGAACACCGGCTCGGCCCCGACCGACAAGGCCGCCGCCGCATAGGGCTGATAGAAGGGGTTCGGCATCAGCACCACCGGCCGCTTGCTCCCCTTGGTTTCCGGGCAGAGCGCCAGGCAGGCATCGAACAGCCCCTCGCGGGTGCCGTTCAGCACCATCAGCCGTTCCGGGCCGACATCGACGCCATAGCGCCGTTTCAGCCAGCCCCCGATCGCCGCCAGCAGTTCCGGCGCGCCCTCGTTCGGCGGGTAAAGCCCGAATTCGCCCAGATGCGCCGCCAGCACCTCGCCGACGAAGGCGGGCATCGGGTGGCGCGGCTCGCCAATGGTCATGGCAACCGGATCGCCGCCCGCGGGATGGGCGTCGAGCAATTTCCGCAGCCGCGGAAACGCATATTCTGGCAGGTCCGAAAACCGCTCGGGAAACGCCATTCGTGCCTCAATCTCCGGGGTCATGCCGCCCCGCTTGCCCCAATCCTAGCCAATCGCCCGGCAGGGGTCCAGAAAAAGCGGTTCCCGGCAGCGGTTTGCGCGCCCGGCCTGTTGCCTTTCCGTCAGCCGGGCCGGTCAGTTTGCCAGCGCCGCCTCGGCCGCGCTGCCCAGCCGCAGCAGCGCCTCTTCGCCCATCGGACGGCCCATCAGCATGATCCCGCAGGCCGGCACCCCGGTCGGCAGCGTCAGGACCGGCAGGCCCATCAGGTTGCCGATCCGGGTGTTGCGCAGGGCCAGCAGGTTTTCGGCGGCGAAATAGTCCGGGTCGGACATCAGCCGCGCCGCGTCGGGCGGCAGGATCGCCGCCGAAGGCGCCAGCACCGCATCGAACCCCGCGACCCGCGCTGCCCACAGTGCCCGGATCTCGCGCAGCCGCCGCCAGGCCGCGATATAGTCGACCCCCGAGGTGGCCCCGCCCAGCCGGAACCTGTCGCGCACCGGCGGAAACATCAGGTCGGGATGTTCCTCGATCCTGTCCTTCCAGATCGCATAGGCCTCGGTGGTGAAGACCGCGCCGGCCAGTCCCATCGCCTCGGCCAGTTCGGCCATTGCGCCGCGTTCGACCGTCGCCCCGGCGGCCCCGAGCCGCGCCACCGCATCGTCGAAGGCGGCCAGCGGCCCGGCCCGGCAACCGTCCAGCGCCACCGTCTCCATCACCAGGAACCGCGCCCCCGCCAGGCTGGCGCCGCGCAGGTCGGCAGGTCGCCCGCCTTCCAGTGCCGCCAGCATCAGCGCCGCATCCTCGACCGTGCGGGTCAGCGGCCCTATGGTGTCGAAACTTTCGACCAGCGGCACCGTCCCGGCCATCGGCAGACGGCCGTGGGTGGTCTTCAGCCCGACAAGGTTGTTCCAGGCGGCGGGCACCCGCACCGATCCGCCGGTGTCAGACCCCACCGCCGCCGCCGCCAGGTCGAAGGCAACCGAGGCCGCCGCGCCCGAGGACGAGCCCCCCGGCGCCAGCGCCGGATCGGTGACATTGGGCGGCGTCGCGGTCATCGGGTTCAGCCCGAGACCGGAAAAGGCCAGTTCGGTCATGTGGGTCTTGCCCAGGCAGACCAGCCCCAGCGCCGAGGCATTGCGCAGGACCGCCGCATCGCTGCCCGGCACCCGGCCGGCGAGCAGCCGCGACCCGGCCTCGGTTTCGACACCCGCAGTGTCGAACAGGTCCTTCCAGCTGACCGGCACCCCGTCCAGAGGCGACAGCCGCTGGCCGGCCCGGGCGCGCCGGTCGGCGGCCTCGGCCTCGGCCATGGCGCGGCTTTCGGTCAGCCGCACATAGATGCGGTCCGCCGCCGGATGGGCATGGATCGCCGCCAGGTAATCCTCGGCCAGCCACAGGGGCGACACCTCGCCCTGTCCAATGGCGCGGCCCAGGTCCGCCGCCGTTCTGCCCCGCCAGTAGGTCATGCCGGTCTCCTGTGTTCGCCAAAGCCTAGCGGCTGGGGACCGCATGGACAATCCCGCCCGGTTGGCGCGATAAGGGGGCATGAGCCGCGATCACGACATCATCATCGCCGGGGGCGGGCTGAACGGTCCGGCGCTGGGCCTTGCGCTGGCGCGGGCGGGCCTGACGGTGGCGGTCGTCGACGCCCAGCCCGCGCGGGCGCGCGCCGAAGCCGCCTTCGACGGGCGGGCCTATGCGCTGGCCATTGCCTCGCGCCGGCTCTTGTCGGCCATCGGCGTCTGGCCGGCGCTGGCCGCCGACAGCCAGCCGATGCTGAAGATCGTCGCCTCGGACGGCCGCGCCGGCGAAGGCCCCGCGCGCCTGGCCCTGCGTTTCGACAGCGCCGAGATCGAGGAAGGCCCGGTGGGCCACATGGTCGAGGACCGCCACCTTTACGCGGCCTTCCTGACGGCGATGGAGGCCTGCCCCGGCCTGACCCACATTCCCGCCACCACAGTCACCGGCCACCAAGCCGGGGCCGCGGGCGTCACCGTCACCCTGTCGGACGGGCGCGAACTGACGGCCGCTATGCTGGCCGCCTGCGACGGACGCACGTCGCCCGCCGCCGTCCGCGCCGGCATCCGCCGCACCGGCCATGCCTACGGCCAGACCGCGCTGGTCGCCGCCATCGCTCACGAACGCCCGCACCACGGCATCGCGCATCAGTTCTTCATGCCGACCGGGCCCCTGGCGATCCTGCCCCTGACCGGCAATCGCTCCTCGATCGTCTGGAGCGAGGCCGACGCCAACGCCCGCGCCATCGCCGCGCTGGACGACGAAGGATTCCTGGCCGTGCTGCGCCCGCGGTTCGGCGACTTTCTGGGTGCGATCGCGCTGGCCGGGCCGCGCTTCAGCTATCCCCTGAACCTGACGCTGGCCGACAGTTATGTCGCGCCCCGTCTGGCGCTGGTCGGCGATGCGGCGCATGGCGTCCATCCGATCGCCGGGCAGGGGCTGAACCTGGGTCTGCGCGACGTGGCGGCGTTGGCCGAAGTGCTGGTCGGCGCCCACCGGCGCGGCGAGGACATCGGCGCCCCGGACGTGCTGGAGCGCTACCAGCGTTGGCGGCGGTTCGACGCGACCAGCCTTGCCTTGGGCATGGATGCGGTCAATACGCTGTTTTCAAACGACAATCAGATGCTGCGCATGGCGCGTGACGCGGGCCTCGGCCTGGTCAACCGCATCGCCCCCCTGCGCCGTGCCTTCATGCGCCAGGCGGCGGGGCTGAGCGGGCAAGAGGCCCGGCTGTTGGCGGGGCAGCCGCTGTAGCGGCGCTACCCCAGTTCGCGTGCCTCGTCGACCAGCATGATCGGGATGCCTTCGCGGATCGGAAAGGCCAGCCTGGCCGCCGGCGAGATCAGTTCCTGCCGTTCCGCGTCATACCGCAGCGGCGCCTGGGTCAGCGGGCAGACCAGCGCCTCCAGCATCCGGCGGTCGAATTCGACCTGTTCGCTCATTGCAATTGTCCCTCTCCGTCGCCCCTGAGGGCAAATTCCATCAGCATCTGCAGCGTCTCGCGCCGGTTGGCCAGCGTCGGCGATTCGAGCAGCGCCTGCTTTTCCTCGGGATCGAAAGGCAGCAGCATCGACAGCGAATTGATCAGCATCTCGTCCGGCGCGTCCTGCAGCCCTTCCCAGTCGACGGCCAGCTTGCGCGTCCTGAAATAGCGCCCGAGCAGCCCCATGAACCTGTCGCGGTCGAAAAGCCCGTCCTCTTCGGGTCCGCCGAGGTCGCGGGTGAAGTCGCCCCAGCTGACTTCGGCGCGGACATAGGGGGTGAAGCCGCCCACCTCGCGATCCAGGCGAAAGCGGCTGATCCCGGACAGCGCGATCATGTAGCGCCCGTCCTCGGTTTCGTTGAACGAGGTCAGGCGCCCGGCGCAGCCCACCGCGGCCAGCCGCCGCTGCCCTTCGGGTGCCGGCCGCGGCTGGATGATGCCGATCATCCGCTCACGGGTCTTCAGCGTGTCGTCGAGCATCGCCAGATAGCGCGGCTCGAAGATGTGCAGCGGTAGCCGCCCGCGCGGCAGCAGCAGCGCCCCCGGAAGCGGGAACAGGGCGAGGACCTCGGGCAGGTCGGGCGGAGTCATGGGTCTGGGCCGTGGGGCGAACGGGGTCAGGAATAGATCATCGACGACAGCTTGCGCCGGCCCTTCAGCGCCACCGGGTCGGTGGGTTTCAGGGCCTCGAAGATGGTGAAGAGTTGCGTCTTGGCGCCGCCGTCATTCCAGTCGCGGTCGCGGCGGAACAGTTCCAGAAGCTCGTCGACCGCCGCCTCGACCTTGCCCTCGGCATGAAGCGCCAGCGCCAGATCGAACCGCGCCTGATGATCGTCGGGGTTGGCAAGCACGGCCTTTTGCAGATCGGCCGCCGGGCCGGCGGTCGCCGCCTGCCGCGCCAGGTCAAGTTGCGCGCGCGCCGCCTCGATTTCGACCGACTTGGCGATGGTGGCGGGGGCGGCGGCAAGGAAGCCCTCGGCCTGGTCGAGATTGCCCAGGGCCAGGTGGCTGCGCACCAGACCGCCATAGGCCCTGGCGTTCTCGGGTTCTTCGCCCAGGATCGCGGCGAAGGTTTCGGCGGCATCGACCGCCGCGCCTTCGGCCAGCATCGCCTCGGCGGCGTCGAGCGCCTCGCCCAGGCCGCCGTCGCCGGTGAGACCCGCCAGCTTGTCGACGAAAGCCTTGATCTCGGACCCGGCAATCGCGCCCTGGAACCCGTCGACCGGCTTGCCCTGCCAGAAGGCGTAGACGGTCGGGATCGACTGGATGCGCAGTTGCGCGGCGATCATCTGGTTTTCATCGACGTTGACCTTGGCCATCCGCACCTTGCCCTTGGCCGCCGTCACCGCCGCCTCGAGCGCCGGGCCGAGCGTCTTGCACGGCCCGCACCACGGTGCCCAGAAATCGACGATCACCGGCACCTCGCGGCTGGCGTCGATCACGTCGACCATGAAGCTGGCTTCCGTCACGTCGCGGATCAGCCCCGCCTCTGGCGCCGCCGCCGGTTTCTGACCAAGTTCGAGCATCGCTGCCCCCCATCTGTTGCTTGGCCCCTATATGAGGCCTCAGGCCGTCCGGGCCAAGGGGCCAGCGCGGCCCCTCATGCCTACAGGTCGAACGTCGCGAACACCGGCGCGTGGTCCGACGGCTGGTCCCAGCCGCGGGCGGCGCGCAGGATACGGCTGCCATGTCCGGCGCCGGCGATGTCGGGCGTTGCCCACACATGGTCGAGCCGGCGGCCCTTGTCGGCGGCGTCCCAGTCGGGCGAGCGATAGGACCACCAACTGTAAAGCAGGCCTTCGGGAATGTCGTTGCGGGTCACGTCGACCCAGCCGCCGGCCTCTTGCGCCGCGCCCAGATGCTCGACCTCGACGGGCGTGTGGCTGACGATCTTCAGAAGCGCCTTGTGATTCCACACGTCATCCTCGCGCGGGGCGATGTTCAGGTCGCCGACGAGAATCGACCGTTTGAGCTTTTCGCGGTGGAACCAGTCGCGCATGTGGGTCAGGAAATCCAGCTTCTGGCCGAACTTCACATTCTCGGCCCGGTCGGGAATGTCGCCGCCGGCGGGGACGTAGAAATTGTGGATCGCCACGCCGTTTTCGAGTTGCCCCGCCACATGGCGGGCATGGCCGAGATCGGCAAAATCATGGCCGCCGGCCTCGACCATCGGCAGCTTCGACAGGATCGCCACGCCGTTGTAGCTTTTCTGCCCGCGCGCCACCCGCCAGCGGTAGCCCAGCGCCTCGAACGCTTCGGTGGGGATCTGTTCGGCCAGGCACTTGCATTCCTGCAGGCACAGGATGTCGGGCGCTTCCTCGCCCATCAGCCGGGTCACGATCGGTTCGCGCAGGCGCACCGAATTGATGTTCCAGGTGGCGACGGTGAAGGTCATGGCGGTTCCCCTGTTGCGCCGCCCAGAGTTAGCGAATGACCGGGCCGGCGGCAATCCGCACAGAGCGCTTTCGTCGCCGCCGATAGGCTCTTGAGGGGCGGGGCGGGCCGTGCGACACCACCGCCAGCATTCGTGGATGGAGTACCATGCGCTTCCTAGCCCCGTTCGTCCTGGCCGCGCTGGCGGCCCTGCCGGCCACCGCCCGCCCGCTGACCGAAGCCGAGGAAAAGGGCCTGACCAAAGCCATCAACGGCTACGAGCGCGCCACCACCCACGCCGATGCCGAACGGATCGTGGCGACCATTCCGCCGCGGATCGTCAACATCTTCGCCGGCGCCTCGGGGATCGAGGCCGACAAGGTCAAGGAAACCCTGGTCGGCCAGACCCGCGACCTGATGAAGGGCACCAGCATTTCCGACTTCGCGGTCGCGCCCGGCCCCTATGACGCTTCCGACGCCACCCTGGCCGACGGCACCGCGCTGGTCTGGGTCATCGTTCCGGCCGACTTCACCACCCAGGAAAACGGCAAGTCCATGCGCAACCACCAGCCGCTGTTCGCGGTTCTGGAGGATGGCGAATGGTATTTCAGCCGCGTCGACGGGCCGCAGCAGCAGCAGATGGTGGCGCTGGCCTATCCGTTCGTCGCCAAGGTCAAGCTGCCGGCCGCCACGGCGACGCCCGCGCCCTGAGGCGCGGCCACGACCTACCAAAAAAAGACCCGGGCAAAGCCCGGGCCAGTCCAACAGGGAGGATGCCGCATCATGACCCCGGTGCGGCAAGGGGAACCTATGGAGCCAATCTGTAACCGCCCGATTCGGTAATAAGAAGGCGGGCGTTTGACGGATCTGGTTCGATTTTCTGGCGCAAACGGTAAATGTGCGTTTCCAGCGTGTGGGTGGTGACGCCGGCGTTGTAGCCCCAGACCTCATGCAGCAGCACGTCGCGCGGCACCACGCTTTCGCTGGCGCGGTAGAGATACTTGAGGATGTTGGTTTCCTTCTCGGTCAGGCGGATCTTCTTGTCGCGTGCGTCGATCAGCATCTTCATCGCCGGCTTGAACGTGTAGGGGCCAAGGCCGAACACAGCATCCTCGGACTGTTCGTGGGTGCGCAACTGGGCGCGGATGCGGGCCAGCAGGACCGGAAACTTGAAGGGCTTCGGCACATAGTCATTGGCGCCCGAATCCAGCCCCAGGATCGTGTCGGCATCGGTGTCATGGCCGGTCAGCATCAGGATCGGGCACTTGACCCCCTGCTTGCGCAGCCGGCGGCAGAGTTCGCGACCGTCGGTGTCGGGCAGGCCGACATCGAGGATGATGAGATCGAACATGTCGGCGCGGGTCTTTTCGACCGCCTCGGCGCCGTTCGTCGCCTCGAACACGTCGAAATCGTCGGTCGACACCAGCTGTTCGGCCAGCGCCTCGCGCAGGTCGTCGTCGTCATCGACCAGAAGGATCTTCTTGAGGTTCGCCATCTCGGCCTCCGCCGTGGTGATTGGCCCTGACATGCGCCCGGCCGCAGGCAGGGGCAAGGCATGCGACAAACTTCTCACGCGGTCGTGTCGGATGGGCCGGATATGTTTCAATTTCCTTCCGGCGCGACTATCTAGATCGCGTCGCCCGCCAGACCGGAAGCCCGATGTCCCTTGGTCCAAGCCCCGCCGAACGCCTGAACCGCGCCCGCGCCGACCTGCGCATGGGCGTGGCGGTGGTGCTGGCCGGCCCGGCCGGCGCGATCCTGTTCGTCGCCGCCGAAGGGCTGGGGGCCGAGCGTCTGGCCGGCCTGCGCGGGCTGGGCGCGCCGGTCATCGCGCTGACCGCGCGGCGGGCCGAGACGCTGAAGATCGCCGCCTACGACGGCGATCTGGTGCGGCTGGAACTGCCGGCCGCGGCCGACGAGGCCTGGGTGCGCGATCTGGCCGATCCGGCCCACGACCTTGCCCATCCGCTGAAAGGCCCGTTCCGGGCTTTGCGCGGTGGCGACGCGGCTTTGGCGCGGGCGGCCTTGCAGATCGCCAAGACCGCGCACCTGCTGCCATCGGTGTTGATGGTGGCGCTGGATGGGGCAGAGGACTTTGCCCGGTGCGAGGCGCTGACCCTTCTGGACCTCGCCACCATCGCGCCGGAACTGGCCGCCGCCTCGGCCTTTTCCGAAGTGGCTGCCGCGCGCGTGCCGCTGGCCGCCGCTGCCGCCGGGCGGGTCCATGTGTTCCGTCCCGACCTGGGGGGCGAGGATCACTATGCCATCGAGATCGGCAACCCGCCCCGCGACCGGCCGGTGCTGGCGCGGCTGCATTCGGCCTGCTTCACCGGCGACGTGCTGGGCAGCCTGAAATGCGATTGCGGCGCCCAGCTTGCCGCAGCGCTGGCACAGATGGGCGAGGAGGGCGCGGGCGTCCTGCTCTACCTCAACCAGGAGGGGCGCGGCATCGGCTTGGCCAACAAGATGCGCGCCTATTCGCTGCAGGACCAGGGTTTCGACACGGTCGAGGCCAACCACCGGCTGGGGTTCGAGGATGACGAGCGCGATTTCCGCATCGCCGCCGAGATCCTGAAGCGGATGGGGTTCCGGCGCGGTCCGGTTGTTGACCAACAATCCCCGGAAGATCGCGATGATGGAGGCGACCGGCATCCGCGTCGCCGAACGGGTGGCGCTGAAGGTCGGCAAGACCCGCGAGAATGCCGCCTATCTGGCGACCAAGGCCGCGAAGTCGGGGCATCTTCTGTGACGGCGCGGCCGGGCGATCTGGTGCTGACGCCCACCGGCCTTCTGTTCCTCGGCCGCCGCTTTCCGGTAACCGTCGGGCGCGGCGGCATCCGCGCCGACAAGCGCGAGGGCGACGGAGCGACGCCCGCCGGGGTCCACCGGATCGTCGCCATGTTCTACCGCCCCGACCGGATCGCCGCGCGCGATGTGCCGGCATGGGCCCTGCCGATCGGGCTGCAGGACCGCTGGTGCGACGACCCGAGCCATCCCGCCTACAACCATCTGGTCCACAAGCCGTTCGGCCGGACCAACGAACGGCTGCGCCGCGCCGATCCCCTTTATGATGTGATCCTGGTGACCGACTGGAACTGGCCCGACGCGGTGCCGGGGCGCGGATCGGCGATCTTCCTGCACGCCTGGCGCCGCCCCGGCGCGCCGACCGCCGGCTGCCTCGCCTTTGCACGCGATGATCTTCTGTGGATCGCCCAAAGGGTGGCGCCGGGCCAGCGGCTGGTGGTGCGTAGGTAGAGGCGGGATCCTGTTTGCCGGACCGATCAACGGTCGGGCAAGCGCGAGGCCATCGCCTCGCGCGTCTCACGAGTAGCTTCGATATGCTCCGGCCGTGCGCCGAGCGCATGGCCAGCCCCCGCCCCCCGGGCGGCGGGGGCTACGCCCCCACCGGGGCGGGCACTGTCCATGCCCCAAGGTTCGGGACGGCGGATCACCCCTTGGCCTGCGCTTGCGCTCCGGCCAACGGACCGGGCGACGCGCCACCGGCGCGTCACCTGATCGGTCCGGGAAACAGGAAGAGGCCGATCGAGGGGGAGCTACCCCGCCCACACCGCCACCCCCGCCGGCGGCACCAGCCGCCCGCCGATGTGGAAGTGCGCGCCCGGCGGGGCCGGGGCCTGCGCCGGCTCCGGGCCGTAGTTGAAGGCAAAGGTCAGCCCGCCCCGGCGGCTCAGCCGCAGGTCGCCCAGGTCGGGCAGCCGCGCGATGCCCGCCCAGTCGAGCGTGTCGGCCATGATCTCGCGCAGGCTCTCGGGGTCGGGCAGCGTCGCCAGATAGCGCGCCCGGTCGTTGCCGACCAGCGCCGGCGAACCGTCGCGGTAGTCGCCGGCAAAGCGCGCCAGAATGGTCTCGCGGTTCTCCAGGGTTTCGCGCCAGCTTTGCGCCCGCAGGATGCGGTTGCCCATCACCAGCCGTTCGGCGTGATAGTCGGGCAGGCTTTCCACCCGGATCACCCGAAACTCCAGAAGCCGCGCCAGGGGTCCGGGCGGCAACCGCTCGGGCGTCTGCATCGCTTCGGTCTTGGACCCGGCGCGCGGCCCGAACAGCACCTTCGCCTTCGACGCCGCCAGTCGGTCGACGAAGGCCGGCTCGGCGATCACCAGGTCGGGCGCGACCACCAGCTCATAGCCCGCCACATCGCTGTGCTGGCCGATGATGTCGACATCGACCCCCAGCCGGCGCAGCGCCGCATACCAGTCCAGCGCGATATGGTTCGCCCGGTAGTTCCGCCCCTGCGGCAGGGTCAGCGTCGCCCAGCGCGACGGGTAGTCCAGCACGAACGCCACCCGCGTCGGCGCGCGCGGCCCGGTGGCGGGCAGGTCGCCGGCCTCGGCCACCACCTGTTCAATCTCGCGGAACCCCTGGTCGGGCGTGCTGTCGGACAGAAGAAGCCCGGCATGGAACTGTTCCTGCGCGAAGGGCGCCTGCCGCCAGCGGAAGTAGCTGACCATCTCGCAGCCATGCGCATAGGCAAGCCAGGTCCAGAGCCGCACCATCCCGTCGGCGGGCGCCGGATTGCTCGAGGCCCAGTTGACCGGGCCGGGCTGCTGCTCCATCACCCACATCCGCCCACGCCCGACCGCGCGATAGAGATCGTGGTTGAAGCTGGTCTGGTCGGGGTCGCCCACCCGCAGGTAGCGCGCCTTGTCGGCCTCCGACAGCCGGCCATGCACCAGCCCGCCCATCGGATAGACGTCCCACGAGGCGATATCCAGATCCTCACCCACCGCATGATGGTCGAAATCGGTGTTCTGGTTCATGTAGTTGTGCGTCACCGGCCGGCCCGGCGACAGGGCGCGGATGATCTCGACCTGCGCCCGGTTGAAGCTTTTTACCTGGTCGGAGGAAAAGCGCATGAAATCGACGCGGTGGGTGGGGCTTGGCTCCTCGACCAGGTTGTTCGGCAGGTCGATCTGGTCGAACCCCTGATAGGTCATCGACCAGAAGCTGGTGCCCCAGGCCTCGTTCAGCGCCGCGATGGTGCCATAACGCGCCTCCAGCCACTCGCGGAAGGCCGTCTCGGCCGCCGGCGAATAGGAATGGATCGTGTCGTGGTCGCCATATTCATTGTCGGTCTGCCAGGCGTGGACATGGGGGTTCCGGCCATAGCGCCCGGCAATCTCGCCGGTGATGCGGGCGGCTTCCTCGCGGTAGCGGATCGAGGAAAAGCAATAGTGCCGGCGCGCGCCAAATTTCCTGACCGTGCCATCCTCGCCCACCGGCAGGATGTCGGGGTAAAGGTCCACCAGCCATTTCGGCGGCGCGGCGGTGGGCGTACAGAGGATCACCTTCAGCCCCGCCGCGCCCAGCGTCTCGACCGCCCGATCCAGCCAGTCCCAGTCGAAATGGTCCGGTTTAGGCTCGATTTTCGCCCAGGCGAATTCGCCGATGCGCACCCATTTCAGGCCCAGCGCCACCATCCGCGCCGCGTCCTCGGCCCATTTCGCCTCGGGCCATTGTTCGGGATAGTAGCAGACGCCCAGGTCGGGGCCGCGGGTCAGGTCGGTCATGGCAATTTCCCCTGGGCCAGAAGCGTCAGGGCCTTTTCGGTTTCGGTCAGAAGACGGTCGGCTTCGGCCATGCCGAACACCATCGGCGGCTTGAACTTCAGGACATTGTCCAGGGGCCCGTCGGTCGAGGCGAGAATGCCGCACTGGCGCAGATGGTTGACGATCCGGCCGGCCTCGTCGGTGGCGGGGTCCAGCGTGGTGCGGTCACGAACCAGTTCGACACCCAGGAACAGGCCCGCGCCGCGCACGTCGCCGATGATCGGGTGGCGGTCGGCCATGTCGCGGAACCGGGTCAGCAGATGGTCGCCGGTGGATGTCGCTTTGGCCTGAAGATCCTCGCTTTCGATCACGTCCAGGACCGCATGGCCCACCGCCATCGACACCGGATTGCCGCCGAACGAATTGAAATACTCCATGCCGTTGGCAAAGCGGCGGGCCAGCTCCGGCGTGGTGACGACGCAGGCCAGCGGATGGCCGTTGCCGATCGGCTTGCCCATGACCACGATGTCGGGGATGACGCCCTGCAACTCGAACCCCCAGAAATGGCTGCCGACCCGGCCGAAACCGCATTGCACCTCGTCGGCGATGACGATGCCTCCGGCGGCGCGGACCTGTTCATAGACCGCGTGCAGGTAGCCGGCCGGATAGATCACCTGCCCGCCGACGCCCGAGATCGATTCGGCGATGAAGGTCGCGGCGCCCGAGCCGGTTTTGGCTACAATAGTCTCGATGCAGCGGCCCACATCGGCGGCATAGGCCCGGCCGACGGCCTCGGACATGCCCTTGTGCGGGCCGCGGTAGGGGTCGGGGAAGGCGGCGATTTCCACGAAATCCGGTTGGGGAAACCCGCCCTTGCGCTTGAACTTGTAGGGGCTGATGTCGATCATCCCGCCCGAATTTCCGTGATAGGCCCAGTCGAGCACGATGGTGTTCTTGCGGCCCAGCGCCATGCGGGCGATGCGCAGCGCCAGCTCGTTCGCCTCGGTCCCGGAATTGACGAAATAGGCCACCTTCAGATCGCCCGGCAGCGTCGCGGTGATCCGGTCGGAAAGATCGAGGATCAGCCCGTTCAGATAGCGGGTGTTGGTGTTCAGGATCGCCGCCTGCCGGGCGATGGCCTCGACCACATGCGGATGGCAATGGCCGACATGGGTGATGTTGTTGACCGCATCCAGATAGGCCCGGCCGGTATGGTCATAGAGCCAGCAGCCGGCGCCGCGCACGATCTTCAGCTTATCGCGGTAGGATACGGACAGCGATGGGCCAAGCACGTCGGCCCGGCGGGCCAGCAGCCTTTCCGGCGAAACAGGGTCGATTGCGAAGCTTTCCGGCGCCAGCCGCAGGATCAGGTTGGGGTCGATGCAGATGCCCGACCAGACGTCCCACAGGCTGTCATGGCCGACGCCGAAGAAGTTGCCGCCATGCTGGTCCAGCAGGCTGGTCATGATCTGGAAATGCACATGCGGGGCCCAGCCGCCGTTCTCGGACCAGTCTCCCAGGTGGCCGATGACCTCGCCCGTCGCGACCTGTCGGCCCACCGACAGCAGCCCCGGCAGCGAGGCGCCAAGGTGGCCGTAAAGCGTCCAGAACGGCAATCCGGCCGGGGTCCGGTGTTCCAGGATCAGCGTAGGACCGTAGTCGAGCGGGTCGGCGTTATAGGCGATGAAGGCGACGGTGCCGGGCAGCGGCGCGTGAAGGGCGGTGCCGGCGGGGGCGAAGATGTCGATGCCAAGGTGCCGGGTGCGGCGTTCGGGGCTGGCCGCGTCGGCGAACTGGGCGGTGGCATAGACGGTCCGCGCCTCGCCATAGGGGCCGATCCCGTAGAAGGGCTGCCCCTCCGGCAGCTGCGCGGGGCGCTGCGCTTCCAGCCAGCCGTCGAAGGCGGGGTCGGAAAAGGCCGGCATGCCGGGGTTCTGGCCGCCGGTCAGGACCGCGATCCGCGCCGAGATGTCGACCGCCGGCCGGAACAGCGAAACAGTCTCTGTTTCAGCCAGAAATGCCCTGATTTCACCCTCATTCGGGGTGGCATCGAAGCCCGCCGCCCGCCGGCACAGCGCCACCATGAACTCTGGGTCGATCCGCTCCAGCCGCTCCAGCAGTGCGAAGGCCGGGGCCTGCGAGATCAGCAGATAGTCGTTGTCGGGATGCAGCTGCGACTGGTGCGACGAAATGCAGACCGAGGCCGCCAGCCGCATCCGCATCAGGTCGTAAAGGACCTCGGCCTCGGCCTCCTCCAGCGGGAACTCGGCCACATAGGCGGCGATCACCGCCCGCGCGGCGGCGTAGATGTCTTCGGCCCCGATCAGCGCATAGGCCAGCGTGATCGCCAGTTCGTTCACCGTGCGGCCAAAGCACATGTCGCCGAAGTCGATAAGGCCGGCGATCCGGTCGGGGTCGGCGGCATCGACGATGACGTTGTGGTCGTTGGCGTCCTGATGCAGGACCGAGGCCCGCAGCCCCGGCAGGCGCGGGGCGATCCGGGCGGCGTGGCGGTCGAATAGGCGCCCGACCAGCGCCCGCCGGCCGGGATCGGCGATGTCGTCAACCCAGTGCCGAAGCGCCCCCACATCGTCGAGTGACCAGGGAAAGTCCGGCCGGAAGGCCGCCGGATGGCCAAAGCCCTGCATGCCCTTCGTGAGCCGCCCCATGAAGGCGCCAAGGTCCGCCAGTTGCGCCAGGGTCCGCGGCGCGCCCGCCATCGGCTGGCCGTCGATCCAGCTGACCAGCCGCACCAGGCTGGTCTGGCCGTTGGCCTGCACGTCGGCGCAATCGCTGCCGTCCACCGTCCGTATCAGCCGCGGAACGCCCGGCACGCCGGCCCGTTCCAGATGCGCCAGCGTGGCGTTCTGCAGGGCGATCTGCGCCGGATCCTCGCCGACATTGGCGATCTTCAGCACATAGCTGCCGACCGCGCCCTTGATCCGCGCATTCTGGTCGCGTTCGGACGCCAGCGGCCGCACCGCGCCGTCGATCCCGTAGCGGTCGCGGGCAAGGGCCGCCAGATCGGCGGGCGGCAGGGCGGGCGGGGCGTGGAGGAAGGCGGTCATGGCGGGCTTTCAGGTGCGGGCGGTTCAGGGGCGCAGGCGGTCGTCGCTGCGTTCGATCAGGTCGGGCATCAGCAGGGTCTGCAGGTTTTCGACCGGCTCACCGGCCATGACCCGCAGGATATGGCGGCCCAGCAGTTCGGCGGGCCGGGTGATCGGCAGGTAGAAGGTGGTCAGCGGCGGGGTGAAATAGGCGCTGACATTCAGGTCGTCGGTGGCATTGATCACCGCATCCCGGCCATGCACCAGGCCGCAATCGGCAAACCCCGCCAGCGCGCCCAGGGCCGCCGCTTCGTTGGCGCAGATATAGGCGGTGGGCGGCTCGGCCAGCGCGTGCATCGCGGCCACCTGTGCCCGGCCGAAGCCGGGGGTCAGCCGATCCTGCGCGACCAGCCGGGCGTCGTAGGGCAGGCCGTGGGCCTCCAGTACCTGCCGGTAGGTTTCCAGCCGGGTCTGGCCATAGCTGAGATGCGCCGGCGGGTTCAGCAGCGCGATCCGCCGGTGGCCCCGCCCGATCAGCCGGTCGAGCGCGGTGCGGATGATCCCTGCGTTGTCGGCATCGACAAAGGCATGGGCACCGTGGGCGCGGGTGGTGCCGTAGGTCACGAAGGGAAAGCCGGCCTCCTGCAGGATACGCACGCGGCCGTCCTCGGGCCGGGTGCCGGAAAAGATCGCGCCGTCGGCCTCGCGGTTGCGCACGATCTGGCGCAGCGTCTCCTGGGCCTCGGCATGGTCGCGCACCGCGTAAAGCGCGACGCGGTAGCGGGTATCCTCCATCGCGTGCGAAATGCCGGACAGAAGTTGCGCATATTCGACGCCCTCCCATTCGGTTTCGCCGCTGGTCGGCGCGGTCATCAGCACCGCCACCTGATAGGTCTTGCCGGTGCGAAGCTGGACCCCGTGCAGGTTGGTCGAATAGCCGACCTTTTCGGCCGCCGCCTCGACCACCGCGCGGGTTTCCGGGCGCACCTCGGGCGAGCCGCGCAGCGCCTTCGACACGGTGGCCGTCGACAGGCCGGTCAGGGCGCAGATGGTCTTGATCGTCGGTCGTTCGCCTGGCTTGCCGGTCATCGCCCATCCCCGCTGTCCGCACTGGCTTCTAGCGAAGCGGCCAGCCACAGGTAAACCGCCGATGTCCAGGCAAAAGCCCGGTCGCAAAGGCCGGCCCCGCTGAGCGCGTCGAAATTCTCGGCCATGCCGGCGGATTCGCACAGGCGCAGGAACCGCCGGGCCAGATCGTCGGCCAGCGCGGTTTCGCCCTGCTGGCACAGGCCATCCCACAGCAGCAGCGTCGTCGGCGCCCAGATCGGCCCGCGCCAGTAGCCGGCGGGCTCGTAAAAGGCGCTGTGCGGGTTTTCGGTCGCCGGCCCCCAAGGGGTCAGCCAGCCGCCGGATTGCAGCCGCGCGACCAGCCTGTCGGCCAAGGCGCGGGGCAGGCGCGGGCCAAGGAGCAGCGGCATGAACTGGATCAGGCTGTCGCCCCGCCGCAGCCGGGCGGGATCGGATTGCAGGCGGGTGCCGAAGGTTTCGCCGTCCCACAGGCGGTCGAGCAGCAGCGCCGTCAGCCTATCGCCGGTCGCCCGCCAATGTCCGGCGCGGGCGGGGTCGAGCCGGGCGAGACAGTCGCAGGCGAGGATCAGGAAGGTCGGCAGGTCGGGGGTGACGACCGGCCCGCCATCGGCGAAGAAGCTGGCATTGTCCCAGCCGGAATCGTTGCCGTGGAAATAGACCGGCAGGCTGCCCTCGTCCTTGCGCGCGTAGGTCAGCCAGTAGCCCACCTGCCGTTCCAGCCACCGCGACAGGCTGGCGGCGCGGTCGGCGGTCAAGAGATGGGGAAACCGCTCGGCCAGCCGCAGCACCGCCCAGCCGTGGACCGGCGGCTTGGTGAAGGCAAAGCTGACATCGCGGTCATTGACGAAATCGGGCAGCAGGCCCGACGGATGCTGATGGTCGAAGATCACCGCGAACTGGTCGAAGGCCAGGCCCGCATCCATCGCCGCGATGCCCAGCGCCGAAAAGGCATTGTCCCAGGACCAGACGTTGATCATGTGGTTCTTCGACATGAAGACGGCCGGGCGCGTCAACGCGCCCTCGGCCGGAACGGTGTTGGCCCAGAGGATGTAGGCCGCCAGCCGGCGCGGCTCGGCCGTGCCGCCGTCCGGGGTGTGCGCCAGCCAGGCGGCGAAGTCGCTGGCGGCGTCAGCCCGTGCTTCGTCGAAGGTGGCGAGGGGCGTTGCGGGCGGGATTGCCGGGAACAGATCAATCGTTCCCTCAAAGCCCTCGACCCCGGAAAAGACCATCGACACATCGGCGCTGCGGTCGCGCCGCCAGTCGCCGGAAACCGCCAGAGCGCCCCGCCTGACGCGCGGCAGAAGCCGGCAGTTTTCATAGGCCGCCACCAGGCAATGATCGCCCGCCGGCGTCACATAGGCATAGTCGTAGCGCGACCCTTCGAGATCAAACATCAGCCGCAGGCCGTGGCCGCGCAGGTGCAGCCGTTCGCCCTGGCCGATGGCGAATTCCACGTGACCGCCGTCCACTTCCGCCAGAAGCCGGTCGGGGCTCGGGGTGAAGCGTGGCACCAGCCGTTCGCCGCCCGCGCCCGCGAACCCGATCCGGCACAGCCGCCCCAGCCCCGGCCGCAGGTCGCCGCCCCTGACCGAACGCAGCCACAGGGCGCCGTCGATCACCGACAGCGTCAGGAACCGGCCGAAGCGGCTGAACGGCACATGGGCGATGTCGAACAGCATGGCTCAGCCCTTCACCGACGACCCGAGCGCCGAATCCATGATGTAGCGCTGGGCAAAGAAGAACAGGCCCAGCGGCGGCAGGCACAGAAGGATGGTGATGGCGGCGATGGAAATCTGGTCCTTGTTGTGGGGGTCCACGAACAGGGCCAGGCCCAGCGGCAGCGTGTATTTCGACTGGTCGTTGAGGAAGATCAGCGGGCCGAGGTAATCGTTCCAGGCGTTCATGAAATGGAACGCGCCGACCAGAACCAGCGCCGGGGCCATCAGCGGCAGGTGGATCTTCCAGTAGATCTGCCAAGCGTTGGCGCCGTCCATCCGCGCGGCTTCGTCGATTTCCATCGGGATGGTCAGGATATACTGGCGCAGCAGGAAGACGAAGAACGCCTCGCTGAACCAGGCCGGCACGATCAGCGGCTTCAGCGTGTTGATCCAGCCGAGGTAGTTGAACTCCATATAGAGCGGGATCATCTTCACGTCCCAGGGGATCATCATCGTCGCCAGAAGCAGGATGAACACCGCGTCGCGCCCCGGAAAGCGGAACCGCGCGAACCCGTAGGCGACCAGCGACGACGAGAAAAGCTGCCCGATCGTCGACAGGACGACCACGATGACCGAATTCTTCAGGAAAGTGCCGAAGGGCAGCTTGCCCCAGGCGGTGGCGAAGTTTTCCCAGTGCCAGTCGGCGGGCCACAGGACCGGCGGATAGGCCACCAGGTCGGCCTGCGACTTGACTGCCGTGACCAGCGTCCACAGGAAAGGCATGACGAACAGCGCCGACAGGAAGATCAGCGCCCCGTAGGCGAGCGTCCTAGGCATCGGTCCCCTCCCTTTTCACTTCGCCTTCGTAATAGACCCAGGCTGAGGACCAGCGCATGACCAGCATCGACAGAACCAGGATGATGAGGAACATCACCCAGCTCATCGCCGCGGCATAGCCCATGTCGTGGTACTTGAAGGCATTGTCGTAGATGTACATCGCGAAGAAATAGGTCGATCCGACCGGCCCGCCCTTGGTGAGAAGCAGCGCGATGGTCAGTTGCTGGAAGGCCGAGATGATCGAGGTGATGAAGGTGAACAGCAGCATCGGGCTGAGCATCGGCAGGGTGATGTGGATCACCTGCGCCCAGGCCGGCACGCCGGACACGCGGGCGGCCTCATACAGTTCCTTGGGGATCGACTGAAGACCGGCCAGGAAGATCAGCATCGACCCGCCCAAGCCCCAGACGCTGGCGATGGTGATGGCGATGATCGCCCAGGTCTTGTCGCCCAGCCAGTTCGGCCCGTCGATGCCGACAAGCCCCAGAAGATAGTTCAGAAGCCCGTACTGGTCGGCGTAGAGCCAGCGCCAGATCATCACCAGCGCCACGCCGGATATGACCGACGGCAGGTAGAAGGCGGTGCGGTAGATGGGCGTGCCCTTGAGGTTCAGGTTCAGAAGCACCGCCAGCAGGAAGGCCAGCGTGATGTTCAGCGGCACGAACAGGCAGGCGAACTTGACGGTGATGCGCAGGCTTTCCCAGAATTGCGGATCGTGCAGCACCATGTCGCGGTAGTTGCCCAGCCCGACAAAGGTGCGCTGACCCACCACCGGCCAGTCATGCAGGCTCATCACGAAGGAAAAGACGAGTGGGCCGAGCGTGAACAGCAGAAAGCCGAGTATCCACGGAGAGATGAAGAGCCACGGCGTGATGCCTGCGCCGCGCGCCTTGCGTCGGGAGGGACGCGATTGTGCGGGCTGGCTGGCCATGATCCCCACCTCTCCGTGAATTCGCTCAGTTCAGGAACCGGGTCGAAGCCGCCACGGCCTCGTCCAGATGTTCCTTCGCATTGCCCTGGTCGATCATCGTCGCCTCGATGGCCTTGGCCAGGTTGTCCTGGATGCGGCTCCAGTTGGGGTTCTTCAGGAAGGCGTGGGTTTCGCGGTTCGACACGGCGAGAATGTCGAAGAACGGCTTGAACACCGGGTCCTGGTCCATGCCCAGTTCCTTGACGACCGAGGTCCTGACCGGCAGGTCGCCCTTGCGCATCTTCACCGCCTCGGGCGTCGAGTAGAACTTGACGAACTCCCAGGCGAGATCGGGTTCCTTGCTGTCCTTGGCAATCGAGATCGCCGAGGCGTCGATGGCCGAATGGACCGGCTTCGACCCGAAGGTCGGCATGGGCGCCACGCCGTAGTGGATACCGCTCTGGTCGATCCCCGATTTCGACCACATGGCCGACTGGTACATGGCGATCTTGCCGCCCTTGAAGAGGTCCGACCCCGAAGTGTCGTCGCCGATGTTCAGCCCGACCGCCTGCTCGGTCTTCAGCATGTCGGCAAACATGGTCAGCACCTCGACCGCCGCCGGGCTGTTCATGTAGCCGTCCAGCGTCTTGCCGTCGTCCGAGATGTACTTGGTGCCGTCCGACCACAGGAACTGTTCGAAATCATAGGGATCGGGCTTGGCGTCGACCGCAAAGCCATAGACCTTCTGGTCCTTGTTGCGGAACTTGGCGGCATCGGCGCGCAGGTCGTCCCAGGTCCAGCCGGCCTTGGGTTCCGGCACCCCGGCGGCGGCGAACATGTCCTTGTTGTAGAAGACGACATGGGTGGTGAAGCCCACCGGCAGGCCATAGGTCTTGCCGTCGATCTTGGCGGTGTTCTGAAGCCCCTGGGGAATATCGGCAAGGTTCAGTTCCGCCGCATCCTTGGCGATCAGGTCGTCAAGCGGCAAAAGCGAGTCCTTGTAGGACGGGAAGTTCCACATGTACATCACGTCGGGCGGGCTGCCGGCGCCCATCGCCGCGGTCAGCTTCTGGTCGAACCCGTCGCCATAGGCTTCGACCTGGACCTTCACGCCGGGGTGGGCTTCCTCGAACTTCTTGGCGATGGCCTGCTCGATGGCCAGGTTTTCATCGCTGTCCCAGGTGGCAAAGCGCAGCACCTTGTCTTCGGCGCTGGCCCATCCGGCCGCGAAGATCGCCGCAAGGATCGCGGGGGCGAGGGTCCGTGTCATGGTCTTCATCTGGGTTCCTCCCTTGGGCGGGCCGGTCGCGCCGGTCCGGTCAGTAAACAAGCAGCCGTTCGGTTTCGGGGTCGAGCGCGCGCGGCAGGGCCTGGCCGTCGGCGTCGAACACATGCGCGTCCGCCGCCGGGATGCGCAGCCCGACGCGGTCATGCGCCCGCGCCGGATGGGTGCCGCCGGTGATGGCGACCAGGGTCGTGCCGTCGCCAAGATCGACATGCGCATGGCTTTCGGTGCCCAGCCGTTCCATCAGCCGGACGGTGCCGGTCAGGTGCCCCTGGTCGGGCGCGACGATCTCCAGCCGGTCGGGGCGGATGCCCAGCGTCACCGGCCGCGCCATGTCGGGCCGGGCCGGGGTGGCGATGGTCAGCGCGCCGGTCATTCCCGCGACCGTCAGGGTCAGGCCGCCGGCGTCGGCGCCGGTGATCCGGGCGGGCAGGAAATTCATCTTCGGGCTGCCGATGAAGCCGGCGACGAACAGGTTCGCCGGACGGTGGAACAGGTCGAGCGGGCTGCCGAACTGGCTGACCCGGCCCTTTTCCAGCACCACCACCCGGTGCGACAGCGTCATCGCCTCGACCTGGTCATGGGTGACGTAGATCATCGTCACGCCCAGCCGTTCGTGCAGCGCCGCCAGTTCCGCCCGCATGGTGACGCGCAAGCCGGCGTCGAGGTTCGACAGGGGTTCGTCCAGCAGGAACAGCTGCGGCTTCCTGACGATGGCGCGGCCGATGGCGACGCGCTGGCGCTGGCCGCCCGACAGTTGCTTGGGCTTGCGCGCCAGAAGTTCGGTGATGCGCAGGATATCGGCCGCCTCGGCCACCCGCCGGTCGATCTCGTCGGCCTTCATGCCGTTCAGCGACAGGCCGAAGGACATGTTCTTCCGCACGTTCATGTGCGGGTAAAGCGCGTAGTTCTGGAACACCATCGCGATGTCGCGCTTGGCCGAGGGCAGGTCGGTGATGTCGCGCCCGCCCAGGTGGATGGCGCCGTCGGTCAGTGTCTCCAGCCCGGCGATGGCGCGCAACAGCGTCGATTTCCCGCAGCCGGACGGGCCAAGGAAGCTGACGAATTCGCCGTCGCCGATGTCGAGGTCGATGCCTTGCAGCACGTCCACCGCCCCGAAGCTCTTGCGCAGGTTGTCGATCTTCAGCCCGGCCAAGATCCGCTCTCCCCCTCGGCGCCGCGATGATTCGGCGTCTTGCAGGGTAAATATAATCGTTTATATTTGGTCTACCTAGCGTTTTCTTCCGGGTGCATTTCGCCGACCGAAGTGGCACGATCCGGGAGGGAACGCGAAACCCGGCCTTCGGGTCGCCCAAGCAGGAGCAGACCGATGCCCAGCCCGAAATCCCAAGCCCTGTTCGACCGCGGCCGCAAGGTTCTGGTCGAAGGCGTGTCGTCCGCCTCGCGCGGGCCGGCGGCCTTCGGGGCCACGCCGCGCTACATGAGCCACGGGTCGGGCGCGCGGCTTTATGACGTGGACGGGCGCGAATATATCGACTGGATGATGGCTTTCGGGGCGCTGCCCCTGGGCCATGCCCATCCGGCGATCGTCGAGACGATCGCCCGCGAAGCCGCGCGCGGCACCCATTTCGCCACCGCGCTGGAGGTCGAGGTGCAGGTGGCCGAGATGCTGGTGAAGCTTCTGCCGCACGTCGACAAGGTGCGCTTCGCCAACACCGGGACCGAGGCGGCGATGGGCGCCTTCCGGCTGGCGCGCGGCCATACCGGGCGGCGCAAGATCATCAAGTTCGAAGGTCATTACCACGGCTGGTGGGATGCGGTTCTCGTGAACACCAACCCCTATCCGCCGACGCTTCTCGGCCATCCGAACGACCCGATCCGCATTCCCGACAGTTCCGGCATCCCCGAGGAAGCCTGGAAGGACACGGTCGTCGTGCGCTGGAACGATGTCGACGCGCTGGAGCGCGCGATGGCGCTGCACGGGCGCGAGGCTGCCTGCGTGGTGACCGAAGGGGTCATGTCGAACATGGGGGTGATCCCGCCGAAGCCGGGCTATCTGCAACGGATGCAGGAACTGTGCCGCCAGCACGGGGCGCTGTTCTATCTGGACGAAACCGTGACCGGCTTTCGCCTGGCCGCCGGTGGCGCGGCCGAGCTCTACGGCCTGTCCCCCGATATCGTCACCTATGGCAAGGCGCTTGGCGGCGGCCTGCCGATGGCGATGATCGGCGGGCGGGACGAGATCATGGCCGGGCTCGAATGGGGCAAGGTGCTGCATTACGGCACCCACAACGCCGGCCGACTGGCGCTGCATGTCACCAAGGTGATGCTCGAGACGCTGCTGGCCGACGATCAGGCCGGGTTCCGGCGGCTGAAGAACCTGGGCAAGGCAATGGCCGACGAGATCCGCAAGGTGGCGGGCCACGCCAACCGCCACCGGCTGATCTGTCAGAACGTCAATTCGATGTTCCAGATCTTCTTCACCGATGCCGAGGCGATCACCGACTACCGCGACTTCTGCACCCACGTCGACCGGCTGAAGTTCCGCGATTTCGCGGTGCGGCTGATGGACAAGGGCATCTACATGAATCCATCGGCGACGCTGCATTCGCTGTCGTCCATCGCCCATACCGAGGCCGACATCACCGCCACCGCCGACGCCATCGCCGAAGTGCTGGACGAGATGCCCTGATGGCGACCATCGGCATTCTGGGGGTGGGCGGGCTGGCCGGGCTGATGCTGCGCGGCTGGCAGGGATCGGGCCATCGGTTCATCCTGTCGCCACGCGGGGCCGAAGCCTCGGCGCGGCTGGCGGCAGAGTTCGGCTGTGACCGGGCCGACAGCAACCAGGCGGTGGTGGACGGGGCCGACGCGGTCTTCGTCAGCCTGCCCGCCGCGACCGGCGCCGACGAACTGGCGCGGCTGCGTTTTCGCCCCGGCCAGCCAGTCCTGTCGGCGATGGCCGGGACCGGCCTGACCCGGCTGCAACAGGCGGTCGGCCCGGCGCGGGCTGCGGTCGGCATGATGCCGGGCTATGCCAATGCCTACCGGCTGGGTCCGTCGATCCTGTGCCCTGACGACGGGTTCTGGCACGAGGCGCTGGCCCATGTCGGGCCGGTCCATGCCCTGCCGGACGAGGCGCAGTTCACCGCCGCCGCGACGTTCGGTGCCCTTTCCGGGGCGTCGATCTGGTGGATGGCCCATGTGGCCGACTGGTTCGCCGCCCAGGGGCTTGACCGGGCCACCGCGCTGGCGCTGGTGGCCGGCACGCTGCGCGGCAATGCCGAGGTGCTGCTCCGTGAACCCCGCCCGGTCGGCGACATCTGCGCCGGCGTCACCACCCCCGGCGGCATCACCCTGCAACTGCTGGACCACCTGGGCGGCAAGGGCGCGCTGGAGGCCTGGGACAGCGGCCTTGATGCGGTGCTGCGGCGGATCGGCGGCGGGAAAGGCTGATCAGCCGATCAGGCCGCGGTCGTCGAAATGGCGGGGAAAGAAGGCCGCGGCGCAGGAATGGACGGTGCCCAGCGCCTCGGCCCGGCCGTAGGGGGTGTTCATCGTCATCATGTCCAGCCACACGCCTTCGGTCGTCACCCGCAAGACCCGCGCCGCCCGCACCGGATCGAACCCGTAGCCGCCTTCGGCCTTCAGTTCGGCGCACAGGGATTCGAGCGCTTCGAGATAGGCCGCGTCGTTCGACCCGCACTGTTCCTGGTACAGCGGCCGGCATTGCGCCTCCCCCCAGAAGGCGCACCAGGCCGACAGCTTGGCGTCGGTGCAGATCGTCGGGTTGAAGTCGGCGCGCAGCATCGCGTCCAGCCGCCGGGCCGGGGCGGGGCCGGCGCCTTCCAGCGCCTGGGTCCAGTTCTGCCGGTATTCCTCGGCCAGAAACAGCAGGGTTTCGGCCAGCAGCCGTTCCTTGGTCTGGAAATGGAAGTTGACCAGCCCGTGCGACAGGCCGGCGCGGTTGGCGACATCGGTCAGGGTGGTGCGGGCATAGCCCTTGACCGCGATCACCTCGATCGTCGCGTCGATCAGCTGCATCCGGCGCGCTTCGCGGCTCAGCTTGCGCGGTGGCGGCGCGGGGGCATGGCTGTGCTCGACTGACTGGTCCATCCGTCTTTCCAAGGGCTGGGGCCGATGCAGGCATACATAAGCCGTGGGCCCGTCGCTGCAAGCCAATTTGCGCCATTCTGACTGTGCAGTCAATATTCTGATTGACAGCCCAGTCAAAACCCGCAATGCTGATCCCGTCGCACGCCATGACCCGCCGCAGACTGGCGGGGCGGCCTGCAAGCCATCGAAGGACATCCCATGCCCCCGGTTCCGCGCCGCACCCTGACCAAGTCCAACGCGCAGTTCCGCCGCGCCGTGCAGAAGCTGCCGCTGGGGGTTTCCTCGACCTTCCGCTACTGGGGCGACGACCGCACCATCTATGTCAGCCACGGCAAGGGCGGGCGCACCTGGGACATCGACGGCAATGCCTATGTCGATTACCGGCTGGGCTATGGTCCGGCGATCCTCGGCTATGCCGACGACCGGGTGGACGCGGCGGCGCGCCGCGGCATGGAGGTCGGCGGCGTCTTCGCCCTGTCGACCGAGCGGGAACTGACGGTGGCCGAGCGCATTTCCAAGATGGTTCCCGCTGCCGAACTGGTCCGCTTTTCCAACTCGGGGACCGAGGCGGTGATGGCCGCCCTGCGGCTGGCCCGCGCCTATACCGGCCGCGACAGCTATCTGCTGGTCGAGGGCGGCTACCATGGCCTCTTCGACGCCGCGATGTGGATGTCGAACGTAGAAGGTTGGGATGCCGGTTCGAACCGCGACCCCGAGATGGTGTCCTATGGCAAGGGCATCCCCCAGACCCTGAAGGCGCTGGCCCACATCGTGCCCAACAACGACCTTCAGCGGCTGGAGGACACGTTCAAGGCCCACGGCCACATGCTGGCCGCCATGCTGATCGAGCCGATCCAGGGCAACTGCTGTTCGATCATGGCCTCGGTCGAATATGTCCGCCTGGCCCGCGACCTGTGCGACCGCTACGGCGTTCTGCTCATCATCGACGAGGTGAAATCGGGCTTCCGCGTCGCCAAGGGCGGCATCCAGGGACTGATGGGCGTCACCCCCGACATCACCACCTTTGCCAAGGCCGTGGCCAACGGCTATCCGATCGCGGTCGTCGCCGGGCGCGAAAGCGTGATGCGCACCTTCCGCTTCGGCGGCGCCTCGCACGGGGGCACCTATACCGCCCATTCGGTTTCGCTGGCAGCGGCCGAGGAATGCCTGCGCATCCTCGACGAAACCCCGGCGCTGGAAACGCTCGCGGGCCATGGCGAACGGCTGATGGCCGGCATCTCGGGCATTCTCGACGCGCGCGGGATCGTCCACTCCTACACCGGCCATCCGTCGATGTTCGGCCTGTTCTTCGCCGAACGCGCCCCCGACAACTACCGCGACTGGAAGACCTCGGACTATTCCTTCTATGACCAGATGGCCTGGTTCCTGCATGACCTGGGCATCATCTGCGAACCGGATTCGCGCGAACCCTGGTTCATGTGCGAAGCCCACGGGCTGGATGCGTCCTGCCTGACCGATACGCTCGCGGCCGTCGAAACCGCCGTCGACCTGACGCTGGAGCATTTCGCCGAAGAGGCCAAGCGCGCATGATCTGGGATGCGATCATCGTCGGTGCCGGGCACAACGGGCTGGTCGCCGCCTGCTATCTGGCGCGCGCCGGGCTGAAGGTGGTGGTCGTCGAAAAGAACAGCTGGATCGGCGGCGCCGCGGTCAGCCGCGAACTTTACCCCGGCTTCACCTATTCCAACTGCTCCTACGTCTCGTCGCTGTTCCGGCCCGAGATCATGCGCGACCTCGAACTGCCGCGCCACGGGCTCCAGATCCTGCCCTACGAAGGCGGCGCGGTGTTCATGGAGGGTGGTGACTATCTGGGCATGCACCGCGACCATGACGCCAACCGGCGCGAGATCGCCCGCCATTCGCCCCGCGACGCCGAGGCCTATGATCGCTATGCCCGCGACGTCCTGCGCCACTGCCGCTTCATCCGGCCAATGCTCTTGCGCACCCCGCCGGACCCGTCGAGCTTCCGCCCGCGCGACCTGGCGGAACTCGCCTGGCTCGGCAAGCAGATGTTCGGGCTCAGCGAAACCGCGATGTATGACATGATCCGCTTCTGGACCATGTCGATCAGCGATTTCCTCGACGGCTATTTCGAACATCCGACGGTCAAGGCCTATCAGGCGGTGGCCTCGATCATCGGCACGGCGCTGGGGCCGATGTCGCCCGGCACGGCCTATGTGCTGCTGCATCACGCGATGGGCGATGTGGACGGCAACGTCGGCGCCTGGGGTTTTGCCCGTGGCGGCATGGGCTCGATCACCAAGGCCCTGAAAGCCTCGCTCGAGGCTGCCGGGGGCGAGGTCAGGGCCGGCAACGGCATCGAACAGATATTGGTGAAGAACGGCCGCGCCTATGGCGTGGCGCTGGCCGACGGGACCGAGCTTCTGGGCCGTCGGGTGGTGTCGAACATGGACGTCAAGCGCACCTTCCTGACCCATGTCGAGGAAGCCCATCTGCCGCCCGAGTTCGTGCGCCGGGTCAAGGCCTTCAAGATCCGCGGCTCGTCGGGCAAGCTGAACATCGCGCTGGACCGGGCGCCCGACTTCACCGCCCTGCCCAAGGGCTCGCCGCACCTGAAGGGCGATCTGCATTTCACCGACACGATCGAGAAGATGGAGCGCGCCTACGACGACTGGAAGGCCGGCCATTACAGCGCCGATCCGTTCCAGGACGTGATGATCCCGACGATGATCGACCCGACGATGACCCCGCCCGGCAAGCATTTCATGTCCTGCTTCGTCCAGTATGCGCCCCCGAAGATCGAGGGCCGCGACTGGACCGACGCCGACCGCGATGGCTTCGCCAGGACCTGTCTGGACCAGATCGAGGCCCATGCGCCGGGCTTCAAGGACAGCGTCCTGCATTACGAGGTCCGCACCCCGCGAGAACTGGAAAAAGAGGTCGGCCTGACCGAAGGCAATATCTTCCAGGGCGAGCTGACCTTCGACCAGCTTCTGTTCAACCGCCCGGTTCCCGGCTGCGCCCAGTATCGCAGCCCGGTCCGCGACCTGTGGATCTGCGGGTCCTCCACCCACCCCGGCGGCGGCGTGATGGGCGCGCCCGGCCGCAATGCCGCGGCCGAGATCCTGCGCGACCTGCGCACCCCCGCCAGAGACATGAGCGAAGCCTATGCAGTCCTGTGATGTGATCGTGATCGGCGGCGGCACCAACGGCCTCGCCGCCGCCCATCGCCTCGCCGCATCGGGGCGCAAGGTGCTGTTGCTGGAATCCGGCCTCGTCGCAGGTGGCGCGGCGGTGGCGCAGGAATTCGCGCCGGGCTTCCGCACGCCTGGTCTTGCCCATCTCGCCAACATGATCGACCCCCGCGTCCTCGCCGGCATGGGGCTGGAACGCCACGGGCTAGGCTTCGTCACCAGCAACCTCACCTCGACCGCGCTCTCGGCCGATGGCGACCATCTGGTTCTGGAAGGCGCGGTCGGGGCGATCCTGAAAGGGTCGATCTCCGAAACCGACCGCAGGAACTGGGAAGCACTGCGCAAACAGCTTCTCGCCTTCGCCGGCGTCCTCGCACCCTTCAAGTCGATCGCCGCGCCGCGTCTGGCCAAGGGCGCCGGCAACGACATGCTGCGGCTGGCCAAGGCCGGGCTCGGGGTGCGGATGCTGGGCAAGGCCGATTTCCGCGAACTGCTCAGGATGCTGCTCATCAACGTCTATGACGTGCTGAACGACGAACTGACCGACCCGCGCCTGAAGGGCCTTCTGGCCTTCGACGCGACACTCGGCTCCTGGCTCGGCCCGCGCTCGCCCAATTCGCTGATCCTGCTCCTGAACCGGCTCGCGGGCGAGTCAGGCGGGCAGCGTGGCGCCATCGCGCTGCCGAAAGGTGGCATGGGTGCCGTCGCCGCGGCGATGGTCAAGGCGGCCACGGCGACCGGGGCCGAGGTGCGGATCGGCGCGGCGGTGGAAAGCATGATCGTCGAGGCCGACCGCGCCGTCGGCGTCCGCCTGGCGGGTGGCGAGGAAATCCGCGCGGGTCTGGTCGTCTCGGCGATCAGCCCCAAGACCACGTTCCTCGACCTCGTCGGCCCGCGCCATCTCGATACCGGCTTCATCAACCGCATCCGCCATGCAAAGTCGCGCGGCGGGGCGGCGAAGCTGCATCTGGCGCTGAGCGGCGCGCCGGACTTCCGGGGCGCGGACCTGAAGTCGCGCCTGGTCATCGCGCCCTCGGAAACGGCCGTGGAACTGGCCTACAATCCGGTCAAGTACGGCGAAATTCCCGAACGTCCGGTGATGGAGATCGTCCTGCCCTCGGCGCACGAGCCGGGCTTCGCGCCGGACGGCAAGCACGTCCTGTCGGCCATCGTCCAGTTTGCGCCCCACGCCCCCGTTGTCGGGACGGATGCGGGACGGATGCGGTACATGGAACGGACACTTGCCATGCTGGAAGAATTTGCTCCCGGCATCGGCGATCTGATCGAGCATGCCGAACTGCTGATGCCCTACGACATCGAGGCGCGCTACGGCATGATCGGCGGCAACTGGCATCATGGCGAACTCAGCGTCGAGCAGATGCTCTTCCTGCGCCCGATGGCGGGCATCGCGCAATATTCCACGCCGATCAATGGGTTATGGCTCGCCGGCGCCGGCAGCCATCCCGGCGGCGGCATATCGGGCGCCTGCGGCTGGAACGCCGCCGAACGGATCATCAGCGAGGGCCGGGCATGAAGATCGACGCGATCACGGACCCGCGGCTGCACTACCTGACGCCCTTGCGCCAGACCCCGGTCCACGCCCGCACCGCCGCCGCCAACAAACTCAACATGTGGGGGCCGTGGGCCGGCTACACCACCGCCCTTGGTTTCGACGACGAGGCGGTGGAATATACCGCCATCCGCAACGGTGCGTCGGTCTATGACCTGTGCCCGATGGTCAAGTACCGGATCAAGGGCCCCGACGCGGCGGCCTATCTGAACCGGCTGACCGTCCGCGACGCCGCGCGGCTGGCGGTGGGCGGGGTCCACTACACCGCCTGGTGCGACGACGCGGGCAAGATGCTGGACGACGGCACCCTGTTCCGGCTGGCCGAGGACGAATTCCGTCTCTGCTGCCAGGAACGCCACCTGCCCTGGCTGATCGATTCGGCCTTCGGCCATGACGTGCAGATCGCCGAAGTGACCGAGGAAATCGCCGCCCTGTCGCTGCAGGGGCCCTGCAGCTATTCGGTGCTGGAGGCGGCGGGGTTCGACGTGGCAGGGCTGAAGCCGTTCCGCATGGCCGGCTTTCCGTTCGACGGCGGCACGCTGACCATCTCGCGCACCGGCTTTACCGGCGATCTGGGCTACGAGCTGTGGACGACCCCCGACCACGCGCTGGCGCTGTGGGACCACCTGTTCGCCGCCGGCGCCCCCTGGGGGATACGGCCCATCGGATCGACGGCGCTGAACCTGGCGCGGATCGAGGCGGGGTTCCTGATCGCCAACATGGATTTCGTTCCCGCCGATCAGGCGGTGCGCGAGGATCGGGCGCGCTCGCCGCTGGAACTGGGCCTTGACGGGCTGGTCGACTGGGACAAGGGCCATTTCACCGGCCGCCGCGCGCTGGCGGCCGAACGCGCCCGCGGGCCGGAATGGGCCTTCGTCGGGCTGGACATCGACGGCAACGTCGCCGCGGACCATGCGCTGATCTACCATGACCAGAAGCACGAGGTCGGCCATATCACCGCCGCGGCCTGGTCGCCCTCGACCAAGCGCAACATCGCGCTGGCGCAGTTGAAACGGCCCTATCACGCCGACCGTTCTGGCAACCTGTGGGTCGAAATCTATGCCCTGCGCGAACTGCAATATGTCAAGCTGATGCTGAAGGCGCGGGTCTGCGAGCGGCCGTTCTTTGCCCCCGCCCGCCGCCGCGCCACCCCGCCCGGCCGGTTCTGAGGAGGACGCCGTGACCGAACACCGCCCCCCGACCTCGCCACGGCTGGACCATTGCCCCGAAACCCTGCCGGCGCGGGCCTACCACGACCCGGACTGGTTCGCGCGGGAACAGCACACGATCTGGGCGCGGAACTGGGTGGCCGCTGGGCGGGTGGACGATATGGCCCCCGGCACCATGCGCACCGTCACAGTCGGGGCCGCCAGCCTGGTCCTGTGCCGGTCGCCGGATGGGGCCCTGTCGGCCTTCCACAATGTCTGCCGCCACCGGGGCGCGGAACTCTGCCCCGAAGGCACCCACGCGCTGGGCCGTCTCCTGTCCTGCCGCTATCACGCCTGGTCCTATGCGGCGACCGACGGGCGGCTGGTCGCCACCGGCCACGCCTGCCCGACCGCCGATTTCCGCAAGGAAGATCACGGCCTGCTGCCGGTGTCGGTGAAGGTCTGGAACGGGTTCGTCCTTCTGAACCTTTCCCGCGACCCCGGCCCGCTGCGCCCGGACGTCGGGCTTGGCTATCTGGACAACTGGCCGATGGATACCCTGAAGACCGGGCACCGGATCACCCGCGACCTGGCCTGCAACTGGAAGGTCTTCTGGGAAAACTACAACGAATGCCTGCACTGTCCCGGCATCCATCCCGAACTGTGCGATCTGGTGCCGGTCTATGGGCGGGGGATCATGGCCGCAAACGAGGCGCCGGGCTGGACACCTGCCTCCCCGCCTGAGGCGCCGCTGCGCGCCGGCGCGGCAAGCTGGACGGCGACCGGGCGGCCCTGCGGGCCGGAATTTCCCGGCCTGACGGCCGAGGAACGGCAGAACGGCTTCAACTTCCTGACCCTTTATCCGACCATGTATGTCGTAGCCCATGTCGACCATGCGCGCGCCGTCCGGCTTGAGCCCTTGGGCCCCGAAACGACGCGCCTGACCGCCGAATGGTATTTCTCGGCCGATACGCTGGCCCAGCCCGGCTTTGACGCGGCCGAGGTCGCGGCCTTTGCCACCCTGGTCATCGACCAGGACGGCGCCGCCGCCGAAATGAACCAGCGCGGCCTGCGCTCGCCGGCCTACGAGCGCGGCCGCCTGATGCCCGAGGAATATGCGATCCGCGACTTCCACGCCTGGGTGCTGAACGAGATGGAGGACAGACCGTGACCCTGCAACAGCCTTCCCCCGGCGCGATGCCGGTGCCCAACAGCTGGGACCGGCGCGGCCTGCCGGGCTGGACCTACAGTTCGCCTGCCCTGTTCGACCTGGAGCGGACCAACCTGTTCCTGACCCACTGGCAGATCGCCGGCCATGTCGGCCAGGTGCCGGCGTCCGGCGACTGGTTCGCCTTTGACTTGCTGGGCGAACGCGCGGTGGTCATGCGCGGCCGCGACGGGGTGGTGCGCGCCTTCCACAACCTCTGCCGCCATCGCGGCGCCCGCGTGGTCGACGGTGCGTCGGGCCATTGCAAGGGCGCGATGGTCTGCCCGTTCCACGGCTGGGTCTACAATCTTGATGGCACGCTGCGTGGCCCGGCCCGGCCCGAGACCTTCGGCGACATGCCGCGCGAACAGTTCGGCCTGAAGCCGGTCGAGCTGGAAATCTGGCGCGGGTTCGTGTTCCTGCGCTTTCATCCGGGGCCGCAGCCGTCGGTCGCCGAATGGCTGGCGCCCTATGACCGCGACTTCGCCGACTATGCCGCCGAGGATCTGGTGCCGGTCCGCACCCCCGAATGGGAGACCCAGCTGCCGGTCAACTGGAAGTCGGTCCGCGATGTCGACAACGAAGGCTATCATGTGGCGATGGCCCATCCCGGTCTGCAGGATCTTTACGGGCGCAGCTACCGCGACGATGTTCTTCCTGGCGGGCTGGCATTCTCGGTCGGGCGGTTCGGCGACGCGCCGGGCCGGCTCTGGTCGGTCAGGGCCTACCAGAAGCTGTCGCCCGACCGTGCGGACCTGCCCGGCCGGTTGCGCAAGACCTGGACCTATTACGGTCTCTTTCCCAACGCCGTCATCGCCTTCACCCCGGAATCGGCGCAGTTCTACCAGGAGATTCCCCTTTCGCCCGGCCTGACCAGGCTGACCGGCCGCCAGTATCGCTGGCCCGACGAAGACCGCCAGACCCGCGCCGCCCGCTATCTGGCCATGCGCATCGACCGTGAAACCTCGAAAGAGGATCAACAGCTGTCGATCTGGTCGAACGAGTCGATGAAATCCTCGGCTTTCGACAATTTCCACCTGTCGGATCTTGAATTCGGGGTGCGCGCCCATCACGACAAGTTGCGGGACCTGATCCCGGTGATGCGCGAATATGAAGCCCCGCCCGAACACCGGCTGGCCGCGATCAACGAGAATCTTCTTCAAGCGGACGCCAAACTGTGCTCAAATTGATCAAATTCTGCCGCACCGGAAAACGGGCGGTTCAACGGGGAGGACTGCACCGATGAAACTGAACCGCCGACAGACTTTCGCCGCCCTCGGCGCCACGCTGGCCATGCCTTATGTGCGACCCAGCTGGGCGCAGTCGGCCACCGTCAACGTCTACAATTGGGCCGACTACATCGGCGAGACCACGCTCGAGGATTTCGAGAAGGCGACCGGGGTCCACGTGGTCTACGACACCTATTCCTCGTCCGAGGAAATGGAAGCCAAGATGCTGGCCGGATCGAGCGGCTATGACGTGGTGCTTATGGCGGGCCTTAGCATGCCGCGCTTCATCACCGCCGGCGTCTACGACAAGCTCGACAAGTCGAAACTGCCCGGCATCGCCAACCTCGACCCCGAGGTCGTGCGGATCCTGGAAGGCTGGGATCCGGGCATGCAATATTCGCTGCCCTACATGTGGGGATCGGTCGGCTTTGCCTTCAACATGGACATGGTCAAGCAACGCCTGCCCGACGCCGACCTGACCAACCTGGACACGATCTTCAAGCCCGAGAACGCCGCCAAGCTGGCCGACTGCGGCATTTCCATTCTCGACAGCCCGACCGACATCATGCCGATCGTACTGAAATATCTGGGGCTTGACGGCGATACCACCAATGTCGCCGACTATCAGAAGGTGGTCGAGGCATTCAAGCCGATCCGCCAGTATATCCGTACCTTCGATAATACCAACTATATCAATGCCTTGCCGAACGGCGAACTGTGCGCCGTCAACAGCTGGTCGGGCGACTACGCCACCGCGCGGTCGCGCGCCGAAGAGGCGGGGGTCAAGATCAACCTGGCCTATTTCGTGCCCAAGACCGGCGCGCCGGCCTGGGTCGACGGCTGGAGCGTCCCCAAGGACGCGCCGAACAAGGACAGTGCCTACAAGTTCCTTGAATACATGCTGCAGCCCGAAGTCATCGCCGCCTGCACCAACTATACCAACTATGCCAACGGCAATATCGCCTCGCGCAAGTTCGTCGATACCGCGGTACTGGCCGACCCCGCCGTCTATCCCGATGCCGAAACCGTCAAGCGCATGTGGCCCCTGAAAGCCCTGTCGGACGAACAGGACCGCGCCCTGACTCGAGCCTGGAGCGACATCAAGGCTTCGGGTTGACGGCGGTGACGATCATGGCGGGCAATGGCACGCAGGCGAAGCCGGATGTCCTGATGGCGGCCACGCCAGTCGCGACCGCCGATCCGGCGCCCTTCATCAGGATCGAGGACGTGTCCAAGTCGTTCGGCGCCTTCAAGGCGGTGGATGGCGTGTCCCTGTCGATCCGCAAGGGCGAGATCTTCGCGCTTCTCGGCGGATCGGGCTGCGGCAAGACCACGCTGCTGCGGATGCTGGCCGGGTTCGAGACGCCGACCGCCGGCCGCATCTTCATCGACGGGCAGGACATGACCGGCGTGCCCGCCTATGAGCGGCCGGTGAACATGATGTTCCAGAGCTACGCGCTGTTTCCGCACATGACGGTGGAAAAGAACATCGGCTACGGGCTGAAGCACGAGCGGATGACCGACGCCGAACGCAAGGACCGGGTGCGCGAGATGCTGGACCTGGTGCAGCTGGCGCCGCTCGCGCAGCGCAAGCCGCACCAGATTTCCGGCGGCCAGCGGCAAAGGGTGGCGCTGGCCCGCGCGCTGGCGCGGCAGCCGAAGCTGTTGCTGCTCGATGAACCGCTGGCCGCGCTCGACAAGAAGCTGCGCGAACATACCCAGTTCGAGCTGATGAACATCCAGCACCAGACCGGCG
>JAXMDK010000017.1:0-102491 GCA_046348855.1 Paracoccaceae bacterium | reverse complement strand
CGCTGGACTTTCGTCTTGTCAATAAATTTTCGACATTTCATGTATTTTCGATATTATTGCTTTTATCGAACCAAGCTGCGAATATCGGTGACAATAAGGGGAATCACGGGCTAACTGATCCGGCGGCACCCCGAGGAGAATGACGTGGAAGACAGCGGAACCCGGACGGAACAGGTCTATCGCCGCCTGAAGGCCGACATCCTGGGCGGCAGGGTAGAGCCCGGCGCGGCCCTGCCCTTCGCGAAGCTGAAGGACGATTACGGCGCCTCGATGGGCGTGCTGCGCGAAGCCCTGATGCGGCTTTCGGCCGAGGGGCTGACGGTCAACCAGCCGCAGTTCGGCTTCAGGGTCATCTCACTGTCAATCGAGGATCTGACCGATCTGACCGAGACACGCTGCACGATCGAAAGCATGGTGCTGAAAGATGCCGTTACGAATGGGGACCTGAATTGGGAAACCCGCGTCCTGTCGGCGCATCACCGCATGGAGCGGACGGCAAAATTCGAGAATGGCGAAGGCGGCTCGGTCACCACCGCCTGGGCGCAAGCTCACCAGGATTTCCACGAGGCGCTTCTGTCCGGGGCCCGCAGCCAGCGCATGCAAGGCATCGCTGCAAACCTGCGGGCGGCGGCCGAGGTCTATCGCCAGTGGTCAATCCCTTTCGAAGTGGTGAAACGCGATGTCTCTGCCGAACACCGCGAGATCGTGGACCTTGCTCTTGCCCGCAAGGCTGAAGAGGCCGCAGCGGCGCTGGTGCGTCACCTTTCGGCCACACGCGACCTGATCCTGAAGGGCACGCAGGCCCCGCAACAATAGGACTACCCGATGACCTTCCGCATGCCCGCCGAATGGGAGCCTCACGAACGTACGCTGATGTGCTGGCCCTGCCGGGAGTATTCCTGGGGCCACACGCTGGACCAGGGGCGGCGGGAATTCGCCGCAGTCGCCAATGCGATTGCGGCCTTCGAACCCGTGACAATGATTGCGAAGAACGCCGAGCAGGCGGCCCAGGCGCGGGGCATGCTGGCGGGCAATGTCGATGTGGTTGTCCGGCCGATCGACGGATCCTGGCTACGCGACAACGGCCCCCTCTTCGTGACCGACGGCGAGATGCGCCGCGCGCGGCATTTCCGTTTCAACGCCTGGGGCGAGCGTCATGCGCAGAGGGATCGCGACGCTCGGCTGGGGCAGACGCTTGCCGAGGATCTGGGCGACGAGGTCGATTTCATCGACGTGGTGCTGGAAGGCGGCGCGGTTTCCATCGACGGGGCGGGCACAATGGTCGCGCCTGAAGGTTGCGTCATGCATGAAAGCCGCAACTGGTATCTGACCCGCGATGAGGTCGAGGCGCAGATCAAGGCCGCGCTCGGCCTGAACCGCATCATCTGGCTGGGCCAGGGTCTGGCCGAGGACTCGGTCCGTGACCCGACGCGGATGTATTACGGCACCGATGGCCATGCCGACCTGTTCCTGGCCTTCATCGGCCCGAACCGCGCCTTGATGCTGAAGTCGCCCGACGACGACCCCAACGCCCGGCATCTGGCCAAGTCGCGCGCCACGCTGCAGGCCGCGGGGGTCGAGATCGTCGACTTCCCTTACATGTCCGGCTTCCTGGACGAGGGGAACTGGATCATTGCACCCTACATGAACTTCTATTTCTGCAATGGCGGCGTGATCGTCCCCGTCGCAGGCGAAGAGCCCGACAAGGATCAAGAGGCGCTGATCTTCCTCTCCCGCATCTTCCCCGACCGGCAGGTCGTCGGCGTCAACCTGCGCGCCGGTCCCCGGCAGGGCGGGGCGATCCATTGCATGACCATGCAGGTTCCGGTCCGGCCATGACCCGGCATTATTCCGCGCTTTCGGTCCTGATAGAGGGGTTTTCGGGGCAAAAGGGCTGGGTCCCGGCGTGACGTCACGCTACGGCACGTCGCCGAAAGAATATGACGCCTCCGTCACCAGCGGCGGCGGTCACGGGCTGGCCAGGCAGCCCCCCTGCCCGGCTCAGCCGACTTTCCTCTGACAAACCCCTAGGCGATCACCTCGAAACGATCGACATCGACCATGCCGTGATCGGTGATCTTCAGATGTGGGATGACCGGCAATGCCAGAAAGGCCATCTGCAGGAAAGGCTCCTCCAGAATGACGCCGAGATCGCGCGCCGCCCTGCGCAGCCCGCGCAGCTTCTGCTCGACTGTCTCGAAGGGGTCGAGGCTCATCAGCCCGGCGATCGGCAAGGCCAATTCCGCCCGGACGGCGCCCTCAGAGGCGACAACGAAACCGCCTTCGATCGCGGCCAGCCGGTTGGCTGCGATCGCCATGTCTTCATAGTCAACGCCAACAACGACGATATTGTGGTGGTCATGGCAAACTGTCGCGGCCATCGCGCCACCCCGCATGCCGAAGCCGCGCACGAAGCCAGTTGCGATATTGCCGTTCTTGCCGTGCCGCTCGATGACCGCCACACGGATCAGGTCGCGCCCGACATCGGGGCGCTTGTCGCCGGCGTCCGGCGCAATCTCTTCGATCAGGTGTTCAGTGATGATCTTGCCCGGCAGAATGCCGATCACCGGCGTCTCGGCGCGGTTTCCGGCGCAACGGAAGCTTGCCGCGGTGATCGCGGGCGGCCTGACCGAGTTGCGCGCCACCGGGGCGATGGTGCCGCGCGAGGCAAAGGCCGCCGCATCGGCTATGCGGCCGCCGCATATGACCATTTCGGCGTGGCAGGTTTCCAGATCGTCCAGAACCACGATGTCGGCCCGCTTGCCCGGCGCGATCTGACCGCGATCCTTCAGGCCGAAGGCCTCGGCTGCCGAAAGACTTGCCGCGCGGTAGGCCACGAACGGATCGACACCCGCTGCGATGGCTGTCCGGATCATGTAGTCGAGATGCCCGTGTTCGGCGATATCCAACGGATTCCGGTCGTCGGTGCAAAGGCAGATGTAGGGCGAGTTCCTCTCGGTCATCAGCGGGATCAGCGCCGCGAGGTCCTTTGACACCGACCCTTCGCGGATCAGCACCCGCATCCCCTTTTGCAGCTTTTCGCGTGCTTCCCCGGCGCTCGTCGCCTCATGCTCGGTGCGGATGCCGGCGGACAAATAGGCATTCAGGTCGCGACCGTGGACGAGTGGCGCGTGACCGTCGATATGGCGGCCGCGAAAGGCTTCGAGCTTGGCAAGGACGGCGGGGTCATTGTGGATCACGCCGGGGTAGTTCATGAATTCGGCCAGCCCGATCACAGCGGGGTGCCCGGCCAAGGGCAGCAGATCTTCAACCTCCAGCCGGGCGCCCGCGGTTTCCATTGCGGTCGATGGAACGCAAGAGGAAAGTTGCACCCGTATGTCCATGAGCGTGTGGGCGCTGGCATCGAGGAAATAGCGAATCCCCGCGAGCCCGACGACATTGGCGATTTCATGCGGATCGCAGATGGCCGTCGTCACGCCCTTGGGGCAGACGCAGCGGTCGAACTCGAAAGGAGTGACGCAAGAACTTTCGATATGCAGGTGCGTATCGATGAAACCGGGCACCAGAAACTTGCCGGTCACGTCGATGACCCGGCGCCCTTCGTAGCTGTCGCAAATGCCGACGATCGTGTCGCCGCAGATCGCCACGTCGCCCTGAAGCATTGCGCCCGTCACGGTATCCAGAACCGTTCCCCCGCGCAGGACCAGATCGGCGGGGTCCCGGCCGTGGGCCTGGTCGATCAGGGTGGCAAGGGGCGTCGGGTCTTTCATCGTCACTCCACCGTCTGCATTCCGAGCCGGGTCAGCGTGCGCCGTTCGACCAGAAGGACGCCGTAGTAGCAGGCGACGGACAGAAGGACCGAAACGGCGGCGACGGTCCAGATCATCCCGTAGTCCAGGTAGCCGCGCGACTGGTTGAGGAGATTGCCGAGGCCCGTGCCGGTGGCGAGCCATTCTGCAATCATCACACCCAACAGCGCACGCGGCACGGTCAGGCGCGTCGCGGCGAAAAGATAGGGCAGAGCGGCGGGGATCGACACCATCCGCAATTCCTTCCAGGCAGAGGCGCCATAGGCCCGGGGGAGATCGAGCACCGATTGCGGCACGCGCTGTATGCCCTGAACAAGAAGGACGAAGGCCGGAAAGAAGGTCACCGAAATGGTGATCCAGAGCGTGACCGCATACCCTCGCCCCAGGATCAGGACCAGAAGTGGCGTCAGTGCCACCAGGGGCATGGTCTGGGTGACAAGCGCCACGGGCATGAATGTCTTGATAAAGCCGGGAAACATCCGCGACGAGATCGCCAGCAGGAAGGCGAAAGACAGGCCCGCCAGCATCCCGATCACTGTGATCGGCAAGGTCTGCGCCAGCGCCGCCGCCAGTTTCGCCCGCGCCATCGCCGAAGCGTCAGTGAAGAACAGATAGTCGACGACGCCTAGCGGGGTGCGGGCGATCATTTCGGGCACGCCAGTCAGCTTGACGAAGGCCCACCACAGAACGAAGGGCAAAAGCACGGTCCCGACCAGCAACGCGGCGCTGACAATTGGCGGGCGGTCCCCGCCGTCATCGGCGTCAGGGATCGCGGTGTTCAGGGTGATTGAGCGTGTGCTGCCAAGTGTGCGAGCCGAGATGACCGCAAAGACAAGGTAGCTGAGGCCCGCAATCAGGGTGGCGGTCAGGCCGATCCCCCAGAGCCGCGCCGGGTCGCCCCGGCCAAGCGAGCCGAGGAGATAGGTGCCAAGCCCCCAGCGGCCGCCGCCACCGAACTCGGCCAGGATCGCGCCCAGAACGGCGTTCGGGGCAGCGATGCGCAGGCCGCTCAGAATATCGGGCACCGCGCCGCGCAGCCGCACGAGCTTCATCACCTGCCAGCTTTTGCCGCCATAGGCCCGAACCACGTCGGCGGATCGGGTATCGTACTGCGACAGGCCAACGACCGTGGCGCTCATGGTGACGAAATAGACGCCGAGTGCAGCCAGGGTCACACGCGGCGCCATGCCCGACAGCGTCAGCACCAGGATCGGCGAGATGGCGATGGGCGGCAATGCGAAGATGGCGATATTGACCCCGCGGGTCAGCCTGAGCAGCGTCGGAAACAGCACGAAGAGGACGCCGGCAGTGATCGCCAGTAGATTGCCGATCAGGAAGCCGAGGCTCGATGCGGACACCGTCGCCCAGATATGGCCGGGATAGTCGGCGCGATCGGCCCAAAGCTGGGCAAGAATGGCGCTGAGGCTTGGCAGGGCGCCTCCCGCGACCAGTTTCAGGCGGCCGACGACTTCCCAGACAAGGATCAGAATGACGATGTTGCGGAAGGTGGTGCTGCGCAAGAAACCGGACCTAGTCGCCATGAAGCACCTTCGCGATCCGGTCGCAAAGCGCGTGGAACTCGGGTTCGGCATATAGGTCTGCATGGCGCGGGCGGGGGAACGGCACCTCGACGATGTCGACCACGCGGCCCGGATTGGCATGCATGACGACAACATAATCGGCAAGGAAAACCGCTTCGTCGATGCCGTGCGTTACCAGAAGCGCGGTCGATTTCGTCTCAAGCCAGATGCGCTGCAACTCCACATTCATCTGCCGGCGGCGGATCTGGTCGAGCGCGCCGAAGGGCTCATCCATGAACAGGACTTCGGGCGTGGTGATCAGCGATCGCGCGATCGAGACCCGCTGCCGCATCCCGCCGGACAATTCGCCCGGCAGCGCCTTTTCGTAGCCCTTCAGCCCGACCAGTTCGATGAGCTTGGAAATCTCGTGGCTGTAGCGGGCTGGGTCGCGCCCCAGCACCTCGAGCGGCAGAGAGACGTTTCGGGTAACGCTGCGCCAAGGCAGCAGGGCGGCGTCCTGAAACGCCACCCCTGTCACCCCGGCCGCAGTTGCGTCCGCCGGAGCCTGACCTGCGATGCGCACCTCGCCCGAGTCGTAATCCTCGAGCCCCAGCGCGATGCGCATGGCGGTGGATTTTCCGCAGCCGGACGGCCCGATCAGCGCGGTGAAGGAGCCGGGCGGGCAATCCAGGGTCATGTCCCGGAGTGCCTCGACCTCGGCACCCCGGCCGCGATAGATCTTGCAGACCGAGCGCAGCGAGATGCCCGGCGCCTGCTCCATCAGACTTCCTCAAGCAGTGTGGTGTCGAACATGTCGCGGCTGCCCTTGACACCGATGGCGTCCAGCGCGGCAAGGCATTTGTCGATATCCTCGTCCGACATCGAGAACACGCCTTTCTGAGAGGTGATCAGAGCCTTCTGGGCATTGTTGAAGAAGACCTCGTTCTCGATCGTGCGGCCGGTGCCCGCGAACCAGGTGTCCTTCCACTGCGGCGGATAGACCGAGGGATCGGCCAGATTCTCGTCCCAGCCCTTGCGGGCCGCCTTGAGCCACGAGACCAGAGCGGCGCGCTTGTTGGACAGAGTCTCTTCCGTGACCACGACGGTATCGTTGAAGAAGGTCACGCCGTAGTCGTAAAGAAGGAAGCTCTGTGCCTCCTCGCCCATCTGCTTGATCGAATAGGGCACGTTGGTCACGAAATCGAGCGAGGCGTCGATCTCGCCCTTGACCAGCGGGGTCGGGTCATAGGCGTAAGGGACGATGTTCACGGAACTGCGGTCGACCTTGTTGATCTTCAAGAGCGCCTCCATCGTCGCAACATTGACAGGTGGAACCGCAACAGTCTTGCCTGCCAGGTCAGCCGGCGTGTTGATCGGTTTTTTCTTCAGCGAGATGATCCCGTGCGGACTTTTCTGATATTGCGCACCGATAATCTTGAACTTGGCGCCCTGTTCGACGATCGCACGGATCGTCGTGTCGGGCGATGTCAGCGCCAGATCGGCACGGCCGGCGATGATCGTGCTTTCCGGGATCACGTCGGGACCGCCCGACATGTAGTTCAGATCCAGCCCTTCGGCCGTGAAATACCCCTTGTCCATCGCCAGGAAATAGCCGGAAAACTCGGCATCGTTGACCCAGGCTGCCTGCATGGCGAAGGGCGTCGCCGCACGCCCGGCCCTCGGCAACGCAGCGGAAAGGCCGACGGCGGCGGCGCTTTGCATGAACGTCCGGCGAGTGAGTGCTAGTGCCATATTTCCTCTCCTGTCTGTGGGTTGTTCCTTGCTTTTTGTCTCAGGCGATGGGGGCAAGCCCCTGGATCGCCCGCAGTTCCTGCAGGGGCGGGGTCTGCTTGATCTGCTGGGGATCGAGCAGGTCCCAGATCACGCCACGCGGCCGGTTGGCGCGCCTTTCGACCTTGTGCAGTCCTCCCGGCGTCGCGATGTAGTCGACCAGGATATCGGTGGAACTCGGGTGCAGCTTTTCCTGCACGACTTGACAGTCATGCACGGCGGCGACGACGGGTGTCTTTTCATCGACCAGGCCCAGTTCGGTGAACATGCCCCATTCGAGGTCGAAGAAGCCATGCCCCTTGCCGAAGCGCACGCCGTCGATCGACACCGCCGATGCGCCGGTGACCAGAAAGTCGATCCGCCCGTGTCGCGCGATCTCTTCCAGCGAGATCGGCCGGCCGAAATGCTCCATCCCGTCCAGCCAGCCGGCGTAAAGCTCGTGCCCCTTCGGAACGCTTCCCGGCTCGATGTAAAGGAAGCCCCGGTAGATGCCGTAGGTCGACATGAAGAAGGGCTTACCCATCGCAATCAGTTTACTGCGCAACTCGGCCAGACAGTTGTCGGGCGTGATGAACAGGAATTCGGCCGACTTGCAGGCGGGCATGTCCAAGATGCGGCCGGTGGCGATTTCGGAGCCGACGAAATCCGGGATCACTTCGGCGAAATTCATGTCGAACCTGGTATCAGGCCTGGCGACATCCTTCAGTTTTGCCCAGATCTGCTGGCGGATGATGTTTGATTTTGACACGCTTCGCTCCTACTGTTTCGGCGGAGTGTTTCACGGTTTCAGTCGTGGTTTCTTTGTTTCATAATGCTGAAACTGATGTTTCATCCTGTCAACAGAAAAAGTACCATTTTGAAAAGGCAGGAAAATGTCGACCAGGCTGTCGCTGAGAATCCAGGAAAGGATCGGGAAGCTCACCAAAAGCGAGCAGAAGCTCGCCAAGGTGATTCTCGAATCTCCTACGCTGATTGAAACACATACGGCCACCGAGCTCGCCGCCATCGCGGATGTGTCGAAGGCGACTGCCGCGAGATTCTTCCGCACGCTTGGCTATGCGGATTTTGAAGAAGTGAAGCTGCAGGCAAGGGAGGAACGAAATCGTACCCAGCCCTACAGCTACGCGGCGTCGCCTGAAGGCAGCACGGTCCTTGGCCGCAGTATCGGCGAGCATCTGGAACTGGAGCTTGCCAACATCACCCGCACGTTCGAGGAGATGGCACCCGACACGCTGCGCGCTGCGGCCCAGATGTTCGTCGCGGCACCACGGGTCTGGTTTCTCGGCCTCGGCGCCGAAAGCTGGTTCGCGCGCTACTGCCGGGGGATGTTTTCAAGGCTCCGGCACAACGTGCATGTCATCGGTCCTGGAGACGGCGGGCTGGCCGAAGATCTGGCCATGATGGGTCCGCGCGATGTGTTGATCGCGTTGACGCTGGGACCGCAGCCCAAGGAAATGAAGGCGATACTGTCGTTTGCACGAACGACGCGGGTCAGCGTGCTGACGCTGACGGACCATGGCAACCTCGCCCAGGCCAGGCGGTTCTCGGATCAGGTGCTGCAATGCCACATTTCCAGCTACGGTTTGATCCCGACCCGGACCACGCTCGTCAGTCTGGTTCGTCTTCTGGCGATTTCCTATGTCGGCTTGATGGGAGAAACGGCTGCCCAACGCGCTGGGTTGATTGATGACATCAACGAAGAGCTGGATACGTTCGGATGAATGCGATGCGGCGGATGGTGTCCAAGGAAACCCGCCGGGCCGTCGCCGCCGATGGGTGGGCCGGAAGTGGGGTGATCGCCCATTGCTCCTTCGACGCAACTGCGCCAAGTTCAACCGCCAACCCTGGTCTCAGCCGGATGAGCATCGGGGGACACGGCAACCCAATGATGATCGGCCCGCCCTACGATCCTCTCGCAAATAAAGCTCCCCGGCGACGTTTGCGGCCCATACCGGCCATAAAGACTGAAGGGGTGCGGTCAGACCAATGTGAACGAGTCTCACTTTCCCCTGCCCTGCCTGACTTCAGGCAGCCAGGAGGCCGCGTCACTCGGCAAGGGCGGCGGCACGGTTCAACTTGAAATTCTGTCGGCAGTAGACGGCGCGTTCCTGGTTGAAATGGTTCTGGATCGAGGCAGGAAGCGAATTTTTTCAGGCTTCGCATACGTCGGAACCGCAGCATCGCGCGACCGCGTCGTCGGAAAGGTCGTGGCGAATTTCCACCCGATTGGACCCAACAGCCCATCTCGCGGTCATCGCCGCGACCGAGATTCTTCAAGGCGGCCCCGCATGATCTGAACCGATCCGTGACCAGGGCGTCAGGTCGGCCGTACCGGCGCATGGATTTCTTCAGGAATTTCAAGACCGCCTTGCGGTCCCGCGACTTCGCCACGAAGCTTTCCAGTACTTCTCCCTCGTTGTCCATAGCTCGCCACAGATAGTGCGTCTGGTGGAGGGGATGGGCCTGATATCCAACCTTCTCACATTTAGGCCATTGCTTTAGATATATCATTCTCCACCCGAGCGGCGCAGCCTCCGAAATCGCACGGTGCCGGATGCTGAGTCTTCAGTACCTCTTCTGGTGGATAGGGTCAGATGCTGAATAGATGGCTGCAAGGCACAACGGTAGTCATCCAGCTGCGTGCGGCGCCGGAGCGCGACGATATTGCCACTTCGTACGCGGCAGCATCGTCTAGGTCAGCTCCTTCGGCCCGGTCTAGAGGTCTTTGAACCTCGCGTGATTACGCCATTTTGCCATCGTCCTCGGGTTCATGCCGAGCTCCCGGCTCAGCGGCGCAAGCAAAGCATGCGATCACAGTATTGCTGCCTTGACGGCTTGGGTGGTCGTGGCGCGCCCGTGTCGAACTTGTCCGATCGTGTTTGCCTCCATCCCTGCGAAAGGATCGCACCATCAAACCGTGGGATCAAACACCTGGTTCGAAGTTGTCCTTGTACCGAAATGCATTCCAGGGCTGTTTAGTCGATCAGGCCGACAGCTCTCAGCACGGATTGCGGGGCGGGGCTGCGCCAGATGCGCTGGAAACTTTCAACGACGTTGTCGCGGGTGACGGCGATGCCGGGCAGCGCGATCCACGCGGGGGTAAGGCGCCCCAGCAGGGTCAGGATCGTGGTCTGTGCGGCGGCAACCCCCTGAAGATAGGGTTGCTGTGCCGCGATGACCGCGAAGGGTGCGCCTTGGGCGAGGCCGATCGCGGCTTCTTCGCCCAGATCGACGGTGGCCATCGGGATCGGTCCGGGGTGGCGCCGCAGGACCTCGGCGGCTTGCAGGGCGGGCGTATCCCAGACGACGAACAGGCCCGCGAGGCCGGGATGGGCGGCCAGCATGGCCTCTGTGCGCGGGCCGGCCTCGTCGATCCGGCCAAAGCCGTCCTGGCGGATCGTCACATCGGGCCGCCGGGTCTGCATCCATTGGCTGAAAGCGATCTCGCGCTCGTTCGTGGCGAAGAAATCGGCCGCGTAGCCCAGAAGCCCGACCTCGGCCCCCTGGGGCAAATGGGGCGAGAGGCCCTCGGCGGCGATCAGGCCAAGACCGAAATTGTCGGCAGAGACCAGAGTGCCGTAATGCGTGCCCGGCAAAAGACCCGTCGGCGCATTGTCCAGAAGGACCAGCTTGATCCCGGCCTCGGCCAGCCGCGCATGGGCCAGCGCCACCTCCTGGTTCGCGACGGGCAAAGAGATCACCGCATCGGGCTTTTGCGCCAGAAGCCCGTCCAGCGCCTTGACCTGGGCCGAGGGGGAAAAGCCGCAGTCGATGACATGGGTCACCGCCGTGCCGCAATCGCCCAATATCCCCACGATTCCAGACAATTGCTGGCGGGCCCAATCGCTTTCCAGAGTGTGCAGCACCACGGCGACGCGGAACCCCCTGGCCTTCGCCGCCGCCCGATCCTCGGGCAGAAGCGCCACGCGTTCGGGTGGGGCGGCGCGCTCGCCGTGAGGTCCAAGACCAGAGATCGTCATGGCACAGCTCCTGAGGGGGGCGGGGATGGGGCCGGGGGCGGCGGAACGGTGTCGAGCCCCTCGCGGAAGGCGACAAAGCCCGGGTGCTTCAAGGGGCTGCCTTGCATGACCCAGTCTTTCAGGAAGGTGGGCGCGAACAGCAGTTCCGCCCCGACCCGCGCCGCGCCGACCAGTCCTGCCGAAGAGCCCATCTGGCTGCGGATGATGCGAAGGTCCCGTGTCACCAGGGGATGGCTTGCCCCGTAGACCGCCTCGCGGATGGCGGCGAGGATGATGTCATTGGTCTGCACGATGGCGCCCGACAGCACGATCACCTCGGGGTTCAGCGTGTTGGTCAGGGTGGCCACCACCTGCCCGATCAGGCGGCCCGAGGTCGTGAGGATCTCCACGCAGGCGGCATCGCCCATCTGGGCGGCTTGCGCCACGTCGATGGCGGTGATCTCGCCGCCGCGCCGCAGATGATCCGACAGGAAGGCGCTGCGACCGGTCTCGGCCGCAAGCCGCCCCTCGCGCAAGATCATGTCCGATCCGGCCATGGCATCCAGCGTGGCCGAGCGGTCGCCCAGATGCACCGGAAGCGCGCCGATCAGCCCGGTCGCCCCCTGCGCCCCCCGGAACAGCCGCCCTTCAGCCACGATCCCCGCACCGATCCGCCGCCCGACCTTGATGAACAGCATGGAGCGCAAGCCCTGCCCCGCCCCGCCATGCAACTCTCCCATCGTCATCGTATCGACCGAAGACCGCATCCAGACCGGAGCGCCGAAGCTGCGGGTCAGCATCTCGACCAGCGGAAAGCCCTCCCAGGCCGGCAGTGCGGCCGGTGTCCGGGTCAGGAAATCGCCCACCGACCCCGGCACCGTGCCGGGCACCGACAGCGATATCCCCCAAAGACCCGCCGGGGCCGCCTGCCGGTCCAGCGACCAGCGCAAGAGCGTGGTCAGCCGTTCCGCCAGGACTTGCGGCGGAGCGGTCAGCTCGAAGGCTTCGTGATGTTCGGTCAGAAGCTTTCCCGACAGGTCCGCCACGCCGACGCCCAGGGCCGACTGGTCCAGTGTGGCCACCAGCACCCGGCCCCGTCTGGCGGCAAGCCGCACCAGCCGCGGCGCACGGCCGCCGGTTGCCGCGCCGAGTTCGCTTTCGTCGATCAGGCCCAGTTCGGCAAGCATGTTCAGCCGATCCGCCACCACGGCGCGGCCCAGTTCGCTTTTCCGTTCCAGCTCGTGCCGGGTCGTCGGGTCGTCGGCCCGAATCAGGTTGAGCAATTCCACCAGCGAGGGCGCAGCCGTTTCCGCCACCCGGGGCCGTCCCTTGCCCCGTGCCGTGCCGGACGTCTCGTTCAGGTCCTGCGCCATGGCTCCTCCCTTTTTCATTGATAAATCGGGGCCTTCGCCGGATCAAGCACATACTTTTGCTTTTAATCTGCAAAAGATGCCGATGTTATTTTGTAAATATGTTGACTCACGCTCGTTTTGCGCCTTACAACTCACACATCGGCAGGAGGCCGGATCAAAGGAGGGGAAGATGACAGCATGGAAGCTGGCCTATCACGCCAATTGCTGGGGTGCGCTTGGCGGCGATGCCGTGGGGGTGACCTCGATCACCCAGCTGGCCTATCGCACCTTCGGCCAGATGGACCGCGCCTTCGCCGAGATCGCCGCCGCCGGCTACGAGGGGGTGGAGGTCTTTGACGGCAACCTTCTGGACCACTCCGCCGCCGATTTCCGCAGCCTTCTGGCGCAATCGGGGCTGCAACTGGTGGCCGCCTATGCTGGTGGCAACTTCATCTTCGACGACATCCTGCCCGAGGAACTGGCCCGCGTGACCCGCGCTGCCGACCGCGCCGCCGAGCTTGGTGCGCCGCATCTGGTGGTGGGCGGCGGGGCCAAGCGGTTCGATGGCATCCGCGAGGCGGACTATCACAAACTCGCCGCCGCGCTGGACCGCGTGAAGGACCTGGCCGAAGCGCGCGGCCTGCGGGCGCACTATCACCCGCACCTGTCGACCATCGTCGAGGGGCCCGCGACGGTCGCCAAGATCTTCGACCTGACCGCGATCGACTTCTGCCCCGACACCGCGCATCTGGCAGCGGCGGGCGGCGATCCGGCGCAGCTGGTCCGCGACCATGCGAAGCGGATTTCCTATGTCCACCTGAAGGGCTTCCAACGCGACCCCTTCGCCTTCACGCCCCTGGATCGCGGCGACATTCCGACCGCTCCGATCCTGCAGGCGCTGCGCGACACCGGCTATCAGGGCTGGGTCTGCGCCGAACTCGATGCCTGGCCCGACCCCGCAGAAGGGGCCCGGATCAGCATGGACTATTTGAAAACCCACTGACAACCGGGGCTTCTGCCCCATTTCTGGGAGGACTACCATGATCACTCGACGCAGCCTTCTGGGCGGCGCGGCGCTGCTTGCGCTGATGACCGCCGTCGGACCGGCCTTCGCCGGTCCCGACGAGGCCCTGGCCAAGCTGGTGGAAACCGTGCTGTCCAAGGGCCCGAATGGCGAAGACCCCTCGCCCGCTTCGGACATTGCCCTGACCGACGACGAGCTGGCCAAGATCAAGGCCATGAACGCCACCGCCGCCATCGTCCTGCATTACGGCGGCAACGACTGGAGCCGGGCGCAGGTCAACGGGTTGCAGACCCAGTTCGCCGCGATGGGGATCAAGGTGATCGCCGTCACCGATGCAGGCTTCAAGCCTGAAAAGCAGGTCTCCGACATCGAGACGATCATGGCGCAAAAGCCCTCGATCATCGTGTCGATCCCGACCGATCCGACCGCGACCGCCGCGTCTTACAAGGCGGCGGCAGATGCGGGCATCAAGATCGTCTTCATGGATAACGTCGCGGCGGGTCTGACCGCGGGCAAGGACTACGTGTCCGTCGTTTCGGCCGACAACTACGGAAACGGCGTCGCCGCCGCCCATCTGATGGCCAAGGCGCTGGGGTCCAAGGGCAATATCGGTCTGGTCTTCCACGCCGCCGATTTCTTCGTGACCAAGCAGCGCTACGATGCCTTCAAAGCCACGATCGCCTCGGATTATCCCGACATCAAGATCGTGGACGAACAGGGCATCGGCGGCCCGGACTTCTCGGGCGATGCCGAAAAGGCCGCTGGCGCGATGCTGACCTCGCATCCCGAAATCCAGGGCATCTGGGCGGTCTGGGACGTGCCGGCCGAGGGCGTCATCTCTGCCGCCCGCAATGCCGGGCGCGACGATCTGATCATCACCACCTGCGACCTGGGCGAGAATGTCGCGATTTCCATGGCGCAGAACGGCTTTGTGAAGGGCCTTGGCGCGCAGCGGCCCTATGATGCCGGCGTCGTGGAGGCCAAGCTTGCGGGCTATGGCCTTCTGGGCAAGGCCGCCCCGGCCTATGTCGCGCTGCCCGCGCTGCCGGTCAGCCATGACAACCTGCTGGATGCCTGGAAGCAGGTCTACTCCACCGAGGCGACCGACAACGTCAAGTCGTCGATGGCCAACTGAGGCCCGGCGCGGGCGGCTGCTCCCCCGCCCGCGCCCCTTTTCAGACACTCACCCCGCCAAGGATTGAAACGATGACCAAAGTGATGAACGTCGCCATGATCGGCGGCGGGTTCATGGGCAAGGCCCATGCCATGGCCTATGCCGCCATGCCGATGTTCTTCTGGCCCGCCCCGGCGATCCCGCACCGCAAGGTGGTGGTCGATGTGACCGATGGCGCGGCAGAGGCCGCCCGCCAACGCTTCGGCTTCGACGAGGCTTCCTCCGACTGGCGCGCCGTGATCGCGCGGCCCGATATCGACGTGGTCGACATCTGCACGCCGAACAACGTCCATGCCGAAATCGCGATTGCGGCGGCCAGGGCCGGCAAGCACATCATCTGCGAAAAGCCCCTCGCCCGCACGGTCGAGGAAGCCCGCGCCATGGCCGAGGCTGTCCGTCAGGCCGGCGTCATCCACATGGTCGCCTTCAACTACCGCCGCACGCCGGCCGTGGCGCTTGCCAAGAAATACATCGAGGAAGGCCGTATCGGCCGCATCCTGAACTTCCGCGGCACCTATCTGCAGGACTGGTCGGCGGATGAGAACGGCCCGCTGTCCTGGCGCTTCCAGAAGAAGATCGCGGGGTCCGGCACCGTGGGCGACATCGGCACCCATGTGGTGGACCTGGCGCAGTATCTGGTCGGCCCCATCGAGGCGGTCAACGCCCTGACCCGGACCTATGTCAAGACGCGCCCCATCCAGCAGGGCGGGCTCGACAAGCTGGGCGCGTCCGAGAAATCCTCGGGTGGCGAGCGGGCCGAAGTCGATGTCGATGACGAAGTCGTCTCGATGCTGAAATTCGAAAGCGGCGCCATCGGCTCGCTCGAGGCCACCCGCAACGCTTGGGGCCGCAACAACTTCATCACGCTGGAGATCCACGGCACCAAGGGCTCCATCGCCTTCAACTATGAACGGCGCGACGAGTTGCAGGTGATGTTCGCCGACGATCCGGCCGATGCGCGCGGCTTCCGCACCGTCTATACTGGCCCCGCACATCCCTATGGCGCTGGCCTTTGGCCGATCCCCGGCCTGGGCATCGGCTATTCGGAAACCAAGATCGTGGAGTGCCACGATTTCTTCGACGCCATCGCCACGGGCAAGCAGCCGAGCCCCAATTTCGCCGACGGGCTGGCCTGCGAACTGGTGGCCGACGCCCTGCTGCGATCGGGCGAAACCGGGCTCTGGGAGGCCGTGGGCAAATGACACCTGCTGTCGTCATGAAGGGAATCTCCAAGGCTTTTGGCGGTGTCAAAGCCCTGGACGATGTGGATTTTGAGGTTCTGCCCGGTGAAGTCCACGCCCTTCTTGGCGGCAACGGCGCGGGCAAATCCACCATCCTGAAGGTGTTGAACGGCGTCCACAAACCCGACGCCGGGACCATCGAGGTGGGGGGCGTGCCGCTGACCACCCACACGCCCGAAGCCGCGCGCGCCGCCGGGATCGCGATGAACTTCCAGGAGATGAGCCTGATCCCCACGCTGACCGTGGCCCAGAACATCTTCCTGACGCGCGAGGCCCGCACCGCCCGCGGCTGGCTGGACGATGCCGCCTGCGAGGCCAAGGCCGCCGAGATCTTCGCCATGCTGGAGGTCAAGGTCGACCCCAAGGCCGTGGTGGGCGATCTTGGCGCGGGGCAGAAGCAGCTGACCGAGATTGCCAAGGCCATCAGCCAAAGCTCGAAGGTGCTGATCCTCGATGAACCCTCCACCGCGCTGGCGGTGTCGGATGTCGAGCGGCTGTTCACCTTCCTGCGCAAGCTGAAGGCGCAGGGCGTGGCGGTGATCTATGTCAGCCACCGCATGGACGAAATCGCCCGCATCGCCGACCGCGCCACCATCCTGCGCGACGGCAAACATGTGATCACCGCGCCGCTGGCGGATCTGCCCATCGACACGATGATCGAACATATCGTGGGCAAACGCTCCAAGGGCCTGGCCGACGTGCAGCGCGGCGACGTGACCCGGGGCGAGGTGCTCCTGGAAGCGGTCAACCTGACGGGCCCGCACAAGCCCGAGAATGTCAGCTTCACCCTGCACCGGGGCGAGGTCCTGGGGCTGGCGGGGCTTCTGGGCTCTGGCCGCTCGGCGCTGGCGCGGGTGATTGCCGGGATCGAACCCGCAACCGGCGGAGAGATCCGCATCAAGGGCAAGGCCGTGCCGATCCGCAAACCCTCGGACGCCATCGCCGCAAAAGTGGCCCTGGTGCCAGAGGCGCGGGCGACGCAGGGCATCATCCCGGCGCATTCGGTGGCCTCCAACATGGTGCTGTCGGTGTTGGACCGCATCGCGCCCAAGGGCGTCGTCGACCAATCGAAGGCCAACGCCCTGACCGACGAGATGATCAAGCGCCTGTCCGTCAAGACCGCCAGCCGCGATCATGCGGTTTCTACCCTGTCAGGCGGCAATCAGCAGAAGGTGGTGATCGGCAAATGGCTGGCCACCGACCCCGACATTCTGGTGCTGGACGAACCCACCGCCGGCATCGACATCGGATCGAAGTCGGAAATCATCCGGCTGGTCCGCGACCTGGCGGCGCAGGGCAAGGGGATCATCATGATCTCCTCGGAGCTTTCCGAGCTTCTGACAGCCTGCGACCGCATCCTCGTCATGGCCGATGGCCGCGCGCATCAGATGATCGACCGCTTGAGCCTTGACGACCCGAATGAACCCGATCCCGGCCACCGCCTGCAAGGCGCGGAACGGCAGCTGCAGATCGAAATCCAAAAGGCCCTCTCACAGGAGACCCAGCATGGCTGAGCGCACCCCTGCCTTCCTCGCCAACTGGCGGCAGAACATCATCTACATCGGCTTCGTGGTGATCTTCGCGGTCTTTGCCGTGACCCTGGCCGACAAGGGGTTCCTGAACCCGACCAACCTGCTGAACATCATCCGCCAGACCGCGATGATCGCGGTGATGGCGGTGGCCATGACCTTCGTGCTGGCCAGCGGAGAGATCGACCTGTCGATCGGCGCGGTCGCGGGCCTGACGACCGTCACCGTCGCCATGGCCATCGCGGTCGGCGGGCCTTTCGCGGGTATTCTGGCCGGCATCGCCACCGGGATCGCGGTCGGCTGCTTCAACGGCTGGCTGACGACCAAGATCGGCATCCCCTCCTTCCTGACCACGCTGGCCATGATGGGTATCGCCAAGGGCGTCGCCATGTGGATTTCCGCCACCGCCGCCGTGCCGATCCTGTCGCCGCGCTATTCCTGGGCCTTCGGCGGCGGCTCTCTTGGCCCGGTCCCGGTCCTGCTGTTCTGGATGCTGGTCATCGGCGCCCTTGGCCACTTCGTCCTGCGCCGCACCGGCTTTGGCCGCCGGGTGCTGGCGACCGGAGGCGGCGAAACCGCCGCACGCTACTCCGGCATCGACACGGGCGCCATCAAGTTCAAGGTGCTGGTGATCTCGTCCTCTGCAGCGGCCCTTGCCGGGATGCTCTACGCCGGTCGCCTGCAATCGGGCCGCTTCCAGCTGGGCGAAGGCGACGAGCTGTCCGTCATCGCGGCGGCCGTCCTGGGTGGCACCAGCCTCTTCGGCGGCAAGGGCACTGTCATCGGCACCATCGTTGGCGCGCTGATGATCGGCCTGATCAACAACGGCCTGATCCTGATGGGGCTGGAGTTCAGCCAGCAACTGATCGCCCGCGGCGCCATCATCATCCTTGCCGTCGCCCTCAGCCAGAAGAAGGCTTAGACCATGTACACGATCATCGGCACCGTCACCGCACGCCCCGAAACCCGCGACGAACTGGCAACCCTGCTGGCGGCGCAAGTCTCCCCCACCCGGGCCGAGGCGGGCTGCATCAACTACGATTTCCACGTCGATGCCGCCGACCCCTGCGTTTTCGTCTTCTATGAAAACTGGACCAGCCGGGCGGCGCTGGACGACCATCTCGCCATGCCGCATCTGCAACCGCTGTTCTCGCAGCTGGACCGGCTGCTGGCTTGCCCGGTCGATATCCGGCCCCTCTCGATGCTTTCGGAAAGGGTCGGGTGATGGGCGCGGCGATCAAGGGACCGGCGCTGTTTCTGGCGCAATTCGCCGGCGATGAAGCGCCGTTCGACAGCCTGTCGGGGATCGTCACCTGGGCCGCGGGGCTGGGCTACAAGGGCGTGCAGATCCCCAGCTGGGACCGCAGGCTGTTCGACCTCGACCTCTGCGCCGAAAGCGCGACCTATGCCGACGAGGTGCGCGGCATCTGCGCCGATGCCGGGGTTCAGATCACCGAGCTTTCGACCCACCTTCAGGGTCAGCTGATCGCCGTCCACCCCGCCTATGACGACGCCTTCGACGGTTTCGCACCCGAAGCGGTGCGCGGCAAGCCCGCGGCGCGTCAGGAATGGGCCGTCGGTCAGGTGACCAAGGCCGCCACCGCCGCGCGCCGGCTGGGGCTGGGCGGCACCGTCAGCTTCACCGGATCGCTGGCCTTCCCCTACCTTTACCCCTGGCCGCAGCGCCCCGCCGGGCTGATCGAAACCGCCTTTGCCGAACTGGCCCGCCGCTGGCGACCGATCCTCGATGCCTACGATGACCAAGGCATCGACATCGGCTTCGAGCCCCATCCCGGCGAGGACGTCTTCGACGGCGCCAGCTGGGAACGCTTCCTCTCCGCCGTCTCGGAACACCCCCGGGCGCGGATCAACTACGACCCGTCCCATTTCCTGCTGCAAGCGATGGATTACCTGGGCTTCATCGACCTGTATCACGACCGCATTTCGGCCTTTCACGTCAAGGATGCCGAGTTCCGCCCCGACGGCCGCCAAGGTGTCTATTCCGGCTATTCGTCTTGGGCCGACCGCGCGGGCCGCTTCCGCAGTCTCGGCGACGGACAGGTGGATTTCCGGTCGGTCTTCACGCGGCTGACCCGCCACGGCTATCGCGGCTGGGCCGTGATGGAATGGGAATGTTTACTGAAATCTCCGGCACAGGGCGCGGCAGAGGGGGCTCCGTTCATCGCGCGCCACCTGATCGAGGTGACGGACAAGGCCTTCGATGATTTTGCCGCCGGGCAGGTTGACCAAGCCAGGCTGCAAAGGATGCTGGGAGTGTCGGAATGCGCCTGAAACTGGGGATGGTCGGCGGCGGGCAAGGCGCCTTCATCGGCGCGGTGCACCGGATCGCGGCCCGGCTGGATGGCAAGTGGGAGCTCGTCGCCGGTGCGTTTTCGTCCGACCCCGGGCGCGCCGCGCAATCGGCGGCGGATCTGGGCATCGCCCCAGACCGCGCCTATGCCGACTTTTCCCGGATGGCCCAGGCCGAGGCCGCGCGTCCCGACGGGATCGACGCCGTGGCCATCGTGACGCCGAACCACCTGCATGCCAGCGTCGCCACCGCCTTTTTGAAGGCCGGGATCGCGGTGATCTGCGACAAGCCGATGACCGCGACACTGGGCGAGGCCGAGGAACTGACCGATCTCGCCGCCCGGACCGGCGTGCCCTTCGTCCTGACGCAGACCTACACCGGCTATCCGATGGTCCGCGAGGCGCGGGCCCTTGTGGAACGCGGCGCCATCGGCCAGGTGCGCCATGTTCAGGTCGAATATCTGCAAGACTGGCTGGTCGGGCCGGTGGAACAGGCCGGGCAGAAACAGGCGGTCTGGCGCACGGACCCGAAGCTGTCGGGCGAGGGCGGATGCATCGCGGACATCGGGACGCATGCCGCCAACCTCGCCACCTTTGTCACCGGGCTGCGGCTGACCGAGGTTCTGGCCGACCTGACCGCGTTCGAGCCGGGCCGACGCCTCGATGACAACGCCGCCGTGCTTCTGCGCTTTGCGAGCGGCGCAAAGGGGATGATCTGGGCCAGCCAGGTTGCCCCCGGCACGAAGAACGCGCTGCGTCTGCGCATTGCGGGCGACAAGGGCGGTCTGTCATGGGACCAGGAGACGCCGGAAGTTCTGGAGTTGAGCCCCGCCGGGGAACCGACGCGCACCCTGCGCCGCGGCGGCGAGGGGGTCGCCACCCCTGCCCGGCTGCCGGCCGGTCACCCGGAAGGCTATCTCGAGGCCTTCGCTACGCTATACTCCGACGCGGCGGACCTTCTTGCCAAGGAAAGGGCAGACGGGCCTTCCGATGATCCTGGAGTTCTCCCAGACTTTCGCGATGGCCTCGTTGGAATGCGTTTTGTCTCTGCCTGCGTTCGATCAAGCGGCAGCGGCGGGGCGTGGACAAAGGTTTGACATTCTTGACCGAATACATTGATGGCAGACCAAGGTACCTGACGACGCAAGAATCTGGGCCTATTGCGCCCTGGCAGCTGCAGTCTGCGAGAAAGGTTGATGGGACCAAGCGGAGCAATCTTACGCACTTCTTGACCACGGCCCGTTCGTCCTGAAGCGTCGACTGCAGGAAGAGGCGTGTACGTCACCCGCTTCTCTCACTGAAACGAGTGTCCGTCTTTGCCCTGCTGGCGCAGCCCCCACTTCACAGACGACCATCAACCGCCCTCCTTCATACAAATGTTGTCAGCCCAATCTTTCAATCAGGTTGCTGACATTCGACACCTGCCAGGTCACGCCGCGCCGTGTCATCATCCCACGCCGGTTCAGTTCCGCCGCCATAGCGCGCAGCGTAACATGCCCCTGCGCCCTGATGTCCTGAAGCACCGGCGCCCACCCTGCCGCGAAGGCCTGTGCATTCGCACTGACGGCCTGCCCGAGGCCCACCGTGCCCTTTCCACCGCGTCGGATCGCCTCCGCCCCGTTCGGGTTGCCCAGCTTGACGCCGCGCGCCTTGGCCACGGCCAGGGCCTCCTTGGTGCGGCGAGAGATCGCCTCGCGTTCAGCTTGAGCGACCAGGGCCATGATGCCGACGGTCAGGTCATGGGCCTCGGCATGTCGACGGCGAGGAAGTGGACACCGCTGTCGCGCAGGGTGAGGAGGAAGGCGGCGTTGCGGGAGAGGCGGTCGAGCATGGCGATGACGAGGGTGGCGCCGGTCAGGCGGGCCAGCTGGATCGCGGCGGCGAGTTGTGGGCGGTTGGGGGTCTTGCCGCTCTCGACCTCGGTGAAGCGGGCGAGGACCTCGGCGCCTCTTGAGGCCGCGAAGCCATCAAACGCCATGCGCTGCGCTTCGAGGCCGAGACCGCTGGCCCCCTGCCGTGCGGTCGAGACCCGCTCGTAGGCGATGAACCGGATGGAGACCGTTGTTGCTGATGCCACTGCCACAGCTGACACTCCCCTGGTGTTCACAACTGCCTGACCTTGGTTGCGCAGATCTGTACCATCGCACGCGCGCTTCGGTAACGCTCAATCGCTTGATTCACATGGAATAATCACCCGTTCGCCTGCTCATCCGAAGTCGTGGAAGTGGTCCAGATCACCCGTCCGGCGGGACCGGCGGCGTCGCACGGCGGCCGAGCGCGCTCCTCTTCGTCCTCCCGCTGCAAGGCGACCAGTTCGATCCGGGTGACGGGCTCCCCGGCCACCCGTTCGAAGGCCTTGACGCGCGAGCGCGCGGCAGGGGTGATGCCGAGTTCGGCCATGTAGCGGCCCATGATCTCCAGCTGCCGGTTGGCCACGGAGAGCCAGGGCGACTGCTGGACATAGCCCGACGGGGTCCTGATGAGCAGGGGCGTGGTGCGGAGCTTCTCTTCGGCTTCGACCCACCGGCCCCAGGCCTGGCAGTAAGCGGCAAGCGCGGCGCGATCGACCGGCGTCAGCACGCCCATGCGATGGAGGCAGGCGGCCAGCCGCCGCCATTCGGCCCTGGCCGGCGCACTCAGATGGCGCGGGCAGGTCGGCAGCGTTCCCGGCGGGATCGGCTCGTCATGGTTCCAGGCCCGTCGTCCCGGATTGCCATTGGTCTTGCGAATGGCCGTTGGCAGGGGCTTGCGTCCCATCAGCGCGACCTCGCGACTTCATCTGCAGGTCGCGGAACGTCCTGGCCGCGATACACTGCTGCCAGGGTCTCGACTTCCGCGAGTTGTGCGGGGCTGAGGGTGGTGACGGTGCGTCCCATGCTCAGCCATCCTCCCCATGGGCGTTGAAAAAGCGCCGCACCAGGTAGCTGCGCGCCAGCGACAGGAGCGTGAAGCTGGAGGCGATCCGGAGATGCTCCCAGAACCCCAGGCGAATGCCGAAGCCCGGATAGAGCGCCATCTGCGTCGCGAGGGCCAGCGCAAGGCCCAGCACCACATTGGTCAGGGCCTCGGTGAGGGAGGTGAGCCGGGACTGCGCCATCAGGCCCGCTCCGCGTCACGCGCGCCGTCCGCGACAAGGGCCTTGCCCTGCCCCGCACCTGCCTCGGCCTGGCGCTCCGCCGCGACGTCGGCGAAGCTCCGACCGTCCCCCGCGCGCACCGCCGCCTTGCCGGTGAAGGCCTGCCAGCGCATGACCGCGACATCGACATAGGCCGGGTCGAGTTCCAGGGCATGGCAGGCGCGCCCGCAGCTCTCGGCGGCGATGATCGTGGACCCCGATCCCGAGAAGGGCTCGTAGACCGCCTGCCCCGGCGCGGAATTGTTCAGCATCGGCCGGCGCATGCATTCGACCGGCTTCTGGGTGCCATGCACGGTCGCGGCATCCTGGTCGCGGCTGGCGATGGTCCAGAGCGTCGTCTGCCTGCGGTCCCCCGACCAGTGGCCCTTCCCCGCGCTGCGCACCGCATACCAGCAGGGTTCATGCTGCCAGTGATAATCGCCCCGCGACAGGACCAGCCGTTCCTTGGCCCAGATGATCTGGCTGCGGATGGCAAAGCCGCAGGCCGCCAGGCTTTCGGCCACGGTGGTGGCATGGAGCGCCCCGTGCCAGACATAGGCGACATCGCCGGGAAAGAGCGCCCAGGCTTCGCGCCAGTCGGCCCGGTCGTCGTTCATGACCTTGCCGGTGCGCCGGGTCGCCGACAGGCCGGCGCGGTTGCGCCAGGCCGGATCATAGGCCACGCCATAGGGCGGATCGGTCACCATCAGGGTGGGTCGCACCCCCTCGAGGAGCCGGGCGACATCGGCCGGCGCCGTGGCGTCGCCGCAGAGCAGCCGGTGGGACCCGAGCACCCAGAGGTCGCCCATCCGCGACACCGGCACCGCCGGCGGCTCCGGCACGTCATCCTCGCGCGGATCGGGCTGACCGGCCTGCAGGAGCGCGTCCAGCTCGCCGGGGTCGAAGCCGAGCCCGGTCAGATCGACCCCGAGGCCATCGAGATCGCCGAGCTCGAGCGCCAGCAGCTCGCGGTCCCAGCCGGCCGCTTCGGCGAGCCGGTTGTCGGCGAGAATGTAGGCCTTCTTCTGCACCGCGGTGAGATGCGCCAGTTCGATGGTCGGAACCTCGGTCAGGCCGAGCTGGCGCGCCGCCAGCACCCGGCCATGGCCGGCGAGAATGCCGTTCGCGCCGTCGACCAGCACCGGGTTCGTCCAGCCATAGTCACGGATCGAGCCGGCGATCAGCGCCACCTGGGCCTCCGAATGGGTGCGGGCATTGCGAACATAAGGGACCAGATCCCCGATCGGGCGGTAGGTGATCCGAAGATCGCCCTCGCCCGTCCGCCCATTCAGCCTCTCCACGCCCATTCGTCCAGCCCCCGTGCGCCAAAGCGCTGCATCTTCGCGCGCCGTTCCGGACAGAATAGCATGTCGTTAACTCATTGTATTCGTGTCATTAAATGACAAATCTCGACAGGGGCCGCCAAAATGTCGAGGCAGCCGGATCGACGCGAACCGTCCCTGATGGGAGAGATTTCGGGCCTTTTCCGCTCATCGGCGGGCCTGACGGCAAGGCGATGTTCGGTTCCGTCCGATCTCTCGCACGATCCGATCGGCGAACGACTCGTTGGCGGGGGTTTCCGCCGCCGCGCGCGCGGTCTCGTGGATTGATCAAGATCCGGAATGGGCCTGTGTCGGTTGGTGAGTCCTGGAGTGACGGCATAGGACGACCAGCCCCGGACTGTGCCGAGGTTGGTCCCCTCTGCCGTCAGCGTCCGTGTCGGTCGGAGCCGCCCCGTCGCTTAGGCCCCCTGGATCGAACGCACCCTCGTCCAGAGGTCGGCCGCTACTTTCGGTGCCGGGTCTGGCACCGGGGGATACGCTTCGGCCTTTCGGACTGCGTCTGGCATTCATCCCCGCCCCATGGTCTGCCCTTGTCGAGTCGGGCGCCACGGTCATCTCAACCCACCGCCCGTTCGAGCCCGCAGCGGAGCAATGCGCAGGCGATTTAAGTTTAACATGCTGATAAAATTGTGTCTTTTCGACATTCGCCGACGTTGGACGACAGGGGCCGACAAGTCTTGAGGAAGCGCCGCGATTGCTCGAATCGGCGCTGACGCCGAAACTGCCTCGCGCCCATGTCCAGGACAGGATCCGCATGAAGAAGATCCGCAGCCTCTATCATCGACTGTCACCGGTGCGAACCGGCCCCTTCCCCCACCAGGACGTTCCCCGACGCGGTGCTGCGCGATGTCGAGGGACTGGTGAAGCGCGTCAGCCGGGCCGAGATCGGAGCCCATGACCACAGCCTGACGCCCGGCCGATATGTCGGCGTGGCGCCGGATGAGGTGGACGAGGATTTCGATTTCGAGGAGGCGCTGCGGTCGATCCACATCGACCTGAAGGGGTTGAACGAGGAGGCCGCGGTGTTGGCCGCGCGGATCGCCCGGAACTTCGAGGAGTTGGGCGTTTGAGAGAGGCCGACGTCGCCATCAAGGAATACGCAATCGGCATCTACGATGGGCCGCATGCCACCCCTAAACCTTCCGATTCCGGTCCAATTTTCCTCGGGATTAAGAATGTGACCGATGATGGCCGGCTGGACTTCACGGAAATCCGTCATGTTTCGGAGACAGAGTTTCCGAAGTGGACGCGACGAGTTCAGCCGCAAAAGGACGATATCGTCTTTTCATACGAGGCCACCCTGCATCGATATGCACGAATACCGGATAACTTCGAAGGCTGCCTTGGCCGGAGGATGGCGCTCGTTCGTCCCGACCCTCAGAAGGTAGACCCCCGGTTCCTGCACTACTACTTCCTGTCGCCCATCTGGCGCGCCAAGATGGACGCGATCACCCTCGCGGGCGCGACAGTCAACCGTATTCCGCTGACCAACTTCCCGGACACGAAGGTTCGGTTTCCGGGTCTGAACGAACAAGCTGCAATCGCCGACATTCTCTCCGACTATGACGACCTGATTGAGACAAACCGGCGGCGGATTGCGCTGTTGGAGGAAGCGGCGCGGCTGCTCTACCGAGAGTGGTTCATCCACTTCCGCTTCCCCGGCCACGAACACATCCCCCTCACCAATGGCCTACCCGATGGATGGGAGAGGCGGCCGCTGGGCGAAGTCGCTGATGTGCGCCTTGGGAAGATGCTCGATGAAAAGAAGAACCGTGGCGAACTGGATGTCGGCGGCACGATCCTGCCGATGCAGATCTTCGGTGTCATTTGAGCGGCCTCGCGCGCGATGGAATCTGCTATCGTGAAGGGGACTCATAGAATGACGAACGACCTTACCCGGGCCTCTGCGGCACCGGCGTTGGATGTTTTTGTTCTGGCGCAGATGGAGGCCGAGCCCGGTGGTGAATCCCGAGTTCCCAGACAAAGCACGCGATGGCCCGTCCCTTGTTCGGGCGGCAGAGTACGTGCGCATGTCTACCGATCACCAACGCTACTCGACCGAAAACCAGGCGGCGGCAATCCAGACCTATGCCGTACGGCGCGGCATGGAGATCGTCCGGACTTACGCCGATGAAGGAAAGAGCGGGCTGCGGATTGAAGGCCGGGACGCACTGAAACAGCTGATCGAGACCGTAACTTCGGGAAACGCAGATTTCGACGTCATCCTTGTCTACGACATCAGCCGTTGGGGCCGTTTCCAGGACGCAGACGAGAGCGCCTACTACGAATATATCTGCCGGCGCGCCGGGATCGACGTGCACTATTGCGCCGAACAGTTCGAAAACGACGGCAGCCCTATGGCCACGATGTTCAAGGGCTTCAAGCGCGCCATGGCAGGCGAATACAGCCGGGAGCTGTCGAGCAAGGTTTTCACCGGGCAATGCCGCCTGATTGAAAAAGGCTTTCGTCAGGGTGGTCCCGCCGGGTTCGGTTTGCGCCGCCTACTCATCGATCAGCACGGGGTTCCCAAGGCAACGCTCACCCAAGGCGAACACAAAAGCCTGCAAACCGATCGCGTCGTGCTTGTGCCGGGACCCGAGGAAGAGGTCGCCGTCGTCCGTGAGGTCTACCGTGCCTTTGTTTCAGGCGGTCAAAACGAAGCGCAGATCGCCGATGGGCTGAATGACCGTGGCATCCTGACGGACCTCGGTCGACCTTGGACGCGGGGTTCCGTCCATCAGCTGCTGATCAACGAGAAGTACATCGGCACGAATGTCTGGAACCGGGTGTCCTTCAAGCTCAAGAAGAAGCGTGTCCGCAACGATCCCGAAACTTGGATCAGAGCCCCAAATAGCTTTCCGGCAGTCGTCGATCCGACGCTCTACGAAGCCGCCAACAAGATCATCGCAGCGCGCTCGGCCCGCATGTCCGACGCGGAGATGCTCGCTGCATTGCAAGCGCTGCTGGAACATCAGGGCGCCTTGTCGGGTCTTATTATCGACGAGGCCGACGAAACCCCATCGAGCAGCGCCTACAGCCATCGGTTCGGCAGCCTTCCCAGGGCCTATCGTCTCGTCGGTTTCCGGCCGCGGCGCGACTATCGCTACATCGAGATCAACCGCGAACTCCGCCGGCTCCATCCCGAAGTCATCGATGAAGTTCTAAGTGGGATCTCCGCTGCAGGCGGTGCCGCCACGCGAGATGCGACGACCGATCTCGTGACCGTCAATGGCGAGTTTTCCCTGTCGTTGCTTATTGTCCGCTGCACCCGCACCCAGGCCGGCTCGCTGCGCTGGCGTGTGCGGTTCGATACAGGGCTCGTACCGGACATCTCCGTTGTCATCCGGATGGACGAACTCAACCGGAAACCTTTCGACTACTTCCTCTTTCCTCTCCTCGACATTGGCACCGGCAGACTTCGTCTTGCCGAGGAGAATGGCCTCGCCCTCGACGGTTATCGTTTTGACAGCCTCGATCCGCTCTACGCGCTCGCAGAGCGCAAACCTCTCAGGGAGGTAGCATGACCGATCAGCCCCGTCCCCAGCATCTTCGAATGATCCCGATCGATCGGATCGAGGTTCTGAATCCACGTGCCCGCAACAAGCGGCTGCACAGGGAAATCGTGGACAACATCGATGCCGTCGGGCTCAAACGACCGGTGACCGTTCGCAGACACCCTGACGAGCCCGAGCGCTATGACCTGGTTTGCGGCGAGGGACGGCTGGAAGCCTTTCGACTGCTTGGGCAGGAGAAGATTCCCGCAGTCATCATTGAGGCGGAGGAAGCGGACTGCATGGTGATGAGCCTGGTGGAGAACATCGCAAGGCGCCAGCATCGTCCGATCGATCTGATGCTAGAGATCGGCAACCTTCACCAGCGTGGCTACACCGATGTCGACATCGCCGAAAAGATCGGCTGCACACAGAGCTGGGTGAACATGATCGTCACGCTCCTCGAGCGCGGCGAGGAACGGCTTGTGGCGGCGGTCGAAACCGGCCTCATCCCTGTCAGCCTCGCCGTCGACATCGCCCGCGCGAAAGGCGACGACGTGCAGACTCTCCTGATGGACGCCTATGAGGCTGGTCAGATCAAGGGCAAGAAGCTCGGCAAGATCCGCCGTCTGCTGGACCAGCGACTCTCGCAGAAGAAGACTGTGCCGGATAGTGGCTTGGGCCGGCGGGGTGGGAGCCGCAAGCTCACCCAAGCCGATCTGATGAAACTCTACCAGCGAGAGGCCGATAAGCAGCGCATCTTGGTCCGGAAATCCGACGTGACCCAGGCCCGGCTGATCTTCATCGTCGAAGCCCTGAGGGATCTGCTTTCTCAGGGGGAGTTCCCGGAGCTTCTCCGCGATGAAGGCCTCATCGACATGCCCAGAGCTCTGGCCGACCGTCTGATGCCGGAGCCAGTCCGATGAGCGCTGATCGCCGAGGCATCAATGCCGTCAAACTTGCCTTCGAACCTGACACCATCGACCTCGCAATCGAACAGCTTGTTCCGCTGAAGGTGCTGCGTCCGGGTGCCAAGGAAAGCAAGAAATACGCGCAGATCCGAGGCTCGATTAAGGCGATCGGGCTGGTGGAGGCGCCGGTCGTGGCGCGCAACCTTGATGACGCAGCGAAGTTTTTCCTGCTCGACGGCCACATGCGCATCGAAGCCCTGAAGGACCTCGGCATCCAGCGTGTCGAGTGCCTCGTCTCCACCGATGACGAAACCTACACCTACAACAAACGGATCAACCGGCTGGCAGCGGTGCAGGAGCACAGCATGATCAAGCGCGCGATCGCACGTGGTGTGCCAGAAGCAGCAATCGCCGAGGCGCTCGGACTCAATATTGAAACGATCTTTCGGAGAACGCGGCTCCTGAACGGGATTTGTCCCGAAGCCGTAGAGGTGCTGAAAGACACGTCCGCACCCATGGCGGTATTCGACATCCTGCGACGCATGGGCCCGATCCGGCAGGTGGAAGCGGCCGAGCTCATGGCGGGCCAGAACAACTACTCTGTTCAGTTCGCCAAGGCGCTTTTGGCAGCGACGCCAGACGCGGCCCTCGCTGTCCCGCGCCGAAAGCAGCCGAAGCGAGATGGTCAGGTTTCGACCGAACAGATGGCGAAGATGGAGCGCGAACTGGCGAGCCTGCAGACCCAGGTGAAATCCTTCGAAGAGACCTATGGTGTCGACACACTGCATCTGACGGTAGCGCGCGGCTATATCCGAAAACTGCTCGGCAATCCGAAGGTGGTGTCCTGGCTGGGGCGGCACCGCGGCGAATATCTCGGCGAATTCCGTTCGCTCACAGACTCCGAAGGTGAAGGCTCCGATCGAACGATCGGCTGAAGGCGATGGGGACCCGGACCCGACAAGCGCGGGGACCACAGGAGACGCCGCACGGTGGGGCGGATCGAGTGTGGTGATGGGGAGGACGGCGAACCCGTCGGGGCCCATCGAGCCGATCCAGATGGTCGGCGACGTGCTGGCATACCTGCCGGCACGTGGATGATAGACTGGGGAGGCCGCGAAGCGCGGCGTGGCCTCCCGTATTTCTTTTGTTTCGTTCGAAACGCTTGTCACCACCTGGCTGGTGGAAGTCGGCTGTTGCAATCGAAGTTGGAGCGCGCCCAGTCATTCGTCACACGACGGAAACCTGCACGCCGACTGATTTTTCGCAGTCAGGCGAGCAAGGCCCTCGTTGCGTTGGCCTCGTCGACGAAGATCAGGCTTCGAAGTCGACCGAGCATGTCGTCACCGTTGGCGACATCGATGCTTGCCATCTCAAGAATGGTTTCGTGGCCGGATATGCGATGCCGGGCGTGAACAAGTTCCTTTCCACCTAAACCCGCGTGGTGCGGATAGAGAAGTGTAAGACGTGGCGCGCCATAAAGCTGAGCGTACGCCATCATCTGGTAAACATCGCCTTGTGAGACACCTTGTTTGCGGTCGTCGATCTGTGGCGATATTCGTTTCCATTTAGTATCGATTACATGGGCAACCTGTCCCGCGCGCCAGATCAGAATATCGGGTTTCGTCTGAAATACTGGACGCTCATCGTCCAGCGACGTCAGGCAGTACAACCGTCCACCCTGAAGGGTCACCCGATATTCTGTTCCTGCTAGGGCACGCGTAAGCAACCGACCGACATACTCCTCGAATAGCGCATTCATCTCAAAGAGGAGCGCAGTCCCCCGCCCTGAACCGGTGCTGGTCGTTTGGTAGCGATTGCGCAGGAAAAGTTGCGCCATCCCGAACAACTCCTGCCATGCGCGGTTGGTTCGGTCGATGATGACCTCATCCCATCTCAGCGAGGAAACAGCGACATCGGAGATGTCGGCATAGACAAAGGCTAGTTCGCGCAAACGCTGCTGGTTGCTGGCGTTGCGCGACATTCTGAAGAGGTGCGCAACCGCCGCTTTCATGATGCGGTTGAGCGCGATGTCTTCTGACAACTCATCGAATTTGCATGCGAGCCGCGAGGGGTTTGCAGCGAAGCGTGTGAATTGACGAGACAGATCGAGTGTCCCGCGTAGTGCCGCAAGGTCGTCCTCTTGGACGATGTATCGTCGCGGCATGCCGCGACGAACGGCATCGGTCAGTTTGAGGCAGAAAATACGGATGAGAATTTCCAGGAGCGTTTCGCGCTGCCAATCGAGCTCAGTGACCTGGCCCGTTTCGATCTTTAGATCGAGCGCGACTGCGAGCATGTGAACAAGGCGTTTGCGAATGGCAGCGTTTTGCCTTGCTTCGCCACCCCGCCCGTCGACATCGATCTTGGGAAGGATCTCCAGACTGCACCCATTGGTCGCCAAGACGCCGACGACACCGCGCGCTCGCAGTTCATGGCGCCGATCCTCGAGCACACCGCCGCCACCTCTGCCGGCAAAGGTAGATGCCCTGGCAAGCGCCGCGAGACGCTCGGCGAAATGCTCTGGAATGCAGCCTTCCCCTTCGCCATGGGGCAGCGCTTCCCATTCGCGCAGGGTGTAGGCCGGCATTAGTCGGCAAACTCCGAGAAGTCGAACCCATCTTTGACAGTCCAACGCAGCTTTTCGCCAGCAAAGTCGTCTTCGGTCATGCCCCCAGGTACGGCAATTCGTTTGGCGTCAAGGAAGCGAGACGGACCTTGTGCAGCGTCACCCAAAACCGCCGCCACCTTGGACCAGTCCTCGTAGAAATATTCTGCCAGCAGCGGGATCACCTTGTCTCGCATGACTCTCTCGATATCCGACCGCGTCTGGCAGCCGGTGAAATACGCGTGCCCGATCTGGTGTTCCCGGTCGAACAGATACTCGATGCGCTCGTTGATCGTGGAAAGAAGCTTCTGCAAATCGACGCCATCAACGTCGTTCGAGAGAACGAAAGGGTCAGGCATCAATTCCTTGAAAGAAAACCGGCGGCGCAGCGCTGTATCCAAGAGTGCGATCGAGCGGTCGGCCGTGTTCATCGTACCGATGACGTGCAGGTTTTGAGGCACCCCGAAAGACTTCTTGGAATACGGAAGTGTCAGGCGGATCTCGTCGTCCATGCCGAGCCGCTTGTCCGGCTCGAGAAGCGTGATCAATTCGCCGAAGACCTTGGAGATGTTCGCCCGATTGATCTCGTCGATGATGAGGACGTGAGGTCTTGCCTCGCGTGTGACGGGTTTGCCCCCGCTGTTCATGTAGCTTTCGAGCGCGACGGCATCCAGGCGAGCCCGATTGAGAGAGTAAATTGACCGCATGGTGAAGTTGCCATCGTAAATTTCACTTGCGGGTACTCCGGCCCTGTCCACCCAGAGCCAACGCACGGACCGACGATGGCAGTACTTTCGGTTGTCACGCTGTCGGTATTCGTAATTGCCAGTAACCTCACCAATGGCCCGGAAGAGGCTGTTCCCCTTTGTCACGACGATGATGTCACCGATTTCAAGCTGATTGCGGAACACGTCCACTTGACTGACCTGACCAGACTGAAGAGAGACCTCGCCCTCCCGCGAACCCTCTTCACGACAGGCCTCCAGTATCTCGTTGACGTCGGAGAATTTGTCGTCGGTGAAATCGATGTCCTCCCAGCCGAGAAGCGCGTGACCCTCTGAAATTGCCTCGTCAAAAAGGTAGTCCTCTGACGCGACATTGGCGCGCGCGATCGACATTTTGAAGACCTGCCGTCCATCGAGAGAAAGGGCGTTCTCGTTCGACGTAACTGGCACTCCTTTCTCCGCACGTTCGGAAATGCGCCGAAATATCCCGGCGACGGGTTCCAACCGAAACCCTGTGTCTTTAGAGGCATCTTCAGCTTGATCGGTGGTTGGTCGCAGCCCTTCGATGAACTCCTCGTAGGACATCGATTGGTGAAAGGTCACGAATTCAATGCGCCCCTCGCTCACGAGGTTGCGGTACGCGCCCATCAGGGCGGCTCTCTGAGCCCTGCCTTTTAAGCTGGCTGCGGCCTGTTCGCCTAAACAGAGCCGGACGGCTTCCCATGCCGTATGATACGTCTTGCCCGTACCTGGCGGGCCATAGAGGATCAAGTTCACAGCGGTAGGCGAAGGTGAATAGGTTGTATCGATCACGGTGACCGCCTCCGGTTGGGAATTGAGCGTATATGTGAAAACCGTCGAGCTACTTGGGTTCGGTTCGGTACTCGTGGGCGGCGGTACTTGCGCAAGATTCTGGAACTTTTCACCGCCAAGGGCCTGGCAGATGTTCGGGAACGCATCCTTCAGCCCCATCGCCGCCGCGAGATCGCCCGCGCGGATTGAAACCTTTCTCTCGGCCTTTTCCCGTGCGGGTTCGATGAAATAGTTTAGGGCGCAGAGCCTGATCCGGTCAGCGCCTTCCAATAGGTGCTCATAGCGTTCAGGGCGATCGATGGGCTGATCGTTCTGATCCACGATTATGAACCCAGCATTGTGAAGGCGTGCGGCAGCATCTACCTTCTGACCCCAGCCGCCGTTCAGTTCTGTCTTGTTCAGGATGAAGCCAATCAGCGGCTTGGTCGGATAAACGCGACTTGCGCGTTCGCGCGTTGAACGCACCCAATAGTCACGCGGCTCACCGAAGGCGTCAAATACATGCGCATGAGATCTGTTTGCACGGTAGCTGTCGTAGGCATCCATCGCCGCTTCGATGGTCACCCGAGTAACTACACCGACATCGTCGCCAGAAGTGCCCTCGCTGGGAATTCCCAAGATCTGGGCTAGTTCTGGATCAAGCTCGTACCGAAACAACTTTTGAGCGCCATATTTTAGATAATTCACCTGTCCTCGAGGAAGCGGCTGGCATCTGGCTGCTAGGCCATCGATCAGCATGGCACGAGCGACCTCGATCCAATTGTCCACGTGGATAGCATCCTCGGCGCGGTTGCTCGCACCCTTGGGTTTGATCTTGAAAACGGATCTCCCGCTGCCGCCGTCACGGACCGGTCGGTAGGGTGTGCCTTCAGCATCGTAGAAGACAAGTCGGCGGTCCTCTGAAAGGTTTGTCACCTGAGACTCCTCAGTGCACATAGCGTATTTACCAGCTGCATTTGTTCCACCGTATCGCACTTAGCCTCGCGCAGACGCGGAGCCCCGAAAACCAGGGCCAAACCTTTTGCCCGCGACACGGCCACGTTGATGCGGTTGAGCGAGAACAGGAAGTCCATCCCGCGCGAAGTTTCCTCAGCAGAGGATGCCGTCATCGAAACGAGGCAGACCGGTGCTTCCTGCCCTTGGAATTTGTCCACCGTGCCTACCCGGATCGCCTCAGGCAAGGCCTCGCGTAGCGCGTTAACCTGAGCGTTGTAGGGCGCGACGACGATGATATCAGACTGACGAATGGGGCGCGTCACGCCGTCCTTCTCCGTCCAAGCGCCCGTCAGCAGTTCCTCGACGGCAGCTTGGATAGCCTCGACTTCTTCCGGTGCGACCTGTGCGTTCCCTTCATGTGCCACCGGCACCCAAAAGGCGCCGGCCTCCGGAAAACTCGTGCCGGTCACCGCCTGGCGGGCAGTATCGGGGTGACTTTCGAGACGACCCTCATAGACCTGATCCGAAATGAAGCGATTAACCTCCGGATGCATGCGCCGTGTCACGCCGAGGAAAATGCCGCGATCCGGCGGAATGGTGGCGTGATCACCCAACATCCATTCCAGGCAGGACAGGTTCGCAGGCGCCGGATGCGCGCCCTGGATCACCTGCGGCAACTGGCGCGGGTCGCCCACCAGCACGATGTTGCGCGCGGCCCGGCCCATGGCGGCCATGTTGGCGAGCCCCACCTGTCCGGCCTCGTCCACGAACAGCCAGTCGAAGGCTTGAGTGTTCTCTTCGCGGGAAAAGAAGAATGCTGTGCCGCCCACCACCTGACCGCCTGACGCTGCTTCCGCGTTGTCGTTGGTGCGGCGGATCGGGCAGTCCTGAGGATAGCCATCCTCATCGCCTGACACCTTGTGGATGAGGTCCAGGTCTATCGGAAGATCTTCGTCTTCGAGCGCCTTCAGACATCCCATCAAGACGTTGCGGATGGCTTCATGGGAATTGGAGGCCACGCCCACCCGTTTTCCCGCTCGGACAAGCGAAAGAATTGCTCGCGCCGAGACATGAGTCTTGCCGGTCCCAGGCGGTCCCTGAATCGGCATCACTGTTTCATCCATTCGCCCGACTGCCGCGATGGTGCCTGCGACCACGTCACCCCCTGGCAGAATGGGGCCCGCGCCCATCAACCTCGGGGCCGACCGCGAAAGAAGATCATCGACGGCGCGATAGGTCCGTGGACCGCATTGGTCATCGATCACGTCGCGCAGGGCGGACGCGATCACATCGGAATTGATCGGCTTATCAGGATGAAGGGTCAGGCGGTCCGCCAAAAGATCAGCCCGTGCCGCACCAATCTTCAGTGTTATCGTTCGTCCCGCCCGATCGAATGCCTCGATACTCACCGATGTGAAACCCTCGGGCGTCGGAATGCTGGCCTTCTTGCCGCCGCGCAATTTGCTTTCCTGCGCCGGAAAGCGGTAGCTGCGATGCACTGAGCGCTTGATCGGCTCGGCGGGCCCAGTCGCGACGAGTCCTCCCAAGGCATCGAGATCATCGATCAGATCCTCATCGTCCTTACCCAGACTGTCAAAGATCGCCCACCAGGCCGGTTTGGCCTCGCGCTTGTGAAACATCCCGAGGTCAAACAGCATCGACTGCCTGTCCTCAGCGAGGCCCGACGCAGCAAGCTGTGAGTGCAAGGCCTGAGCCGCGACATCGTCCTCATTTTCCTTCGCGTCGGCAGATTCAATGACCTGGGGCCAAGGACCTTCGGGGCGGATTTCAACCAACCAGTCGCGGAGACGCTCCGTCGAGACACAGTCGATGCGATTGTAGTCCTCGATCTCGTCGAGGATCTGCTGCTCGCCGGTTTCTCGCCAATGTTCATAGGCCACAACCGAACCGCCGGCCGTCTTGACCTCACCCTTGCGTTCAAGCCCATAGAAGGCTTCCAGCGACTTGATCGAATAGTTGGGCTCGGAGCAGATCAGTCCTCCGCGCACAACGGCATAGAGATCCACAAAGCGGCGCTCCCGAAGCAGCCGGTCGAGGAACGCCTCACCGATCCCGTATTTCGCGGTCAGGCGGCGCAGGGCCGTGATTTCGTAAGGAGCGTAGTGATAGATCCGCGCCTGCGGGAAACTTGCGAGCCGGTCCCGGAAGAAGTCGAGCAGTTCCGACAGGGCCCGCGCCTCTGCCTTATGGTCATGCGCCCAGAAAGCACGAAAGCCTCCATCGAGCCAGACGCCATGCAGATATTCGAGCCCGCCTTCGTGATGGGGGTCCCCCTCGATGTCGTAAAAGAGGTCACCAGGCTGCGGCGCCGGCAGCAGATCAAATCCCTTCCCGAATTGGGGCGGACGCAGCTCATAGTGGGGTGCCCCTACCTTCCGGGCATTCTGAAGGCGCGCCTGGGTGCGCAGTTTTTCCAGGGTCTCATTCGCCATGCCGCGAATTGAACCGGCATGCGTCGCCAGCCCCGCCATCGTGGAGATCCCGGCGGCTTCCAGCTTCTTGACCTGCCCTTTGGCGATGTTCGCCACGTTGAAAAGACTGTCCTCGGCATCCCAGACACTGCTGCAGTGATCCGCCCACCGACAGAGAGCGCAATCGGAACAAGGAACAGGTCGCGTCGTCGCCGGCTCAGCTACAAAAGCCTCAAGTCTAGCGCGAGCGGCGCGCGCGTAATGGGCATAGTCCGCCAGCCGCAGGGTCGCCCTCTCGCCTGTCCCCAACTCGACATGGGCAAATTCGGGTGCCACGCCTTGGATCTCGGTCAGAAGGTCGGAATAGAGCACCAGTTGCAGCACGTGCTTCGGGTGAGGCTGGCGCTTGAGCTTGGTATCGGCCACCTCATAGCTGAACGGACCCAGAACCGAGGGTCGCTCGACCCGCTCCAGAAAGTCTGACCATCCGCCCCAGTTGCTCGCGAGAAACGCGCCCTGGAACACCACCTCGGCCCCTGTGGCAAGTGCGGCGCGGGTTTCTTCTGCGTTGGCAGCCAGATCACCCCGATCGATCTCGATCACATGCCGCCCGGATGCCTTCAGCTTCGCCAAATGCGCCGCCTCATGCGCATCCCCCTGCTTCTGCAGCAGGGCAGCATCTTCGCTGTCTTGACCGGGCTCAGGCCCCTCGCCGCGCATCCGCAACAGATCAAGCTGGGTTGCGTGAGCGCAGCCCATGAAGCGCATCAGATCCGTCGCAGAGAAAAGGATATTGCCGCCAAATGCCCGCATGGGTTCCTACAATTAATAAAGAGCGCAACTCAAAGCGAAATCGTCTCCGAGTTGCACCTTGTTCAATAACCCAGATGGGTGTCAACAACTGTCACGCACAACATTGCGCGGCAACGGAATACGACGAAGCATTACCCCGATTTCTTCGTGATGCTAGGTGCTTAGAGATCACGCCTCTAGCTTGCACGCACGATCCGCAGGCTTTTCGGCGCGATCAACGAAGGGGCCTTGCCTTTCGCCCCCATCCGAAGTGAGAACCCGCGCTCGATCAGCGCCACCGCTTCGTCGAGCGTCTTCACATAGGTCGCATGCTCGGCATGGTGCTTGTGCTTGCCATGCGCCGGGTCGGCAAGTTGATAGCCCTTGCTGGTGACGACCGGTTCCTCCACGCCGCCGCTCCGGGAGGAGATCCGTTCAATCCTGATGACACGTCCGCTCATGTTGCAGTTCCTTCTGCCAAGTTGGTGCGCCCCGCCGAACCCAAGGAACTCGTGCTGAAATTACCTGCTTAGGGAATCACTCGACAGGGCGCAGGAACCTTCCTAGCCTGCAAGGGTGTCAAACTCTGACAGGCTCGCTCGGTACGCTTATGTCTTTCGCGAAAGCCCAGGACCTGATCCGCCTCGCTCAAATGGCAGCGGCTCGGCGGCATGGCATCAGCCTCGAAGACATCTGCGCCGAATTCGACGTTTCGCACCGAACGGCACAGCGCATGACCGACGCTCTCGAAGAGACGTTCGGCAACGTCACCGCAGAAGACGGCGAGGACAGAAAACGTCGCTGGCGCCTATCTGACCCACACCTTGATCAGCTTCAATTGCGCCACGAGACCGGGATCGAGGCGCTGGAGATCGCGGCACGCGGAGCCGAGACCGAGGGACGTCTTCGGCACGCACAGGCTCTGACCGATCTTCGCGACGGGCTCCTCGCCAGGCTGTCCTCGCGCAGCGCAGCCCGGGTCGAAGCCGATGCCGAAGCGGTTCTGACGGCAATGGGCCAGGTGACACGACCCGGTCCACGCGTCAGCGTATCCCCTGACATTCTCGACGCGATCATCGAGGCGTTGCGCGGCCCCTTCCGGCTGCGCGTTCTTTACAATGCAGACACGACGTCGCGCATCCTCGAACCTCATGGTGTCCTGCTGGGGCATCGCACCTATCTTGCTGCCCGTGATCCCGCCAAGACCGATGAGGTTCGGAACTTCCGGATCGATCTGATCCGCGAGGCAACTACGCTCGACGAGAGCTTCGCGCTGAAGGAAGGGTTCACCATCGCGGACTATGCCGCGCAGTCCTTCGGCGTCTGGCAAGACCCGGAACAATATGGAGAGGTCATTTGGCGTTTTGCGCCGGAGGCGGCGGAGCGCGCGGCAGGGTTCAGGTTTCATCCCGCTCAGGTCCTCGAGCCGCAAAGTGACGGTAGCCTGATTGTTCGCTTCCATGCGGCTGGATGGCTCGAGATGACCTGGCACCTCTATCAATGGGGCGACAAGGTCGAGGTGATCGCCCCCGAGGGATTACGCGCCATGGTGGAGGACTATCGTCGGTCCGATTTTGGGGCGATGCCGTGATGGCGATTTTCAAAGGAGATATTTGATGGACGGCAGTTTGAAATTCAGCGCGCTCAAGGAGAAACAGCGCGCCATTCGGGCCGGCTTCCCAGAAACGATGGGCTTGCGCGTCCACCGCGCCATCAGCTGGGTCGGCAGGTCCGAAGCCTGTGATGGAGACGATGACGCACGCTTTCTGTTTCTCTGGATTGCCTTCAATGCGGCCTATGCCGATGAGCGGGAGTTCCAGTCGATCGCACCGGGTGAACGCGCGGCCTTTCTGGATTTCTTCGGCAAGCTTGTCGCGCTGGACAAGGATAAGAATGTCTACAAGGCTTTGTGGCAAAGGTTCACCGGTCCTGTCCGTCTGCTGATGGACAACCGGTTCGTGTTTAATCCGTTTTGGCAGCACCACAATGGGATCGACGGGTATGAAGACTGGGAGGCGCGGCTCAATGCTTCCGTCCGATCCTTCAACCAAGCCTTCAGGCCGGGGATACCGCGCGTGTCCTCAGTTTCGTTTTCGACCGCCTCATGTCCTTCGCAACCAACTCATCCATGGCGGCGCGACCTGGAACAGCGGCGTGAACAGAGCGCAAGTTCGCGATGGCGGGGCCATTCTGGCGTTTCTGTTGCCGGTCTTTATCGATCTTATGATGGATAATTCGGAACAGGACTGGGGGAAGCCATTTTATCCTGTCGTCGAATAGGATTGTGAGGCCGCCAACATTGTTGCAACATCCGCCCCAATTTCCGCTTCTCGCCTAACTGGGACAGAAAGCTCTCCAATCATCACGGCCGTATCTGTATCAGGGTCCTTCGAAGGCACGCGAACCTTGTGTTTCAAGCCGGGAGAAGATCGACGACATCTCAGAATGAAAGACCATCTCGGACCGATCGCCCGCAATGCATGAACCTTCAGACAAGCTTCTCGAGCGGTGCGTTTCAGTCGACATCGAGGTGGATCCCAAGACTGCTCGGATCTTTGGCTTTGCGGCGGTTCAGCGCGGCAAGACGCCGCCGATCCTCTCCCGCAAAGGTGACTTGGAAGGCGCACTTGATCGGTTGGAAAGGGTGGTGGCCAACAGCGATCATCTGATCGGCCACAACATCCTGCGCCATGATCTGCCCCACCTCGCTGCGGCGCGACCGCGCTTGGCGAAGCTCTTCGGCGCGCCGATCGACACATTGTGGCTCAACCCGCTCGCCTTTCCGCGCAACCCTTACCACCACCTCGTCAAGCACTACCATGATGGCCGTCTGCAGGCGGGACATGTGAATAATCCAGAACTCGACGCGCGGTTGGTGTTTCAGGTCCTGGAAAACCAGCTCAACGCATTCCGCGATCTCGATAGGGCTGAACCCGACGCGCTGACCGCCTATCATTTTCTGGCCACGCGGCAGGAAGCCTCGGCCGGGTTTGATGCCGTGTTCAGTCTTATCCGTTCCGCCCCGGCTCCCTCGGCGCGAGCGGCAGAAGATGCGATCCGGCGTCTCCTGTCAGGCCGTGCATGTAGCCGGCGTATCGAGCAGACGCTGGGGCGATTGGCAAGTCCGCAGCTCGGCTGGCCGATGGCCTATGCCCTCTCGTGGATTTCGGTGGCTGGTGGAGAGTCCGTGATGCCGCCTTGGGTGCGCATGCAGTTCCGCGAGGCCGCGCTCATCGTGCGCCATTTGCGTGATACGGCCTGCGACAGCCCCGACTGTGCCTGGTGTCGCGAAAAGAATGACCCCAAGCGTGCACTCTCGCGCTGGTTCGGTTTCGAGGCGTTCCGGCCTCAGCCAATGGACGACATGGGCCGACCCTTGCAGGAACGGATCGTCGATGAGGCGATGCACGGACAGAGCATCCTCGGCATCCTGCCTACCGGCACCGGGAAATCGGTCTGCTATCAGGTCCCGGCGCTTTCCAAGTTCGACAAGACCGGGGCGCTGACAGTCGTTATCTCGCCTCTGGTGGCGCTGATGTCCGATCAGGTGCAGGGAATGGCACGCGCCGGAATTTCCTCTGCCGTCACAGTGAACGGCATGCTCTCGCTACCCGAACGCCAAGACGCCCTCGACAAAGTGCGCATGGGCGAAGCCGCAATGCTGCTGATCTCACCCGAGCAGCTGCGCAGCATCTCGGTCCGCTCAGTTCTGGCGCAGCGGGAGGTCGGTCTTTGGGTGCTGGATGAAGCCCACTGTATTTCGAAATGGGGCCACGACTTTCGGCCCGACTATCGCTATGTCGGCCGCTTCATCAAGGAATACTCGGGCGACGAGCCCCCGGCGCCGATCCTGTGCTTGACCGCCACTGCCAAGCCTGAAGTCGTCCGCGATATCCGGGAGCATTTCCTGTCGCGACTTGAAGCCGACCTTTTGCTCCTGGACGGCGGTGCGGTCCGCACCAACCTGACCTTCGAGGTACGACCGACCCAACGCGGGACCAAGCTTGCCGATATCCTCGACGTGATCGAAGCGAAGCTGCCGCGCGAAGGAGCCTCTGGCGCTGTGGTCTACTGCGCGACGCGCAGCACAACAGAACGGGTCGCTGAGTTCCTCAAACAACAGGGTCTCGCGGCCGAGCACTTCCATGCGGGACTGAAGCCGGACGAAAAGCGGGACATTCAGGAACGGTTCCGCATCGGAGAGCTTCGGGTGATCGCCGCCACCAATGCCTTTGGCATGGGGATCGACAAGCCCGATATCCGGCTTGTCGTCCATGGCGACATTCCCGGGTCTCTTGAGAACTACCTGCAGGAAGCCGGGCGCGCCGGCCGCGATCGGGAGCACGCCAATTGCGTCCTCCTCTTCGCCGGCGATGATGTTGAGCGCCAGTTCTCGCTCTCCGCCCGTTCAAGGCTCGCGCGGCACGAAATTGGCGCGATCCTGAAAGCGCTGCGCAGGCTCGACGGCAGGACCTCGAAGCACGGCGAAGTCGTCGCAACTTCTGGCGAGATCGTGCGTGCCGAGAAGGATCTGGAGTTCGAGCGCGACACCGCAACCGACGATACCCGGGTCAAGACAGCCGTGTCATGGCTCGAAGAAGCAAAGCTGCTGACCCGCGAGGAAAACCGGGTTCAGGTCTTCCCCTCCTCCCTGCGTGTCCAGCGGCTGGAGGAAGCTGAGACACTTCTCGCGGCAGCCGACATTACCGGCACGCGGCGGCAGCAGCTTCTCGACATCGTGCGTCACCTGATGAATGCACCACCAGACCAAGGCATCTCGACGGACGAGTTGACCGGTGTCAGCGGCTTGACCGGCGGCGGGTTGAACAAGGCCCTGTCTGATCTCGAAGCCCTCGGCATCGCGCGAAATGATGTCGTTGTAACTGTCTTCATTCACGTCGGCGTTGAAGGGCAGTCATCGCAGCGCCTGGGTCAAGCGTCCCGGCTTGAGGAGGCTCTGATCGCACTGATGCGCGAGGCGGCCCCCGATATCGAAGGGGATGAGGCGTCACCACTGCATCTCGCCGAGACCTGTCAGGCGCTGCGCGATCGTGACCATGCATCCGCACGCCCAGACATCGTCGAGAAGCTCCTGCGCGGGATTGCAGGGGACGGGCGTGATCAGGATGGCGGGCGCGGCAACATCCGGCTGCGCAAAGCCTCGCGCAACACCCTCATGGTGGCCTTGCAACGCTCGTGGCCGGTGCTGGAACAGACTGCGGCAATCCGCCGGCAAGCCGCGGAACTCTTGCTCGCCCACTTGGTCGGCAAGCTGAGCAAAGGAACGCGTGGCAAGGACCTCCAGGTCGAAACCACGATGGGCGATCTGCTCGCCTCTCTCAGTGGTGACGCCTTCCTTCGTGGCGCCGTGCAAGACATCAACACGCTTATGGAGCGCGCCCTTCTGTGGCCGCACGAACAAGAGGTGGTGACGCTCGGCAAGGGGCTGACCGTCTTCCGACCCGCGATGACCGTGCATCTGCGTTCAGGCGGCGGTGGTTTTACCCAGAAGGACTTCACACCGCTCGACGAGCACTACGGCGAGCAAACGATCCAGACCCATGTGATGGCGGCCTATGCCGAAGCGGGTCTCGATGCGATGGATCGGGCGCTGCGGCTCTCTGAAGACTACTTCGTACTTGATCGCGATGCCTTCCTGCGGCGCTGGATGCCTGGGCGCGGCGCCGAAATCCGACGCCAGACGACCGGGACATCCTGGAAAGCAATCGTCGAGGCGCTCGACAATCCGGTGCAGCAGAAGATCGTCGCGGATGATCGGGAACAGACCAACGTGCTGGTGCTCGCCGGCCCCGGATCGGGCAAGACGCGGGTTCTAGTCCACAGGATCGCCTATCTGGTCCGGGTTCGGCGTGAAGATCCGCGCGGGATTCTGGTTCTTGCCTACAACCGGCATGCCGCCGCCGAAATCCGCGCGCGCCTGCGGCACCTGATCGGCGACGATGCCAGTCGCGTCACCGTGTCCACCTGCCACGCCCTGGCGATGCGTCTCGTCGGCGCCAGTTTTGTCGGCGCTTCGGGTGATACCCATGATTTCGACGGCATCGTGTTGGAGGCTGTGCGCCAACTGAATGGCGAAGGTCTGACCAAGTCAGAAGCCGAAGCGCAGCGCGACGCGCTGATCCAGGGCTATCGCTGGATCCTGGTCGATGAGTATCAGGACATCGGACCCGAGGAATACGCTTTGATCGCGGCAGTCGCAGGTCGATCCCTGGATGATCCCGACCTGCGCCTGAGCCTCTTTGCTGTGGGCGACGATGACCAGAACATCTATGCGTTCGCCGGTGCCTCGATCCGTTTCATCCGCCAGTTCGAGACGGATTACAAAGCCAAGCCGGAATTCTTGACCGACAACTACCGCTCGACGCGACATATCATCGATGCCGCCAACGGCGTGATTGCCCCTGCAGCAGAGCGGATGAAGACAGGGCACGACATCAGCATAGACCAGAAGCGCGAAAAAAATCCGCCGGGCGGCGCGATGGCAGAGCATGACCCGGTCGCAGCCGGACGCGTGGAGCTTCTGCACTGTCCTCACGGAGACGTCGCTCAAGCCGTCGCAGCGGTGGATCAGCTTATCCGTCTCTCGCGCCTTGACCCAAATTGGAGTTGGTCGCGTGCGGCCGTCATTTCGCGCGACTGGCGCCGGCTGGGACCCGTAAGAGCCTATGCCGAGGCGCAAGGCATTCCGGTCGAGATGGCCAACGAAAGTCTCCCGAACATCTGGCGTCTTCGGGAAATGCAGAGCTTCGTGGCCGAGCTACGACGAGACCCTACGCGACTTCTCGGCATCGCGGAGCTGCTCGAACTCCTGAACGGACAGACGCGGAACCGATGGACTGATCTGATCGCCGAAGGCATCGCGGCGCTCGCGCGCGAGATCGCTGACAAGGCGATGCCGGTCCCGGATCTCGTCGAGTGGTTTGCCGAATGGTCTAGGGATACGCGCGGCGAGCAACGAGGGTTATTGCTGCTAACGGCCCACCGGGCCAAAGGGCTGGAATTCGACTACGTCGTGATCCTGGATGGCGGCTGGGAGCAGCCTTCGCGTGGAGAGGATGCCGATGCGCCCCGTCGTCTTTTCTATGTCGCCATGACGCGCGCGCGGCGCAGTCTGGCGGTCATGGCCACGGGTGCACATCCATTCCTCAAGCCCCAACAGGATGCCGTGCTAGAGCGACCTGTCGTGCCTGATCCTGCTGGGCTTGCAGGGCGCCCACCCCATTACGTGACACCGGATCTGAAACTGGTGGACCTCTCCTGGGCGGGACGGCTCAATGACGGTCATCCCGCACTCGCAGCCATCAACGCGGCCCAAGTCGGGGATCCGGTGATGCTGGTCGCGGACGGGGCGGCCTGGAGCATTCGTAACGAAAAGGGCCAGACGCTCGGCCGCATGGCGCGCGCCTACAACTCCCCGGAGGGGTTGGAGTTTCTGCGCGGCGAGATCGGCGCGATCGTCCGCTGGCGCAAGAGCGACAACAAGGAAGAATTCCGCAGCACTATTCGGCGAGACGAATGGGAAGCGATCTTGCCGGAACTGGTCTTCGGCTGAACGAGATCTGCCAGGCCGACCTTATCGCTTGCAATCCGGACGCTATGCTAACCCGCTATACTGTGGATCTGCACGCTCTCGCCGCAGACTTCACGCGCAATATCGACCACGTGCTGATGGTGCGTGAGGTAGATCGCCTGTCCGCGCCGGCCAACCCGCTCCATCACCCGACAGGCTGAACGCGTGCGTTCCTCGTCAAAGGTCTCGAAGATGTCGTCGCAGAAGAACGGCAGCGCCGCGCCCTGATCCGCCAACTGCTCGTAAGCCGCTGCGCGCAAGGCGAGATAGAGTTGGAAACGGGTGCCTTTGGACATGTCCTGCGCCTGTTTCGCCATGCCACTCGCATCCAGCGCCAACAAGGTTTCCGCAGCTCCGTCGATCTGGGTCTGGAGTTTCGAATAAGCGCCGTTCGTCAGCTCCGAAAAGGCCGTTTCTGTCGCCTGCATCATCGCGCTGCGATGGGCATCGCGGTATCGACGGATCGCCGCTTCAGCTAGGCGGTGACCCAGGCTCAGTTCGAGATGCCGGAGTGCCACCTCCTGCATTTCGAGTTCGAGCGTTGTCTTTCTCTCGACCAGGAGCGCAACATCCGCATCCCCACCGATGGCGCGCAGCGCTTGTGTGGCAGAGGTCCGCACCTCGATCGCACCCTTGTAGAGCCCTTCAATACCATCGAGATCAGAGCCGACTTCGTCGAGCTCGGCCTGCAATCCGGTTTGGGTCGCCCCCGCCAATACGGCTCGGGCTTCCTCCAGGCTCTCAAGGTCAAGGAGCGACGTCAGAGTGTGCTCAAGGTCCGAACGTCTGGCCCTGTCAGAGATGACCCCGGCAGCAGTGCTGACGGCCTGCCGCAGAGCGCCCAGAGAACTGGTATCTATGCCTTCGGGAAACAGCTGTGCCAGCTCAGCAACAGCGAGGTCTATGTCGTCCAGGACCTTTTGAGACTTGGCCAAGGAGACACCACGCGCCTTGATCCGCTCCTCCAGGTCGCGTGCCTTTTCTTCAGCGTTCATCGCCTGCTCCGACATGGCCTTTAGAGCGTCGTAGTCAGACAGTGGCGATCCTGTCGCAGTGCTACCGACCCGCTCGACCAGTTTCTGCACTTTCTCGGAAAACTGGGTCTGGTCGTCTTCCATAGCCGAGACCTGACGCTCCAATGCCACGCGTTCCTTGTCGTGTTCACGCAGCTCCTGGAGTGGTTGCAGCGAGACCTCGAGCACACCAACATCCAAACCCTTCGGCAAGGCCGCTGCCACCCGCTCCATCCAATCACGGCGTGCGTTCGATGCGTCCGCGTCAAAGGCGGCAAGTTTGTCGGTGCGCTTGGTCCGATCCCGGGTCAGGTCATCAACACGCGTTTTGGCGCTGCGCAGGTTTTCCTGATGGGTGCGCTGCGCGGCGAGATTGGTTTTCGCGACGGCGACCAATTCGTCAAACTCCGGCGCGTCGCGGCGGATGTGCTCCGAGAGCACTTGGATCAGCCGGTCCGCCTTTTGGAACGTTTCCTGGTTCTCGTCCTGAATCCGGCGCAATTCGGCATCGGCACGTGACGCCAATTCAAGCTTGCGCAACCAGCTCACGAAGACCTCCGGCGCAAGAGTGGTTCCGATGCCGGCTTCGGTCGACGCCCCCGCCAAACGCTCCAATACTGCGTTGCGCGCTTGTTCCAGTGCGGAGACCTGTTGCTCCACCGAGCCCGCCTTCGCTTTCGCCGCCGCGAGATCCCGTTCTTGCTGGCGCAATGTTCCAAGATCAGCAGCCTGCGAAAGTCGGAGATCCATTACGGTGTCGACACGCGCGATAGCGCCCTCGACAGCGTCAGCGCTCTCGTTGGTCATGCTGGCTCTGTGGGCCTTCCACAGGTCATCGCGACCCGTACGGATGCTGCGGGTCTCGTCATCGTCTACAAGCCCATCCATGGCCTTGATCTGTGCGATCCGAGCGTCGCGTTCCGCGATTTCGAGCCGAACGTTTTCCAGCTCCTGGACCGCAGTCTGATGCCGCTGGGTCGTTTCCTGCACGTCGCCGAGCAGCGTTTCGGCCTCTTCCAGGGTCAGAGAACAGGTCGGCAGAGCGTCAAAGCTTTGTCCCTTGATGGTGAGCGCCTCCAGCGTGGACCGCCGGTTACGGCGCGCGGTCTTTAGAGCTTCGGAGGCAGCCGCATGGCGCGCGGAAAGCGCGTCGACGTCAAAGCGCTCGAGGACCTCCGCAAAGTCGACAGAAGCAGATTCCTCCGAGCCAAGACGGCGCAGCTGTTCCCTGGCAGCGTCGATCCTTTCGTCGATGGCCGCCACCTCATCCTGCTCCCGCGCAACCGCAGCTTCTGCATCCCGCATCCTCTCCCGGGTCTGCTCGAGCTCCAACAAGGCGGCCGAGGACAGCACCAGATCCTTCGGGTCGATACCGGCGGGAGCACCAAGCTCCCGGGCGGCCAGGCCCGTATCTGCGAGAACCTGTTCGAGCGCCTTGCGGCGCCGATCCAGGTCGAGGTCGGCCGTCGCGTAACGGCTCCTCAAGGCGTCCAGATCCTCCAACTCCTGGGTCAGCGCGATATGCTCGGGGTGGCGTTCGATCGCAGACAGATCCGAACGCAACCCTTCGATCTCGTCGCTGAGTTTGGTGATGTCGCTCTGAGCCGTGGTCTGTTGGGTGAGCATCCGCACCAGATCTTCAGGGTCGACGTCCAATTGCGCCGGCCAGGTGCTGAAATCCGCCAGCTTGCCATCGAGCACACCGATCTCGCCCAGCACGGGCAAGGCCTTGATCCTGGCGTCCAGCCGAGCTTTCGTGGCAAACAGCTCCTTGCGACGTTTGGAAACCTGGGTTTCCTCCAGCAGGGCATCGTCAGCGGCCTTCTTGAGCCCGCGATACTGCGACGCGGAAACATCGAGTTCCCGGATCTGCTTCTCAACCTCGGCATGTTCTTTTTTCAGGGCCGCGAGACGCGTCGAGCTCGCCCGCTTGCGGTAGAGCGCATCGGCCTCTTCCCGGACATTGTCGAGCACATTGGAAAGCTCGCTGATCCCGGCCGCCGCAGAAAATAGGAGGCGTCCGATATCGCCCTTGGCCCGGGTGATCTCTTCGCCCCCCTTTTCGATGGTCAGATCGTCCAGACACAGGAGGTTGCGGTAGTCCTCCTCGGAAAGGCCACTGAGATGGGCTTGCAGCGCGCTGTTGGGCAATTCCTGGCCATGGGTATCCCGCAGTGACGGATCGCGGGTAGGAAGCCGCGTGAAGGCCGTTTCAGTGCCGTCGATATCCAGAAGGCCGGAAACCCGAAGGTTCTTGCGCTGGTGCAGAAAATCGTAGGGCTCCCGATGCGGGAACCCGTAGAGAAGCCTGAGATAGCCTTCCATCGTCGTGGTCTTGCCGGCTTCGTTCGGCCCGTAGATCACATGGAAGTCAGGAATGCCGACATCTCGTCGGGCCCCGAAATCATACTGTTTGCCGGTAAACCCGCCGAAGAAATCCAGACTGAGCTGACGCAAGCGTATCATTCCGCAGCTCCCTTCATCAGGGCAAAGAGGTGCTCCGATCCAGCCCCGGCCAACTCCTGTGTGAGGGCGGAAAGCGCCGCGGCATCGCACATGAGATCCGCGCGCCGGGCTGGCGGCAGTTGCGACAGAACCTCATCGACTTCGGCCTGCGCCTGCGCCGCAAACCCTTCTTCCGCCGCGATCTGCGCCATCATTCGGCCGAGCTCTTCAGTGGCGCTGGTATCAGCCGCCGCACTAGGTGCCTCGAGCGCGAAGCTGAGTTTCTCTATCCACAGCCGACCGGTCTCTTCGGCGATCTGCGAGACGGTTTCGGCCCAGATGTCTCGGTCGCGCAGGACTTGCCAATGCCGCGCCGTGCGCCCCGAAAGCGTCAGACGCAGAATAGCAGTGTCGCCGGCGCGCATTTCCTGGATCGGCGCATGCAGGCCGCTTCGGATCCTTTGACGGATCTCGTCATCGGCCTCGGCGCCAGAAACGTCGATGTTGTGACCGAGGAACGAAATCACCGAGGTGGGCACCTCTTCGATACTGATTGCCCCGTTCTCAATCGTCAGAAGCGTGGCCGACTTGGGACCCGCCTCGCCAATGTCGCGCCCCTGTGGGATCCCCGGCATGACGACCCAAGGCGCCTCACTGTGCACCTGCCGTTTGTGAACATGGCCGAGCGCCCAGTAGTCAAAGCCCAGGGCCGCGAGCTCGGCCACGGAACAAGGCGCGTAGTTGTCGTGCCCTGCGGCTCCGGCCAGGGACGTGTGCAGCATCGCGATGTTGACTACGCCGGAAACCGGGCCACCAAACTTGCCGAGCAGACTGTCGGGGGCGTGTTTGCCGTTGAAGCTCACGCCGTGGATCCAGACGTCGGTGCCTTCCAACTGCCGCTTGCCGCCCCGTCCATCGAACACATGGACATTGTCGGGGAGCGCGACTTCGCCGGTGATCGGGTTTTCGGCGTCGTGATTGCCCTTAATGTAGAACACCGGGACCTCGGCAGCCCGCAGTCGTTCAAGCTGCCCCACTAGAAAGGCCGCAGTTTTGGCGCTGCGCTGTGCCCCGTCGTAAAGATCACCGGCGATCAGAAGGGCTGCAACGCCCTCGGCGAGCGCCGTATCGATGATCCGGATAAAAGCGGACCGCGTCGCGGACTGGATGTTTGCGCGCAAGGCCTCGTCGCGAAGCGCCAGGGATGTCAGCGGCGAGTCGAGGTGAACGTCAGCGGTGTGCAAAATCTTGATCAAATGTACTCTCCCATAAACCAGCCCAAACGACTGCCCGCGGTCTCGGCTCGGTGTTCACCTTCCGCAATTCATTCGGTCCGCGCAGCACGAATCGATCTCCGGCCATTTAGCCCAATCTACGCGCTATGGGTGTCAATTTGTGACATGGATAGCGCGACTCCGACGATATTGAAATCGCGCTATTGGACTGCCGAAACAGATTCCGAAACTTGTGAGGTGCCTCCCACGCCTCCAGTTCGACCGTTTAGGCCCGGCACGAAGGGGCGAGACACCCCGTACAGCGGGCGGACCGAGGCTGGCCCTCTTGTCAGCGTGCAGCACCCCATTGGGCCTGTGGAGCGCCCGTACGGCAGGTGCAGGGCAACAGCCGTACGGGCGCTGAAACCGAGAGGCCACGGGCAGGCCGCGGCCTCTCTTAGTCCAAGCCCCCTTCAGGCTGCCGAGACGCCGCGCCGCCTTAATCGTCGTCCAGCGGTCGATTGCGCAGGCTCTCGGTCGGCAGGCCAAGGCGTTCGAGCCGGGCGATCATCTCTTCCCGCTTCCGACGCTTGTCATCGACCCTGGCTTCGACGGCCGGCTGGACCTCAAGCATGATGGTAACGGCCCTCAGGAGCGCCGGCACGTCGCCCTTCAGCCCTTTGCGGCAGAGCGCCAGATAGGCCGCCTCCAGCCCGGCGAGGGACACGGGGCGCCCGTCGGGGGTCCGGGCCGTTACCGGCTCTGACAGGATCGCTGCGGCATCCCTGAGATGGTCCGCGCGGGTCTTGGGGCGACCCTTCGGATTGCCCGACTGGCCCTTCCGCCACCGACTGGTTTCGGGCGGCTTGCCATAGCCGATATCGTAATCGTCAGGCATCGCCGCCTCCGTCTTTCATCGCGCGCGGCGATGCGGCGAACGCTTCCACCACCTTCCGCTTTTCCTCTTCCGGGTCGAACCGGTCGACGTCTGCGGCGCCGGCCTCGGCCAGATCCGGCTGCCCCTGCACCAGCTCAGCGCGCGGCGGTCTTCCAGCCAGAGCCAGTTCCCGCAGACGGCGGATCAGAGCCTCGCGGATCAGGATCTGATCGTCACTGCCCTGGAGCTTGACCTTGCGGCTCAACTCCGGTTGCATGGCTCCAGAGATCATCCTGCTTGCGCGGCCGACGCGGATTACCGGACTTACCCTTCTTGAAGCGGTGCTGTGCCGGCAGGTTGGCATACCCCGCCGGCGGCGGTACTCTGACCGCTCATTCTGCAGCCTCCAGTTCCAGGCGCACTTGGCTTCAATGGCGCGCGTCTCGGCCGCCGCCTCGAAGGTTTCGCCGGTCGCCTCCAGCGCCGGCTCGACGCCCGTGAGCGCCGCATAGCGGCGGCAGATCACGTCACGGTAGATCGGGTCGAGCTCGACCAGCCGCGCGACACGTCGGTGCGCTCGGCTGCGATCAACGTGGTTGAACCGCCGAACCCGTAGAGCACGATCTCGCCGCGGCGGGTGACGTCCTTGATCGCATCGGCCACGAGCGCCACCGGCTTTACCGTCGGATGCAGCGCCAGATCCTTCTGATTGCCACCGAGCTGTTGCCCCGGGATAGTCCCAGACATTGGTGCGGTAACGCCGTGTTCGCCGAGCCCGAAGGTGTTGGTGTGCGGCGCCGTGCCGACCTTCCAGACATAGATCAGCTCGTGCCGGGAGCGGTGAAGGTCCCCATGCCGCCATTGGTCTTGGCCCAGACGACGAGGTTCTTCAGCTCGCTGTAAACCTTGGCACCGGCGGCCTACAGCTCGGCCATGTGGCGCCGGTCAATACAGGTGTAGTGGATCGCGCCCTCGAGGCTGACCGCGGCCATGGCACCGGGGACTCTTCGAGGAAGGCGGTGAAGGTGCCCGCGTCCATCTCCTTGAGGCCATGGCGAATTCGCGGTGCTGGTACCGGAGCCGCAGACATGGCCGTCGATCTTCACGTTGTAGGGCGGATCGGTGAACACCGCCCAGACGCGATCGGCACCCATGAGCGCGGCATAGGTAGCAGGGTCGCGCGCGTCGCCGCAGATGAGCCTGTGCTTGCCCAGACCCGGACGTCGCCCGGCTGGGTCACCGCCAGTCCGGGCTCGGGTTCGGGCATTTCATCGGCCAGGTCCGCCGGCATCTTCGCCCGCGCTGTCGAGCAACAGATCGAGCTCTGCGGTCTCGAAGCCGGTGATCTCCAGGTCGAAGTCGAGATCCAGTTCGGCCAGCGCCTGGAATTCGATCTTCAGGATCTCGCGATCCCAGCCCGCGAGCTCGGCCAGGCGGTTGTCGGCGATAACATAGGCGCGCCGCTCAGCGCGCGGCCGTCGAGATGGCCAGCAGATCGTCGGCACCTCGGGGATGCAAGCTGGTTGGCTGCCGCCACGCGTCCCGTGGCCGGCGACGATGCCGCCCTCTTCGTCGATCAGCACCGGGTTGGTGAAGCCGAACTTGCGGATCGATGCTGCGATCTGCGCGATCTGCTTGTCGCTATGGGTGCGGGCATTGCCTGCGTAGGGAATGAGATCGACAGTCTTGCGATAGGCGATCTTGAGCCGGGTGCTTTCCGGCAGGGTCTTGATGTCAGCCATTCTGGGGCCTTTCGGGTTCGCGCTACCGGCTCGCCGTGACAGGGACCAGCGCCCATAAGGGCGAGCCGGTCAGCGCTGTTTCAGGGAGAGGCCGGACCGTCAGGTCCTTGCGAAGGGCCGGTCTCCCGGCACGAGATCGGCAGGCCCCCCACCGATCACTTCGCGTCGTTTGGTCGATCCGCTACTGCCGTGCGCGGATCGGCTGCTCCTTGCCGTTGGCATGGAAGAAGCGGCCATTGATCTTGGCCATGGTCGCGAGGCGGATCTTTTTCACGTGCTGCAAGTCAATTTGCAGCATGTCACGGCTCCAGCCCGCGAGGTCGCCGAATTCGGTCAGCGTCTTGACGTAGTGCTTGCGCTCTTTCTCGGTGAGCCAGGCGAGCGGCAGCGTCGGGATCGTCTCGATGCCCAGACGCAGTGCGGCTTCGACGCGCCCCTGGCCCGCGATGATGTTGCCGATGCCGTTCGTGATGACAGGCAGGGCAGCGCCGACCTCGCGGATCGTACGCGCGAAGCATTCGATGTGGTCTTCGCTGTGCTGACGCGCGCTCGGCGCGTGGTAGTCCAGCTCACCCGGATCGCACCAGATGATCTTGTCGAGGGTCACGGCCCTCAGGGTGGGAACTTCGGTTCCCGTGGTGATGTTGGTCATCAGATGTTCTCCTCTGCATACCAACTTGCCCCCAGACCGTTCCGGGGACTTCCAATCTCATTCGCGGCGATCTGGCGCCGCTAAACACCGTTGGTTCCGTTGATACGCAGGCAACCCTCTGGATTGCTGCGGAGTTGCCGGGATTTCGGCCCGACCCGTGTGATAGTCCGATGCTATCCACGATCCGTTACTTGTGAGCCGGCAGCTGTCTGCGGCTCGGATCCTACATTGGTGCGCTTGCCCAAGACCGCAAGGGTTTTCTGCCCCGATGTATAAATGGCTTATATAGAATCTGCATTCCGGGGCGGTTTTCGGGGGTTTGAAAGCCTAAAAACATGGTCTTCGCGCCAACGACTGGCCAGACGAATCTCTAACTCGCGGCGGAGTGCTGTTCGTCGAGCAAGGCGCCGACCGGCACGCCCAGCGCCACCGCCAGCTTGTCGACCACGGTGATCGTCGGATTGCGAGCCCCGCGTTCCAGATCGCTGACATAGGTCCGGTGCAGCCCAGCCTGATGCGCAAACTCCTCCTGCGACCAGCCTTTCGACTGGCGCAGACGGCGCATGTTGAGGCTCAGGCGTTCGCGGATCTCCATTCCGCCCAAAGGCGGTCCGTGTCGCCGATCCGTCTACAGACGAACAGTGACATTCATGCTTGACCTCAGCCGCGGCGCAAGCGTTGGTCATGTCACTGATCGACGACAATTTGGGATTATGACGATGGTGGAAGCGGCAGAGGCAAACGAGATGGAGGCGAAGAAACCTCGGGAATTTAGCGATCCCGTCGTCATGCTTGCCAACCATATCGAAGACATCGGGCTGGAGCCGGTCGGCGTCTCGCAAGAATACCGATACGCCTCCTTGCCGCTCTGCGTGATCGATGCGGTGTTTTCGATCGGCGTGAAATATACGTCCACGCAAGCCACCGTGGCGCGGTTCTGCGAAAAGACTGGCTGGCCGCGGTTTGCAACGTTGCGCGAAGATCGTGGCGCCGGAACCCACAGCCTCTCGGATCTGCTGGCGCTCTATGACGGGTTGACCGCCGAGGCCGCAGCCCAGGTGCTCTTCGGAAACCGCCAGCGCACATCGACGACGTCGGGCATCTTGAAAGCCGAGGCGGTCAAGCTGTTCGCCGGCGCCCTGCTGCGATGTGACATCGACACCTTCACAGACATCACGCCGGATCGCGTAGAGCTTGCCGAAGCGATCATTCTGGGCCTGCCGGGCCAGGGTAGCGGGATCGCTTTCGACTATTTCAGGATGCTGGCCGGCGATGATGACCTCATCAAACCCGACCGGATGATCCAGCGCTTCGTCGCCTGTGCATTGGGGACCGAAAAGGAACCTGAGCCCCGGCAGGCGGCGGTGTTGGTTCGGCTTGCCGCCCGTGAACTGACGGAACGCGGGCATCGCTGGACGCCGCTCAGCCTCGATCATGCGATCTGGCGGTATCAGAGAGCCCAGCGCGCGATTGCTGGAACGGCTTAGGTTCGTCTGCCGGACGGCAGAAACGACTGGACTTTAGCTCCGCCGGAAGCGGTCCTTGCTCGACACAGGACTGGAGCCGGAACGTGCAGGACACCGAAATACAGGAGCACTTCGCTCGACTGACCGCACAGTTCGAGGACTGTGCAGCGCTGGCGGCCGAGGGGCAGCGGGCTGGGCTCAGCTGGAAGGAAGCCAGGAAGCTGTTCCACGAGATCAGGGCGACAACAAGGGCTGCCAATCAGTCTCTTTCCTGCGTCGAACGGTATCTGGATGGCTAGCGCCAATCAAAGGGCGTCGATTTGCGACAAATTCGGCCCAGAGCCGCCGTCTGTCGCCAGCTCAGATGCTGCACTGTAACCCGCCGAAGCAGCCATTCGACCCGGGGCGCAGAAATCCCACCGGGCGAAGGTCAGCAGCGCCAGGGAACGAAGCGGGAACGACAGCGAAGACAATTCAAGTGTAGTACCTGAAGTCCGACCTAACCATGCCACCCTGCGCAACGTGCTTGAGAACACGCCCAACCTCTCTCGATGCACGTATAGGAGCAGGCAACTTCTGGTCGAACTGAGTCGAGTTCCAGTTCACTTTTGTAAGTGCCAGTATTTCCTCAGCGATCTGAGTGATGCTCCGATCGGTTTGCTTGTGGGGACATAGGAGCAAGGGGTTCGGAACCCGCATCCCTGGATATGTCGAATAGTACGGTACGCTGCCTCTCGTATAGAGCAGCCCTTTCCCATCCAGTTCAACGAATGTGCCTCGAAGGACGGGATAACTCCCATTCCTGAGCAGCGAGATGGGGGAACTTTCCTGGACCCAAACCATGTCGCACATACTGACGTCAAGCTCTTCCAAGGCATCATCAACGCCGTCGGCCTCGTCGTCCCGGAAGTATGATGTCTTCAGCACCACAAGCCGGGCAGGAAGAGCTTTGTGGTGTTCCTTGTACGACCGCAGGGCGTCCAGCACCAACGCCTTCATGTCAGTCCTAGTTAGATATGGGCGACGCCCTCTGGTTTCGGTCTGCGCCCTTGCCCCACGGAGGATCAGGCCGTGCCCGGTCTCATCGAACATCTGGGCCGTCGAGGTCCAAAGCTGCTGACCGTCCAAGCTCCGGTGGAACCCGATCCCGAGAAAGTTGGTAGTATAGTCACGGGGTTCATATAGCCGCCATGGGACCTTGCCTGCCTTGTAGAACAGGCCATTCAGCAGATTCCAGGTTCGAGTGGCAGGGCTCTGGATTCTCCGGTCGTTTTGACGCCTGATCTTTTGCGGAATCTTTGCTTCAGGATCGAATACGTCCGGCCAGACAATCTGGGTCGCCACTCCCATCTCCATCATCTTGGCCTTCATCATGTCTCTGAAGTTCAGAAGGTCTGGACCGCCATCATCATCGGGCTCCCCGTGCTCCGACCTTTCCATTACGACTTTCTCGATCAGATCGATTGGCATAGAGAACACTACAACGTCAGGCTTGGCACTGCTTTCTTGGAGAACCCGAGCCTCGGCCTCCACCGCATCCAAAAGCAGCTTGATAGCGTCCTGAGTGGAACCGGTTTGGACGATCTTCTTGATCTGCCGCTTGCTAAGAGCACGTTGTCCGGTGTTCGGTACCACAAAACGACAGCCAAACGGATTCGCGTTTCCCAGTCCTGGAAAATCAGGGTTCAGGTTTGGCAGCGCGTTTGATGCGGCTTCCACACCCTGCTGCGACTCCGTTAAGAACTTCGTGAAACCTTCGGCGGTTTCCGATGACCCAATAACCCCAACTGTCACGACCTCACCAGCGTGGAGTTGCAGCGGTCCGAAACGTCGGAGCCCTTCTCGTGGATCGACATGCTTCTGCCCACCGCCGAATTGCAGTTCCGGTTCATCGAATACAGTGGCTTTGAACGTCATACCGGCAACTCCCACTGGTCACTTTCGTCCACCAATGCATCTGAACCGCCGCGCCTCGACCAGGCAACCTCAGGTGTCGCGACGGGCAAATCAATGACGGGTGCCGCTTCAAATCTCAGAGATTCGGGGATTCTCTGTGTTACTTCATGAAAAAGATCGTAGCTCTCCTGTTCGTCAGCCTTGCACAGTAGGTGCTGCCACATGAGCACCTGGCCCCAGATTGCGGAGTTCTTCTCCAACCGCTTCTTTCCGCTCAGAAGCGCCTCGGCTCTTTGGTGCCACCGGAAACCATCGTAGGTGAAGAAATAGGTCGGCTCGACCACCAGGAACCAATGCTGACCAATGCGTTCGAACTTGGGGTAAAAAGCGTGGTGCCGAACATATGCCACCCGATCTTCTTCATCCTTGCGCATCTTCACGGCAACCACTCGGGCTTTGGCCGGGTTTGTCGCCGAACGGTAGGAGTAGTCGAGGGGCTTGCAGATGTCCTCAGGTCGAAACATCAATAAAGACCGACCCTGATGACGCCCAAACATCAGGAGATTATCGAACTGTCGCTCGAGACATCTCCGTAGAAGGTGAGCGATATCATTCTGGTCATCCTGGTCGTCGGTGTTCGCGACGAGGCCGGTGTTCACAGCTTCGACGGTATCAGGCTCGACCAACAACTCAGTGCTTTCGCCACGTGGGTCATGGAAGGAGACAAAGCGATTACCCCTGATCGACCAGTCAAAGCGCCCATCATCTTTCTCAGCCATTACGGCGCTGGCCTGACGCCCGTTGGGATAAGCCGGAACTGCAACGAAAATTTCACCCGGTAGAACTACTCGGAACATGTTGAGGACCGCCTTCTCACCGGAATTCAATGGCGGTATCCACACCCCCGGAGACGCCTGATCGATCATCAGATTGGCAATCGCGTCCACGGAAGACTGCATGAGCCGATCTGCCACCTTGTCGAACCGAAGTCGGCGCTCTTCGCCCGGAACATGATCCGATATGCTCTTCCAAAAGGTTGAATTGTCTTCCAGCCGATGAAGTGCGATTATCACCGGAAGGTTAGCTTGTTTCCAGTTCGCAAGGTCTCTTGGGTCGATCAGGTAATCGAATGAAGTGTCCGTCTCGGACGCATAGCGCGCTTTGGCCGTGGTTTTCGCCTGAACGGCGACGAACTGGGATGAAGTGGCCCCAGTCTTCGGATCACGTAGCTCGACCACGCCGTCCGTGCCGGACTCCAGGCGTCCGAAGCACTGGTAGATCAGGCCAATCTTCAGGAACTCGGCCTTGATGATTGCCTCACCAGCCTCACCTGTAATCTGGTTGCCTGTAACGACCTTCGACATTCGCATCCTTCAGTAGAAGTGGTGGAGAGGTCAAACAGCTACCACATCTTGCCATCGAGGACAATTTGGCATCAGGATACGGTGCCGCTTTTCTCTCGCCGAAATCAATCGAGATTACCCTCAGTGGTGAACTTTCAGATGTTTCCGGCGCTTTCCCTGCACACGTTTACGTCGGTACAATCACGTTGGTGACCGAGGTGAGGACGTGCTTGGGCGTGAACTTATAGTGTACGCGACATGTGTTTGGATCGAAGATCGCGTGGCTAATAGTTGGAAACAGCTCGTCAGGCACAGGGAACTTCGCCCAAGGATTGTGGAACATGGTCACCGTATCGCCCCATCCTTCGTCGTAATCCTCGGAGTCCGCATCCGTGACAAAGGGCTCCGAACTAACTTGATCTTCACCTATCCACATCCCCATGCGCAGCATTTTCACGTTGGCATTTCCGAGGCCAGCGATCTTCCCCATGCGGCCAAAGGTAGTTATCGTTGCTCCGTTCGAGAACAGAACAGCGCTGACATTTTCGGCACCAGGCTGGGCGAAGAAGCGGCTAGGTATCGTCTTCGATCCGTAGGTGTGTTCCGCGACCAATCTGATAGCCGGTTCGAGTCCGGTTCGGCCTACAACCATTCTGGGAGAGACTCTGTCGCCATCGACGACAACGTCATCGCGGACCCCGTAAAGATAATTGACCAGTCCTGCCCTTGACCAAGTCATCGATCCAGGCGTGTCCTCCGTCGCGAGACCGTGGTAGTCGTGGATCGCCAGCACGAACGGGTGGCCAGCGACGTGGGGCAAGTCCCAGTATTTCGGTTGCCGACTGAGCTTCTTGAAAAGAGGGCTGCCAAACTTGATCGGCATATAATCTTTCGAAAGCTCTGCGATCTCGGCCGCACTATTCGCCGGAACATCGAAATCTGGGTTTTGGCCAACAGTTACGGCCTCGATAAAGACACTGAACCCAAATTTCGACAGGGCGTAATCCGGCACTTGGCGAGAATTATCGATTTCAAAACCAGCCTTGTGAAAAAGAACGTACAGGAAGAGTTCCCATAGCCTTTGATCAAAGCCAGTAGATTGAAATTGCTGAACGTAATTTCCATCGACATCGACGAAGGAATAGGCGATCTCCTGAATAAGATTTCGTGCCGCTTCCCGATGGTCGGAAGCTATGAGGGCTTTAAAATACTGGTGCTGCTGTTGTTCCGGAACCACTGGCTCAAAAATATCAAGAGTTGGTTTGATCTCGTCGCCTTGCGGGTAAACAGACATACCATCCGCTTCATAAGGTTGGATAGCTTCTTTAAGTGCGGCCTCTGCCTCATCCGGAGTTCTGAACCATGCGCCGCCAACTTCTAGCGCCCTGAATATTCTTCGTTGGTCTCTGCCCAAAATAATGTAGCCAAAATCTTGGTCAGTGCGGTCAAATACCACGAGCCCAAGATTGGTTAAATCCGCGGTTTCATAGTGCCGCACCTCTGCGGCCATTATGTGCATGTATGGCGCTCTGACGTAGCAAAGTGCATCAAATCGTCTTGCTGTGATCTGCTTCAATTTTTCCCTCCACTTTGAACGCTTTGTTTGCTTAGGCCGAAGTGGCATGTTCCGCAGAAGCAGTTGGCGTTGAGGGCTTCATCGTTTCGATAGGGGGGGGCCACTTGATTCAGCCGTATGAGGAGCAAAGGGCAGTCAGTGTGTCAAACATCGTCTATGATCTCACCAGATTCAATGTTTGGCGCAAGCTCGTTTACAAAGGCTATGGGATCGATGGAGTAATGCGGTGACGCAGAAAGAATCGGCCATCTATCACACTGCGAATGTCAACCTTTGGCTCGGCCGTCCGTCAAGTTGACAGTTGCGGATAATGACAGCAATCCGCCCCTCCTGCCCACCTACAACTTCTCGCTGGACTTCGTCAGGCCCGCAAGCGGTAGTCAGGTCATGCCGACACAGCGGGATTGTTCGGCGCCCCCGCCCGGAACTCCGGGCTCTGCCTGGTAGGAAGGCCGGTATGGATCCGGCCCCAATCAGGAGGCCAACTATGGCGAAGAAACCCACGACCACGCCCTTCACAACCGACGCTTCTAGCCGAACGATCGAAACGGAAGCGCCGGCCCGCGCCGAGAGTAAGAAGACCTGGCTGATCGACATGCTACGCCAACCGGAAGGCAGCACGATTGCAGAGATCAGCACGGCACTCGGCTGGCAACCGCATACCACCCGCGCAGCGATCACCGGGTTGCGTAAGGCAGGCCACAAGGTCGAAACGGCCAAGCCGGGGAATGGCGGCTCCGGGCTGATCTATCGGATCGCCCTCAGCGCTGGCGCCGATGTGATCTCCAACAACAGCGCAGAGGCCAGTCAATGAGCTCGACCCAACAACCGGTTACACTGAAAGGCCTGCCTGAAGCTCTCACTTCTCTCGAAACCGCAGATCGCGCCGCCCTGCTCGACCGTTGGCGCGAGGTGATCGGGGCACCGCCCCCGAAGAACCTCTCGCTGCCGTTCTTGCGCCGCGCGCTCGCCTTTGAACTGCAGTGTCAGGCGCTCGGGGGCCCTAAGGTTCGAACCCTCGAGGATCTCGACCGCATCGCCGCTGGCAGTGCGTCTCGGGCGTCCGTTGGCACCAAGCTGCGCCCTGGCTCCAAACTGATCCGGGAATGGCAGGGGCGCACCTGGACCGTCGAAGCGATCGACGGCGGCTTCCTGATGGGCGGGGAGCGGTATGTGTCGCTTTCCGCCATCGCCCGAAAAATCACGGGAGCCCGTTGGTCGGGCCCCCGATTCTTTGGGTTGGCTGAGGAGGTTCGGCGGGACGATACGCCCACCAAGCCGTCTCATCGCAGAAAGGCGGCTTGAGATGGCCCGCCGAATCCGATGTGCAATCTACACCCGGAAATCCTCCGAAGAAGGACTTGATCAGGACTTCAACTCGCTCGACGCCCAGCACGAGGCATGCGCTGCCTATGTGACGAGCCAGAAGGCGGATGGTTGGGTGCTAATTCCGACCCGCTACGATGACGGAGGGTTGTCCGGCGGGACTCTGGAGCGGCCTGCGCTGCAGCGCCTGCTCGCGGATATCGAGGCGGGGCTCGTTGATCAGATTGTCGTCTACAAGATAGACCGACTGACCCGGTCGCTCTCCGACTTCGCGAAGATCGTCGACCGGCTCGATGCCGCCAGCGCCTCCTTCGTCTCTGTCACGCAGTCCTTCAACACCGCCACCAGCATGGGACGGCTGACACTGAATATGCTCCTCAGCTTCGCACAGTTCGAGCGCGAGGTGACGGCGGAACGGATCCGCGACAAGATCGCCGCCTCGAAGAAGAAGGGGCTCTGGATGGGCGGCACAGTTCCCTTCGGCTACCAGCCTGACGGGCGCAGCCTGAAGATCGACGAGACCGAAGCGCCAATCATCCACCGCATCCATGACCTCTATCACGATCTCGGCTCGGTCCGCGCAGTCGCCGAACGTGCGGAAGACCTTGGCTATCGAACGCGGTTGCGGTCGTTCGCTACGGGCACCTCGACCGGCGGCACACCATTCAGCCGCGGGCACATCTATCAGATCCTGAGCAACCCGCTTTACGCCGGCCGCATCCGGCACCGGGATAAGATCTATGACGGGCAGCATCCCGCAATCATTGACCCTGCGGCATGGGACGAAATGCAAGAACGTCTTGCCTCCGAGGCGGCCCGCGTACGCGGTCGGTCGAACGCGGCGGAACGCTCGCCCTTGGTCGGCAAGCTCTTCGATGATACCGGAGATCGGTTGACCCCGAGCCATTCTCGGAAAAACGGCAAGCGTCTGCGCTACTACATCTCGCGCAGGCTAATCACCAGCCGGCGTGAGAGACACGCCGATGCGTGGCGGTTGCCGGCCCGCGACCTCGAGGCTGGCATTGCGCGGGTCCTCGCCGATCACTTGCGCAAACCCACCGTGGTGACCGATCTGATCCGGGACATCACGGCCTCTGAGGTCTCGGCTCTGCAGGAGAAGCTTCTGCAAGTCGCGAATGATTGTGACCTGGAGGGCAGTGCTGACTTCTGGGCACCCCTGCTGCGCCGTGCCGATCTTGCGCAGGGTAGCATCCTTTTGCGGCTCGACCGGAAGGTTCTGGCGGAACGGCTTGGCATCGCGCCGGATCGGATTGAAAGCTCGGCCCGACGGATTCCCGCATCCTTTCAGATGCAACGTCGAGGTGTCGAAGCACGCATCATTCTCGGTAGCGCGGTCCCGCAGGTCGATCCAGTGCTTGCGAAGAACATCCTGACTGCACAACGATGGTACGCTGCCATTAAGGACGGCGCCTCCTTCGGCGACCTTGCCGCTCGAGAGAAAACCACCTCGAGCCGCATCCAGCAGATAATCGGTCTCGCCTTCCTCGCCCCGGATGTTCTGGATCAGGTTGCCGCGGGTAACCAGCCCGTTTCCTTCACGTCGGAATGGTTCAAACGAAGGCAGCTACCCCCAGAATGGAACAAGCAAGAACAGATTGTTCGCGAGCTTTAACTGCTTCTGTCATCTGAAAGTCTCATATTTCAAAGTATTTGGATTGCACGCCACCGTCTCCCCCGATAGCCTGGAATGGGACCAGAAAGTGGGCGCACAAAGTTTCGGTGCGCGACAGCTATGCCGGGAAAAAATGGTGGACTCTGATAAGTCGGAACTTCGTTGGGGAGTCGCGCAGCGCCTAGAGTTCATAGAGTTCCGCCTGTTCTGGGAGGGGCACGTGAACCGCAGCGATCTGATGACCCAGTTCGGGGTCTCGGTGAACCAGGCGTCCAACGACCTGAACCGCTACATCGGCTTTTCTCCAGACAACATGGTCTACGACAAGAGCGCACGGACCTATGTCCGAGGCGCTGAGTTCAAGCCGGTGTTCCTCGAGCCAGACGCGAGCCGCTACCTTACGCAACTTCGGTCTGTCGCAGATCAGATCCTCAGCCGCGAGGATGCCTGGATAGCGGATCTCCCGCCCTACGCCTCGACGCCTATTCCAGTGCGCGGAGTCAATCCAGTGACACTTCGGTCAGTCGTTGGGGCTATTCGTCGGTCTGAGGCGATCGAGGTGAAATACCAGTCTCTGTCTAGCCCAGAGCCGCGCATGCGCTGGATTGCTCCGCACGCCATCGCGTTCGACGGGTTTCGATGGCACACCCGGGCGTATTGCTTGACCCAAAAGTGTTTCAAGGACTTCCTGCTCTCGCGAATTCTCAAAATCCGAGCGGTGCGCGAGAGCGAAATATCGGCCGGTGATGATTGCGACTGGCATTCCGAAGTCACTCTGGAAGTCGCCCCCCACCCCGACCTATCGGCGACGCAGGCGAAGATCATCGCGCTCGACTACGGGATGCGGGATGGCAAAGCTGAGATCAATGTCCGTCGCGCGCTCCTTTATTACGCGCTAAGGCGGCTGGGATTAGATACTGACCCGGCGGCCAGGGAACCGCAGGATCAGCAGATAGTGCTACTGAATCGGGATAGAATTCACGAGAGCAAACAATTGAGCTCCGAGAGACAAGGTTTCCAATGAAAGCGTTTGAATTCGACCATCAATTGATAAATGCCTACGAGCACTTCTCGCGTTCATTCAGCGCAATCCGAGCGCCTGATCTGAAATCCGAGATCGATGCCCAGTACGACGCCGGAAAGTTCTGGCCGGATGCCCTCTTGTCTCTGAACCCACGCTTCATGGCGGGGCCGACGGTCGATGAACTCGTCGCCACGGGTGATCTCGACGACGGCACGGGCAAGGTTTTCCGGTTTGGCACCACGCCTCTTCGCTTTCACCGGCACCAAGCCGAGGCGATCGCGAAGGCGAAGCAAGGAAAGAGTTATGTCGTCACCACCGGTACGGGGTCGGGGAAATCCCTGTGCTTCTTCGTGCCGGTTGTCGACTCGATCATCCGCGCCCGGCGCGCAGGAAAGCCGCGTCGCACGACGGCAATCATCGTTTACCCCATGAACGCACTGGCAAACAGCCAAATGAAGGAGATCGACAAGTTCATCGCCGGTTCCGGTTTGCCCGATGAGCTCAAGCCGGTGGTCAAACGTTACACCGGTCAGGAAAGCCGTACTTGATTACTGCTTCTCGGTCGTGTCTCGGGCTGGGGACGCGCAAAAGGATCGCCGTCTTGCCTTCTGGGGCACTCTGGCGCTGATGCGCTGTGTCGGATCGTCACCCGCAGCCGCAATGAGCGCGTTGCGAAACCGGGCTTCCAATGAAGACGACCGCCTCGAGCCGCAGATCTACGACGAAGATGGCGATGACGAAGACGCCGTGGACATCGAGCCAAACACCGTCTTTTCAAATGACCCCGCTCTTCAAGGGCTGCTCGACAAGGCCAGCGAACTTCTGACGGCCGAAGATCCCAAGCTGAACGCCCTCATCAAGGCCCTCAAACCCTTGATCCAAGACGGCGCTAACCCCGTCGTCTTCTGCCGCTACCTCGCCACGGCCGAACACGTGAAGGAAGGGCTTCGTACGGCCTTCCCCAAGTTGAATGTGCAAGCCGTGACGGGTGAATTGACACCGGACGAACGTCGCGATCGCGTCGCGGAAATGGCGGCGGAGGAAAGTGCTGCCACAGATCAGCGCATCCTTGTCGCTACGGACTGCTTGTCGGAGGGGATCAACCTTCAACAGCTGTTCGACACCGTGATCCACTACGACCTTTCCTGGAATCCGACGCGCCATCAACAGCGCGAAGGTCGCGTAGATCGTTTCGGACAACCCGCCGAACTCGTTCGCTCGATCATGATGTTTTCGCCCGACAGCGCCATCGACGGTGCCGTCTTGGACGTCATTCTTCGCAAAGCCGAGGAAATCCGCAAGGCGACGGGCGTGACTGTGCCTCTCCCCGACGAACGGGGGCCGGTCACCGATGCGCTGATGGCGGCAATGATGCTTCGCCGTGGCGGTGGCAGCCACAAGCAGCTGACGCTGGACCTGCAACTCGGCGACGGCATCCAGGTGATGGAGACCCGCTGGCGCGATGCAAGCGAGAACGAAAAGCGGTCACGCGCCCGGTTTGCGCAAAACGCCATGAAGCCGAGTGAAGTCGCTCCTGAATGGGACAAGGTGAAGTCCCTGCTTGGATCGCCAGCAGAAACGCTCGAATTTCTCGAGCGCGCTATGTCTCGGTTCGAATACCTGCTGAAATTCATTTCGCTCGAAGACATCGCTGTCGAACAACTACAGGCCATCAAAGAGCAGCGTGAGCATTTCCGCACAATCGGCATGGAGCTGGTGGCTGAACTCGGTCGTCCGCTGCGCGAGGAACTTCCCCAGGCCATCTCCCGCTCGATTGCCGAAAGCATGGGTCCGATGATGGACCGTGTCGCAAAGGTGGGAACCGAAGGCGTTGGTGGCATGATCAACGACCTTTCAGAGAAATTCTCCTCGGATGTCAGTGGTGCCTTGGCGAATGCGAGCGACAGCATAGAACTGGCTGGTCGCAAAATCGGTGAACTGGCGGCTCGGATGGATCAAAGCTCGGGCAACATGAACGAGCAGCTGATAGCGTCCATCGCGACGCTGACAACGACCCTCGGCGACATCAGAAAGAACACCGAAGACAGCGCCGCCCGTACGGGAGAGGTCTTCCGCGAAGGTGCCGAGAAGATGCTCGCCGTCATGTCGGAGACCCTGCAGGACATCCGTGACAATACGGGACGTGGTGCCGAAGCCATCAAGGATGCGGCTGCCGAAATGCGCTCTGCAGCGGAAACCTTTAAAGACGAACTGTCCAACGCCGCACAGGCGGGCGCTCAGCAGGTCGAAGGCCAGATGGCGAAGACGGCAGATGCTGCCAGCGGGGCCATTACCGAAGCCAGCCAGAAGTTGCTGGGATCCTTCGGGGAGACCGCACAGCGTATTGCCAGCATGTCGACTGAAATGGCGGACAAGCTTTCAGGGGATCTGCTGCGGCCGCTGGATGATATCGGCGAGAAGCTCTCTGTGCTCAGCCGTGAGCTGGGCAACGGAACGTCTGAATTCCGTCGTCTTGCAGAAGGGATCAAAACAGGCGCCGATGCGTCGGTCGTGGCGGCAAATACCTTCCGCTCGGCCTCTCAGGATATGACCACGGCTGCGGCTCCCATCCTTTCCTCGGTCGAACGGATCGATGGTGCCGTCACCAAACTGCAGACCAGCACCACCCACACCGCAGACATCATGGTGAAGGGTGCGCAGAACACGGTCCAGTCGGCAGAGGTGGCTCTCAAGAGCGCAAGCGATATCCTGGCGGGCAAGCAGCGTGCTATCGAGGCAGCGCTTGAAGGTGTCAAAGAGGTCGTGGACCGCATGAAGGGTCAGGGCGACAAGCTGGACGATCTGGATGCGAAGCTGGGCGAAGCCTTCGAAAAGTATGCCAAGCATGTCAGCTCGGCCCTCGAAATGATGGTCGACCATGCCCGCGAAATGCAGTCTCAGCTCAGCCCCGCCATCGATCAGATGCGGGAAGTCGTCGAACAGGCTGAACGCTTCATTCCGCAGTCGAGGGCTATCCGCTAATGCGCAACCTTCGGCGTTCCAACAGGGAAGAGGAAGAAGAGGAATCCGTCTTCGTCCCGATGACGGACATGACGGTGTCGTTCCTGTTCATCCTGATGATCCTTCTGGCGTTTTTTGCCGTGCGGTTCTCCGACAAGGATACCGTTCCCAGATCCGTGCATGAGGAACTGCGCAACGAGTTCAATCAGGTGAGCCTCGAGCGGGACAACCTGATCATCGAGCGGGATAATCTCCTGAAGGAAATCGAGCGATTGAAGCTCGAGATAGAACAGCTGCTCGCCCGAATCAGAAACCTGGAAGATGATAACGCAGAACTACGGGAGCAGGTCCGTGAGCGGGATGAACGCATCGAGGATCTGCTAGCCGAAATCGAGGAACTGCAGCGCAAACTGAATGAACAGAACCCGCTGGAAGCCTATATTGCTTTGGCCCAGGTCCAGCGTCTCGAAATCCTGCGTCGTATCGAGCAAGCATTAAAGATCGAGTTCAAGGACCAGATCCTCGTCGAAATCAGCACCGAGAACGACGCCTTGCGGTTCAAAGGGGAGGGCCTCTTTGCCAGTGGCGCGAGGAGCCTGCTGCCTAACAAACGCGCTATTGTGGACAGGCTGGCGGAACTCATCACCGAGGCGATTTCCTGCTACACGGTCAACGGGCGCGATCTGGACTACAGCGAATGCAACCCCTACGGCATCGTCATCGAAGCCGTGCAGATCGAGGGCCACACCGATGATGTGGGCACGGACCCTTTCAACATCGAACTCTCGACCGCACGGGCGAACGATGCATTCTTCACTATGCTGCGCAGTCAGGAAGACCTGCTGAGCTACCTGAACATCCGAGGGCAACACGCCAAGCTTGGCGGCGGCGCGGGTGAAGTTTCGCTCGCGGGCGACAGCAACGAACGTTGCCAGATCATCAAGGCTTCCACCGCTCATTATGAAGCATTCCTTACAGCCGCATTACATTTTATGCATCTTATCGGAATAATGCTGAGGGTCTAGATCAGGCGCATCGAAACAACGGCGCGATCGAAAACGGCCATTGGGCCCGGCGCCGAAAACCGGAGAAAGACCATGCCCCTTGCAGACAACCACATCTTCCAACTGAGCGATGCGGTGATCCGCAAGCCCGTCTCGTACAAGACCCGCTACGGAATCCAGATCGCAGCCGAACTCTACGTGCCCAGAACCTTCGACGAGTCGAAGTCCTACCCGGCGCTGGTCATCGGCGCCCCCTACGGCGGCGTCAAGGAACAGGGCCCCGGAATCTATGCCAACGAGATGGCACAGCGCGGTTTCCTCGCTCTTACCTTCGACCCGGCCTTCAACGGAGACAGCGGCGGCGAGACCCGCCACCTGTCGTCGCCCGACCTGTTCGTCGAGGACTTCAGCGCCGCGGTCGATTTCCTCGGGACGCGCCCGTACGTCGACCGCGAACAGATCGGCGCCATCGGGATCTGCGGTTCGGGCAGTTTTGCCCTGGCGGCAGCGCAGGTGGACCCCCGCCTCAAGGCCATCGCCACGGTCAGCATGTACGACATCTCGCGCTACCACAAGTACGGCTTCGGCGACACGCTGGACGATGCCGGCCGCGCGGCATGGCTCACCCAGATCGCCGAGCAACGCTACGCCGAATTCGAGGGCAATACGCCCGCGCTGACGCCCCGCGCGCCTCTGGAATGGGACGAAACGACCGATCCGATCAGCGTCGAGTTCGGCGAGTTCTATTCCCGGCCGAGGGGCTACCATCCGAACTCGATCGCCCAGTTCACGATGACTAGCGCGCCGAGTTGGATCAACTTCGCCCTGCTCGACAACCTGAAATGGATCGCGCCGCGTCCGATCCTCTTTGTCATGGGTGAGAAGGCGCACTCGCGCTACTTCACCGAAACGGCATACGAGGCAGCCGGCGACGCGAGGGAACTTTTTGTCGTGCCGGGCGCGGGTCACGTGGACCTCTACGACCGGACGGATATCATTCCCTTCGCCAAGCTGACGACGTTCTTCGAGGAGAGCCTCGGCCTGAAGGTGGCGGCAATAGCTGCCTGACATCCAAAGGGTCACAGAGAAGAGCCGGCCGGGTATCATACGCCCGGTCGGCCTCCTCCCTCAGCCAAAGCATTCGGAGTGAAGATAAATGAAAATTGTTCAAGCTGGCACCGCACCATCCATGCCCGGCCCGAGCGACTGGTTTACCGGGACCGTGCGGATTGATCCACTGTTCAACCCATTCGACGCAGAGCGCGTTCAGGGCGCGAGCGTAACATTCGAACCCGGCGCCCGCACGGCCTGGCACACCCACCCGTTGGGGCAAACACTCATCGTCACCGCCGGCCGCGGCAACGTGCAGCGTCTGGGCGGTGAGATCGAAGAGATCCGACCGGGCGACGTTGTCTGGTTCGAACCCGGTGAGAAGCACTGGCATGGTGCGAGTCCCCACACCGCCATGACCCACATTGCCATCCAGGAGATGAACGACGGCAAGGCCGTCGACTGGATGGAGAAAGTCACGGACGCTGAGTACGGCAAGCGTTAGGATGTCCGGCAAACGCACACTTACCATCGCGGTGGCCGTGCTAACCCTGCTTGGGTGCCTTGGCGCCCAGGCAGGGGAACTCGACAATCCCCCGCTACAGGAGGTCGAAGCGATGCAGAGGCTTCGCATCACAATCAACGACGCATTGGCCTATGCGACCTTGGCCGATGGCACCGCATCCAGGGACTTTGTCTCTCTGCTGCCGATGACGCTGACCCTGGAAGATTACAATCGAACGGAGAAGGTCGGCGATCTGCCCAGGCGCCTGAAGACTAAGGGCGAGCCTGATGGGTTCGATCCGTCTGTCGGCGATATCACCTACTACGCCCCTTGGGGAAACCTCGCGCTGTTTTACCGCGACTTTCCCTACGCACGAGGCCTTGTGCAGCTCGGGCGTTTCGATTCCGGTGTCGAGCTACTGGACCAAGCAGGCCCGATCAAGATCACGTTCGAATTGGACAAGTAAACTGGCGTAAAGCCCCCTCCTTGACCGGTGTGTACGTTTGGTTTCGGATTGGTCGCGCACCGCGGGCCAAGGTGCGCGTCAGCTTCGAAATGGTCCAAAGTCAAGTCCAGCGCCTGAAGCCGCGGCCGAAAACCGTATCGCGCCAAATGCCAAACAGAGACTCGCGCCATTTTGGCCGACTATTTCGCCTGCAATTTCAAGTCTCTAGGGGTCGATACCCCGCACAAGTCGCGGAAAACACGCCACAACACGTGAGTCATAAAATCGTTTAATATCAATATCTTATATGGTGGCGGTGCGGGAGGGATTCGAACCAACAATTCAGATCGGCGTCGGCCTTGGGCACATGCAAATCATCTCGTGCGAGAGCAGCCAAGGTCGATTGTCAATCCAGACACCTGCCGAACACACGCTTGGCACTCGCCCCGCAGGTTACACATAAACAATTGATTTCATTGGCGCCCCCAGACGGACTTGAACCGCCGACCCTCTGATTACAAATCAGATGCTCTACCAGCTGAGCTATAGGGGCACAGGCGCGGAAATAGTCCCTGCGGCGGCGGCGCGCAAGGTTTATCCCTTGCGGGCGGGCGCCATGCCCGGCGGGCGCAGGTTGGCCCGCGCCAAAAGCCCGACCGCCGCCAGGCCGACGGCAATGATCATCAGCGCCGCCGGGGCGGCGTCGGTGATGTTCTCGAGGCTGGCCTTCTCATGGACCCGCGTCGCCAGCGTCTCGAAGTTGAAGGGCCGCAACAGCAGGGTCGCCGGCAGCTCCTTGACGCTGTCGACAAAGACCAGAAGCATGGCGGTTCCGACCGATCCGCGCATCAGCGGCAGGTAGACGGTGCGCAGGGTGCCGCCCAGCCCCTTGCCCAGCGACCGCGCCGCCAGGGGCAGCGACGGGGCGATGCGGCCGAAGGCGCTGTCGAGCGCGCCTTGGGCGATGGCGAAGAAGCGCACCGCAAAGGCCAGGATCATCGCCCCGGCCGAGCCGGTCAGGATCAGGCCGGGGTCGTGGCCGGTCAGGCGCAGGACCAGGTCGGCCACCATATGATCGGCGGCGGCGAGCGGGATCAGGATGCCGACCGCCAGCACTGCGCCGGGGGCGGCATAGCCGATGGCGGCGACCGGGAACAGAAAGCGCGCGGTCCGCGATTCGGTCAGCCGCACCCCGTAGACCATGAAGATCGCCGCCAGGACGGTCAGCGCCGCGGCGCTTCCGCCGACGGTCAGGGTGTTGACCAGCGCCCGCAAGAGTTCGGGCGACAGCCAGGCCTGCGGGCTGCGCGCCGCGTGCGCCGCCATCACCGCCACCGGCAGGACGAAGCCGGCGAGGAACGGCACCAGGCACAGGCCCGTCGCCAGCCAGGCGGGAAAGCCGCGCAAAGGCTGGGGCGCGATCGGGCGCCGCTGGCGGGCAGCTCCGTAGAAGCGCGACTTGCGGCGGCCGGCCCGCTCCATCACCGACAGGACCAGGATGATCGACAGGATCAGGCAGGCCAGTTGCGCCGCGCCGCCGGCATTGCCGGTTTCCAGCCAGACCGAGAAGATGCCAGTCGTCAGGGTCTGGACCGCGAAGAAATCGACCACGCCGAAATCGTTCACCGTCTCCATCATCACGATCGCCACTCCGGCGGCGATCGCCGGGCGCGCCAGCGGCAGGCCCACCCGCCAGAACAGCGCGAAGGGCCCGGCCCCCAGGGCCCGCGCCACTTCGTAGCTGCCGCCCGCCTGTTCCCGAAAGGCCGCGCGGCTGAGCATGTAGACATAGGGGTAAAGCGCCGCCGCCAGGACGACCACGGCCGCCCAGCGCGACCTTATCTCGGGGAACCGATAGTCGCGCGCGCTGTGCCAACCGAAAAAGGCGCGCAGTTCGCTTTGCACCGGGCCGGAATACTGCAGGAAATCGACCAGAACGTAGGCGCCCACATAGGCCGGGATCGCCAGGGGCGCCAGAAGCAGCCATTCCAGCAGCCGCGAGGCCGGAAAGCGGTACATCGTGACGAGCCAGGCCGCCCCGGTCCCCGCCGCCCCGGCCAGAAGCCCGGTCGACAGCGACAGGATCAGCGTATTGGCCAGGTAGCGCGGCAGGGTCGTCGCCACCAGATGCGGCCAGATGTTCTCGGTCGGGTGGAAGGCGGTCCAGATCACCGAACCGATCGGCAACAGGACCAGCGCCGCGATCACCATTGCACCCATGGCCCAAGGCGACGGCAGGGGCAGCGGCCAGGCTGACCGCCCCGCGGGCCGCGCCGGAAGGTGAGCGTTTTCATCGGTCATTTGCCGCCGGGATTAGTGGAAATCGTCCGGCCTGTCCACATCGCCGCTGGCGCCGCTCAGGTCGCCCGCGCCGCCGGTTCCGGCCGGGCGCCGGCACCCTCGGCGTCGGGTCCGTCGAACAGCAGCGACAGTTCGGCCAGCGCCTCGAGCCTGGCGCGATCGGTGATGCAGACCTGCTGTCCTTCGATCCGGCAACCATCGGCGCCCAGCGACCGCAGCGCCCGCGACAGGTTTTCGGGCGTCATCCCCATGTACGAGGCGATCAGCCGCTTTTCGACCGGCAGGGTGAACTCGGGCGCGTCGCCCATCAGCCGCGATTGCCGCAGAAGGTAGGCCGCGATCCGTTCACGGGTGCTGCGCAGCTTCAGGTTCTTGGCATGGCGCACCATCCCGCGAAAGCTGGCGGCCAGTTCGTTCAGCGCGTTCCGGGCGAACTGGCTGTCGCCGTCGATAGCAGCCTGCACGTCGACCGACGGGATCGTCACGATCCGGCTTCGCTGCAGGGTGCGCGCCGACAGGAGGTAGGGCAGATGGCGCACGCTGGCGGCCAGCATGAACGTCTCGTAAGGCCGCACCACCGCCATGGTCGCATCGCGCCCGCGCGCCGATCCGTACAGTTCGACCAGGCCCTCGACCACCACATGCAGGAAATCCGCCGGCGTGCCCTCTTCGATCAACTGGCACTGGGGTGGAAACGACTTGTCGTCGGCGGCCGACATCAGCCGCTGGAAGGTGTCGTCACGCACGCCCGCGAACAATGGCAATGCGCGCATTCCGCCCTGAACCGCCGTGTTCGTCACCATTCCTCCAGCCGCACTGCCGCACCGTTCCGCAAATCGGCGCGAGCATCCGGCCTGCGTCGGACACTGTCAACCGCCGGCGGGTTCGCGCGCGGGACTGTTCAGGCGGCAGTCCTGTTGATAGTCTGGCGCGGAAAAGGACAGGCGGCATGAAACTTGGCTATGTGATCCATGACGGCCCCGGCGAAACCGATGCCTTTCTGGCCGCGCTAGCCCTGCGGCTGAAGGCCGAGGGGTTGCGCATGGCCGGAACCGTGCAGATCAACAGCGACAGCGATTGCGGCCATGCCTGCGACATGGACCTGCTGCTGCTGCCCGACGGACCCGAGGTCCGCATCAGCCAGGACCTGGGCGCGGGTTCGACCGGCTGCCGGCTCGACGCCGGGGCGCTGGAACAGGCGGTCGCCGTCTCGCGCCGGCGGCTGGAAGGGGCCGATGTCCTGATCGTGAACAAGTTCGGCAAGCACGAGGCCGAGGGCCGGGGCTTCCGCGAACTGATCGCCGAGGCCCTGTCGCTGGGCCTGCCGGTGCTGACCGGGGTGAACCATCAGAACTTCGTGGCCTTCCAGACCTTCTGCGGCGGGGGGGCGGTGGCGCTTGCCGCCGAGCCCGAGGCGATCACAAGCTGGTTGAAGGCCGTCCCTGCCCCTGTCTGAGCCGTTGCCTTGCCCGCCGGGGCGGTTATATCTGCCTCATGTTCGAAAAGCTCTTGTCGGCCTTCTCTGCCCCGCCACCCGCCGCCGTTCCCGGCGGCCAGGTGGCATTGGCGGCCCTGCTGGTGCGCCTTGCCCGCGCCGACGCACAATATGAACCGCGCGAAATGGCGCGGATCGACCGCATTCTCGCCGCCCGCTACCGGCTGTCGCCGTTCGAGGCCGTGCAACTGCGCGAAGAGGCCGAAACGCTCGAGGCCGCATCGCCCGATACCGTGCGCTTTACCCGCGCGCTGAAGGATGCGGTCCCGTACGAGGACCGGCTGGAAATCCTCGAAGCTCTCTGGTCGGTGGCGCTGGCCGACGACGACCGCAGCGCCGACGAAGATGCGCTGATCCGGCTGGTCGCCAACCTCCTGGGTGTCAGCGATCAGGACAGCGCCCGCGCCCGGCAAAAGGTGCAGCCGCGATGATCGCCACGCTGGGCATGTATGACTGGCCCGAGGTGCAGGCCGATACCGACCGGTTGTGGCATCTGGTCCGCGACCGTCTGCGCCAGGAAGGCCTGGCGGCGCCGGACGAGCTGACGCGCGGCGTCGACCTGTGGGACATGTGGCAGGATCCCGGCCTGATTCTGGGCCATACCTGCGGCTTTCCCTACCGGACCCAGTTGCATGACAAGGTGGCGCTGGTCGGGACGCCCGACTACGGACTCGAAGGTGCGGCGCCGGGATATTACTATTCCTGCCTGGTGGTGCGGGCCACGGATGCCGGGTCGTGGCAGGACTTCCTGCCGCGCCGACTGGCGATCAACGGCGCCGACAGCCAGTCCGGCTGGGCCGCTCCGCAGAACCTGGCCGCCGCCGCAGGCGGGCGCTTCGGGCGTCTGGTGGTGACCGGCGCCCATAAGGCCACCGCCCGCGCCGTGGCCGAGGGGCGGGCAGACATCGGCGCCATAGACGCCGTGACCTGGCGGCTGGTCGAGCGTTTCCGCCCCGAGATCGCCCGCCGGCTGCGCATCGTCGCCCTGACCGAACCGACGCCCGGCCTGCCGTTCATCACCGCCCGGCCCGAGAACGCGGCCCCCGTCGCCGCCGCCGTCCGCGCTGCGCTCGCCGCCCGCCCGGCGGCGCTGGCCAGCGCCGTACCGGGCCTGAAAGGCCTGGTCGCGCTCCCGACCGAGGCATATCTGGCGGTGCCGGTCCCGCCCGCCCCGACCACCGCCGAACTGGCCGCCTGACCCCCCTGCCCGTGCCCCCGGGCAGATTCTGCTTGCGCTCTGTTCGGCACTGATGCTATCACATTTTTGATCAAATTCACCGGGATACACCCGGACCGCGCCGATGCGGCGTCCGCACCTGACTTCCGGGACGGATGGGATTGGTTGCAACGGGAGAAAGGACCAAGGGCATGGTCCCCATCCCCGCTCCGGGCGTCCTTGCCCGGCCAGCGGCGCGGATGTGACCCTGCCCTGGCGTTGACGGATGATGAAAGACTGGCTGAGAAAGCACCCGCAGGTGCGCACGATCCGCGTAGCAGCGGCGGATCTGAACGGGCAGGCGCGCGGCAAGCGCGTGCCGGCAAGGTTTGCCGACAAGGTGGAAAGCGATGGCACGCGTTTTCCGATGTCGGTCCTGAACCTCGACATCTGGGGCGAGGATGTCGAAGACAGCCCGCTTCTGTTTGAAAGCGGCGATGCCGACGGCATCCTGAAGCCCACCGAGCGCGGCTACATGCCGATGCCCTGGCTCGAGGCGCCGACCGCGCTGCTGCCGATCTGGATGTACCGAGAAAACGGCCAGCCCTACGAAGGCGACCCGCGCCATGCGCTGCGCGCCGTGGTCGACCGCTACAAGGCGCGCGGCCTGACGCCGGTCTGCGCGATGGAGTTGGAATTCTTCCTGATCGACGACAGCGGCAAGACCCTGCAGGTCCCGCCCTCGCCCCGGTCGGGCAAACGGCGCAAGGCGGCGGAAATCCTGTCGATCAGGGCGCTTGACGCCTTCGACACCTTCTTCACCGACCTCTACGACGCTTGTGAAGAGATGGACATCCCGGCCGACACGGCGATTTCGGAATCCGGCCTCGGCCAGTTCGAGATCAACCTGATGCATTGCGACGACGCCCTGCGCGCCGCCGACGATGCGTGGCTCTTCAAGATGCTGGTCAAGGGCCTGGCCCGCCGCCACGGTTTCGCCGCCAGCTTCATGGCCAAGCCCTACCCGGAATATTCCGGCAATGGTCTGCACACCCATTTCTCGGTGATCGACAAGGACGGCCGGAACGTCTTTTCCAACGGCGGGCCGGAAGGGTCGGAAATGCTGATGAACGCCATCGCCGGCTGCCTGTGGGCGATGAACGATTCCACGCTGCTGTTCGCGCCCCACGCCAACAGCTACGACCGGCTGATCCCCGAAGCCCACGCGCCGAACGCCGTGTGCTGGGCCTACGAAAACCGCACCTCGGCCATCCGCGTGCCGTCGGGCAGCCCGTCGGCGCGGCGGATCGAACACCGCACCGCCGGAGGCGACGTCAATCCCTATCTGATGCTGGCCGGCATCCTCGGCTCGGCCCTGATCGGCATCGAGGAAAAGATGACGCCGCCGCCGCCGATCACCGGCAACGCCTATGCGCTGGACCTGCCGCTGATCCCCGACACCTGGGAAGAGGCGATCAACGTCTTCGAGAAAAGCGAAAAGATGGCGCGTGTGTTCCCGAAGGAACTGATCGCCAACCTGGTCATGACCAAGCGCCAGGAACTGCACTACATGGCCGAGCTTACCCCCGCGGAACAGACGGAAATCTACCTGGACACCGTTTGACATCGCCCCGCCCTTGCCTTGTCGGCGGGGGCGGGCTTAGCTTGGCCCTGACCCAACAGAAGAGCATCCCATGCTGATCGGCATCCTCCAGACCGGCCAGTCGCCCGAAGCCCTTCGGGACGACATGGGCGACTATCCCGACTTTTTCCGCGAACTTCTGGCCAACAAGGGCCTGCAGTTCCGCACCTACCATGTCGAGAACATGCAGTTCCCCGTCTCGGTCCATGACTGCGACGGCTGGCTCATCACCGGCTCGCGCCACGGCGCCTACGAGGACCATCCGTTCGTCAAGCCGCTGGAAACCTTCATCCGCAAGGCGATGGCCGAAGACGTGCCGCTGGTCGGCATCTGCTTTGGCCACCAGATCATCGCCCAGGCGATGGGCGGCAAGGTCGAACGCCATCCGGGCGGCTGGGCGGTCGGCCCCCAGGACTATGACTTCGACGGCCAGACCGTCCGCATGAACGCCTGGCACCGCGACCAGGTGACCGAACGACCCGAGGGGGCGGAAGTCTGCGCCGGCAACGAGTTCTGCGAGAATGCGGCGCTCGTCTATGGCGACAAGGCCTTCACCATCCAGGCCCATCCCGAATTCAAGGACGAGTTCATCGACGGGCTCCTGCGCACCCGTGCGCCGGGGCTGGTGCCGCCCGACGTGATGGCCGACGCGGCGGCAAAGCTGGGGCAGGACAACGATTCCGCCGCCATCGCCGAAAAGATCGCGGACTTCTTCAAGAAGCCGCGCGCCTCCTGACACCCAACCCACAGATAGTGTGACTCATGTCCGACTGGACCCTGAAACTGCCGCAAGCAGCCCGCGACTATATCGACGGGCGTCGTGTCGATGAAGTGGAATGCATCGTCAGCGACATTGCCGGCGTGGCGCGCGGCAAGGCCATGCCCGCGTCGAAATTCGCCAAGCAGAAAAGCTTTTTCCTGCCGAACTCGATTTTCTTGCAGACGATCACCGGCGAATGGGCCGACAACCCGCTGGGTGATTTCACCGAACCTGACATGACGCTGGTTCCCGATTTCTCGACCGCCACCGCCGCGCCCTGGACGTCGGACCCGACGCTTCAGGTCATCCACGATGTCGTGGACGCCGAAGGCTTCCCGGTGCCGACCGCGCCGCGCAACGTGCTCAAGCGCGTCGTCGGCCTGTTCGAGGCGCAGGGCCTGATCCCGGTCGTCGCACCCGAGATGGAATTCTTCCTGGTCGCCCGCAACACTGACCCGAACCTGCCGGTCATCCCGCCGATGGGCCGTTCGGGCCGCCGCGCCGCCGCCAAGCAGGCCTATTCGCTGTCGGCGGTCGACGAATATGGCCGCGTCATCGACGATATCTACGATTTCGCCGAGGCCCAGGGCTTCGAGATCGACGGCATCCTGCAGGAGGGCGGCTCGGGCCAGATCGAGATCAACCTCGCCCACGGCGACCCGATCCGACTGGCCGACGAGATATTCTTCTTCAAGCGCCTGATCCGCGAGGCGGCGCTGCGCCACGACTGCTATGCCACCTTCATGGCCAAGCCGATCGAGGGCGAGCCCGGCAGCGCCATGCACATCCATCATTCGGTGGTCAGCAAGGAAACCGGCAAGAACATCTTCTCGGACGGCCGCAAGGAAACCCACGAATTCCTGCATTTCATCGGCGGCCTGCAGAAATACCTGCCGGCGGTGATCGCGCTGCTCGCCCCCTATGTGAACAGCTACCGCCGCTATGTGCCGGGTTTCGCCGCGCCGATCAACGTCGAATGGGGCCGCGACAACCGCACCACCGGACTGCGGGTTCCGGTGTCGCCGCCCGCCGCCCGGCGGGTCGAAAACCGGCTGGCCGGCATGGACTGCAACCCCTATCTGGGGATCGCCGCGTCGCTGGCCTGCGGCTATCTCGGCCTGACCGAAAAGATCGAGCCGCGCGAGGAGCGCACCATCGAATTCACCGCCTCCGACGATGACATTCCACTGAACCTTGGCGATGCGCTGGACCTGCTGGCCGATTGCCAGCCGATCCGCGAAGTGCTCAGCGAACAGTTCTGCCAGATCTATGAATCGGTAAAGCGGAACGAATTCAAGGAGTTCCTTCAGGTCATCAGCCCGTGGGAACGGGAACACCTGCTGCTGAACGTCTGAAGGGGCGGCCATGAATCTGCTCTATGTGAACGACCGGCCGGGCGAATACCCGGCCAGCTGGTATGCCGCGACCGCCGCCGACATCGGCCGCTTTCCCCGACTCGAAGGCGCGACGCGCGCCGATGTCTGCGTCGTCGGCGGCGGCTACACCGGCCTGTCGGCGGCGCTGCACCTTGCGCAGCGCGGGCTGGATGTCGTTGTGGTCGAGGCGCACCGGATGGGCTTTGGCGCGTCCGGCCGGAACGGCGGCCAGGTCGGGACCGGCCAGCGGCAGGACCAGGACTGGCTGGAAAAGGCCCTGGGGCGCGACCACGCCCGGCGGCTGTGGGACCTGTCACAGGAAGCCGTGAGCATGGTGCGGTCGCTGATTGCCGACTACGCGATGCCCTGCACCTTCCACGAAGGCATTGCCCATGCCTGCCGCACCGCCGCCGAAGTCGCCCACGCCCATGACTACGCGGAAAAACTGGCGCGCGACTATGGCTATGACCGCATCGAACCCCTGGACCGCGACGGGCTTCAGGCGATCCTGCCGTCGCCCGCCTATGTCGGCGGCGATCTCGACCGCGGCGCCGGTCATGTCCATCCGCTGAACTATGCGCTCGGCCTTGCACAGGCCGCCGCCCGCGCCGGCGCACGGCTTTACGAAACGTCGCCCGTGCACCGTATCCAGCACGGGGCCCGGCCGGTGGTCCAGACCGACATGGGCCGCGTCGAATGCGATCACGTCATCCTGGCCTGCAACGGCTATCTCGGCGGGCTGGACGAACATGTCGCCGCCCGCGTCATGCCGATCAACAACTTCATCGTCGCTACCGAGCCACTGGGTCCGCGCGCTGCCGAGGTGCTGCGCCAGAACGTGGCGGTTGCGGACACCAAGTTCGTCGTCAACTACTGGCGCCTGTCCGAGGATAACCGGCTTCTGTTCGGCGGCGGCGAAAGCTATGGCTATCGCTTTCCCGACATCGTCAGGACGGTGCGCAAGCCGATGCTGGAGGTCTATCCGCATCTGGCGGACACCCGCATCGACTATGCCTGGGGCGGCACGCTGGCGATCACCCTGAACCGCATGCCCTGCTTTGCCCGACCGGCGCCGAACGTCCTGTCGGCCTCGGGCTATTCCGGCCACGGGGTGGCGCTGGCGACCCTGGCCGGGCGGCTTCTGGCCGAGGCGACGGCGGGTCAGGCCGAACGGTTCGACGTGATGGCATCGCTGCCCACCCGCCGCTTCCCCGGCGGACCCGCCCTGCGCTGGCCGCTGCTAGCCTTAGCGATGACCTGGTATTCGCTCCGCGACAGGTTGGGGGTTTAGCGCCGACTGTCACGATTTCGTTGGCAGTTGCGGTTGGTTTCGGTTACAGGAAAGCTGAATGTGACATTCAGGAAAGGTGGCGCATGGCCCCCGATACCTTGGCCCGGACTGCCCCGAACGTCTACGACGCCGAACCCATCCCCGAGGCGGCGCGGGCCGAGATCGAGCGGCTGCTGTCCTCGGGCGACCTTTTCCGCTACACCGCGCCCGAAGGCGCGCCGGTGGCGCTTCTGGAACAGGAATTCGCGGTGCTGCTCGGGGTGCGCTATGCGCTGGCGGTGTCCTCCTGTTCGGCGGCGCTGTTTCTGTCGCTGAAGGCGCTCGACCTGCCCAGGGGCGCCCGCGTCCTGATCCCGGCCTTCACCTTCGCGGCGGTGCCTTCGGCGGTGCTGCACGCCGACTGCGTGCCGGTTCTGTGCGAGGTCGGGGCCGACCTGCGCATCGACCTGGACGATTTCGCCGCACGGCTGGACGACGACATCGCCGCCGTCCTCATCAGCCACATGCGCGGCCATACCTCCGATATGGACCGGATCATGGCGCTCTGCGACGCACGCGCCATCCCGGTGATCGAGGATGCGGCCCATTCGCTCGGCACCCTGTGGAAGGGCCACAACATCGGCACCATCGGCAAGGTCGGCTGTTTCTCGTTCCAGTCCTACAAGCTGGTCAATGCCGGCGAAGGCGGGATTCTCGTGACCGACGACCCCGAGATCGCGGCGCGCTGCGTCATCATGTCGGGCGCCTACGAACATAACTGGAAAAAGCACGCAGGTTTGCAGAACAGCTTCATGCACTGGCAGAACCGCCTGCCCTTGTACAACATGCGGATGCAGAACCTGTCTGCCGCGGTCATCCGCCCGCAGCTGCCGCTGGTCTGGGACCGCGTCGCCGGCGGCCGCGCCAACCACGATTATGTCGCCGACCGGCTGAACCGCTCGGACTGGCTTGAAGTGCCGCCCGCCCTGCCCCAGGAACAGCGCGCCCCCGACAGCCTGCAATTCCGCCTGCTGGGCCGGTGGAGCGATGCCGAGGCCCGCGCCTTCCAGGATGCCGCCAAGGCGCGCGGGATCACCGTGCAGATCTTCGGCCTGTCGGAGGACAATGCCCGCGCCTTCTGGAACTGGAAGTTCATCGGCGACCTGCCCGACCTGCCCAAGACCCGCGCCATGCTGATGCGCACCGGCGACCTGCGCCTGCCGGCCCGACTGAAGCGGCACGACCTGGATTTCATCGCCGATGCGATCCTTGGCGCGGTGGGTGCGGTCAAGTCGGCGCGGCCCGACGCCGCCTGATCGGCCGCCCTGGCCTCAGCCCGGAAGAACCCGCAGGCTGTCCTTCATCCACGGATGGTCGGCCAGCACCGGCGCCACGATCATCTCGCCCAGCAGGACCCGCAGCCGCCCGGCGATCTCGGCCGGCATCCCGGCCAGGACGTCGCGCCGCGCCGTCAGGGCGATCTGGCGCGACAGGTGGAACGGCAAGGGTTCCAGCTCGATCCGGGTGCGAAACCGTTCGGCATGCAGGACCGCCAGCGGCGTCAGGATCGTCCAGCCCGTTCCCGCCGCGACCATCGCCATGATCGAGGCATAACTGTCCAGTTCGAAGCGATGCGTCGTCCGCGCCGGCTGGTGGGCCAGCGCATCGGCGATCTGGCGGCCCATATGATGGCGCGAGGTGTAAAGGATCAGCGGCAGGGCCGGATCGAACGGCCGCGCCCCCTGCCCCTTCGGCAGGACCGCGACAAACGGCTCCTCCAGAACCCGGTGCACTTCCAGACCATCCGATCCCAGGCCAAGGTCGGCCGCGACGATCAGGTCCAGCGTGCGGGCGGCGATCGCCTCGTGCAGACGGTGGCTCGGCCCGGTTTCCAGCAGGAACTGGCATTGCGGCCATTCGTGCGCCAGGTCCGACAGCAGCCGCGGGGTCAGGCCGGCCTCGAAATCCTCGATCAACCCCAGCCGGAAACTGGCCAGCCCCGACAGCCCGCCCAGTCCGATGGCGGCGCGGGCGGCGGCCAGTTCGTTCACGATGGCGCGGGCATGGCGGCAAAAGGTCTGGCCAGCCACCGTCAGCCGCAGCGGCCTTTGCGCCCGGTCGAGCAGCACCGCACCCAGCGCCTGTTCCAGCGCCGAAATCTGCTGGCTGATCGCCGAGGCCGAGGCGTTCAGCCGCCGTGCTGCGCCCTGCACCGTGCCTTCGTCGGCGACGGCCAGAAACGCCTCGATCGCCCACAGCGTGACCCGCCCCGATGCTTCGGTCATCGTTGCCCGCCCCGGTCCGGCGGTCAGAGCTTGGAGAGTTTCGACTGAAGTTCGGCCAACTGCTTCTTGATCGCGGCCAGGTCATCCTCGTCGCGCGACTTGGCCTTTGGCTTGACCTCCTCCTCGTCGGCGGCGGGACCCGACGAGCCGGCAAAGCCGCCCATCATCGTCTTGAGGAACGCCTGCTGCTGGCGCTGCAGCGCCTCGAACCCCGGCATCGAGGCCATCGGGTTGGGCAACTGGGCCAGTTGTTCCATCATCTTCGACTGGCCACTGCGCAGCATTTCGAAGCTGGCCGCCAGGAACTGCGGCACCACGCTTTGCGCGCTGGTGGCATAGCTGCGCACCAGGTCGGTCAGCACGTCGACCGGCAGCACGCTTTCACCCCGGCTTTCATGTTCGGCGATGATCTGCAGAAGGTATTGCCGCGTCAGGTCGTCGCCGGTCTTCAGGTCGACGATCTGCACCTCGCGCCCGTCGCGGATGAAGGCGGCGATGTCCTCAAGCGTCACGTAATCGCTGGTTTCGGTGTTGTAGAGCCGCCGGCTGGCATAGCGCTTGATCAGCAAGGGCTTGGTCTCGTCAGCCATCGGTTCCTCCCGGGAGTCATCGCTTTTTGGCGCTGCGGCAGATTAAGCTGCGGGCGCAAAACACAACAAAGAAAAGGCGGCCCCCGCGGGGGCCGCCACAGTCAGAACCGGGCGGGAGGAACCCGGCCCCACGTCACTTCACCGCATCACTTCGCGGCAGCGGCCGCTTTCTTGGCGACGTTGGTCACTTCGGCGGTCGCCTTCTGCACGGCAGCGGCGGCATCTTCCGAAGCGGTCTTGCCGGTGGCCAGCATCAGCTCGACGGTGTCCATCTGGACTTTCTTGGCCACTTCGGCGAAGGCGGCCAGGTTTTCGGCGGCCATTTCGGCGGCGGCCGAGGCGAAGTCGCTGAACGCCTTGGTGTAGTCCGAGGGTTCTTCCTTGACCTTGGCAAGAGTGCCGACGCGCGAGAGAGTGTCCTTGGCCCATTTGGCCGAGATCTCGTTCGACTTTTCAGCGGCTTCCAGCGCCACTTTGGTCAGCTTCTCGCCGAAGGCGGCCGAGGTCTTGAACGCGCCCTGGGCGGCCGAGGCGTCGAACGGGAAAGCCTGCATCATGTCCTGCATGACTTTGGTGAAGTCTTGGGTCTTGGCCATTTCATTTCTCCTGATCAGCGGGTCATGCCCGTATCGCTATGCCGCATAGATACATTCTGCATCGCAGCATTTCAAGTGTTATTGCTGCGATGCAGAAAAAATTCCGGCGGCTGCCCATATTAGGTGTCTGGCACCTCGGTGACATAGGTTCCGGGGGCCGCACCCAGAGCGGGATGGACGCCCGCGCCGGGAACCCGCGCAGCGACCTTCTTGCCCGACCGTTCGGCCAGCCAGGCGCCCCACAGCGGCCACCAGCTGCCTTTGTGCAGTTCGGCCGCCGCTTTCCAGCGGTCGACATCCTCGATCGGCGCGGTGCTGGTGTAGTGACCGTATTTGTCGCGGCCGGGCGGGCTGACGATCCCGGCAATGTGACCGGACTGGGCCAGGACGAAGGTCTTGTCCTTCGATCCCATCTGGCGGATGCCAGCGAACGAGGCCCGCCAGGGGGCGATATGGTCGGTCTCGCAGGCGATGGCGCAGAGCGGGACCTTGACGTCCTTCAGCGAAACCCTGTGGCCGCAGATCGAGAAGGTCCCCTTGGCCAGCCCGTCGCCCTGGCACAGGCCGCGCAAATATTCGACCGCCATCCGCGACGGCAGGTTGGTGCCATCGCCATTCCAGAACAGCAGATCGAACGCCGGCGGCGCCTCGCCCATCATGTAGCTCTTGATCGCCGGGCCGTAGATCAGGTCGTTGGCCCGCAGGAACGAAAAGGTCCGGGCCATGAAGAACTTGTCCAGATAGCCGGCCGCCCGGCACTCTGCCTCGATCCCGTCGACGAAATCATCATCGAGGAACACCCCAACCTCGCCGGGATCGGAAAAATCGGTCAGCGTGGTGAAGAAGGTCGCCGCGTTCACCGACTTGTCGCCCCGCTGCCTCATCAGTGCCAGCGTCAGCGACAGGGTGGTCCCGGCGATGCAGTAACCCACCGCATTCACCTTGTCCTGCCCGGTGATCGCCTTGATCTCGCGGATCGCGGCCAGGAAACCATCCTCGACATAATCGTCCATGCCCACTTCGGCATAGCTGGCATCGGGGTTCTTCCAGCTGGCAACGAACAGCGTGAACCCCTGGTCGACGATCCATTTGATCAACGAATTCTGCGGCTTCAGGTCAAGGATGTAGAACTTGTTGATCCACGGCGGAAAGATCACCACCGGCAGGGCGTGAACCTTTTCCGTGGTCGGCGCATACTGGATCAACTCCAGCAGACGGTTGCGGAACACCACCTTGCCCTCGGTCGTGGCGATGTTGCCGCCCACCTGGAAGGCGCCGCGATCCGCCAGCGTCACGATCAGGTCGCCCTTATTGGATTCGATGTCGCGCACCAGGTTTTCCAGCCCGCGGACCAGGCTCTCGCCCTCGGTCGCCACGGCCTTTTCCAGCGCGTCCGGGTTGGTCGCCAGAAAGTTCGTCGGCGCGATCAGGTCCATGATCTGGCTGGCGAAATATTCCACGCGCCGCTGATCCTGCGGCTCCAGCCCCTCCAGCCCCTGCACGGCCCGTTCCATCGCCTCGACGTTGCGCAGATACTGCTGCTTGACGAAGTTGAAATAGGGATGCGTCTGCCACAGCGGATTGGCGAAGCGGCGGTCCTTCGGGGTCGGATCGGCGGGCGCCTCCATCCCCTCGGACAGGGCCTTCTGCGCCTCGACATAGTGCTGCAGCGCCTGCCCCCAATAGGCCGCCTGCTGTTCGATCAGCCGGGCCGGGTCGCGCAGCGCGGCCGTCCACCAGGCCGTCGCGGCCTTGGACAGAAGTTCCGGCCCCGGCCCTTCCAGCGACGGGTTCGGCGGCCGTTTTTGCGCAATCGCAGCAACGAGGCGCTGCGACAAATCCTCGATCCGGGCCAGATTGGCGTTGAGATTCTCGAGGCTTGCCGGGGAGTTCGTAACTTTTGTTGTCATATTAACAAATCCCCCCTACTGTCCTGCACTGCAGCATAGCCGCGCTGCGCCATTCGGAAAAGCGGCGATTCTGGCGTTGTTTGGACGAGGGGCGCGGTATGAAGGGCATGTTGACCTACGACTGGATGGAAACCGTCCGCAACACCAACGAATGGCTGGGCGCCTCGGCGCGGGCCATGGCCTCCTACCCGGTCTGGGGGCTGGTGCCGCATCCGGCGTTCAAGGTCATGTCGGCCTGGGGCCGGATCACCGAACGGTCGTTCGCCCGCATGGTCATCAAGCCTGACTGGGGCATCCGCACCGTGGTCGGCGCCGACGGCCGCGACCTGATCGTCACCGTCGAAACACTGGTCACCCGGCCTTTCGGCGATCTCATCCATTTCCGCGTGTCGGGGCGCGAACCGATGGCGCGCCGGGTGCTGCTGGTCGCGCCGATGTCGGGCCATTATGCCACACTCTTGCGTTCGACCGTCGCATCGCTCCTGCCCGACTGCGAAGTCTATGTGACCGACTGGAAGAATGCCCGCGACATTCCGGTCAGCGAAGGCAAGTTCGATGTCGAAGATTACACGCTCTACATCGTTGACTTCATGCGCCACCTCGGGCCCGACATCAATGTCGTGGCGATCTGCCAGCCGGTGCCGCTGACGCTGGCCGCTACGGCCTACCTGGCCGAGGAAGACCCCGATGCCCAGCCACGCACCCTCACCCTGATCGGCGGGCCCGTCGACCCCGACGCCGCCCCCACCGATGTCACCGACTTCGGCCGCCGGCTGACCATGGGCCAGCTCGAACATCTGGCGATCCAGCAGGTCGGCTTCAAATATGCCGGCGCCGGGCGGTCGGTCTATCCGGGGCTTCTTCAACTGGCCTCGTTCATCTCGATGAACGCCGAAACCCACGCCACCGCCTTCCGCGACCAGATCGTCCGCGCCGCCCGCGGCGAAGCCTCCGAGCGCGACAAGCACAACCGTTTCTACGACGAATATCTCTCGGTCATGGACATGACCGCCGAATTCTACCTGTCGACCGTCTCGCGCGTGTTCAAGAAACGCGAAATCGCCACCAACAGCTTCTCGGTTGCCGGCAAGCGGGTGGACATCGCCAAGATCACCCAGGTGGCGGTGAAGGTCGTCGAAGGCGAAAAGGATGACATTTCCGCCCCCGGCCAGTGCCGCGCGGCGCTCGACCTGCTGACCGGCCTGCCCGACCGGATGAAGGCCAGCCACCTGGAACCGGAGGCCGGCCATTACGGCATCTTCGCCGGCAAAAGCTGGCGCAACAACATCCGCCCGCTGGTCCTGGGCTTCATCGACCGCAACGCCGGCAGCGAACGGCCCAAGGGCCGCGTCGGTATCCGCGCCGTCTGACGCCCGCCGCCGCCGCGAAAGGCTTAGGCCGCGTCGTCCGGCCCAGACGAGACATCTTCGACCGCCGCCTCGATCAGCCGCAGGCAGGCCGGCGTCGAAAAGCGGTGGTCGGCACCCTTCACCAGCGTCAGCCGGATGTCCGGCCCTTCGGCATGGTCCAGAAGCCTCTGGGCCACCGCGACCGGCACGTCGGCATCCGCCGTCCCCTGCAGGAACCGGACGGGAAAGGGCAGCTGCAGTGGTGACTGCAGCACCAGATGCCGCCGTCCATCCTCGATCAGCCGGCGGGTAATGACATAGGGCGCGTCGGAATAGTCCGACGGCAGCGCCACCTGCCCCGCGTCCGCCAGGGTCCGCCGCTGGGCGTCGGAAAAGCCCGCCCACATCAGATCCTCGGTGAAATCCGGCGCCGCCGCCACGGTCACGAGCCCGCGCACCCGGTCGGGCAGCGCCCGCGCCAGCAGGAGCGAGATCCATCCACCCATGCTCGACCCGACCAGCACCTGCGGCCCCTCGGTCAATCCTTCCACCACCGCCCGCGCATCGGCCAGCCAGTCACCGATGCTGCCATCGAGGAAATCCCCCGACGACTGGCCGTGCCCGGAATAGTCGAACCGCAGGAAGGCCCGGCCGCGCGCCTTTGCCCAAGCCTCCAGCGCCAGCGCCTTGGTGCCATCCTTGTCCGACTTGAAGCCGCCAAGGAACACCACGCCCGGCCCGGCACCCTGGGTCCGGTCATAGGCAATCCGCCGCCCTTCCGGCGTCTCGAAATGACTGGTCACGGCGCTCTCCCCAACGGCTGGCTTTTTCCTTGCCCCCAATACTCCCGGGGGTCCGGGGGTGGAACCCCCGGCTGTTGACTTCCCCCGCCAAACCCGCGATGACACCCGGACCATACCCGCAACCGGGCGTTCCGTGGGCGCCAAACCGACGAGGAGAAGGGCCGTGAGCCATATTTCCCTGACATTTCCCGATGGCAATCAGCGCGTGTTCGCCCGTGGCGTGACGCCGGCCGAAGTAGCGTCGGCCATCGCGCCGTCGCTGGGCAAGGCGGCGATCTCGGCCAGCATCAACGGACGCCACTACGATCTGCAATGGCCGATCGAAGCCGACGGCACCATCGCCATCCACACAATGAAGGACGAGGCCCAGGCGCTCGAACTCATCCGCCACGACCTCGCCCATGTCATGGCCCGCGCCGTCCAGACGCTGTGGCCCGAGGTCAAGGTCACCATCGGCCCGGTGATCGAAAACGGCTGGTATTATGACTTCGACCGCGAGGCACCCTTCACGCCCGAAGACCTCGGCGCGATCGAAAAGGAAATGAAGGCGATCATCGCCGCCCGCGACCCGGTCCGCACCGAAGTCTGGTCGCGCGCCGACGCCATCGCCTACTACAAGGCGAAGGGCGAGCCCTTCAAGGTCGAGCTGGTCGAGGCGATCCCCGACGACGGCCAGCCGATCCGCATGTACTGGCACGGCGACTGGCAGGACCTGTGCCGCGGCCCGCATTTCCAGCATACCGGCCAGCTTCCCGCCGACGCCTTCAAGCTGATGTCGGTCGCCGGCGCCTATTGGCGCGGCGATCACCGCAACAAGCAGCTCCAGCGCATCTACGGCGTCGCTTTCAAGAACCGCGAGGATCTGAAGGCCCATCTGACCATGCTCGAGGAGGCCGCCAAGCGCGACCACCGCAAGCTCGGCAAGGAAATGGAGCTGTTCCACCTGCAGGAAGAAGCTCCCGGCATGGTCTTCTGGCATCCGAACGGCTGGACGATCTACCGCACGCTGGAAGACTACATGCGCCGCCGCCTGCGCCGCGCCGGCTACAGGGAAATCCGCACGCCGCAGGTCGTAGACCGGGTCCTGTGGGAAAAGTCCGGCCACTGGGAGGCCTACCGCGAGAACATGTTCATCGTCGAGGTCGACGAGGAAGGCGCCAAGGAAAAGCGCATCAATGCGCTGAAGCCGATGAACTGCCCCTGCCACGTGCAGGTCTACAACCAGGGTCTGAAAAGCTACCGCGACCTGCCCCTGCGGCTGGCCGAATTCGGGTCGTGCCACCGCTATGAATCCTCGGGTTCGATGCACGGGCTGATGCGCGTGCGCGGCTTCGTGCAGGACGACGCCCACATCTTCTGCACCGAGGACCAGATCGGTTCGGAGTGCGAAGGGTTCATCCGGCTTCTGTCGTCGGTCTACGCCGACCTCGGCTTCGACGGGTTCGAGATCAAGTTCTCGACCCGCCCCGAGGTCCGCATCGGTTCGGACGAGACCTGGGACAAGGTCGAGGGCATGCTCGAAACCGCGATCCAGGGCGCCGGCGTGCCCTACGAGATCGACCCCGGCGAAGGCGCCTTCTATGGCCCGAAGCTCGACTTCAAGCTGACCGACGCGATCGGGCGCAAATGGCAGTGCGGCACCTTCCAGGTCGATCCGAACCTGCCCAACCGGCTCGATGCCGAATATGTCGGCGAAGACGGGGCCAAGCACCGGCCCTACATGCTGCACCGTGCCATCCTCGGCTCGTTCGAGCGTTTCATCGGCATCCTGATCGAGAACTACGCCGGCAAGCTGCCGTTCTGGCTGGCCCCGCGCCAGGTCGTCGTCGCCTCGATCGTGTCGGACGCCGACGCCTATGTGACCGAGGTGACCGAGGCGCTGAAGGCCCGCGGCATCCGCGCCGAGGCCGACACCCGCAACGAAAAGATCAACTACAAGGTCCGCGAACATTCGGTGGGCAAGGTTCCGGTAATCTTCGCCATCGGCATGAAGGAAGTCGAGGAGCGTTCTGTTTCGGTCCGTCGCCTAGGCGACACCAAAACTGAAACATTGGCGCTGTCGGCCGCGCTCGACGCGCTGTCCGCCGAGGCCGCGCCGCCGGACCTGCGCTAGGGCGCAACCATCGGGAATGGCTGGGAAAGTTCGCTTCGGGCGGGCTGCCCCGGCCGGGCAGGCCCCAGACAGAGCATCTGCGACATAATGACGCGCCTTCACGCACGTGTGTCCCACGGGCTCGTGACTGGCCCGCGATCGGCCGCCGCCGCTACCTTCCCCTTGTCGCACCCAACCGACGCGCAAACATGAAGGAACAGATGATGTCCGACAACATGAAGACCCTGATCGCCGCCACCAGTCTTGCCGCGGCACTTGCGGCCCCGCTCGCCACGCCGGCCGCCGCCGACGGTGCCAAGGAGAAATGCTTTGGCGTGGCTTTGGCCGGCCAGAACGATTGCGCCGCCGGGGCCGGCACCACCTGCGCCGGGACCTCGAAGGTTGACTATCAGGGCAATGAGTTCAAACTCGTTCCCGCCGGCACCTGCACCACCATGAAACTGCCCGACGGCCGCGTGGGCTCGCTGACCGCGCTGGATCGCGACCTGCCGAAGGGCTGAATTTCCACCGGCCCCGGCGCCCAACCCGAAAGGAACCCCGGATGTCCCAGACCGCCAAGACCCTCGCCGTCGCCGGAAGCCTGGCCGCAGCACTTGCCACGCAGATCGCGGCCCCCGCGCAGGCCGACGGCGCCAAGGAAAAATGTTTCGGCGTGGCCCTGGCCGGCCAGAACGACTGCGCCGCCGGGGCCGGCACCACCTGCGCCGGAACCTCGAAGGTCGACTATCAGGGCAACGAATGGAAGCTGGTGCCCGCCGGCACCTGCACCACCATGGCGCTGCCCGAGGGCCGGGTGGGTTCGCTCACCCCGCTCGACCGCGACCTGCCGAAAGGCTGAATCCATTGGCGATTTCCCCGCCCATTGGGGGGAATCGCCGGCCGCCCCGAGCCACGGAGATCGTGACCATGCTTGACGCCACATCCCGCGCCAGCCTGCCCGCCCGCCCCGGCGTCGGCTACAAGCCCCAGCATTTTTCCGCCATCCTTCAGGATGCCGACCCGGTCGCCTGGCTGGAGATCCATGCCGAGAACTACATGGGCGACGGCGGCCGGCCTCTGGCGCAGTTGCGCCACCTGGCTGAACGCTTTCCGATGTCGGTCCACGGGGTCGGCCTGTCGATCGGCGGCGAGGGCGGGCTCGACCCGGCGCACCTCGCGCGGCTGAAACACCTGTGCGACTGGCTGCAGCCGGCCAGCTTTTCCGAACATCTGGCCTGGTCGACCCATGACGGCGCCTACCTGAACGACCTTCTGCCCCTGCCCTATACTCAGGCGACGCTGGCCCGCGTCGCCGCCCATGTGGCCGAGGTTCAGGATCGGCTCGGCCGGCGGATGCTTCTGGAGAACCCGTCCGTCTATCTCGACTTTGCCGAGACCCAGATGGACGAGATCGACTTTCTGGCCGAAATCGCCCGCCGCACCGGCTGCGGGCTGCTTCTCGACGTCAACAATGTCTTCGTCAGCTGCACCAACCGCCAGACCGATCCCGCCGCCTACATCGACCGTTTCCCACACCATCTGGTCGGCGAGATTCACCTGGGTGGCCATGATGCCGACCGCGACGAAACCGGCGCGGCGGTGCTGATCGATAGCCACGCCCGCGAGGTCGCCGATCCGGTCTGGCAGCTTTACCACCGCGCCATCGCGGCCGGCGGGGCGAAACCGACGCTGATCGAATGGGACAATGACGTGCCCGACTGGTCGACGCTCGCCGCCGAGGCCGCCCGCGCCGCGCAAGTCCTCCCCCGGACACTGGCATGAACCAGTCCCGGTTCCGCGCCGCACTTCTCGACCCCGGCCAACCCGCACCGCCGGGCCTGACCGGACCCGGTGGCGGACCGGCGGCCCGCCGGTTCGGCATCTACCGCAACAATGTCACCGCCAGCCTGACCGAGGCGCTGCGCCAGTCCTTTCCGGTGGTCCGTGCGCTGGTGGGCGAGGATTTCTTCACCGCAATGGCGATAGCGCACTTGCGGGCGCATCCACCGGCCTCGCCGCTGTTGATGTTCTATGGTCAGGATATGGCCGACTTCGTGGCCGGCTTTGCCCCGGCGCAGCATCTGGGCTACCTGCCCGACGTGGCGCGGCTGGAACTGGCGCTGCGCCATGCCTACCACGCCGCCGACACCGACCCCATAGACCCCGCACGTTTGCAGGCGCTATCGCCGGAGGCGTTCCTCGCCGCCCGCCTGCGCCTTGCCCCGGCCGTCGCGGTCCTGCGTTCCGACTGGCCGGTCCTGTCGATCTGGCGCGCCCATCAGCGCGACGGCAAACCGCCCGCCGAGCGCCAGGCCCAGGACATCCTGATAACCCGGCCGGCGTTCGACCCGGAGCCGCAATTGCTGCCCCACGGCGCCACCGCCTTCGTGGCCGCCCTGCAAAAGGGCGCCCCGGTTGGCGCGGCGATGGACGAAGCCGGCCCCTTCGACCTGACCGCGACGCTGTCGCTGCTTATGCAGATCGGGGCGATCACCGACCTAACCACGGATGAGCCATGACCGCGATCCTTGCGCTTTATGACCGGCTGGCCGGCGCGCTGGCCTGCATTGCCCCCATGGCGCTGCCGACGCTGGCGCGGCTGGTGTTTGCCGGGGTGCTTCTGTGCTACTTCTGGTCGTCGGCGCTGACCAAGATCGGCCCCGGCCTGCTGGGCTTTTTGCACCCCACCGACGGTGCCTATCTGCAAATCTATCCCCGTCTGGTCGAGGCGCTTGGCTACGACACCGGCGGGATCGGCTTGCTCCCCCGCACTATTGTCACCTTGGGCATGTGGGCCGAATTCACGCTGCCGCTGCTCGTCACGCTGGGCCTGTTCACCCGGCTGGCTGCGCTTGGCATGATCGGCTTTGTCGTCCTGCAAAGCCTGACCGACATCTATGGCCACGGGGTCGGCGGCGACGATCTGGGCCGCTGGTTCGACGCGGCATCAGGGGCGCTGATCCTCGACCAGCGCAGCCTGTGGCTGTTCATGCTGGCCACGCTGGTCTTCATGGGTGCGGGGCCGCTGTCGCTTGACCGGGCGCTGCACAAAATCGGGCGCAGACCTGTCGCGTGACCCTATTGTGTCAATTTCCTTGATTTTTGCGCAAAATGCCGCATCCTTTACTTGCGTGACCGCAGACTTTCCTACCGCTCCCTGCTCATGGGGCAGCCGGAAGACCCGAAAGACCTGGCTGCACGGCCTCTGGCAATCGCGCCAGGGGTGACCAAGATGGGAGTGAGACGGATGGCCACCGGCACCGTGAAATGGTTCAATACGACGAAGGGCTTCGGATTCATCGCCCCGGACGACGGCGGCAAGGACGTGTTCGTCCATATTTCCGCGGTCGAGCGTGCGGGCCTGAAGGGCCTGAACGACAATCAGAAGATCGCCTACGAACTTCAGTCGGGCCGCGACGGCCGGTCTTCGGCCAGCGACCTGAAACTGCTCTGATCCCGTCCGCGGGGTGACCCGGCGGCCCGTACGCGGGCCGCTTTTGTTCGTCAGGCGCTGCGGTGCAGGGTGGCGAACAGGCGCGGATCCAGGCTTTCGCTGCGGAAGGTCGTGCCCTCGGTCAGGACCGAAACCGCGTCGTGGCTGTGCAGGCTTTCCTGATGCACCGCGACGATGCGGAAATCGCCAACCCGCGGCTCGGCCAGCAACCGTTCGGCAAAGCTGCGCGCCGCATCCTCGACGAAGATCGGGTTGGCGGCGTTCAGTTCGGCGAATGCCTGTTCATCCTCGCGCTTGACCATCACCTGGGTTTCGGTCGGCACCGCCAGCCGCGCCAGGTCGATCAGGTCTTCGTACCACAGCCGCTTGCACCCGGCCTCCACCGCCGAAATCCGGGCGAACGACCGCTGCGAATGCGGCGTCGCCAGTTGCCCGCGCGCCTGCCGCGCATGTTCCGACAGTTCCAGCGAGCAGGGGCAGGTCGAGGAATAGACATAGTCCAGGTGAATGATCCGCTTCCTGACCCCATCGGTTTCGGCCAGTTCCAGCGCGATGTCGTAATATTGCCAGCCGGACAGGCCCGACCGCAGGCTTTCGACCCGCGCCGGGAAGGAAAAGCGCATCTGCAGCCGCGCATCGAGGCTGTCATGGTCGGCCTTGTAGTCGTCGAGCGCCCGCGCCATCACGTCGAACGAAAAGGTCCGTTCGGCATGGGCATAGAAGGACCGCATGATGCGGCTCATGTTGATGCCCTTGCGTTCCTCGTTCAGCGACACCGTCCCGGTGACCGAGGTTTCCAGCGTCAGGTCACCGCCGTCGCGGGTATGATAGCGGATCGGCAGGCGGAAGTTGGAAATGCCGACATGCTGGATCGGGGCGCGGGCGCCAACGATCAGGCTCGACGGGCCGTTCTGCAGGTCCGGCATCGAGGCCCGATAGGCCGCGTCGGGGTGGAACTCCTCGGGGTAGCGGCGCGACAGGTCGGGATAGTTGCCGACGGCGCGGTCGGGCAGCAGCCGGGCAATCGCCGGGTCAAGGCGCGCCACCTCGGTCGGGTCGGCCTTCGCCGCCCAGCGGCGCAGGGTCTCCAGCGCCTCGGCCGCATCCTCGCCGGTCGGGTCGCGGTCAATCTCGCCGACAAAGTTCATCCGATTCCCCCTCCGCGCCGGATCGCCCCCTATCTGGGCACTCCGCCATCAAGTTGCAATGTAACGCGAAGTGCGCCGGATCGAAAGCGACGTTGATCCGACGCAAGCGGTATTTCCCCCGCCCGGGCGTTCATCTTTTCCGACCTGCCGTTCCGCGCCGCGCCCCGGCGCGTCAGACGGCGGCCAACGCCGTAGTCAGGTCGGCCAGGATGTCGGACTGGTCCTCGATCCCCAGCGACAGCCGCAGCAGCCCCGGCGTGATCCCCAGAAGCGCCTTCTGCTCGGGCGGCAGCCGCTGGTGGGTCGTCGTCGCCGGATGGGTGATGATCGACTTCGCATCGCCCAGGTTGTTGGAAATCTTGACGATCTCCAGCGCGTTCAGGAACCGGAAGGCCGCGTCCCGCCCGCCCTTCAGCTCCAGCGTGACCACGGTGCCACCCGCGCCCATCTGCTCCATGGCGATGGCATGGTGGGGATGGTCCTTGAGCCCCGGATAGATCACCTTGGCCAGCTTTTCGTGCCCGGACAGCGCCTCGGCCACCGCCAGCGCGCTGGCAGCCTGCTGGCGCACCCGCAGGTCAAGCGTCTCCAGCCCCTTCAGCATCACCCAGGCATTGAACGGACTCATCGCCGCGCCGGTATGCTTCAAATAGGGTTCCAGAACCTTGCGGATATAGGCCTTGGTGCCGCAGACCACCCCGCCCAGGCAGCGGCCCGACCCGTCGATATGCTTGGTGGCCGAATAGACCACCACGTCGGCGCCCAGTTCGACGGCCCGCGAAAAGGTCGGCGTCGCAAAGACGTTGTCGACGATGACGGTCGCGCCGACCGCGTGGGCAAGGTCGCAGACCGATTTGACGTCGATGACCTCGAGCGTCGGGTTCGACACGCTTTCCAGGAAGACCGCCTTGGTCCCGGCACGCAGGGCGGCACGCCACTGCGCCAGGTCGGTGCCGTCGACCAGCGCCACCTCGACCCCGAAGCGGGCCAGCACGTCCAGCACATAGAGGCACGACCCGAACAGCGCCCGCGACGCCACGACGCGATCCCCGGCCTTCAGCATCGAGGTCAGCGCGGCATTGACCGCCGCCATGCCGCTGGCCGTGGCAAAGGCGTCCTCGGTCCCCTCGATGGCGGCCATCCGGTCCTCGAACATGCGCACGGTCGGGTTGCCGTAGCGGGCATAAATGAATTCGTCCGGCCCGCTTTCGATGAACCTCGCCTCGGCCTGTTCGGCGGTGTCATAGACGAACCCCTGGGTCAGGAAGATCGCTTCGGACATCTCGCCATACTGGCTCCGCCGCACCCCCGCATGCACCAGTTTCGTCTGAGTCTTCCAGCCTGTCATGTTCGCGCCTCCGGCAACAAAAAAGCCCCCGACCGGGATACGGCGGGGGCTGATGCCTCCAACCCTTTTAGCGGCTTGTTTAACGTGGCCCGCAATCCGGTCAGCAAAGCGCCACGCCCTCCCCTTACAGGAACCGTCGGGAAGGGTCAACGGCGCGGCGGCACGCCCTCAGCTCTTGTCGCCGGGCCGCTGGTCGGTCGAATATTTCTCGAAAAGCCGCGCCTGTGCCAGGAAGAACAGCACCATCACCGCCGGCAGGCCGAAGGTCTTGAAATCCACCCACAACTGGTCGCTGAGATTGCGCCAGATCGCCTCGTTGGCCACGGCCAGGCCCGCGAACAGCATCGCCATCCGCCGCGTCAGGATCATCCAGCCTTCCCGGGCCATCGGCAGCGCTTCGTCCATCACCAGCGCCAGATAGGACTGGCCACGCCAGAGGCCAAAGCCCAGAACCCCCGCGAACAGCAGGTAGATCAGCGTCACCTTCATCTTGAAGAAGCGCGGATCGTTGAACCAGACCGACAGGCCGCCGAACACCACCACCAGGACCAGCGTCACCACCTGCATCGCCGACAGCCGCCCGGTCAGCCGCCACAGGATCAGCGTCGACGCCACCAGCACCGGCACGAACAGCGCCGTCGCCAGCACGAAGCCGCCGTATTCGGTGCCCGCGATGGTGACCGTCCGCGCCTTGAACCCGACGAAGGCGGCGAAGAACACCAGCACCGGCCCCAGTTCCAGCGCGCTCTTGACCCAGGGGCTGATCTTTCTGCCGCCGCTCATCGGCCTGCCTCCGCGCCCGTGCACATCTTCCGTTGGCAAGTATCCTCGGGGGTGAGGCGCGTCAGCGCCGAGGGGGCAGACAGCCCCCTTTCCGCCGCCACCAGCCGCCGCGCCGCCATCACGCGCCCGCCCCGACCAGCGCCCGGGCGAAGTCGGCCGGGTCGAACGGGGCCAGATCGTCGATCTGCTCGCCGACGCCGATCGCATGGATCGGCAGGCCGAAACGGTCGGCCAGCGCCACCAGCACACCGCCCTTGGCGGTCCCGTCCAGCTTGGTCATCACCAGCCCCGACACGTCGGCCAGCTTGCGGAAGATCTCGACCTGGCTCAGCGCGTTCTGCCCGGTGGTGGCGTCCAGCACCAGAAGCGTGTTGTGCGGCGCGTCGGGGTCCTTCTTGCGGATCACCCTGACGATCTTGGCCAGTTCCTCCATCAGGTCCTGGCGGTTCTGCAGCCGCCCGGCCGTGTCGATCAACAGAAGGTCGGCGCCGTCGGCCTCGGCCCGGCTCATCGCGTCGAAGGCCAGCGAGGCCGGGTCGGACCCTTCCGGCGCGGTCAGGACCGGCACCCCGGCCCGCGCGCCCCAGACCTGCAACTGCTCGACCGCCGCGGCGCGGAACGTGTCGCCCGCCGCGATCACCACCTGCTTGCCGGCGGCGCGGAACTGGCTGGCCAGCTTGCCGATGGTCGTCGTCTTGCCCGACCCGTTGACCCCGACCACCAGCACCACCTGCGGGCGCTTGGCATAGATCGGCATCGGCCGCGCCACCGGCTCCATGATCCGGGCGATCTCGTCGGCCAGCAGCCCCTTGATCTCGGTGACCGACAGGCGCTGGCCCATCCGCCCCTCGGCCAGGTTGGCGGCGACGCGCAGCGCCGTCTCCACGCCCATGTCGGAACGGATCAGCAATTCCTCGAGGCTTTCCAGCATCGCGTCGTCCAGGACGCGGCGGGGCTCGGCCTCGGGGCGTGCGGCCCCGAACAGCCGCCCGATCAGGCCGGGCCGGGCCGGGCCGGGTTCGGCGGCGGGCGTGGCTGGCGTCGCCGGCGTCAGATCAGCGACAGGTTCGGCAGCAACCGGCTCGGCAGCTGGCTCAGCGGCCGGCGCATCGGCGACAATCTCGGCCAGCCCCTCGTCAAGCCGGCTGGAGGACTTGAACAGGCGATCCTTGAGCTTGTTGAAGAATGACATGCGTGCGTTCGCCCCGATGGCCGTTTCCCATCACCTAGTCAATTCGGCCTCGCGATGGAAGGGGCGCGTCAACCCGACGTCAGCGCCACGCCGCCCAGAAGGATCAGCGCCTGCCCGATCCAGTAGCTCGCCCAGACCAGCCGGGCCAGCGCCGGCCGGCCGGTCGCGGAGGGGCCGAGGACGAAACGGTCGAGCGCCAGCAGCATGTCGGACCCCAGAAACAGCCCCGCCCCGGCCACGATCAGCGGCGCGGTGCGGCCAAGCCCCAGCGCCGCCAGCGCCATCGCCGAGATCAGCAGGACATAGGCCCGGACCGGTCCCCGCAGCGCGCCAGTGCGCGGGATCAGCCAGGCCTCGGTCGACAGCGCCAGCGCCACAACGGCAGCCAGGGCCACCCAGCCCGGCAGCCCGTGCCACAGCGCCAGCACATAGGCCAGGTGCCCCGCCCCGAACGCCGCCATCCCGGCCAGAAACCAGCGGTCGCCGGACCGCGACAGGCAGAAATCGCCCGCCGCCCCCAGGAACAGCCCGGCCACGATCAGCCCCGGCGCCCCGGCCGCCAGGCCGCCCGCCGCCAGGGCCAGCACGCTGCCGATCTTGAGTGCCGACCCGGCCCACGAAGCCGGCTCCCCGGCATGGGCCATGCCATAGGCCACCGCCAGACCCGCGCCCGCCATCATGCAAACAGTCTCAAGCACCATCCGCCCCCTGCCTTTCCGCCGCCCGCCGGCAACCCCTCGCATCTGGCGCAAGGATGGGGCAGGATCGACGGCAGGACCAGCCTTGCCGTTGCGTCCGGCCTCTGCCCTCTGCCCGGTGTTTCGCCATGCGCCCGCCTCCGCTTGCCCATCCCGTCTGGCCTTTTGCCGCGGCCAGCCTGTCGCCGGCAGTCCTTCTGGTCATCGGGGCGCTGGCCGGCGGCGGATGGGCCTGGTTCGCCTTCCTGTGGATCACCCTCTTTCTTGCCGCCGCCGACCGGCTGGGCCGCCGGCTGTTGGCGCCCCGCCCGCCGACCGAGGGAGACCGCTGGACCGGCGGGCTCGCGGTCGGGCTCGGCGCGCTGCACTTTCCGCTGCTGGCTTTCGCGGTCTTCGCGCTGGCGGGCGACACCGGGCTGGGCCCCGGCGGCTGGATCGCCTGTTTCCTGGGCTTCGGCCTGTGGTTCGGCCAGGTTTCGAACCCGGTCGCCCACGAACTGATCCACCAGCCGGCGCGCCTGCCGTTCCGGTTGGGGCTGTGGGTCTATGTGTCGCTTCTTTACGGCCATCACACCTCGGCGCACCGGCTGGTCCACCACCGCTTTGCCGCCACCCCCGACGATCCCAACTCGGCCGCGGCGGGCGAAAGCTTCTATGCCTTCCTTGCCCGCGCCTGGCCCGGCGAGTTCGTGGCCGGCTACGAGATGGAGCGCGGCCGGCGCGAGGGCCAGGGGGTGGCGGGCGGTGCTTGGGCGAACCCCTATCTTGTCTATCTGGGTGGCAGTCTCGCCGTGGCCATCGGCGTCACCCTGGCCTTCGGCCCGCTGGGCTTGCTGGTCTGGCTGTTGCTGTCGGCCCATGCGCAGGTCCAGCTTCTGCTGTCGGACTATGTGCAGCATTACGGGCTGGAGCGGCAAAAGACCGGGCCGGACGCCTACGAGCCCTTCGGCCCGGCCCACAGCTGGGACGCGCCCGACCCGTTTTCCGGCTGGATGATGCTGCACGCGCCGCGCCATGCCGACCACCACCTGCACCCCGCCCGCCCCTATCCGGCGCTGGAACTGTCGCCAGAGGGCCGCGCGCCGCTGTTGCCCTGGTCGCTGCCGGTGATGGCGACGCTGGCGCTGGTGCCGCCGCTGTGGCGCCGGGTCATGGACGGCCGCCTGCCCCGGCCGCGGGCGGCGCGATGAAGGCAGTCGTCGCCCTGACCGTCGCGATCCTGCGGGCTTCGGCACTGGTCGCGGCACCGCTCGACCCCGGCGCGTTCGAGGCGCTGACCACCGGGCGCACCTTCTTCTACACGCTCGAGGGCCAGTCCTACGGCGCCGAACAATATCTGCCCGGCCACCGCGTCATCTGGGCCTTCACCGGGCAGGACTGCAAGAAGGGCGAATGGCAGGCCAACGGCGACCAGATCTGTTTCAGCTACGAAGACCTGCCGGGCACGCCGCAATGCTGGACCTTCCGCCAGACAGCCGAGGGGCTGGAAGGCAGTTTCGTCGGCGCGCCGATAGATCAGCCGCCGCTGGTCGCCCGCCAGTCGAGCCCGGCGCCGATGGCCTGTCTGGGGCCCGACGTGGGGGTCTGAGCCGCCCCTGCAAGTTTTCGCCGACTGCGCGGCGACCCGCGGGGGGCTCTGCCCCCCGCACCCCCCGGGATATTTGCCAACGGAAGAAGGATCAGAAGAGCGTGCCCTGATCGGGTTTCGACGGTCCCGACAGCGGTTCTGCCGCCAGCCTGCCATCGTGGAACTCGATCTCCAGCCGCCGCGCCCCAGCGGCCGCGGCGCGGCTGGTGGCCACTTTGCCGTCGGCGCGCACGACCGCGAAGCCCCGCGCCAGCGTCTGCTGGTAGCCAAGCGAGGTCCGGGTGCGGTCGAGTGCCGCCAGCCGGTCGGAAAGGGCGCGCTGCCGTGTGGTCAGGGCTTGCGTCAGCCGGAGGCCCAGATCGTCGAGCCGGACCCGCTGGCGTTCGCAGTCACGCCGCGCATCGCGCGCCAGCCGCGCCAGCGCCGGGGCCAGCCGGCCGGCCCGGTCGGTCAGGCTCTTGCGCTCGGTCACCAGGAACCGCAGCAGAAGCGCCGGGCTGACCCGCCCGGACAGCGCCGCAAACCCCGCCCGCTTGCGCGCCGCCGCCATCCGCAGCGCCAGGGGCAACCGGTCGGACCACAGGTCGAAGCGTTGCCGCGCCGGCTGGACCAGCGATTCGGGCCGCCCCAAGCCGCGCGCCAGGTCGGCCAGCCGCTGGCCGCGCTGGTCGAGCCGCTGGCGACTGGTACGGATCAGCCGCGCGCCCTGTTCGGCGGCCCAGGCCAAGAGTTCGGCCCGCACCGGCACCGCCATTTCCGCCGCCGCCGTGGGGGTCGGCGCCCGTCGGTCGGCGGCATGGTCGATCAGCGTCGTGTCGGTCTCGTGGCCGACCGCCGAGATCAGCGGGATCGCCGAGGCGGCAGCGGCGCGCACGACGATCTCCTCGTTGAAACCCCACAGGTCCTCGATCGAGCCGCCGCCGCGCGCGACGATGATGAGATCGGGGCGCGGCACCGGGCCGCCGGGGACCAGCCCGTTGAAGCCGCGAATCGCCGCGGCCACCTCGGGGGCGCATTTTTCCCCCTGGACGGCCACCGGCCAGATGACGACCCGGCGCGGGAAACGGTCGCGCAGCCGGTGCAGGATGTCGCGGATCACCGCGCCCGATGGCGAGGTGACGACGCCGATCACCTCGGGCAGATAGGGGATCGGCTTCTTGCGTTCGGGCGCGAACAGGCCCTCGGCCGCCAGCGCCGCCTTGCGTTTTTCCAGCATGACCATCAGCGCGCCGGCACCCGCCGGCACCAGATCCTCGACGATCAACTGGTACTTGGACTGGCCGGGAAAGGTGGTCAGCCGACCGATGGCGATCACTTCCAGCCCTTCCTCCGGCCGCACGGTCATGCGCGCCGCCTGCCCTTTCCAGCTGACTGCAGCGATGACGGCACGGTCGTCCTTCAGGTCGAAGTAGAGGTGCCCCGAGGCCGGGCGCGACACCCGGCTGATCTCGCCCCGGACACGGACATGGGCGAACTCGCCCTCGATCACGCGCTTCACCGCGCCCGAGATTTCCGAGACGGTATATTCGGGGGCATTGCCGGGGCGGTCTTCGAAAATGTCCATGGCTCGCTTGTCTCGGGTTCCGACGCACCTTATGACGCCGGCAGGCGAAGCGGAAGCGGGGGCGCGGGTGAACATTCTTATCCTCGGCGGCGGCGGGCGCGAACATGCGCTGGCCTGGGCGGTCCAGCAGAACCCCAAATGCGACCGGCTGATCGTGGCGCCGGGCAATGCCGGCATCGCGGTCATCGCCGAATGCGCCGATCTCGACATTCTCGACGGGGCGGCGGTGGCGAGCTTCGCCGCCGAAAACGCCGTCGATTTCGTCATCGTCGGCCCCGAGGCGCCGCTGGCGGCGGGCGTGGCCGACGCGCTGCGGGCTGCCGGCGTCCTGACCTTCGGGCCTTCGGCGGCGGCGGCGCGGCTGGAAGCCTCCAAGGCCTTCACCAAGGAAATCTGCGACGCCGCCGGCGCGCCCACCGCCGGCTGGGCGCGCTTTGCCGACCGGGCGGCCTGCCTTGCCCATGTGCGGGCCAAGGGCGCGCCGATCGTCATCAAGGCCGACGGGCTGGCGGCCGGCAAGGGCGTGGTGGTGGCCATGACATTGCCCGAGGCCGAGGCGGCGGTCAGCGACATGTTCGGGGGATCGATGGGCGCGGCCGGCGCCGAGGTGGTGGTCGAGGAGTTCATGGCCGGCGAAGAGGCCTCGTTCTTCGTCCTCAGCGACGGGCGGAACGTGCTGCCCATCGGGACCGCGCAGGACCACAAGCGCGTGGGCGACGGCGACACCGGCCCCAACACCGGCGGCATGGGCGCCTATTCGCCGGCGCCGGTCCTGACCGATGCCATCGCCGCGCAGGCACTGGAAGAAATCGTCAAGCCGACCATCGCCGAAATGGCCCGCCGCGGCACCCCCTACCAGGGTGTCCTCTATGCCGGGCTGATGATCGCCGACGGCCGCGCCCGCCTGGTCGAATACAACGCCCGCTTCGGCGACCCCGAAACCCAGGTGCTGATGATGCGGCTCGGGGCGCAGGCGCTCGACCTGATGCTGGCCTGCGCCGAGGGGCGGCTGGCCGAAGCCCGGGTCAACTGGGCCGACGATCACGCGCTGACAGTGGTGATGGCGGCGCAGGGCTATCCGGGGGCCTACGCCAAGGGCAGCGCCATCGGCGGCCTGGACGCGCTGCCGGAAACCAGCGAACAGATGGTTTTTCACGCCGGCACCGCACTCTGCGACGGCAAGGTGACGGCGACCGGCGGGCGGGTGCTGAATGTCACCGCGCGAGGCGCGACGCTCGCCGAGGCGCGCGACCGCGCCTATGCGATGGTCGACGGTATCGACTGGCCCGGCGGCTTCTGCCGGCGCGACATCGGCTGGCGGGCGCTGGCGTGATCGTCCGCGACAAGCCGGGCCTGTGGCAACTGCTGTTCGCGCTCCGGGGTTCGGTCCTGCCGCGCATCGCCGGCCCGATCCTGGGGTTCGCGGCCTTTTCGGCGCTGCTGGTCGGGCTGGACCGCTCCGGCATGCTGCTCATGCCGCGGCTTGAGGCGACACCCTTCACCGTCTTCGGTATCGCCCTGTCGCTGTTCCTGGGCTTTCGCAACAACGCCGCCTACGACCGCTGGTGGGAGGCGCGGCGGCTGTGGGGCGGGCTGGTTGCCGATCTCCGGGCGCTGGGCCGGGAATGCGCGATCTGCGTGTCGGGCGAAGGCCGCCGCACCGCCATCCTGCGGCTGGCGCGGGCCTTCGTCCATTTGCACCGACTGAACCTGCGCCGCCAGACGCCAGACGCCGCCGCCCTTGCGGCGGGCGCCGGACCCTTTGCCGACGCCGCCCATCCGCCCTGCGCCGCGCTCGACGCGCTGGCCGCCGAGATCGCCGCCGGCCAGGCCGCGGGCGAGATCGACGGCTTCGGCAGCCGTACCCTGACCACCCGGCTCGCCAGCATCGCGCTCCAGCAGGCCGGCTGTGAACGGATCGCGGCGACGCCTCTGCCCTTCGTCTATTCGCTATTGGTTTTCCGCACCTGCTATCTCTACTGCCTGCTCCTGCCGCTGGCGCTGATCGGACCCGCCGGCTGGATGGCCCCGGTCTTCACCGCGATCGTCGCCTATGTGTTCTTCGGCCTGGCGGAAGTGACCGAGGAACTGTCGCACCCGTTCGGCGCGACCCTCAACGGCCTGCCTCTCGACGCGCTGTGCCGGACGATCGAGGTCGGCCTGGCGCCGCACCTTGGCGAAGCCCCGCCCGCGCGGCTCGAGCCGGTGGACTACTACCTGAGCTGACCGGCGGCACAAAAGGCGGGAGGGCGCTGCCCTCCCGCACCCTCCCGGGATATTTTCGGACAGAAAGTGGGGCCTTAACCTCTCGTTAAGCCCGGCTGGTCAGGATGGGCAGGCGGTACAGGCTGGGAAGCCGATGACCGCGACAGGAAGTGCAGCCTGTCCCCACCCCGGGGGCAGGCTGTTCCACTTTCTGTCCTGAAATATCCCCGCCGGAGGCGCGCGCGGGGCATCCCGCCCGCCACACCCAGGGGCGGCGCCGCCAGCGGCGC
>JAXMDK010000016.1:0-107296 GCA_046348855.1 Paracoccaceae bacterium | reverse complement strand
GGATCGTCAATGTCGTCATCTGACCGACGCGGCTTCCTGACGCTACTGGCGGGCGCGCCGCTGGCGGCCTGCGGCTTTGTTCCCGCCTATGGTCCGTCCGGGCCGGCGCGCGGGCTTCAGGGCCGCATCCGCATCGACGATCCCGGCGAAAAGAACGCCTTCGACCTCGTCGGCCGCCTGCAGGAGCGGCTTGGCCGCGCCCAGTCGCCGGCCTGGCGGCTCAGCTATACGATCTCGGCCTATCCGGTCGGCGTGGGGATCACCCCCGACAACGCCACCACCCGCTACAACGTGGTGGGCAGCGTCGCCTACAGCCTGCGCCCGGTCAACGAAGACCGCATCGTCGCCTCGGGTACGGTTCGGAACTTCGTCTCCTATTCCGCCTCGGGAACCGTGGTGGCGACTGACGCCTCGGCGCGCGACGCCTATCTGCGGCTGATGCGGATGCTCGCCGACCAGATCGTCACCGACCTGATCGCCACCTCGGCCCGGTGGGCGCGGCCGTGAAGCTGGCGGGGGCGGCCGCCAGCCGCTATTTCGCCCGGCCCGAACCGGATCGATGCGGGCTTCTGATCTATGGCGGCGATGCGATGCGCGTGGCGCTGAAGCGGCAAGAGGTGATCGCCGCGCTGATCGGCCCCGAGGGCGAGGCGGAAATGCGCCTGGCCCGCATGCCGGCGGCCGACCTGCGGAAAGACCCCGCCCAGATCGCTGACGCCCTGAAGGCACAGGGCTTCTTCCCCGGCCAGCGTGTCGCCTTTGTCGAGGATGCCGGCGATGCGCTGGCCCCGATTCTTGCCACGGCCTTGCAGGACTGGCGGAAGGGTGATGCCGTGCTGATCGTGACCGCCGGCAACCTGACCAAGGCCTCGGCGCTGAAAAAGCTGTTCGAGGATCATCCGAACGCCTATGCCGCCGGCATCTACGACGATCCGCCGACCCGCGAAGAGATCGAGGCCGCGCTGCGCAAGGCCGGCCTGAAGGACATCGACCGCGAGGCGATGGCCGATCTGTCGGCGTTGGCCCGCGAGCTTGATCCCGGCGATTTCCGCCAGACGATCGAGAAGATTTCCCTCTACAAGGGGCAGGATCCTGCGCCGCTGTCGCCTGCCGACGTGGCGGCCTGCGCGCCCGCCACCATCGAGGCCGAGGTCGACGATGTCCTGAACGCCGCCGCCGAGGCGCAGCCGGCCCGGATCGGTACCCTGATGCGGCGGCTGGAAGGGCAGGGGGTCAGCCCGGTCACGCTGTGCATCGGCGCGATGCGCCATTTTCGCACCCTGCACGCCGCCGCCGCGGCGCCCGGTGGCGCGGCCGAAGGCATCGCCCGCGTCCGTCCGCCGGTCTATGGCCCGCGCCGCGACCGGATGCTGCGGCAGGCGCAGGGCTGGGGCCTCTACCGGCTGGAACAGGCCCTGCAGCTCATTACCGACACCGACCTGACCCTGCGCTCGTCCTCGCGCGCGCCGGCGATGGCGGTGATGGAACGCGCCCTGATCCGCCTGGCGATGATGCCGCGATGATCTCTGCCCGCCGTGTCCTGCGCATGCTGGGGCCCGCCCTGGCCCGGCCGACGCTGGTCGAGATCCTGCGCGCCGCGCTGGGCGCCGGCGCCGGCATCGTCGCCTGCGCGCTGGTGGCGGCGCGACTGTTGCGCGCTGACGATGTGGCGGTGTCGCTGCTGATCGCGCCGCTGGGGGCGACGACCTTCCTGGTCTTCGGCGTCCCCAACAGCCCGCTGGCGCAGCCCTGGTCGGTGGTCGTCGGCAACACGCTGTCGGCGCTGGCGGCGATCACCGCCGTGCTGGTGGTGCCCGATCCGTCGCTGGCGGTGGGCTGCGCGGTCGGGCTGGCGGTGGTGGCGATGATGCTGGCCCGCGCCATGCATCCACCGGGCGGGGCCATCGCCCTGCTGATTGCGCTCAGCCCGGCAACGGTGGCCCGGCACGGCTTTGGCTTCGCCCTGCATCCGGTCGCGCTCGACAGCGCGCTTCTGGCCCTGCTCGCCACCCTGTTCAACCGGGCAACCGGGCGCAAGTACCCGTTCCGCCAGCCGCCGGTCGAAGGCCCGCACCACACCCACGACCTGCCGCCCGATCGCCGGCTGGGCCTGTCGGCCGCCGATCTGGGCCGGCTTCTGGGCGAAATGCGGCTGGCCGCCAACATCGGTGTTGAAGACCTTGCCCGCCTGATCGGCGCCGCCGAGGCCGAGGCAACCGCCCGCCATCTGGGGGGGTTGACCGCCGGCGACGTCATGTCGCGCGACCTGGTGACCGCCGCCCCTGGCGACCATCCCAGCAAGCTGACGGCCGAGTTTCGCGCCCACGGCTTCAAGACCCTGCCGGTTGTCGATTTCGACGGGCGCTATCTGGGTGTGCTCTCGCAAGCCGACCTTCTGGGCATCAGCGACGAAAGCGAGGACGCCGACCATCTCATGTCGACCGACTTCATCACCGCCAACCCGGAAACCCCGATCGCCACGGTGCTGGCGCTGATGTCGGACGGCCGCCAGCAGGCGGTGCCGGTGCTGGAGGACCTGGACCTTGTCGGGGTGGTGACGCGAACCGACATGATCGGCGCGCTTGCGCGTGCGCTGACCGAACGGTCGGGCTGACGCTGCGATCTAGCGCGCCAGCGCCAGGATGCCGGCCACGTCCAGATGCGCCTCAAGATGGTCGGCCAGCCGGTCCAGAACCGCCTCGACGCTGGCGCCGTAGCGCAGCCCCGAAGCGGCCCCGAGCCCCTTCAGCCAGGCGGCGCGAAACCCGTCGGCGGCGAACATCCCGTGCAGGTAGGACCCGGCGATCCGCCCATCCGCCGACATCGCCCCTTCCGGCTGCCCGCCGACCAGCGCGAAAGGCCGCGCCCGGTCCGGCCCTTCGGTGCGGCCGATGTGGATCTCGTAGCCCTCCATCGCCGCCCCGGTCGCCGCATGCACCGCCTGCGTGCGCGTCAGCCGCTTGTCGGGGCTCATCTCCGTGTCCACGTCCAGAAGCCCCAGCCCCGCCGTCTCGCCCGGTGGCCCCTCGATCCCTTGCGGGTCGCGCACCACCTTCCCCAGCATCTGGTAGCCGCCGCAGATACCCAGCACATGGCCGCCGCGCCGGACATGGGCGGCAATGTCGACGTCCCAGCCCTGCGCCCGCAAGAAGGCCAGGTCGCCGCGCGTCGACTTCGACCCCGGCAGGATCAGCAGGTCGGTGTCGCCCGGCACCGCCTGCCCGGCGCGCACCATCGTCAGGCTGACGCCCGGCTCCAGCTTCAGGGGATCGAGATCGTCGAAATTGGCGATCCGCGACAGGGCCAGGCAGGCTATCTTCAACCCGCCCGCGCCGCCCGCCCCCGGCAGGTCGAGCGCATCTTCGGCAGGCAGGCTGCCGGCCTCGGCGAACCAGGGCACAACCCCGAACCCTCGCCAGCCGGTCCGCGCCGCGATCAGCCGGTAGCCATCGTCGAACAGCCGCGGATCGCCGCGGAACTTGTTGATCAGGAACCCGGCGACCATCGCCGCATCATCGGGGTCGAGCACCGCCTGGGTGCCGACGATCTGGGCTATTACGCCACCCCGGTCGATATCGCCGGCCAGCACCACCGGCACGTCGGCGGCTCGCGCGAAACCCATGTTGGCAATGTCGCCCGAACGCAGGTTAACCTCGGCCGGGCTGCCCGCGCCCTCGACGATCACCAGATCATGCGCCGCCTTCAGTCGGCCAAAGCTGTCCAGCACCTCGCCCATCAGTTGCGGCTTCATCGCTGCATAGTCGCGCGCCTTCACCGTCGCCAGCCGTCGCCCCTGCACCACCACCTGCGCGCCCAGATCGCTTTCGGGTTTCAGCAGAACGGGATTCATGTCGGTATGGGGCTCCAGCCCCGCCGCCATCGCCTGCAGTGCCTGGGCCCGGCCGATCTCGCCGCCGTCCACGGTGACCGCGGCATTGTTCGACATGTTCTGCGGCTTGAACGGCGCCACCGTCAGGCCGCGCCGCCGGGCCGCACGCGCGAGGCCCGCCACCAGCAGCGACTTGCCGACGTTCGAGCCCGCGCCCTGGATCATCACCGCCTTGCCCATTGCGCGCCGGCCTGCCCTTCTTTCGTTCGAAAATATCCCGGGGGTCAGGGGGCAGAGCCCCCTGCTTTGGCCATCAATCCGGCGCGCACCTCGGCGTCATGCTCACCCAGCTTCGGCGAGGCGCGCTCCAGCGCCAGGTCGGCGCCCGAGAAGACGAAGGGCGAGCGCACCGACGGCACCCCGTCAAGGTCAAGCTGCATCCCCCGCGCCACGACCTGCGGGTCGTCGAACACTTCGGACAGGTCATTGATCGGCCCGGCCGGCACCCCTTCGGCTTCGCAGGCGGCCAGCAGGTCGGCCTTTTGCCAGGTCCTGGTCTTTTCGGTCAGCAGCCGGGTCAGCTCGGTCCGGTTGGCGATCCGGTCGGCATTGGTCAGATAGCTGGCGGCGGTCGCCAGTTCCGGCAGGCCGAGGATCGCGCAGAGCCGCTGGTATTGCGCGTCGTTGCCGGTGGCCAGGATGATCCAGCCGTCGGCGCAGTCGAAGACCGCATAGGGCACCAGGTTCTGGTGGGCGTTGCCGATCCGGCCCGGCGCCTTGCCGGTGGCCAGGTAGTTCATTGCCTGGTTGGCCATGATTGCCGTCGTGACGTCAAGGAGCGCCATGTCGACCTGCTGGCCTTGGCCGGTGCGTTCGCGCTGGTGCAGCGCGGCCAGAATGCCGGTCGCCGCATAGACCCCGGTGAACACGTCCGACACCGCGACGCCCACCTTCTGCGGCTGGCCCGACGGATCGCCGGTCACCGACATCAGCCCGCCCATGCCCTGGATGATATAGTCGTATCCGGCGCGGTGGGCATAGGGTCCGTCCTGGCCAAAGCCGGTGATCGAGCAATAGATCAGCCGGGGATTGACCTTGCGCAGGCTGTCATAATCCAGCCCGTATTTCTTCAGCCCGCCGACCTTGAAATTCTCGATCAGGATGTCGGCGTCGGCCACCAGCGCCCGCACGAAGGCCTGGCCTTCCTCGGTGCGGAAATCGGCGATGACCGACCGCTTGCCCCGGTTGCAACCGTGGAAATAGGCGGCCGAACGGTCGCCGTCGCGGTCGATGAAGGGCGGCCCCCAGCGGCGGGTGTCGTCGCCCTCGGGCGCCTCGACCTTGATGACGTCCGCGCCCAGATCGGCAAGGATCTGGCCCGCCCAGGGGCCGGCCAGGATCCGCGCCAGTTCGACGACCTTCAGCCCATTCAGCGGCGTCATCGTCAGTTCTTCAGCTTGGCGTCGAGAAGGGCGGCGAATTCGGCATAGGTCATTTCGCCGGAATGGCTTTCGCCGTTGATGAGGAAGGTCGGCGTGCCCTGGACATTGTCGTTGGTGGCATTGGTCTGGTAGGCGGTGACCATCGCCTTGGCCTGGTCATTGTCGTTCAGGCAGGCATTGACCTGATCCTCGGTCATGCCGGCCGACAGGCCGATCTTCTTCAGCGCATCGGCGATGCCCTTTTCGTCGTTCGAGGCCAGCCAGTCCTTCTGGTGGTCATAGAGAATATCGGAAATGCCGAAATATTTCTCGGGTCCGCCACAGCGCGCGACGATGGCCGCCCACAGGCCGAACTTGTCGAAATAGACCTCGCGGTAGACGAACTTCACCTTGCCGGTGTCGATGTAGTTCTTCTTGAACTCGTTCCAGACCGTCGCGTGGAAATTCGCGCAGTGCGGGCAGGTGAAGGAGGCATATTCGACCACGGTCACCGGCGCGTCGATCTTGCCCATGACCATGTCGGGCACCCGCGAGGCCACCGAACTGGTGGTCGTGGCGGCCGGGGCGGTTTCCTGGGCGCTGGCGCTCAGCGAGATCGGGGTCATGCCTGCGTCCGGCGTCTTGCCGGCAAGCCACAGCGCACCCGCGGCAGCAACCAGCGCCACGGCCCCGCCACCCAGCAGAACGGTTTTCTTCATTGCCTCAGCCTTTCGTTTTCCGCGCCCGACATAAGACTTTTTCGCCCAATGCTTCAAGCGCCGCCCGCAGGGATTCGTCGCCTATGTCACGGGAAAGTGCGGTTGCGTCATCCCTGATCGCCGGATCGGGCCGGGGCGGGGCGGCCGGGCGCGCCGGGGCGAAGGGTGTCTGCCCTTCGGCAAATCCGCTCGACGATGTCTGGGTCAGGCGGATGCGCGAAATGGCATTATAGCCGTAACAGCCGTTCACCCGGTCCTGGATGCGGGCCAGCTGCATCTGCACCAGCGGCGCCGAGGCGCCCTGAACCAGAAGCGTCAGGGTGGCGCCGAACCCGTCCTTTCCATAGCCAACCTTCACCGGCAGGGCGGTGGCGGCCAGATCCTCGCCGACGATCTCGGGCCAGTGGGTCAGAAGCCGGGTCAGCGCGAACCCCCGGCTTTCGCCGGCGGTGCGAATCCGTTCGCGCAAGAGGCCCGCCGCGGCCTCGAACCCGCGCATCCGTCTGCCGTTGGATTTCGAAGCGTTGGACATTGCCGCCCGGCCGGTGAAAGATCGGCCCATCATAGAAAGGCGGTCGGACTTTGGACATGGCAAAAACGGCCGCAGCGGGCGGGGCAGGGGACGAAGCGGCTGCGATCGGCCGGGCGCTGCTGGCATGGTACGACCGGCATGCCCGCCGCATGCCCTGGCGGGTCTCTCCGGCCGACCGGCAGGCCGGGCATCAGCCCGATCCCTACCGGGTCTGGCTGTCCGAGGTGATGTTGCAGCAGACGACGGTGGCGGCGGTGACCGGCTATTTCACCCGCTTCATCGCCCGCTGGCCGACCGTTGCCGATCTTGCAGCGGCGCCGGATCAGGCGGTGATGGCCGAATGGGCGGGGCTTGGCTATTATGCCCGTGCCCGCAACCTGCTGAAGTGCGCCCGCGCGGTCGTGTTGGATTGCGGCGGCCGGTTTCCCGACGATCTGCCCGGGCTGCTGGCGCTGCCGGGCATCGGTCCCTATACGGCGGCGGCCGTGGCGGCCATCGCCTTCGACCGGCCGGCGGCGGTGGTCGACGGCAATGTCGAGCGGGTCGTGGCCCGCCTTTACGCGGTGCAGACGCCACTCCCGGCCGCCAAGGCGGAACTGCGGGCGCTGGCCGCCCGGTTGACGCCCGCGACGCGCCCCGGCGATCATGCCCAGGCGATGATGGATCTGGGCGCCACGATCTGCACGCCGCGCAATCCGGCCTGCGCGCTGTGCCCCTTGACAGGCGCTTGCGCGGCGCGGATCGCGGGCTGCGCCGCCGATCTGCCGCGCCGGGCGGCAAAGCCCGCCAAGCCCCGCCGTCGCGGCATTGCCTATGTCGCCCGTCGCACCGACGGGGCGATCCTCTTGGAGCTTCGGCCGCCGCATGGGCTTTTGGGCGGAATGCTCGGCTTTCCTGCAGCGACTGGGGGCCGGGCGATCCGGCGCCGGCCCCGCCGCTGGCCGCCGACTGGGCACGGCTGGAGGGCGAGGTGCAGCACACCTTTACCCATTTTCATCTGTCTCTGACGGTGATGGCCGCCACCGTCCCGCAGGGCGCCAATCCCGAAAAGGGCGCGTTCCACCTGCCCGCCGATTTCCGCGCCGCCGACCTGCCGACGCTGATGCGCAAGGTCCACGACCTGGCGCTGGCCCGATCCGGCGGTTGAGCCGCCGCCGCCGTCCCCCTAGAATGGGCCGTTGCCGCCTTGCAGGTGCCCCATGAGTTCCCCGTGCCAAGAGCCCGATCCGGGCGCTGCCCTTCCTGATATCGTTCGGGATGCTGCCGCTTCTGTGGCTGGGGGCGGCGCATGGCGGCTGGATGCTGATCTTGCCGCCGCTTTACGGCTATGGGGTGCTGAGCCTGCTGGATGTGGTCCTGAGCCGGAACGAGGAGAACCCGCCGGTCGAGACCGCCGAGACCGCGCTGTTCCGCCACCGGCTGATCACCCTGGTCTGGCCGGTCTTCGAACTGGCGGCGATCTACGGTTCGATCTGGTGGTCGGCCCAGCCCGGCGCGCTGGGGCCGGTCGAAAAGCTGGCGCTGTTCTTCGGGATCGGCCTGACCACCGGCGCGGTCGGCATCGTCTATGCCCATGAACTCATGCACCAGAGGAACCGGACCGAACGCTGGCTGGCCGACATCCTGATGGCGCTGGTTCTTTACAGCCATTTCCGCAGCGAACATCTGCTGGTCCACCACCGCTATGTCGGCACGGTGCGCGATGCGGTGACCGCCCGCTACAACGAGGGGTTCCACCGCTTTTTCCCACGTGTCCTGCGCGAAGGGCCGGCCTCGGCCTGGCGGGCCGAAAGGCAGCTTCTGGCGCGGGCCGGGCGCGGGATGGGCGACAGGTCCAACCCGTTCTGGCGCTATGGGCTCTTGCAGGCGGCGGCATTGGGTGCGGCGTTCGCGCTCGGCGGCTGGCAGGGGGTGGGGCTCTTCGCCTTTCAGGCGCTCGTCGCGGTCTGGCATCTGGAATTGACCAACTACGTCGAACATTACGGCCTGACCCGTCGCCATCTGGGCGAAGGGCGCTACGAATCTGTCGCGCCGCACCACAGCTGGAACGCCGACCACCGGGCGACGAACTGGTTCCTGATCAATCTCCAGCGCCATTCCGACCATCATTTCCGGCCGGACCGACGCTATCCCTTGTTGCAGACCTACGCCGCCGACCAGGCCCCGCAACTTCCCTACGGCTATCCGGCGATGACCTGGCTGGCGATGATTCCGCCCCTGTGGCGGCGGCGGATGAACCCGCGGGTCCGTGCCTGGCGGCGGCGGTTCTACCCCGATGTGACCGACTGGGGGGACTATAACCGGGGGCGTTTGCCGATGCCGCGCGGGGCGTGCTTGCGGGGCTCTGCCCCGCACCCCGGGATATTTGTGCCAAGATGAACGGGACGCTGGCCGCAGGGCAAGGCGCGAAAAATCCCCGCCGTATCGCTACGGCGGGGCCAGGTATGTGCCGTGGTCTGGCCACAGGCACCGGCGGTAACTGAATTCAGTGCGGGCGGCCCTGATCGGCCTCCATCTCGGCGCGGATCTGCTGGCGCAGGATGTCGATCGGCACCATCTTGCCGTCGCGTCGGAAGTGCCAGTAGGTCCATCCGTTGCACGAAGGCGCGCCTTCCAGATGGGCGCCGACCTGATGGATCGAGCCCTTCACGTCATTGCCGATCAGCGTGCCGTCGGCGCGGACCTTGGCCTTGTAGCGGTTGCCGATCGAGAAAAGCTCCTCGCCCGGCCGCAGCATCCCGCGTTCGACCACCTGGCCGAAAGGCACGCGCGGCTCGGCGCGTTTCGATCCGGTGATCTCCAGCGCCTCCTTGTCGAACTTGCGGATACGGGCGATGCGCGCCTCGGCGACGGTGTGATAGGCGGCTTCGCGCTCGATCCCGATGAATTCGCGGCCCAGCATCTTGGCCACTGCCCCGGTCGTGCCGGTGCCGAAGAACGGATCAAGGATCACGTCGCCGGGGTTGGTGGTGCCGAGAATGACGCGGTGCAGGAGCGCCTCGGGCTTCTGCGTCGGATGGGCCTTGTCGCCGGCGCCGTCCTTCAGCCGTTCGTTGCCGGTGCAGAGCGGGATCACCCAGTCCGACCGCATCTGCACGCCTTCGTTCAGCGCCTTCAGCGCCTCGTAGTTGAAGGTGTATTTCGACCCTTCGCCGCGCGAAGCCCAGATCAGCGTTTCATGGGCATTGGTCAGCCGCTTGCCGCGGAAATTGGGCATCGGGTTCGACTTGCGCCAGACCACGTCGTTCAGGATCCAGAATCCCTGGTTCTGAAGCTCGGCCCCCATGCGGAAGACGTTGTGATAGGACCCGATCACCCAGATCGCGCCGTTGGGCTTCAGCAGACGGCGGGCGGCGGCAAGCCAGTCGCGGGTGAAACGATCATAGGCGTCGAAGCTGGCGAACTGGTCCCAGGCGTCGTCGACCGCGTCGACACGGGAATTGTCGGGCCGGTGCAACTCGCCGCGCAGCTGAAGATTGTAGGGCGGATCGGCGAAGATCAGATCGACCGACGCTTCGGGCAGCGACCGCATCACCTCGATGCAGTCACCCGCAATGATCTGGTTCAGCGGCAGGGCGGCCGCCTTCTGGCTGGTTGTCGTGGTCATCTCTGCCTCTGTCCGGTCTGCTGCCGGTTCGTTGGCATCAAGATGAGTCAGGAGTGATTCGCCGTCAAATTCTTTTTTGAATCAAGCACTTATGGATTTTGCTTGATACAAGATGTTGTGGACGGGCTTGAACGAACGCCTATGGTGTGGGGTCACACCAAGGATTTGCAGGGCCGCCAGATGGTCCCTGGTCGGGTAGCCGGCGTTTTTCGCCCAGCCATAGCCGGGGTGCTGTTGCGCCAAATCCACCATGATCCGGTCGCGCGTCACCTTGGCGACGACCGAGGCGGCGGCGACGGTCAGGCATAGCGCATCGCCCTTCACGACCGCCTCGGCCGGCGTCGCCAGTCCGCGCGGAATCAGGTTGCCGTCGATCAGCACATGCGCGGGCGGGCGGGGCAGGGCGGCGATGGCGCGCTCCATCGCCAGATGGCTGGCGCGCAGGATGTTCAGTTCGTCGATCTCGGCCGGGCTTGCCAGGCCGACGCCGCATTCGGCCTGGGCGAGGATCTGGGCGAACAGCGCCTCGCGCCGGGCCGCGGTGAGTTTCTTGGAATCGTTCAGGCCGGGCGGGATGCGGTCGGGGTCGAGGATCACCGCCGCCGCCACCACCGGGCCGCACAGCGGGCCGCGCCCGGCCTCGTCGACGCCGGCCACCGGCCAGAACCCGCGCACACGGGCAGCGGTTTCATGGCTGAAGTCGGCGGCGCCGGTCATGCCCTATGCATCGCGGCAAAGCCCGGGCTGCACAAGCCGGTGGGGCGGATGCTGCCACATCCGCCCCTGGGCGGGCGGCGCCAGGGGGACGCCGCCCGGTCTGCCCGATGCTCGCCCCTGTTCAATAGCGCGCCCGGTCGATCCGATAGCCGTAGTCGCGCAGGCACTGCGGCCCGTAGACGGTGCGCCGGCCATAGCTGGTGCGGACGTTGAAGGCGCATTCGTCCGGCAGGCTGCCGGCCAGGCCGAACTGGTTCAGGCAGCGGCCCGACACCACTTCGCGCAGGCGCCCGTCCATCCGCATGTCGGTCAGGCATTCGCCGGGGACGGTCCCCGCACGGATGGCATGGCCATAGCCGTTCCACCGGTTGTCCTCATCATCGCCGCTCCAGATATCGGGGCTGTGGCGGGGCCGCTGGGTCAGGAAGCCCTGCGGGGTCGCGCCCTGCGCCGCGTTCATCTGGTTCAGCAGGATCCCGACTGCCGCCGCCCCCAGCAGCAGCTTCAGCGCATCGTTGTTCTTGCCCTTGGCTTCGGCGGGCACAACCGTCAGGCCGGACAGGACCAGGGCCAGGGCGGTCGCACCGGCAATCAACTGGCGTTTCATCTTTTGTCCTTTCATCGGTCGCCGGGCAGAACCGGCGGGTCACGCCCCATTACATGAGCGCCGGACCTGCCCAGTGCAATAACGCCGCCTCGCTATCCGATAACCGGGGGCCCTGTCAGCCCCCCTGGCGTCTTTGCTATTGATTAGCGGGCCGTGGACGCGCAGGTTTCCGCCCATGATGTTGCGCCCGCTTGCCCTTTTGATTGCCTTCCTGTCGCTGGCCGGCGCGGCCAGTGCCGATTGCACCGTCCACTACAAGGCCAAGCGCGATAACCCGCTGCAGCTTCAGGCCGGGTCCGCCAGCCTGCCCGCCGCCGCCTGTGCCTCGCCCCAGGCCGCCGCCGCCGCGCTTGCGCCGATGCTGGCCGGACAGGGCTGGACGCTGCTGGCCATCACCGCCATCATTCCCTCGGGCTGAACGGGGCGGCGAATGAGTGCGGAAGACAGGGACCATCCGGCCGGGCTTGCCCTGAAATCGGGCAACCGCGTCCTGGTTCTGGGCATTGCCGCAATCGTGGCGATCCTGCTGGTTGCCGCGGCCTTTCTGTTCTGGTCGCTGCCCGACGCCAATGCCTTCAACGCCCGGGTCGAGCGGATCTTTGTCGAAAACGACGCGCTGACCACCAGCGACCAGATCAAGCTGCTGGAAATCCTCGCCCAGTCCGGTACCGCCTTTTCGCAGGTGCTGGCCAGTTACCGCACGATCATCTTCGTGCTTCTGGTCTTTGCCACCGCGCTTCTGATCGCGGCGCTGGTGTTCCTGGTGATGATCCTGGCGCTGAACCGGCGGATGGAGGCGATCCAGAAGCAGGGCATCCAGGTGTCGTCGCTGCTGATCAGCCGGGCCGAGAATGCGGTGGTGCTGAACGACATGGAATTCCGCCTGACCGGGGCCGCCATCGAAACCCTGTCGGTGCTGGCCGAGGCGCGGATGGACGACGACATCCTGACCGGCGCGCAGATAGAGGCGGTGATCTCGGGCAAGCGCGAGGCGGATTGCGACGAGGCCGCCGGCGCCATGCGCATCAAGCGGCTGCGCGACGCCTTGGGCAACCAGATGGTGGCCGAACTGCTGGTCCGCAATATCACCCGGCGGGGCTACATGCTGGCGGTGAAGAAGGACGCGATCCGCATGATCTGAGCCGCTTGCGCGGCTGTCCCCTTGGCCCTATAGGGGCGCTTTCCTCTGCCGGACCGGGGGTGCCCATGATCCAGACGCCCTTTTACCTGATCGACAAGGCGAAGCTCTTGCACAACATGCAGGTCATCGACCGCCTGCGCGCCGGATCGGGCGCCAAGGCGCTGTTGGCGCTGAAATGCTTCGCCACCTGGTCGGTGTTCGACCTGATGCGCGACCATATGGATGGCACCACATCCTCGTCGCTTTACGAACTGCGGCTGGGGCGCGAGAAGTTCGGCGGCGAAACCCATGCCTATTCGGTCGCATGGGCCGATCACGAGATCGAGGAGGCGGTCGGTTATGCCGACAAGATCATCTTCAACTCGATCGCCCAGCTGGAACGGTTCGGCAACCGCGCCGGCCATATCGCCCGCGGCCTGCGGCTGAACCCGCGCTTTTCGACCAGCGGCTTCGATCTGGCCGACCCGGCCCGGCCGTTTTCGCGACTGGGCGAATGGGACGCGGCCAAAATCCTGGCGGTCATCGACCGGATTTCCGGCTTCATGATCCACTACAACTGCGAAAACGCCGATTTCGACCTGTTCGACCGGCAGCTGACCCGGATTGAGGACGAGTTCGCCCCGCTTCTGTCGCGGGTGAAGTGGGTCAGCCTTGGCGGCGGCATCCATTTCACCGGGGCCGGCTATCCGGTGGACCGGCTGGCGGCGCGGCTGAAGGCCTTCGCCGAACGGTTCGGCGTGCAGGTCTATCTCGAACCCGGCGAGGCGGCGATCACCAATTCGACGACGCTGGAGGTCACCGTGCTCGACCTGCTGGACAACGGCAAGAGGCTGGCCATCGTCGATTCGTCCATCGAGGCGCACATGCTGGACCTGCTGATCTACCGCCAGCCGGCGAAGATTGCCCCGGACGAAGGCCCCCACGCCTACATGGTTTGCGGCAAGTCCTGCCTGGCGGGCGATATTTTCGGCGAATTCCGGTTCCCGAAACCGCTGAACATCGGCGACCGCATCTCGGTTCAGGATGCGGCCGGTTACACGATGGTCAAGAAGAACTGGTTCAACGGCGTCAACATGCCGTCGATTGCGGTACGCGAACCGGACGGTCAGGTGCGGCTGGTGCGGTCGTTCGGCTACGATGACTACGCGGCAAGCCTGTCGTAAGGAAGGATGGGAACATGAAGCGCAACGTGCTGATCATCGGCGCCGGCGGCGTGGCGCAGGTCGTTGCGCACAAATGCGCGCAGCACAACGACGTGCTGGGCGACCTGCACATCGCCAGCCGCACCCTGGCCAAGGCCGAGGCGATCATCGCCGGGGTGCAGGACAAGCGGGCGATGAAGGTGCCCGGCCGGTTTCAAGCCCATTTTGTCGACGCGATGGACGCGGGCGCAGTGGCCGGGCTGATCCGCTACACCGGCGCGCAGATCGTCATCAATGTCGGGTCCTCGTTCGTCAACATGACCGTGCTTCAGGCCTGCATCGACACCGGCGCCGCCTATCTGGACACCGCCATCCACGAAGACCCGGCGAAGGTCTGCGAAACCCCGCCGTGGTATGGCAACTACGAATGGAAGCGCCGCGTCGCCTGCGAACGGGCGGGCGTCACCGCGATTTTGGGTGTGGGGTTCGATCCCGGCGTGGTCAACGCCTATGCTCGGCTTGCGGCGGATGACTGGCTGGACCGGGTGGACAGCATCGACATCGTCGACATCAACGCCGGGTCCCACGGCCGCTGGTTTTCGACGAACTTCGACCCCGAGATCAATTTCCGCGAATTCACCGGCACGGTCTACAGCTGGCAAAAGGGCCGCTGGCAGGAAAACCGCATGTTCGAGGTCGGCCAGACGTTTGACCTGCCAGTGGTCGGCGCGCAGAAGGCCTATCTGACCGGCCATGACGAGGTGCATTCCTTGTCGGCCCGCTATCCGAAGGCCGACGTGCGGTTCTGGATGGGGTTCGGCGACCATTACATCAATGTCTTCACCGTCCTGAACAACCTTGGCCTTCTGTCGGAAAAGCCGGTCCGGACCGCCGAAGGGCAAGAAGTCGTGCCGCTGAAACTGGTCAAGGCGGTGCTGCCCGACCCGGCCTCGCTGGCGCCGGACTATGTGGGCAAGACCTGCATCGGCGACATTGTCCGGGGCGAAAAGGGTGGCCAGCCGGCCGAAGTGCTGATCTACAACGTCGCCGACCACAAGGACGCCTATCTGGAAACCGGCAGCCAGGGGATCTCCTATACCGCCGGCGTTCCGCCGGTGGCCGCGGCGCTGCTGATCGCCGACGGCATCTGGGACGTGGGCCGGATGGCCAATGTCGAGGAGCTGGACCCCAAGCCGTTCCTGAAGCTTCTGGGCACGATGGGCCTGCCGACCCGGATCCGCGATGCCAGCGGCGACCGGCCGCTGGACCTGCCCTGAGGGTCAGAACAGGCCCAACTGGCGCAGGCCCAGCATCGCGGCGATCATCAGCGGCTGGTGGATCAGATAGACCAGCAGGCTGTGCCGCCCCGGCCAGGACAGGATCCGCAGCCAGCGGGGCAGCGACCCCGCCCGTGGCGCCCAGAGCCGCGCCCCGGCGCTGGCCCGCGCAGCGGCGATGCCGAACAGCACGGGTGCGAGCCAGGGGAACAGCGGCTCGAAATCCGCCGACTGGTTGGGCAGGGTGGTCAGCCCGGTCCAGATCAGCCACGGCACATCGAACGCCCCGGTGCGCAGGTAGTGCGGCGCGAGAAACACGGCCAGCGCCACCAGCGCCGTCAGAGGCGCGGGCAGGCGCAGGAACAACAGCCCGACAAGGCTCGATACCGCGATCGAGTGCAATATCCCGTAGAAGACGAAGCCCGGCCCGAGGTCGGCCCAGGTCGCGGCGCTGACCAGCAAGGCCCCCGCCCCGATCATCGCCAGCCGCCGCAGGAACGGCCGCCAGCGGACGCCGCGCCCGTGCGCCAGATAAAGCCCGATCCCCACCAGAAACAGGAATGTCGAGGCGATGGCGCGGGCATAAAGCGCCCCCGCGCCAGTGGTCATCGTGCCGGGTTCGATCTTCCCGAATGCCTGGAGGTCAAAGCCGAAATGATAGCTGGCCATCGCCGCCAGCGCCGCCGTGCGCGCCAGATCCAGCCAGACCAGACGGCGCGGTTCGCGGGCGTCAGCGGCCATAGGGATCCTTGGCGCTGCGGTCGGCCGACAGCGACGGCTGGCCGCGCGCCACCAGCACCTCGATGGCGTCGGCCAGATGCACCTCGGCAATCGCCTTGTCGCCGCGCGCCACCCGGATCAGGTGCGCCTCGCGCAGCACGTCGGCATGACGCCAGCCGGCGGGCGGCTCGAACTTGTAGGTGGCCAGTTCGATCAGCAGCCCCATCGGGTCGTGGAAATAGATCGAATCCATGAACCCGCGGTCGCGCACTCCGGTATTCCAGATGCCCCGGTCGGCCAGCCGCTGCACCGCCTGGGTGAAGCTGACCCGCGATACTGCGAAGGCCAGGTGGTGCACGTCGCCGACGGCAGGCTTCTTGTGCGCCGGGTCGGGCTGGCGGTCTTCGTCGGTAAAGATGGTGATCAGCCGCCCGTCGCCCGGATCGAAATACAGATGCCCCTCGGCCGCATTGTCCAGATTGGGCTGGTCGAAGACCAGGGGCATGGCCAGCAACCCCTCCCAGAAATCGATGGAAATCTGGCGGCCCGCACCCATCAGGGTGATGTGATGCACGCCCTGCGTCTGGATCTTCTGCATTGCCGCCCTCCGGCCCGCGACGGGCTTGCCTGGCGACCCCGGCAGGATTCGAACCTGCGACCTGCCGCTTAGGAGGCGGCCGCTCTATCCCCTGAGCTACGGGGCCGCACGGGCCGCTCTCCTTGTCGCGTCAAACGCGCCGGCTTGCAAGGGGCCGGTCTTTGCGCTTGCCTGTCGGGGGCCAACCTTCTTACGCTAGGGGCGTGGAAGGCACAGCGAGGTTCCCGGCATGGCATCGAACGATCCGAAACGCACCCTGACGCTGCGCGACGTGTCCGAAGCGTCCGGCGTTTCGGAGATGACCGTCAGCCGGGTGCTGCGCAACCGCGGCGATGTCAGCGAGGCGACCCGCGACCGCGTGCTCGAGGCGGCGCGGCGGCTGGGCTACGTGCCCAACAAGATCGCCGGGGCGCTGGCCTCGCAGAGGGTCAACCTGGTGGCGGTGATCGTGCCGTCGCTGTCGAACCTGGTCTTTCCCGAAGTCCTCAGCGGCATTTCCGAGGAACTTGAGGATACCGGCCTGCAACCGGTGTTTGGCGTCACCAACTATTCGCCCGACAAGGAAGAGGCGGTCCTTTACGAAATGCTGTCCTGGCGGCCGTCGGGGGTAATCGTGGCCGGGCTGGAACATTCAGCCAATGCGCGGGCGATGCTGGAAAACGCCGGCATCCCGATTGTCGAGATCATGGATGTCGATGGCGAGGCGGTGGATTCGGTGGTGGGCATTTCCCACAAGCGCGCCGGCCTGGAAATGGCCCGCGCCATCGTCAAGGCAGGCTACCGCAGGATCGGCTTCCTCGGCACCAAGATGCCCGACGACCATCGGGCGCGCAAACGGCTCGAAGGGTTCGAGGCGGGCCTGCGCGAAGCCGGGATCGAGCTTGCCGACCGGGAATTCTATTCGGGCGGTTCGGCGCTGCTGAAGGGCCGCGAAATGACCGAGGCAATCCTGAAACGCACGCCGGATCTGGATTTCCTCTATTATTCCAACGACATGATCGGGGCGGGCGGGCTGTTGTACTGCCTGGACAAGGGCATTGACGTGCCGGGCCGCCTGGGGCTGGCCGGGTTCAACGGTGTCGATCTGCTGGATGGCCTGCCGCGCCGGCTGGCAACGATGGACGCCTGCCGCCGCGAAATCGGCCGCCAGGCGGCGCAGATCATCGCCGGCCACGGCCATGCCGAACAGATCGGTGGCGAACGGATCGAGTTGACTCCCAAGCTTCAGCCCGGCGACACGATCCGCCGCAGCTAGCGGCGCAGGATGTAGATGTCCATGATCCAGCCATGTTCGGCCCGCGCCCGCGCCCGGGTCTCGATGATCCTGTCCGCCATCTCGGACAGCGGCCCGGACAGGGTGATCTGTTCCTTCATGCCGACATAGGCGCCCCACCAGATCGAAACCCCCGCCGGGTCGATGGCGCCGAAGGAACAGTCGCCGTCCAGCATGACCGCCAGCGTGTCGGCGCCCTCGGGCCAGCCTTCGTCGCGCAGCCGTCGCCCGGTGGTGACGATGAAGGGTGCACCAAGGTCGTTGATCGGGATCGCGTGCGCTGCGGTCAGCGCCTGAAGCGAGGTGATGCCGGGCACGACCGTCACGGTCAGGGCCAGATCGCGCCCGACCCGCGCCGCGATCCGCAGCGTGCTGTCATAAAGCGACGGGTCGCCCCACACCAGCAGCGCAACCCGGCCATCCGGCCCGTTTTCGGCAAGGATAGTGTCTTTCCAGACCTTGGCGATGGCGTCGTGCCAATCGTCCACGCCCTGCCGGTAGCTGGGGTTAGCCGCGTCGCGGACCGGCAGGTCGAATTCGGCGAAGCGCACCTTCGGGTTCGTCACCACCTCGGCGCAGATCGCGCGGCGCAGTTCGGCGAGATCGGCCTTGGTTTCGCCCTTGCGCGGGATCATCACCAGATCGGCCGCGTTCAGGGCCTTGATGGCCTGAAGCGTCAAGTGGTCGGGGTTGCCGGTGCCGATGCCGACCAGGACGAGCTCGATCATGGTGTCCTCCGTTGCCGCTCCTCTTCACGAAAAACCCCGCGCATGTCCATGCGCGGGGTCAGCTGTTGATTGACCGTGTGGCTCAGGCTTCCTTGCCGGACCAGAACCGGGCCAGCAATCCACCCAGCACCACCCAGACGCACAGCCCGATGCCAAGGCTGCGGGCGGCGAACCGCGCGGCAAGTTCGGGCGGCGCGGAGCCGGCAAAGCCGTCAAGCTCGGGCGCGCCGACCAGGTGCGGCAGGGCCAGAAGCCCGACGCCCACCGCCTTGACCAGCAGATTGCGCCCGAAGGCGATCAACCCGAGGCCGAGGGCCGTGGCCAGCGCCGTCCCGATCCACCAGACTTGGCGCGCGTCCAGATCGGCGGCCGGCGTGCCGGGAAGTTCCGGCTCCAGCCCCATTGCCGGGGCCAGTTGCAGGGCGGCAAAACCCGCCAGCCCCCACAGAAGCCCGTCGCGCACCGACGGCCGGTAGCCCCACTGTTCCGCCGTCGCATAGGCCGCGACCAGGATCAGCGCATAGCCCGAATAGACCAGGATCGCGAACAGCGCGGTCAGTCCGTGGCGTTTCAGCGGCGACACCTCGTCGTCGGTGGCAGCTGCATGGTCGTGGCCGGTGGTGCCGGTCTCGGCGGTTGGATCGGTCGGGGTGGCGGGCATGGTCTGCATCGTGTCTGCCGGTGCGGCGGTAGCGGCAGAATGGTCATGCCCGGCGGGCGGGGCGGACTGGAAATGCACCAGTTCGCCCGTTTCATAACGTTCGGCCAGAAGGATCAGCTTCTCGTCAAACGCATATTGCAGCAGGGCCGCAAGCAGCCCCGCCGCAAAGCCAGCGAACAACGCGCTGGACAGCATGCGATAGATCATCGGTTGGGTGTCGCGCTGCCTTAGTGGCAGGGGAACCCGGTCGAGTGGCGCATGTCGTGCGCCGCGTCATGCAGCGTCTGCGAATGGGCAAGGCCCGCCGCAAAGACGATGGTCGCGCCGATCAGGGCGACGAGGACGATGGACATCAGGCCCGAAGCGGACTTGGCGGCGGAATGGTTGATCGCGTTCATTTTCTCTCCTCATGCCGTCACACCCGACGGCTTTCGCGTTGCCTTCCCGCACGGCCGGTCTCCTGACTCGCGGGTCAAAGCCTGCTTTCCGCCTTCCCGGCCCGGTTGCCCGGATCAGTGGCCATCGGAAAGCCGCTCGCCGCTTACAGTCGCGGGGGCGGTTGGGGTTTCGGGTGCCGCCTTTGGTCCACCCCTCCCCATTCCCGTTTCAGGTTCCTGTGCTTCGCACCTGGAACCACCGTGCCCGACCATGTGGCCCGAGTCCGCCTGCCCGGTCAAGGCGGAAAGCGGCAGCGCGGGGGTCAGGTGCGACCCACGTTGCCGTTCAGCCCGGAATCCGGGCCAGCGCCTTGGTCCTGAGTGCGCCCAGCGGCCGCGCATCGGCCAGGTTGCCGTCGTGCGCCGCAAGGTAAAGCCGGGCGAAGGTCAGGATGTCGGGCAGGTCGGCATCGGTGATGTCGCCGAACAGATAGGCGGTCTTGCCCGGTGCCCGGAACGCCAGCGCCGACGGCCGCGTGCAGCCCGACAGGCAGTCGGTTTCGCGCACCTCCAACGCCAGCCCGGCAGCGGACAAGGCAGCCGTCAGCCGCTGCGCCAGCCCGGCCTGGCCGGCGGGGCAGGACCGGCAGACGGTGGCGACATGGTCCATCACCGCCCCTCGGCCAAAGGCCCGAGCAGGATCAGCGCCGGCCCGTCCGAGGCTTCCTCGGCGATCAGCCGCTCCATGCTGGTGAGCGTGCCCCGTACCAGCTTTTGCGCCGGGGTAGAGACGCTTTCGGCCAGGATTGCCGGCGTGTCGGCCGCCAGTCCTGCCTCGGTCAGCCGCCGCGCCAGTTCGCCGAAGGTGCGCTTGCCCATGAAGATCACCGTGGTCGCCGTTGGGTCGGCCAGCGCGGCGAAATTCAGGTCGGTCGGCAGGGCGCCGGTCAGGTCGTGGCCGGTCACGAACTGCACTCGCCGCGCCGTCAGCCGCCGGGTCAGCGGAATGCCCGCCGCCGCCGCCGCCGCCATCGCCGAGGGCACGCCGGGAATGATCTCGTAGTCGATTCCGGCCTCGCGCAGCGCGGTCAGTTCCTCCTCCAGCCGCCCGAACAGGCCCGAATCGCCCGACTTCAGCCGCACCACCCGTGCGCCGCCGCGGGCATAGTCGACCAGCAGGCGACTGACGTGGTCCTGCTTGGGCGACGGGCGGCCGGCGCGCTTGCCCACCCCCACCATGTCGGCGCCCGGCCGGGCATGTTGCAGGATCGGCCCCGACGACAGGTCGTCGAACAGGACGGCGTCGGCCCGCTTCAGCCGGTCGACCGCCTTCAGCGTCAGCAGTTCCGGGTCGCCGGGACCGGACGAGACGAAACTGACGAACCCGCTCATGTCGCCTCCGCGATCAGGTGAAAGAAGGTGCCGGTCGCCAGGCCGCGCCGCGACCCGGTCTCGGGCACCGGATCGCCGTTGGCATCCACGACTTGCGCCAGCGCCATATCCGGTTGTTTCAGGATTGTCGAATAATGGAACTCATGGCCGCGCAGCCGCGCGCCTGCCCCGTGGCCGGGGATCGGCGCCGCCAGTTCGGCCAGCCGGTAGCCCAAATGCATCCGCCGCTTTTCGTACGAGGTTTCCAGCCCCATCAGCCCCGCCATTTCATGGCGCTGCCCCTTGGCGTCGACCAGACCGGCGCCCATCGCCATATAGCCCCCGCATTCGCCGTGGACTGGGCGGGTCTCGGCAAAGTGCCGCAATCCCTGCCGGAACCGCCCCGCCGCCGCCAGCGCCCCCCCGTGCAACTCCGGGTAGCCGCCGGGCAGCCAGCAGCAATCGGCGCTTGGGTCGGGTTCCTGATCGGCCAGCGGCGAAAACGGCAGGATTTCCGCCCCCGCCCGCCGCCAGCCGTCCAGAAGGTGGGGATAGACGAAGGAAAAGGCCGCGTCTCTCGCCAGGGCGATCCGCTGGCCCGGGGGCCTGCAAGGCAGCGCCGTGCCGCTGGCCAGCGCCGTCGGCCGCGCGGCGGCCCACAGCCCCTCAAGGTCGACATGCGCGGCGACGAAGGTTCCTGCCGCGGCGATGATCCGGTCCAGTTCAGGCGTCTCTTCGGCCTGCACGAGCCCCAGGTGGCGTTCGGGCATTTCGATCGCCGCCTGCCGTGGCAAGGCGCCCAGCACCGTGATGCCGGCTGCCGCTATCCCCGCCCGCACCAGCGCCTCGTGCCGGGGGCTGGCCACCCGGTTCAGCACCACCCCGGCGATCCTGACCTCGGGCCGCATCGCCGCAAAGCCAAGCGCCACCGCCGCCGCCGACTGCGCCTGCCCCGAAACATCCAGCACCAGAACCACCGGCCAGCCGGTCAGGGCGGCGATGTCGGCGCTGGCCCCGGTTCCGGCCTCGCCCGGCAGCGCCACCCCGTCGAACAGCCCCATCGACCCTTCGGCGAGGATCAGTTCGGCTCCCTCGGCGGCGGCGATCAGCCCGGCGATGCGCGCCTGCGACATCGCCCAGCTTTCCAGGTTCAGCGAGGCCCGCCCCGCTGCGGCGCGGTGAAAGGCCGGATCGATATAGTCCGGCCCGCTCTTGAAGGGCTGCACCTCGATGCCCCGCGCCCGGAAGGCCGCCAGAAGCCCCAGCATCAGCGTGGTTTTGCCGGTGCCCGAAGCCGGGGCGGAGATGATCAGGCCGGGCGGAATCATTGCGCGTCGGGAAAGCGCGGGTGGGTGCCGACCGGTCGGTAACGGCGGTCATAATCGCCGGCATAGAGCCTGCTTTCGTCAAAGCTTTCCGCCCCGATCGAATGGCCGACGAAGATCAGCGCCGTCCGCTCCATCTCTTGCGCGACGGCGGTTTCCAGCGTGGCGAGCGTCGCCCGCACCACCCGTTCGTCGGGCCAGCTGGCGCGCCAGACCACCGCCACCGGGCAGTCGGCGCCATAGTGTGGGGTCAGTTCCGCAACCACCCGGTCAAGGACATGGACCGACAGATGGATGGCCAAAACCGCGCCGGTCCGGGCGAAATTCTCCAGCGTTTCGCCCGGCGGCATTGCCGAGGCGCGGCCCGAGGTCCGCGTCAGCACCACCGACTGCGCCACTCCGGGCAGGGTCAGTTCCGCCCCCAGCGTCGCGGCGGCGGCGGCAAAGGACGGCACGCCGGGCGTCACGTCATAGGGAATGCCCTCCGCCCGCAGCCGACGCAGCTGTTCGCCCATCGCCGACCAGACCGACAGGTCGCCCGAATGCAGGCGCGCCACATCCTTGCCTTCGTCATGGGCCCGGCGGATTTCGGCGATGATCTCGTCCAGCGACAGCGGCGCGGTGTTCACGATCCGCGCGCCCGGCGGGCAATGGGCCAGCAGCGCCTCGGGCACCAGCGATCCGGCATAAAGGCAAACCGGCGAGCCGGCGATCAGGTCGCGGCCGCGCAATGTGATGAGATCGGCGGCCCCCGGCCCCGCCCCGATGAAGTGAACCGTCATTCGTCTGTCCTTTCTGCCAGCGCCGCTGTCGCCAGCCCGTCTTGAGAAACCACCCGCGGCCCCAGAAGCCGCGCCCCCGGCCCGGCCGCCGCCAGCGCCGCCGCCTCGGCCACCGATCCGGTTCCGAACCGTTCGGCGACCTTTGCCGAATGGCTCAGCACCGGCTGCCGTTCCAGATCGGTGCGCCCCACCGCGATCAGCGGCAGGCCCAGCGCGCGGGCCAGCGCCTGCGCCACCTCGGCCCCGGCCTTCGATTCGGCGGTGGCCAGCGCATCGGCGCCGCCGCCGGCCCGGGCCACTGCATCGATCAGCGATTGCAGGCTGGCCGCGCCGCGAAAGCCGATCCCCGCCACCCTCATCGCTCGACGCTCCATTGCACCACCGGCCGCGCCGGCAGCCAGCCGGTCATCCGCCCCAGGGGCGCTGCCTCGGCCAGGTCGAAGCGCATCAGCGTGCCGCCGAACCGTTCGCGCGCCGCCAGCAGCGCCATTTCCGTGTCGATGGTCACCGCATTGGCCACGATCCGGGTGCCAGATGGCACAAGAGAAAAAATCGTCTCTATCCTTGCCAGATCCGCGCCGCCGCCGATGAAAACCGCATCTGGCGTCGGCAGATCGCCAAGGGCCGACGGCCAGTCCGCCTGCGTCAGCGTCAGCCGATGGTCCAGCCCGAAGGCCGCCGCATTGGCGCGGATCAGGTCGGCCCGGTCGGCCCGTGATTCGACCGCCTGTGCGCGGGCGCCGGGCGCGGCCAGGCACCATTCGACCGACACCGAACCCGACCCGGCCCCCAGGTCCCACAGCAGTTCGCCGGCGCGCGGCGCCAGGGCCGACAGGGTCAGCGCCCGGACCGGCCGTTTGGTCATCACCCCGTCCGACGCGAACAGCGCGTCCGGCAGGCCGGAACTGCGCGGCAGGCCCTTGGCGCCCTTTACCGCGATGGCCAGCGCCACCGGATGGGCGACATCGGCAAGCCCGTAGTCCTGCGCCTCAACGCTCCGCGCCCGTTGCCGCGGACCGCCAAGCGCCTCGAGCACCGTCAACTGCGACGGGCCGAAGCCCTGCCCGCTCAGCCAGCCAGCCATTTCGGCCACCGCCCCGCCATCGCGCATCAGGCAGATCAGCCGCTGGCCGCGCGACAGGACCGGCCGGATGCGGGCGAAGGGCGCGGCGTGAAGGCCGAAACACAGGACTTCCTCAAGCCGCCAGCCCAGCTGTGCCGCCGCCAGCGAAAAGGTCGAGGGCGCCGGGTGGCAGGTCCAGTCCGAAGGCGTCAGGCCGGTCGACAGGCTGCCGCCGGCGCCGAACCAGAAGGGATCGCCCGACGCCAGCACTACCAGCCGCCGGCCCTTTTCGGCCAGAACCGGCTCGATGCTGAACGGCACCGGCCAGGCGCGGCCCCGCGCGCCGGCCGCCACCAGATCCAGATGGCGCGGCCCGCCGAAGATGATTTCCGCCCGCGCCAGCGCGGCGCGGCTTGCCTCGGACAGGCCGGCCAGTCCATCTTCGCCCAGACCGATGATCGTCAGCCAGGGATCAGACATGCGCCGCGTCCTTCTGTTGGGCGGAACAACTGAAGCGTCCGCCCTGGCGCGCGCCCTGGCGTCGGCCGGGATCGACGCGGTCTTTTCCTACGCGGGGCGCACCGACGCGCCGCTGGCCCAGCCGCTGCCGACAAGGATCGGCGGCTTCGGCGGCGCCGAAGGGTTGGCCGACTATCTGCGGGCCGAACGGATCAGCAATGTCGTCGACGCGACCCACCCCTTCGCCGCCACGATGAGCCGCAACGCCGTCGCCGCCTGCGCCGAAACCGGCACCGCCCTGTGCGCGCTGGAGCGGCCGCCCTGGCAGGCCGGGCCGAGCGACGACTGGCAGCGGGTTCCCGACCTTCAGTCCGCCGTCGCCGCCCTGCCCGAACGACCGGGCCGGGTCTTCCTGGCCATCGGCAAGCAGACCCTTGCCCCCTTCGGCGCCAAGCCCTGGCACCATTACCTGTTGCGGCTGGTCGATCCGCCGGACGGGCCTTTGCCCCTGCCGGACGCCGAGGCGGTCATCGCCCGCGGCCCCTTCACCGAAGCCGGCGATCTGGCGTTGCTGAAGGACCATTGCATCACCCATATCGTCGCCAAGAACGCCGGCGGTGCGGGGGCAGAAGCCAAGCTGAAAGCGGCTCGAACCTTGGGGATTCCGGTGATCCTGATCGACCGGCCGGAGATTCCGCCGCGGTTGGTGCTGCACAGCGCCGAGGCGGTGATGGCGTGGCTGGACGCTCATCCCGCGCGCCTCGGCGAATAGATGAAGCGCCCGACCCGACGGGTATCGGCATTGCCGACGATGACCATCGTGCGCATGTCGGCCATGTCGGGTGCGGCGGCGTCAAGCGTCACGGTCTGAAGCCGTTCCTCCGGCGTGGACACCGCGCGGGCGAAGGACACCAGCACCGACCCCGGCAGTTCGGCGCGCAGGATCTCCAGCACCCGTTCAAACCGGCCGGGGCGAGAGGCGGCGCGGGGGTTGTAGAAGGCCATCGCAAATCCGCCCTGCGCCGCTAGCCTCAGCCGTCGTTCGATCACCTCCCAGGGCTTGAGATTGTCCGACAGGTTGATCGCGCAGAAATCGTGGCCCAAGGGCGCCCCCAGCCGCGCGGCGGCGGCCAGCATCGCGGTGATGCCGGGCAGGACCTCGATGTCGAAACGGTCGGGGTCGGGCCGCGCTTCCAGCGCCTCGAACACCGCCGCCGCCATCGCGAAGACGCCGGGATCGCCGGACGAAACCACCACCACCCGCCGTCCCTCGGCCGCCATGTCCAGCGCATGGTTGGCACGGTCCAGCTCCACCCGGTTGTCGGACGGATGAAGCCGCAGGCCGGGCCGCTCGGCCACCCGGGCGACATAGGGAATGTAGCCCACCACGTCCGTCGCCTGTTCCAGCGCGGTGCGCACCTGATCGGTCAGCAGCGCCTCGTCGCCGGGCCCGAGGCCGGCAATCTTCAGCCAGCCGCTCATGGCCGGCGCCCCTGGCCGTGGATGACCGCGATCGAGAAATAGGGCACCTTGGCGGGCGCGGTCGCCAGGCGGTGGACCTTCTGGTCGGGCATGGTGCCGCGTTCGACCAGCCAGGCGTCGTCCAGCCGGCCGGCGGCCTGCAGCGCGCGGCGCAGCTTGTCGAGGTTGCGGCCGATCTTCATCACCACCAGCGCATCGGTCGCCCGCGCCCGCGCGGTCAGGTCGGCCTCGCTCATCGTGGCGGTCACCACCGTCAGCACGTCGTCGCCCCAGGTGATCGGCTCGCCCGTCGCCGTCCAGCAGCCGGACATCCCGGTGATGCCGGGCACCACCTCGACCGGCACCCGGTCGCGCAGCCGGGTGTAAAGATGCATGAAGCTGCCGTAAAAGAACGGATCGCCTTCGCACAGCACCAGAACCGTCTCTGTTCCGGCCAAAAGCGCCAGTTTTTCGGCCCAGTGCTCATAGAATTCTGCCATCAGCCGGTTGTATTCCGGGTCGGCGAAGCTGATCTCGGTCGTCACCGGATAGTCCATCGCATATTCGGTGGCGTCCGTCCGCAGCATCCCTTCGACGATCCGCCGCGCCTGGCCTTCGTAGCCGCGTTTGCGGAAGTAGGCGACATGGGCCGCGCCGCGCACCATCCGGTCGGCGCGAACGCTCATCAGGTCGGGGTCGCCGGGGCCAAGGCCGACGCAGATGACCTTGCCGCCGCTCATTCTGTGCGACTCGCCAGGGCGTTGACGGCAGCGACGGTGATGGCCGATCCGCCCAGCCGCCCCTCGACAATGACCGACGGCGCCGGCAGGTCGGCCATCAGCGCCGCCTTCGATTCGGCTGCGCCGACGAAGCCCACCGGGCAGCCGATGATTGCGGCCGGACGCGGGCAGGCCGGATCCTCGAGCATGTTCAGCAGGTGGAACAGCGCCGTCGGGGCATTGCCGATGGCGACCACCGATCCGGCCAGATGTGGCCGCCACAGTTCCAGCGCCGCGGCTGACCGGGTGTTGGCCATGTTGCGCGCCAGATCCGGCACCCGCGGGTCGTGCAAGGTGCAGATCACCGGGTTGTCGGCGGGCAGGCGCGACCGGGTGATGCCTTCGCTGACCATCCGCGCGTCGCACAGGATCGGCGCGCCGGCTTCCAGCGCTGCGCGGGCGGCAATGGCCATGCCCGGCGAAAAGCGGATGTGGCGTTCCAGCCCGACCATGCCGGCGGCATGGATCATACGGACGGCGACGATTTCTTCTTCGGGGGTAAAGCGCGCGAGGTCGGCTTCGGCCCGGATGGTGGCGAAGCTTTCCAGATAGATCGCGGCGCCGTCGGTTTGGTAGCTGTGGGGCATGGTCTACTCGGTCAGGAAATCGGGGCTGTGGATCAGGCTGGCCGTGTCTAGGCCGGCGCGGAGCGGTGGATCGGCGGTGGTGCCGTTTCGGATCAGGTCAAACCGGCCGTCCGGGCGGGCCACCAGGGTCAGGTCGGCGGGGCCGGGATGGGCGCAGCCCTTGCCGCAGCCGGATACATGAAGTGTTTGTCCGCGCGGAATCCGCCGTGCCAGCGCCCGTGCCAGCGGCCGGGTCGTAGCCAAGCCTTGGGGGCAGCCGGGTGCGCCGGTGCAGGCGATCACCCGCAGTCGCGGATCGTCGGGCGTGGTGATGAGGTCGGGAAGGGCCGGCGCATCGGTCGCCCCTTCGATCAGGACCATGCGCCAAGGGGTCAGCCGCACCGAGCCGGCCTCGGCCAGTGCCGCGACGGTCTCAGCCGAAACCTGCCCGAATTCGAAGCCGACGAGAAAGCCCTGCGGTCGGGGGCCGGGCTGCTGGGGATGGGCCGGCACCGAGGCAGCGGCAACCTCGGCAAAGCGGCCGGGCAACCGCACCCCTCGCGCCAGATGCGCCGCCATCCGCCCGCGCCCCTGCGGTGCACCGCCCGAGGCGAGGAACCAGCCGGCAAGTTCCAGTGCCGCCGCAGCGGCCGACTCCATCGTGACCGTCGCGCCGGTCGTCGCGCCATCGGCACGCACCAGAAGGCGACCCGCCGTGTCCCGCTCGATGCGGATGTCGGCAGAGGTTTCACCCAGCACCGGCGCCGGACCGCAATCCACTGCATAGCCGAACTTGCCGGGCGTCATCGGCGCATCGTCCGCCGCCAGCGCCTCGGCCAGCCGGCCCGCCAGTTCGATGGTGCCGTCGCCAGCCCGCCAGAAGGGGGTGACAACCAGATTCCGCCGCGCCTCGACCTCGGTCGACGGGTCGATCAGGCCAAGCGCCCGCAGCCCGTCGATCAGCTGTCCGTGGCTGGCCTCGGCCACGCCGCGCATTTGCAGATTGGCGCGCGCCGACAGGTCGATCAGCCCGTTGCCGAACCGCGCCGACAGCGCCGCGATGCCGCGCATCTGGTCCTGCGTCAGCCGCCCGCCGCGCGGCCGGACGCGCACCACCAGCCCGTCGCCGGACATCATCGGCCGCAGGGCCCCGGGGCACCAACCCTTGATTTCGGGCCTGACAGAGCCGGTTTTCACGATGCCGCCCCCATCATCGCCGCTATCGAATTGCGGCGCGTCACCCACAGGCCCGCCTCGCGCAGCGCTGCGAACCGATCCCGCAGCGCCTGCAGCGCCAGGGGGTTTTCCCGCTCCATGAACGCCACCAGATCGTCGCGCCCGAGCGTCGCGTCATGATAAAGATCGAAAAGATGCGGCGGCACCGCGCGGGCCAGATGCTGGAACGCCGCCAGATGGTCGAGCGTCGCGGCAATTTCGGCGGCGCCCCGGAAGCCGTGCGCCATCATGCCGGTCGCCCAGCGCGGATCGGCGGCGCGGCTGCGGACGACGCGGGCAATTTCCTCGGGCAGAGTGCGGGCGCGGGGCCGGTCGGGCTGGGTGGCGTCCAGATGGTAAAGCGCCTTGTCCGCCCCGCCCAGCCGGGCCACGGCGGCGGCGAAGCCACCTTCGTGTGCCGCATAGTCCGAGGCAAGCAACAGGTCGCTTTCACCCAGGTCCTGCACATGCACGAACCCGTCGGCGCCGCGCACCCGATCTTCAAGCGCGGCGCGCGCCTGCCGGGCCTCGCCGCTGCCGACCGTCCATTCCGACCCGGCCAGCCAGGCCTCGCCCGCCGTCTGCTGGCCAGTGCCCGAATAATCCTCGATCGCCGCGCCCATCGCCAGGCCGTAGAGGCCGGGCCGGGGGCCAAAGACCCGGGGCGTCGGGCGCAGATAGGGATTGTCCTCAGCCGATTCGTCGCGGGCGGCCAAGGCGGTCGCGGCGCCTTCAAAGAGTTGCGCCAGGCCGGGAAAAACGTCCCGAAACAGGCCCGAAACCCGCAAGGTCACGTCGATGCGCGGCCGGCGCAGCAGCGCCAGCGGGATCACCTCGAAGCCCGAAACCCGTTCGGACCCCGCGTCCCAGCGCGGGGCAAGACCGGCCAGATGCAGCGCCATGGCGAATTCCTCGCCGGCGGTGCGCATGGTGGCCGACCCCCACAGATCGACGACCAGCGCGCGTGGCCAGTCGCCATGATCCTGCAGATGCTTGCGCAGCAGTTCCTCGGCCAGTTTCACGCCCTGGGCATGGGCGGCGCGCGACGGCACCGCGCGCGGATCGGTGGTGTAGAGGTTGCGCCCGGTGGGCAGCACGTCGCTGCGCCCCCGCGCTGGCGAACCGCTGGGTCCGGCCGCGACCCGCCGCCCCGCCAGCCCGGCCAGAAGCCCGGCGCGCTCCTCGGCCCCGCACTGGCCCCGGCCAAAGACGTGCAGGCCCTCGCCGAACTGGCTTTCCTTGATGTCGCAGACGAAGCGGTCGATCCGGGTGATGGCTTCGGCGGGCGAGGCCTCGGGCGGGATGCCGAGGTCGGTCTCGACCCCTGCCGCCTGCGCCTCGGACCGCACGGAGGCGATCAGCCGGTCGCGGCGGGCCGGGTCGAGCCCGTCGGCGGTGGAATATTCGTCCAGCATCCGTTCCAGACGCAAAAGCCCCTCGGGCACGGCGCTTGCCACCATCGACGGCGGCAGGTGGCCGATCGTCACCGCGCCGATCCGCCGCTTGGCCTGCGCGGCCTCGCCGGGGTCGTTGACGATGAACGGATAAAGGACCGGCAGCGCGCCGGTCAGCGCCTCGGGCCAGCAGGCGTCGGACAGCGCCACCGACTTGCCCGGCAACCATTCCAGCGTGCCGTGGGCGCCGATATGGACCAGCGCATGCAGACCCTGCGCCCGAAGCCACAGGTAGAAGGCCACGTAGGAATGGCGCGGGGTGCGCGACAGGTCGTGGTAATCGTCGCCCCGGGTCGCGACCTCGCCGCGTTCGGGCTGCAGCGCGACAAGCGCCTGCCCTCGACGCAGGCAGGCGAAGCGGAAGGCCCCCCCTTGCACCAGCGGATCGTCGGCCGGGTCGCCCCAGGCCGCGAACAGCGCAGCGCGCAAGGGTTCGGGCAGGGCCAAAACAGTGTCTATATAGGCCGAAACCGGCCATTCGAGCTGTTCCGCCAGCAGGGCCTTGCCGAGATCGCCTGCGGGTTCGACGGCATGGCCCGCCTCGCCCAGATCCGCAAGGATCGCCCCGGCCGATGCCAGCGCGTCCAGCCCGACGGCATGGGCCAGCTGATGCGCCTTGCCCGGATAGGTCGACAGAACCAGCGCCAGCCGGCGTTCGGCGGGCGGGGTCGCGCCCAGCCGGTGCCAACCCGCCACCCGGTCGGCGACGGCGGCCACCCGCGACGGATCGGCGCGGTGGGCGAAGCGCGAGAATTGCAGGTCGGGGTCGCGTTTCGTCGGCTGCTTGAAGCTGACGACGCCGGCGAAGATGCGCCCGTCGACCTCGGGCAGCACCACATGCATGGCCAGGTCGGCGGGCGACAGGCCGCGGTCCGAGGCCGCCCAATCCTTGCGCCGCGCCGTCGATAGCGCGACCTGGAACACTGGGCAGCCGGTCGTATCCAGCGCCGATGCCTCACCGTTCGCCCCCCGCGCGGAAAAGGCGGTGGCATTGACGATGGCGGCAGGCTTCAGCCGCGCCAGTTCGGCCTGAAGCCAGGCCGCCGCCGCATGGTCCTTGAGGCTGGCGGCAAAGACGCCCACCGCCTCGAACCCGCGTTCGTCAAGCGCCGCGACCAGCGCATCGACCGGATCGGTGTCGGCGGCGGTCAGGTAGGAACGGTAGAACGAGACTAGCACCAAGGGCCGTTCACCCGGCTGCGGCGGTTGCGCGACCCCCAGGCCGGGCCGGTAAAAGCCGAATTCGGGCACCGCCTTGTCGCCCGCCACCGGCCCGGCGTAAAGCCCCGCCGCCAGCGCCAGCTGCTGCAACGCCGCCTGCGCCGCCACCGCGCCGCCCGCGTCGCACAGTTGCGACAGCCGCCGCAGGGTCGAGACCGGCAGCGTCGACAATTGGTCGAGCCGCGGATCCTCGCGCCCGTCGGCAGGCAGGACCGCCAGCGCGATTCCCCGCCGCCGCGCCAGATCCTGCACCTGTGCCAATCCATAGGGCCAATAGCTTTCGCCGCCGATCAGCCGGATCAGGATGCCCCTGGCCCCGGCCAGCGTCGATTCGACATAGGTGTCGACCGACAGCGGATGTTTCAGCGCCACCAGATTGGCGAGCCTCAGAGTCGGCAACCCGCCTGCCGCCCGGTGCCAGCCTGCCGCGAAGGCGCCAAGGTCGCTGTCGGAAAAGGACAGGACCACCAGATCGGCCGGGCTCTGGCCCAGGTCGGTCGGGGTCTCGGTTTCCTCAAGCCCGTGGCTTTCGCGGAAGACGACGTGCATGGCCGGACCTCAGGCCCTCAGCGTTTCGGGGGTCAGGACCAGGCGGATCGCGTCGGTATCGACATCGGCCTGTTCGCCGATCACCACCAGCCGCGACAGGCGGGGCTGATCGCCCCAGGGCCGGTCGTATTGCGCCCGCACCCGTTCGCCCACCGCCTGCACCAGCAGCCGCATCGGCTTGCCGGTGACGGCGACATAGCCCTTGACCCGCAGGATCTTCTGGTCGCGCGCCAGCCGCACGATGGCGGCCTTCAGCGCCTCGGGGTCGACCACTTCCGGCAAGTCGACGACGATGGTGTTGAAATCGTCATGTTCGTGATCATCGTGCCCGTCATGGTGCGAGGGCCGTGCCGCGATGTCGTCCTCGGCCGCTGCATTCAGCCCCAGGATCAGGCGGGGGTCGATGCGGCCCTCCTCCATCGCCAGGATCGGCAGCTTGCGCGGGGCCTCGGCTTCGATGACCGCCCGGGCGGCGGTCAGGCCGGCCGCGCCGGCCAGATCGGCCTTGGACAGAAGCACGATGTCGGCGCAGGAAATCTGATCCTCGAACACTTCCGACAGCGGCGTTTCATGGTCGATGCTGTCATCGGCGGCGCGCTGGGCCTGAACCGCCGCCTCGTCGGGCGCGAACCGGCCCGCCGCCACCGCCTCGGCATCGGCCAGTGTGACGACGCCGTCGACGGTGATCTTCGAGCGGATCGCCGGCCAGTCGAAGGCCTTCAGCAAGGGCTTCGGCAGCGCCAGCCCCGAGGTTTCGATCAGGATATGGTCGGGCCGCTGCGGCAGGGCCATCAGGGCCTCGATCGTCGGGATGAAATCGTCTGCCACCGTGCAGCAGATGCAGCCGTTGGCCAGTTCGACGATGTTTTCGACCGGGCAATTCTCGTCGGCGCAGCTTTTCAGGATGTCGCCGTCGACGCCGACGCTGCCGAATTCGTTGACCAGAACGGCAAGACGCTTGCCTTGCGGATTGGCCATCAGGTGGCGGATCAGCGTCGTCTTGCCGGCGCCAAGGAAGCCGGTGATGACGGTAACGGGAATCTTGTTCAGATCGCTCATGGGATTGGCTCCAATGGGGGAATGCGGGCAAGCGACTGCTTGCGGAAAATCTGCGGGCGGTCGCGCCAGGGGACCAGCCCGTCGGCGGCGGCGGCATAGGCCGCGGCGCCGGCCAGGATGTCGGCGACATGCAGGTCCGGGTCCATGTGGCCATAGACATAGGACCAGCGGCCGGGGGCCGACAGCGCGATGTTGCAGCCGTTGTCGCAGGCCGACAGGCATTCGACCGGGCGGATCGCCACCCCGTCCGGCGCGCCGGCGGCGACCAGCGCCTGATGCAGCGCCGCGCCGGGCCTGGGGCCGTCGGCGTCCGCGGGCGCACCCCGGCGGCAGGTGATGCAGACATGCAGCGTGACCGACACGCTTCCCTTCCTTTCACGGGCGGGGAGCCATGACCCTGCGGGGGCGGATGCCGCCCGAGCCGGTCGCGGAACACCCCGTCCGCCGTCAACGAACCTCTCGCGCTGGCAGGTCTCCCGGCTTGCGGAGCGGGGCTTGCCCCCCGGCCCGCCACCTTCCCGGCTGTCGCCAGTGGTATCGGGGCCTCTCCGGTCACGGTCGCGGGGGCGGCTGCGCTTCGGGATCACGCGACCAGTCGTCGCAATCCCTGTCGCATTCCCTCTTCGCCTGTCATAGGACAGGAACCAGCACCGCTCTCCTCTGGGCCAAGCGCCCGGCCCTGTCAAGCAACGGAAGGGACCATGACCGAACCGAAAACGACCGATGCGCCGGATGACGCCGCCCGCCACGCCGGCAAGATGGCCAAGAAGAAGGCCGCGCGCGACAAGATCATGGCGACCAAGGAGGGCGAAAAGGGGCTGATCATCGTCCATACCGGCCCGGGCAAGGGCAAAAGCTCGTCCGCCTTCGGGATGATTCTGCGCTGCATCGCCCACGGCATGCCCTGCGCCGTCGTCCAGTTCATCAAGGGCGCCTGGTCGACCGGCGAGCGCACCCTGATCGAGTCGCATTTCGGCGACATCTGCCAGTTCTACGCGATGGGCGAGGGCTTCACCTGGGAAACCCAGGACAAGGACCGCGACATCGCCGCCGCCCGCCGCGGCTGGGACAAGGCCAAGGACCTGATCCGCGACGACCGCAACCGCATGGTCCTGCTGGACGAGATCAACATCGCGCTGCGCTACGGCTATCTCGACGAGGCCGAGGTCCTGGCCTTCCTGCGCGACGAAAAGCCGCCGATGACCCATGTGGTGCTGACCGGCCGCAATGCCTCGGAGACGCTGATCGAGGCCGCCGACCTGGTGACCGAGATGACGCTGGTCAAGCATCCGTTCCGGTCGGGCATCAAGGGCCAGAAGGGCGTCGAATTCTGAAGGCGCGAAGACCGGGGGTATCACCCCCGGACCCCCAGGATATTTGGGCCAAGATGAAATCAGGGAGGGGCAAGGGCGCCTCCATCGGGCCTTGGGCGCCCGGCCTACAGGCCGAGCCGGTCGAAGGCGGCGTCGAGCGGTGCCCAGTCGGCGACCGCCAGCCGGACCGGCAGGGTCAGGACCTCGGTGCGGAAGGCGACGGGCAGGCGCGCGGCGTCTTTTTCGGTGGTGACAAGCTGGGCGCCAAGCGTTGCGGCTTCATGGCGCAGCCGTTGCAGGATGGCGGCGGTGTAGGGTTCGTGATCGCCGAAGGGAATGGCGCGCACCACCTCGGCGCCGCAGTCAGCGAGGCTGGCGAAGAACTTCTCGGGGTGGCCGATGCCGGCAAAGGCCAGCACCCTGAGGCCGCGCCAGTCCATTCCGGTTTCCAGAACCCCGAGCGTGGCGGTGACCAGCGGGCGGGTGATCGCCGACCCCCAGCGCGCGGCGAAATCGGCCTGCGCCGGGGGCGGGCCGATCGCCAGGACCAGGTCAGCGCGGGCCACGCCGCGCGCCACCGGCTCGCGCAGGGGACCGGCGGGCAGGCAGCGGCCGTTGCCCCAGCCTTTCGCCGCATCGACCACCACCAGCGACAGGCTTTTGCGGACCGTTGGATTCTGGTGGCCGTCGTCCAGAAGAATCGCCTCGGCCCCGGCTAGGGCGGCGGCGCGGCAGCCGGCGGCGCGGTCGCGCGCCACCCAGGTGGGCGCGAAGGCCGACAGAAGCAGGGGTTCGTCGCCCACCTCAGCCGCGGTATGTCGCCGCTCGTCGACGCGCAGGGGCCCGCGTTCCGTGCCGCCGTGGCCGCGGCTGACCACATGCACTTGGCGCCCGCGCGCCGCCAGCCGTTCGGCGAGCGCGATGACGGTGGGGGTCTTGCCGGTGCCGCCGGCATTGATGTTGCCGACGCAGATCACCGGCACGCCGGGATCGAAGCCTGTGCCGCCCTGCGCCAGCCGCCGCGCGGTGGCGGCCCCGTAGAGCCAGCCCAAGGGCGTCAGCACCCGCGCGGCCCAGCCGGGCCGGGCGGGCGGGCGGAACCAGAAGTCCGGCGCGGTGGCCATCAGCTTGCCAGCCGGTCGCGCGGCGCCCGGTCCAGCGCGCCCAGCGTTGCGGTCACGATCCGCTCGACCGCCTCGGCCCCGCCCGAGGTCGACATCCAGGCGTTGCCCGCCAGGAGCGCCGCCTTGTCCGGGGCGATGAGCTCGGCTACCGCCGCACACAGGTCGGTGGGCGAGCCGATCGGCCGGGTGGCCCGCGCCTCGCCCAGGCGCTGAAGCTCCTCGCCGTAGGGGGCGGTGCCGGGTCCGTGGACGCTGGCCGACCCGAGCGTCGCGGCTTCGGCCGGGTCGCGCACCGCCGGGCCGCCAAGGCTGCCGCCCAGGTAGGTGACCGGCGCCAGCCGATACCAGAGGCCAAGCTCGGTCGGCCCGTCGGTGATCAGCACCTGAACGTCCGGCAAAGGGTCTTCGTCGGCAGAGCGGCAGGCGACGATCAGCCCTTCCCGTTCGCCGATGCGCTGCGCGAGCGCTGGCGCGCGGTCGGGGTCGGCCGGCATCAGGATCAAAAGCAGCCGGTGCGCCTGGCTCATCGCATGGACATGGGCGGCAATCACCGCCTCTTCCTCGGTCTCGGGGCAGCCGCTCGCCAGCCAGACCGGGCGGGCGCGCAAAAGTTCGGCCATCGCCTCGCGCTCGGCCTCGTCGCAGGGCAGGGGGTCGGGGACCGTGTCGATCCGGCCCACCAGCTCGACCGCCAGCCCGCGCCCGCCGATCCGCTGAAGCGCCGCGACGCTGCCGGCGTCCCGCGCCAGGATCCGGCAAAAGCGCGACAGGACCGAACCGACGATGCCGCGCCGCCAGACCGGGATCGCCGCCTGGTCGAACTGGGCATCGGCCAGCACCAGCGGCACGGCGCGACCATGCGCCTCGGTCAACAGGGCCGGAGGCAGCGAATTTCCCAGGAACAGACCCGCATCCGGGCGCCAATGGTCGAGAAAGGCGCGCACGTCGGGCAGGTTGTCGGGCGGCGCAATCTCGCTTTGGCAGGCAATGTCGCCCAAGGGCGGCAGCGCGCCCTCGGCTGTGATCAGCAGCCCCAGCCCGCCGCGAGCCGCCGCCAGCCCGTCAAGGAGCTGGCGCAGCGTCTCGGACCGGGTGCCGGACCCGGCATGGACCCACAGAAGCTCGCCCTCGGGTCGCGGCGGGCGGGCATCGGCGCGCGGACGCGCGCCGCGTTCGGCCATCAGCAGGTAAAGCCCAAGGGCGAGCGAGCGCGCCAATCCCGCCGCCCTACGCGCCCAGTTCCTCGGTCGGGCTGGCGGCCCGTTCCTCATCGCGCAGCCGGTGCAGGTGGGCGATGTAGTAGCGGACGTGCGCATCGTCGACGGTGCGCTGGGCCTGGGCCTTCCAGGCCGCATGGGCGCTGTCATAGTCCGGGAAGATGCCGACGACGTGAATCTTCGATACGTCCTTGAAGACGTTGCGGGCCGGACTGACGAGTTCGCCGCCGAAGACGAGGTGCAGGCGCTGGGTCATGGATTCTCCGGGGGTCAAGGTGCGGTCGGCAACTTATGCCAGCGCCGCGCCTTGCTCAAGCGCCGCCGCCGATCATCGCCTTGATCGCTGCGGCATGGGCGGGGTCGGCTGCCAGCACGTCCGTGGCCAGCGCCGCGGCCTGCGGCAGAAGGTCGGTCTCGGCGACGATCCGGTCGACCAGGCCCCAGGCCAGCGCCTCGGCCGCGCCGATCTTCTGGCCGGCCATCAGGATCATCCGCGCCCTTGCCGGCCCGACCAGCCGGGCAAGGCGGACGGGGTCCGAAGGTTGCGGCAGGAAGCCCAGCCGCATCACCGGGTAGAAGAAGCGCGTCTCGGGCACCGCCAGCCGCAGGTCGCAGGCCAGCGCCATGCCGAAGGCGCCGCCGGCCAGCGTGCCGTTCAGCGCCGCGATGGTCAGGCAGGGAAGCGCCGCGATCGCGCCCGACAGCCGTTCCCAGACCGGGTCGGCGGCCAGCCCGGCGCGCGCCTCGTCAAGATCGGCGCCGGCCGAAAACACCCGGCCTTCGCCGGTCAGGACCAGGGCACGGGCCTCGCCGGCGGCCGCTTGCGCGATGTCGGTCAGGTCCGCCAGCATCCGCCCGGTCAGCGCGTTGGCCTTGTCCGGCCGCCGGAGCGTTGCAATCCACAGCCCGCCGTTTTTCTCCAGTCCGATCATGCCCTGCCCTAATTCTGCCGGTTTGCCTGATATAAGCACGCGGGAATGGCGGAATACCACCATTCCGCGCCGCCGGTCTTGCTGGTAACGTGGGGTGATTTTCCGCTCCGGCACGATTTTGAGAAAGGCCAGCCATGAAACGAATGACCAACCTCGGCGCCAGCACCGCGCTTGCCGTGATCCTTGGCGCGGGCGCCGTCCATGCCGACGTGACCCCCGAACAGGTCTGGCAGGAGTGGAAGGACTACTACGCCGGCATGGGTCAGACCATCACCACCGGGTCCGAAGCCCGCGACGGCGACACGCTGGTGGTCAAGGATGCCAAGTGGGCGCAAGGCGACGCCACGACCGCCAAGACGGAATTTTCCGTCTCTGAATTGCGGCTGAAGGATCTGGGCGACGGGACGGTCGAGCTGACCCTGCCGGCCGAACTGCCGATCACGATGACCGTCACCCCGGCCGACGGCAAACCGATCGAAACCAAGATGAAGGTCACCCAGACCGGCTATTCGGCGAAGTTCAGCGGCACGGTCGAAAGCATGGACATGGTGTCCGAGATTCCCGACCTGACCTTCTCGGTCGACGAGGTGAAGACCGACGGTCAGGACGCCCCGGTGAAGGTCCAGTTCACGATCAAGGGCGGCAGCGGCAAGAGCCATGTCGAAAAGGCCGAAGGCCGGACCATGACCACCGACATGAAGGCCGACACGCTGGACTATGCCGTGACCGGCGCCACGCCCGACAGCGGCGAGACCTTCAACATGTCCGGGTCCTTCTCGGGCCTGACCGCCACCGGCAGCGGCATGGTTCCGGCTGCGGTCAGCATGGCCGACATGAACGCCGCGCTGCAGGCGGGTTTCGGCTTCAAGGGCGACCTCGCCTATGCGGGCAGCACCATGAAGGTCGACACCACCGGCAAGGATGGCCCGGTCAAGGCCGAAGGCAGCGGCGGCGCGGGCAAGCTGTCGGTCGCCATGTCCAAGGACGGGATTTCCTATGGCGGCGATTCGGCCGATGGCAAGCTGTCGGTGACCGGCCCGATGCCCTTCCCGGTCGAGATGTCGCTGGCGCAATCGGCCTTCAACTTCGTGATGCCGGTGTCGAAGTCCGACGAGGCCAAGCCTGCCGCGCTGATGGTCAAGCTGATCGACCTGAAGATCTCGGACACGCTGTGGAACATGGTCGATCCGGCCGCGAAACTGCCGCATGACCCGGCCACCCTGGTTCTGGGCATGACCGGCTCGATCCGGCCGCTGATCGACATCTTCGATCCCAAGCAAAGCGAAGAGCTGGTGAAAAAGGCCGAAGGCGCCGATGGCGCGGGCAACCGCTCGCCCTTCGAAGTGTCGGCGGCCAAGCTGAACCAGTTGCAAGCCAAGGCTGCGGGCGCCGAGCTGACCGGCACCGGCGATTTCACCTTCGACAACAGCGGCCCGACGCCCAAGCCGATTGGCGCCGTCGACCTGAACCTGACCGGCGCCAACAAGCTCATGGACAATCTGGTGGGCATGGGCCTGATCGCGCAGGACCAGGTCGCCGGCTACAAGATGATGCTGGGCATGTTCACGGTTCCGGCCGGCGACGATGCGGTCAAGTCGAAGATCGAGTTCAAGGAAGACGGCGGGCTTTACGCCAACGGCCAGCGGCTCCAGTAAACCCCGGCAAATCGGCGAAGGGCCGCCCGCGCAGATGTCGGGCGGCCCTTTCGCTTGTCCGCCGGGGCGCATATGTCATTAGCCAAGAAACTTGGCAGGAACGGCAGAATGACTGACAGACTGGAAAGCCTGACGGCGGCGCTTCTTCAGGCGGCGCGGCAGGCGGGGGCGACCGACGCCGACGCCATGGCCGTGGACGGCACCGCGATTGCGGTCGATGTGCGCAAGGGCGCGCTGGAACAGGCAGAACGGTCGGACGGGGTAGAGATCGGGCTCAGGGTGCTGGTCGGCCGGCGACAGGCGGCGGTGTCGGCCTCTGACCTGTCGGCGCGCACCATCGCCGAGATGGCCGAACGCGCCGTGGCGATGGCCCGCGAAGCGCCCGAGGACACGTCGCTGGGGCTGGCCGATGTGGGCGATCTGGCCGCGGTGCGCGATGGCGGCGGGCTCGATCTGGCCGACCCGACACCCGACCCAACGGCTGCCGAGCTGGAACAGGACGCTCGCCGGGCCGAGGCTGCGGCGCTGGCGGTGAAGGGCGTGGCGCAGATTGACAGCGCCTCGGCCTCTTACGCGCGGCGGCGGTTCCACCTGGCGGCGACCAACGGCTTCGCGGGCGGCTATGCGCGCACCTCGCGGTCGGTCTCGGCGGTGGCGATCACCGGCGAGGGCCTGGGGATGGAGCGCGACTGGGCCGCCGAATCGCGCGCCCACCAGGCCGACCTGCCGGCGCCCGAGGAAGTGGGCAGGCAGGCCGGCGAACGCGCCGTCGCCCGCGCCGGTGCGCGCAAGCCCGGCACCGGCACCTTTCCGGTCCTGTTCGACGAACGGATCAGCGCCAGCCTGATCGGCCACCTTCTGGCCGCCACCAACGGCAGCGCCATCGTCCGCGGCGCATCGTGGCTGCGCGACGCGCTGGGCCAGCAGGTCCTGCCCAATGGTCTGAACCTGACCGAAGACCCCCATCGCCCGCGCCTGTCGGGCTCGCGCCCCTTCGATGGCGAAGGGCTGGCGACCTTCCGGCGCGACATCGTGGCCGATGGCGTGCTGACCGGCTGGACGCTGGACCTTGGCACCGCGCGGCGGCTGGGGATGCGTTCGACCGCCTCGGCCTCGCGCGGGACCTCCGCCGTGCCGCAGCCGGGCAACAGCAACATCGCGCTGACGCAGGGCGACCAAAGCCGCGCCGACCTGATCGCCGCCATGGGCACCGGGCTGCTGGTCACCGGCTTTCTCGGCGCTTCGGTCAACCCCAACACCGGCGACTATTCGCGGGGTGCGTCGGGTTTCTGGGTCGAGGGCGGCCAGATCGCCTTTGCCGTCAACGAATGCACCGTCGCCGGCAACCTGCGCGACATGCTGATGCGGATCGTGCCCGCCAACGACGCGCGGCCGCACCTCAGCCACCTGGTCCCCAGCCTGCTGATCGACGGGCTGACCATCGCCGGCCAATGAGCGACGACCTGGCCCTGCTGGACGCGGCCGCGCGCGCCGCCGGCGCCATCGCCCTGCGCTATTGGCGCCGCTCGCCCGAGACCTGGGACAAGGGCGACGGCGCCGGCCCGGTCAGCGAGGCCGACCTGGCCATCGACCGGATGCTGGCGGCCGACCTGCGCGCGGCGCGGCCCGACTATGGCTGGCTGTCCGAGGAAAGCGCCGACGAGCCGGGGCGGCTGGGCGCGGCACGCACCTTCATCATCGACCCGATCGACGGCACCCGCGCCTTTCTGGACGGCACCCCCGATTTCGCCGTGTCGCTGGCGGTGGCCGATGCCGGGCGGGTGACGGCGGCCGCAGTGTTTCTGCCGGCGCAGGACCGGCTTTATGCCGCCGCCGCCGGACAGCCTGCCCGGTGCAACGGCCAGCCGATCCGCTGTTCCGGGCGCGGCCGGCTGGACGAGGCAACCCTGTTGACCTCGCGCCCGACGCTGGCGCCCGAACATTGGCGCGACCGGACGCCGCCGCCGGTCCGCCGGATGTTCCGCTCGTCCCTGGCCTGGCGGCTGTGCCTGGTGGCCGAAGGCGCCTTCGACGCGATGCTGACCCTGCGGCCGACCTGGGAATGGGACATCGCCGCGGGTAGCTTGATCGCCGAACGGGCAGGCGCGCGGGTCAGCGACCGGCTGGGGGCGGCGCTGCGCTTCAACCGGGCCGATCCCCGGACTGCGGGATGCCTGGCGGCGGCCCCGGCCGTCCATGGCGGGCTGATCGCCGCGCTCGTGCCCTGAGGCTTGCCTGACCGGCATTTTGTTGCCAGAGGTGACGCGACAGCAGGCGGCGGGGCAGGCCATGAACGGACAGCCGGAAATCGTGACCAAGCTGATGGCCTATGGCAATCAGGCTTGGCAACTGGCACTGGGCTGGCTGACCAGCCCGGCCGCCTGGTCGCAACTGGCGCTGCTGCTGGTGGCCTGGGGGCTGGCGGTGCTGGCTGAACGGCGGCTGGTGCCGAAACTGCGCAGCCTGTTGCAGCCCATCGCCGACAGCCACGGGCTGCTCGCCGCCATCGTTCGGCTGGCGCTGCGGTTCCTGCCGATGGTCCTGCCGCTGATCGCTTATGGCATGACCGCGCTGGGCGAGGCCTTTACCCGGCAGGTGTTCGGTTCGGGCGCGGTAATCGCCTTCGGCAAGCGGCTGTTCCTGTTCTTCGCGGCCCGCCTGTTCGTCGCCCATGTGCTGCGCGACCCGTTCCTGCGGCTTCTGGGGCGCTATGTGCTGGTGCCGGTCGCGGCGGTCTATGCGCTGGGCCTGACCCAGCCGATTGCCGCCTGGCTGGACAGCCTGACCATCGAGATGGGCAACATCACCTTCTCGGTCATGGCGCTTCTGCGCGGCGCCGTCGCGGGAAGCCTGCTGTTCTGGCTGGGATCATGGTCGAACCGGCAGAGCGCCGACTACATCAAGGCGCAGGAGGAACTGCGCCCCGCCACCCGTGAACTGGCCGCCAAGGCCGCCGAAGTGGCGATCTTTGGTGCGGCCTTCCTGCTGCTCCTGCAGATCATGGGCATCAACCTGACCACCATCGCCGTTCTGGGCGGCGCGCTGGGTGTCGGCATCGGCCTGGGGCTTCAGCAGATCGCCGCCAACTTCATCTCCGGGATCATCCTCTTGATCGAGGGGCAGGCGACGGTCGGCGATTATGTCGAACTCGACGGCGGCGAAAAGGGAACCATCGTCAAGATGACGGCGCGGGCCTGCATCCTGGAAACCTTCGACGGCCGCTGGATCGTGGTCCCGAACGAACATTTCATCACCACCCGCGTCGTCAACTATTCCGATCAGGGCAGCGCCAACCGTTACGAGGCCGCCTTTTCGGTCAGCTACGAAACCGACCTGGACCGGGTTCCCCCGATCATCGAGACCGCGGTGGCGGCGCTACCCTTCGTCCTGAAGGCCCCGGACGGGCCGGACTGCGAACTGCGCCGCTTCGGCGAAAGCTCCGTTGATTTCGCGGTGGAATACTGGGTGAACGGCATCGACGACGGCAAGAACAAGTACGGCAGCCAGGTGCTGTTCGCCGTCTGGCGGGCGCTGAAGGCCGAAGGGATCGAAATGCCCTATCCGCACCGGGTCGTCGAACTGCGCGGCGCGGCCAAGTGAACCCACGGGCGCTGGTCATCGGCGGCGGGCCGGCGGGGCTGATGGCCGCCGAGGAGCTGGCCCGCGCCGGTTTCGCGCCGCTGGTCGCTGAAGCCAAGCCGACGATGGCCCGCAAGCTGCTGATGGCCGGCAAGTCCGGGCTGAACCTCACCAGGGATGAACCGGCCCCGGCCTTTGCCGACCGGATCAGCGCCGACTGGCTGCGCCCGGTGGTTCGCGACTTCGGTCCCGAGCAGGTGCAGGACTGGGCAAAAGGGCTGGAACAGAGCCTGTTTACCGGCAGCAGCGGCCGGGTCTTTCCGGTCGGCATGAAGGCCTCGCCGCTGCTTCGGGCCTGGCTGGCGCGGCTGGCCGGTCTGGGCGTCGACTTGCGCACCCGCTGGCGCTGGACGGGATTTGATGGCGACGGGCTGGTCTTCGACACGCCGAACGGGCCGCAGAAGTTGACGCCGGAAGTTACCGTTTTGGCCCTGGGCGGCGCCAGTTGGCCAAGGCTCGGGTCCGACGCCGCCTGGGTGCCGTGGCTGGCGGCGAAAGGTGTCGGCATCGCACCGTTCCGGCCGGCAAACATGGGCTTGCGAATCGGGTGGTCGGCGCGGATGGCGCGGCATATGGGCCAGCCGGTCAAGGGCGTGACGATCTCTGCCGGGGGCCAGACGGTGCGGGCCGAATTCGTCCTGTCTGAACGCGGGATCGAGGGTGGCGGCATCTATGCGGTGTCGGCGGCGGTCCGCGATGGCGCGACGCTGACGCTGGACCTGACCCCCGACCGCAGCCTTGCCGACCTGACCGCCCGGCTGTCGCGCCCGCGCCGAAGCGACAGCATCGGAAATTTCCTGCGCAAGTCGGTGCTGTCCGATCCGATGCGGCTGGCGCTGCTGCTGGAATGGGGCCAGCCCCTGCCGCGCGACCCTGACGCACTGGCCCGGCTGGTCAAGGCGCTGCCGGTGCCGCACGGCGGACCGCGCCCGCTTGCCGAGGCGATTTCGTCGGCCGGCGGTATCCGCGGCGACGGCCTGACCGGCGGGCTGGAACTGAAGGCGATCCCCGGCCTGTTCGCCGCCGGCGAAATGCTCGACTGGGAAGCGCCGACCGGCGGCTACCTGCTGACCGCCTGTATGGCCAGCGGCCGCCATGCCGGGCGCGCGGCGGCGGCGCGGCTCGGCGGTCTTGCCATGCCGGTTCGCGGTTAGACTGCCAGCGCCCGTTCCAGGCGCGCCCATTCGGCGTCGCCGCCGGGCAGCCCCAGCCGCAGCCAGCGGGCCGACCACGGAAAGATCCGCGACCAGATCCGCGCCCGTGCCAGCCGCGCCTGCGCGGCGGGTGCATCGGGCGTATCGTAGAGGCGAAAGAGCGTGGTGCCACCAAGCGGCTGCCAGCCCGCCCGTGCCGCCAGCCCGTCGACCCGGTGCGCTTCGTCCTGCAGGCGGGCGATGGTTGCGGCGGCCCAGGCCCGGTCGGCCAGCGCCACGCGCCCGACCTCGATTGCCGCGCCCGACACCGGCCAGGGGCCGGCCATCGCCGCCAGTCGGGCGATCTCGGCCTCATCGCCCAGCACGAAGCCCAGCCGCAGCCCGGCCAGCCCGTAGAACTTGCCGAACGACCGCAGCACCAGAAGCCCCGGCTGCCCGGCCGAAGCGGCGACCGACAGGCCGGGCGTCATGTCGGCAAAGCTTTCGTCGACGACCAGCCGCCCGACCTTTCCCGCCAGATCGCGGAGCGCCGCGGGTGTGCTTTCCCGCCCGTCGGGGTTGTTCGGATTGACAATCACACCCAGGTCGGCCCCGGCGATTTCGGCTGGATCAGAGACGGTTTCGACCCGCCAGCCCGCCGCCGACAGACTTGCGGCATGTTCGTTGTAGGTCGGCGACAGCACCCGTGCCAGTCCGGGCGGCCCGAGCCGGGGGATCATCTGGATCGCCCCCTGGGCGCCAGCCACCGGCAGGATCGCCGCCGATGTGCCGTAGGCGGCGCGGGCGGCGGCGATCAGCCCGTCGCGCGCGCTGGCTGTCGGCAGTTGCGTCCAGGCAGTGGCGGGCAGGGCCGGCAGCGGGTAGGGCACCCGGTTGATGCCGGTCGACAGGTCGATCCAGTCCGCCGCCGGTCCACCGAAGATCCCGACCGCCCGGTCGATGTTGCCGCCGTGGTCGCGCATCGTCAGACCAGCCAGAGGATGGCCAAGAGCGCCGCCACCGCCAGCATCATCGTCCGGTAGTGGCGCAGGCCGCGTTCCAGGTCGCGCGCGCCGGGGTCGGGCGCCTCGCCGTTGATCCAGGGTTCGTCGGCGACATGATCGTCATAGGTGCGCGGCCCCGACAGCCGCACGCCCAGCGACGCGGCCATTGCCGCCTCGGGCCAGCCGGCGTTGGGCGAGCGGTGCTTGCCGGCGTCGCGCACCATGCAGCCGAACGCGGCCGGCGCATTGGGTGAGGTCGCCGCGAACAGAAGCCCGGTCAGCCGGGCCGGTATCAGGTTGGCCAGGTCGTCGATCCGCGCCGCCGCCCAGCCGAAGGCCATGTGGCGCGGCGTCTTGTGGCCGATCATCGAATCCAGCGTGTTGATCGCCTTGTAGGCGGCAATGCCGGGCAGGCCGAACAGCACCCCCCAGAAAAGCGGCGCGATCACCCCGTCCGAGGCATTTTCGGCCAGGCTTTCCAGGGCGGCGCGGGCCACCCCCGCTTCGTCCAGCTGCTGCGGGTCGCGTCCGACGACGCGGGCCACCGCCGCCCGCGCCGCGATCAGGTCGCCCTCGGCCAGCGGCCGGGCCACGGCGGCGACATGGGTGTAAAGCGACCGCGCCGCCAGCAGCGGCCAGCAGATCACCGCCGCGATCAGCAGGCCCGTCAGCGTCTCCGGCAGCAGCCAGCGCAGGATCATCCCGGCGATCGCCGCCACCACGATCACCAGCAGCGCCGCCGCCACCCCGGCCAGTCGCCGGTCGTTTTCATCGGTCCCGGCGAGGTTCAGCCATTTGTCCAGCCGGGTGATAAGCCGGCCGATCCAGGTCACCGGATGGCCGATCATGGCAAAGAGGACATCCGGCCAGCCCACGACGGCCTCGATGGCCAGCGCGACCAGCATGATCCCGGCATTCGTCATCCTGCACAACCTCCCACCGCAAAACTCACAATCCGCCGGAAACCGGCGCGGGCAAGCCGGTCGTGCGCCGAAAGGGGAATCGATCCTTCGGGGAATATCAGCCCTCGGGCCGATCCGGTATGGGCAATGACAAAGCCCAGGGCCCCGGCGGCTTCGGCCACCGCCTCGGTCGGGTCCGGGTGCGGGCCACGGCGCTCCAGCGTCCGGCGGGCCGAGGTGCTGGCGAGCCGGGCGATGGTGCGAAGGTCGCCGGCCGCCGCCGCCCGTTCCCATGGGCCGACCAGATCGGCGATGTCGGGAAAGTCGTCGTCCAAGGGATCGGTGCGCCGGTTCGGCCCGTGAAAGCCGCCGATCACCGCCAGGCGGGGCAGGGGCGGCAGGGTCGCCAGCACCTCGGCCCGCCGCGAGGCCCAGAGCAGCCTTTCGGGCGCGGGATACATCAGCGGATCGCTGGCGCCTTCGACGGCGACACAGGCGCGGGCCAGCGCGTCGGGGGCATGGTCCGATCCGGCCAGACGGGCCAGCGCCACCAGCGCCGCCGTCGAGGCCCCGGCGCCGCCGCCGCGCGGCATCGTCGCGGTCAGTGTGAAGGGGCCGGGGTCGGGCAGGTCCAGCGCCGCCAACAGCGCCCGCGCCCGCCCCGGCGCCAGAAGCCCGTGCGGATCGGCCAACGGCGAGCGCTGCGCCTCGACCGCCAGCGCCGGACAGGGCAGGCTGACCAAAGCCACCGGCCCTCCCGGCCCGATCCGGCCCTGCATCAGTTCGCCGAAATGCCCCTCGACGCGGATCATGCCGGCGCTGTCCAGTTGACCGAACCGATCGACCAGTGTCCGCCGCCCAACGCGACCAGCCGCGTGACCGACAGGGGCGCGACCTGGAAGCCGAGCCCCGCCGCGCCATCGCCGAGCGCCAGGGCCAGCGCGGCCCGCACGATCCCGGCATGAGCGACGATGGTCGCTGGCCCTTCGGCGGCGATGGCGGCGATGGCCGGTGCCACGCGGGCGCAGAGATCGGCGAAGCTTTCCCCTTCGGGCGGGCGATGCGCGGCCAGTTCGGCGCGCGACAGGGGGCCGAGATCGGGCAGGTCGGCCAGCGGGCGGCCATCCCAGCGGCCGAAATCCTGTTCCCACAGGCGCGGATCGGAAATGGCGGCAAGGCCCGGCCACAGTGCGCCGGCCGTCTGCCGGCAGCGGAGCGCCGGGCTGACCACCAGCCGCACCGGCCGGCCGAGTGCCCGTGCCGTCGCCGCGACGGCCGCAGCATCGCTCAGGTCGGCGGCGACATCGGTGCGTCCGCACAGCCGCCCGCCGTTCAGCGCCGGCGCATGGCGGATCAAAATAAGCTCTGTCGCGCCCGCCCCTTCCACTGTCGCATTCCCCCTTCCGTGGCCGGCCCGTTTCTGCTTTGTCACCGGGCCATGGGCAAGACGATACTTATCACCGGAGGCGCGCGGTCGGGCAAAAGCGTCATTGCCGAGACGAAGGCGCTGTCCTTCGGCCCGCGCGCGACCTACATCGCCACCGCCGAGGTGCGCGACGGCGAAATGGCGGCGCGGGTCGCCGCCCACCGGGCGCGGCGGGGGCCGGAATGGACCGACCATCCCGCGCCCTTCGATCTGCCCGGCGCGCTGCGGGCGACGGACGGCCACGGGCCGCGCCTGATCGACTGCCTGACGCTGTGGCTGACCAACCTGATGCTGGCCGGGCAGGACTGGCAGGCAGCGGGGCGCGACCTTTGCGCGGTCCTGCCGCGACAGACCGATCCGGTGGTGATCGTCACCAACGAAGTCGGCGCGGGGATCGTGCCGGAAAACAGACTTGCCCGTGATTTCCGCGATGCGGCCGGGCAGATTAACCAGCAGGTCGCGGCGGTCGCGGATGAAGTCATCCTCGCCGTCGCCGGCCTGCCCCTGAAGGTGAAATGACATGACCTACACGCTTGCCTCCCTTTCCGACCTGCCCGGGCTGGCCGCCCGCCTGCCCGCCGCCGACACGGCGGCCGCCGAGGGTGCCCGGGCTCGGCAGAACAGCCTGACCAAGCCGCCGGGGTCGCTGGGCCGGCTGGAGGAGATCGCCGAGTTCATGGCCACCTGGCGCGCCACCGTGCGGCCGGAAATCTGGCGGGCGCAGGCGCTGGTCTTTGCCGGCAACCACGGCATCTGCGCCCAGGGCGTGAACCCCTATCCGCAGGAAGTGACCGCGCAGATGGTGGCGAACTTCCAGGCGGGCGGCGCAGCGATCAACCAGCTTTGCCGGGTGAACGGGGCCGACCTGAACGTCATCGCGCTCGATCTCGACCAGCCGACCGCCGATTTCACCGAAGGTCCGGCGATGACCGAGGTGGAAACGCTTGAGGCATTGAACCGTGGTGCGGCGGCGGTGGACGAGGGCGCCGACATCCTGATCCTGGGCGAAATGGGCATCGGCAATTCGACGGTCGCGGCGGCGCTGGCCTCGGCCTGCTTCGGCGGCGCGGCGCGGGACTGGGTCGGCCCCGGAACCGGCTCTGACACGGCCGGAATCGCCCGGAAGGTCGGCGCGATCGAACGCGGCCTCGCGCTCCATGCCGGGACGAAAGGCGATGCCGGGGCGATTCTCGCGGCGCTCGGCGGGCGCGAACAGGCGGCGATCTGCGGCGCGGTGCTGGCGGCACGGGCGGCGCGGGTGCCGGTCATCCTCGACGGGTTCATCTGTACGGCGGCGGCGGCGGTGCTGGCGGTGGCCGATCCGCGGCTTCTGGACCATTGCCTTGTCGGCCATGCCAGCGCCGAACCCGGCCACCGCAAGCTTCTGGCCGCGATCGGCAAGCGACCGGTGCTGGAATTCGACATGCGGCTGGGCGAAGGCTCGGGTGCGGCGTTGGCGCTCGGCATCGTGCGGTCGGCGCTGGCCTGCCACAACGGCATGGCCACCTTTGGCGAAGCCGGCGTGTCCGAGGCATGACCTCCGCTCCGGCCGCGCGGGTGCTGGATGAACTCAGGATGGCGTTCCTGACGCTCAGCCGCCTGCCGGTCGGGCGGATAAGGGGCGAGGCGCCGGCGATGGGCGCCTCGGCCTGGGCCTGGCCGCTGGTCGGGGCCACCATCGGGCTGATCGCGGCCATCGTCGATTGCGCGGCGCTGCGGGCCGGCCTGCCGCCGTTCCTGGCGGCGGCGCTGGCAATCCTGGCGCTGGTCCTTGCCACCGGCGGATTGCACGAGGATGGGCTGGCCGATCTGGCCGACGGATTCTGGGGCGGGCGCGATGCCGCGCGGCGGCTGGAGATCATGCGCGACAGCCGGATCGGCAGCTATGGCGCGCTGGCCTTGGGCTTTTCCCTGCTGATCCGGGTGGGGGCGCTGGCCAGCCTGCCGCACGGTATGGGTGGCGCGGCGCTGGTCGGCCTGTCAGCCGCCAGCCGCGCCGCCATGCCGGTTGCGCTGTGGCTTCTGCCGCCGGCGCGGCCGGACGGGCTGGGCCGGGCGGCGGGCGGGATCGAACCCGCCCGGGTCGCGGCCGCGGTCGGCTTGGGCGTCGTGGCGCTTGCCCTGTGCCTGCCGGCCGGAAAATGGCTGGCCCTGCCGGTCATGGCAGCCGCTGCCGCCGGGCTGGGGCTGCTTGCCCGCCGCAAGATCGGCGGGCAGACCGGCGATGTGCTAGGCGCGACCCAGCAGGTCGCGGAACTGGCCGGCTGGCTGGTGCTGGCGGCTCAGTAGATCCGCGCCAGATCCTCGCGCCGGAAGGGGGTGGCGTCGGGGTCCGGCACCTCGCCATAGGTTCGCGCATAAAGGTGGCCCGAATGGTTGGCGGCGGCAATCGTGCCCGGTGCCAGGCAATCGCCGATCCGCGTCACGCTTTTCAGCCCGGCATCGGCCCATTCGGATTCGCGCGCCTTCAGCTCGTCCCACAGCGTCGCGACCGGCAGCCGCGCCGTCACCGGGACCAGCACCCCGCAATCGATCCGCCGGGCGGTGCCGGAATAGGTGCAGGCCAGATCCAGCCAGTCCGATCCGCGCCCGGCCAGCGCCTGGTTGGGCAGCAGCCGCACCCCCAACGCCAGAAGCTGCTTCTGGATGCGGATCTGTTCCAGCGTATTCTGCGAAAACGAACCGACCATCACGTCGGAGGTCACCAGCGTCACCTCGCGCCCGGCGCGGGCCGCCACCTCGGCCATCAGGCTGCCCATGTAGAACCAGTCGTCGTCGAAGATCACGACCGGCCCCCGGTCCGCGACCGCCGCCGCCCCGCGGTCCATCATATCGTCCGGCGTCACCACCGCGCCCTCGGCGATGAAATGCAGCGGCCGGCGGTGGGTGCGCCCGACCCCGTCGGCGCGCCAGCGCCCGCCGGTGGCCAGCGCCACATGGGCGATGCCATAGGCAAGGATGTCGTCGGCGGAGAGCGGGCTTTGCAGATACATCTGCGCGTTCGGCAGGTTCTTCAGTTGCCCCAGCCGCCAGTCGCGCACCCGCCCCCAGGCCGCCAGTCCCGGCAACCGGGCTTCGCGGCTGACCCGGCCGCCCCATTCGGTCCCGGCCTCGGCCAGCGTCACCTCGACCCCGCGCTGGGCCAATGCCCGCGCCGCCTCGAGCCCCGCCGGCCCGCCACCGACGATCAGCGCGGCTTCGGGCGAGGCCGCCGGCGCGATCCGTTCGGGATGCCAACCGCGACGCCATTCCTCGCCCACCGTCGGGTTCTGGGTGCAGCGCATCGGCACGCAGGTATTGTCGCCCGAGGTGCAGATGTTGCAGCCGATGCATTCGCGGATGTCGTCGATCCGGCCTTCCTCGATCTTGCGGGGCAGGAAAGGGTCGGCGATCGACGGTCGGGCCGCGCCGATGAAGTCGAGTATGCCCTTGCGGACCACCCGGACCATGCTGTCGGGGCTGGTATAGCGGCCGACGCCGACCACGGGTTTCGTCGTCACAGACTTTACGAAGGCGGTGTACGGCTCCTGAAAACCCTCGTCGGAAAAGCGCGAGGTCTGGCTGTCGTTCGACCAGTTCGACAGGTTCACGTCCCACACGTCCGGCTCTTCGGCGAGCGCAGCGATGATATCGCGGCCTTCACTGTCGAAGGTGATACCTTCCGGTCCCATCAGCTCGTCGACCGCCAGCCGCACCGCCAGCGCCGCGCGGTCGCCGATCGCGTCGCGCACGTCGCCGATCACCTCGCGGAACAGCCGCAGGCGGTTTTCGAAGCTGCCGCCATATTCGTCGGTCCGGTGGTTGTGGCGGCGGGACAGGAAATGCTGCAGCACGCTCATGTCGTGGCCGGCATAGACATAGATCACGTCGAACCCCGCCTCGCGCGCCCGCCGCGCCGCCTGCACGTACCAGCGGCGCATGGCGGCGATGTCGGTCTTGTCCATCGCCCGCGCCTGCACCGGGTCGTTGCCGTCATAAAGCGCCGGCGACGGGGCCAGCGGGATCATCCGGCTGAAGCGGTTGGCAGTGTGAAGGCCGTTGTGCACCAGCTGGATCGCCGCCAGCGCGCCATGTTCGTGGACCGCGTCGGTCATCAGCCGCAAGGCCGGAATATCGTCGCCATTCCAAAGCCTTGCCTCGTTCGCCGGCGAGATGTCCGAGGTCGGATGGATCTCGGCTTCCTGGGTCGAGATCACCCCCCAGCCGCCCTCGGCCTTGATCCCCCGCATCCGCGCCTCGGCATTGGGATAGCGGTAGCCCATGCCCGAGCAATGCGGCACCTGCCAGAAGCGGTTTTTGGTGGTCAGCGGACCGATGCGGACGGGTTCGAACAGGATGTCGTAGCGGGGGTCGCGCATGGTCGGGGCTCCTGCAGGGTTTGTTATACGAATGTATAATAAATGCCGACCCACCTGCCAAGACCTGTTGGAAGCGGCGGGCGCAATCCGTCCCCTTTCCGTCCCGTCCGCGTCCCGCCTCCGTCCCGACAGGCCGCGCGGTCCCTTTACCCGGCCTTTCCCCCGCCCGGTGATCCTGTCCGCGACAGGCAGGAGGGCCGCGATGACCAATTTGACCAAGGCCGGACGCGACAAGGCCATCGCCTACCACCGGCTGGCCTGCACGCTGCGCGATCTGGAGGCCGACCTGCGCTGGGGGCTGAACGACAGCCGCCGCCTGCCCCGCGCCTGGTTCGAGATGCTGCGCGCCCCCGCCGTGGCGCCGAAGCGCAAGCTGACCTTGAGGCTCGACGAGGACATCCTGAGCTTCTTCCGCGCCATGGGGCCGGGGTATCTGACGCGGATGAACAACGTGCTGCGCGCCTTCATGCTGACCCGGCTGTCGGGCCTCGCCTCCGGCCCCGAGATGGTCGGCTACCGCCCGACCCCCGAGGAGGAGGAGAGGAGCCTCAGGCGGGAGGTCTTCGACCTGATCCAGCAGGAGATGGCGGCGCAGGAAGCGGCGGAACGGGCGGCGACCGACGGCGCCAGGCGGCGGGAGCGGATCGAATATCTGAAGCGGGTGAAGGCGGAGCGGGAGGGGGTGAGGTGAGGAGTGGGGGGCGCCGGGCAGCTGCTGCGGCTTGCTGTGTTCGGTTGGCTGACGCTCGGGTAGCTTATTTAGCCGCGCGGCCTCATGCGTCTTCATCTCGAACGATTGCGATCAAGGGCGCAAATCCGTAGATGGCTGGTCGCCGTCCCGAACCGGGCGCTATCTGTGACAAGATGCCCGCGTCGCGCAACTTTCTGGACATGTTTGCCGCAACATGGGGCGGAATACGGTCATGGCTGGTGAACTTGCTGTTCTTGAAGCTGGGGTTTGCGAACATGAAGTCCAACGCTTCGATTGCCCACTCGCTTTTCAGCTCTTCCCGGAATCGCAGCTTCATATCCTCATAGAGACCGAAAATCCTCTGGGCGGTCGAGATGTTTCGTTCTGCCTGACTGCGCAGCCCATTTAGAAAGAACACACACCACTCGGTCCATTCGTCATGCGATGAGACGCGGCGCATCATGTCGATGTAGTCATCGCGATAGTGTTCAAAATAGGAGCTAACGTAGAAATGCGGCTGCCGGATCAGGCCAGACGTCCATAACATCAGCGTGATCAGCATGCGGCCGATCCGCCCGTTGCCATCCTTGAACGGGTGCAGAGCTTCAAACTCGACGTGCGCTATTGCGATCTTCAGCAGGCAGTTGAGGGGGTTGTCGCGAACAAAGGCAACAAGCGATTGCATCCCCGTGGGTAGTGCCTCCGGGCTGATCGGCACGAAGGAAACCGGCTGCCTGCGTCTTTCACCGATGTAGTTCTGTTCGGTCTTATATGCTCCCGGCGATTTCGCGGCGCCCCGCCCGAACGAGAGAAGAATCTGATGAGCGGCTCGTATCATGAACTCGGACAGCGGCTTTCCCGACTCGATTTCACGTTGCAAGCGCTGCATGGCGCGAGAGTAGAGAAAGGTTTCGACAGCTTCACTGCGCGCCATGCGAAATGCGCCGTCTTGATCTGCCTCTTCCTCGGCCTCGATGCGCAGGATTTCATCGAGGGTTGAAATCGTCCCCTCCATACGGGATGAGACGACCGCTTCCTGGTTGCGCAGTGGCGCCAGCAGAATCTCGCTGTTGTGCATCGCGGCAAGCATCTGGTCGTACCGTGCGATTGCACTTGCGGCATCACTGACCGGATTGAGCAATTCCTCAAAGCGCAAATTGTCAGGCGGGAACTTGCCATAGTGATAGGAAACGGCGCCATCGAGATGGTTGTGCATGACTTGTTGCGCTCCACGGGGCGTTCCGAGTTCTACAAGGCAGGCTGTAGCAGTTGAAATCACAGCGAGCAAGCTTGTCGTGCTTGTGTGGTGCATATATCTACAACAACGCAGTTTGTTGCGCTTAGACGAACGGCATGCTCGGTTGCTCAAGGAAGTCGACGCCTACGGCTACGACAAAGCTGGTACGCTATTTCTGGCGTGACGCGGATTTGGGCCGCGAAACCCGGCTCTACAGCAAGTGTCGCTCCCGCTTCAACGCCACCTCTTGTGCGAAATGTTGCTCGGCCGATGGTGGTGCGCTGAAGCGCACCCTGCCGGGGTCTTTCTGGAAAGGTTTGCCAGGCGCGTGCCGGGGAGGGCGCGTCGGTTGGTCGGCGAGGCCCCGGATCAACTCCGGGGCGCGTTGGGCGCGCGGGGAGGGTGGCACCCGCCCTGCCCCTGCTTGCCGAAGACAGTTGCCGGGCTTGTTGCTGCCCGGCTCCTTCCGGCGGTTCAGCCGCCCATGATCGCCTTGAACTGGAAGGTCATGTACATCAGCGCGATGGCCGCCGACCACGAGGCGATGACCCGCACGGCGATCTGCATCCAGAAGGCCGGCACCTTTTGCAGCGCCCCGCGCGTGACCGCGGCCGCGATCAGCGGAATCACCGCGGCGCCAAGGACGATGCCGACATAGATGCCGAACTGCAATTCGCCGAACCCGTGGCCTTCGAGCGTGACCATGTTGACCAGCACTCCCGCCGCCGCCGCCAGCGCCGCCAGCGGCGCGAACGGCCAGGGCCGGGCGATGACCGCCAGCAGCGCGCTGAGGATCCCGATGCAGAGCGACGGCACCACATAGGCCGGGCTGCCGAACAGCGCGAGGAAGACACCGGCGACGAGGCCGGCGACCAGGGGCGCCATCAGCCGCAGCATCCCCTCGGTCTGCCAGACGCTGGCCATGATGCCCAGGGGAATCAGGGTCAGCAGGCCGCTGGGGCTGTTGATCGAAGCGCCGATCCCCTCGACGATCTGGGGGAAGATCGTGCCCTTGGCGAAATTGTGCGCCTCGGCCGCCACGGGCAGAAGCGCAACGGTCAGCGCGACAAGGCTGATGCGCGGAAGGGTCTTCATAGGTAACCGAACAGGAAGGCGCCGCCGATGGCGCAGATCACCCCACCGAGGCTGCTGACCACGTAGCGCCCCTTGGGCAGGAGCGTGAGGAACCCCAGCGCGATGCCGCACAGGTGCAGCATGCCGGTGGCGATGACGAAACCCAGCGCGAACGAAAAGGCATTGGCCGCGCCCGGCATTTCGGCGCCGTGGGCATAGCCGTGACAGATGGCGAACAGGCCGACGATGACCGCCGCGACCCAGTTGGGCGCGCGGATGCCGAACAGGACCGCCGCCCCGAGCACGATCCCCGACAGTGCGATGCCGGTCTCGATGCCGGTCTCGCCGCCGGGCATGGGCACGCCCATGATCCCCAGCATCCCCCCGAACGACATCACCAGCGGAAAGACCACCGGCAACAGCCAGATGGCCGGCGCCCCGAGGAACGCGCCCCACAGGCCGACGCCGACCATGGCGACGATATGGTCGAGCCCGAACAGCGGGTGGAAGAAGCCGCTCCAGAACCCGCCGGCGACGCCATTGCCGATATGCGCCTGCGCCTGGGTGGCGGCCAGCATCAGGAGGGAAAAGATCAGGAAACGAATGGACTTGTTTGGCGGCATGACGGACCTCCTGAAATGGGACTCACCGACTCTGCCAACTCTATAGCGCGGCTTTCGGGCGGCCAGAGAGAAAATTCCGGCCTGTTCACGAAAGTGCGACAATCGCGCAAGGGGGCGGGAAAAGACCGGAAAAAGGAAAGGGGCGGATCGCTCCGCCCCCCGATCAACCCGCTCACTGGTCAAGCGTGCCGGCTTCTGTGGCCGACGTTGTAATAGTTCCCCGTCCGGGTCTTCAGGTAGGGTTCCAGCGGGATTTCCTCCTGCTTGAGGAAGCCCTTCTGCGGCAGCTTGCCTTCGTTCACCATCTCGATCACCGCGACGACCGAGGCCGAGGTGGTCCAGGCGATGGCGGTGCGGTGCTTGCCGCCGATCTCGATCGGATAGTAGGAGCGCACGAATTCCTTGCGGCGCATCTGGCCGTTCTGGGTGCCTTCGGCGGCGACATGGACATAGACCACATCCTCGTCGACCGGCGGCTTGGCGTTGGTCAGGATGCGGCCGGCCTCGGCCCGGTTTTCGCGCATCAGAAGCTCGTGGAAGAAGAAGTTCATCAGCTTGACATGGCCAGGGTAGCGCATGGTCTTGTAGTCGAGATTCTCGATCTTGTCGGCGTAGGTTTCGCACATGGTACCGAGCCCGCCCGAGGTGGTGAAGGCTTCAAGCTGCATCCCGTCGATGTAGATGGTTTCCAGCCATTCCATCGCCGAGACCGATTTCAGGACGCCTTCCTCGATCACTTCGCAGTCGTTCAGATATTCGTTGACGACGCCTTCGGGCGACCAGTTGAAGGCATAGCCGAGAAGGCCGGTGGGGTTCTGCGGCAGCGCGCCGACGCGCAGGCGGATCGAGCGGACCTTGTCGAACTGGTCGGCCAGGTGGGCGCCGACGATGCCGACGAAGCCGGGGGCCAGGCCGCACTGCGGCGCCATGATGCCCTTGGAGGTCTTGGCAAGCTCGCGGATGTGTTTGGTGGTGGGCACGTCCTCGGTCAGGTCGAAATAGTGCAGGCCAAGGCCGTGGGCGACGGTCGAGACGCCGATGTTCAGGTGGTAGGGCAGGCAGGACAGGATCGCCTCCTGCCCCTTCAGCACGTCGGCCAGGGCGGCGGTATCCTTCAGGTCGACCTTGCGGGTGGCGAAGGGCGCCTTGATGTCGCGCGCGTCGATGCCGGTGACCTCGAAGCCCGATTCCGCCAGAAGTTCCGCGGCCAGATGGCCGACTTTGCCCAGGCCGAGGACGGCCACTTTCCTGAACGACATGATCTATCCTTTTCTTCTTGTCGGGGCCGCGCATGGCGGGCCGCTTCGGTGCGCAATCTGCTGTGTCCGGCTGGCGATTGCTTCGGTCATTTCAGCCATAATTGATGAATTAATACACATAATGACGAAAAGGCCCGCCAATATGGCGGGCCTTTCCAAACAGGGTGATTGACGGCGATGTCAGATGTCGAACTTAACGCCCTGCGCCAGCGGCAGTTTCGCCGAATAGTTCAGGGTGTTGGTCTGCCGCCGCATGTAGCCCTTCCAGGCGTCCGAGCCCGATTCGCGGCCGCCGCCGGTTTCCTTTTCGCCGCCGAAGGCCCCGCCGATCTCGGCGCCCGAGGGGCCGATGTTGACGTTGGCGATGCCGCAGTCCGAGCCCGAAGCCGACAGGAAGGTTTCGGCCTCGCGCATGTTCAGGGTGAAGATGCAGGACGACAGGCCCTGCGGCACGTCGTTCTGGAGCGCGATGGCCTCGTCCAGCGTGTCATAGCCGAGGACATAGAGGATCGGGGCGAAGGTTTCCTCGCGCACCGTTTCGGTCTGGCCGGGCATCTCGACGATGGCAGGGCTGACGTAGTTGCCGGCCGGCACGCCGTCGGTGACGACCTTGCCGCCGTGGACCTTGCCGCCTTCGGCCGTCGCGCGGCCCAGCATCGCCTGCATCTTGTCCTTCGCGGCGGCGTCGATCAGCGGGCCGACCAGCGTCGTGCCCTTGCGCGGGTCGCCGACCGGCAGGCTGGCATAGGCCTTGGACAGTTTCGCCACCAGCTCGTCCTTGATCGAGTTGTGGGCGATCAGCCGGCGGAGCGAGGTGCAACGCTGGCCGGCGGTGCCCACCGCCGAAAAGACGATGGCGCGCACCGCCATGTCCATGTCGGCCGAGGGCGCGACGATCATCGCATTGTTGCCGCCCAGTTCCAGGATCGGCCGGCCCCAGCGGGCCGAGACCTTCGGCCCGACGATCCCGCCCATGCGGGTCGAGCCGGTGGCCGACACGATCGGCACGTCCTTCGAGCCGACCAGCGCCTCGCCGATAGCCGGGCCGCCGATGACCAGCTGGCACAGGCCTTCGGGCGCGTCGGTGCCGAAGCGTTTCAGGGCGCGGTCCATGATCTTCTGGGTGGCGATGGCGGTCAGCGGGGTCTTTTCCGACGGTTTCCAGATCACCGGGTCGCCGCAGACCAGCGCCAGCGCCGCGTTCCACGACCAGACCGCCACCGGGAAGTTGAAGGCGGTGATGATCGCGCAGGGGCCAAGCGGATGCCAGGTTTCCATCATCCGGTGGCCGGGCCGTTCCGAGGCGATGGTCAGCCCGTAGATCTGCCGCGACAGGCCGACGGCGAAATCGCAGATGTCGATCATCTCCTGCACTTCGCCGAGACCTTCGGAGGTGATCTTGCCGACCTCGAGCGTCACCAGCGCGCCGAGTTCCGCCTTGGCGGCGCGCAGTTCCTCGCCCAGGAGCCGCACCAGTTCGCCCCGGCGCGGGGCCGGCACTTCGCGCCAGGCCTTGAACGCCGCCTGCGACCGGGCGATGACCTTGGTCATGTCGGCCGGGGCGGTTTCATGCAGCCGGGCCAGTTCGGCGCCGTCGATGGGCGAGCGCACGACCAGCGTGCCGCCGGTCAGGTCGGTCTTGGTGAGGCCCGCGGCCTTCAGGATGTCGTCGTGGGTCATGGAAACCTCCTCAGGTGACGATGGCGCGCTGGTCTTCCATGCCCATGGCGGCAAGAAGCGGCGCGGTTTGCTGGAGTGACTGGAAATCGGCCTTCGCGCCCATGTTACGCCAGTTCGCCAGGATCAGCGACTGGGCAACCGCGCCCCCGAGCGTGGTACCGGGGCCGGTGATGATGAAGAGATCGGGGGCGAATTCGCGGGCGGCGATGCGGATGGCGGCGGTGAAGTCGTAGGGTTCGGTCACCTGGTGGCCGAGGGTATAATCCCAGAGCCGGTGGATGTCGGTCGCCCCCGGCCACCAGATGACCCCGCGCCCGTCGATCATGGGGAGCTTTGGCTGACCGAAGAGCGAAGGCGAAAGCCGGGCGCGGCCGCGTTCGGCGACCGGCGCCTGCAGCGCCGAATGGAAGCCGGCATGGTTGGCCAGCCGCATCGGGAACCGGCCCTGAACCGGCGGAACCGAGGTTTCGAACGCCTTGAGCCCCGCGTCGTTTCCGGCCAGCACCAGCATGCCGCCAAGGTCGATGGACAGGGCCAGCACATGGCCGGGCCGGGCGCCGATCTCGGCCGCCAGCGCCAGCAGCCCGGCCTTCTTGGCCGGGTCGGGCCGCCAGTCCTCGCCCAGGAACGGATAGATGATCTGGCCGCCGATCAGGGCTTCCTGCATCAGGGTGCCCATCGTGTTGACCACCTCGAACCCGCCTTCGGCGGTCAGTGCCCCGCCGCAGGCCAGCGTCGAATACCAGCCCATCGAATTGCCGGTGACGGCGACCACGTCGATCCTGCCCGCGTCGATGGCGCGGAAGTCGCCGAGCGTGCAGGCATAGATCAGCCCGCTGGCATTGTCGCCGCGGGTGTGGCGGGCTACCGAATAGCTGGCCGCCCCGTCCAGCGCCGACAGCGTGTCCTGCCCGAGATCGCGGCGGGTGGCGTCGAAGCTGGCCAGGAGCGCCTTGTCGGTGAAATGGCGGCCCAGATAGCCAAGCTCGGCCTTGGTGTAGGTGCCCCGGCCAGGGCAGATGACGACGGCGGTCTTGCGGGTCATTTCCCACCCCCGATCAGGGCTTTTGCCGCGGAATAGACACTGTCGGCCGAGGGCATGGTGGCGGCATAGGCCGGGCCGGTGGCGATGAAGCTGTCCTCGGCGGTCAGGCGGGCCAGCGGCACCTTCGTCCGTTCGGCGAAGAGCGCCATCAAGGCTTCGGCCACCCCGCCCGACCGGCGGGTTTCATCGACGACCAGGATACGCTTCGCGCCCCCGACCGCCGTGACCAGCGCCTCGGCCGGCAGGGGCGACAGCCAGCGCATGTCGATGACGCGCGCCTTCACGCCCCCGGCCGCCAGCCGCGCCTCGGCCTGGCGCGACAGGTAGTAACCGTTGCCGAAGGTGACGATGGCGATATCCTCGCCCGCGCCATGCACGCCGACCTCGCCCAAGGGGATCACCTCGGACGGATCGGGATAGCGGCACATCCAGCCGCCGTCCTTTTCGCCGTGAAGGTCGCGCATCGGGTAAAGCGCGATCGGTTCGAGGAACACCACGACCCGCTGCTCTTCCCGCGCCAGACGCACGCATTCGCGCAGCATCTTCGCGGCGTCGGCGCCGTTCGACGGCACCGCGAGGATGACGCCGGGAATGTCGCGCAGGACGGCGACCGAATTGTCGTTGTGGAAATGGCCGCCGAAGCCCTTCTGATAGCCGAGGCCGGCGATCCTGAGCACCATCGGGTTGGTGTACTGGCCGTTCGAGAAGAACGACAGCGTCGCCGCCTCGCCCCGGATCTGGTCCTCGGCATTGTGGAGATAGGCGAGGAACTGGATTTCCGGCATCGGCACGAAGCCGTTCTGCGCCATGCCGATGGCAAGGCCGAGGATCGACTGTTCGTCGAGCAGCGTGTCGATCATCCGGTCCTGTCCGAAACGGGCGAACAGTTTCTGCGTGACGCCATAGACGCCGCCCTTGCGGCCGACATCCTCGCCCATCATGACGATCTCGCCATGCGCCAGCATCAGGTCGGTCAACGCCCAGTTGATGAGCCGCGACATGATCTGCGGCTCGTCCATCTGCTTCATGTCGGCGCCGAAGGCGGTGGCGCGAGCTTCGGCGGTCGGCCCGTTGGTGGGCTTGCAGGCGCGTTTCGGCGGGATCAGGCTGGCCATGACCTCGGCCGCCGTCTTCAGCCGCGGGCGGGTCACCGCCTCGGCCGCGACGCGCTGAACGCGGGCGTTGGTTTCCTGATAGATCGCCAGCGCCTGATCGGGCGAGAGCGCCCCGGCCTGGTCGAGAAGCCGCACCGCATGCAGCAAGGGATCGTGCGCCTCCTCGGCCTCGACCTCCTCGCGCGAAAGGTAGGTGGTCGGCACGTCGGCGCCGGCATGGCCGTAAAGGCGGATGGTCTTGACATGCAGGAAGGCGGGCTTGCGGCGGGTCCGCACATAGTCGGCGGCTTCTTGCGCCACCCGGAACGTGTCGTAGAGATCAAGCCCGTCGCAATGGAAATATTTCAGCCCCGGCCGGTTCTGGAACCCGGCGGCGATCCAGCCTTTCGGCGTCTTGGTGGAAATGCCGATGCCGTTGTCCTCGCACACGAAGAGCAAGGGCAGCGGGATCGACTGCCAGGAGGTCCAGCCGGCGGTGTTGAAGGCGGTCTGGGCGGTCGCATGGTTGGCCGAAGCGTCGCCGAACGAACAATAGACGATGGAATCGTCGGGCAGTTCCTGATGTTCGGGCCGGTGGCGGCGCGCCGCGCCGATGGCATAGGCCGCCCCCACCGCCTTCGGCAGGTGGCTGGCGATGGTCGAGGTCTGCGGCGGGATGTTCAGCGCCTTCGAGCCCAGCACCTTGTGCCGCCCGCCCGAGATCGGGTCTTCGGACGAGGCAGCGAAGGAGAGGAGCATGTCCCAGGCGATCGATTGGCCGTCGACCTGACCGGCCCGGGCGATCTGGAAGGCGGCATCGCGGTAGTGGAGGAAGGCCATGTCGGTTGGCCGGAGCGCCAGCGCCACCGCCGCCAGACCTTCGTGCCCCGAGGAGCCGATGGTATAGAACCCCTGGCCGGCCTTCTGCATCGCCCGGCTCTGCCGGTCGAGCGCGCGGGTGAGACACCCGGCGCGGTAGGCCGCGACCGCGTCGGTGGCCGTCAGCGGGCCCGCCGGCGCGGTGCCGGCCGGAAAGTCGCGCGCCGCCACCCGGCGCAGGAAGTTGTCGTGGACGATATCGGCGCGATCCATGTCTTTTCGTCTCTGTTGCGGCTTTTCCTTGCGCAAATACTCCCGCCGGAGGCATCCGCCGGCAAGGCCAGGCGCCTCCGGCGGGAGTATTTTTCAAGGGAAAATCAGAAGAAGGCCTGAAGCCCGGTGATGGCGCGGCCCAGGATCAGGGCATGGACGTCATGGGTGCCCTCGTAGGTGTTGACCGTTTCGAGGTTGACCATGTGGCGCATGATCTGGAAATCTTCCTGGATGCCGTTGCCGCCGTGCATGTCGCGGGCGTGGCGGGCGATTTCCAGCGCCTTGCCGCAGTTGTTGCGCTTGATGATCGAGATCATCTCGGGCGCGGCGTTGGCTTCGTCCATCAGCCGGCCGACGCGGAGCGAGGCCTGAAGCCCCAGCGAAATCTCGGTCAGCATGTTGGCGAGCTTCAGCTGGAAGATCTGGGTCTGGGCGATTGGCTTGTTGAACTGCTTGCGGTCGAGCCCATACTGGCGGGCGGCGTGGAAGCAGGCCTCGGCGGCGCCCATCACCCCCCAGGCAATGCCGTAGCGGGCGCGGTTGAGGCAGCCGAACGGGCCTTTCAGACCCTCGACGTTCGGCAGAAGCGCGTCCTCGCCAACTTCCACGTCCTTCATCACGATCTCGCCGGTGATCGAGGCGCGCAAGGAAAGCTTGCCGCCGATCTTCGGTGCCGAGAGGCCCTTCATACCCTTTTCCAGCACGAAGCCGCGGATCTTGCCGCCATGCGCCTCGGACTTGGCCCAGACCACGAACACGTCGGCGATCGGCGCGTTCGAGATCCACATCTTCGAGCCGTTCAGCACATAGCCGCTCGCGGTTTTCGTGGCGCGGGTCTTCATGCCGGCGGGGTCGGAACCGGCGTCGGGTTCGGTCAGGCCGAAGCAGCCGATGAATTCGCCCGAGGCGAGTTTCGGCAGGTATTTCTTGCGCTGCGCTTCCGAGCCGTAGGCATAGATCGGATACATGACCAGCGACGACTGCACCGACATCATCGAGCGGTAGCCGCTGTCGACCCGCTCGACCTCGCGCGCCACCAGGCCATAGGCGACGTAGCTGGCGCCCAGCCCGCCGTATTCCTCGGGGACGGTGACGCCGAGAAGGCCCATCGCGCCCATTTCGCGGAAGATCGCCGGATCGGTCTTTTCGTCGCGGTAGGCCTCGGTGACGCGCGGCTGGAGCTTTTCGGCCGCATAGGCGCGGGCGGCGTCGCGCATCATGCGCTCGTCCTCGGTCAGCTGGTCGTTCAGGCGGAAGGCATCTTCCCAGTCGAAGCGGGACAGGTCGGGGGCGTCTTTCGGTTTCAGGGCCATGATGGTTCCTCAGGCGAGCGATTGACAGAAACGGGCGATGCGTTTGCAGGCCTCGGTCAGCGAGGCGCGCGAATAGGCGTAGGACAGGCGGAAATGGCCGGGCACGCCGAAGGCGCGGCCGGGAACCAGCGCGACACCTTCGGACCTTAGCAGGGCGGCGCAGAAGTCGGCATCCTTTTCGATCCTTGTTCCGTCCGGCGCGGTCTTGCCGAAGGTCTGCGTGCAGTCGGGGAACAGGTAGAAGGCCCCGTCGGCCGACCCGCAGCGAATCACGCCGGTGGCGTTCAGCGCGTCGCGCACCATGTCGCGGCGGGCGCGGAAATCGTCGTTGCGCGCGGCCAGCATCTGCTGGTCGCCGGTCAGCGCCGCCAGTGCCGCCGCCTGGCTGACCGACGAGGCGCCCGAGGTGATCTGTCCCTGGACGGCGATCATCGCGTCGATCAGCCGCCGGGGCGCGATCCCCCAGCCGATCCGCCAGCCGGTCATCGCATAGCTTTTCGACACGCCGTTCACGATCAGCGTGCGGTCGGCGAGGTCGGGGGCGACCATGCGGAACGAGGCGAAGGGCACGTAGCAGATGTGCTGGTAGATCTCGTCGGCGATGATGCCGACATGGGGATGGTCGCGCAGCACCTCGGCCAGCGCGTCAAGCTGCGCCCGGTGATAGACGGCGCCGGACGGGTTGCCGGGCGAATTGAGCAGGAGCCAGCGGGTGCGGGGGGTGATCGCCGCGCGCAACTGGTCGGCGGTGATGGCAAAGCCGCTGTCGGCCTTGGTCGGCACGATCACCGGCTTGCCGCCGCAGACGCCGATGATGTCGGGATAGCTGGTCCAGTAGGGCGCGCCGACGATGACCTCGTCGCCGGGTTCCAGCGTGGCGAACATGGCATTGAAGATCACCTGCTTGGCGCCGGTGCAGACGATGATTTCGGCGGGTTCGGGCCGGTAGCCGTTGGTCCGTTCGCAATCCGCCGCAATCGCCTGGCGCAGCGCGGCGGTGCCGGCGGTGGCGGTATAGGTGGTCTCTCCGGCCTGGGCGGCGCGGTGGGCGGCGTCGACGACGGCGGGCGGCGTCGGAAAGTCGGGCTCGCCGGTGCCGAGCGAGATCACGTCGTGGCCCGCCTTCTTCATCGCGGCGGCGGCTTCGGACACCTGCAGGATTTCCGACAGCTCGACAGTGGCGATGCGGGCGGCGCGGCGGAACGGATCGGACATGGGCTTCCCCCGGAGATTCGGTTGGCTATGCGGTTAGGCCATTGTTCCCCGTGAAAATAACCCTATTCTGGCGATATTATATGTATGGAGCGCATATATGGCCGTCGCCCGCCGCCTTCTGCCCTCGGTCAGCCTGCTGCAGGCCTTCGAATCGGTCTGCCGCACCGGGTCGACCCTGGCCGCGGCGCGCGACCTGGACCTGACGCAGGGTGCGGTCAGCCGGCTGATCCAGAATCTCGAGGCGCAGCTGGGGGTGGCGCTGTTCCTGCGCGAAGGCCGCCGGCTGGTGCCGACCGATGCGGCGATGGCCTATGCCCGCGATGTGGTCAAGGCGCTGGACCTGATCTCGCGCGGGTCGATGCGGGTGCGGTCGAACACCGGGGGCGGCACGCTTTCGCTGGCGATCCTGCCGACCTTCGGCACCCGCTGGCTGGCGCCGCGCCTGCCGCGGTTCCTGGCCGCCCATCCCGGCGTGACGATCAACCTGGGCACAAGGGTCCGGCCCTTCGACTTCGAGGAGGAGGGCTTCGACGCCGCCATCCATTTCGGCGCGGCGACCTGGCCGAATGCCGGGTTCCAGAAACTGTTCGACGAACGGCTGGTGGCCTGCTGCGCGCCGCAGTTCCTGGAGGCGCATCCGGTCGGCGGCCCCGAAAGCCTGCTGGACCTGCCGCTTCTGCAGCTGGAGACCCGCCCGACCGCCTGGGCCAGCTGGTTCCGCCAGCACGGGGTCGAGGCGCGGCCGCCCACGGGGATGCTGTTCGACCAGTTCGCCACCATGATCCAGTCGGCGATCTACGGCATGGGGGTGGCGCTGTTGCCGGAGTTCCTGGCCCAGTCGGAACTGGCCGACGGGCGGCTGGTCGCCGCCTGGGGCCGGCCGACGCTGGCCGAGGGCAGCTATTTCCTGGTCTGGCCCAAGGTCGGCGAATGGTATCCGCCGCTGCAGGCCTTCCGCGCCTGGCTGGTCGATCAGGCCGCCGATCCCGACGGCACCGCCAACCTGCCCGGTTGACGAGCGACGCGGGCGGCCTCACTCTGATTGCATCATGAATCCCCGCCCCGACATCCATGTCCGCCTCGCCGCCTCGCTGAAAGCGGCGCGCAAGTCCAAGGGGCTGAGCCTGGACGCGGTGGCGAAGCTGTCGGGCGTCAGCCGGTCGATGGTCAGCCAGATCGAGCGCGGGGAATCCAGCCCGACCGTGGCGACGCTGTGGAACCTGACTCAGGCGCTGCAGGTGGATTTCGCCGGGCTGCTGGAAGGCAAGACCGCGCCGGGGATCGAGGTTATCCGCGCCGAGGCGGCGCCGACCATCGACGGGCGCGGCCAGGGGGTGCGCATCCGCATCCTGTCGCCGGCCGAGGCGGCGGGCGAGCACGAGGTGTACGAGCTGTCATTCGCGGCAGGTGGCGAACTGGCGTCGGACCCGCACAGCCCCGGCTGCCGCGAACATCTGACGGTTCTGGAAGGGGCGGTGACGGTCGCGTCGGGCGAAGAAGAGCGTCGCCTGTCGACCGGCGACACCGCCCGCTATTTCGCCGACCGTCCGCACCGGATCGCTGCCGATGGCCCGGCGCGGGCGATCCTGATCGTGCAGAACAGTTGACCGCCGCGCCGCGCGGCGCCGGCATGATGCGATCCGTTCATTCCGCTGTGGCGGATTCATATCCAATATATTGACACAACCCCGACCCGAGAGCATAGTTCCGTCATACTGGAGGAGTATCTGCCATGTCGGAAAGAGTGGCGTTTCTCGATCACCTGCGCGGAACCCTGGCCGCGATCGAGGCTGAGGGGCTGCTGAAGCGCGAGCGGCTGATCACCACCGCCCAGCGCAAGCAGGTCGCGGTCAATGGCCGCTATCTGCTGAACCTTTGCGCCAACAACTATCTGGGCCTGGCCGACAGCCCCGAACTGATCGCCGCCGCCACCAGGGCGATGGAGGATCACGGCTACGGCATGGCCTCGGTCCGGTTCATCTGCGGCACCCAGGACATCCATCGCGCGCTGGAGGAACGGCTGGCGCGCTTTCTGGGCAAGGATGACGCGATCCTGTTCGCCGCCTGCTTCGACGCCAACGGCGCCCTGTTCGAGCCGCTGCTCGGCCCCGAGGATGCGGTGATTTCCGACGCGCTGAACCATGCCTCGATCATCGACGGCATCCGCCTGTGCAAGGCGCAGCGCTATCGCTATGCCAATTCCGACATGGCCGACCTTGAGGCGCGGCTGAACGAGGCGCGGACCAAGGGCGCCCGCTTCATCCTGATCGCCACCGATGGCGTCTTTTCGATGGACGGCTATCTGGCCAACCTGCGCGAGATCACCGCGCTGGCCGCCAAGTACGGGGCGATGGTGATGGTCGACGACTGCCACGCCACCGGCTTTGTCGGCCCGCAGGGGCGCGGCACGCCGCATCATGCCCATGTCGCCCACAGGGTCGACATCCTGACCGGCACGCTGGGCAAGGCGCTGGGCGGGGCGCTGGGCGGCTATATCGCCGGGCCGCAGCCGGTGATCGACCTGCTGCGCCAGCGGGCGCGGCCCTACCTGTTTTCCAATGCGCTGCCGCCGCCGGTGGTCGCCGCCGGGCTGGCGGCGCTCGATCTGGTCGAGGTGGCTGACGATCTGCGCGCGCAGCTTTTCGACAATGCCCGTTACTGGCGGGCGGGGCTGGAGGATGCGGGTTTCCGCCTGCTGCCGGGCGAACATCCGATCATCCCGGTGATGCTGGGCGATGCCGAACTGTCGCAGCGCATGGCGGCCGAGCTTTATGACCGCGGCGTCTATGTCGCGGGGTTCTTCTTCCCGGTGGTGCCGAGGGGCCAGGCCCGCATCCGCACCCAGATGAACGCGCGGCTGGCGCGCAAGGATCTTGATTTTGCCATCGACGCCTTCCGGGCGGCGGGCAGGGCAGTAGGGGCGATCTGATGTCGAACGAAATGAAGGCGCTGGTGAAGGCCAAACCCGAACCCGGTCTGTGGATGGAGCGCCGCCCGGTGCCCGAGATCGGCCCCGACGATGTGCTGATCCGCATCAACAAGACCGGCATCTGCGGCACCGACATCCATATCTGGAACTGGGACGACTGGGCGGCGCGCACCGTGCCGGTGCCGCTGGTCACGGGGCATGAGTTCGCCGGCGAGATCGTCGAGGTGGGCCGCAACGTCACCGACCTGAAGGTCGGCCAGCGCTGTTCGGGCGAGGGCCACCTGATCGGCCATCACAGCCGCCAGTCGCGGTCGGGCAAGTTCCATCTTGACCCCGAAACCCGCGGCATCGGCGTCAACGAACCCGGCGCCTTCGCCCAGTACCTGCGGCTGCCGGCCTTCAACGTCGTGCCGCTGCCCGACGAGATCGACGACGAGATCGGCGCGATCCTGGATCCGCTGGGCAATGCCGTCCATACCGCCCTGTCGTTCGACCTGGTGGGCGAGGATGTGCTGATCACCGGCGCCGGGCCGATCGGCATCATGGCCGCCGCCGTCGCCCGCCATGTCGGCGCCCGCCACATCGTCATCACCGACGTCAATCAGGCGCGGCTCGATCTGGCGGCGCAAGTGACGGACCTGGTGCCGGTGAACGTGGCGAAGGAAGACCTGAAGGACGTCGAGGCCCGGCTGAAGATGCAGCAGGGCTTCGACGTCGGCATGGAAATGTCGGGCAATCAGGCGGCGCTCGACCAGATGGTCGAGGCGATGGTGATGGGCGGGCGCATCGCCATGCTGGGCATCCCGCCGGGCAAAAGCCCGGTGGACTGGAGCCGCATCGTCTTCAAGGCCATCACCATCAAGGGCGTCTATGGCCGCGAGATCTTCGAGACCTGGTACAAGATGATCGCCATGCTGACCAACGGGCTGGATATCCGCAAGGTCATCACCCACCGCTTCAAGGTCGACGAGTTCAAGGACGGGTTCGCGGCGATGAAGTCTGGCCTTTCCGGCAAGGTCGTGCTGGACTGGCGGTAGGGCAGGGCCGAGGCGGATCGGGGGGACGGGGTGGCGGACGATCTGAAGAGGCTGTTCCAGCTTGACCCCGATGTGACCTTCCTGACCCACGGCACCTACGGCGCCTGCCCGCGCCCGGTCTTTGCCGCCTATCAGGACTGGCAGGCGCGGCTGGAACGCCAGCCGGTGGCGTTCATGGACCCCCGCCATCTGGCGGTGGTTCTGGCCGAGGCGCGGGCGGCGCTGGCTGCCGAACTGCGCGCCGACCCCGACGATCTGGCGCCGGTCGTCAACGCCACCGCCGGGCTGAACGTCGTGGCGCGGTCGCTGCCCTTGGCGGCGGGCGACGAGGTCCTGACCACCGACCATGAATATGCGGCGCTGGAAAAGACCTGGGCCTTCGTTGCGGCGCGGACTGGTGCAGTGGTGCGGACGGTGACGGTTCCCTTGCCGCTGACCTCGGAAAAGGCCTTTACAGAGACGATTCTGGCGGGGTTTACCCCCCGCACCAGGGTCCTGTTCCTGAGCCACATCACCTCGCCGACCGCGCTTCTGTTTCCCATCGCGCCGGCCATTGCCGCCGCCCGGGCGCGCGGCATCTGGACGGTGATCGACGGTGCCCATGCGCCGGGGCAGGTGGCGCTGGACCTTCCGGCGCTGGGCGCCGATTTCTATGTCGGCAACTGCCACAAATGGCTGATGGCGCCGAAAGGGTCGGCCTTTCTGCATGCCCGCCGCGCGGTGCAGGGGCTACTCAGCCCCGCGGTCATCAGCCACGGCTGGACCGCCGGGGGCGCCTCGCCCGGCCCCTTCGGCCACAGCGCCTTTCAGGATGCGTTCCAGTTCCAGGGCACCCGCGACCATGCGGCCTTCCTGGCGGTTCCGGCGGCGCTGGAGTTCCGGCGGGCGCAGGATTGGCCGGGGGTGATCGGCCGCTGCACGGCGCTGGCGCAGGCGACGGCGGCGCGGGTGGCGGGGCTGACCGGCCTGCCGCCCATCGCCGCGCCCGAGTTCTGCGCGCCGCAGATGGTGTCGATGCCGGTGCCCGATTGCGAGCCTTTGGCGATGCGCGACCGGCTGTTGCGCGAGCGGGCCATCGAAATGCCCTTTCCCCGCTGGTCGGGACGGTCCTTCGCCCGCCTGTCGGTGCAGGGCTACAATGCGCCCGCCGAAATGGACCGGCTGTGCGAGGCGCTGGCCGGGCTGTTCTCCCCTGCATGAATAAAATTTTTCTGTTTTACAAAAATTTTTTGTTGTGTAGGTCAGGGTCAGGCTTTCCGGGGGGAACGAGTCGCCGATGATCGCGCCGCAGGGCAACGCCGGCCAGAAGATCGGGGTGCTGATCCGCAAGCGGCGGAGGCAGTTGCACCTGACGCTTCAGCAACTGGGCGAACGGTCCGGGGTCTCCTACAGCTATCTCAGCCAGCTGGAACGCGACAATGCCACCCCCACGCTGGGAACGCTGGCGCAGGTGGCGAAGGCGCTGGGCGTCGGCATCGACTATTTCATCGTCACGCCGCGCGCCGCCGATTCCGTCACCCGGGCAGCCGGCCGGATGCGGTTTGCGGTCAATGGTTCGTCAATCGAATACGAACGGCTGGGGGCCGAGTTTCCCGGCAACGAACTGTCGTGCTTCATCATGCATGTCCCGGCCGGGTTCCATTCGGAAACGGTCAGCCACGAGGGCGAGGAAATCATCTATGTGCTGGACGGCTCGATCACCCAGGTGGTCGATGGCACCTCCTTCTACCTGACCGAGGGCGACAGCCTGCATTATCGCGGCACCAGCCCGCATTCCTATTTCAACGCCAGCGACCGGCCGACCCGCATCCTGTGGGCCGGAACCCTGACGCTGTTCCACACACCCGGCGCTGCCGCCTTTTCGCCGCCGCTGCGCGCCGAAACCGGCGCGGCGCCGGCCACAAGCCGGGAAAAGCAATGACCGATATGACCAAGGACCGGATGGCGCGGCTGCGCCGGCAGATGGCCGAAACCGCGACCGACCTGACGGTGCTGGGGCCGACCTCGCACCTGCGCTGGCTGACCGGGCTCGACCCGCACGGCGACGAACGGCCGGTGCTGCTGTTCGTCAGCCAAAGCTACGCGGGGCTCCTGATTCCGCAGCTGAACGCGCTGAGCGTGCGCCAGCACACCGACCTGCCCTTCCACACCTGGCGCGACGACGAGGGCCCGGCCGAGGCGATGGCCGGGCTGATCGCCCGCTGCGGCATCGACCCCGCCCACGTCAGCCTGTCGCTGGACGAAGCCATGCGCGCCGATTTCGCGCTGCGGGTGCTGGACGCGCTGCCCGGCGCGCGGCGCAGCTTCACCGACCGCACCGTTAGCCTGCTGCGCGCCGAAAAGGACGAGGCCGAATACCGGGCGCTGAAGGCCAGCGCGCTGGTCAACGACCGCGCCGTCGCCGCCGGCTTTGCCGCGTTGCGCGAGGGGATCACCGAGCTGGAGGTCGCCGACGCCATCGCCGCCAGCTACGAGGCCCAGGGCGCCGCGACCGAGTTCATCTCGGTCTGCTTCGGCCCGAACGGGGCCTTCTGCCACCACCACACCGGGCCGTCGCGGCTGGCTGCCAATAGCGCCGTCCTGATCGACGCCGGCGCGCGCCACATGGGCTATCCGTCCGACATGACCCGAGTGGGCTGGTTCGGCACGCCCACCGCCGATTTCCTGAAGGTGACGCGGATCGTCGACGAAGCGGTGCAGGCGGCCATCGCCGCCTCTCGCCCCGGCGTTGCCGCCCGCAAGGTCGACGAGGCGGCGCGCGAGGTCATCACCGAAGCCGGATATGGCGAGCGGTTCCTGCACCGGACCGGCCACGGGCTGGGGATCGAGCTGCACGAGGAGCCCTATATCACCGGCGTCTCCGACCGTGCGCTGGCGCCCGGCAATGTCTTTTCGATCGAACCTGGCATCTATCTTGACGGCGCTTTTGGTGTCAGGCTGGAGGAAATCGTCTTCCTGCGCCCCGACGGGCCGGAAATACTGTCCGAAATGCCAAGGACACCCGTGATCTGCCCCTAGGGCATCCGCCATTCCCTGCCGGGCGAAGGTCCGGGCGGGAATAGATCCGGCCGCCAGGCCGGGCCAATTTGTTGAAGCAAGAGGAAACAGGGAAATGAAACTCTTTACCCGACTGGCCACCGGCCTTGTGATGGCGGGACTTCTGGGCGGCGCTGCCGCCGCCAAGACGCTGGTCTATTGTTCGGAAGGCTCGCCCGAGGGCTTCGACCCCGCGCCCTACACCGCCGGCACCTCGCTGGATGCGTCGGCCAAGTCGGTCTACAGCCGCCTGGTCGAGTTCGAGAAAGGCACGACCAAGGTGGTGCCGGGCCTGGCCGAAAGCTGGGACGTGTCGGCCGACGGCAAGGAATACACCTTCCACCTGCGCAAGGGCGTGAAGTTCCACACCACCGACTTCTTCACCCCGACCCGCGACTTCAACGCCGATGACGTGGTCTTTTCCTTCAACCGTCAGGGCAAGGCCGACGATCCCTGGCACACCTATATCGAGGGGATCACCTACGAATATTACACCGGCATGGAGATGGACAAGGTCATCACCGATGTCGTCAAGGTCGACGACAACACGGTGAAGTTCGTCCTGTCGCGCCCCGAGGCGCCGTTCCTGGCCGACCTGGCGATGTCCTTCGCCTCGATCGTGTCGAAGGAATATGCCGACAGCCTGGCCGCTGCGGGCACGCAGGCGAACTTCAACCAGGCACCGGTCGGCACCGGCCCCTTCCAGTTCGTCGCCTATGAAAAGGACGCGGTCATCCGCTACAAGGCCAACCCCGACTACTGGGGCGGCAAGCCGAAGATCGACGATCTGGTCTTTGCCATCACCCCCGACGCCGCGGTGCGCGTCCAGAAGCTGAAGGCCGGCGAATGCCAGGTCATGCCCTATCCGTCGCCGGCCGACATCGAGGGGCTGAAGGCCGACCCGAACCTGACGGTCATGGAACAGGCGGGGCTGAACGTCGCTTACCTCGCCTACAACACCAGCGTGGCGCCCTTCGACAATCCGAAGGTCCGCAAGGCGCTGAACATGGCGATCAACAAGCAGGCGATCATCGACGCCGTGTTCCAGGGCACCGGCCAGGTGGCCAAGAACCCGATCCCGCCGACCATGTGGTCCTACAATGACGCGGTGAAGGACGATCCCTATGACCCGGATGCGGCCAAGAAGATGCTGGACGAAGCCGGGGTCAAGGACCTGTCGATGAAGGTCTGGGCGATGCCGGTGCAGCGGCCCTACATGCCCAACGCCCAGCGCACCGCCGAACTGATCCAGGCCGACTTCGCCAAGATCGGCGTCAAGGTCGAGATCGTGTCCTACGAATGGGGCGAGTACCTGAAGAAGTCGACCGAGAAGAACCGCGACGGCGCGGTGATCCTCGGCTGGACCGGCGACAACGGCGACCCGGACAACTTCATGGGCGTGCTGCTGGGCTGCGCCGGTGCGGTCGAAGGCGGCTCGAACCGGGCGCAATGGTGCGACAAGGACTTCGACGCCCTGATCCAGAAGGCCAAGGTCACTGCCGACCAGGCCGAGCGCACCAAGCTTTATGAACAGGCGCAGGTCGTGTTCAAGGAGCAGGCGCCGTGGGCGACGCTCGACCATTCGACGGTGTTCATGCCGATGGCCAAGACGGTCTCGGGCTATGTCATGGACCCGCTGGGCCTGCATGACTTCTCGGGCGTGGACGTTGCCGAGTAAGTTCGTCTGAAACCAACCGGGCACGCCGGAGCCAACCGGCGTGCCCGCCGACTGGGGGCCTCATGTTCCGTTTCATCCTGGGCAAACTTGCCTATCTTTTGCCGACCTTCTTCGGCATCACCATCGTCGCCTTCGGCTTCGTGCGCGTCCTGCCGGGCGACCCGGTCCTGCTGATGGCCGGCGAACGCGGGCTGACGCCCGAACGCTACAAGGCGCTGATCGAGCAGCTGGGCTTTGACCGGCCGCTCTGGCGGCAATATCTCGATTTCCTCGGCCGGCTGCTGCATGGCGATTTCGGCGTGTCGCTGGTGACGAAGAAGCCGGTCCTGCATGAATTCTTCACGCTGTTTCCGGCCACGGTCGAACTGAGCCTCTGCGCGATCCTGCTGGCCACCGCCGTCGGCCTGCCCCTGGGCATCTTCGCGGCCATCCGGCGCGGGTCGTGGTTCGACCAACTGTCGATGAGCACGGCGCTGGTCGGCTATTCGATGCCGATCTTCTGGTGGGGGCTGTTGCTCATCATCTTCTTCTCCGGCGTCCTCGGCTGGACCCCGGTGTCGGGCCGCATCTCGCTGACCTACTATTTCCCGCAGGTGACGGGCTTCATGCTGATCGACAGCCTGCTGTCGGGGCAGAAGGGGGCCTTCACATCGGCGCTGTCGCACCTGATCCTGCCGACGATCGTGCTGGCGACGATCCCGATGGCGGTCATCGCCCGGCAGGCGCGGTCGGCGATGCTGGAGGTCCTGGGCGAGGACTACGTGCGCACCGCCCGCGCCAAGGGCCTGTCGCCTTGGCGGGTGGTCGGGCTGCACGCGCTGCGCAATGCGCTGATCCCGGTCATCACCACCATCGGCCTGCAGGTCGGCACGCTGATGGGCGGCGCCATCCTGACCGAGACGATCTTTTCCTGGCCCGGTATCGGCAAGGCGATGGTCGATTCGATCTCGCGGCGCGACTATCCGTCGGTGCAGGGGGGGCTCTTGATCATCGCCGCGGCGGTGATGCTGGTGAACCTGGTCGTCGACCTTCTTTACGGGCTCATCAACCCGCGCATCCGGCATCGGTGAGGATCATGGCAACGACAACCGAAATCGAACCCGCCGTCACCGCGACCCGAGCCGACGCGCTGCGCGAATTCTGGCACTATTTCAGCGAAAACCGGGGTGCGGTGATCGGCCTGTGGGTCTTTGTCGCGCTGGTGCTGATCGCCGTCTTCGCGCCGCTGATCGCGCCCCATGACCCGATCGAACAGATCCGCGATGCGCTGCTGAAGCCGCCATCCTGGGCGGCCAAGGGCGATCCGCGGTTCTTCCTGGGCACCGACGCGGTGGGCCGGGACATCCTGTCGCGGCTGATCTACGGCGCGCGCTATTCGCTGTTCATCGGGGTGATCGTGGTGGTCGTCGCGCTGACCGGCGGCATCATCATCGGCCTGGTCGCCGGCTTTTTCGGCGGCTGGGTCGATACGGTCATCATGCGGGTGATGGACGTGATCCTGGCCTTCCCGTCGCTTCTCCTGGCGCTGGTGCTGGTGGCGATCCTCGGGCCGGGGCTGACCAATGCGATGATCGCCATCGCGCTGGTGCTGCAACCCCACTTCGCCCGGCTGACCCGCGGCGCGGTGCTGGGCGAACTGCCGCGCGAATATGTGATGGCGGCGCGGGTGGCGGGTGCGGGCAAGGCGCGGCTGATGTTCCGCACCATCCTGCCCAACTGCCTCGCGCCGCTGATCGTGCAGGCGACGCTGTCGTTCTCGGGCGCGATCCTTGACGCCGCCGCGCTGGGCTTCCTGGGCATGGGGGCGCAGCGCCCGACGCCGGAATGGGGCACCATGCTGGCCGAGGCGCGGGAATTCATCCTGTCGGCCTGGTGGGTCGTCACCTTCCCCGGCCTTGCGATCCTGATCACCGTCCTGGCCATCAACCTGATGGGCGACGGCCTGCGCGACGCGCTCGACCCGAAACTGAAGCGGAGCTGACCGATGGGACTTCTTCTGGAAATCCGCAACCTGTGCGTCAGCTTCGACACCGCGCGCGGCCCCTTCCGCGCCGTCGACGGGGTGGACCTGTCGGTCAGCGAGCGCGAGGTGCTGGCCATCGTCGGCGAAAGCGGATCGGGCAAGTCGGTGGGGATGCTGGCGGTCATGGGGCTGCTGCCCGCCACCGCCACCGTCACCGCCGACGTGATGCGCTTTGACGGGCGCGACCTGCTGGCCCTGTCTACCGCCGAACGGCGCAAGATCATCGGCCGCGACATTTCGATGATCTTCCAGGAACCGATCGCCAGTCTGAACCCCTGCTTCACCGTGGGCTTCCAGCTGGCCGAGGTGCTGACCGCCCACATGGGCATGACCGGCGCCCAGGCGCGGGCGCGTTCGGTCGAGCTTTTGACCCAGGTCGGCATCCCCGACCCCGAGGCGCGGCTGGCGGCCTTTCCGCACCAGATGTCGGGCGGGCAATGCCAGCGGGTGATGATCGCCATGGCTATCGCCTGCAACCCGCGCCTGCTGATCGCCGACGAACCGACGACCGCGCTGGACGTGACCATCCAGAAACAGATCCTCGACCTGATCCTCGGGCTTCAGCAGAAGCACGGGATGGGGCTGATCATGATCACCCACGACATGGGCGTGGTGGCCGAGACCGCCGACCGGGTGGTGGTCCAGTATCGCGGCAAGAAGATGGAGGAGGCCGACGTGCTGAGCCTGTTCGAGAACCCGCAGCATCCCTATACCCGGGCGCTGCTGTCGGCCCTGCCGGAAAACGCCAAGGGCGACCGCCTGCCCACGGTGGGCGAGATGATGGAGGGCGTGCAATGACCGCACCGACGACCCCGGTGATCGAGGGCCGCGCCCTGACCCGCGACTACCAGAGTTCCGGCGGATTCTTCGGCCGCGCCAAATCGGTGCGGGCGCTGAAGGGCATCAGCTTTGCCGTCGAACAGGGCAAGACCCTGGCGATCGTCGGCGAATCGGGCTGCGGCAAGTCGACGCTGGCCCGGATCATCACCCTGATCGACCCGGCGTCGGGGGGCGAGCTGCTGCTGGACGGCGTGCCGGTCGACGTGGCCCGGGGCGCGCCGCCGCGCGAATTGCGGCGCAAGGTGCAGATCGTGTTCCAGAACCCCTATGGCTCGCTGAACCCGCGCCAGAAGGTCGGCGACATGCTGATGGAGCAGCTGTACCTGAACACCGACCATACCGCCGCCGAACGGCGCAAGGCGGCGCTGGCGATGCTGGACAAGGTCGGGCTGAAGGCCGAGCATTTCAACCGCTATCCGCACATGTTTTCGGGCGGCCAGCGCCAGCGCCTGGCGATCGCGCGGGCGCTGATGGTGCGCCCGAAGCTTCTGGTGCTGGACGAACCCGTCTCGGCGCTGGACCTGTCGGTGCAGGCGCAGGTGCTGAACCTGCTGGCCGACCTGCAGGACGAATTCGGCCTGACCTATGTGTTCATCAGCCACGACCTGTCGGTGGTGCGCTACATCGCCGACGAGGTGATGGTGATGTTCAAGGGCGAGGTGGTGGAATATGGCCCGCGCGAGCAGGTGTTCGGCGCGCCCAGCCACGATTATACCCGCACCCTGTTCGCGGCGACGCCGAGGGCCGATGTCGCCAGCATCCGCGCCCGGCTGGCGCGCACGCGGGCGGCCTGAGCGGGGCGAGGGGGCTTTCCGCCCCCTCGTCCTCCATCGGTGCTCGGACCGATGGCGCTCCGATGGACGACCCCCCGCGAGTATTTTTCAAGGGAAAAGTGGACCGGGTCAGACCAGGAATTCGGCCAGCGCCTCGTCTTCGGTGATGTCGCGGTAGGTGAATTCGGCGGCGTCGAGCTTGGCGGTGAAGTCGGAGAAGTTTTCCGCCCGCTTCGTCTCGATCCCGATCAGCACCGAGCCGAAGTTGCGCGCCGACTTCTTGAGATATTCAAAGCGGGCGATGTCGTCGTCCGGCCCCAGCATGGTCAGGAATTCCTTCAGCGCGCCGGGCCGCTGCGGCATCCTGAGGATGAAGTACTTCTTCAGGCCGGCATAGCGCTGGGCGCGTTCCTTGACCTCGGGCAGGCGCTCGAAATCGAAATTGCCGCCGGAGGTGACGCAGACCACCGTCTTGCCCCGCAGCAGTTCCGCCAGCGACGGCAGCACATCGACCGACAGCGCGCCGGCCGGTTCCAGGACGATGCCTTCGACGTTCAGCATTTCCAGCATGGTGATGCAGATCCGGTCCTCGGGCGCCAGCAGCACCCGTTCGGGTGGGACGTCGCGCAGGATCTCGAACGGCAGGGTGCCGATGCGGGCCACCGCCGCGCCGTCGACGAAGGTGTTGACGCGGCGCAGCGTCGCCGGGGCGCCGTCGTTCAGCGCGGCGGCAAGGCTCGCGCCGCCCAGGGGTTCGACATAGAAGAAGTCGGTTTTCGGCGCGGCGGCGCGGAAATAGCGGGTCATGCCGGATGACAGCCCGCCGCCGCCGACCGGCACCACCACCAGGTCCGGCGCGCGCTCGAGCTGGTCGAGGATTTCGACCGCGACCGAGGCCTGGCCTTCGATCACGTCCTCGTCGTCGAAGGGCGACAGGAAATGCCCGCCGGCTTCGGCGGCATAGGCCTGGGCGGCGGCGAGGGTCCGGTCGAAATAGTCGCCGGTCAGGCGGATTTCGACACTGTCGCCGCCGAAGGTGCGGGTCTTGTCGATCTTTTGCTGCGGCGTCGTCACCGGCATGAAGATGGTGCCGCTGACCCCGAAATGCCGGCAGGCATAGGCGACGCCCTGGGCATGGTTGCCGGCGCTGGCGCAGACGAAGGCGCGATGGCCGGCGGCGATGGCCTTGCGCATGGCGTTGAAGGCGCCGCGCAGCTTGTAGCTGCGCACCGGGGTCAGATCCTCGCGCTTCAGCCAGATTTCGGCGCCGTAGCGGCTGGACAGATGGTCGTTCAGTTGCAGCGGCGTGGGGTCGAAAAGCGCCCTCAGGGCTTCGGCGGCGGCGCGGGCATTGCGGGTGAACTGGGTCATGGTCAAGCTCTGCGGCGAAGCGGCGCGGAAGGCAAGGGGTCAGGCGCGGCCGGCGCGGATGCGTTCGGAGAGCCGCCGCCCGGCGAACTGGTTGCGCAGAAGCTGCAGGAGCCGGCGGTGCATCGGCCGGTGGCGGTTCCTGAGATGGACGCCGGCATAGACCGACTGGGGCAGCGGCGGCGCATCCACCACGATCTGCGCCTGCCCCGCCGCCGCCATGTCGCGGGCCATGTCGCCGATCACATAGGCCGAGCCGCCGAGCGAGGCCAAAAGCCCCGCCACCGCCGTGCTTTGGCCGCTGGAGACAAAGGCGCCGGTCAGGGTCGGATGCAGGAGCGCCTGGGCCTCGGCGAAGGCGGGGGAGAAATTGGTCAGGATGTAGCTTTCGGCCCGCACCCCCGCCATCCGGTCGGTTTCGGTCGAGACCATCAGGTAGGTGATTTCGCCCAGCATCTCGAAATAGAGGTCGGGGTGCATCCGCGCCGTATACATCATGCCGAAATCCAGCGCGCCGATCAGCAGGTCCGACGACATGGCGGGGGAATAGTCGGCCTCGATGTAGAAGGCGGTGTCGGGCAGCGCCTCGCGGAAATCGCGCACCCAGCCGCCGATCATGTTGCCGGTCAGGTCGTGCTGCATCCCCACTCGCAAGGTCATCGCCGCCGTCCCGGCGCTGCGCGTCGCATGCAGCGCCTCGGCCCAGGAATGGCGCAGGAGCCGGGCGTGGGGTTCGAACTTCAGCCCTTCGAGCGTCAGTTCGGTTCCGGCGCGCGACCGGGTGAAGAGCGTGCGCCCCAGCGTCGCCTCGAGCGACTGGATGCGCCCCGAGATCGTCGACTGGGTGACGCCCAGCCGGTCCGCGGTCTTGTTGAAACTGCGGGTGTCGCAGAGGTCCAGGAAGGTCTCGATCAGTTCGATCTGCATGGGGCAACGGCCGCTAATCGGAATTTCCGATCAATAGCAGAGGGCCGGGCGAATTGAAACCGCCCATGCAGGGGCAGATACTGCACGCGCAATGAACGGAGACGGCAATGAGCGGCATACCTTCGACGGCACGGGTGGTGATTATCGGCGGCGGCGCGGTGGGCGTTTCGGCGCTTTACCATCTGGCCAAGGCCGGCTGGACCGACTGCGTTCTTCTGGAAAAGAACGAGCTGACCGCCGGGTCGACCTGGCACGCGGCCGGCAACGTGCCGACCTTCTCGACCTCCTGGTCGCTGATGAACATGCAGCGCTATTCGACCGAGCTTTACCGGGGTCTGGGCGCGGCCGTCGACTACCCGATGAACTACCATGTCACCGGGTCGGTCCGCCTGGGCCATTCCAGGGAACGGATGCAGGAGTTCGAGCGCGCCCGCGGCATGGGCCGCTATCAGGGCATGGCGCTGGAGGTGCTGGGCGTCGACGAGATCAAGTCGAAATACCCGTTCCTTGAGACGCATGACCTGACCGGCGCGCTTTACGATCCGGCCGACGGCGATATCGACCCGGCGCAGCTGACCCAGGCATTGGCCAAGGGCGCGCGCGACATGGGCGCGACGATCCTGCGCTTTACCCCCGCGACCGGGGTCGAGCGCAAGGGCGGCGAATGGATCGTCCATACCGAAAAAGGCTCTATCCGGGCGGAAATCGTGATCAACGCCGCCGGCTACTATGCCCAGAAGGTCGGCGAATGGTTCAAGCCCTACGGCGGGCGCACCGTGCCGATGATGGTGATGAGCCATCAGTATCTGCTGTCCGAACCTGTCGCCGAGATCGAGGCTTGGTCGAAGGAAGTGGGCCACAAGCTGCCGCTTTTGCGCGACGTCGACAGCTCCTACTATCTTCGGCAGGAAAAGACCGGCTTCAACCTTGGCCCCTACGAGCGGAACTGCCGCGCCCATTGGGTGAACCCGGACGATCCGTTCCCCGAGGATTTCAGCTTCCAGCTGTTCCCCGACGATCTGGAGCGGCTGGAATGGTATATCGAAGATGCGATGGCGCGGGTGCCCTTGTTGGGCACCGCCGGCATCTCCAAAGTCATCAACGGGCCTATCCCTTACGCTCCCGACGGGAACCCGCTGATCGGCCCCATGCCGGGCGTTCCGAACGCATTCGAGGCTTGCGTCTTCACGTTCGGGATTGCCCAGGCTGGCGGCGCGGGCAAGGTGCTGGCCGAATGGGTGACCGAGGGCGCGACGGAATGGGACATGTGGTCCTGCGACCCGCGCCGGTTCACCGACTATACCGACCGCGACTATTGCGTGGCCAAGGGCAAGGAAGTCTACGGCCACGAATATGGTATGCATTTCCCGATGGCGCGCTGGCCGGCCGCGCCCGACCGGCGCCTGTCGCCGGTGCATGACAAGATCAAGGCCTTGGGCGGCCAGATGGCGCCCTACAACGGCTGGGAACGCGCCGAATGGTATGCCAAGCCCGGCGATGACACGAGCTGGGAAGCGACCCAGACCTGGAACCGCGCCGGCCCGTGGGAGGCCCGCATCCGCGAGGAATGCGAGGCGGTCCGCGATGGCGTCGGTGTCCTTGACCTGGCGGGCTTCACCCGGCTGCGGCTCAAGGGGCCGGGCGCGCGCGCGCATCTGGACAGCCTGACCGCCTCGCGCCTGCCGGGGCCGGGGCGCACGGGTCTGGCCTATTTCGCCGACGACCGCGGCCGCATCCTGACCGAAATGACGGTGCTGCCCAACAGCGACGAGGATGTGGGCATCATCACCGCGGGCGTGGCGCAGTGGCATGACCGCGACGTTTTGGCCCGCGGCCTGCCCGAAGGTGTCACCATCGAGGACTGGTCGGACAAGATCCACTGCTTCATCGTCACCGGGCCGAAGGCGCGCGACCTGCTGGCGCCGATCACCGAGGCCGACCTGAGCCTGCCGTGGCTGTCGGTCCAGTATGCGGCCAAGGTCGCGGGCCGCGACGTCGCGCTGATCCGGGTGTCCTTCGCCGGCGAACTGGGCTGGGAGATTCACTGCGACCGGGCCGATGCGCCGGCGATCTATGACGCGTTGCTGGCCGGCGGGGCGAAGCCCTTCGGCATGCGGGCGCTGAATGCCTTGCGGATCGAAAAGGGCTATCGCGCCTGGAAGGGCGACCTGTCGACCGACTACAGCCTGCTGGAGGGCGGGCTGGAGCGGTTCGTGCGCTGGGAAAAGGAGTTTCCCGGCAAGGCGGCGCTTCTGGCCGAAAAGCAGCAGGGTGTGAAGAAACGCTTCGTCACGCTGACGGTCGCGGCCGGGGCGGCGGATGCACCCTACATGTCGACCCTCTGGCACGGTGGCAAGGTGGTGGGCGAGACGACCTCGGGCGGCTGGGGCTACCGGGTCGGCAAGTCGATCGCGCTGGGCATGCTGCGCGCCGATCTGGCGGTGCCGGGCACGAAGGTCGAGGTGGAAATCTACGGCGAGCGGTTCCCGGCGACGGTCGAGGCGGACGAGCCGCTGTGGGATGCGAAGAACGAACGGATCAAGGCCTGAGCAGGGCCGGGGGCGCTGCCCCCGGACCCCCGGAGTATTTGGACAAGGAAAAGCAGGGCGAGATGGCTGACATTCCCTCGAAAGCGCGCGTGGTCATCATCGGTGGCGGGGTTTCCGGCTGTTCGGTGGCCTATCATCTGGCCAAGCTGGGCTGGAAGGACATCGTCCTGCTGGAGCGCAAGCAGCTGACCTGCGGCACCACCTGGCATGCGGCGGGCCTGATCGGGCAGTTGCGCGGCAGCCAGAACATGACGCGGCTGGCGAAATATTCGGCCGACCTCTACGTGAAGCTGGAGGCCGAGACCGGGGTCGCCACCGGCATGCGGCAGGTCGGTTCGATCTCGGTGGCGCTGACCGAGGCGCGCAAGGAAGAGCTTTACCGCAGCGCCACGCTGGCACGGGCCTTCAACGTCGATGTGCAGGAAATCTCGCCCGCCGAGGTCAAGGCGATGTATCCGCACCTGAACGTCGGCGACGTGGTCGGCGCGGTGCACCTGCCGCTGGACGGCCAGTGCGATCCGGCCAACATCGCCATGGCGCTGGCCAAGGGCGCGCGCATGAGCGGGGCCAAGGTGATCGAGGGCGTGAAGGTCACGCGGGTGCTGGACGACGGCGCGCGGGTCACCGGCGTCGAGTGGGAGTCCGAGGGCGAAAAAGGCTCTATTCAAGCCGAAATGGTGGTCAACTGCGGCGGCATGTGGGGGCGTGATCTGGCCGGCCGGTCGGGCGTGACGCTGCCCCTGCATGCCTGCGAGCACTTCTATCTGGTGACCGAGCCGATCGAGGGGCTGGGCCACCTGCCGGTGCTGCGGGTGCCGGACGAATGCGCCTATTACAAGTCGGACGCCGGCAAGATGATGCTGGGCGCCTTCGAGCCCAAGGCCAAGCCCTGGGGCATGGACGGGATTTCCGAAGACTTCTGCTTTGACACGCTGCCCGAGGATTTCGACCATTTCCAGCCGATCCTGGAAGCGGCAATGAACCGGATGCCGATGTTCGAGACCGCCGGGATCCACACGTTCTTCAACGGCCCGGAAAGCTTTACCCCCGACGACCGCTACTATCTGGGCGAGGCGCCGGAGCTGAAGGGCTACTGGATCGCCGCTGGCTACAACTCGGTCGGCATCGCCGGGTCGGGTGGCGCCGGCATGGCGCTGGCGCAATGGATGAACGACGGCGAGCCGCCGTTCGACCTGTGGGAGGTCGACATCCGCCGCGCCCAGCCGTTCCAGAGGAACCGCCGCTATCTGAAGGAGCGCGTGACCGAGACGCTGGGGCTGCTCTACGCCGACCATTTCCCCTATCGGCAGGTGGTCACGGCGCGGGGCGTGCGGCGGACGCCCCTGCACGAACATCTGAAGGCGCGGGGCGCGGTCTTTGGCGAGGTCGCGGGCTGGGAACGGGCGAACTGGTTCGCCAACCCCGGCCAGAAGGCCGAATATGAATATTCCTGGGGCAAGACCAACTGGTTCGACAACCAGAAGGCCGAACATCTGGCGGTCCGCACCGGCGTCGGCTTCTTCGACATGACCTCGTTCGGCAAGATCCGGGTCGAGGGGCGGGATGCGTGCGCCTTCCTCAACCGGATCGCCTCGGCGGAAATGGACGTGGCGGCGGGCCGCATCGTCTATACCATGTTCCTGAACGACCGCGGCGGGATCGAGGCCGACCTGACGGTTACGCGGCTGTCCGAGACGGCCTATCTGCTGGTGGTGCCGGGGGCGACGCTGCAACGCAACCTGGCCTGGCTGCGCGCCCAGGTCGGCGCGGACTTCGCCGTCATCACCGATGTCACGGCGGCGGAATCGGTTCTGTGCGTCATGGGGCCGAAGGCGCGCGACCTGATGGCGCGCGTCAGCCCGAACGACTTCTCCAATGCCGCCTTCCCCTTCGGGACGGTGCAGGAGATCGAGATCGGCATGGGCCTCGCCCGCGCCCACCGCGTGACCTATGTGGGCGAACTGGGCTGGGAACTTTACGTCAGCTCGGACCAGACCGCCCATGTCTTCGAGGCGCTGGAAGCGGCGGGCGGAGAGGTCGGGCTGAAGCTGTGCGGCCTTCATACGCTGGACAGCTGCCGGATCGAGAAGGCCTACCGCCACTGGGGCCATGACATCACCGACGAGGATCATGTGCTGGAGGCGGGGCTGGGCTTTGCGGTCAAGACCGACAAGGGCGATTTCATCGGCCGCGACGCGGTGCTGCGCAAGAAGGAGGCCGGCCTGAAGCGCCGGCTGGTGCAGTTCCGGCTGAAGAACCCCGACGAGTTCTGCTATCATAACGAGGCGATCGTCCGCGACGGCAAGATCGTGTCGATCGTGACGTCGGGCAACTACGGACATCACCTGGGCGGCTCGATCGCCATGGGCTACGTGCCCTGCGAGGGCGAAAGCGCCGACGAGGTCCTGGCCTCGCGCTACGAGATCGAGATCGCCGGGCGGCGGGTGGCGGCGGAAGCCAGCATGAAGCCGATGTACGATCCGAAGACCGAGCGCGTGCGGATGTGACGACGAAGGCGGGGACGGCCGGGGGCTTCCTGCCCCCGGACCCCTGCAAGATATTTGCGAACGAAAGAAAGGTGCGGCCATGAGCGACGAGGCCCTCAACTGCGAACCCAGGCGTGCGGCACGGGCGGGCGGGCGCGAAGCCCGGCGGGCGGCGCGGGCGGCGCCCCTGGCCGACAACCTGCGCCCGGTGCGCGCCGGCATGTCCGGCGGCCAGTACCGGCCGCTGACCGATGCGGATGTGCAGAAGATCCACCACTCGGCGCTGGAGGCGCTGGAGGTGATCGGGCTGAGCCAGGCGCCGAAGTCGGGGGTGGAACTCCTGACCGGCGCCGGGGCGATCCTCGGCGACGACGGGCGTATCCGCTTTCCGCGCGCGCTGGTCGAGGACATGCTGGCGGTGGCGGCGCGCAACATCACGCTTCATGCCCGCGACCCGAAGTTCGACCTGCACCTGTCGGGGACCAAGGTGCACTACGGCACCGCAGGGGCGGCGGTTCACATCGTCGATCCGGTGACGCTGGATTATCGCGAATCGACGGCGCAGGACCTGTATGACGCGGCGCGGCTGGTCGAGAATCTGGACAATATCCATTTCTACCAGCGCACCATGGTCTGCCGCGACGTGGTCGACAACAAGGAGATGGACCTCAACACGCTGTACGGCAGCCTGTCCGGCACCCGCAAGCATGTCGGCACCTCGTTCAGCGATCCTTCCCACGTCAAGGATTGCTTCGACATGATCTACATGGTCGCCGGCGGCGAGGAGAAATGGCTGGAGCGGCCGTTCGTGTCGAACTCCAACTGCTTCGTCGTGCCGCCGATGAAGTTCGCCGAGGAAAGCTGCATCACCATGGAGGACTGCATCCGCCGGGGGATGCCGATGCTGCTGCTGTCGGCCGGGCAGGCGGGCGCGACGGCGCCGGCGCCGATCGCGCTGACCATCGTGCAGGCGGTGGCCGAATGCCTGGCGGGCGTCGTCTATGTGAACGCGATCAAGAAGGGGGCGCCGGCGATCTTCGGCACCTGGCCGTTCGTCAGCGACCTGCGCACCGGGGCGATGTCGGGCGGCAGCGCCGAACAGGCGCTTCTGACGGCGGGCTGCGCGCAGATGCACCGGTTCTACGACCTGCCGGGCGGCGCGGCCTCGGGCATTTCGGATTCGAAGCTGCCCGACATGCAGGCCGGCTGGGAACAGGGGATCACCAACGCGCTGGCCGGGCTGGCCGGGCTGAACATGTGCTACGAGGCGGTGGGCATGCATGCCTCGCTTCTGGGGTTCTGCATGGAAAGCCTTGTCCTCGGCGACGACCTCCTGGGGCAGGCGATGCGGCTGGTGCGCGGCATCGACGTGACCGAGGATTCGACCTCGATCGACGCGATGAAGGCGGTCTGCCTGGGCGGGCCGGGCCACTACCTGGGGTCCGACCAGACGCTGCAACTGATGCAGACCGAATATGTCTATCCGGCGGTCGGCAACCGCATGAGCCCGAAAGAATGGAACGAGGCCGGAAAGCCGCTGTTGCTTGACGCCGCAATTGCCCGCAAGAATGAGATCCTGGCCAAGGCCGGAAGCGTGATCGACCCCGAACTCGATCTCGCGATCCGCAAGGCATACAACATCTACTTCAGGTGAGGACATCATGGTTCCGGCGAACATGCTGAAATTCTACATCGGCGGTCAGTGGGTCGATCCGATCTCGACCAACCGCATGGGCGTCGAAAACCCCGCGACCGAGGAAATCGTCTGCGAGGTGGCGCTGGGCAATGTCGCCGATGCTGACCGGGCGATCATGGCGGCGCGGGCGGCGTTCGACAAATGGACGGTCACGCCGGTCGCCGAACGTATCGCGTTGGTGAAGCGGATTCTCGAGGTCTACAATTCCAAGTACGAGGAATTCGCCCAGGTCATGTCGACCGAGATGGGCGCGCCGATCGAATGGGCGCGCGGCGCCCAGGCCTGGGCCGGGCAGGTCCATATCGAATCGACGATCAAGGCCGCCGAAAGCTTCCACTGGGAGGAAATGCGCGGCACGACCAAGATCATCCGCGAGGGGATCGGGGTCTGCGCGCTGATCACCCCGTGGAACTGGCCGATGAACCAGATCGCCTGCAAGGTGGCGCCGGCGCTGGTGGCGGGCTGCACGATGGTGCTGAAGCCTTCGGAAATCGCGCCTTTGTCGGGCACGCTCTTTGCCCAGGTCTGCCACGAGGCCGGCGTGCCGCCGGGGGTCTTCAACCTGGTCCACGGCATCGGGCCGGAGGTCGGCGCGCGCATGTCGTCGCACCCCGAGGTCGACATGGTGTCCTTCACCGGCTCGACCCGTGCCGGCACCGCCATCGCCGCTGCTGCCGCGCCGACCGTCAAGCGCGTGGCGCAGGAACTGGGCGGCAAGTCGCCCAACATCATCCTGCCCTCGGCCGACCTTGAGGCGGCGGTGAAGGGCGGCGTCGAAGGCTGCTTCGGCAACACGGGGCAAAGCTGCGATGCGCCGACCCGGATGTTCGTCAGCCGCGCACAGCATGACCGGGCGCTGGCGTTCGCCAAGGAGGCCGCCGACGCGGTGGTGATCGGCGACACCCAGGACACCAAGACGACGATGGGGCCCCTGGTGTCGAAGATGCAGTTCGACAAGGTGCAAGGCCTGATCCAGAAGGGCATCGACGAAGGCGCGACGCTGGTATGCGGCGGCGTGGGCCGGCCGGCCGGCGTGAACCGCGGCTGGTATGTGCGCCCGACGATCTTCGGCAATGTCACCAACCAGATGACCATCGCGCGCGAGGAAATCTTCGGCCCGGTCCTGTCGATCATCCCCTATGACACGCTGGACGAGGCCGTCGCCGCCGCCAACGACACGCCCTATGGCCTGGCCGCCTATATCGCCGGCCCGGTCAAGGATGCCCGGCCGGTGGCCCGCCGCCTGCGCGCCGGGACGGTGAACCTGAACTATCCGGCCTGGGACACGTTCGCGCCCTTCGGCGGCTACAAGCAGTCGGGCAACGGCCGCGAATATGCCGACTGGGGCATCCATGACTTCTGCGAGGTCAAGGGCGTCGTCGGCTGGGGCGAATAGCGATCCGGCAACCAGAAGGGCGGCGGATGCGCCGCCCTTTCCATGTCTGGGGGACAAGGTGCATTACGGCTATATCGGACTGGGCAATCTTGGCGCGGCCTGCGCCGCGTGCCTGCTGAAGGCGGGGTTCAGGGTCACGGTCTTCGATCTTGACAGGTCGCTGGTCGAAAAGCTGGTCGCCGACGGGGCAGCCGCGGCCGAAAGCGCCGCCGACCTTGCCGGTTCGGTCGACCATGTCATCACCTGCCTGCCGTCGCCGGCCGTGTCGGAAAAGGTCCTGCGCCAGATCCTGCCCCGCATGAAGAAGGGGGCGAGCTGGATCGAAATGTCGACGCTGGGCCGCGACGAGGTTCTGGCGCTGGCCGGCATCGCCGGCGAGGCAGGGGTGCGGATGCTGGAACTGCCGGTCACCGGCGGCGTCCACCTTGCCCACCGGGGCGAGATCACCATGCTGCCCGGCGGCGACAAGGATCTGGTCGAGCTGCACTGGAAAGCCTTCGAAGCGATGGGCAACCGCATCTTCCACATGGGGCCGCTGGGCTCGTCCTCGATCATCAAGGTCATCACCAACATGCTGGCCTTCATCCACCTGAAGGCCAGCGCCGAGGCGCTGATGCTGGCCAGGCGCGGCGGGCTCGACCTGGCGCAGGCCTGGCAGGCCATACAGGCCTCGTCGGGCAACTCCTTCGTCCATGAGACCGAAGGCGCGCTGATCCTGAACGGGTCCTACGACGTCGCCTTCAACATCGACCTGGCGCTGAAGGATCTGGGGTTTGCCCTGGCCTTCGGGCGGGAATTCGGCGTGCCGCTGGACCTGGCGGGGGTGACGGAACAGACTTACGTGGCGGCGAAGGCCGCCTATGGCGGGCAGGCCCAGTCGCCGATGATCGCCAAGCTGCTTGAGGATCTGCTGCACACCGACCTGCGCGCCCCCGGCTTTCCGGCGCGGCTGACCTAGGCGGCGGGAAAGGGGAGGGACCAGATGGACGACGAAGCCCGGCGGCGCATGGCCGCACTTCTGCACCACCGCACCGGGCAATTGTCGCCGGGCGATCCGCTGGCGCTGCCGATCGTGTCCTCGACCACCTTCCATTCGCCGGACGGCCCGCCGCTGAGCCATGTCTATGGCCGCACCGGCATGCCGACCTGGGAGGCGCTGGAGGATCAGCTGGCCATCCTGGAAGGCGCGCCCTGCGTGGCCTTTCCGTCGGGGATGGCGGCGATTTCGGCGGCGCTGATCGCCGGGCTGGGCGCGGGCAAGCGGCTGGTGCTGCCGGCGGACGGCTATTATGTCGGCCGCCTGCTGGCCAGCCAGCTTCTGGCGCGGTTTGGCGTCGAGGTGCGGGAACTGCCGACCGCCGACTATGAAACCGCCGATTTCACCGGCGCGGCGCTGGTGCTGGTGGAAACCCCGTCGAACCCGCATCTGAATGTCTGCGACATCCGCAAGGTGGCGGCGCGGGTCCATGCCGCCGGGGCGCTGCTGGTTGCCGACAATACGACGATGACGCCGCTGTTGCAGCGCCCGCTGGACCTTGGCGCCGACGTGGTGGTGGCCGCCGACACCAAGGCGCCCGCCGGCCATTCGGACGTGCTCTTCGGCCATGTCGCCAGCCGCAATGCCGACTTCCTGGCTCGCGTCCGCGAAGAGCGGCGGCTGACCGGCGCGGTTCCGGGGTCGTTCGAGGCCTGGCTGGTCCATCGCGGCCTGGAAACGCTGGAGGTGCGGCTGGCGCGGATGTGCGCCACCGCGCAGCTGATCGCCGAACGGCTGGCCGCGCACCCCGGCGTCCGCAACGTCCGCTACCCCGGCCTGCCACACGATCCGTCCCATGCCACCGCCGCCCGGCAGATGGCGGGCTTCGGCTCGCTGATCGGGTTCGAGCTGGCCGATGCCGCCACCGCCGAACGGTTCCTGTCGGCCTGCCCGCTGATCGCCGAAGCCACCAGCTTTGGTAGCACCCATACCTCGGGCGAGCGCCGCCGGCGCTGGGGCGATGCGGTGCCCGAAGGCTTCATCCGCCTGTCGGTGGGGGTCGAGCCTGCCGAACCGCTATGGGCGGCGATCGCGGTGGCGCTGAAGGGCTGACGGTCGGCTTGCGACATCATCCTGTCGCATGGGGCCATGCCGTGGCGGCGCGGCGGTGCTGTGATCCGCGCGGCAATGGGGCAGGGCATGAACGGCCAGACATTCGACTACATCATCGTCGGCGCCGGTTCGGCCGGGTGCGTGCTGGCCGAGCGGCTGTCGGCCAGTGGCCGCCACCGGGTGCTGGTGCTGGAGGCCGGGGGGACCGACCGGCGGTTCTACGTCCAGTTGCCGCTGGGCTATGGCAAGCTGTTCTACGATCCAGCCGTCAACTGGATGTACCGGACCGAACCGGACCCCGGCCTCGCCGGAAACCGCGACCACTGGCCGCGCGGCAAGATCCTGGGCGGGTCATCCTCGATCAATGCGATGGTCTGGATTCGCGGCCATGAAAGCGACTATGCCGACTGGGAGGCCGCCGGCAATCCGGGCTGGGGCTGGGACAAGGTGCGCGCGGCCTACCGCGCCATCGAGGATAACGAGGCCGGGGCCGATGACTGGCGGGGCCGGGGCGGCCCGCTGTTCATCTCGGCCAACCAACGCGACCTGCATCCCCTGTGCGAAACCTTCATCCGCGCGACCGAGGCCACCGGGCTGCCGCGCAACGCCGATTTCAACGGCCCCGTGCAGGAAGGCGTCGGCATCTACCAGATGACGATCCGCAATGCCCGGCGCAATTCGGCGGCCCGCGCCTTTTTGCGCCCGGCGATGAAGCGGTCGAACGTCACCGTCCTGACCCATGCGCAGGTCACGCGCGTCCTCTTCGATGGCACCCGCGCCACGGGCGTGGAATACGAACGCCGCGGCCAGCGCCACACCGCCCGCGCCGGGCGCGAGGTGATCCTCTCTGGCGGCGCCATCAACAGCCCGCAACTGCTGATGCTGTCCGGCGTCGGCGATGCCGCCCGGCTGATGGCGCTGGGCCTGCCGGTGGTGCGCGACAATGCCAATGTCGGGCGGCACCTGAACGACCATCAGGGGATAAATTACACCTGGCGGATGAAGGTCCCGACCTACAACGACATCCTGCGCCCCTGGTGGGGCAAGGCCTGGGTGGGGATGCAATATTTCCTGAGCGGCAAGGGGCCGCTGGCCAAGTCGATCAACCACGGCGGCGGGTTCTTCCGCACCGCGCCCGATCTCGCCCGCCCCAACATGCAGCTTTACTTCCAGGCCTTTTCGACCCTGATCCCGCGCGATGGCGAGCGGCCGCTGCTGACGCCTGACCCGTTTTCGGGCCTGTCGATCGGCCTGTCCAACTGCCGCCCGACCAGCCGGGGCGAGATCACCCTGGCCTCGGCCGATCCTTTTACCGCGCCCCGGATCGTCGCCAACGCCTTTTCGACCAACCATGACGTCGACGAGATGCTGCTGGCGGTCAAATATCTGCGCCGCATCGCCGAACAGGAACCGATCCGCAGCCTGATCGCCGAGGAACTGCGTCCCGGCCCGGCGGTGCAAAGCGACGAAGACCTGATCGCCGATTTCCGCGCCCGGTCGGGCACGGTCTATCACCCGTCCTGCACCGCGCGCATGGGGTCCGACCCGGCGACGGCGGTGGTGGACGCCGATCTGCGCGTGCACGGGCTTCAGGGCCTGCGTGTCTGCGACGCTTCGGTCTTTCCAACGCTGATCGGCGGCAATACCAATGCGCCGAGCATCCTGGTGGGCTGGATGGGAGCGGAGCGGATTCTCGCTTCGGCCTGACCCGCGAGGAACTGAAGGGAACGAACCTATGACCTATCTTCTGGGCGTCGACACCGGCGGCACCTATACCGATGCCGTGGTGCTGGATGAAGCGGCCGACCGCGTGGTGGCCTCGGCCAAGTCGCTGACCACCCGTCCCGACCTGGCGCTGGGCGTCGGCCGGGCGATCGACGCGGCAATCGACAAGGCCGGGATCGCCGCCGCACAGGTGGCAATGGTGTCGCTGTCGACGACGCTGGCCACCAATGCGCTGGTCGAAGGTCAGGGCGGGCGGGTGGCGCTGCTGTTCATCGGCTTTGATGCCGCCGAACTGGGCCGCGCCGGCCTGACCGAGGCGATGAAGGGCGATCCGGTGGTTCTGCTGGCGGGCGGCCACAACCATGCCGGCGCCGAGGTCGCGCCGCTGGACATGGCGCTGCTGGAGGCGGAGGTCGCCCGCCTGGCCCCGGAAGTGACCGGCTTTGCCGTGGCCTCGGCCTTTGCCACCCGCAACCCGGCGCATGAAAATGCGGCGCGGGCGGTGGTCCGGCGGCTTTCCACCCGTCCGGTGACCTGTTCGCACGAACTGTCCGCCGGCCTGAACGGTCCGCGCCGGGCGCTGACAGCGGTTCTGAACGCCCGGCTGATCGGCATGATCGACCGGCTGATCAGTGCCTGCGAAGGCCATATGGCCGCGCTGGGGATCGACGCGCCCCTGATGGTGGTGCGTGGCGACGGGGCGCTGGTGTCGGCGCACCTGGCCCGCGAGCGGCCGATCGAGACGATCCTGTCGGGGCCGGCGGCCTCGATCGCCGGGGCCAGCTGGCTGACCGGCGAGCCGGATGCGCTGGTGTCCGACATCGGCGGCACCACCACCGACGTCTGCCTGCTGAAGGACGGCAAGCCCGCCATCGACCCGATGGGCGCCCGCGTCGGCGCCTTCCGCACCATGGTCGAGGCGGTGGCGATGCGCACCACCGGCCTGGGCGGCGACAGCGAGGTGCATCTGCTGGACGGGCTGGAAACCGGCCTGCGTCTGGGTCCGCGCCGGCTGATGCCGGTGGCGCTGGCGGCGCGCGATCATCCCGAACTGGTGCACCAGGCGCTGGATGCCTGGCTGGCGATGGATGCGCCCGGCGAACATGACGGGCGCTTTGTCCTGCCGCTGTGGCAGGACGCGCCGCCCCCCGGCCTGGGTCCGCGCGAAACGGTGGTGGCCGAACGGCTGAGCGCCGGGCCGCTGCGCCTGTCGGACGCGGCGCGCACCCGGCTGGAGGTTCCGGCGCTGATGAAGCTGGTGTCGCGCGGTGCGGTGATCGTCGCCGGGGTCACGCCATCGGACGCGAGCCACGTCCTGGGGCGGCTGGACAGCTGGGATGGCGCGGCGGCGGAGAAGGCGCTGCGGCTGATGGCGCGCCACCGCAACGGCCGCGGCGAGCGCATCGCCACCTCGCCCGAGGATCTGGCGGCGCGGATCATTGCCCAGCTGGAAAGCCAGACGACCGACTGCCTTCTGGAAGCGGCCTTCGACGAGGATGCCCATGACTGGGGCAACGAGCTGTCTGAAAAGCTGGCCCGCCATCCGCTGACCGTGGCCGGCCTTGACGGTCATCAGGGGGTGGTGCGGCTGTCGCTGTCGCTGGGCGTGCCGATCATCGGGCTGGGGGCGTCGGCGCCCAGCTACTATCCGCCGCTGGGTCCGCGGCTGGGCACCCGCATGATCCTGCCCGAACATGCCGGCGTCGCCAACGCCATCGGCGCGGTGGTCGGGCAGGTGTCGATGGCGGCCACCGGCCTGGTGACCGCGCCGGGGCCGGGCCTGTTCGTCGCGCACCTGCCGGACGGGCCGAAGCGGTTCAATGACCGCGACCGGGCGCTGGCGGCGCTGGAATCGTCCCTGTCCGGCGAGGCCGAAGCCCGCGCTCGCGCCGCCGGGGTCGAGGAAATGCGGCTGACCGTCATTCGTGACCTGACGGAGATCGCGGTCGAGGGGAAGCCGATGTTCATCGAGGCGCAGGTCAAGGTCGTGGCCCAGGGCCGCCCGCGCATCGCCACCGGCTGAGACCCGGGGGTCCGGTCAGGCGGCGCACGGCCTGCCCGACTGCCCCGGCCTGGCAAGACCTTCAAGGAAGGCGACCTTCGACTGGCCATAGCAGGCCAGCACCGGCGGCAGCTGCACCTGCGCCGCCTGTCCGGCGGCGGCCATCCGTTCGCCGTCGTGGCAGAGGGCGCCGAACTCGGCAAAGCCGAGGTTCCAGGCGCAGCCCTTCAGGAAGTGCAAATCCTCTTCCAGCCGGGCCGGATCGGGCCGGGCCTGCAGCCGCATCACCACTTCCTCAACCTCGTCCAGAAACAGTTCCACCACCTCGGCGAACCCGTCGTCGCCGATGTCGTGGCGCAGTTCGTCCACCCGCACCCAGTCAATCATTTTCACCACCTTCGGTCCCTACCGGTGCCGAGGCTAGGCCCGGTTGATTGCCGGGTCGTTAAGCGCGACCGCGCCGGCATGGACAAAACCCGTTCAATTCGCCTTAACCCCCGGCGGTCTAACACTGGTGAGATGGTTGTCATGGGGTAACAGGTGCTGGCAGTTCAGACAGGGTCGCCATTGCAGGCCACCGCACCGCCCGGCGCGGGGTTGCGGCTGATCATGGTGGTCGACGACAGCCGCGTCCAGCGCAGGATCCTGTCGTCGCAACTGCTCCGCGCCGGGTTTGCGGTGATCGAGGCCGCTTCGGCCGACGAAGCCTTGGCGCTGCTGGACAGTCACGCCCCCGACCTGGTCATCTCGGACTGGATGATGAACGGCCAGACCGGGCTGGACCTCTGCCGCCGCATGCGTGGCCTTTGCCGCGAGAACTATATCTACTTCATCCTGCTGACCACCAAGAGCGAAAGCGCCGAAATTGCCCGTGGACTCGACGTCGGCGCCGACGATTTCCTGTCGAAGCCGGTCAGTGGCGACGAACTGCGCGCCCGTATCGCCGCCGGCCAGCGCATCCTGCGGATCGAGCGCGAACTGAAGGACAAGAACCGCCTGCTCAGCACCACGCTGGACGAACTTCAGGGACTTTACGATTCGATCGACCGCGACCTGATCGAGGCGCGGCAACTTCAGCAAAGCCTGGTGCGCGAACGCCGGCGCCGGTTCGGCAATGCCGAGGTCAACCTGCTTCTGCGCCCCTCGGGCCATGTCGGCGGCGACCACATCGGCTTCTTTCCCATCAACGCCGACCGGATCGGCCTGTTCTCCATCGACGTTTCCGGCCACGGCATCACCGCGGCGCTGATGACGGCGCGGCTGGCCGGCTATCTGTCGGGCAATTCGCCCGACCAGAACATCGCGCTGATCCAGAACGAATCCGGCGTCCACGACGCCCGCCCGCCCGACGAACTGGCCGCGGCGCTGAATGCGGTCGTCCTGAAGGAATTGCAGACCGAAACCTATTTCACCTTCGCCTATGCCGACGTCGACCTCGTGACCGGCCGGGTGGCGATGGTGCAGGCCGGGCATCCGCACCCCGCCGTCATCCGGGCCAACGGGCGGATCGACTATCTGGGCAACGGCGGCCTGCCGGTGGGGCTGATCGACGGCGCCAGTTACGAACGGATCGAGGCGAGCCTTGCGCCGGGCGACCGTCTGCTGATCCTGTCGGACGGCATGACCGAGGCTGTCGATCCTGCGGGCGCCCAGTTGGGGCAGGAGGGTCTGTCGGCCCTCATCGCCCGCTGCCGTGGCCTGTCCGGCGCGGCCTTTCTCGAAGGCCTGTGCTGGCATCTGGGCGAATATGCCGGCGGGCAGTTCAGCGACGATGTCTCGGGCGTCCTGTTCGAGTTTCACGATCCGAAGGACGAGGCGGGCCAAGGCTAGGGCGGCAAGCCCCGCTCAGGGTCGGCCGAACAGCTGGCGCAGGAAATGGGCGTCGCCGGCGTTCCCGGCCAGCACCGAAGCCTCGCGCGCCGGCACCCAGACGGCGGTGTGGCCCTTTTCCTTCGGTGGGCCTAGCCGGCGCACCGGGCGGGCCAGATAGATGTGGCAGACCTTTTCCGCCCAGCGGTCGTATTCCGGCATGTAGGCGAAGCGCCGGAATGCCCCCAGCCGCCGGGGCTCGGCGATCGACCAGCCGGTTTCCTCGTAAACCTCGCGATGCAGCGCCTGGACCGCCGATTCGCCGGCGTCGATGCCGCCGCCGGGCAGCTGGAACTCGGGGTCCGGCTCCTCTTGATAGGTCAGCAGAACATCCCTACCTAGCAGCAGCACCGCGTAAGCCCCCGGTCTTGTCCGATATTTCTGCCCGGCCACCACCGGCTCGCCAAAACGCCTGATCATCGCAGCCGGCCCCGGTTGCCCAATTTGCCCCGAAACGGTATGCCAAGGCCCGCGCCCGAAGGAAAGCCCATGACCCAGACCGCCGCTCCCTCGACCCTTGAAATCGCCTGGGATGACACTGTCCTGCCGTTCCAGCTGGACCTGTCGGACATCCGTGGCCGGGTTGCGCGGCTGGATGGCACGCTCGACCGCATCCTCAGCCAGCATGCCTATCCGCCGACGGTCGAGGCGCTGGTCGCCGAGGCGGCGCTGCTGACCGCGCTGATCGGCCAGACGGTCAAGCTGCGCTGGAAGCTGTCGCTGCAGATCCGCGGCAACGGTCCGGTCAGAATCATCGCCACCGACTATTATGCCCCCGCCGAAGCCGGCGCCCCGGCGCAGATCCGTGCCTGGGCCTCGTTCGACGCCGCCCGGATCGATCCGGCCGCCGCGCCCTTCGGCCAGATCGGCCAGGGCTATTTCGCGGTGCTGATCGACCAGGGCGAAGGCACGCTGCCCTATCAGGGGATCACCCCCATCGCCGGCGGCTCATTGGCCGCCTGCGCCGGGACCTATTTCGCCCAGTCCGAGCAATTGCCGACTCGGTTCCAGCTGTCGTTCGGCAAGTCGCGGCTGAAATCGGGCACCGAGCGCTGGCGCGCCGGGGGCGTGATGCTGCAACACATGCCCAAGGCCTCGCCCGCCGTCGCCGGCGAGGGCGGTTCGGGCGAGGGCGGGCTTCTGACCCACGCCGATATCCTCGACGGCGAGGAGGGCGAGAACTGGACCCGCGCCAACCTGCTGCTCGACACCGTCGAGGAACTGGAGCTGATCGGTCCGCTGGTCCAGCCCACCGACCTGCTGGTGCGGCTGTTCCACGAGGAAGGCCCGCGGGTGTTCGACGCCCAGCCGGTGCGGTTCGGCTGCACCTGTTCGCCCGACAAGGTGCGCCAGAGCCTGTCGATCTATTCGGCCAAGGACATTGCCACCATGACCACTGAGGCCGGCATCGTCACCGCCGACTGCCAGTTCTGCGGCGCGCACTACGAATTCGATCCCGCGACCCTGGGGTTCGAGGCCAAGGGGGGAGAGGGTGCCAGCGCCTGACGCGCTTTCGGCGCTGAGGCTGGCGCTGGCCCGGCCGGGCCGCGATACCTCGGACCATGACCTGAACCCGGATACCGTGCTGCCGGCCAACCGCCTGCTGCGGCCGGCGGCGGTGCTGGTCGGATTTCAGCCCACCCCGCGCGGCCTGATGCTGATCCTGACCAAGCGCGCCTCGCACCTGAAGCACCATCCCGGCCAGATCGCCTTTCCCGGCGGCAAGGTCGACGCAGGCGATGCCGATGCCCGGGCCGCGGCGCTGCGCGAGGCGCATGAGGAGATCGGCCTGCAGGAAGGCCAGGCCCGGCCGATCGGTGCGCTCGCCCCGCATGAAACCGTGACCGGTTTTACTGTGACTCCGATTCTGGCTGAAATAGACCCTGATTTTCGCCCGACCCGCCAGGAGGACGAAGTCGAGGAGGTCTTTTCGGTGCCCTTCGCCCATGTCACGGACCCGGCCAACTTCCGCATCGAAAGCCGGCTCTGGCGCGGGGCGCAGCGGCGGTACTACACGGTTCCCTACGGGCCCTATTACATCTGGGGCGCAACCGCGCGCATCCTGCGGGCGCTGGCCGACCGGGTGGGGCCATGAAGATTGCGGGCGACTGGCTTGGGGCGCCGGGGCTTCAGCGGGTGCTGGCCTGCCTGACCGCCGGCGGCCACCGGGCGCTGATGGTCGGCGGCTGCGTGCGCAACGCCATCCTCGGCCTGCCGGTGGCCGACATCGACATCGCCACCGACGCGCCGCCCGCCCGGGTGGCGGAACTGGCGGCGGCGGCCGGGCTGAAGGTGGTGCCGACCGGGATCGACCACGGCACTGTCACCCTTGTCGCCGATGGCGTCCCCCACGAAGTGACCACCTTTCGCCGCGACGTCGAAACCGATGGCCGCCGGGCGGTCGTCGCCTTTTCCGACCGGCTCGAGGAGGATGCGGCGCGGCGCGACTTCACCATGAACGCACTTTACGCCGGGGCCGACGGCACGGTCATCGACCCGCTGGGCGGGCTGCCCGACCTGCTGGCCCGCCGCGTCCGCTTCGTCGGCCTGCCCGAGGACCGCATCCGCGAGGACTACCTGCGCATCCTGCGCTTCTTCCGCTTTCACGCCAACTATGGCGACCCGGCCGGGGGGCTCGATGCCGAGGGGCTGGCAGCCTGCGCCGCGAATTCGGCTGGAATAGAGACGCTTTCGCGCGAACGGATCGGCCACGAACTGCGCCGCTTGCTGGCGGCAGCCGATCCCGCGCCGGCGGTGGCGGCGATGAGGGCGGCGGGCATCCTGGCGCGGGTTCTGCCGGGGTCCGATCCGCGCTGGCTGGCGGTGCTGGTGCATCTGGAGGAGGGTCTTGCGCCCGGCTGGTTGCGGCGGCTGGCGGTGCTGGGCGGCGAAGATCCGGCCGAGGCGCTGCGCCTGTCGCGGGACGAGGCGCGGCGGCTGGTGGTGCTGCGCACCGAGGCCACGGCCGCATCGGGGCCGGGCGAACTGGGCTGGCGGCACGGGCTGGACGCGGCGCGCGACGTGGTCCTGCTGCGGGCAGCCTTGTCGGAAACGCCGGTTCCGGCCGGCTGGCGGGCGGCGGCCGAAAAGGGGGCGGGCGCGCGCTTTCCGGTGCGGGCGGCCGACCTGCCGCAGCTGTCCGGCCCGGCGCTTGGCGCGCGGCTGAAGGAGCTTGAGGCCCGCTGGATCGCGTCGGACTTTGAATTGTCACGGGCACAATTGCTGGCTTGAAGCGCGACCGGAGTCCCGGAATAGTCGCGCGGCTTCCAGGACCCATTCCATGCCTTCGCAAACGCTGATTGCCCTGATCGGGCTGGCCATCGCCACGCTGTTCACCCCCGGCCCGAACAACGCCATGCTGGCGGCTTCGGGGGCGACCTTCGGCTTTCGCCGCACCATGCCGCACGCGCTGGGCGTGACGATCGGCTTTCCGGCGATGCTGCTGATCGTCGGGCTGACGCTGGGCGGGTTGTTCCAGCAAAGTGCCGTCTTGCGCGAAACCCTGCGCTGGGGCGGCGCGGCGCTGCTGGTCTGGATCGCCTGGAAGGTCGCCAATGCCGGCGCGGCCGAGGCGAAATCGGCCGAGGCGCGACCCATGACCTTCCTTGGCGCCGGCGCGTTCCAGTGGATCAACCCCAAGGGCTGGTCGATGGCGATTGCCGCCACCTCGCAGTTCATCACCCCCGACGATCCGGTGCGCACCGCGCTGATCGTCGCGGCGGCCTTCACGCTGCTGGGGCTGGGATCGTCGATGACCTGGGTGGGGCTGGGGCAGGCCTTTGCCCGCTGGTTGACCACGCCGTCGCGTTTGCGCATCTTCAACCTGACGATGGCGGCGCTGATCGTGCTGTCCACGGTCCAGCTTCTCAGGCACTGACGTTTTCCTTCGCCGGGAAGCGGGTTATATCTGGCCCGATCGAAAGGCATTCGTGATGTTCCGGTTCTTCGAGAACCTTGTCGACCCGTTCTGCGACTATGCGGAAACCGACAGCCCGCCCCGCCGGCTGCTGCCGTTCCTGATGGATTATGCCCGCCCGTTCCGCGCCGTGTTCGTGGTGTCGGTGCTGCTGAAGATCCTGGTCGCCGCTTTCGAGATCGGCCTGATCTGGTACGTCGGCCGGCTGGTGGACATCCTGTCGACCGGCCAGCCGGAACAGATCCTGCACAGCCACGGCACCGAATTCGCCATCGCCGCCTTTGCCATCCTGATCCTGCGCACCGCGATCTCCGGCCTCGACGTGGCGCTGCTGCACAACACCATACTGCCGAACTTCGGCACGCTGATCCGCTGGCGGGCGCACCGGCATGTGCTGCGCCAGCCGGTCGGCTGGTTCGAGAACGATTTCGCCGGCCGCATCGCCAACCGCATCATGCAGACCCCGCCCGCCGCCGGCGACGCGGTGTTCCAGGTCTTCGACGCGGTAGCCTTTGCCGTCACCACCCTGATCGGGTCGGTGGCGATGCTGACCGACGCCGATCCCCGGCTGGTCGCGCCGCTGCTGGTGTGGATCGCGCTTTACCTCGCGCTGATGCGCTGGACGGTCCGCCGCGCCGGGCCGGCCTCGACCGCCTCGTCGGATGCGCGTTCGGCGATCACTGGGCGGGTGGTCGACAGCTATTCCAACATCCATTCGGTCAAGATGTTCGCCCATCATGACCGCGAGATCGCCTATGCCGGCGAGGCGATCCGCACCGCCCGCACCACCTTCATCAAGGAAATGCGGATCGTCACCAAGATGGATGTGGCGCTGACCTTTCTGAACGGGGCGCTGATCCTGTCGGTGACGGCGCTGGCCATGTGGCTGTGGTATCACGGGCAGGCGACGGTCGGCACGGTGGCGGCGGCGACGGCGCTGGTGCTGCGGCTGAACAATATGACCTACTGGATCATGTGGGCGATGACCAATCTGGTCCAGTCGCTGGGTGTGGTCGCCGAGGGGATGGAGACGATCGCCCAGCCGGTCGGCCTGACCGACGCGCCGGGGGCGCCAGCCCTGGCCTTCAGCCGCGGCCGGATCGAGATCAGGAACCTGTCGCACCACTATGGCCGCGGCATGGGCGGGCTGGACAATCTGTCGCTGACCATCCGGCCCGGCGAAAGGATCGGCCTTGTCGGGCGGTCCGGGTCGGGCAAGACGACGCTGGTCAAGCTGTTGTTGCGGTTCTACGACCCCGAGGGCGGCCAGATCCTGATCGACGGGCAGGACATCACCCGCGTCCGGCAGGACAGCCTGCGCCGCCAGATCGGCATGGTCCAGCAGGATTCGAGCCTTCTGCACCGTTCGGTGCGCGACAACATCCTGTATGGCCGCCCCGACGCCACCGAGGCCGACATGATCGAGGCCGCCAAACGGGCCGAGGCGCACGACTTCATCCTGGCGCTGCGCGACCCGGGCGGACGCGCGGGCTATGACGCCCAGGTCGGCGAACGCGGCGTGAAACTGTCGGGCGGCCAGCGCCAGCGGGTCGCCCTGGCGCGGGTGATCCTGAAGGATGCGCCGATCCTGATCCTCGACGAGGCGACCAGCGCCTTGGACAGCGAGGTCGAGGCGGCGATCCAGGACACGCTTTACGGGGTGATGAAGGGCAAGACCGTGATCGCCATCGCCCACCGGCTGTCGACCATCGCCCAGATGGACCGGATCGTGGTCCTGGAGGACGGCCGGGTGGTCGAGGATGGCACCCATGCCGAACTGCTGGCCAAGGGCGGCCTTTACGCCCGGTTCTGGGACCGCCAGTCGGGCGGGTTCATCGGCACCGACGAGGAGGCCGCCGAATAGGCATGGACCCGCGCTCAACAAAAGCTGAAGCCGGCCTGCGTTGACAAGCCGGCGGGGCTCTGGCTTGGTCAGGTCATGAAGTTTTCCCCCACCATAGCGCCGTTCCGCCCCGCCGGCGGACCGCCGCCGGGCCGCACCTGGCCCTTTTTGCGCTGGGCGCTGATGGGGGCGTGGAAAGGCGTGATGTGGGCGACCTTCTGGTCGGCCTGCGCCGGTTCGCTCGAGGCGATTTCGGCCACCATCCTCGGGCGGGTGATCGACGCGGCCAACACCGCGACGCCCGCGACCCTGCTGGCCGTCCACTGGAAGCTTTTCGCCTTCTTCCTGGTCTTTTATCTGGTCGCCCGGCCCTTGATCTTCGGCCTTTCGACCGCTTCGCAAAGCATCGTGATCGAACCGGGCCTCTTCCCGCTGATCCTGTCGCGACTGCATCGCTGGACCATCGGCCAGGCGGTGACCTTCTTTGACAACGACTTTGCTGGACGGATCGCCCAGAAGCAGATGCAGACGGCGCGGGCGGCGACCGACGTGGTTTCGGGCGCGATCGAGACGGTGGCCTTTTCGCTGGCTTCGGTCGTGGGGTCGCTGTTCCTGCTTCTGGCCATCGACCGCCGGGTGGCGGTGCTGCTGCTGGTGTGGGTCGCGGCCTATGCCTTCCTGATCCGGTCCTTCCTGCGCCGGGTGCGCCGCGCCAGCGCCGAACGCGCCGGGGCGCGGGCGATGGTCACCGGCCAGATCGTCGACACCGTCACCAACATGAAGACGGTGAAACTGTTCGCCCATGCCAGCCACGAGGACCGCGTGGCGCTGGAGGCGATGGAGAATTTCCGCGAACGGGCGATCACCTACGGGCGCATTTCGTCGTGGTTCCGCCTGACGCTGATGGCGCTGGCCGGGGTCCTGCCGGTGATGCTGGTGGGCGGCACCGTCTGGCTGTGGACCGGCGGCGCCGCAACCGCCGGTGACATCGCCGCCGCCGGCGCGATCTCGTTCCGGCTGGCGCAGATGACCGGCTGGGTCAGCTTCTCGCTCATGTCGATCTTCGGCAATCTGGGCGAGGTCGAGGACGGCATCCGCACCCTGTCGCCCGCCTATACGCTGACCGACGCGCCCGGCGCGGTGGACATGGCCAACGTCCGGGGCGAGGTCAGGATGGAGGGCGTGACCTTTTCCTATGGCCGCAAGACCGCCGACGGGCGGGGCGGCGTGGCCGACATCAACCTGACCATCCGCGCCGGCGAAAAGATCGGCGTCGTCGGTGCCTCGGGGGCAGGGAAATCGACGCTGGTATCGCTGCTCTTGCGGCTCTACGACACCGAAAAGGGCCGCATCCTGATCGACGGCATCGACATAAGGTCGGTCACCCAGGAATCCCTGCGCCGCCAGATCGGCATGGTCACCCAGGAAACCGCCATGTTCAACCGCACCGCGCGCGAGAACATCCTGTATGGCCGGCCCGAGGCGACCGAGGCCGAGATGGTGGGTGCCGCCTTGGCCGCCGAGGCGCACGACTTCATCCTGAACCTGCGCGACGCCAACGGCCGCGTCGGCTACGAGGCCTATCTGGGCGAACGCGGCGTGAAACTGTCGGGCGGCCAGCGCCAGCGCATCGCGCTGGCCCGCGCCTTCCTCAAGGACGCGCCGATCCTGGTGCTGGACGAGGCGACCAGCGCGCTGGACAGCGAGGTCGAGGCGTCGGTGCAGGGGGCGCTGGAGCGGATCATGCAGGGCAAGACCGTGCTGGCCATCGCCCACCGTTTGTCGACCATCGCTGCGATGGACCGGATCGTGGTCATGGACCAGGGCCGCATCGTCGAGGAAGGCACCCATGCCGAGCTTCTGGCGCTGGGGGGCCTTTACGCCCGCTACTGGAACCGCCAGTCCGGCGGCTTCATTGGCGCCGACGATGCGGTGGCCGAAGAGGCGGCGGAATGAGGCTGACCATCGACCGCCTGGGTCATCTGGGCGACGGGATCGGGGCGGGGCCGGATGGGGCGCCGGTCTTCGTGCCGCGCGCCTTGCCGGGCGAACTGGTCGAGGGCGAGGTGGTGGCGGGCCGCATGGACAGCCCGGCCATCGTCACCCCCTCGCCCGAGCGCCGGCGCGCGCCCTGCCCGCATTACGCGGCCTGCGGCGGCTGCGCGCTGATGCATGCGACCGACGCTTTCGTCGCCGGCTGGAAGGTGGGCGTGGTGGCCGAGGCTTTGTCGGCGCAGGGACTTTCCGCCGACATCCTGCCCATCCACACCTCGCCCGGCCAGTCGCGCCGGCGGGCGACCTTGGCCGGGCGGCGCACCAAGAAGGGTGCGATCGTTGGCTTTCACGGCCGCGCCTCGGGCACGCTGGTCGAGCCGAAGGAGTGCCGGCTGGTGCTGCCCGCCATCCTGCAAACCCTGCCGGTGATGGCGGCGCTGACCGAGGCCGGCGGGTCGCGCAAGGGCGAGCTGGCCCTGACCGCCACTGTCACCGAAGGCGGGATCGACCTGTCGGTTGCTGGCGGCAAGCCGATGGACGCCGGGCTGTTCGCACGGCTCGCGGCGCTGGCGGAAACCGCCGACCTGGCGCGGCTGGGCTGGGATGGCGAGGTGGTCGCCGCCCGCCGCCCGGCCCGGCAAAGGTTCGGCGCGGCCCTTGTCACCCCGCCGCCCGGCGCCTTCCTGCAGGCCACCCAGGACGGCGAGGCGGCGCTTCTGGCCGCCGTGCGCCGGGCCATCGGTCCGGCCCGCCGCGTCGCCGACCTGTTTTCGGGCTCCGGCACCTTTTCCCTGCCGCTGGCGGCGGATGCCGAGGTGCACGCCGCGGAATCCGATGAGGAGATGATCGCGGCGCTGCTGGCCGCCGGCCGCGCCACGCCGGGCCTGCGCCCGCTGACCGCCGAGGCGCGCGACCTGTTCCGCCGGCCGCTGCTGCCCGACGAACTGGCCCGGTTCGACGCGGTGGTGATCGACCCGCCGCGCGCCGGGGCCGAGGCCCAGGCGCAGGAACTGGCCCGGTCGTCCCTGCGTCGGCTGGCCTACGTGTCCTGCAACCCGGTCACCTTCGCCCGCGATGCCCGCATCCTGGCCGCCGGCGGCTTCCGGCTGGACTGGGTGCAGCCGGTCGACCAGTTCCGCTGGTCCACCCATGTCGAGCTTGCGGCGGCATTTTCGCGGTAATCGGTTCAAAACCCCGTGTCGGCCCTTTTCCGCCGGCCGCGGCCCCTGTAAGAGGCGGAAAACAACGAGATTACAGGCAATGAACCGTCGCACCCTTTTGCAGACCGCCGCCATGGGACTGGCGCTTGCCGCCTGCGGCCACAACAAGTTCCTGACCTATGACGGCCCGCCGGTCACGGCGGTCGTGGTGCAGAAGGCCAACCGCAAGCTGTTCCTGCTGGACGGCAACCAGGTGCTGAAGCAGTATGACATGCACCTTGGCGGCAACCCCATCGGCCCCAAGCAGTTCGAGGGCGACATGAAGACGCCCGAGGGCCAGTATTTCATCAGCCGCCGCAACCCCAACAGCCGCTATCACCTGTCGCTGGGCATTTCCTATCCGAACGACAAGGACCGCGCCTTTGCCCTGGCCGCCGGCAAGGAAACCGGCGGGGATATCTTCATCCACGGCCAGGACCCCAAGGACCGGCGCAACAAGGGCGACTGGACGGCCGGCTGCATCGCCGTGACCGACCGCGAGATGGAAGAGATATATTCGATGGTGCAGCCCGGCACGCCGATCTTCATCCACGCCTGAACCGATGGGGGGCGGTGCCGCCCCCCGGCCACGCGCGCCTAGCTGCCGGTGACCAGCGTCCACCAGATCTTGCCGTGCGGTTCCTGATACCAGGAGAACCCGACATTCGTCGCCGTCGGGTCGAGGATCACCGACCGCGTCGACTTGACCTGCATCCAGGCGGTCAGGGTCTCGATCTCGTTCTCATAGGTTTCCGAGATGTTTTCGCCCAGCATCCGGCCGGTATAGCCGGTGCGGCGCACCCGTTCGATGGGCGAGGAGCCATCGGAGCCGAAGTGCCAGGGGCGGTTCTGCACCGCCATGTCGCGCGAATGGGTCGCGGCGGCGGCGGTCAGCTGCGCGTTCAACGTCAGCGGCGCCAGCCCGCCCTTGGCCCGCACGCTGTTGATCGAATCGAGCATCGAATAGGTCACGCGGCTGACGTCGCCCGCCCCGATGACATAGGGCGTCGGCAGCGGCCGGCCGTCCGGCCCAAGCTCGGTCTGGCCGCCCACGCAGGCCGAAAGCAGCACGATTGCAGTCAGAACTGCGCCGATATGGTTCCTCATCTGGAGGCTGTCCCCTCTTCTGGTGCAGGGGTGCTTTACAGTTTCGCCAAACGGTGTTCAAACGCCAAATCATCCCGCAAACCGCCGGTCGCAGATGTTTGATTTGCCTTGGCGGCAGGGTTGCGCAACTGAAATTCAGGGCGCGGCGCGGGCCAGGATCCGGGCGGAAAGCCCCAACAAGAGGCGGAGCAGAGGGAATGAGCGAAGGATACGAAAACAGGTTCAATCGTCGGGCGCTTCTGGGCACGGCAGCGGCCCTTGCCGCCTCGGCCCTGGCGGCCCCGGCGCTGGCGCAGGTGGTCAGCACCACCACCGACCAGAACGATGCCAGCTCGACCGAGATGGAATCCGAGATTAGCAGCAACATCCGCCGCAATATCTCGAGCTTCCGGTCGCTGAACTGGCAGGATTACTTCCAGAACACCAAAAAGGGCGCGATCCTGGTCGACATCACCTCGCGCGCGCTGCATTTCTGGAATGAAGACCAGACGGTCTACAAGCTTTACCCCTGTTCGGTCGCCCTGACCGATGACCTGACCCGCCGCGGCCAGACCGAAGTGGTGGAAAAGGTCGTCAATCCGCCGTGGCGCCCGACGCCCTCGATGCGCGAACGCTATCCCGACTGGCCCGAGTTCGTGGCCGGCGGCGACCCCAAGAACCCGCTGGGGCCGCGGGCGCTCTACCTGTCCTGGCAGTATTACCGCATCCACGGCACCCAGGACACGCGCAAGATCGGGCGACGGTCGTCGAACGGCTGCGTCGGGCTTTACAACGAACATATCCTTGAACTGTTCGGCATGGCCCAGGTTGGCACTCAGGTGTTGCTGATTTGACGCCCGGTGCCGTTTGGCACCGATCCATGCAGAAAATGCTGGAAAAATTTCATTGCTCGCCGCACCCTGTCGCCAGGGAAGGAAGCTGCCCCGGCCATCCCGCTAAATCATATCGGGGCGCGGATGGAGACATTGAGATGAAAAAGATCGTGCTTGCTGCCGCGCTGTCGCTTGCCGCCACCTCCGCCTTCGCCGGCGGCATGGCCGAGCCGACCGTGACGCCCCCCGCGGCCGTCGAACAGAAGGCCGCTTCGTCGTCGAGCGGCATCATGCTGCCGCTGCTGCTGCTTCTGGTCGTTGCCGCGGCCGTCGCCAGCAACTGACACCAGCCTGATCCTTCAGCCTGAAAACTCCGCTTGCGGCGCCCGCGCGCCGCAAGCTTGATCTGTGTGCCCGCCCGCATCGCAGGAATGGGCCAAAACCGCGTTTTCACTACAGGATTCGCTCTCGCTGCCCGGCCAGTTCCGCGGCAAGTGTTGCTTATTTGACGAAGTGAGCGAAACCTTTGCCGCAACCGCAGAAGACGTGTTGCAAGTATCTCGCCCTTCGGGCTACTCGTCAGCATGAGGTAACGCTAATTGCCCCAGTTATCCTCACTTGAATCCTATGCTGGGGCGCGGATGGAGACATACAATGAAGAAAATCGCGCTTGCTGCCGCTCTCGCTCTCTCTGCCACGACGGCTTTCGCTGGCGGCATGGCTGAACCCGTCATGGAACCGGCGCCCGTCGAAGCCAAAGCCGCTTCGTCGTCCTCGGGCATCGTTCTGCCGCTGGTTCTGCTGCTCGTGGTTGCCGCGGCTGTCGCCAGCAACTAATCAGTTCGGAACTTCCGATCAGGAAAAGGCGACGGTTCTCCGTCGCCTTTTTCGTTTTCCGGCTCAGACCCAGCCGGCCAGGTTCTGGCGCACCACCGCCATCAGCGCGCCGATGTGGGCGTCGTCGTCGTTCAGGCAGGGAATGTAGGTGAAGCTTTCGCCGCCGGCGTGCACGAAGGCATCGCGGATTTCGACCTGGATTTCCTCCAGCGTCTCGATGCAGTCGGCCGAAAAGGCGGGCGAGATCACCGCGATCCGCCGTTTTCCGGCCCTGGCCAGCGCCGCCACATGTTCGACGGTATAGGGCTTCAGCCATTCCTCCGGCCCGAAGACCGACTGGAAGGTCGTGTCGATCGCGTCGGCCGGCCAGCCCAGCCGTTCGCGCAGTAGCCGCGTCGTCTTCTGGCATTGGCAATGGTAGGGGTCGCCTTCCATCAGATAGCGCTTGGGCATCCCGTGGTACGAGGCGACCAGCACATCCGGCCGCTGGTCGAGCCGCGCATAGGCCCGTTCGACCGAGGCCGCCAGCGCCTCGACATAGAGCGGATGGTCGAAATAGGGGGGCACGGTGCGCACCGCCGGCTGGTGCTTTTCGGCCATCAGCGCCCGGAAGAACTGGTCGTTGGCGGTGGCCGAGGTCGCGCCCGCATAGTGCGGATACAGCGGAAAGAACAGGATCTTCTCGCAGCCCGCCGCCACCATTCGCCGCACCAGGCTTTCGGTCGAGGGATTGCCGTAGCGCATGCAGAAATCGACCATCACCCCGTCGCCCCATTCGGCCATCGCCGCCAGCCGCAGCTTGTCGACCTGCTGACGGGTGATGGTCAGAAGCGGGCTTTCGTTGCGTTCGTGGTTCCAGATCGACTTGTAGTCGTGGCCCTTGGCCTTGGGGCGCCGGGTCAGGATGATCAGTTGCAGGATCGGCTGCCACTTCCACCAGGGGTAGTCGATCACCCGCTTGTCCGAGAGGAACTCCGACAGGTAGCGGCGCATCGGCCAATAGTCGTAGCCGTCCGGCGTTCCGAGGTTGGCGAAGAGAATGCCGATGCGCGGTTGCGGGCGGGCCGGATGGTCGGCGGGCGCATGGGGCAGGGGACGGGGGGCAAGGCCCGTCGGGGCGTCGTTGTCCTGGGTCATTTGCCGGCTCCTTCGTCCTGCGGTTTCAGCGCGTCGGCCAGCCGGGCCATCGCCGATCCGGGCCGCAGCGGTTTTTGCTGGCTGGGGTGGGGCGCCCAGCCGGTCAGGAAGATCAGCTCGTAGGTGGCGGTGATCCGCCCCTCGGGCGCCGGCCAGGTTTCGGCGTAAAGCCGCGCTGCTTCGGCGAACAGGGCCCGGCGGCCGGGGATGCGGGACCGTGCGGCCAGTGCATTGCCCTCGCCCATCGCCCGCAGGTCGGCGGCCAGATGCGGCAGGTCGCGGTAGCTGGCGGTCAGTGTCACCGCGTCGGCCACCGGCAGCGCCAGCCCCGCCCGCGACAGAAGTGCG
>JAXMDK010000015.1:0-123314 GCA_046348855.1 Paracoccaceae bacterium | reverse complement strand
GACCCAGTCGAAGGAATATGCCGAACCGGAATGGCTGGTCGACTGGTGGCTGACCATCGTCTGGCTGGGGTTCCTGGCTGTCTTCGTGGGCACGCTGGTCAAGCGGCGTGAGCCGCACATCTATGTCGCCAACTGGTTCCTTCTGTCGTTCATCCTGACCATCGCCATGCTGCATGTGGTCAACAACATCTCGATCCCGGTGTCGCTGCTGGGTTCGAAATCGGTGCAGGTCTTCTCGGGCGTGCAGGATGCGATGGTGCAATGGTGGTATGGCCACAACGCGGTGGGTTTCTTCCTGACCGCCGGCTTCCTGGGCATGATGTATTATTTCGTGCCCAAGCAGGCCGAACGGCCGGTCTACAGCTATAAACTGTCGATCATCCACTTCTGGGCGCTGATCTTCCTCTACATCTGGGCCGGTCCGCACCACCTGCACTATACCGCGCTGCCCGACTGGGCCTCGACGCTTGGCATGGTGTTCTCGGTCATCCTGTGGATGCCGTCCTGGGGCGGCATGATCAACGGCCTGATGACGCTGTCGGGCGCCTGGGACAAGCTTCGGACCGACCCGATCCTGCGGATGATGGTCGTCTCGATCGGCTTCTACGGCATGTCGACCTTCGAAGGCCCGATGATGTCGATCAAGGCGGTCAACTCGCTGAGCCACTATACGGACTGGACGATCGGGCACGTGCATTCCGGCGCACTGGGCTGGAACGGCATGATCACCTTCGGCGCCCTCTACTACCTGGTGCCGCGGCTCTGGGGGCGCGAGCGGCTCTATTCGCTCAGCCTGGTCAGCTGGCACTTCTGGCTGGCGACCATCGGGATCGTGCTCTACGCCGCCTCGATGTGGGTCAGCGGGATCATGGAAGGCCTGATGTGGCGCGAAGTCGACGCGCAGGGGTTCCTGGTCAACGCCTTTGCCGACACTGTCGCGGCCAAGCACCCGATGTATGTGGTGCGGGCGCTGGGCGGGGTCCTGTTCCTGGGCGGGGCGCTCATCATGGTCTACAATCTCTGGGCTACCGTCGCGAAACAGCCGGCCCGCGCCGCGCTGTCCGCGCCTGTGCCGGCCGAATAAGGGGGGCCGGATAGATGGCAATTCTCGAAAAACACAAGGCGCTGGAAAAGAACGCGTCGCTTCTGCTGATCTTCTCGCTGCTGGTCGTCACCATCGGCGGGATCGTCGAGATCGCGCCGCTGTTCTACCTGCAGAACACCATCGAGAAGGTCGATGGGGTCCGGCCCTACACGCCGCTGGAACTGACGGGGCGCGACATCTACGTGCGCGAAGGCTGCTATGTCTGCCACAGCCAGATGATCCGCCCGATGCGCGACGAGGTCGAACGCTATGGCCATTATTCGCTGGCGGCCGAGTCGATGTATGACCATCCATTCCAGTGGGGGTCCAAGCGGACCGGGCCGGACCTTGCCCGCGTCGGCGGCCGCTATTCCGACCAGTGGCATGTCGAACACCTGACCAACCCGCAGGCGGTGGTGCCGGAATCGGTCATGCCGAAATACGGCTTCCTCAAGGACCGCCCGGTCGACACGCAGGACCTGCAGGCCAAGCTGAAGGTTCACCGGATGGTCGGGGTTCCCTATACCGACGACGACATCAAGAACGCCCTGGCCGATTTCGCGGCCCAGGCCGATCCCGATGCCGATGCGACCGACCTCCAGGCCCGCTATCCCAAGGCGCAGAACCGCAATTTCGACGGCCAGCCCGGCATTTCGGAAATGGATGCGCTGATCGCCTACCTGCAGGTTCTTGGCACGATGGTCGATTTCTCGACCTTTGAACCCGATCAGTCGCGCTGAGGGGGGAGGAGATGGAACTCTACACCCTCATGCGCGAATTCGCCGACAGCTGGATGCTTCTGGCGCTGGTCGTGGTGTTCGTCGCCGCGTTTGTCTGGCCCTTTGTCCGGCCGAACGCGCGCAAGCACTACGACGACGTGTCGCGCATCCCTTTCCGCCATGACGAAAAACCTGCAGCCGGTCCGGGCGCCGGAACGAAGGAGATCTAGATGACCAGGAAACCCGTTGCCCGGAAACCCGACCCCTCGACCACCGGCCACGAATGGGACGGCATCCGCGAGTTCGACAACCCCATGCCGCGCTGGTGGCTGTGGACCTTCTACCTGACGATCATCTGGGGGATCGGCTACACGGTGTTCTATCCGGCCTGGCCCTTGATCCACGGCGCGACTCACGGGCTGTGGGGCTATTCGACCCGGCAAGAGGTGGCAGCGGACATCAAGGCCTTCGACGCCCAGAACGCGCCGATCGAGGCGAAGCTGGTCGCCACCGACCTGAAGGCCATCGCCGCCGACCCCGAACTGGCCAACTATACCCAGAACGCCGGCCATGCGATCTTCCAGACCTGGTGCGCGCAGTGCCACGGCGCGGGCGCCGGCGGGGCCAAGGGCTTCCCCAACCTCCTGGACAATGACTGGCTGTGGGGCGGCACCATCGACGACATCCACACCACGATCACCCACGGGATCCGCAACACCACAGACCCGGACGCGCGTTTCTCGCAGATGCCGGCCTTCGGTGAAATCCTGAAACCCGAAGAGATTGACCAGGTCGTCAACCACGTGCTGGCCATTTCCGGCCAGCCGCACGACGCGGCGCTGGCTACGGCGGGCGCGCAGATCTTCACCGACAACTGTGCCTCCTGCCACGGGCCGGACGGCAAGGGCGGCCGCGAATTCGGCGCTCCGAACCTGACCGACGCCATCTGGCTTTATGGCGGCGATCCGGCGACGATCAAGGAAACCGTGACCAAGGCCCGTTTCGGCGTCATGCCTGCCTGGCAGGGCCGCCTGACCGAGGCGCAAATCCGCGCCGTGGCGTCCTACGTGCACAGCCTGGGCGGCGGCGAATAGCGCCGGCCAAAAGGCGAAAGACCGAAGGCCCCCGATCACCTCGGGGGCCTTTTGATTTGCGGGCGGCGCGCTCAGAGATCGCGGTCCTCGAACGGGGACGGCACGCGATCGCGCCAATGGGGCGGCAGGCGTTCCCAGTCGTCCGGGTTTGCAGCGCGGGGTTCGGTCCATTTCGGATCAAAACCCAGGGCGGCCATCATGCTTCTTGCGATGAGATCTAACATTTTACCCTCCGGGGTTCGGGTTTCATGCTTGCAATATGGCCTGAAATGCCGGTCACTGCGACTCAGGAGTATTTCGTTCATGTAAGGTGAAATTACATGATAAGCTGGCGAGACGTGCCGCCGCTGTCGGCCCTGCGCGCCTTCTGCGCCTTTGCCGAAGCGGATTCGCTCGAACAAGCCGGGGCGCGGATCGGCGTCACCCATGCCGCCGTTTCGCAGCAAATCCGGTCACTTGAATCCTACCTCGGCTTGTCGCTGGTCGACCGGCGCGGCAAGCGTCTGGTGCTGACGCCCGCCGGCCAACAACTGGCCACGGCGCTGGCCGATGGATTCGGCCAGATCGCCCGCACCATCGTCGAACTGACGGACCGCGACGCCGCGCGGCCCTTGCGGATCACCACCACCGATGCTTTCGCCGGCGGCTGGCTTCTGGGGCGGCTGCAGGATTTCCGCAGCCGCAATCCGGGCATCGACCTGGTGCTGGACCCCACGCCGGACCTGCGCGAGCTGGGCACCCAGGCCGACGTGGCGATCCGCTTTGGCAAGGGTCACTGGCCGGGGGCCGAGGCGCGGCTGCTGCTACGGACGCCGGTCGTGCTGGTCGCCTCCCCGCGGCTGGTGCCGCCGGGTGCGGCAACCGACATGGCGGCGCTGGCAAAACTGCCTTGGCTGCAGGAAATCGGGACCAGCGAGGCGACGGCCTACATGGAAAGCCACGGCGTCGTGCCCCAGGGGCCGGGTTTCCTGTCGCTGCCCGGCAGCCTGCTGCTCGATGCGGTGCGCGACGGCCAGGGACTGACGGTGATCGCGCGTGCTTTTGTCGAGGCCGACCTAGCGGCGGGACGACTCAGACTCTTGCACGAGGACAGCGAACGCGAAGGCTATTTCCTGGTGACGCGGCAGGGCAATATGCGCCCGGCAGTCGCAGCTTTCTGCAAATGGGCGCTGCAACAAGTTGTGCCGGCTTGATTCAGGTCAAAGACAAGGCCCCTGCGGCCGGGCCAGAGTGACCACAGCCCGAGGCTTCAGCCAGAGGCCGCCACCGGCATCCCGTCCTGTTCGCGCGTTTCCTCGGGAAGCCGGTGGCCTTTTACTTCTACGCCGCGATTCAACCCATCGTCGGCACGCCGCCCCGCCTTTGAATGCGGGCGCGGTCCTTTAGCGTTACCCATACCGCCAGTGCGATCCAGACCGCAATATAGAAAGCGCCGGTTGCCAGCACCAGTTCGCCCGGAAGCGGCCCGATGTCGGCGCGGCGCACGAAGCCGGCCAGGCTCTGGACCGGAAAGGGATGGACGATGATCTTGCCGCAATAGGCGATCGTCTGGATCAGCAGGATCCACAGGTAGTTGCTGCGCACCCGGCGGGCGATGGCCATGGTGTAGCTGACATAGTAGCGCGGGTTGCGATAGTCCTCGGCCAGCACCTGTTGCCAGTCTTCCTCGGTGTGCAGGTCGCCGTCCTGAAGGATACGGACATAGAAATTGCGCTCGAGCCACCGCGACCGGGCCCGCCAGACGCTGAAATAGCGATAGCGACGCGCCTCGAGCGCGAGGAACAGCATGATGAGAATCCCCACCAGCAACAGCGGCAAGGGCGAAGCGCCGGGCGAGGAATAGGTGATCGACAGGGCAACACCCAGCGTCACCACCGACCAGTTGGTCGTGGTGTCCAGTCGGGTTCGCCAGACCGTGCTGCGATAGACCTCGCCGCGATAGAGATGCGCCAGCGCGCCGATCTCGGCGGGCGAAAACTCCACCGTCTCGGAAATGCGTCGCTTGTCCGCCATGACCGTCCCTCCCCGAGGGCCACGCCCGGTGCGGCGCGGCACCACCCCGGAGCCGATGAAAATACCGCGCGTGGACGGGGGCAAGAGCCTTTCGGGCTGCCGGCGCCGGGCATGGTCACTTTTGCGGGACCGGCTGTGACAATTCGTTCAATGGTGCCTGCCGGCAATCCATCGCACATCTGGCCGGCTTCGGAATCACTGGCCGGCCTGCCCGTCGCCGCCGACGGCGGTTGACTTAGGTCAAGGTTGTGGACAGCTTCCGGGCATATGGACAAGATGCGAACAGAAAGACGGTCTTCCGGCCATGACCTCCAGTGAAACACCCCCGTCCCTCTATGCGGCGCGCGAACCCGTATTCCCGCGCCGGGTGAAGGGCCGGTTCCGCAACCTGAAATGGGTCATCATGGCGGTGACCCTGGGCATCTATTACATATTGCCCTGGCTTCGGTGGGACCGCGGGCCGGAACTGCCGCATCAGGCCGTGCTGGTCGACCTGTCCACGCGGCGGTTCTTCTTCTTCATGATCGAGATCTGGCCCGACGAATTCTATTTCGTCGCCGGGCTTCTGATCATGGCCGGGCTGGGTCTCTTTCTTTTCACTTCGGCGCTTGGCCGGGTCTGGTGCGGCTATGCCTGCCCGCAGACGGTGTGGACCGACCTGTTCATCCTGGTCGAACGATGGATCGAAGGCGACCGCAATGCGCGGGTGCGGCTCTACCATCAGAAATGGGACGCCCGGAAGGTCTGGCTGCGGGCGGTGAAGTGGACGGTGTGGCTGCTGATCGGGCTGGCGACCGGCGGCGCCTGGATCTTCTATTTCACCGATGCGCCGACGCTTCTGGTGAACCTGATCCATGGAACCGCCCATCCAGTCGCCTACATCACCATGGGCATCCTGACCTTTACCACCTTCTTCTTCGGCGGCGTCGCCCGCGAGCAGATCTGCATCTATGCCTGCCCCTGGCCGCGCATCCAGGCGGCAATGATGGACGAAGACACGCTGACCGTCGCCTACCGCGACTGGCGGGGTGAGCCGCGCGGCAAGCTGCGCAAGATCGAGGACGAGACCCTGGAGCGGCAGGGCGACTGCATCGACTGCCTGGCCTGCGTCAACGTCTGCCCGATGGGCATCGACATCCGCAAGGGCCAGCAGATGGAGTGCATCACTTGTGCGCTGTGCATCGACGCCTGCGACGAGGTGATGGACCGCATCGACAAGCCGCGCGGCCTGATCAGCTACATGGCGCTGAAGGACGAAGTATCCGAACGCGCCGGCGGCCATCCGAAAAACGTCTGGAAGCATATCTTCCGGCCGCGGACCCTGCTTTACACTGCGCTCTGGGGCGGGATCGGTGTCGGGATGATCGTCGCGCTGTTCCTGCGCTCGCCCATCGGGGTCAACGTCACGCCGGTCCGCAACCCGCTTTATGTCACGCTGGCCGATGGCACGATCCGCAACACCTACGAAGTGCGCCTGCACAACAAGCATGGCGAGGCGCGGCCCTTCCACATCTCGGTGACCGCCGAGGATCCGCTTCAACTGTCGCTGGAGGGCAAGGATCAGACCGTGGTCGAGGTGCCCGCCGACGCAACCGTGACCCAGCGCGTCTATGTCACCGCCGCACCCGGCAGCAAGGGGGCGCAGGCCGGCCGGGTCGATCTGCGGATCTGGGTGGTGGACCTGACCCCGGGGACGACCGACCGTGTCGCCTATGACACGGTCTTCAACGGCAAGGGGAAATGACATGACGCGCGAACTGACCGGACGCAAGGTTCTGGCCATCATCGTCTCGGCCTTTGCGATCATCATCGCGGTCAACATCCTCTTGGCGGTCAAGGCGGTCAGCACCTTCCCCGGCCTCGATGTCGAGAATTCCTATGTCGCCTCGCAGGATTTCAACGCCGAGAAGCGGGCGCAGCTGGCGCTTGGCTGGACGCTGACCCACGGCTACGCCGACGGCAAGCTGACGCTGGCCTTCCGCGACCGGGCCGGCGCGCCGGTCAAGGTCCGCGACGTGACCGCCACCGTCGGCCGACCGACCGAGACGGCCAATGACATCACGCCCGACTTCACCTATGCCGACGGCATCTATTCGGCCCCGGCCGGGCTGGCGCCGGGCAAGTGGATGATCCTGCTGACCGCCCACGCCGACGACGGCACCCTGTTCAGCCAGCGCCTGGATCTGATCGTCAAGGGATAGGACCATGGGCCTAGCCGAAGCCACACCGCTTTCCGCCTGCCCTGCCTGCATCGCCCTGCCGGCGACCGAGGCGCTGGCCGAAAGCCGCAGGCGCGCGGCCTCGGCCGGGCTGGTCCTGTCGGTGCCGGGGCTGACGGACGCGGCCGGCATGACGCTGGCCGAACGCACCCTGCTGGCCGTGCCGGGGGTCAGCGCCGCCCGCATCAACCTCACTCAGAAGCGCGCCAGCGTGACCGCCGGGCCCGAGGTTCTGCCCGACCATCTGATCGACGCGCTGGCCGCCGCCGGCATCGCCGCGCATGAGCTTGACCCGGCACTGCTGTCGACCACCGAAAGCGAGCGACGCGGGCGCGACCTGCTGATGCGGCTGGGGGTCGCCGGGTTCGCGATGATGAACATCATGCTCTTGTCGGTGGCGATCTGGTCGGGGGCCGAGGCCGCGACCCGCGACCTGTTCCACTGGATCAGCGCGATGATCGCCCTGCCCACCCTGGCCTTTGCCGGCCAGCCGTTCTTTGCCTCGGCGCTGGCGTCGATCCGGGCGCGGCGGCTGGGAATGGACGTGCCGATTTCGCTGGCGCTGATCCTGTCGTCGGCGATTTCGCTGTTCGAGACGATCAAGGGCGGCGAACATGCCTATTTCGATGGCGCGGTGTCGCTGTGCTTTTTCCTGCTGATCGGGCGCTATCTCGATTACCGCAGCCGGGCGGCGGCGCGGTCCGCGGCCGAGGAACTGGCGGCGCTGGAAGTGCCGCGCGCGGTGCGGCTGCGCGATGGGCAAGAACTGCTGGTGCCGCTGGCCGAGATTGCGCCCGGCGATCTGGTCCTGGTCCGGCCCGGCGCGCGGATGCCGGTCGACGGGGTGGTGACCGAAGGCCGGTCGGAACTGGACCGGTCGCTCTTGACCGGCGAGACGCTGCCGGAACCCGCGACCGCCGGCACCGCCGTCAGCGCCGGCGAGATCAACCTGACCGGCCCCCTGACTGTGCGGGTGACGGCGGCGGGCCGCGAATCGTCGCTGCACCGGCTGGCCGATCTGGTCGCCATCGCCGAAAGCACCAAGAACCGCTATATGTCACTGGCCGACCGCATGGCGCGGCGCTATTCGCCAGCAGTGCATGTACTGGCGCTGTCGTCCTTCATCGGCTGGATGATCCACACCGGCGGCGATGTCCGGCTGGCGATCAACGTCGCGGCAGCGGTGCTGATCATCACCTGCCCCTGTGCCCTTGCCCTGGCGGTTCCGTCGGTGGTCACCTCGGCCTCGGGCCGGCTCTTTCGCAGGGGCCTGCTCATCAAGGACGGCACCGCGCTGGAACGGCTGGCGGAAGTGGACACCGTGGTCTTCGACAAGACCGGAACGCTGACGCTGGGCCTGCCCCGGGCGGTCGGGCTTGAAAGCATCGGCGAAGACGACCTGTCTATCGCCGCCGCGCTGGCCGCCGCATCGTCGCATCCCTTGGCCCGCGCGCTGGCCGAGGCGGTGGCCGACCGTGGGCTGGCCCCGGCCCCCGTCACCGACCTGTCGGAACGGCCGGGCTTCGGCGTTGAAGGGCGACTGGCGCGGCAAACGGTCCGGCTGGGCCGGGCGGCCTGGCTAGACGCGCAGGCGGGTGGTGAAACCGCGACCTGGCTGAAGGTCGGCGACAAAGCCCCCGTCGAGTTCCGCTTTTCCGACCGCATCCGGCCGGGCGCGCGCGCGACGGTCGAGGCGCTTGGCGCGGCGGGCCTTCGGGTCATGCTTCTGTCGGGCGACAGCGAAGCCCCGGTCGCCCGTCTGGCGGCCGATCTGGGCATTGCCGACTGGCGCTCCGGCATGCTGCCGGCCGAAAAGGCTGCGGTGATCGAGGCCGAGACACGCGCCGGGCATCGGGTTCTTATGGTCGGCGACGGGCTGAACGACACGGTGGCGCTGGCCGCCGCGCATGTGTCGATCTCGCCTTCGTCGGCACTCGACGCGGCGCGGGTGGCGTCCGACATCGTGCTTCTGGGGCAGGATATGGCCCCCATTGCCGACGCCCGCCGCATCGCCGTGCAGGCGCGGCGGCGAATCAAGCAGAACTTCGCCCTGTCGCTGGCCTATAATGGGGTGGCGGTTCCGGTGGCGCTGGTCGGTCTGGCCACACCCTTGATCGCGGCGCTGGCCATGTCGACCTCGTCGCTGACCGTCACGCTGAACGCCCTGCGGCTCAAGTAGGAATCGTTACATGGATACCCTGGCCATCCTGATCCCGGTTTCGCTGCTGCTTGGCGGGATCGGGCTTGCGGCGTTCCTGTGGGCGCTGCGCACCCGGCAGTATGACGACCCGGAAGGCGACGCCCGCCGCATCCTCGACGACCGCTGGGACGACAAGCCTCAACCCTGATCGTGGCCCTTACGGGCTCAGCACCTTGCAGTCGGTTCCCCGTGCCGCGAGCCGCTGGCAAGCCTGTTCGGCGCTGGCCTCGGTCATGCCGACGAAATTGGCATCGAACGCGCCCTTGCGCTGCGTCACCTTGCGGAGCGCGTCGTTCAGGGATTCCATCTCGACCAGCGCGGTCTGCAACAACTGCTTCTCGGCGTTGTAGCGCGACGAGAAGGTGCCGACATTGATCCCCCATTCGCGCCCGCCCGAGGTCGAGACCCGGGTGACGACCTCAAGATCTTCGGGCGCGGGGCTGGCGGCGGCGGCCGACGCCAGAACGATGGTCGGCTTGGCCGGCTCGACCGGCGCGGCGTCAGGCGACTGGGGCGCCTCCTGGGCCGGGGCGGCGGCGGCCATCTGCGGCGCGGCGGGCACGGACGGCAGCGCGGTGGGCAACGCCTGCATCCCACCGGCGTCGCCCGCGTCGGCCAGGGCCGGCGGGGCGGACAGCGGCGCGGCGACGTCGCCCGCCGCATCGGCAAGCTGAACCGGCGCGGGTTGAACGACTGCCGGTTCCACCGTCGGCGCGGCGGATGCGTCGGCGGGTGCATTGTGGTGCAGGACCGGCATCACCGACTGTGCCAGCGCCGCCATGGCCGGCATGTCGGCCGGCGCCGGGGCGGCAGGGTCGGTGGCCGCCGCATCCTCCTGCGCCGCCGCGGCCAGCGCCAGCGTTTCAGGCTGCGGCTTGGCGGTCTGCGCGAAGCCCTGCGCCTCGGGCGCGGGTTCGGCCTGGGCTTCCTGCACCGCCTGGGCGATGGTGTCCTGCATGCTGGCGGTCAGGGCATCGGTGCCGTTCGCCATCGCCGCACCATCCTCGACAATCGATTCATCGACGTTGTCGGCAGTGTCGGCGGCGGCAACTTCGGTCCCGGCGTCCGGCTGGGCCGCGCCCTTCATCGGCGGCAATTCGCTTTGGGCAACCGCCGTATTCAGGCGGATCGTCTTGCCGGCAGGCGGCGCATCGGTCTTGACCGAGCTGGCCACGGCTTCAGCCATCGAATCGTCGGTCAGCGGCGCATCTCCGGTATCGGCCTCGGCCACCTGGACCGCACCGCCCGAACCGTGGGCGGTGGCGTCATAGGCAATGGCCGGCGGCTTCTGCACCGTGGCGCGGCCCGGCGCCTTGCTGAAGCCAAGGTCGAGTAGCTGCGCCATCCGCTGGTTGCGCATGGCGGTCGAGGTGCCGCCGAAGATGGCGGCGATGATGCGCACGTCGCCACGCTGCGCCGAGGCGACAAGGTTGAAGCCCGCCGGAACGGTGTAGCCGGTCTTGATCCCGTCGGCGCCTTCGTAGCTGTCGAGGAACCGGCGGTTGGTCGAAGCGACCTGCGCCACCCCGGCATCCGCTGTCCGCCGCGAGAACAGGCTGTAATACTGGGGAAAATCGTAGAACAGCCGCCGGCCGAGCGTGGTCATGTCGCGCGCCGTCGACAGGTGCCCGTCGGCGGTCAGGCCGTTGGGGTTGCGGAAGGTAGTGCGGGTCATGCCCAAGGCCTTGGCGGTGCGGTTCATCCGGGCCGCGAAAGCGTCGCGATTGCCCTCGATGGCATCACCAATGGCGGCGGCCGCATCGTTGGCCGACTTGATTGCTGCCGCACGGATCAGATAGCGCAGCGCGATCTGCTGGCCCGGCCGCAGGCCCAGGCGCGACGGCGGCTGGCTGGCGGCGAACTTCGACACCGTGACCATGGTGTCGAGCGAGATTTCCCCATGCTCGATCGCCTGAAACGCGATGTAGAGCGTCATCATCTTGGTCAGCGAGGCCGGATGCAGGCGGGCATCGGCGTTGGTGGCGCGCAAGACCTCGCCGGTCCGGGCGTCGATCACGCAATCGGCATAGGGTGCCGCCAGCAATCCCAAGGGGAACAGCACCAGCGCGAACGCCAGAACCATCGTGCCCCATGCAAAGCCTATGCACCGCCGGATATTGGCGAAATTCACTGCCACTTGCCTACTGCCTCGTCCCGGATCTTATGCCCGGGCTAACTGATTTGCCCACAAGGATAGCACGGGTGCCAAAAGCCGAAAACAGCTTTTTGTTCAAGGCCTTTGCAGGGTTTCCTGAAGGACGCAGCCCTGGATATGCAAAGTGATTTTCCTATATGTAGTGGGCGACCATCGGCCACCGTCTATAGGTGGCAATCATTCGGCGGCAATCTCGGCGACCAGGTCGGGCAATGCCCCGATGTCGGCCAGGCTGCGGAACCTGGCGGGATCGCGCGGCGCCTCGGCCTGTTCCAGCGTCCAGGTCAGTTCGTGCGGCAAGTGCACGCCCCAGCCGCCGGCCTCGATCATCGGAAGCACGTCGGAATGCAGCGAATTTCCCGCCATCAGCGCCTCGGCCGCTCCGGTGCCGTGCCGGCCAAAGACCTTGCGATAGGTCGCTGCATCCTTGCGCGAGACGATTTCGGCGGCATGAAACAGATCGCCCAGCCCCGACTGCGCCAGCTTGCGCTCCTGATCCAGCAGGTCGCCCTTGGTCACCAGGATCAGCCGGCAGCGACCCGCCAACGTGCGCACCGCCTCTTCGGCGCCGGGCAGAAGTTCGATCGGATGAGACAGCATGTCGCGCCCCGCCGCGATCAGTGCCCCGATCACCGGGGCCGGCACGCGGGCATCGGTCACTTCGATGGCGGTTTCGATCATCGACAGCACGAACCCCTTCACGCCAAAGCCATAGTGGCCAAGGTTGCGCCGCTCGGCCGCCAGAAGCCGGTCGTGAAGATGATCAGCGTCGGCATAGTTCTTCAGAAGATCGGCAAGACGGTCCTGCGTCATGCGGAAAAAGCGTTCGTTCTGCCAAAGCGTATCGTCCGCATCCAGTCCGATTGCCGTCAACCGTGCCACGCGCTTCCCCCGTTCCTTCCGCTCGTCCGGCCCATGAATCGCAACTCTTTCCTCATGTCTGCAAGAGTTTATAGTAGAAGGCCCGGCCCATAATGATTCCCTCAGGAGAAAATCCCCGTGACCCGCGTTCCTTTCACCCTGTCCGTCCGCCGGGAAGGTCCAGATGGTGAAACGTCCGTCGTCACCAAGACCCGGCCCAAGACGCAGCGCCCACCGCTCTACAAGGTGCTGCTGCTGAACGACGACTATACGCCGATGGAATTCGTGGTGCATATCCTGGAACGGTTCTTCGGGCTGAACCACGCCCAGGCGTTCGAAATCATGCTGACCGTCCACAAGAAGGGGCTGGCGGTGGTCGGGGTCTTCTCGTTCGAGGTCGCGGAAACCAAGGTTGCGCAGGTGATGGATTTCTCGCGCCGCCATCAGCATCCGCTGCAATGCACGATGGAAAAGGAATAGGGCCGCAGCCCCCGCACCATGAGCGATGATCGCATCACACTGGCCTTGGCCCAGGCGGGCGGCCTGCCTGTTTCGGGCCGGATCGCCGTCTTGCGGCCGCCGGCCGGGGCCGATCTGGCGGCCCTGCCGCGCGACAGGGCGCTGATCGTCACGCCGTTCCGCCCCGACCAGGACCGCTGGCAGGCGGCCGGATGGCAGGTCGCGCGCGCTCCCGAAGGCAGCTTTGCGGCCGCCGTCCTGTTCCTGCCGCGCGCCCGGGCGCTGGCCCGCGCCCTTGTCCACCAGATCGCCGGGCTGGTCCCGCCCGGGGCGCCGGTCCTTGTCGACGGGCAGAAGACCGATGGCATCGACGCGGCGCTGCGCGACCTGCGCGGTCGGGCCGACATCCTCGCCTCGGTGTCGAAGGCGCACGGGCGGGCCTTCCTGTTCGCCAACCCCGGCCCGGCAGCCTTTGCCGGCTGGGAAGGCGCGGCGCATCAGGTGGCGCCCGGTTTCGTCACCCGCCCCGGCGTCTTTTCCGCCGACGGGATCGACCCCGGTTCCGCCCTGCTGGCGGCGCACCTGCCCCACAGCCTGCAGGGCACCGGCGCCGATCTGGGCGCGGGCTGGGGGTGGCTGGCCGCACAGATCCTGTCGCGCCCCGCCGTGCGCGAACTGCATCTGGTCGAGGCCGACGCCGATGCGCTCGATTGCGCGCGCGACAACATTTCCGATCCGCGCGCGCAGTTCCACTGGGCCGACGCCACGACCTTCGGCGTGGCGCGGTCGGTCGACTTCGTGGCGATGAACCCGCCGTTCCACCAAGGCCGCGCCGCCGACCCGTCGCTGGGCGCCGCCTTCATCCTAGCCGCCGGCCGGCTCTTGCGGCCGCACGGGCAACTGTGGATGGTCGCAAACCGCACCCTGCCCTATGAACAGGTGCTTGCCGGGGCCTTTGCCAGCGTCCAGACGGTTGCAGATGACCGGGGCTTCAAGATCATCCACGCCGCGCGTCCGCATGCGTCGCGCCGCGCCTGATCTCACCCGCCGGGGCGGCCAAGGTCAGTTTTCGGGGTAGCTCGCCTTGCACGACGCGACGGTCTGGTTGGCCGCCGGCAGCAGTTCCTTGCGCCGCGCCTTCAGATATTCCAGCTTGCGCGTCTCGGCGGCGGGGTCGATCGGCACCGAGCGGCGGATCGTCGTTTCATCCGGTTCCAGGCACATGCCGCGCATCCCCGGCCGCGCGCCGAATCCGCCGAAGCCGTCGAAGCAGGGTTCCCAGCTGTGGGTGACGATGGTTTCGTCCTGATAGGAATAGCCGCGCGCCAGGTTGTTCTGGGTTTCGGCGATCATCCGGTCGACCTTGCGCAGCTCGTCAGTTCCCGAGCGGATGCACCGTTCCTGAGGTGTGCCACATGCCGCCAGCAGCACCAAGGGGGCAAGCACCAAAATCCGCGAAACCATGACCGTCACTCCGAAAGGACGACCTGAGTCTATCCCTGCGGAAGCCGGGCGCAAGGGGCTAGAGCGTCACGTTGCGTTGCGCAGCTTTGCCGCAGGGTGGTCCCGGCCTATGGTCCGACCGGGGCGAAGCTGGTAGGCAGGGCAAAACGACGGGGCCAGCCGATGACCGATCTGCTTGACACACAAAAGGCCGCCGCAGCGGCCTGGTTTTCCGATCTGCGCGACCAGATCGTCGCCGCATTCGAGGCGCTGGAAACATCGCATGACGCGGGGCCGCTGGCCGACCGTCCCGCCGGGCGGTTCGAGGTCACGCCCACCCGGCGCATGGCCGACGACGGCCAGGATGCCGGCGGCGGGCTGATGAGCGTGATGCGCGGCGGCCGGGTGTTCGAAAAGATCGGCGTCAATATCTCGACCGTTCACGGCCGGCTGGGAGCGCAGGCGCAAAGGGCGATGGCCGCGCGCGGGGTGCCGGGCATGGCCGACGATCCGCGCTTCTGGGCCTCGGGGATCAGTCTTGTCGCCCATATGCAGAATCCACATTGCCCGGCGGTGCACATGAACACCCGCATGTTCTGGACGCCGCAGGCCTGGTGGTTCGGCGGCGGGGCCGACCTGAACCCCTGCATCGAATATGCCGAGGACACCGCCCATTTCCACGCGACCCTCCGCGCCGCCTGCGACCGGCATGGCCCCGGGCTTTATGATCGCTACAAGGCCTGGGCTGACGACTATTTCTTCGTTCCCCATCGCGGCCGCGCCCGTGGCGTCGGCGGCATCTTCTTCGACGACCTGAACAGCGGCGACTGGGCCGCCGACCTGGCCTTTACCCAGGATGTCGGGCGCGCCTTCCTGCCGGCTTTCCTGCCGCTGATCGACCGTCGCCGCACCACGCGCTGGACCGATGCGGACAAGGATGTGCAGCTTGTCCATCGCGGGCTCTATGCCGAATACAACCTCGTCTATGACCGGGGCACCAAGTTCGGGCTGGAGACCGGCCATGATGCGAACGCGGTGCTGATGAGCCTGCCGCCGTTGGCGAAATGGGTGTAGGGCGCGGCCGGGCGCCTAGGCCCCGATCTCGGTCCTGAGCAGAAGCGCCACGCCCAGCACGATCACCGCCATGCCCAGGAACTGGCGGCCGGTGATCTTTTGGCCGAGGACGAAGCGCCCGACTCCCTGCGCCAGGATCACCTCGACCAAAGCCAGGGTGCGGACGTTGGCGGCCGAGGTCAGGGCAAAGCCGATGAACCAGAACTGCGAGGCGAGCGCGCCCACGAAGCCCGCGCCCAGCGACCCGCGCCAGACCGCGAACGACCCCCAGAGCGCCGGCCGGTCGAAGGCCAGCATCCACAGGATCAGCAGCGCCGTCTGGATGAAGAGGCTCAGCACCAGCGTCGTCGCGGCGCGCAGCAGGAAATCGCCCGATCCCAGCGCCAGGATGCCGCCGCGAAAGCCGATCGCCGACGCCCCGAACAGGGCCGCCGCCAGAAGGCCGCTGGCCGCCGGGGCGGCTTCGGCCAGCAGCGCCTTGCCGATGCCGGGCTTCAGCGCCGTCAGCATCACCCCGGCGGTGGCGATCAGGATGGCGACCAGCGCCGGCAGGCTCAGCCGGTCGCCCAGCACCAGCGCCCCGGCCAGGGCGATCAGGACGGGTTCGGTCTTCAGCCAGGCCGTGGTCACCGCGAAGGACCGGGCCTGCATGACCTTCAGCATCAGCGCGGTGCCGCCGATCTGGGCGACCGCGCCGATGCCGGTGATGACAATGGCCCGCGCGCCCGGAACCGGCAGCGGCCCGCCGGTCCAGACCAGCGCCAACGCCAGGAACAGGACGGCAAACGGCAGGCCAAAGACGAACCGGACCTGGGTCGCGCCCAGCGTGCCGATGCGGCCGGTCAGTTGTGACTGGGCGATGTTGCGCACCACCTGCCCGGCCGAACCCAGGAGCGTGGCGACGACCCAGCCCCAACCCACCATCATCCGCCCCGCACCACTTCGATCATGCGCGCGACATGGTCGGGGCTTGCATCGGGGGTGATGCCGTGGCCGAGGTTGAAGATGTGGGGGCCGATCAAGCCACTGCACTCCTGTTCCGGTTTCGCATCAGAAAATCCTCGAACAAGGGAACGGTGAAGGCAATATCACCGTGGGCCGGGCTATAGATCATGCCCTTCGATATGATGCTTGCCCGCCGCGGACCGAGGCTCTGGACATCCAGCCCCAACACCTGCGCAACCTCCGACGACTTGTAGGGCCCCGGACCAAGCGTCGCCATTGCCATGACATATTCACGCTCCTTAGGCGTCAATCGCTCGAAGCGGACCTTGAAGAACCCTTCGTCCAGTCGACGGAGCGCCGCGCCGCTCGCCCCTTCGACATGCGCGGCATCAATCGGCGAATGATCCGCCGCATTCCACGCCTGATAGCCCCACTCCTGCAGAAAATAGGGATAGCCCCTCGTGTGCCTGTAGATAGAGCCAATTGCTTCGGAGGTGATTTCCTCCTGCTCCCCGACAACAGGAAGTCGGACGGCATCCGCGGCAGCTGTCTCGTCCAGCGGGCCAACACTAGGGTAGGAAAACAGGCGTTCCGCATAGGACTTGGCATCGCCCGAAAGCGCAGCAACTTGTGGCAGGCCAGCACCGAAAAGCAGGACCGGAAGCGACTTCTGGTTGCACTTGTGCATGGCAACGATCAGGGCCGCATAGTCGAGTTCTTTCAGATACTGGATTTCGTCGATGAGCAGCGTCCAGCCGCGCCGTGCGGCCTTGGCCGCGTCACCAATGCGCACGAAGAGGTCGCTCAAATCATATTCCAGATTCCCACTGTCGGCGACTCCCGGCTCTGGATCGACGCTGATCCCGTATTCACCCAGCTCGAGCCTGAACGCCGAGGCGAAGGCGCGGAGTGCGCGTGAGGCCGCAAATGCCTTGGCTTTGGCGTTCTCCACGGCCGAAAGCTTGCGCAACACTTGTTGAGCCCTTGGGACAATCAATTCAGCAAGCGACTGCCCTTCCGGGGCCTCTATGAAGGAGGTGACGTGCCCGAATTCTTCGGCTGCTGCTTCGATCTTGTTCAGCAGGACCGTCTTGCCAACGCCGCGCAGCCCAAGCAAGATTTGCGACCGACTGTGACGACCCAGCAGCGCCCGCTGGAGCGCGGTTTCCGCATCCGCAATGATGTTGTCGCGACCGGCAAGCTCAGGGGGCTGCGAGCCTGCACCGGGCGCAAATGGGTTTCTAACGGGATCCATGCCGATTTGTAAGCAGCTTACCGGTTTATATGCAAGCTTGTTTATACCAACTTATACTCATGTATATTTCGTTATCCGCCCCGCACCACCTCGACCATGCGTGCCACGTTGTCGGGGCTCGCATCCGGCGTGATGCCGTGGCCGAGGTTGAAGATGTGGGGGCCGGCGGCGAAGGCGCGAACGATCCGGCGGATCTCGGCCTCCATCTCGGGGCCGCCGGTGACCATGTGGCCGGGCGCAAGGTTGCCCTGCACGCAGCCGTCCTTCTGGACGTGGGCGGCCGCCCATTCGGCGCCGACCGAATTGTCCAGCGCGACGCCGTCCGCGCCGGTGGCGCGGGCGAAGCCTTCGTAGCGCGCCCCGGCCTCGCGCGGAAAGGCGATGATTGGCACGCCGGGGTGGCGCGCCTTCAGCGCGGCGATGATCCGCGCGGTGGGCGCCAGCGCGAAATCGTCGAAGTCGTGGCCCTGCAGCGATCCGGCCCAGCTGTCGAACAGCTTCACCACCTCGGCCCCGGCCTCGATCTGCGCCGACAGATAAAGGACCGTCGCCTCGGTCAGCCGGTCGATCAGCCCCTGGAATGTCGCGCGGTCCGTGTCCTTCAGCGCGTGCGCCGGACCCTGGCCGGGGGTGCCGCGCCCGGCGATCATGTAGCTGGCGACCGTCCAGGGGGCGCCGGCAAAGCCGATCAGCGCGGTTTCGCACGGCAGTTCGCGGGCAAGGATGCGGACGGTTTCATAGACCGGCGCCAGCACCTCGTGGATCGCATCGGCCGGCTTCAGCCGCGCCAGGTCGGCGGGGGTGGTGATGGTCGACAGGCGCGGCCCTTCGCCGGTTTCGAACCACAGCTCGGCGCCCAGCGCCTGCGCGATCAGCAGGATGTCGGCGAACAGGATCGCCGCGTCGAACCCATAGCGGCGGATCGGCTGCAAAGTGACCTCGGCCGCCAGGTCGGGCGTGTAGCACAGCGACAGGAAATCCCCGGCCCTGGCCCGCGTCGCCCGGTATTCCGGCAGGTAGCGGCCGGCCTGGCGCATCATCCAGATCGGCGGGGTCGGCAGGCGTTCGCCCGCAAGCGATCTGAGAATGGTCTTGGTCATGGCTGTCTCCCTCGGCCTGCCCCTTCAAGGTCGCCGCCGTGCCGTTGTCAAGCCGCGCCGCGGCAGCCCGCCCCATTGCGCGGCTCCATGACGCGGGCTAGAGGGAAGGAATGCAGATGCCTTCGCCCTCCTCGCCGCTCAAGATCGGCACCCGCGGCTCGCCCCTGGCGCTGGCCCAGGCCCATGAGACCCGCGCCCGGCTGATGGCCGCCTTTTCGCTGCCCGAGACGGCATTCGAGATCGTGGTGATCAAGACCACCGGCGACCGCATCCTCGACCGGCCGCTGAAGGAAATCGGCGGCAAGGGCCTGTTCACCCGCGAAATCGAGGATGCGCTGTTCGCGGGCGCGATAGACCTTGCCGTCCATTCGATGAAGGACATGCCGACCCGCCAGCCAATGGGGCTGACGATGGGCGGCTATCTGCCGCGCGAAGATGTGCGCGATGCGTTCGTGTCGCCCGGTTGTGCGGGGCTGGCCGATCTGCCGGCGGGGGCGGTGGTCGGCTCGTCCAGCCTGCGGCGGCGGGCGCAGCTGGCCCATCGCCGGCCCGACCTGAAGCTGGTCGAGTTTCGCGGCAATGTGCAGACCCGGCTGAAGAAGCTGGAGGACGGTGTTGCAGCCGCGACCTTCCTGGCGATGGCCGGGCTGAACCGGCCAGGGATGGCGCATGTGGCCCGGTCCGCCATCGCGCCCGAAGAGATGCTGCCCGCCGTCGCCCAGGGCGCAATCGGGATCGAGCGGCGCACGGACGACGCCCGCGCCGCCGAACTGCTGGCGGCGATCCATGACCCGGCCACCGGCGAACGGCTGGCGGCCGAACGCGCCTATCTGGAAACGCTCGACGGGTCGTGCCAGACGCCCATCGCCGGGCTGGCAATCCATGACGGCGGTGGCCTTTGGCTGCGCGGCGAGATCCTGCGACCCGACGGATCCGACGCGATCCGGGGTGAGCGGCGCTGCACCACCACCGATGCGGCCGAGGCCGGCAACGACCTGGCGCGCGAGTTGCTGGGCCTTGCGCCTAAGGGTTTCTTCGACTGGCGCTGAACCGGGGCCGGTCGATCCGCCACAGTAGAAGTCCGGCGCCCACCGACAGGAACGCGCCGATCAGTGCCGCCAGCCGGTATCCCGTCACAGCGGTGCCGGTGGCGAAGGCCAGCGCGCAGAGCGCATCGCCCGTCACCCGCTGCAGGGCCATCAGCGACGACCCCGCGCCGGGGCTGCCCTTCATCAGATCCTGCAGATAGGCGATCGGCACCGCCAGGATCGCCGCACCGCCCGCCGCTCCGGGCAGGGTCAGGGCCCAGACGAACGGCGTTCCCGCCAGGAACGGCAGGCCGACCAGATGCAGCGCATAAAGCCCCGCGCCCACCGCGACCAGTGCCGCCGCGCCCACCCGCTGCTGCAAGGCCGGCAGCGCCAGCATCAGCGGCACTTCGATCCCGGCCATGACCCCCGCATAGATTGCCACGTCCCCCGCCGGACGGCCGGTGGCCGACATCACCAGCCCCAGCAGCACCATGTAAAGCGCGACCGCCGAGATGGTCGCGCCCAGCAGCAGGACCCGAAGCAGGATTTCCGGCCGCAGCACTTCGGCCAGGCCCGACAGCAGGCTGCCGGCACCCGCCGCGCCACGGTCGGCCTCGTCGGTCTTTGGCCAGCCGAAGGCGATCACCGCCGCGGTCAGACCGGCAAGGCTCAGAAGAACCGGATAGATCCATTGCAGCCCGACCCCGGCGCGATAGGCCAGCGACCACAACGGCAGAACGACGACCCAGGGCAGCGCAAAGGCCGCCCGCACCGCCGCCATCTGCGCCGCCTGCCCCTCGGCCCGCAACCGGTTCGCGGCGACGCGGGCCAGGGCGAAGCACTGCGCAAAGAGCGTCGCGCCGATGGGCAGCAGCACGGCATGGACCAGCACGAAGGCGTGGGGGCCGGGAAGCGCGGTCATCAGGCCGAACCCGCCAATCGGCGCGGTTGCGGTGGCCAGCGCCACCGACCGGCGGGCGAAATGCAAGTCCGACAGGATGCCCAAGACCAGCGACGCGACCACGAACACCGCCGCGCCCGCCACCAGCACCAGCGCATAGGTCCGGTCGGTCAGGCCGAACAGGCGGATTGCCAGCAGCGACTGATAGGGCGCGAGCGAGGCACCGATGGCGCCGTTCAGGACCAGGAGCAGCGTCGACAGGCGCAGCGCCGGGTCGCGGACTATTTCGGTCAGCGGGCGCAGCACGGTACCTAGTCCGGGATGACCTTGCCGGGATTAAGGATGCCAGCGGGGTCAAGCGCCGCCTTCACCGCGCGCATGACCTCGAGCGCCACCGGATCCTTGCGCCGCTTCATCGAGCCCTTCTTCGACAGGCCGATCCCGTGTTCCGCCGAAAAACTGCCGCCCATGCGTTTGACGATGCCCTCGACCCCTTCGACGATCCGCTCCTTCAGGCCGGCGTTGGCGGACGTGACCAGCACCGAATAATGCAGGTTGCCGTCGCCCAGATGGGCGACCGTCACCGTACCGGCGCCGGGGTCGAGCGTGGCAAGTTCGGCCAGTGCCTCGGTCATGAAGGCACCGACCCGGTCGAGCGGCAGCGAAATGTCGGTATCGATCGTGGGGCCTGCACCCATCATGATCTCGGCCGCCGCCTCGCGTCGCGCCCACATGGCCTGCCGCTGCGCCTCGGATTGCGCCAGTTCGGCATCCAGGACCTGGCCGTTCTCAAGCATTTCAGCCAGCACCTCCTCCAGCAGCGCGCTCAGCGGCACCGATCCGTCGGCGCCCGGCGTGCAGTCGCGCGGGGCGGTCGCGCCCAGTTCGACCAGGATGGTCGTCTCGTATATCTTGCCGAACGGCAGGCCCAGATCGGGGCGAATGGCGCGTAGCCGTTCCTGAAAGGTGCGCGGCATGAATTCAAACGCCTCGACCAGGCCGCCGGTCGCTTCCTGCAGACGGTTGAGGATGGCAAGGGCGCTGTCGACCGACGGCACAGCGAGAACCGCAGTCGCATGGGCGCGCGGCGCGGGCACCAGTTTCATCACCGCCGCCGTTATGATGCCAAGGGTGCCTTCGGCGCCGATGAACAGCTGTTTCAGGTCGTAGCCGCTGTTGTCCTTGTGCAGCTCACTCATCAGGTTCATCACCCGGCCGTCCGCGAGAACCACCTCGAGCCCCAGGCAGAGGGCGCGGGTCGAACCATAGCGCAGCACGTTCGATCCTCCGGCGTTGGTGGACAGGACACCCCCGATCATCGCCGAACCGCGCGCGCCGAACCACAGCGGGAAATACAGGCCCTCGGCCTCGGCGGCATCGTGCAGGCGCGACAGGATCACCCCGGATTCGACCACCGCCAGCCGGGCGGTCGGCTTGATCGCGCGGATGGCGTTCATCCGTTCGACCGACAGCATTAGCGCGCCTTCGGCATGGGTAGCTCCGGTAAGCCCGGTGCGCCCGGCAATCGGCACCACCGGCACCCGTTCGGCATGGGCCAGCCGCATGACCGCCGCCACCTCGTCGCGGTTGGCGGGCCGCACCACCGCCAGCGGCTGCCAATGGCGTTCGCCCATCCAGTCGCTCGAATAGGAGGCCATGTCCGACCCGCCCAGCACGTTCGCCGCACCGACGATGTCCCTCAGCCGTCCGACTAGATCCACGTTCTTTCCCCCAGATAGCGCACAGACCCGGTTTGGCAGATACCGGCCCGCTGCGCCACCCCCGGATCGGCCCCTAGCGGATCGGCGGGGTGCCGCGGATTGACGGCAAGGTGAGGCCGGGGCGGTTGACAGGCTGGCGGCGAGGGGAAATAGTTAGTCATACAGCTAACTGTAAGTGGCAAGGAGTGACCCCATGCCCCTGCGATGCCCTGCCCGTCTGGCGCGGATGGCGCTGGTCCTGTCCTGCCTGGCCGGTACGGCGGCGGTCGCGCAAGATCCGGCGACCATGCCCTCGGGTCCGCCGGCCGGAACCTATCACATCGACCCGCCGCACGGCCGGCTGCTGTTCAGCGTCAACCATCTGGGCTTTTCGGAATATATCGGCCTGTTCAGGACCTTTACCGCCACCCTGGCCTTCGACCCCGCCGCGCCGGAAAAGATGCAGCTTGAGGCGCAGATCGACCCCAAGTCGATCGAGACGCTCTACAAGGATCCGACACTCGACTTCAACGCGGTGCTGGCCGGGCCGGAGTTGCTGGATGCCGCGAAATACCCCGACATGACCTTCAAGAGCACGCAGGTCAGGGTAACGTCACCATCCGAGGCGGCGGTTACCGGCGATCTGACCCTGCATGGCTTCACCCGGCCGGTAACGATGCATGTGCGCTACAACGGCGGCTATGCGGGCAATCCGCTCGACCCCGGCGGCGCGCGCATCGGCTTTTCCGCCGAAGGGGCGCTGTTCCGGTCGGACTTCGGCATGACCTTCGGCATTCCCGCCCCCGGCACGATGATGGGCGTGGGCGATCTGGTGTCCTTCCGGATCGAGGTCGAGATGATCAACCCCGACGCGCCCGGCGTGCAGGTCGGCCCCTGAGGGTCAGGCCCCGTCGATCGTCGCGGCAATCCGGCGCGCCAGGTCGTCCAGCGCGGCGGGTTCGAGCGTGTCGGCCTCGACCACCCGGTCGGCGTCCGAGCCGAAGCGCGCCCGGTGCTTTTCATAGCGGCGGTCGTAGTGGTGTTCCATAAGCCCGGCGGCCAGCCCCTCGAAATCGCCGCGCGCGGCGGCGGCAAGCCAGTCCTCGATCCGTTCGGCAGCATGAAGGGGGCGCATGCTTTCGATGATCCCTGCCAGCCTGTCGCCGTCGACCGTCAGGTCGGCATAGGCGCGGGCCAGATAGCGGGCGCGGGCGGCAAGGGGGGCAACGATGCGCATGCGCGGCGCGGCGCACATGGCGGCCCACAGCTGCTTGGGCAGCATCAGCGCCCCCACCCGCGAACTTTCGGCCTCGACGATGACCGGTCGCGACGGATCGAGCCTGGCCAGTTCAAGCGCCAACCGGCCCTCGAACGCCTTCTGGCTCGGCTGCCCGCCGGGCATGTGGCCGAAGAGCGAGCCGCGATGGTTGGCCAGCCCCTCCAGGTCGACGACCTGATGGCCCTGCCCCGCAAGCCGCGCCAGCAGTTCGGTCTTGGCCGAGCCGGTGTTGCCGTCCAGCACCCACAGCCGCGCCGGCGGCGGCTGGTCGTTCAGCGCCTCGACCACCAGTCCCCGCCAGGTCTTGTAACCGCCCTCCAGCACGCCGACCCGCCAGCCGACCTGCGACAGGATGGTTGCGAACGAGCCCGACCTTTGCCCGCCGCGCCAGCAATAGACCAGCGGCCGCCAGCCGCCCGACAGGTCGGACAGCGGCCCTTCTAGATGGCGGGCGGCGTTGCGGGCGACCAGCGCCGCCCCGACCTTGCGGGCCAGAAACGGCGATTGCTGCTTGTAGATGGTGCCGACGCGGGCGCGCTCCTCATCGTCCAGAACCGGCAGGTTGATGGCGCCGGGCAGGTGATCCTCGGCATATTCGGCCGGCGAGCGCACGTCGATGACGGTATCGAAGCCCAACTCGGCAAGGGCGTTCAGCGAGTGGAGGGGCGTCTGGGTCAGGGGCATGTGCGTCGATCAGGACCGGATTGGAACATGGGTGGCTGGCCGGGTGTGCAGGTCATCGCCGCCGGTGCCGAACGCGGGGTTCAGAACACGCTGACGCCGGTGCCGATGCCAACCCGCCGATACAGGTCGACAACGTGCGCGTTCACCATGCGGATGCAACCGTTCGACACGGATTTCCCGATCGAGTTCGGCTCGATCGTGCCGTGGATGCGCACCGCCGTGTCATGGCCGTTCTGGAACAGATAGATCGCCCGGGCGCCCAGCGGGTTCTTCGGCCCGCCGTCCATGCCGTCGTCGGCATATCTGGCATAGGCTTCGGGATGACGTTCGACCATTTCGGGCGTGGGCTTCCACCGCGGCCATTCCGCCTTGCGGCCCACCACCGCCTCGCCCCGAAAGACCAGTTCCTTCTTGCCGACCGCGACCCCGTAGCGGATCGCGATGCCCTTGCGGGTGATAAGGTAAAGATAGTGCTGCTGCGAAAGGACGATGATCGTCCCCGGCACCAGGTCGCGGCGCACCGTGACCTCGACCGGATAAAGCTCGGGGGCGATTGTCAGGCCGGGCAACGGCGCCTCGGCGCTGCCAAGGGTCGCGGGATCGAGCGGGGCGGCCAGATCGGCGGCGGTCGGCGCGGCGGCCGAGGCAGCCGCAGCCCCGCTGTCCAGCGCCCACGCCGGCCGGGCAGACAGCGCGGCCAGGGCCACGGCGGAACACAGGAAGGAACGACGGTCGGGCATCTGCACCTCTGCTTTGCGCCGAAGGTCGGGGATTTTGCGGCGATGCGCAATTCGCAACCGACAGGGCGGCGCAATTAACCGCCGGCTGTCACTTTCCGGTTCAGGCCAGAAACCCGCCATCGGCATCGTCGCCGGCTTCCTCGGTCAGGCGGTCGAAGTCGGGCACGACGATCTGGCGCTTGCCGGCAAGTTCAATGACATCTTCGCGCTTCAACGCCGAAATCTGGCGGCTCACGGTTTCCAGCGTCAGGCCCAGGTAGTCGGCCATCGCCTCGCGGGTCAGGGGCAGATCGAAGGCCACGCGCCCGTGCGCCTGGCGAAGGTTCAGCGAAGCGTCCCGCCGCGCGACGATCGCCAGCAGGCTCGCGATCTTTTCGCGCGCGGTCTTGCGCCCCAGAAGCAGCATCCATTCGCGCGCCGCATCCAGTTCGTCCAGGGTCATTTCCAGCAGGCGCTGGCTGATGTGCGGGGTCGAGTGCATCAGCTGCTCGAACGACTTCTTGCGGAAGCAGCACATCATCAGGTCGGTGGTGGCGATGACGTTGTAGGGCGCCTGGTCGCGGCCGGGGCGGCCGACGAAGTCCGACGGCAGAAGCAGGCCGACCATCTGGGTGCGCCCATCCTCCAGCGTCTGGGTCAGGGTGGCGACGCCGGTGACGACCGAGGCAACGAAATCCATCCGGTCGCCGGCCCAGACGACGGTCTGCCCGGCCTCGAAGCTGCGGTAGAACTTCATCTCGTCAAGCAAATCGAGTTCGCGCGGCTCGCAGCGGGCACAGACGGCCCGATGGCGAATCTGGCAGGCCCCGCAATCGCGGGGGCCGGTCGACAGGCCTGTGGGAACAGGGAGTGGGTTGATCTGGGTCAATGCGCTTTCCAATCGGTTCACAGACTTTAAACGGATGAACATGGAATCGCAACTCAGGCGGGTAGGGCTCTTTGACGCCCGCGTCCCGCGCTATACGAGCTATCCGACGGCGCCGCACTTCAGCGCCGCCACCAATGCGGGGCAGATGGACGAATGGCTGCGCGCCATCCCGGAAAACTCCGCTATCTCGCTGTACATGCACGTGCCTTTCTGTCGCCGCCTGTGTTGGTTCTGCGCCTGCCGGACACAGGGAACGCGCAGCGACGACCCGGTGCGGGCCTATGCCGAGGTGCTGAAGGCCGAAATCGCCCTGGTCGGGTCACGGCTTCGCCCCGGCGTCACCTTGTCGCACCTGCATTGGGGCGGCGGCACGCCGACGCTTCTGGACGGCGAGCTGGTCAAGGCGCTGACCACCGCGATCTTCGACGTGGCCCCGCTGGCGCCGGACGCCGAATTCTCGGTCGAGATCGATCCGAACGAAATCGACGACGCGCGGCTTGACGCGCTGGCGGCGGCGGGGATGAACCGGGCCTCGATCGGGGTGCAGGACTTCGATCCGGTGATCCAGGCGGCGATCGGGCGCGAACAAAGCTATGAAATCACGCGCCGGGCGGTCGACATGATCCGGGCGCGCGGCGTCAAATCGCTGAACGCCGACATCCTGTACGGGCTGCCGCACCAGACGCCGGAGCGGATTTCGGCCTCGGTCGAACAACTTCTGTCGCTGTCGCCCGACCGGGTGGCGCTTTACGGCTATGCACATGTGCCGTGGATGGCCCGCCGGCAGGAAATGATTTCGTCCGACACGCTGCCCACGCCCGACGAACGGCTGCATCTGTTCGAGACGGCGCGCGCGCTATTCCTGGCCGAAGGCTATGTCGAGATCGGCATCGACCATTTCGCGCGCAAGGGCGACGGGCTGGATGTCGCGGCGCGCAGCGGCCAGTTGCGGCGGAATTTCCAGGGCTATACCGACGATCTGGCCCCGGCCCTGGTCGGCATTGGCGCTTCATCGATTTCCCGGTTCCCGCAAGGCTATGCGCAGAACGCCCCGGCCACCTCGGCCCACGTCAAGGCGATCCGCGAGGGTAGATTCTCGGTGGTGCGCGGCCATGCGTTCACCGACGAGGACCGGCTGCGCGCCCGCCTGATCGAGGCGCTGATGTGCGACTTCCGCATCGACACCAAGGCGATCCTTGAAGGGTTCGCCGTGTCGCCCGCGCGGCTCGCCACCCTGTTTGAACAATCGGCCGCGCCCTTCGGCGACATGGTCCAGGTGACGGCGGACGGGTTCCAGATCGTGCCGGAGGGACGCCCGCTGACCCGGATGATCGCCCGTACGTTCGATGCCTACAGCCTGTCGGCGGCGGGCCACAGCCCGGCGGTCTGACCTCAGGTGCCGCCGCCTTCGACTAGGCCGATCAGCCGCGGCAGGCAGCGGGCCAGGTCGTAGCGGTCGAGCACCGTTGCCCGTGCCGCGGCGCGCAGCCGGTCATCCGCTCGCGGGTCGGCCAACGCGCCGATGATGGCCGCCGACCAGCCAGCAACATCGAAGAAATCGACCAGCCGGCAGTTTTCGCCGTCGCGCAGCACCTCGGTGACGGGGCCGGTGCGCGAGCCGATCACCAGTGCGCCGGCGGCCATCGCCTCGATCATCGACCAGGACAGGACGAACGGGTAGGTCAGGTAGGCGTGAACCCGACTGACCTGCATCAGGCTGACGAACTGCGGCCGTTCGATCCGCCCGGTGAAATGGACTCGCGACATGTCCAGCCGGTCCTTCACCTCGTCCAGGAAAATGTCCTTCCAGCTGCCCTTGGCCGGCGGGCGGCCATAGCCCTGCTTGGCGCTGCCGACGATTACCACCTGCGCATCGGGCCGCGCCGCGAGGATGGCGGGCAGCGCACGCATGAAGATGTGGTAACCCCGGTAGGGTTCCAGGTTGCGGTTGACGAAGGTCAGGACCTCGTCGCCCGCCGACAGGACCAGCCCGGTTCCGGGGATGCCGAACCGCGCCGCTGGATCGGGGCGCATCTCGTCGCAGTTCACGCCATCATGGACGACGCTGATCTTTCCCCTCAGGTCGGCGGGAAAGGTGTCGGCCTGCCAGCGGGTGGGGGCGATGGCGGCATCGGCGGCGATCATGGATTGCAGGATGTGGGCGGCGCGCGCAGCGGTGGCCATCGCCGCCTTTGCATCGCCCGACTGGAATTCGGGGTCGAAGTCGGCATCGAGCCCGCGGGCGCGATAGACAAATTCGGCATAGTTGATGATGCGCGCGCGCGGCCAGACTTCGCGCAGGAACAGCATCTCGCCCCAGCCGTTGTGGCCGACGATCACATCGGGTGAAAAGCCGTGGCGGTCGCGCAATTGCGAGGCTGCACCCGCCGCCATTTCGCCGCGCGCCGCCGCATCGGCAAAGGTCGCGCCGATCCCCTTCAGCCGGTCGGTTTCGGGCTTGCGGTAATAGTAAGTTTCGACCGTCTGCGGGCGTTTGTTGGTGATGTCGGCCAGCGCCACCACCCTATGCCCGCGCCGCGCCAGCGCCGGGGCCAGGTGGACGAACTGGCCGGGGAAGTTCTGGTGGACGAACAGGATCTGCATGATCCGGCCCTATGCCGCGCCGCCCTTGGCCGGCGTTGCGAAGGCCGCCTGCATCAGCGTCCGGGTATAGTCGGTCTGCGGCGCCGCGAAGATGTCCTCGGTCGTGCCCGCCTCGACGATGTCGCCACGCTGCATGACCACGACCTTGTGGGCCAGCGCGCGCACCACCCGCAGGTCGTGGCTGATGAACAGGTAGGCCAGCCCATGCCGGGCCTGAAGGCTGCGCAGCAGCTCGACGATCTGCACCTGCACGGTCATGTCCAGCGCCGAGGTCGGTTCGTCCAGCACCACGATCTTCGGGCGCAGGATCATGGCGCGGGCGATGGCGATGCGCTGGCGCTGGCCGCCCGAAAACTCGTGCGGATAGCGGCCCATCGCCGCCGGATCGAGTCCGACCTCGCCCATGATCTCGGCGACCATCTCGCGGCGGTTGCGGGTCGGGTCCACCGCGTGGACACCCAGGCCCTCGGCGATGATCTCCTCGCAGGTCATGCGCGGCGACAGGCTGCCGAACGGGTCCTGGAACACGATCTGCAGGTCGCGGCGGATGCGGCGCAATTCGCGCGCCTTCAACCCGGAAATATCGTTGCCCAGGAACAGGATCGGGCCATCCGCGTCGATCAGGCGCAGGATCGCCAGCGCCAGTGTCGTCTTGCCCGAGCCGCTTTCGCCGACGATGCCCAAAGTCTCGCCGGCGCGCACCGAGACCGAGGCATCGTTGACCGCCTTCACATGGCCGACGGTCTTGCGCAGAAGCCCGCGGCGGATCGGGAACCAGACGCGCAGGTGCTCGGTCCTGACCAGTTCGGGCGCGTCGGCCGGCACCGGCCGGGCCCGGCCCGAGGGTTCGGCCGCCAGCAGCTTCTTCGTATAGGGATGCTGCGGGTTGGCGAATATCTCTGCCACCGGGCCGGTCTCGACGATTTCGCCCTGGCTCATCACGCAGACCCGGTCGGCGATGCGGCGCACGATGTTCAGGTCGTGGCTGATGAACAGCAGGCTCAGCCCCTCGCGCGCCTTCAGGTCGGCCAGAAGGTCGAGGATCTGCGCCTGGATCGTCACGTCCAGCGCGGTCGTCGGTTCGTCGGCGATCAGGAGTTCCGGCGCGTTGGCCAGCGCCATCGCGATCATCACCCGCTGGCGCTGCCCGCCCGAAAGCTGGTGCGGATAGTCCGCCAGCCGCCCGGCGGGATTGTCGATCCCGACCTTTTCCAGCGCCTCGACGGTGCGCGCCACCGCCGCCGCCCCGGTCAGGCCGGCATGCAGCGCCAGGCTTTCGCCGATCTGACGACCGATGGTGTGCAGCGGGTTGAGCGAGGTCATCGGCTCCTGGAAGATGAAGCTGATGTCGTTGCCGCGCACCTTGCGCAGCCGGTCCTCGCCGGCGCCCACCATCTCGGCGCCCTGATAGAGAGCCGACCCGCCGATGGTGGCGCTGCGGCCCAGAAGGCCCACGGTCGCCAGCGCGCTGACCGACTTGCCTGAACCGCTTTCGCCGACCAGCGCCAGCGTCTCGCCCTTGTCGACGTGGAAGTCCACGCCCCTGACCGCCGGGATCACCCGGCCGTCCTGGCGGAAGTCGATCTTCAGGCCGCTGACCTTCAGCAAGGGCGTCATGCGAAGGTCTTCCGGGGATCGAAGGCATCGCGGACGCCTTCAAAGATGAAGATCAACAGCGCCAGCATGATGGCAAAGGTGAAGAAGGCGGCGAAACCCAGCCACGGCGCCTGCAGGTTCTGCTTGGCCTGCTGCGACAGTTCGCCCAGCGACGGCAGGCTCGATGGCAGGCCGAAGCCGAGGAAGTCGAGCGAGGCGAGCGTGCCGATCGCGCCGGTGACGATGAACGGCAGGTAGGTCAGGGTCGCCACCATCGCATTGGGCAGGATATGGCGGAACATGATCGTGCGGTCGCCGACCCCCAGCGCGCGGGCGGCGCGGACATATTCGAAGTTGCGCGCGCGCAGAAATTCGGCCCGGACCACGCTGACCAGCCCGGTCCAGCCCAGAAGAACCATGATCCCGACCAGAAGCCAGAACCCCCGCCCGATGATCGCGAACAGGATGATGATGACGTACAGCATCGGCGCGCCGTTCCAGATTTCGATGATGCGCTGGAAGATCAGGTCGGTCTTGCCGCCAAAATAGCCCTGCACCGCCCCAGCGATCACACCGATGACGCTGGAGCCCACCGACACCAGCAATGCGAACAGGATCGACAGGCGGACCCCGTAGATGATCCGCGCCAGCACGTCGCGGGCGGTGTCGTCGGTGCCCAGCCAGTGCTGCCGGTCGGGCGCCGAGGGGGCGGCGCCGACGTTGTTGATGGTGTTGTAGCTGTAGGGGATCGGCGGCCACAGCATCCAGCCGGCCTGCACCGGTTGGCCGTCATAGGTTCCACCCGCGGCCTTTGCCAGAACCCCGGCCGGGTCGTCCCAGCAGTCCTGGATGCCGCCGGTGCGGATCAGGCATTGCAGGCCGTCGTCGGTGTAGGTGGCCTCGGTCTTGAAGTCGCCGCCGAAGGCGGTCTCGGGGTAGAAATGCAGCACCGGCATGTAGAGTTCGCCCCGGTAGCTGACCAGGATCGGCTTGTCGTTGGCCAGAAGCTCGGCAAACAGCGACAGTCCGAACAGGACCGCGAAGATGATCAGCGACCAGAAGGCACGGCCATTGGCGCGGAAGGTGCGCCAGCGGCGCTGGTTGAGCGGCGACAGGACCATCAGCCGTCCCTCGTGCCGAAGTCGATGCGCGGGTCGACGAACATGTAGGTCAGGTCGGAAATGATGCCGATGACCAGTCCCATCAGGCCAAAGGTGTAGAGCGTGCCGAACACCACCGGATAGTCGCGTTGCAGCGCCGCCTCGTAGCCCATGCGCCCCAGTCCATCCAGCGAGAAGATCACCTCGATCAGCAGCCCGCCGCCGAACAGGACCGAGATCAGCAGGCCGGGAAAGCCGGAGATCACGATCAGCATGGCGTTGCGGAAGACGTGGCCGTAAAGGACGCGCCGCTCGCTCAGCCCCTTGGCGCGCGCGGTCATCACATATTGCTTGTTGATCTCGTCCAGGAAGCTGTTCTTGGTCAGCAGCGTCAGGGTGGCGAAGCTGGATATGGTCGAGGCGATGACCGGCAGGGCGATGTGCCAGAAATAGTCCAGCGCCTTGCCCGGAATGGTCAGGTCCGACCAGTTGTCCGAGGTCAGGCCGCGCAGCGGGAAGATCTTCCAGTAGCTGCCGCCGGCGAACAGCACGATCAGCAGGACCGCGAACAGGAAGCTGGGGATCGCATAGCCGACGATGATGACGCCGGAGGTCCAGGTATCGAAGGGCGTGCCGTCGCGCACCGCCTTCCTGATGCCCAGCGGGATCGAGATGATGTAGGCCGCCAGCGTCGACCACAGGCCCAGCGTGATCGACACCGGCATCTTCTGGATCACCAGATCGACGACCGAGATCGACCGGAACCAGCTTTGCCCGAAGTCAAACCGCAGATAGTCGCCCATCATCTTCAGGAACCGCACATAGGCCGGCTTGTCGAAGCCGAACTGCACTTCCAGCTTCTTGATGAATTCCGGTGGCAGGCCACGGGCGCCCACATATTTCTGGTCGGCGCCATCGTCGCTGACACCGGCGTCGCCCGACGATCCGGTGACGTTCTTCAGCACGTCGCCTTCGCCCTGGGCCTTGGCGATATAGGCTTCGATCGGTCCGCCGGGCACGAACTGGGTCAGGGTGAAATTCACCAGCATGATCCCGATCAGGGTCGGAATCGTCAAAAGCAGCCTGCGCAGGATGTAAGAGCCCATATCCCCTGCCTGTCCCCGACCGCGCCGTTGCCCGGCGCCTTACTTGAATGCCCCGGCCGCCTTCAGCGCCGCGGCCTTGTCGGCGTTGTACCACCAGAAGTCCATCTCGCCCAGAGCGTAGGGCGGCATGTTCGCCGGGTGCTCGTACATGTTGTAGTAGGCGACGGTGTGCTTGTTCTTGTACCATTCGGGTATGCGGAACTTCAGCGCCCGCAGGACCCGGTCCAGCGCCTTGACGCTGACCGACAGTTCATCGCGGCTCTTGGCCTCCAGCACCTTGGTAATCAGCACATCCACCGCCGGGTCGGCCAGCCCCATGGTATTGAACACGTCATTCGCCCCTTCGGAACCGAAATACTGGCGCAGGCCGGAATTCGGCTGTTCGCCGGTGGGCAGCTGGTCGGTGATGATGTCGAAATCGAAAGGCGGGCGCACGCGGCGGGTATATTGCGCATCGTCGACGCGGGCGAGCTTGGCATCGACGCCCAGCTTGATCAGGTTCTCGACGAAGGGGTTGATCACCCGGTCGAAGCCCGGATCGTTCGACAGGAACTCGACCGTCAGCTTTTCGCCCTTGGCATTGCGGCGGACGCCGTCGTTGTCGGCCGGCCAGCCAGCCTCGTCCAGCAGCTTCGACGCCTTGCGCAGGTTGCCGCGGTCCAGCTGGTTCTCGCTGGAAACCGGGGCCATGACCGGCTCCTGGTCCAGCACGCCGGGGGGAAGCTTGTCCGTCAGCGGTTCCAGCAGCGCCAGTTCTGCCGGCGACGGCAGGCCGGTCGCGGCCAGGGGCGAGTTTTCCCAGAAGGAATTGATCCGCGCGTAGAGCCCGTAGAACAGCGTCTTGTTCGACCATTCGAAGTTGAACATCAGGCCGATCGCCTCACGCACGCGCGGATCCTTGAACTTGTCGCGGCGCAGGTTGAACACGAACGACTGACCGTTGGCGATGCTGCCGTCGGCCAGTTCCTGCTTCAGCACCCAGCCCTTCTGGATCGCCGGAAAATCATAGGCGGTCGCCCAGTTCTTCGACGAATTCTCGTTGCGAAAACCGAAGGCGCCGGACTTGAACCCTTCGAACGCGGCGGTCGGGTCGCCGAAATATTCGATGCGGATGGTATCGAAGTTGTAGCGCCCCTTGTTGTTGGGCAGGTCCTTGCCCCACCAGTTCGGGTTGCGCTTGTAGACGATGCGCTGATTGACGTCGAAATGATCCAGCATGTAGGGGCCGGACCCGATGCCGGGCTCCATCCGCGGCTCGCTCAGATTGGCGCCGGTCTTGGTGAACCAGGCCTTCGACAGGACCGGCATGCCGCCGGCGATCTGGATGCGGTCGCGCGGCGGGCTGGAGGGCTTGAAGGTATATTTGACCCGGTACGGGTCCAGAACCTCGACCTTGTCGACGAACTGCTTCATCAGCACCTGGAACGAGACCAGCCCATCGCGGGCAAACAGGTCGTCGGAAAAGGCCACGTCCTCGGCGGTCAGGGGCGAGCCGTCCGAGAATTTCGCCTCGGGGCGCATGGTGAAGATCGCCCAGGCCTTGTCCTTGGGATATTCGACCGTCGAGCAGATCAGGCAGTAAAGCGCGCCGATCTCGTCGGCGGTGCCTTCCATCATGCTTTCGTACCCGATCGAGGACAGCGCCGCCGCGTTGCCTTTCTCGGTATAGGGGTTGAAGCTGTCGAAGGTCCCGAACGTCGCCTCGGACAGTTCGCCGCCCTTGGGTGCATCGGGATTCACGTAGTCGAAATGGGTGAAGTCAGCGCCATACTTGGGCGGATCGCCAAAGGTGGTGACGCTGTTCGACACGATGGTCGGCTCGTCGGCCATGACCGCCGCCGGCCCCGCTGTTCCGGCCGCCAGCACCCCCGCCAGCAGCAGGATAGCCTTGAAACCGCTGGAGGGCTGACGGTGGTGTGGGTCGGTCATCGGCGGCTCCGGCGGAAAAGGCATTGCGGATGCAGGCTAATGCGCGGCGGCGGCGCACCGCAAGTTGCGAATGCGTGAGCCAGGCCGTGCCAAAGAAAAAGCCGCCCGAAACGGACGGCTTTTGCCATTGCGCGGTGGAGCCGGTCAGCCGCCAAGCGACTTCAGATAGGCGATCACGTTGGCGCGGTCCTCGACCTTGGGAAGGCCGGCGAAGCTCATCTTGGTGCCGGGGGCGAAAGCCTTGGGGCTGGTCAGCCACTTGTCGAGCTGTTCGGGGTCCCAGTTGCCGCCGATCTTCTTCAGCGCATCCGAATAGCCGAAACCGGCGACCGAGGCCACCGTACGGCCGACAACGCCGTTCAGGTGCGGGCCGGTGGAATCGCCGCCATCGGTCTTGTGGCAGCTCTTGCACTTGCCGAAGATCTTTTCGCCCTTGGCCGGATCGGCCGAGGCGAAGACGGTGGCAAAGTCCGGCCCCGCGGCCGCGGCGGCGCCGGCGGCCGGCGCCTCGCCGGTGTCGATCGTGTAGGCTTGCGCGACTTCCTGGCCGGGCGGGGCGTAGGGTTCGGTATTGTACAGCGACTCGGCTGCCCATTTGCCCAGCAGAAAGACAAGCAGCGCGCCGCAGACGGCGCCGCCGGCCTTCGTTACAGTCATCGTGTCGAACATGTCGCGCCCCGCTCAAGCATGGTTTGGCCGGTATCTATCCGCTTCCCCCGCCGAGGATCAAGGTATAGTTAGCGCCGCGGATTGCCCTTTTTGCGGGCCGTGACATTGGAGACGAGGATGAGCGGACGCATCGCCTTTCAGGGAGAGCCGGGGGCCTATTCGCATCAGGCCTGCCGCCAGGCCCGCCCCGACTGGGAGGCCGTGCCCTGCGCCACCTTCGAGGACGCCATCGACCTGTGCCGGCGCGGCGAGACCGACCTGGCCATGCTGCCGGTGGAAAACTCGACCTACGGGCGGGTGGCCGACATCCATCACCTGCTGCCCGAAAGCGGCCTGCACATCGTCGACGAAGCCTTCGTGCGCGTCCATATCAACCTGCTGGCGGTGCCGGGAACCAGGCTCGCGGATATCGAACGGGCGATGAGCCACACGGTGCTTCTGGGCCAGTGCCGCGCATTCCTGCGCCAGCACAACCTGCGCCCGGTGACCGGGGCCGACACCGCCGGGTCCGCCCACCATGTCGCCGAGCTTGGCGACCGGAAGCTGGCGGCGCTGGCGTCCGAGCTTGCGGGCGAGATCTACGGGCTGGACGTTCTGGCCCGCCATATCGAGGACAAGTCGAACAACACCACCCGGTTCCTCGTCATGGCGCGCGAGGCCGACATGACCCGCCGCGGCGGCGATGGAATGATGACCAGCTTCGTCTTCCGCGTCCGAAACATCCCGGCCGCGCTCTACAAGGCGATGGGCGGCTTCGCCACCAACGGCGTCAACATGACCAAGCTGGAAAGCTACATGGTCGACGGGATCTTTTCGGCGACCCAGTTCTATGCCGACATCGAAGGCCATCCCGACGACGCGCATGTCCAGCGCGCGCTGGAGGAACTGCGGTATTTTACCTCGTACATGAAGATCCTGGGCACCTACCCGGCCGATCCGTTACGGCACTGACCGAGGGGCTCAGGCCCCCACCCTCTCGCCCGCCAGCGAATTCGGCGCGCTGGCGGTGATGCGCACCCGAACGATCTCTCCGGGCTGTGCATCCTTGTCGCGGACATGGACGGCGTGAAGATATTCGGACTTGCCGCCCATCTGGTCCTTCAGCCGCCCCGGCTTTTCGTAAAGGACCGACACCGTCCGGCCCACCATCGCCTCTTGCGCCGCGTGCTGCTGGCGGGTGATCAGCGCCTGCAACTCCTGAAGCCGGGCATCGGCCACCGCGTCATCGACGGGCGGCCGTTCGGCGGCGGGGGTTCCGGGCCGTGCCGAATATTTGAACGAATAGGCCATGCCGTAGTTGACCGCGCGGATCAGATCCATCGTCGCGGCAAAGTCGGCGTCGGTCTCGCCGGGAAAGCCGACGATGAAATCGCCCGACATCATCATGTCGGGGCGCGCGGCGCGGATGCGTTCGATCAGCCGCAGATAGGCGTCGGCGGTGTGGCGGCGGTTCATCGCCTTCAGGATGCGGTCCGACCCCGACTGGACCGGCAGATGCAGATAGGGCATCAGCTTTGGCTCTTCGCCGTGGGCAGCGATCAGGTCGTCGGCCATGTCGTTCGGATGCGAGGTCGTGTAGCGGATGCGGTCGAGCCCGTCGATGCGCGCCAGCGCCCGCACCAGACGGGCCAGCGACCAGTCGCCCCCGCCCAGATCGGCGGGGCCGGCGCCATGATAGGCGTTCACGTTCTGACCCAGCAGGGTCACTTCCCGCACACCCTTGGCCGCCAGCTTTCGCGCCTCGGCCAGGATGCGGTCGGCCGGGCGGCTGACTTCGGAACCGCGGGTATAGGGCACTACGCAGAAGGCGCAGAACTTGTCGCAGCCTTCCTGCACGGTCAGGAAGGCGGTGGGCCGGGCGGCGGCCGACGGCCGGTCGGGCAGGTGGTCGAACTTGTCCTCGGCCGGAAAGTCGGTGTCGACCGACTTCTGCCCGGCCTCGGCGGCCTTGGCCATAGCCGGCAGCCGGTGATAGCTTTGCGGGCCGACCACCAGATCGACCAGCGGCATGCGGCGCAGGATTTCCGCGCCCTCGGCCTGGGCCACGCAGCCGGCCACGCCGATCTTCAGGTCGGGCCGTTCGGTCTTGAGCGGCCGCAGACGACCCAGATCGGAATAAAGCTTTTCCGACGCCTTTTCGCGGATGTGGCAGGTGTTCAGCAGCACCATGTCGGCGTCTTCGGCGCGATCGGTCGTGACATAGCCTTCGGCCCCCATCGCCTCGGCCATGCGTTCGCTGTCGTAGACGTTCATCTGACAGCCATAGGTCTTGATGAACAGCTTCTTCGGTTCCGCCATCGCGCGCCCTTTCCGGTTGCGCCCGCCTTAGCGAAATCAGGCCGCATTCGCAATCGGCGGCGGGGGCGACGCCCCCACGAAGCGGCTTGCATTGGCCGACGGCATGGCGGAATCATGGGCGAAAAAACGGGCAGCGGATGAATTACGCATCGGTCGACGAGTTTCTGCACCAGGGGCAGCCGGTGCTGGCGAAAGGGCCGGTGGCGCTGATCTTCTGCGAGGACGAGGTCGAGATCGGCTCGACCATCGCCCACCACCGGCGGATCGGCTTTGCCCAGGTGGTGCTGTTCCACCCGCCGGGCCTGCCCCTGCCGCCCGAAGCGCAGGACACCGCGCAGGTAATTTGCGACCTTGGCGCGCGCAACGCGGTGCCGGCGATCCTGAGCCGCGTCTTCGCCCGTTGCCCGGCGACCACCTGGCTCTACTGGGGTTACAACGCCGAATATCTGATCTTTCCCTTCTGCGAAACGCGGCTGGCCGGCGAGATGCTGACCTTTCACGCCGAAGAACGGCGCTCGGCGATGCTGTGCTATGTCATCGACCTTTACGCGCGCGATCTGGCCGCCTGCCCGAACGGGGTGAACCGCGACGAGGCGCTGTTCGACAGCCGGGGCTATTATGCGCTGGAGCGGTTCGACCGCGAGGGGCAGCGGCTTGACCGCCAGTTCGACATCTTCGGCGGCATCCGCTGGCGGTTCGAGGAACATATCCCCTGGGCGCGACGTCGGCTGGACCGGACGGCACTGCTGAAACCGCAGAAGGGGCTGGCGATGCGGGCCGACTTCACGCTGAGCGACGAAGAGATGAACACCGTCGCCTGCGCCTGGCACCACAACCTGACTGCCGCCGTCGCCTCGTTCCGCACCGCCAAGGCGCTGAAGACCAATCCGGGGTCGAGCTGGGCGATTTCCACATTCGAATGGCCGGGTTCGGCGCGCTTTGCCTGGTCGTCGCGGCAGCTTCTGGAACTGGGGATGATCGAGCCCGGCCAGTGGTTCTGACCAGCTTCGTGCTGACCGGCGTCGTTCTGATCGCCCGGCGGCTTTCGGCCCGGCTCAGGTCCGCTTCAGCCGGATCACCACGTCGACGCGCGCCACCTCTGTGCCGTCCGGGGGCGTGGGCAGGCGGGCGATCTGCAGTTCCTCGGTCGGCGCATCGGTCAGTTCGGCGCTGTCTTCCCAGTAGAAGTGCGGGTGATCGTCCAGCCGGGTGTCGAAATAGCTGCGCGATCCGTCGACGGTGATCTCGCTCATCAGGCCGGCTTCGCAAAAGGTGCGCAGGGTGTTGTAGACGGTGGCCATCGACACGCCGGCACCGGCGGCCTGGGCGGCAGCGAACAGGCCTTCGGCGGTGACGTGCCGATCCAGCCCGTCGCCCACCAGCAGCGTGGCCAGCGCCAGCCGCTGGCGCGTCGGGCGCAGGTCGGCCCTCGCCAGCCACTCGGTTCCGCGATGCTCCGGGCTTTTCCCCATGGGTTTCCACATCTTTCCTGTCCCCCTCTCTATAAAGCCGACCGGGGGCAAAATTCAATGCGCCGCGGGCAGGATGGCGCGGGCAGGCATAGCGCCCTTGCCCTTGCGTCGCGCGGAATGTTACAGGGTTTGCAATGAAACGCGATCAAGGGCGGGCAGGATGGCGCGGTACCCCACGAGCTTCGACAGGGACGATCTGCTGAAATGCGCGCGGGGCGAACTGTTCGGTCCCGGCAACGCACAGCTTCCGGCGCCGCCGATGCTGATGATGGACCGGATCACCGACATTTCCGAAGACCGCGGCGAACATGGCAAGGGCCATGTGGTCGCCGAATTCGACATCCATCCTGACCTGTGGTTCTTCGAATGTCACTTCCCCGGCAACCCGATCATGCCGGGCTGCCTTGGCCTTGACGGGCTCTGGCAGCTGACCGGCTTCAACCTGGGCTGGCGCGGCTGGGAAGGCCGCGGCTATGCGCTCGGCGTCGGCGAGGTGAAGCTGACCGGCATGGTCCGGCCGGACCGCAAGCGGCTGACCTACAGGGTGGATTTCACCAAGGCCATCCAGACCCGCCGCCTGACCATGGGGGTCGCCAACGGCATCGTCGAGGCCGATGGCGACGTCATCTATCAGGTGACCGACATGAAAGTTGCCCTGTCGGCAACCTGACTTTCGCACAAAGGAGAGCGCCCATGCGCCGCGTCGTCATCACCGGGATCGGGATCATCTCGCCGATCGGCAACAATGCGGCCGAGGTCGAGGCTTCGCTGCGCGCCGGACGCTCGGGGATCGTCGCCGCGCCCGACTATACCGCGCACGGCTTCCGTAGCCAGGTCCACGGCATGCCGCAGATCGTGTTGGAAGATCACATCGACAAGCGCAACCTGCGCTTCATGGGCCCGGGTGCCGCCTACAATTTCCTGGCGATGGAACAGGCCATCGCCGACAGCGGGCTTGAGGAAAAGGACGTCTCGAACGAACGCTCGGGCCTGATCATGGGATCGGGCGGGCCGTCGACGTCGAACTTCTTCGAGGCCCACCAGATCGTCATCGAAAAGGGCGCGCCAAAGCGGATGGGCCCGTTCATGGTGACGCGCTGCATGTCGTCGACCAACTCGGCCTGCCTGGCGACGCCGTTCAAGATCAAGGGCGTGAACTATTCGATCACCTCGGCCTGTTCGACCAGCGCGCATTGCATCGGCAACGGCACCGAACTGATCCAGATGGGCAAGCAGGACATCGTCTTTGCCGGCGGCGGCGAGGAACTGGACTGGACGCTGTCGTGCCTGTTCGACGCGATGGGGGCGATGTCGTCGAAATACAACGACACGCCGACGACCGCGAGCCGCCCCTACGACGCCACCCGAGACGGCTTCGTCATCGCCGGCGGCGGCGGCGTGGTGGTGCTGGAGGAACTGTCGCACGCGCTGGCGCGCGGGGCGAAGATCTATGGCGAGGTCACGGGTTACGGTGCCACCTCGGACGGATACGACATGGTGGCACCCTCCGGCGAAGGCGGCGAACGGTCGATGCGGCTGGCGCTGTCGACGCTGCCGAAAGGCCGCAAGGTCGACTATATCAACAGCCACGGCACCTCGACCGTGGTCGGCGACGTCACCGAGGTCGAGGCGATCCGCCGGGTGTTCGGCAAGGGCAGCACGCCCCCCATCGCCTCGACCAAGTCGCTGACCGGCCATTCGCTGGGCGCGACCGGCGTGCACGAGGCGATCTATTCGCTGCTGATGATGAACGGCGACTTCATTGCCGCCTCGGCCAATGTGACGACGCTCGATCCCGCGCTGGACCCGTCGGAAATCGTCACCACGCTGCGCGAGGGGGTGAAACTCGATTCCGTCCTGTCGAATTCGTTCGGGTTCGGCGGCACCAATGCAACGCTCGTGATGAGCAAACTCCTCGGATGAACAGAATGACCGGACTGATGCAGGGCAAGCGCGGGCTGATCATGGGCGTCGCGAACGACCGCTCCATCGCCTGGGGAATTGCGCAGGCGATGCACCGCGAGGGCGCGAGCCTGGCCTTCACCTATCAGGGCGAGGCCTTCGGCAAGCGCGTCGCGCCGCTGGCGGCCTCGCTCGGCTCGGATCTGCTGGTCGACGCGGACGTGCAGGACGACGCCTCGCTCGACCGGGCCTTCGCGGCGCTGAAGGACAAGTGGGGCACCATCGACTTCCTGGTCCATGCCATCGCCTTTTCCGACAAGAACGAACTGACCGGCCGGTTCATCAATACCACCCGGGAAAACTTCAAGACCTCGCTGTCGATCTCATGCTTCTCGTTCATCGACGTGGCGCGGCGGGCGGCCGAGATCATGCCCGACGGCGGCACGCTGCTGACGCTGACCTATCAGGGATCGAACCGGGTGACGCCCTTCTACAACGTCATGGGCGTGGCCAAGGCGGCGCTGGAATCGGCGGTGCGCTATCTGGCCAACGACCTCGGGCCGCAGGGCATCCGCGTCAACGCGGTATCGCCCGGCCCGATGAAGACGCTGGCCGGGGCGGCGATCGGCGGCGCGCGCGCCACCTTCCGCCACACCGAGGCGAACGCGCCGCTGCGCTCGAACGCCACGCTCGAGGCGGTGGGCGGCACGGCGGTCTACCTGGCCTCGGACTACGGGCGCTTCACCACCGGCGAGATCATCCGGGTCGACGGCGGCTATCACGTGCTGGGCATGCCGCAGCAGGAGAATATGGCGGGATGAACCCGCCCCGGTATTTCTGGCGCCGCGTGGCGCCTTTCTGGTCGACTACTGCTTATGGCGAGCCTTGTCGCGCTGGTTCTTCTGCTGCCGTTTCTTGGCAATACCGACGTATCCGGCTGGGCGACGGCCTCATCAAGATGTACCTGTGCAGAAGCGTAGACAGGATTGATGCGAACATCGCCGACCGCTATTACGCCCAAGCGCCCGGATGCCGCACAGGTCTGTGAATTCTGGTTCAACGGGGTCTACGACGGGCGCACCCTCACCGTCATCTACAATGCAGGTCAGACCGAACATTCGACATCGTCGCGATCCTTAAGCGTGCGCATCAACAAAGATGGCGCGTTGGTCGATCCGGCTTATCCGGCACCGGCTCTGGCGGCGGCGATCCTGTGGATCAGGGCCGCCCTGATGATCGCGCGGTTTGCCTTCAGCTTCGGGCAAGCGGCTCCTCGGCCTGCGCGTCGTTCCAAAGGACGGAGCCGAAAGACGCGCTGAAGGCGCGTCGATCATCGCGGTCGCGCTGGCCGCGCGAGGGGCTGGCTCGCTACCTTCTGATGATCGTCGTCAGCTCTATCGCCAGCTTTGGAGATATCCGCACGCAGATCGGCATCACAGTCTGGCAGTTGGATCGCTGGATCTGGCTGGTTGCGGGCGGCCTTCTGCTCCTCCTTGTGCTTATTCTCCTTTATGTCGTGCCGCTCATCCGCTGGCGCGGCGCGATGTTCTATGACCGTCGGCTTGCGCTGTGCGTCGTGGGGCCGAAAAGACCGCCTAAGATGCCTGCGCCTTTGACCTGACGGGCGGTAGCGCACAGGATCGAGCGACGTTGCGGTGAGCAGGCATGAAACCCTCCTTCTTTGAGGCCCCTGACGGGGCGCGGGCTCTTTTTTCAGGACGAAGGCGCCGGCCTGCCGGTCATCGCTTTAGCGGGGCTGACGCGGGCGCATACCGATTTCGATTTCGTCGCGCCCGCATCTGGCCGGCGTGCGGCTGATCCGTCCCCGACTATCGGGGGCGGGGGGCCTCGGACTGGACGGGGGTGGGCAGCTATGCCGTGCCGCAGAAGCCCGCGACGTGCTGACGCTGATGGATTACTTGGGGCTGGCGCGGGCGGCGATCCTCGGCACCTCGCGCGGCGGGTTGATCCGGATGGCGCTGGCCGGCGGTAGTGGGGACCGGGTCGTGGGCCTGTGCCTGAACGACATCGGCGGTGATCGAACGGGCGGGGCTTGAAAAGATCGCCGACTATGTCGGGCTGCAATCCGGCGGCGCGAACGTTAGCGGCGCTGGCTGACAAGCTGCCCCTGACCCTTGCCGGGTTCGACGGTGTGCCACGCGAACGCTGGCTGGCCAGCACGCCGAGCGGCTTTACGACGAAGGGCCGCGCGGCCTGACGATCCCGCTACGATCCGGCGCTGCGGGCGGCGTTGACGGCCTTCACCGGGCCGCCGGCCGATCTGTGGCCGCTGTTCGACGCCTGTGCCGGATTGCGCTGGCGCTGATCCGGGGAGCGAATTCCGACCTTCTGTCGCGCGAGACCGTTGCCAAGATGCGGCAGCGGCGGCCCGACATGATCTTTGCCGAGGTGCCCGACCGCGCCCATGTGCCGTTCCTGGACGAGCCGGAGGCGCTGGCGGCGCTGCGCGACTGGCTGGCGGCGATGGGGGCCGCCGATGGTTGAGGTCCGGCTGAACTGGCGCGACGAAGGCGATCCGAAGGGTGCGCCAGTGGTCTTTGCCCATGCGCTGGGGCTCGACCTGACGATCTGGGACAAGGTGCTGCCGCTGTTGCCGCCCGGCCTTCGGCTGATCCGCTATGATTTGCGCGGGCACGGCGCATCGGAGGTGCCGCCCGGCCCCTACAGCATGGGCGCTCTGGTCCGCGATGCTGAGGCGCTGCTGGACCGGCTGAGAGTCCGCGATTGCGTGTTCGTCGGCCTGTCGGTCGGCGGGCTGATCGCCCAGGGGCTGGCGGTCAAGCGGCTGGATCAGGTCCGGGCGCTGGTCCTGTCGAACACGGCCGCGAAGATCGGCACTCGGGCGATCTGGGATGAACGGGTGGCGGCGGTGCGGGCGGGCGGCGTGGCGGCGCTGGCCGATGCCGTGCTGGCGCTGGTTTCCGCCGGCCTTCCTTGACAGCGCCGAGGGGCCGGCACTGGCGGGCAAAACTGCTCGCCTGCCCAGCCGAAGGCTATGCCGGCACGGCGGCGGCAATCGGAGGCGCGGATTTCCTGACCCCGACCTCCGGGCTGCGGTTGCCGACGCTGGCCATCGCCGGGTCGGAGGACGGATCGACCCCGCCGGCCTGGTGCGCGAACTGGCCGATCTGGTGCCGGGGGCGGAGTTCCGGCTGATCCGCGGCGCCGGGCACCTGCCGCCCATAGACCGGCCCGAAGCCTTCGCCGCCGCGCTGACCGAATTCCTTGCGGCGCTCGGCCACGGCTGACCGGCCCCGCCGCCCTGACCGGGCATGGGCCAATTGCGCCCGCACCTTGTCGCGGACAAGCGGGCGGCGTTGCGCGGGCCGCGCCACCTTTCGCCCCGGACCGGCGGAGGGATGCCATGAAACTGAAGGATCTGGAAATTTTCACCGTGGCGCCGCCGGCGCCGGGATGGGGCGGGCGCTACTGGACCTTCGTCAAGCTGACGACCGACAACGGGATCGTGGGCTATGGCGAATGCTATGCCTCCTCGGTCGGGCCCAGGGCCATGAACGCGGTGATCGAGGATGTGTTCACCCGCCACATGGCCGGCACCAACCCCGAAGAGATCGAACTGATGTTCCGCCGCGCCTATTCGGCGGGCTTCACCCAACGGCCGGACCTGACGGTCATGGGTGCCTTCTCGGGGCTGGAGATCGCCTGCTGGGACATCCTGGGCAAGGCGCGCAATCGTCCGGTCCATGCGATGCTGGGCGGGCGGCTGAACGAACGGCTGCGCAGCTACACCTACCTTTATCCCGAACCCGGCAAGGAAAGTGGCGAATTCTGGGTCAGCCCGGACATGGCCGCCGAAGCCGCGCTGCGGTTCGCAGGCATGGGCTTCACCGCACTGAAGTTCGATCCGGCGGGGCCCTATACGATCAGGGGCGGGCACGACCCCTCGGGCTCGGACATCTCGCGCTCGGCCGCCTTCTGCAAGGCGATCCGCGAGGCGGTCGGCGACCGGGCCGACCTGCTGTTCGGCACGCACGGCCAGTTCAACATCGCCGGCGCGGTGCGGATGGCCCAGGCGATCGAACCCTACGGGCCGCTCTGGTACGAAGAGCCGATCCCGCCGGACAATCTGCTGGATTTCGCCGAGGTGCAGAAGGCCGTGCGCATCCCGGTGGCGACCGGCGAGCGTTTCACCACCAAGGCCGAATTCGCCACCGTGCTTCGGACCGGCGGCGCGCGCATCCTGCAACCGGCGCTCGGCCGGGTGGGCGGCATCTGGGAGGCGAAGAAGATCGCCGCCATCGCCGAGGTCTTTACCGCACAGATGGCCCCGCATCTTTACGCCGGGCCGGTGGAATGGGCCGCCAACATCCATCTGGGCGCCTCGATCCCCAACCTTCTGATGGTCGAGACCATCGAGACCGGCGGCGCCTTCCATCTGAAGCTGATCCGCAACAGCATCCGCTGGGAAGAGGGCTACGTCATCGTGCCCGAAGCGCCGGGCCTGGGCATCGACTTCGACGAGGATCTGGCCCGCGCCCATCCTTATACCGGCGACCGACTGCACCTGGAAATGCAGGAAGCGCCCTGCGACTATTCCCGCCCCAACTGGTTCGAGGGCGGCGCGCCATCGACGCAGAAGCCGGGAACCTGAGCCCCATTCCGGGCCCAGGTTCCAGCGCCGGTAGTCCGGCGGGCAGTCAGCCCGCCGCCATCTCGGCCATGCGCGCCGTGTCGGCCGCCAGCGTCCGCACGCGGGCCGGCCGCGCCATGCAGCGCGCCACCCAGTCGCGAATCACCGGGTCGTCGGGCATCGACTGGGGCGCCCAGGCAAAGGGCGAATGCACCAGCAGGTCGGCGGCGCTGTAGGCCTCGCCCATCAGCCACGGCCCCTTGTCCAGCGCCGCGCGCAGCCGCGCCGCCGCCTCTTTTGGGCCACGGAAGGTGCGGGTCAGGAACAGATGCTCCAGCCCCGCCATCTGGTGGATCAGCACCGGCTCCAGCACGCCCTGATACCAGCACAGCCAGGCGGCAAAGCTGCCCCAGTCCGGGGTGCCGATCCGGGGCGCAAGGCCCGTGTCGGGGAACAAGGTGGTCAGGTGCAGGATGATTGCGGCCCGTTCGGTGATGATCCGCCCGTCATGGACCAGAACCGGGGCCTTGCCTTCGGGGTGCGGGTTGGCGGGGTCTGCCGCGCCGCTGCCGTCGAAGCGGCTGATATTCACCGTCTCGACCTTGATCAGGTCACGGATGCCCATTTCGTCGATCAGCGTCATGATCGCCGAGGAACGCGAATTCGGGGCGTGGAAGAGGGTCAACATGGCGGTCTCCTTTTCTTTGTCCTGTTTCGCCTTTATGATCCTGGTCTCCTGTCAGAAACCGTCAGCATCAGATGGCCCGCGCCGATCGCCTGTTCCGCCTGCTTCACGCTTTCCGCATGTTGCCCCAGCCGGTGACGGCGGCGCGGCTGGCCGAGGAAACCGGGGTATCCGAACGCACGCTCTACCGCGATATCGAAGCGCTGCGCGCCGGGGGTGCGCTGATCGACGGGGCCGCCGGGGTGGGCTACAGCCTGACCGAAGACCCTGCCCTGCCGCCGCAGATGCTGACCCGGCTGGAGGTCGAGGCGCTGGTCCTGGGCTTGGCCGAGGTGCGCCAGATGGGCGATCCGGCACTGGCCGCCGCGGCCGGCGCGGCGATGGCCAAGATCACCGCCACCCTGCCCGAACGGGTACAGCGCCAGGCCGTCCATGCGGTCAGCCGCCTTTATCGGTTCGCAGCGCGCAACCCCGCGCCCGCGCATATCGGGCTGTTGCGCGAAGCCTCGTGGGAGGAACGGGCGGTCGATATCGCCTATGAGGACCTTTCGGGCCGTCGGACCAGTCGCCGCATCTGGCCCCTGTCGATCGTCTATTTCGACCGGGCGCTGATGTGCCTGGCCTTCTGCACGCTGCGGCAGGATTTCCGCCGGTTTCACCTGGACCGAATGCGCGAGGTGCGGCTGGCCAACGAATGGTTCCGTCCGCGCCGCACCACCCTTCTTCGCGATTACCTTGCCAGGGTCCGGCAGGATCAGAGCGCGGCGAACCCCGCTTCGAACGCCGACAGGATCACCTGAACATCGGCCGATGTCAGGATCAACGGCGGCGACAGGATGAGGTTCGGCCCAGAAACGCGCACCATCGCGCCTTCGCGGCAGGCCACCGCCTGCGCCTTGCCGGGCGTCGCCTTTTCAGGGGCCTTCGTGGCGACGCGGTCCGACACGAGTTCCAGCGCGCACATCAGCCCGTGGCCGCCGCGCCGACCGGATGGCCGGAATAGGTGTAGCCGTGGCCGACGATGACGCCGGCATTCGGATCGCCTTCGGCGGTGAAAGCCTAAACCCTTCGCCAATTTCGGGAAAACTCGCCTTTTCTCGCTCAGGTCGCCCTGGGAGGCAAAGGCCCTGGCCATCATCCGCCCTTTCGCGCGTAAGGGTTCGCCAGCGCCGGGATCACCTTGCCCCGGCATTCGCCAAAGCCGATCCGGTAGCCCGCGCCCTGCGCATGGCCCCGAAGGGTCAGCGTGTCATTGTCTTCGATGAAGGTGCGGGTGCCGCCGTCGATGGCGAAGGGCTCCTTGCCACCCCAGCCGAGTTCCAGAAGGCTGCCGCGGCTGTCCGGCGTGGGGCCGGAGATAGTGCCAGACCCCAGAAGGTCGCCCACGTTCATCGCGCAGCCGGAGGTCGTGTGGTGGGCAAGCTGCTGGGCGGCGGAATAGTACATTTCCCGGTAGTTCGTCCGCGAAATCACGGTTTCGCGCCCACCCTCGGGGGTCAGGCCGACCTCAAGCGCGATGTCGTAGAGCATCGGCCCCGGTTCGGCGAGGTAGGTCAAGAGCGGCTTTTCGCGCGCCGGGGTCGAAACGCGGAACGGCTCCAGCGCGGCGCGCATCACGATCCAGGGGCTGATCGTCGTGGCGGTGGCCTTGGACTGGAAGGGGCCGAGCGGCTGGTATTCCCAAGCCTGGATGTCGCGCGCCGACCAGTCGTTCAGAAGGACATAGCCGAAGATCATCCGGTCGGCTTCCCCGACCGTCACCGGATAGCCCTGTTCGGACGCCGAGCCGACGACCGCGCCCAGTTCCAGTTCGATGTCGAACCGGCGGGAGGGGGCGAAGATCGGGGCGTCGGCCTCGGGCGGCTTCAGCTGCCCCCAGGGGCGGCGCACGTCGGTTCCCGACACGACGACCGAGGAGGCGCGGCCGTTGTAGCCGATGGGGATGTGCAGCCAGTTGGGCGGCAGGGCGTTTTCCGGCCCCCTGAACATGGTGCCGACGTTGAAGGCGTGATGCCGGCCGGCGTAGAAGTCGGTGTATTCCGAGACGAGGAACGGCAGGTGCAGCCGTGCGTCGCGCTGCCGGACCACGAAGGGTTCGACCTGCCGCCGGTGGTCGGAGCCTTCGCGCAGAAGTTCGGTCAGGGCCGCGCGCAGCCCGAACCAGGCTTCGGGCCCCAGTTCCATGAACTCGTTCCAGAACGGCACGTCGAAGACCGGCTCGTCGGCGGGCTTCAGGATGCCCGCGGCCTCGAGCCCGGCCACATCAAGGATCATCTCACCGATGGCCACGCCGCAGCGCGGCTCTTCGCCGTTCGTCGAAAAGACCCCGCAGGGCAGGTTGTTCAACGGAAAATCCGTCTCGGCAACATTCGCACTCTCGACCCAGGACCGCTCCAGCCCCATTCGCCGTTCCCTTCACTTTGGTTCAAATATCCTGGCGGTGTGGGGGCAGCGCCCCCACCCTTATTTCAGGCCCGGCGTCCCGTCGAACTTGCGATCAAGCGTTTTCCAGCAGTCGATATAGTCGTCCTGCAACGGCGCTTCCTTCGCGGCAAAGGCGGTCAGGTGCTGCGGGAAGCGGGTTTCGAACATGAAGGACATGGTATTGTCGAGCTTTTCCGGCGCAAGCTTGGCGTTCGACGCCCCTTCGAAGGCGGTCTTGTCCGGCCCGTGCGGCAGCATCATGTTGTGCAGGCTCATGCCGCCCGGCACGAACCCCTTGGGCTTGGCGTCGTAGACGCCGTAGATGTTGCCCATCAGTTCGGACATGATGTTCTTGTGGTACCACGGCGGGCGGAAGGTGTTTTCCGCCACCATCCAGCGTTCGCGGAACAGCACGAAGTCGATGTTCGCCGTCCCCTCGACCCCCGAGGGCGCGGTGAGCACGGTAAAGATCGACGGGTCGGGGTGGTCGAACAGGATCGCGCCGACCGGGCAATAGGTCTTCAGGTCGTATTTCACCGGGCAATAGTTGCCATGCCAGGCCACCACGTCCAGCGGGCTGTGGCCGATCCGGGTGCGATGGAACTGGCCGCACCATTTGACCGTCACGGTCGAAGGCACCTCGCGGTCCTCGAAGGCCGCGACCGGGGTCTTGAAGTCGCGCCGGTTGGCCATGCAGTTGGCGCCGATCGGACCGCGGCCGGGCAGCTGGAACTTCTGGCCGTAATTTTCGCAGACGAAGCCGCGGGCCGGGCCGTCCAGCACCTCGACCCGATAGACCAGCCCGCGCGGGATGATGGCGATTTCCTGCGGCTCAAGGTCGATGATGCCAAGTTCGGTGCAGAACCGCAGGCGACCCTCCTGCGGGACAATCAGAAGTTCGCTGTCGGCCGAATAGAAATAGTCGTCGACCATCGAATCGGTGACCAGGTAGATGTGGCTGGCCATGCCGACCTGGGTGTTCACGTCGCCCGCTGTGGTCATGGTGCGCATCCCGGTCAGCCAGGTCAGGCTGGCGCCAGCGTGCGGCAGCGGGTCCCAGCGGTACTGGCCCAGCGAAATCACGTCATCGACGACATGCGGCGCGGTCGCCCAGTAGGACAGGTCGATCTTTTCAAACCGATGGGTGTGCTTGACCGAGGGCCGGATGCGATAGCACCATGTCCGTTCGTTCTGGTGCGAGGGCGCGGTGAAGGCGGTGCCGGACAGCTGCTCGCCATAAAGGCCGTAATTGCATTTCTGCGGGCTGTTCATCCCCTGCGGCAGCGCGCCGGGCAGGGCCTCGGTTTCGAAGTCGTTGCCGAAGCCCGGCATGTAGCCTTCATGGGTGCCGGTCTGGGTGGCGGCGCGGATCATGCCCTTGGACAAGGCGTGGCGGGTCATCGGGCGACTCCTTTCGGCAACGCGGAATGGATGCTGCCCTCTTATATCGTTGCAAATGCAACGAAGTCAAGGCCCGCGCCGGCCGGGTTAAGACTAACCGGCAAGATCCGGCCAGAAACGACAGCAAGGGAAGTGCATCAGCCCGATCAGACCGCGAGCGGGTGAACCAGTTCAAGAAGAACTCGCCTGGCGTGGCGCAGTCAGGTTCCTGACTGTGTCGGCCGCCGCGCCGCCCACCGGCGTGGCCATGGCCAATAGGACAACGGCGCGGAATGGCGAAAGGCGGCCCCGGCGGGCCACCCTTTCCGTTTTCGGGGTCGTCAGTCGACGTTGCCCAGGCCCTCGATCCGCCGATAGGCGCGCGCGGCGTACAGCAGCGCCGGACGGGCAGGTTCGGGCAGCACCACTTCGGCCACTTCGCCGACGAACAGATAGTGGGTTTCCCATAGAAGCGCCGTCACCAGCCGGCAATCGAGCGTGACGGCGGCGTCCCTGATCCGCGGGCAACCGGTCGCGCCCAGGTCGGTCGCCAGCCCGGCGAACCGCTCCGACCCTTTCAGCCCGCCGCGCCCCGAGAATCGGTCGGACACGGCGCTTTGCCCGTCGTTCAGCACATTGGCCGAAAAGCAGCGATTGGCCAGGATGGCGGACGCAGTCGAGCTTTGGTGGTGGACACAGACCAGCAGGCTCGGCGCACGGCCGTCTGCCGACAGCGCGGTCATCGACGAGACGGTGATTCCCGCCAGCCCGCCGGGCCCATCGGTGGTCAGGACCGACACCGAAGCCGCCATCCGGCTCATCGCTTCGAGAAAATGGCCGCGCAGGTCCGCTGACATCATTAAAGCTCCTGGAAAGGGGCGAGTTCCACGTCAGGCACCTTGCGCATTCATCGACCAGCGCCTGCCGCGTGGCAGCAAACCGCTCGACGAACATATCGCCAAGCCGGGCCGGTGCAAGGGCCGAGGCGCCAGGGCGCCGTCCGTGATGTGCGATGGAATTTCGGCCGCCGGTTGATCTTTCCGCATCGCTCGGCGCGAGGCTCTGGACTTTAATCATTCGATTGATTAAATCTTCCTCATGACCATGCCCGCACCCCCGCCCGAAGGCACCCGGCTTCAACTGATCGAGGCCGGTCTGCACCTGTTCGGCCATCAGGGCTTTGCCGCCGCCTCGACCCGCGCCATCGCCGCGCGGGCCGGAACCAACATCGCCTCGATCGCCTATCACTTCGGCGGCAAGGACGGGCTGCGCGAAGCCTGCGCGGCCGAATTCGTGCGGCGCATGCAAACGGTGCTGATGTCGGCCGAAGCCGCCCCGCCCACCTCGCCCGACGAGGCGGCAGTTGAATTGCGGCAGGTCCTGCGAACGATGGCGGGCTATCTTCTGGCCGGGCCGGAAGCCAACGACATGGCCGCCTTCATGCTGCGCGAACTTGGCGATGGCGGGCCGACCGTCGCCACCATCTACGAACGCCTGGTCGAACCGGCGCACCGGCGGCTTTGCGCGCTGTGGGCCGTGGCGACAGGCGCCGAGGCCGACAGCCCCGCCGTGCGGCTGAGGCTGTTCAGCCTGCTCGGTCAGGTCGTCTATTTCCGCATCGGCGCGCCGATCGTCACCCGGCGCATGGGCTGGCGGTCGATGGGGCCGGACGAGGTGGCCGAGATCGTCGCGGTGCTGCTGGACAATCTCGACGCGGCGCTGGACGCCGCGCGAAAGGGGGCATGATGTTTCTGTGTGCAGTCCCGCTTTTGTCGGCGCTGATCGCCGCCTGCGGGCCTCAGCCGCCGCTGGCAGCCGGCTATGTCGAAGGCGAATATGTGCTGATCGCCCCGGTGGCCACCGCGACGATCGACAGCCTGTCGGTGGCGCGCGGCGACCATGTGGCAGCAGGCCAGCCGCTTGCGGCGTTGGAACGCCGCGATGCCGACATCGCGCTGGCCCAGGCGCAGGCGGCGGTGGCCAAGGCCGAGGGGCAGCTGGCCAACCTGCAGGAAGGCCGCCGGCCCGAGGAAATCCGCGTGATCGAGGCGGCGCTGGCCTCGGCCAAGGCGCGGGCGGACGAGGCGCGGCGGACCGAAACCCGGCTGGCCAGCCTGGCACGTAGCGGCAGCGCCACCGAGACCCCGCGCGACGATGCCGCAACCGCGGCCGAGGTGGCAGCGGCCAGCGTCGCCGAGGCCGAAGCAAACCTTGCCGTCGCCCGCCTGCCGGCGCGTCCGCAGGAAATCGCCGCCGCACAGGCCACACTAGCCGGTGCACGGGCCGACCTGGCCAAGGCGCAATGGTCCCTGTCCAAGCGCAGCCTGACCGCCCCCGCCGCCGGGCTGGTGGCCGACGTGATCCGCCACCCCGGCGAACTGGCCGGGCCGACGGCGCCAGTCCTGTCGCTGTTGCCGGACGGAGCGGTGAAACTGCGCCTTTACCTGCCCGAATCCGCCCTGTCGCGCGTCGGCCCCGGCACCCGGCTTTCGGTGCGCTGCGACGGCTGCCCGGACGGGCTGCGCGCCAGCGTCACCTATGTGTCGGACACGCCGGAATTCACGCCCCCGGTGATCTATTCAGCCGGCAGCCGGCAAAAGCTGGTCTATCTGATCGAGGCGCGCCCCGACCAGACAGGCGGCCTGAAGCCCGGCCAGATCGTCGATGCGGAACCGGCCAATGAGTGACGAGCCCGCCATCGACGTGCGCAACCTGGTCAAGCGGTTCGGCGACAAGACCGTGGTCGACCATGTCTCGCTCAGTGTCGAGAAGGGCGAGATCGCCGGGTTCCTCGGCCCGAACGGATCGGGCAAGACCACCACCATCCGGCTGATGTGCGGGCTTCTGACCCCCGACGAAGGCGAAGGGCGGGTGCTGGGCCACGACATCCGCCGCGAGGGTGCCGCGATCAAGCGCAACGTCGGCTACATGACCCAGCGGTTTTCGTTCTACGAAGACCTGACGATCGCCGAGAACCTGCGCTTCGTCGCCGGGCTCTACCGGCTGCACCCGGCTGAGGACGCGGTGCGCGACACGTTGGCGAGCCTCGGCCTGACCGCCCGGCGCGACCAGCTGGCGGGGGCGCTGTCGGGCGGCTGGAAACAGCGGCTGGCGCTGGCGGCCTGCATCATGCACCGGCCGCGCCTGCTTCTGCTGGACGAGCCGACCGCCGGGGTGGACCCCAAGGCGCGGCGCGAATTCTGGGATGAAATCCACCAGTTGGCCGCCGAGGGGCTGACGGTGCTGGTCTCGACCCATTACATGGACGAGGCCGAACGCTGTCACCGGATCAACTACATCGCCTATGGCCGGCTGGTGGCGCGCGGCACTGTGGCCGAAGTAATCCGCGACGCTGGCCTGACCACCTTTGTCCTGTCCGGGGCCGCCACCGCCGAGGCGGCGCGCGAGCTGCGCTCCATGCCCGGCGTCGACCAGGTGGCGCCCTACGGCAACGACCTGCATGTGATCGGCCGTGATGGCGACCTGCTGAAGGCCAGCGTCAGCGCAGTGGCCGAGGCCAGGGGACTGGATCTGAAACGCGCCGACAGCAGCCTTGAAGATGTGTTCATCCAGCTGATGGGCGCAGCACAGGACAATGTCGCATGAGGGGATTTGCGTCGCTTGGCAGGATCTTCACGCTGATCGTCAAGGAAACGATCCAGATGCGGCGCGACCGGGTGACGTTCGCGATGATGCTGGGCGTGCCGCTGATGCAGCTGGTGCTGTTCGGCTTTGCCATCAACAGCGATCCCAAGGGCCTGCCCGCCGCGCTGGTCGCGCCGACCGCCGACCGGTTCACCCGGGCGATGGTCTCGGCGCTGGAGCTGACCGGCTATTACCGCTTTGCCTACCCCGACGCGAGCGCCGCCGAAGCCGAACGGCTGTTGCAGCGCGGCGACGTCAGCTTTGTTGTCACCGTGCCCTCGGATTTCGGCCGCCGGGTCGAACGCGGCGACCATCCGCAGATCCTGATCGAAGCCGACGCGACCGACCCTTCGGTGGCCTCGGGCGCGATCGGGACGCTGGGCACGGTCGCGGCCGAGGCGCTGCAACGTGAAACCGGCCAGCAGGCCCAGGCCGAGGGCGCGGGGCGGGCGGCGCTGGACGTGGTGGTGCACCGCCGCTTCAACCCCGAGGGGATCACCCAGTACAACATCGTGCCGGGACTGCTGGGCGTCATCCTGCAGATGACCATGACGATGATGACCGCCATGGCCCTGACCCGCGAAACCGAGCGGGGAACGATGGAGAACCTCCTGTCGATGCCGGTCACCGCGGGGGAAATCATGCTGGGCAAGATCCTGCCCTACTTCATGGTGGGGGCGGTGCAGGTGGTGGTGGTCCTGGGCGCGGCGCGGCTTCTGTTCGATGTGCCGTTCGAAGGGCGGTTCACGCTGCTGGCCGGCGGGATCATCCTGTTCGTGATGGCCTTGGTGCTCTTGGGCTACCTGTTCTCGACGCTGGCACGGACGCAGATGCAGGCAATGCAGCTGACCTTCTTCTACTTCCTGCCCTCGATCCTTCTGTCGGGGTTCATGTTCCCGTTCCGCGGCATGCCGGTCTGGGCGCAGCGGCTGGGCGAGATCCTGCCGCTGACGCATTTCCTGCGGCTGATTCGGGCGGTGATGCTGAAGGGCGCCGATCTGGCGACGGTGTCACGCCAGCTGACCGCGCTGGCGCTGTTCGTCGCGATCTTCGCGGTGCTGGCGCTCTTGCGGTTCCGGCGGACGCTGGACTGAAACCCGACAGGCTCTAAAGCCGCGCCTCGGCATAGATCCGCGTCAGGTCGCCGTGCCAGTCGCCGTTGTAGCGCGCCAGCCAGCGGTCGGCCTGCACCTGGCCGGTCTTCAGGCTTTCGACCAGCGGCGCCAGGTGCCGCTCCTCGCCAAGGCCGCGGGCGGCAAGGCCGGCGTGCGACAGGCCGACGGCCGCGCGCGCCAGGTCCATCAGCTTCACGCCCCCCGCCTCGCCCTGCAAGGCCGAGACGGACGCGGCGACGCGCAGGCCCTGGCGGGTTTCGGCATCGAATCCGCGCACCAGATCCCACGCGGCATCCAGCGCGGTCTGGTCATAGGTCAGCCCGACCCAGAAGGCCGGCAGTGCGACGATATGGGCGGCATCGCCCACGTCGGCGCCGCGCATCTCGATGTATTTCTTGACCCGTGCTTCCGGGAACACGGTGGTCATGTGGTCAGCCCAATCCGACAGGGTGGGCTTTTCGCCGGGCAGCGCCGGCAGCTCGCCCTTCAGGAAGTCGCGGAACGACTGGCCGAGCGCATCGACATAATGGCCGTCGCGGTAGACGAAATACATCGGCGCATCGAGCACCCAGTCGACATAGCGCTGAAAGCCCATGCCGTCCTCGAACACGAAGGGCAGCATGCCGGTGCGCGCGTCATCGAGACTGCGCCAGATGCGCGAGCGCCAGCTCTTGTGGCCGTTGGTCTTGCCGTCGAAGAACGGGGACGAGGCGAACAGCGCGGTCGCCACCGGCTGCAGCGCCAGCGCCACCCGCAGCTTCTTCACCATGTCGGCTTCGGACGCATAGTCGAGGTTCACCTGAACCGTGCAGGTCCGGTACATCATCTGGGTGCCGTGGGTGCCGACCCGGCCCATGTAGTCGGTCATCAGCCGGTAGCGGCCCTTGGGCATCATCGGCATGTCCTGGTGGCGCCAGATCGGCGCGGCACCGACGCCCATGTGGGCGATGCCCAGCGGCTCGGCGATGGCGCGCACTTCGGCCAGGTGGCTTTCCAGCTCGGCCTGCACCCCGTGGATGGTCGCCAGCGGCGCGCCCGACAGTTCGAACTGCCCGCCCGGTTCAAGACTGACGTTGGCGCCGTTGCGGGTCAGGCCGATGATCTTGTCCTGCTCCAGCACCGGGGTCCAGCCGAAGCGGTCGCGCAGCCCTTCCAGCAGCGCGCGGATCGAACGTGGGCCGTCGTAGGGAACGGGGGCGAGCGTATCGGTCAGATAGCCGAATTTTTCGTGTTCGGTGCCGATGCGCCAGTCGGCCTTCGGCTTGCAGCCGCTTTCGATCAGCCCGGCCAATTGGGCGAAGTCTTCGATCGGGCCGCCGCCGGACTGGGGAATCGACATTTTGGTCTCCGATCTGGGTCAGAATTTAGGGCGTCCATGCGTGGCGCGGCGCGGCGGCCAAGTCAAGGGCGGGCGGCGCGAATGCGGGGTGCACGGGTCCAGACCATCTGGGTGTCGGCCGGATGGTCGAGCGCGGCGGCAAAGGCGGCCATGTCGGCCCCCGGCAGCGCGGCGAAGGCGTCGAACAGGGCGGCTGCGCCTTCGGCCTGGTGGGGGATCAGCAGCGCCTGCCCGTCGATCTGCTTCAGCCGCCAGTGCGGCAGCCCGTGCAGGCGGATCAGCCGCACCTCGGCCAGTTCGCGCAGCGCGACATAGCCGCCGAAGTCGGGGCCGAGGTAGCCGACCTGCCCTTCGTCGATCTCGACGATGCCGGGGGCGATTACCGGCCGTTGGAACCGCAGGCGGCGCAAGGCGATCAGCCCCCAGCCGGCCCCGGTCGCCAGGATGACGGCGCCCAGAGGCACCAGAAGATAGCCGCCCAGCCGCACCAGCCAGCCGCCGAAGGCCAAGACCGCTAGGGCGACCAGGACTTCGGACCAGCGCGACAGGGTTGCGGCGGCCGCGGGGCGCAGGAAGCTCACGGCCGCGCCTCCTGCGGCTGGGCGAAGGTCACGAAGCGCATGTGCCCCGAGGGCGTGAAGCCGATGGCGCGGTAGGCGCGCGCCGCCTGTTCGCTGAAGGCATAGAGATAGGCGTGGCGCACGCCGGCGGCCCGAGCCTCGGCCAGATGCAGCGCCACCGCCAGCCGCGCATGGCCGCGCCCGCGCTGGTCCGGAGGGGTATAGACGCCGCCGATCTGGACGGCCGAAGGCAGGGTGGCATTGAAGCCGGTCATCGCTGCCGGTCGGCCCGACACCAGCAGAAGCCGCAGCCGCCCGGCGGCAAGCGCGCGACCGATGTCGGCGGCGGCGGCGGCCTCGGCCCGCTCGGGCGGCGTTCCAAGAACCTCGACCACATAGTCTGCGCGCCAGCGGATCAGGGTGGGGCGATGATCGGGGCCGGGAACGACGAGGCGCACCCCATCGGCGGGCGGCAGGACAAGCCGGGCGAGGTCGAGCGCAAAGCCCGGTTCGGTGCCATCGCGCTGCGTGGGCGCCGCCGTCAGATTGGCGGCGGTCAGGAAAGCCCTGGCGCAGGCGGCCTCGCCGGTCAGACCGGCCAGCGGCACACCCTGCACCACCCGCGCCGCCGCCTGCCAATCCGCCCCCAGCGCCGGCAACCAGGGAAAGACCGTGCCCTGCCCCGACAGACCGAGCGCACCGACGATGCCTCCCGCCTTGCGCGCCAGCCAGAACCGCATCCGCAAGCCCGGACCGCTGCCCAGCCCGTGGTGGAACAGGTTCGACAGGGCGAACATGTTCACGTCGGCGCGCGCGCCCAGAAACGCGGCCAGGTCCGGCAGGTCCGCGATGGTCGCCGGGGTCAGGCCCATGCCCAGTCCCCACAGTGCGCCTGCCAGAGCGCGATCAGGGCCAGGGCGGCGGTTTCGGCCCTGAGGATCCGGGGGCCGAGCGATACCGGCGTGACGAAAGGCAGCGCCGCCAGCCGCGCCCGTTCGGCGGGCGAAAACCCGCCCTCTGGGCCGATCAGGATCGCCGCCGGCCCGGCCTGCAAGCCGCCATGCCGGCTGCCCGACCCCTCGGCGCGCCGAGCACCGGATTCGTCGGCCCAGTAGATGCGCCGCGCCGGATCCCAGCCGGCCAGCAGGCGCGGCAGCGGCGTCAGCGGGGCGATCTCGGGCAGGAAGGTAGTCTCGCACTGCTCGGCCGCTTCGCGGACATGAGCCTCGGCCTTGTCCTGGCGCAACCGTTCGGCGTTGGTGAAATCGGTCTGAACGGGCAGAAGCCGGGCGACGCCCAGCTCGACCGCCTTTTCGACGATGAAGTCGGTGCGCGCCTTCTTGACCGGCGCGAAGACCAGCCACAGGTCGGGCGCGATGCCCTGCGGCCGGGTCTGCAGGTCGCAGCGCAAGCTGCCGCCGCGCTTGCCTGCGGCTGCGACTGTCGCCCGCCATTCGCCGTCGCGGCCGTTGAACAGCAGGACCGCATCGCCCGCGCCCAGCCGCATGACCCCGAACAGGTAATGGGCCTGCGCTTCGGTCAGGGGCACAGATTGCCCCGCCCCGAGCGGATGGTCTACACAGAGCCTGATCCTGACCGTTTGCATGAGACCGACCTTATGAGCCAGCCCGACGATTTGCCAGAGGCGCAGCCCGCGCCGGTCGCCGACGCCGTGCGCGGCAACTGGGTGGACCGGCTGGCCCCCGAGTTCGCGCGGCCCTACCTGCGGCTGTCACGGGCCGACCGGCCGATCGGCACCTGGCTGCTGCTGCTGCCCTGCTGGTGGGGGGTGGCTCTGGCGGCGGCGCGCGACGGCTGGCGGACCCATGACTTGTGGATCATCGCCGGTTGCGCCGCCGGCGCCTGGCTGATGCGGGGCGCGGGCTGCACCTGGAACGACATCACCGACCGCGACTTCGACGCGGCGGTGGCACGCACCCGGTCGCGGCCGATCCCGTCGGGGCAGGTTACTGTCCGGCAGGCGCTGATATGGATGGCGGCGCAGATGGCGCTGGCCGGGCTTGTGCTTCTGACCTTCAACCTGGTCACGATCCTGCTGGCGCTGTCGTCGTTGGGGCTGGTGGCGATCTATCCTTACGCCAAGCGTTTCACCTGGTGGCCGCAACTGTTCCTGGGATCGGCCTTCAACTGGGGCGCGCCGGTCGCCTATGCGGCCCACGCCGGCTGGCCCGATGCGCCGGTCTGGGTGCTCTATGCTGCCGGAATCGCCTGGACCCTGTTCTACGACACGATCTATGCCCATCAGGACAAGGAGGACGACGTCCTGATCGGGGTCAGGTCGACGGCGCGGCTCTTCGGCGCGGCGACATCGAAGTGGCTGGCGCTGTTCATGGTGGTGACGGTCACGCTGATGGCGGCGGCGATCCTGGCGGCGCTGCTGCCCACGGCCGGGGGGGTGAAGCTGGCGCTGGCGCTGGCCGCGCCCTGGTTCCTGGGCTGGCATCTCTTGTGGCAGCTCGGCCGGCTGGACATCGACGATCCGGCGGGGTGCTTGCGGCTGTTCCGCACCAACCGCGACGCTGGCCTGATACCTGCGCTGTTTCTTGCCGCCGCCGCGTTCCTTTGATTGATCGCACCGGCCCAAGGGCCTAAGAGGGCGCCGGTAAGGGTCAACGGGGCCAGTTCGGGTGAAAGTCGCGCTTCCCAAGACGTTTCCGGCGAAGGCCGTGGTGCCCGCGGTGTTCGCCGGAACCGGGTTCCTGTGCCTGTTGCTGTCGATCTGGTCGGCCAGCGCCATCGAGCGGTTTTCCCGGCTGGCCGTGCGCCGCGCGCTGACCGAGGCCGGCTACAGTTGGGCCGAGGTCGAGGCGGACGGGCTGAAGGTGATCCTGCGCGGCACCGCCCCCACCGAGGCGATGCGCTTTCGCGCGCTCCTGGCGGCGGAGAACGTCGTCGACGCGGCGCGGCTGCGCGACGAAATTCAGGTGGCGGCCGAAAACAAGGACGCCATCCCCGATTTCTCGATCCAGATCCTGCGCAACGACGACGGGATTTCACTGATCGGCCTGGTCCCGACCAGCATGGACCGCGACCAGCTGACCACGACGCTCAAGTCCCTGTCGGGCGAAAAGGTCACCGACATGCTGGAAAGCACCGACCATCCGGCGCCGGAGGGGTGGGACCAGACGGTGGCCTACGCTGAAACCGCGGTCAAACTGCTGAAACGGGCCAAGATTTCGGTCACCGCCGGGCAGGTGGCCGTGACTGCCATTTCCGAAAGCGAGACGGAACGGGCCGGGCTTGAATCCAACCTGCGGCGCAAGGCGCCCAAGGGGCTGGACCTGCAGCTGAACATCGCCGCGCCCCATCCGGTGATCGCGCCCTTCACCGTGCGCTTCCTGATCGACAAGGCCGGCGCGCGGTTCGATGCCTGCTCGGCCGACAGCGATGCGGCGCAGGTGAAGATCCTCGCGGCGGCGACGGCAGCCGGCGCCGATCCGCAGGCCGGCTGCACCGTCGGCCTGGGTGTGCCCACCCCGGCCTGGTCGGACGCCGTAGTTCTGGGGCTGAACGCGGTCAAGAAGCTCGGGCATGGGGCGATCACTTTTTCGGATGCCGACGTGACGCTGACCGCCGACCCCGAGGTCAAGCAGGCCGACTTCGACCGGGTGGTGGGCGAACTGGAATCGAATCTGCCCGACGTCTTTTCGCTGAAGGCCTCGATTGCCTCGAAATCCGAAGGGCTGGCGCCGGGGGCCGCGGAATTCGTGGCAACGCTCGACAAGGATGGCCGGGTCGACCTGAGCGGCCGGCTGGGCGACGACATGGCGCGCAAGGCCGCCGAAAGCCTGGCGGCGGCGCGCTTTGGCGCAAGCAAGGTTCATGCCGCCACGCGCCTGGCCACCGGCCTGCCGGACGGCTGGACGGCGCGGGTGCTGGTCGGGCTCGAAGCTCTGGCGGAACTGGACAGCGGCTCGGTCACGGTGCGCGAAGGGTCGATGCGGATCGAGGGGCTGTCGGGGGCGAAGGACGCCTCGGGGGCGGTGTCGCGCATCCTCGATTCCCGGCTGGGCAGTAGCGCGGCCTATGACCTGGCGATCCGCTATGACAAGGCGCTGGACAAGACCCTTGGCCTGCCGACGCCGGCCGAATGCGTCAGCCAGATCAACGCCGCGTTGGCCGTGAAGAAAATCGCCTTTGATCCGGGCTCGGCGGTGATCTCGCCCGACTCGGCCGACACGCTCGACAAGATCGCGGCGGTGATGAAGAACTGCGGCGACGTGCCGATGGAGGTCGGCGGGCATACCGACAGCCAGGGCCGCGACGAGATGAACATGGTCCTGTCGCAGCAGCGGGCCCAGTCGGTGATCGAAGCGCTGCTGGCGCGGCGGGTGCTGACCGGCAACCTGAAGGCCAAGGGCTATGGCGAAACCCAGCCGCTGATGGCCAACGATACCGAGGCCGACCGCGAACAGAACCGCCGCATCGAGTTCCGGCTTCTGGGCAAGGACGGCCAGCCGGTCGACCCTGCCGCAACCCAGACGGACCAACCGGCGACGACCGACCAGCCGGCCACGGCGGACCCGGCTCCGGCGGCGGACAGCGCGGTTCCGGTCCTGACGCCGGACGCCGGCACGCCCCGGCCGAAGAAACGCCCCGACACCCTGAAAAAACCCTGAAGCCAAGGCAGAACCGGATGAACCATACCCAATTCATCATCGCCATGACGGTCGTGCTGTTCCTGGCCTTCGGGCTGGGGTGGTTCGCCTCGTGGCTGGTGCACCGGCTGACCCGGGTGACGCAGGCCGAGCTTGGCGACCTGGACGAGATGGCCCGCAACCTGCATGATTCCGAGGCCGCCCGCGAAGAGACGCAGACCTACTACGAACAGCGCGAGCGCGACCTGATGACCCAGCTTGCGCAAAGCGATGCCGAGCTTCGGGCGGCGATGGACGGCCTGCGGGACGCCCGCGCCGAGGCCGAGGAACTGCGCACCTACATCGAAAAGGCCAACATCGGCTGACGGCAGGCTGTGCCCGGCTAGGCGCCGGCCTGCACGGCGCACCCTACCATTTGCCCAGCGCCGCCTCGTCCGCGTCGCGCGCGGCGACCCAGTCGGCGCCGTCGGAATGGAATTCCTTCTTCCAGAACGGGGCGCGGGATTTCAGGTAATCCATCAGAAATTCGGCAGCGGCAAAGGCGGCTTCGCGGTGGCGGGCAGCGGTGGCCACCATCATGATCGGCTCGCCCGGCATCAGGCGGCCATAGCGGTGAATGATGGCCAGGCCGGCCAGATCCCAGCGGGTGCGCGCCTCGCCGGCGATGGCCGCCAGCGCGCTTTCGGTCATGCCGGGATAGTGTTCGATCTCCATCCCGGTCAACCGCCCGGATTCGTCGCGCACCATTCCCAGAAAAGTGACGACCGCCCCTGCCCCGCCGACGCTGCGGGCAAAGTCCGCCGACACCGCGCCATAGTCGAACGGTTCGGCCTGAACGCGGATGTCGTCGGCGGCCATCGCCTAGCCCCCGGTCATCGGTGGAAAGAACGCCACCTCGCGCACCCCGGCCAGCGGCGCATCAAAGCCCGAAAGCTGCTGGTCGAGCGCCACGCGCAGGGCGCGGGTGTCGGCGAAGGCGGCGGCATAGCGGTCTTCGCGGGCGGCAAGCTCGGCGACCAGATCGGCGACGGTGGCGGCCCGGCTTTCGACCATCTCGGACGGTTGGCCGATGCGTTCGCGCACCCAGGCGAAATAGAGAACGCGGATCATTTCTCGTCTTTCAGGAATGGCAGGGCCTTCCTGAAATAGTCCCAGCCGGTCAGGAATGTAAGGGCCGCCGCGATCCAGATCAGGATCAGCCCGGCGTGATTGGCGACCGAGGCGCAGTCACGCTTGCCGCAGGCGCGCACCGGATCGGCCAGCCCGGCGGCGACGGCGTCGGCATATTGTTCGGGGGTCATGCCGTGCATGGCGACGCCGTTCAGATATTCGAAGCCGGTCCCCAGGAACAGCGTGGCAATCGCCACCATCTGCGCAGTGGTCTTCCACTTGGCCAGCTTCGTGACTTTCAACCCGCCCGCCGGCGCGCCCAGGTATTCCCGCAGGCCCGAGACGAACACTTCGCGGAACAGGATCACCGTCGAGGGCAGGATCAGCCAAGGGTTCATGCCCGAATAGCCGGTCAGCACCATGATGGCGATGACAACCATCGCCTTGTCGGCGATCGGGTCGAGCATGGCGCCGAACTTCGATTCCTGTTTCCACAGCCGCGCAAGATAGCCGTCGAAATAGTCGGTGATCGCGGCGCTGACGAACAGCGCCAGGGCAAACCAGTCGGCCCAGGGGCGGCGGAAATAGAGGAACATCACTGCGACGCCGGGCGCGGCCAACAGTCGCAGGAAGGTCAGGGTGTTCGGCACCGTCCATTTCATGGGCCATCACTAGCCGATGATTGGGGGCGGGGGGAAGGCCCTGCCGGTATCGCAATGTTTCAGCGGTTGCGGGCCGAGAAGAGGTTGATCTCGACCGGCAGGTGGATGCCGTCCGCCGTGGCAAAGGCGGCGAAGCCGGTTTCGATCTGGTCGCGGATCGCCTGGCGGTCGGCATCAGATGCGCCAAGGGTGCGAACCAGGAAGGCGGCGGGACCAAGGCTGAGGCTGAGGTCGGCGGCCGCGGCAGGTCCGCCGGTGTGATGAAAGTCGAAGATCCGCGCTTCGGCGGTCGCGTCCTGCCAGCCGGCGTCGGTCAGCAGGCCGCAGACCCGTATCCGGTCGGCAAAAGCCAGCGGGCCGGCCGCGTTCGGGGCAGTCTCGGGCGGCTGGCCGAGGCGCGCGACTGCCGCAGCGCGCGGGATCGAGAACCAGGGGTTGGCGGTGATCGCGCCGAAGGTTGCGCACAAAAGCCGCCCGCCCCCTGCCGTGGCGCGGCGGATATTGGCGAATGCCGCGACCGGATCGTCGAAGAACATGACCCCGAACGTCGACAACACCAGATCGAACGGACCGGGCAGGTCGGCGGTCTGGGCGTCGGCGCGCAGGAAGGTCAGGTTGGCGTGCCCGTGCGCCCGCTGGCGCGCCCGCGTCAGCATCGGTTCGGAAATGTCGACCGCCACCACCTGCCCGCCGTCGGCGATGCCCTGTGCCAGCCCCAGCGCCAGCCGGCCGGCGCCGCAGCCGATTTCCAGGACGCGGCTGGCGCCCGAATCCCGCGCCTCGGCCAGAAGATGATAGACGACGCTGGCGTTCATCATCTCCAGTTCGGTTTCCAGCGACAGCCATCGGCGGCCGACGTCGCCGTTCCAGAATTCGGCCTGTTCGGTGTTGGGCATGTCGGGCATCGGCGCCTCCGCGGTTTCGGAGGCGAGCATAGCACCGATCAGCGCGCGGCGAACAGCGGCCCTGCGGTCAGGCGCCGGCCATCTCGGCCTGGCGCACGATCCCCTCGGCCTGGCGGATCGAGGCGATGTCGACCAGCCGGCCCTTGTAGACCGTCGCGCCCTGCCCCGCGGCCTTGGCGGCCTGCATGGCGGCGAGGATTTCGCGCGCCTCGGCCACCTGTTCGGCCGAGGGGGTGAAGATTTCGTTGGCCAGCGCCACCTGCTTGGGGTGGATCGCCCATTTTCCGACCATGCCCAACGTCGCGGCGCGGCGGGCCTGGGCACGGAAACCTTCGTCATCGGAGAAATCGCCAAACGGCCCATCGACCGGCAGGACGCCGTGGGTGCGGCAGGCGGCGACGATGGCCGCCGTCGCCCAATGCCAGGGGTCGGACCAGTGGCGGGTGTTGTCCTTCAGCATGTAGTAATTGTCCTGCGTGCCGCCGATGCCGGTGGTCTGCATGCCCATGCTGGCGGCGAAGTCGGCGGCCCCCAGGCTCATCGCCTGGAGGCGCGGGCTGGAGGCGGCGATTTCCTCGACGTGGGCGATGCCGGCGGCGGTTTCGATGATGACTTCAAGGCCGATGCGCCGGGCCCGGCCCTTTGCCGCCTCGATGGCGCTGACCAGTGCGTCGACGGCATAGACGTCGGCCGCGCAACCCACCTTCGGAATCATGATCTGGTCGATGCGATCGCCGGCCTCCTCCAGCACCTCGACCACGTCGCGATACCAGAACGGCGTGTCCAGCCCGTTGATGCGGACCGACAGGTGCTTGCGGCCCCAATCGATGTCGTTGATCGCCTGGATGATGTTCTTGCGCGCCTGCGGCTTGTCGTCGGGGGCGACCGAATCCTCCAGGTCGAGGTTGATGACGTCGGCCGCGCTGGCCGCCATCTTTTCAAAGAGCGCCGGGCGCGATCCGGGGCCGAACAGTTGGCAGCGGTTGGGACGGGCCGGGGCGGGGGGCTGGACGCGGAAGCTCATGGCGGTCTCGCAAGATTGTGTCAACAGGTCTGGCGAAATCGGTAGAATATTGCGGGCGCGGCGGCAAGGGTCATTTCGCATTTGCAGCATCGACGCCGCGACGCAGCAGCATCTTGGCTTTCCCCCGGCGGCGAAATCGGCGAAGAACCTCGCAGAGCCGGGGCCGCGCGGGAACTGCCGATGATCACCGTTACCGAAGACGTCTTCCAGCTGGCGCAGACCTTTGCCATTTCCCGCGGATCGAAGACCGAGGCGCGGGTCATCACCGCGACCGTCGCCCGCCAAGGCGTGACCGGCCGCGGCGAATGCGTGCCCTACGCCCGCTATGGCGAAACGCCCGACAGCGTGGCGGCGCAGATCCGGGCGCTGCCGCCGGAGGTGACGCGGGCGGCGCTGCAGGATCTGCTGCCCGCCGGCGCGGCGCGCAATGCCGTCGATTGCGCGCTGTGGGACTGGGAGGCAAAGCACAGCGGGCGGCGGGCGTGGGACCTGGCGGGGCTGGGTGCCCCGGGTCCGGTCATCACCGCCTATACGCTGTCGCTGGATACGCCCGACAGGATGCGGGAGGCGGCGGCGCGGCAAGCCGGGCGGCCGGTCTTGAAGATCAAGCTGGGAACGCCCGACGACATGCCCCGGCTGGAGGCGGTGCGGGCCGGCGCGCCGTCGGCCACGATCATCGTCGACGCCAACGAAGGCTGGAGCGCCGAGATCTATGCCGATCTCTGCCCGCACCTGGCCCGGCTGGGGGTGGCGCTGGTCGAACAGCCGCTGCCCGCCGGGCAGGACGAGGCGCTGGCCCACATCGCCCGCCCGGTGCCGGTCTGCGCCGACGAAAGCTGCCATGACCGGGCGACGCTGGCGGCGCTGAAGGGCCGCTATGACCTGGTGAACATCAAGCTGGACAAGACCGGCGGCCTGACCGAGGCGCTGGCGCTGCGCGACGCGGCGCGGGCGGAAGGGTTCGGGGTGATGGTCGGCTGCATGGTCGGCTCGTCGCTGGGCATGGCCCCGGCCCTTCTGATGGCGCAGGGGGCCGAGTGGGTGGACCTTGACGGGCCGCTCCTTCTGGCCGAAGACCGCCCGGTACCCTTGCATTACGAAGGGTCGCGCGTCTGGCCGCCTGAGGCGGAGCTATGGGGGTAGATCGAATTGGGTATTGATCTGCGGTCATATTCGGACAGGCTTCCAGCAGGCCTGATCTTCAAGAAATCAAAAGAAAAGATATTGCAGCAAATTGAAAGGGCCGCTGCCGATTGGGCGAAAAAAATGGCTCTTGGACCATTGTTCCGTACGCGCCGTGCAAATACCTCGTTGCTTGAAGTCGAGCTTATCCCGTTAGCAGACCCGCTCGTGATCGACGTGGGTGGCGATCGATTGGCCGCGTCTTGCCGAACGTCCAACGCGGGACCAGGCTTTCACGCGGCTGTGATCGACCTCCTTGATCACCTCGAGACCGATCTGAAGATCCAGTGGATATGGAAGAGCTCGACCGGCGAACCTCTCGATGAAACCGGATATGCCCTCCACAGACCGCGGCCAGGACCGCGCCGACGCTGGTGATGTTCACCCAGATCACCGGCGCCCGGAGGAACAGCGCCGATGCGAAGCGCGGGCTGAAGGTCCATCTCGATCCCCGACATCCGCTGGCAGCGGCGCGACATCAAGACGGTGCAGCTGCTTTACCCGTCGATGGGCAAGATGATGGCCAAGAAGGCCGGCGCCGACGATGCCTGGCTGGTCGAGGACGGGCTGGTCACCGAAGGCACCTCGAACAATGCCTGGATCGTCAAGGGCGGCAGGATCGTAACCCGCGGGCTGTCGAACGACATCCTGCATGGAATCACCCGCGCGGCGGTGTTGCGCTATGCCGACGAGGCGCAACTGAAGGTCGAGGAACGGTCCTTCACCCTGGCCGAGGCGCAGGCGGCGGACGAGGCGTTCGTCACCTCGGCCTCGGCCTTCGTCATGCCGGTTGTCGAGATCGACGGGGTGAAGCTGGGCGGCGGCAAGCCCGGGCCCGTGGCGGTGCGGCTGCGGGAAATCTACCTGGAGGAAAGCCGCAAGGCGGCGATCTGAGGCGGGAGCCCGGACCGATCAGGTGACGCGCCAGTGGCGCGTTGCCTGACCGGTTCGGAAAGCTGAGAGGACTGGCCGCGCCATTGCGCTTTGAATCGATCCTGCCCTAGGGTCGCGCCATGCTGTGGATCACCGATCAGATCGCGATTGCCGACTGGGAACTGAGCGAGACCTTCTCGCGCGCCTCGGGTCCCGGCGGGCAGAATGTCAACAAGGTCTCGACCGCCGTCGACCTGCGCTTCGAGGCCGAGCGCAGTCCGGCGCTGTCGCCGGCCGTCAAGGCGCGGCTGAAGCGGCTGGCGGGGCGGCGCTGGACGCTGGACGGCGCCATCCTCATCCGCGCCGAGGAAACCCGCAGCCAGGCGCAGAACCGCGAGCTGGCGCGCGAACGGCTGGCCGAGCTGATCCGGGCGGCGCTGGTGGCGCCGAAGCGGCGGGTGGCGACCAAGCCGACGATGGGCAGCCGGATGCGGCGTCTGAAGGCCAAGGCGGTGCGCGGCGAGGTCAAGGCGATGCGGGGGAAGATCGAGGATGAGTGACCTGATCGAACGGCGGGCGCGGCTTCTGGGACCGAACGTGCCGACCTTCTACGACCAGCCGGTGCATATCGTGCGTGGTGAGGGCGTCTGGCTGTTCGATGCCGACGGGCGGCGCTATCTGGATTGCTACAACAACGTCGCCCATGTCGGCCATTGCCACCCCAGGGTGGTCGAGGCCATCGCCCGGCAGGCGGCAACCTTGAACACCCACACCCGCTATCTGCACGAAGGCATCCTCGATTATGGCGAGCGGCTGGTGGCGAAATTCGGCCACGGTCTCAGCCAGATCATCATGACCTGCACCGGGTCCGAGGCCAACGACATCGCGCTGCGGATGGCGCAGGCGGTCACCGGCAAGGTTGGGATCATCGCCACCGACAATACCTATCACGGCAACACCACGGCGGTGTCGCAGCTGTCTACCCGCCGCCCGCCGATCGGCGGCTGGCCGGCGCATGTGCGCCGGGTGCCGGCGCCCGACAGCCTCGCGCCGGGGGGCTGCGACGGGGTGGCTTTTGCCGGCCATGTGGCGCGCGCCATCGCCGATCTGGCGGCATCGGGGCACGGGTTCGCGGCGCTGATGCTGTGCCCGGTCTTCGCCAACGAGGGGCTGCCGGACGTCGCGCCGGGGTTCCTCGATGCCACGGTGGCGGCGGTACGCGGGGCCGGCGGGCTGGTGCTGTGCGACGAGGTGCAGCCGGGCTTCGGGCGGCTCGGCAGCCAGTGGTGGGGGCACGACTGGCTGGGCTTTGCCCCCGATGTCGTGACTTTGGGAAAGCCGATGGGCAACGGCCATCCCGTGGCGGGCGTGGTGGCGCGGCCGGCGGTGATGGCGGCCTTCCGCGAGGCCTTCGGCTATTTCAACACGTTCGGCGGCAATCCGGTGTCCTGCGCCGCGGCGATGGCCACCCTGCAGGTGATCGAGGAAGAGGGGCTGATGGACCATGCCGCCACGGTCAGCCGGACGATGGAGGGAATGTTGCGGACCCTGCGCCATCCGCTGATCGCCGGGGTGCGGGCGCGGGGCCAGTTCTATGCGGTCGAGCTGGCGCGCGACGGGATACCCGCCCCCGAAGCCGCGGCGGCGGCGGTCGAGGCGATGAAGGCGCGCGACGTCCTGATCGGGCGGGTCGGGCGGGCCCAGCATATCCTGAAACTGCGCCCGCCGCTGCCGTTCGGCGCAGATCAAGCCGGGATGGCCGTGGCGGCCCTGCAGGCCAGTCTGGACGGGGTGGCGGCATGATCGATGCCGCCGAGGCCCAGGCGATGGCCGCCGAGGCGCTGGCGCACTGGCCGGCGGATGGGCGCCCGCCGCGGCTGGTGAAGATGCGGGAAAACGTGGTTTTCCAGATATGGCTGGCCGACGGGCGACCTGCTGCCCTGCGGCTGCACCGGCCGGGCTATCAGAGCGCGGCGGCGATTGCGGCGGAGCTTGACTGGACGGCAGAACTGGCGCGACGCGGCCAGCTGGTGCCGGCCCCAGTGGCGACGCGGGCCGGCGGCTGGACCTGCCGGGCGGGGGGGCGGGTGGCTTCGGTGGTGCGCTGGCTGGACGGGGCGGCGGTCGGCTCGGCCGAGCAACCGCTTGCCGGCGGCGCGGCCGAGCAGGCAGGACTATTCCACCGGATCGGGGCGCTGGTCGGTGGCCTGCATGCCGCGACCGACGCGATCAGCTTTGTCTGCCCGCCCGAACGGCCGCGCTGGGACATCGACGGGCTTCTGGGCGAGGCACCGCTGTGGGGACGGTTCTGGGACAGTCCGGGGCTGACCGCGACCGAACGGGCGCTTCTGTCCGACGCACGGGCGGCGGCGCGGCAGGCGTTGGAGGCGCGGCTGGCGGCAGGGGCGGATGTCGGGCTGATCCACGCCGATGTGCTGCGCGAGAATGTGCTCGATGGTCCCGGCGGGCTCGCGCTGATCGACTTCGACGACAGCGGCCACGGGTTCCGGCTTTACGATCTGGGAACCGCGCTGGTGCAAAGCCTTGAGGAGCCGCACCTGTCAGAACTGGCCCGGGCGCTGGCCGATGGCTATGGCGTGGCGCGGGGGGTGGCGCCGCCGGGGGTGCAGGATCTGACGCTGTTCGTGCTGCTGCGCTGCCTGGCCTCGTGCGGGTGGATCGCCAGCCGGGCGGCGGCGGACGACCCGCGCCAGCGGCTCTATGCCCGGCGGGCGACCGGGCTGGCGCGGCACTGGCTGGCGGGGACGACGCCGTTCGGCTGATGCATTTTGTGGCGGCGGAGGGGCCAATTCCGGCGGGTTGCCGCTTTTGATCAAGCGCCACCGCGCCAATTCCCTGCCGTGGCTTGCGGGAATGGAAATTTGCCCGCAAAAGCAGGGACGAACGAAAAACGGGCAGCTCACGCGAATCATGCTGAAGAAAGCAGTCCTGGTGGTGACGGGAAACGCTGCGGGATTCCTCCTGTCGCTGATCCGCAACCTGATCGTCGCGCGGCTTGTCAGTCCCGAAAATTACGGCATCGCCTCGTCCTTCGCGGTCAGCATGTCGATTGTCGAGATGCTGTCCTACCTGGGGCTGAATCAGTTGATGGTCGTCGACAAGGATGGCGACGATCCGCATTTCCAGGCGGCGATGCAGGGCTTCCAGGTGATGCGCGGCTGCTTTTCGTCGACCGCGCTTTACCTGATCGCCCGGCCCTACGCCGCCTATCTGCATGTCGAGCAGGTGACATGGGCCTATCAGATGCTGGCCTTCGTGCCGTTCATCAACGGGCTTCAGCACTATGACCCGCACCGGCTGCGGCGGCATCTGAACTTCACGCCGATGATCCTGTCGAACGCGGTGCCGCCGTTCATTTCGGTGCTGGTGCTGTGGCCGCTGGCGCTGATCTATCAGGACTACCGGATCATGCTGGTGTCGATCTTCGTGCAGGCGGCCTCGATGGTGGTGGTGTCGCATGTCACCGCTGAACGGCGCTACCGGCTGGCGCTGGACTTCGGACTGATGAAGCGGGCGACCCAGTTCGGCTGGCCGATCCTTCTGAACGGGATGCTGATGTTCGGGGTCTTCAACGGCGAGCGGCTGATCGTCGGGCGCGAACTGGGGATGGACAAGTTCGCCTATTTCTCGATGGCCTTCACGCTGACGCTGACACCGACGCTGGTGCTGGCCAGTTCCTGCCAGTCGCTGTTCCTGCCGCAACTGACGCGGATGAAGGACCGGGCGGCGGATTTCCAGCGCATGGCCGACGTCACGATGGAATCGAGCCTTGTGATCGGGCTGGCGCTGGTTCTGGGCACCAGCCTTCTGGGCGGGCCGCTGGTGCATCTGCTGACCGGGCCGAAATACATCTCGATCCTGTCGTTCCTGGTGCCGATGGCGGTGATGCAGGCGGTGCGGGTGGCCAAGACCGGCAGCGCGCTGATCGCGCTGGCGGTGGGCAAGTCCGGCAATGCGGTTGTCGGCAATTCGGTCCGGGTGGCGTCCCTGCCGATTTCCTGGTGGGTGGCGGTCAGGACCGGCGACATCCTCGCGATCATCTGGGTGGCGACGGTGGCCGAGGTCCTGGGCTATGTGCTGGCGATGGTGCTGGCGGCGCGGCGGGCGAAGGTGTCGCTGGCGGCGCTGAACCTGCCGACCGCGCTGGCGACGCTGACCTGCGGGCTGGCGCTGGCCGATGCGCTGTGGACGCCGCCGCAGCCGGGGCTGGGCGCGCATCTGCACTGGGGCCTTCTGGCGGTTGCGCTGGCCGGCGTGGCGAGCTTTGCCACCATGACCGGGCTGCGCCATTACCTGCTGGTCTGGTGGCAGGCCCGGCGGCAGGCCAGGGGATAATTCTTTTCCGGGCTTTCGCTGGCGTTGCCAAAATGAGAACAAATTCTCTGACTATCCCGGAAAGCCAGACGAATTGACAACGCAGCACGCCATGAAACCCGACCTGGCCGGTCCGCTGATCGGAACCGTCATCGTGACCTTCAACGCCGCCGACGTGATCGGCGAGTGCCTGGACAGTCTTGTCGGGCAAGAGGGCGCCGCGCCCTGGGTCGTGGTGGTCGACAATGCCTCGACCGACGGGACGGTGGCGGCGCTGCGTCAATGGGCGACGGCGCGGGCCTGCACCCTGGCCGAGGCCGACACGGCCGAAGGTGCGGCCGCCCATGCCGGACGGGCGCCGGTGGTGCTGTTGCATTCGGGCGTCAACCGGGGGTTCGCCGGCGGGGTCAACCTTGGGCTCAGGGTGCTGGCGGCGGTGCCGTGGATCGCGCATTTCTGGGTCCTGAACCCCGATGCCTTCGCCGATGCCGGGGCAGGCGCCGCGATCCTGGCGGCGGCGCGGGCGACGCCGGGCTACGGGATCATCGGCGGGCGGGTCTGCTATGCCGATCCGCCGCAACGCATCCAGATCGACGGCGGCACCGTCAACCGCTGGACCGGCGTAACCGGCAACATCAACCTGGGCGCCGAGGCGGCGGGCGCCGCACTGCCCCAGGCAACAGCGGTAGATTTCGTCACCGGGGCCAACCTGGTGGTGTCGCGGCGGTTCTACGACAGCGTCGGGCCGATGCGCGAGGACTACTTCTTGTATTATGAAGAGGCCGACTGGGCGCTGCGGCGCGGGTCGCTGCCGATCGTCATCGCGCCGGGGTTCACCGTCTACCACCATGCCGGAACGGCGATCGGATCGCCGACGCTGGAACGGATCGCCTCACCCTTTTCCTTCTGGTTCAAGTACCGCAGCCGCATGCTGTTCCTGCGCCGGTTCAACCCGGCGGCGCTGCCGGTGGCGGTGGCCTATGCCACGGTCAAGGCGCTGCAACTGATGGCCAAGGGCGCCTTTCCGCAGGCGCTGACGCTGTTGCGGGCCGTCTATGGCTTGCCTGCGCCGCGGTCGGTGCGCGAACGGCTGTCGCCCGAAGCACGGCGGATCGCCTTTGGCAAGTGACCGGATATGGAGCGCGCCGATGGCGGCGCTGGCGGCGGTCGCCGCACTGGCGATGCAGCCGCGGCCGGCGGACCAGCAGGCCCAGCCGTTGCGGCTGGTCAGCCTGACGCGCTGGACCGATGGGCACAAGGGGTTCGGCGGGTTTTCCGGCCTGGCGATGCTGCCGGGCGGCGACGGGTTCCTGACGGTCAGCGACCGGGGGCTTCTGGTCACCGCCGGGGTGACGCGCGACGGCGGCGGGCACATCACCGGCGTGACATGGCAAGGCGGCGCCCGGTTCCTGGATGGCTATGCCCGGCCGGTCTACGGCTTTGAATCCGACGCCGAGGCGATCCGGCTTTTGCCCGATGGCGGGGTCATGGTCGCGTTCGAGGGCTATGCGCGGGTGTCGGTCTTTCACCCGCCAGACATGATGCCCAAGGCGCTGCACGACTGGGACCGCTTTCGCGAGATCTGGGGCAACCAGGGCATGGAAAGCCTGGCGGTGGACGCCAAGGGGCAGGCGACGACCATACTCGAGGTTCCGGGGCGCGATGGCTGCTACCGCAGCCTGCGCCAGGTTGGCCCGACAGTGTGGAAACCGGGGCCGCGGCTGGCCAGCGACGGGGCTTTTCGCGCCACCGACGCCGTCTGGGGGCCGGACGGCGACCTGCATGTGCTGGAACGGCGGTTCTCGCTGTTCTGGGGCTATACCAGCCGGATCAGCCGTTACCACCCGCAAGGCGGCGGCTTCGGCATCCCCGAGGTCGAATGGCAGTCAGCAACCGGCGACTATGGTGACTTCGAGGGCATGGATGTGATGCGGAACAAGGCGGGGAAGCTGGTCTTCACCCTGATTTCCGACAATAACTTCCTGCCGTTCGAGACGACGACCGTTGCGGAACTGGAAGAAGCGCCGTGAAGGGCGAAGCGTGAGCGTATGAGAGCGAGGGCAGAAACGTGAAGATTGCGGTTTTCGGACTGGGGTATGTGGGGATTGTTTCGGCCGCCTGCCTGGCGCGCGACGGGCATGAGGTGACGGGGGTCGATCCGCAGCCGGCCAAGGTCGCGATGGTGCGCGAAGGCCGCTCGCCCATCGTCGAAAAGCATGTCGACGGACTTCTGGCCGAGGCGCGGGCCGACGGGCGGCTGGCGGCGACCACCTCGGCGGCCGAGGCGGTCGCGGCGACCGACCTGGCCTTCGTCTGCGTCGGCACGCCGTCGCGCAGGAACGGCAGCCTGGACACATCGGCCGTCGAACGAGTCTGCGAGGAGATCGGCGCGGCGGTGGCGGCGCAGGGGCGGCCCTATACGGTGGTAATCCGCTCGACCATCCTGCCGGGCACCATGCGCAACGTCGTGATCCCGGCGCTGACGCGGGCCGGCGATGCAGTGGCGGGGCTTCTGAAGATCGCCAACAACCCCGAGTTCCTGCGCGAATCCACCGCCGTCTTCGACTATGATAACCCGCCCAAGACCGTCGTCGGTTCGGACGATCCGGCGACGGCGGCGGCGGTCCTCGGGCTGTACGCGGCGCTGCCCGGCCCCAAGATCGCGGCGCGGCTGGAAGTGGCCGAAATGGTGAAATACGCCGACAACGTCTGGCACGCGACCAAGGTCGCCTTCGCCAACGAGATCGGCAACATCGCCAAGGCGGTGGGGGTGGACAGCTGGGAGGTGATGGACATCTTCTGCCAGGACACCAAGCTGAACATCTCGACCTACTACATGAAGCCGGGCTTCGCCTTCGGCGGCTCGTGCCTGCCCAAGGACGTGCGGGCGCTGACCTTCAAGGGGCGCGACCTCGACCTGGATCTGCCGTTGCTGAACGCGCTGATCCCGACCAACCAGCAGCAGGTCGACCGGGCGCTGGAACTGATCGGCGCCAAGGGCGTGCGCGAGATCGCCTTCCTGGGCATCAGCTTCAAGTCGGAGACGGACGATCTGCGCGAAAGCCCGCAGGTGGCACTGGTCGAGCGGCTGATCGGCAAGGGCTATGCCTTGCGCATCTATGACAAGAACGTCCACATGGCCCGCCTGATGGGCGCCAATCGTGCCTATATCGAGGGCGCCATTCCCCATATCGCCGAGATCCTGTCGGACGATCTGGGGGCGGTGCTGGAGCATGGGCGGCTGGTGATCATCGGCAACCCCGCGCCCGAGTTCCGCACGCTGGCCGGCCGGCTGAGGGCCGATCACCAGGTGGTCGACCTGGTGCGCGTCCCCGGCTTGGCCGAGGCGCTGGGCGGACGCTACGACGGGATCAACTGGTGATGGCGGTTGCGAAGAAACGCCGGGTTCTCATCATCGTCGAGAACCTGCCGGTCCCATTCGACCGGCGCGTCTGGGCCGAGGCGACGACGCTGGCGCAGGCCGGCTACGAGGTTTCGGTCATCAGCCAGACCGGCAAGGATGCCGAGGCGGCTTACGAGTTTCTCGACGGGGTGCATGTCCATCGCCATCCGATGCCGCCCGAAGGCAACGGCGCGGCGGGGTATCTGCGCGAGTATGGCGCGGCGCTGTGGCACGAGACGCGGCTGGCCCTGAAGGTCTGGCGCGAACGCGGGATCGACGTGATCCACGGCTGCAACCCGCCCGACCTGATCTTCCTGGTCGCCTGGGTGATGCGGATCTTCGGGGTGCGCTATCTTTTCGACCATCACGACATCTGCCCCGAGCTGTACGAGACCAAGTTCGGCAAGCGGGGCCTGCTGTGGCGGCTGATGGTTCTGGTCGAATGGCTGACCTTCAAGACCGCGACCGTGTCGATCGCCACCAACGAAAGCTATGCCGAGATCGCCCGGCGGCGGGGCGGGATGGCGGCCGAGGACGTGTTCATCGTCCGCTCCGGCCCCAAGATCGACAAGCTGGAAATCCGCCCGTCGAAGCCCGAACTGAAAAAGGGCGCGCGGTTCCTGATCGGCTATGTGGGCGTGATCGGCCAGCAGGAGGGGCTGGACCTTCTGGTCGAGACGGCGGCGCACCTGACCGGGCCGATGGGTCGCAAGGACGTGCATTTCGGCATCGTCGGCGGCGGTCCGGCGCTGGACGAGGTGATCGCCGACGTCAAGGCCCGCGGGCTGGAAAGCCATTTCACATTTACCGGGCGGGCACCGAACGAGGTGCTTCTGGACATGCTGAACACCGCCGACGTCTGCGTGAACCCCGACCGGGCGACGCCGATGAACGATCTTTCGACCATGAACAAGATCATGGAATACATGACGCTGAAGAAGCCGATCGTGCAGTTCGACCTGAAGGAAGGGCGCGCCTCGGCGGCGGAGGCTTCGCTTTACGCGCGCCAGAACGATCCGGTCGATTTCGCCGAAAAGATCGCGGCGCTGCTGGATGACCCGGAGGCGCGCGAGCGGATGGGGCGGATCGGGCGAGAGCGGATCGAGGGCGGCCTGAGCTGGGCCCATTCGGTGCCCAACCTGCTGGCCGCCTATGACCGGCTGTTTGCGAAGATCGGGCGGTAGGGGCGGCCGGGCATTCCCCTTCGGCGGGCAGGTGCGAGGCAATGACCTCGCGCCCCGGCTAACAGTCACTCGCCCTCTATTCCGGCCTGACCCACAGCGCCAGCAGCCAGCCGCCAACGAAGCCGCCAAGGTGGGTCTGCCAGGCCAGCTGCCCGGCCATCGCCCACCACAGAAGCACGTTCAGCAGGACCAGCATCAGGACCGAACGCAGCACCGGGAGGATCGGCCGGCGGCGTTTGGCGCGGAACAGGTATTCCCAGCACAGGATCATCCCCGCCAGTCCGAACAGCGCGCCCGAGGCGCCGATCATCGGCGCGGCCCCCGCCGGGATCAGCGCGAAGCCAAGGCCGCCGGCGATCAGCAGGATCGTGTAGCAGACCAGGAACCGCCAGCCGCCCAGCGCCCGTTCGACCGGGCGGCCCAGCGAAAAGAGCGTCAGCATGTTCAGGCCGAAATGCACCAGCCCGGCATGGAGGAAGCCGTAGGTCAGGAACATGGCATAGGGTTGCACGCCATAGTTGGGCGTCCAGCCGTGCAGGAGCCCCGCCCAGAAACCCAGGTAGTCGATGGCGACCGCCCGGTCGCGGACCTGACCCCAAAGGCCGAAATCGGACCCGGTCAACGCGGCCTCGGGCAGCAGGCAGAGAGCGAAGATCAGCCACACCGGCCAGGGGGCGGCGCGCAGGTCGCGCACCATCCGCTCCGGGAAGCCGGGGGCGAGTTTGGCGGGGCTGGCCATGCTAGAACGGAACGAACTGCGGCAGGGGTTTCAGGCTGACTTCCATGAAGCGCAAGAGCCGGGCCTCGGCGTCGGCGTCGGTTTCCTCGGGGCCGATGGGGGTGACATAGCGGACCAGCGCGCCATCGGTGCGGCCCTTGGTCAGGCTGTCGATCAACACGTTGAGCTTGGCGCGGTAGTCGTTGGCGAGCCGTTCGCCGCGACCCTCGAACCAGTAGTAAACCAGCTGCCGGTTCAGGCCCTTCTGGATGATGGCGCGGTTGGCCGTGAAACGGCCGTAGCCCGCCGCCGTCATGTCGACCGGAACCTGCTTGAGGTTCGACACTTCCCAGCCGCCGGCCGGCAGGCAGACCTGCGGCGAATGGATGCCCTGGCCTTCGGTCTGCTTGCGGTAATAGGCCACGAACAGGGCGACCACATCCTTTTCGCCCGGCGCCTGGTAGACGGAATTCAGATAGTCGTCGGCCCCCAGCACCCGCTCGATGTCCGGCTCCAGCCGCGATGTGGCGCCGGCCCAGTCCGCCACCCGGAGCGGGTAAAGCGCCAGCGGCTGGCGGTCGGGCAGGTTGGCGGCGGGGTCAGGAGCCACCTGCCACAGAAGGCCGACCGCGACGGTCAGCGCCGCCGCCATCGCCAGGAAGCGGCTGGGGCGCAGGCGCAGGATACGGGCGAAGATGGCGCCGAACCCTTCGAAATCCAGGTCGATGGCTTGCGACAGAGACATGGGCACCGGCGCGAAGCGTTGCAGCGTGGCGGCCATGGCGAACAGGATGCCGACGCAGATCAGGAATACCACCCAGCCTTCGAAGAAATGCAGGAAGCCCTCGGCCTGGCCAATGCCGTAGCGGTCGACCAGCCAGCCGATGATGGCGATGCGCACCGAGTTCATCAGCACCGTGATCGGCGCGGCCGAGACGAGGAGCAGGAGCTTGTGCCACAAGGGGCCGCGGTAAAGGATGGCGAAGAGGTAGGAGAAGCTGAGGATCGGGAACAGGTAGCGCAGGCCCGAACAGGCTTCGGCCACCTGGAGCTTGTAGACGCCGAGGTCGATGACGTTGCCGTCAAGGTAGACGGCGACACCGGCCTGGCTGACCAGCCAGACGCCGATCACCGACGAGACCCATTGCAGGTAGGTCGCAAGCTTCCAGTAAAGGATCTGCGGCAGCGGCAGCATGAAGATCAGGTGGAACACCGGCAGCTGGTGATGGCGGCCGCGCGCCCAGCCGAAGATCGACAGGACCACCCCGCTCAGCCAGAAGATCAGCGCATAGGTGACAATGTCGGCGACCTTCATCAGGTTGCCGAGGATGGCCAGCGCCAGGGCGCCCGCCATCACCAGAAGCCCGGGCCAGCCATCCGAGATGCGGGCCGCGGGTTCCGGCATCCGCCGCAGTTCGCGCAGGAACAGGTAAAGCGACACCATCGGGATGATCGGCCCGTGGCTGTATTCGGCGGTGGACCAGGCCTTGGCCAGCGATTGGAAGCCGATCCAGAACACCGGCAGCGCCCCGGCAAGCAGCGCGGCAAACAGCGCCAGGCCCGCCGGGCTGATCGCCGGGCCGGCGATGGTCGCCACCGGGGCCGCCGTTGGGACCGGGAAATTGTCGCTGCTTTGGGTCATCGGGGCGCGGGGGCGGGTGTCTGTCTGCGTTGGTGAGGGCAACTTAGCCGACGGAACAAGGCTTTGCGACGGAAATGCGCGCCGGGCCACGCAGCCGAAGCATGGATTGCCAGAGCAAGGAGGGACAATTGCCATCCCTGCCCCGGCATTGTCTTACGGGCGGTAACTGAAGTTCCGGCCCAGCGTCAGGAACACCGCCGTCGAATGTGCATCGAGCTTGCCGGTCTCGGTCCGGGTCCGGTAGGTCATGCCGCCGGTCATCGTCCAGTCGGCGGTCATCTGCCGGCTGTAGGAAGCGGTCAGGTCGGTCAGCTGGATGGTGGGCGAGTTGGTCGGGCCGATGTCGTCGGACTTGGCCCAGTTCACCCCCAGGTTCAGGCTGGAGATCGCGTCGATCGAATGACCCCAGGACAGGCCGAAGGTGGTGTCGAGGATTTCCTGGTTGGAATTGTTGGTGCCGACGGCGCGGTCGATGTTGACCGAGAAGGTATCGGCAGCCAGTTGCAGCGAATAGGCCAGCGAGCCGATGAGCGCGGTCTTGCCGATTGAGCCTTTGGTATAGCCGAAGGTGGCGTTGATGCTGCCGTTGGGCAGCATCAGGTTGCGGCCGAAGGACAGGGTCTGCCTTTCGCCGTTCTGGTTGCGGGTGACCGAATAGCCGCCCGAAACGGTGCCATTGGCCACGGTCTGCACCAGGTTTACCGCACCGGTCAGGCCGTCACGGTGGACGACGCCGGTGACCGTGTCGGTCTTGACCGCGGTATGGCCGATCTGGGCGTCCAGCTGCAGGGTCTGGGTCAGGTCGCGGGTCACGCCGATCGCATAGTCGACGGTGCGCCGGTCGGTCAGCACCAGATCCTTGGCGGTATAGTGGGTATAGCCCGCCGTCACCCGGCCAGTCGTGACCGGGTTGAACCGCAGGTTCGCCTGGCCGGTGAGGGTGTCGGTGGTGGTGTCAAAGAGGCGCGGGTTGGTGACCTGCGAGAAATTCTTTTCGGCGTGCTTGAGATTGACCACGAAGCCGAGGGGATCGTTCAGGCCGGTTTCATACTTCAGCGAATAGGACGGGTCGCGCAGGATGCCGCCGTTGGTGATCAGGTTGTTCGCCAGATCCTCGCGCAGGACCTGGAACGGGTTCAGGAACAGCCGTTCGACCCGGCGGTAGTGGCCGTTGATGGTCAGGCGGCTATTGGCGCTGTCAGCGATGAACAGGACATTGAGGATCGGATCCTCGAACCCCTTGAGCGTCCGGCCGGGAATATGGGCATAGCGCAGGACGCCCGAACCGTTGACCGTCAGCGTGTAGGCCTGGGTCACGCTGCTGATCCCGAAGCTCAGGTTGGTGTCGGAAATCCCGGTGGTTCCGGCCCCGCCGCCCGCGGTCAGCGCGAAGTTGTCGTCGCGCTTGACCGTGGTCTTGATGCCGAGGTCGATCTGCAGGCCGGGGGCCGGGCCCCCGGTCGCGCCCGACTGGCCGGCCGACGGGCTGGCCGTGACCGGGGCCGGGGTCTGGGCGGAGATTCCGCCATATTGCGTTCCCGTCGCCGGTGCGCCAACGCCGCCCTGCTGAGAGGCGGCGATGGTCGGCCAGACGAGGATCGAGACGACCGTCAGAAACGCGGCCTTGCCAGTATGTTTTCCCACCCGATAGTCCGCCCTTATTGTTATTCGAACAGCCGCCGTTCCGGCACCACGATCACGTCTCCGCCGCGGAGGGTGATGACGGGCGCCGTCGAGCCGCGCTGAACGGCCTTGTAGTTGAAAGTATATACCGTCTCTTTGCCGGTTTTGGAATCCACCCTGTGCAGCTGGATGCGCTTGGTGGCAGCGAACTTGGTCAGGCCGCCCGATTCGGCGAGGAATTGCAGAAGCGTGGTGCCGGGGGTCAGGGGCATCTTGCCGGGCTTGTTGAATTCGCCCATCGCGTAGATCGAGGTCGCGCTGGATCCGGTCAGCGCGGTGGCGGCGATGTTGGCGTTGGCGTTGGCGACGGCCTGGGTCGTCGGGTTCAGCTGGCCGACCGACAGGAACACCGTGGGCGCCGCCGCGAATTTCGGCGCCAGCGCCGACGAGATCGCGCCACGCAGCCCATCGACCGACTTGCCCGAAGCGGCGATGGCGCCGACCAGCGGCAGGCTGACGGTGCCGTCGGGCAGGACCAGCAGGCTGCGGTTCAGGCTGGGGTCTTCCAGGACTTCCATCTGAAGCACGTCGCCGGGCTGGATGTTGTAGCTGTTGGCCAGCGCCGCGGCCGGGGCGAGGAAGAGGGCCAGCATGAGGCCGAGGAGGGTTTTGAGCATTTTACGCACCCGTTTGATTGGACTGTGGACAGCTTAGAAGTGAGTCGAAGAATATCAAAACATTCGCGGCACTTGGCACCTTTCGTTCGCTACCGCGAAACTTTCGTGCCCGTGCCGCAACACCTTTATGGCAACTATTCGGCAATACCGGCAGATTTGAGTTTTTCCAGTTCTTTTTTGGCCGAAATCACAAAATCACGCGAATCGTCGGCCGGACTCAGCGCCAGAACCCGGCCAAAGCTCTTGGCGGCGTCGGACTGGCGGCCGGCCTGCAGGTAGGTCATCGCCAGGTGGTAGTGCACCGACGGGTCGTCGGGCAGGCCGGCGGCGGCCTTTTCCAGTTCGCCCGTCGCTTCGGTCAGATCGCCGTTCAGCGCAGCGATCCAGCCATAGGTGTCCTGGTAGGGCGGATAGCTGCTGCCCTTCAGCCGGCGGGCGATGATCATGGCGCGCTTCAGGCTGTCGGCATCCTTGTGGTAGTTCGACAGGGAAGGCCAGATTGCCGGCGATGATCGGGTTGGCGCGAATTTTCCTGATAGAGCGCGTCGTAGATCTTGATCGCGCCATCTACGTTGCCTTCGGATTCAAGCTGGCTGGCCTCGGCCCATTTCAGCTCGCCCGCCTGTGGCGCGGCGGCCAGGCCATCCTTCAGGACGGCGGCGCCATCGGCCTTGCGGGCCGGATCGGACATGACCAGCCGGTAAAGCGCGATAGCCAGATCAGCCGATCGAGCCGGGTCCTGGTCAGGATCTTGCGGAACCCGGCTCGGCTGCGGTCTTGTCGCCGATGCTGGCCTCGACCGAGGCGACGATGAACTGCACGTCGAGGTTCGCCGATCATACCGGCCAGCATCTGCGGGCGAAGGCCAGTGCCTCGTCATTGCGGCCATTGGCCGCGCGGCTTCAGCAGCAGCGCCACCTTGGCGTCGATGTTCGCCCCGGGCCCCGTGGCCATCTGTTCAAGATAGGCCAGCGCCGCGGTGCTGTTCTGCTCGCCTTCCATGGACCGCGGCTCCTGAGTGCGGCCAGGCTGCCGGACACAGTGTCGTCCTTCAGCGATCTGCGATTTCCGGCCACCGCATCGGCGCGCGGCCAGTCCTTCATGCCGACATGTGCGCCGGGCCCAGCGGGACCAGCAGCGACGATCGCCGGGGTTGAGGCGCAGGGCATCCAGAAGCACGCCCTCGGCTCGGCAGGGGCTTGTTCTCGGAAGCAGTTGGGCGTAGCGCAGCGATTCTGCCGGGGCGCGACCCGGAAGCCTCGACCGCCTGCGACAGCATGTCGCGCATGAGTTCATGTTCGCCCTGCCGCTCGTAGGCTTGGGCCATCAGCGTCATCAGGTCGGCGTTGCGGGGATTGTCGTCCAGCGCGTCGCGCAGCAACTGGATGGCGTCGCCGGTCTGGTCGCCGAGGATCAGCCAGGTCGCCTTGAGCTTGACCGCCTCGACCTGGCCGGCGTCTTCGGACAGCACGTTCTCGACCAGGGCGCGCGCGGCGACGTTGTCGCCCACCGCGGTCTTCATCCGCGCCAGTCCGACCTTGATGGTGCGGGTCTCCTGGTCGGCGGGGGCGTCCCTGAGGATCGCCTCCATTTCGGCGATGGCGCCCTTCTGGTCGCCCTTGTCGAACAGGAAGCCGGCGCGCGATGACCGGAAGATGGCCGCAGACTTGCCCGAGGCGACGGCCTTGTCCAGTTCGGCGATGGCGGCGTCGGCGCCGCGATACTGGCCAAGGAAGCGCACCAGTGCGATCTCGGCGGCGGGATCTTCGGACTTGGGATCGACCAGCGACCGCAGATGGGCCTCGGCCTTGTCATATTGCTTGCGCGACAGATACCAGCGGGTCAGCGCCTCCTGCATCTCGGGGGCGTCGGGGAACTTCGTGGTCATCTCGATCAGGCCGGCCTCGACCCCGGCATCGTCGTTCAGCGCGGCGCGCACCGACAGGCGCTGGGCATAGAGGATGCGTTCGTCCGGGGCGATGGCGATGGCGCTGTCGAGCTCGGTCAGCGCCGATTGCAGGTTCTGGGCGCGGATCAGGTCGTCGATGATGACCTTGCGCACCACCAGATTGTTGGGCGCCTTTGCCTTCATCTCTTGCGCGGCCTTCACCGCGGCAACGATGCCGGCGCTGTCGCTGCGTTCTACCGCCTCGCCATAGTCGCGGAAGATCGACAGCGCCTGGAATTCCTGGTCGTTCGGCCGGACCGCCAGGTCGGCGGTGACGAAGCGCTTGGCGTCGTCCCACTGGGCATTGTCGACGGCCATTTCGGCCAGCGCCTTCAGGCCGACCCGGTCGTCGGGGTATTGTTCGATCAGCCGCAGGTACTGACTGTAGGCTTCCTTGAGGTTGCCGCGCTTGCGCTCGGCGTCGGCATAGGCCAGGCGCGCATCGTGATGCTTGCCGTTGAACTTGAAGACATTGCGGAACTCGACCAGCGCGCGGTCGACGTCACCGGCCTGCAGATACTTCATGCCAGACTTGAAATAGTCGTCTGCGCGCTGCTCGGACGATTCGCAGCCGGCGAGGAACAGAGCGGAAATCAGCAACAGCGCGGAAACGGGCCTGCGAATGATCATAGTATCGGGTTCTGCCTTGGCAATACTGTTGGCCCTGCCCCCAAGGCCGGTGAGTGTACCCGACGATATATAACCGCAGGATTGGCGAAAGTCAGTAGCCGGTTCCCCGGACCACCGCGCCAAAGGTCTTCAGCAGCACGATCAGATCGGTGGTGAAGTCCAGATGGTCGTCATAGTCGCTGTCGAACTCGGCCCGCTTGGCGAAATCGCAGCCGTTGCGGTCGGAAATCTGCCAGAAGCCGGTCAGGCCGGGCCGCAGGCCGTAATAGGCCAGGCCCGGATACATGCTGCGCTGGTCGGGCATCATCGGCCGGGGGCCGACCAGCGACATGTCGCCCTTCAACACGTTCCACAGCTGCGGCAGTTCATCGAGCGACGACTTGCGCAGGAAGCGGCCGATGGCGGTGACGCGGGGATCGTCCTTCAGCTTCTGCTTGTCGGTCCATTCCCTGAGCGCGGAATCGTTGGCCTGAAGATAGCCGTCCAGAAGATCGTCGGCGTCTTCTACCATCGTGCGCAGCTTCATCATGCGGAAGGTGCGCCCACCCCGCCCGACCCGGTCGCTGAAGTAGAAGGGGCGGTTGCCCTCGAGCAGGACGGCCAGCGCCAGAAGCAGGACAGCGGGCACGACAAGCGGGCTCGTGAGGATGACGAAGGCGAGATCGAACAGGCGCTTCAACTGGTTGCGGTAAAGACCGGCGCGCGGCGGCACCACCACACGCCCCACCGGCGAAGATACCTGGTGGATGTCGTCCGACAGGTCGTTCAGCTGCATAGTCATACGAGGCACCGGCTGTCTAACTTCACTAATGAAAAATCTCTCGGAATCGCCCAATGCTGTGGTATCGCTGGGTTTCTTCCCAAGTCCTCGCCATTGTCCTGCCATATTTTCTTAGCACTTTGGCTGCGTGAAAAAAATTGAATTCCTTGATTGCATAGGCGGATAAGCGGACAGGCGTGTATCACCTTGTGTTTTTGCACGGCCGTCGGCGCAAAACCACTCATCTGCCCATTGATTGGTTACGGACAGGAAACAATTATGGCGTCATTGCGGCGCAGGATGGCCGAGAGCGACCTTTCCGGGTGCGAACATGGCCGAATCATGGGAATGGCGTCATAAGTGGCCTTGGTCGCGCCCAGGGGCGCCATCAAGTTGACGAAGTGACTGTGCATTAGGCCACGTACCGACCGGCGACCCCGTGGAGGCGCGCGGACCGGATGGCGGGCGAAGTTGGTGACGGAAGACAGACGGATGAACCAGGTCGTCGAGACCAGAACGGAAGATGCCGGCGTCGGCTTCTACATGGATTTCTTCGGATTCCGCGAGCGTCCCTTCACGCTTGTTCCCGACCCGGATTTCCTGTTCTGGTCGGCCCAGCACCGGCGCGCCTATTCGGTGCTGGAATTCGGCATCCTGTCGCGAGCGCCGATCACTCTGGTGACCGGCGGGGTCGGCTGCGGCAAGACCACGCTGCTGCGCGAGCTATTGCGCCAGTTCGGCGCGCGGGTGACGGTGGGGCTGATCTCGAACGCGCAGGGCGGGCGGGGCGAGCTGATCCAGTGGGTGCTGAACTCGCTTGGCGTCGCCTTCAACCCGGCAATCGGCTATGTGCAGCTGTTCCAGCAGCTTCAGGATTTCCTGATCGACGAATATGCCGCCGGACGGCGGGTCGTGCTGATCTTCGACGAAGCGCAGAACCTGTCGCCGGAAAGCCTGGAAGAGCTGCGGATGCTGACCAACATCAACTCGGGCAAGGACGAGGTCATCCAGCTGGTGCTGGTCGGCCAGCCGGAATTGCGCGACATGGTGCTGGACCCGTCGCTTCGCCAGCTGGCCCAGCGGATCGCCGCCAGCTTCCACCTGTCGCCGCTGGACGAAAAGGCGGTGGGCGACCTGATCGCGCACCGGCTGCGGGCGGCGGGCGGCACCGGCGCCGAAATCACCCCGGCGGCGGCCAAGATCGTGCACAAGGTCACCCACGGCGTTCCACGGCTGGTCAACCAGCTGTGCGACATGGCATTGCTCTACGCTTGGAGCACCGATCATCACCAGGTCGACGAACAGGTGGTGCAGTCGGTGCTGGATGACGGCGTGTTTTTTGCCGCGCAGATCGCGGCCGAAGAAGAGAAGCGGAAATGAATCTCGACCTGAAGTTCTACTTGGCGATCTTCCTTCGCCGCATCCACTATTTCGTGATCGTCACCGCCCTGGTCTCGGCCGCTTCGATCGCGGCGGCACTGCTGTTGCCGTCGGTCTATCAGGCCAGTTCGATGCTGCTGGTCGAGAATTCGCAGATTCCCGGCGCGCTGGCCGCGCCCACCGTGCAGGCGGCGGCGCTTGAGAAGCTGCAGACCATGCAGAACAAGCTGATGACCCGCGCCAACCTTCTGGACATCGCCAACCGGCTGAAGGTGTTCAGGAACATGAACGAAATGACCCCCGACGACATCGTGCAGGCGATGCGCGATGGCACCAATATCCAGAACAACGCCGCCAAGGGTCAGGCGACCTTCATGAACATCTCGTTCAACGGCATGACCGGAAAGATCGCGGCGGGCGTGGTCAACGAATATGTGACGCTGATCCTGAAGGCCGACGTGGACAGCCGCACCAAGAATGCCGAGGACACGGTCAACTTCTTTGACCAGGAAGTGACGACTCTGAGTGCGCAGCTGGACCAGCTTAGTGCCAAGCTCCTGGATTTCCAGAACAAGAATGCCAACGCGCTGCCGTCGAACCTGGCGTTCCGGCAGGCGCAGATGTCCTCGCTTCAGGGCAAGCTTGACGCGACCGACCAGTCGATCAAGGCCTTGCAGGACCAGAAGGCGCAAGTGATCGCCACCTACAATTCGACCGGGCAGGTGGCCAGCAACAACGCCAACCAGACCCCCGAAGCCAAGCAGCTGGCGACGTTGAACGACCAGCTGAACCAGTCGCTTGCGGTCATGTCGCCCAACCATCCCAAGGTGAAGATGCTGCAGGCGCAGATCACCCAGCTTGAACAGATCGTGAAGACCCAGGCCGCGGCCACCGCGACGGGATCGACCAATCCGGCGGCCTCGATGTTCGAGGTCCAGATCGCCGACTTCGATGCGCGGATCAAGGCCGCGACCGAAACCCGCGACCAGCTGCAAAAGCAGATCGACGATTTGCAGATCACCATTGACAAGACGCCCTCCAACCAGGTGGCGCTGGATGCGCTGAACCGCGACTACCAGAACGTCCAGGGCCAGTATAATGCCGCCATCCAGCGCCAGTCGCAGGCTTCGGCCGGCGAGCGGATCGAGCTTCTGTCGAAGGGCGAAAGGGTGACGGTCGTCGACTCGGCGACCATTCCCGATTCGCCGATCAAGCCGCGGCGGGCGAAGATCGCGCTCCTGGGCATAGCTGCGGGGATGTTCCTGGGGCTGGCCTCGATTGCGGTGACCGAGCTCCTGAACCGCTCGGTCCGCCGGCCGCGCGATATCGTGAAGGCCTTCGGCATCACGCCCATCGTCACCATCCCCTATGTCCGCACCCCGAGCGAGACGATGAAGCGGCGGTCGGCCTTTGTGGTGATGCTGCTGGTGGCGGTCATCGGCATTCCGGCAGCGATGTACGCCGTGCATGTCTTCTATCAACCGCTCGACGTGCTCCTGAACCGGGTCACGACGAAATTCGGCTTTACCATCTGAGGGCGCGGCGCGCATCTGAGTCACAGGAACGGACATGGAAAAACTGGAAGCCGCACTGGCCAAGGCGCGGGAAGCGCGCCGGGCCGCACGAGGGGCGATGATCGATTCGGCGGTGGCCGCCAGCCCCGCCCGGCATATGCCCCCCGCGGCCTGGAGCCAGCTGCAGGAAATCACCATCACCCCCGAACAGGCCCGCCAGTACCGGGTGGTGGCGCTGTCGGGCGGCAAGGTGGCGACGCCCTACGACATGCTGCGGTCGCGCGCCCTGCGACTGATGAAGGACAGTGGCTGGAAGCGGCTGGCCGTCACCTCGCCAAACGCTTCGTGCGGCAAGACCACGCTGGCGCTGAACCTGGCGCTGAGCCTGGCCCGGCAGAAGGATCTGCGGGTGCTGCTGATCGACCTCGACCTGCGGCGGCCGTCGCTGCACAAGCTGATCGGCCACATGCCGCAGGGCTCGATGCACGAAGTCCTGACCCGGCAGATGCCCTTCGCTCAGGCGGCGGTACGGTTCGGCGACAACTTGGCGATCGGCACCAACGCCACACCGGCCCGTCATCCGGCCGAACTTCTGCACAGCCAGACCGCACGCGAGGTCCTGGCCGAGATCGAAGGCCAGCTGCGACCGGATTATGTGATCTTCGACATGTCGCCGATGCTGGCCAGCGACGACAACGTCGGTTTCCTCGACCATGTGGATTGCGCGCTGCTGGTGGCGGCGGCGGAAAGCACGACGTTGCAAAGCATCGACATCTGCGAAAAGGAACTGGCGCAGCTGACTAACGTGCTGGGGGTGGTGCTGAACAAGTGCCGCTATGCCGACAATGCCGCGGGCTACGGCTATGAGGAATATGAATAGGCCGGCAGCCCTCGCCGCTCTGCCGATCCAATGGACAAGGCCGGACCCGAGGGCCCGGCCTTGTCATTCCTTGCGGCCGTGTCTCAGGCCTTGCGGCGGCGGCGCAGTGCGGCCAGCCCGCCAAGACCGGCAAGCATCAGCCCGCCCGCGGCAGGCACCGGCACCGGGGCCAAGCCGATCCCGGCCAGCGCGCCGTCGGCGAAGCCGATCAGGTCGTTGCTGTCCAGGACGGTGAAGCGGATCATCGTGGTCCAGATCGGCGCGAAGGCCGACGAGGCGAAGCCCGGTGCGCCCTTGCCGAACACATCGGCAGCCGCGGCAGTCATGGTCTGGCCACCGCTGAAGGTCGCCTGACCGACTTCCTGCGACGACTTGTTCTTGGCGACGAACAGGTCAAGGAAGTAGATCGCATTCACCAGAACCGGCTTGCTGAAGCTGATCTGGATGAATTCCTGCTTCTTCGCGGTGGTGGTGATTTCGTCGTCGTTCTTGCCGACGCCGTAGCCATCGGTCTGGAACGACAGACCCGTCGACGCCGCTGCCGGCGAGACATAGGTTCCGTCATACTTCTGCGAATTGTTCAGATAGCCGTTCGCGCTCATCGTCCAGGTGACCGCGCCACCATAGACCGAACCCGAATGCCCAGTCGAAGCCGAGGTGAAATCGATCACCGACGCGCCTGCAGCCGATCCGACAGCGAAAGCCGCAGCAAATACTGCGCCCAAGACTGAATATTTCCCAAACATCACTGTCTCCTCGACAAACCGCGCGCACCCTTCTCTCCTTACATTTAACACAATTCGGCCGAATTGGAACGTGTTTTCGCCCCAATCCTGCCGTATTTCCCCAGAAATCTGGGGCTTGCAGGCCCGTTGCCATCTCTGTTTCCGCCGAAGCGACGATAATGCGGATTTGCACAGACTGTTCGCCAAACGGGCGGCGCGCCCTTGGATGCCTTGCCGGAACCCACCGTTCACCGAACGGACTGTTTCCAATTCGCGCATCTTCTGGCCGCCTGGCCCTGCCGCGAACGGATTCGCGCGGAGGCTGAACAGGAACGTGGCGCACCACGGGAACGAATCGGGGTCCGGCGCAACCGGAAAGAGCCGCGCCGGGCGGATTCCGGCCCCGGTCGGCGGGTTGCCGCCAAGCCATCCGGGGCTTCGGCGATTGTATGCCTGCCCACTCGCCCCCCCATGTCGCGCCGCTTCTATGTGTCGACAATTTGCCACATTAACGCGGAATTCAGCGCGGACCTGCCAAGAAAGACCGCAGCTGGCAACAGATCGGCGGTTAGGATGGCGGAAAACATCGCGCGGTTACCGCGCGCCAGAATTACCCTGTATGAGGCAGGCCCGAAGGTGAGCGAGACCGTGATTGCCGGCAGTTCCGCCGGGGTGGATGGCTATCAGGCGGCGCGGCGCGCGGTGCGGCCGGCACTGATCCTGGCGGGGCTGTTCTCGGCCCTGGTCAACGTGCTGATGCTGACCGGCTCGGTCTACATGCTGCAGGTCTACGACCGGGTGCTGGCCAGCGGCTCGCTTCCGACGCTGGTCGGGCTGTTTCTGGTGGTGACGCTGCTCTACCTGTTCCTAGCCTACTACGATTTCCTGCGCAGCCGCATCCTGTCACGCACCGCGGCGCGACTTGATCAGCTGGTCGGCGAAACCGCCTTCCGCGCCTGGCTGCGCGAGGGGCTGGATCCGTCGCGCAACGACAGCCAGCCCCTGCGGGAACTGGAAACGGTGCGCAGCTTCTTGGCCAGCCCGGCGATCCACGGGCTCTTCGACCTGCCGTGGATGCCCTTCTACCTGCTGGTCCTTTACCTCGTGCATCCCTGGCTGTGCTGGCTGACCATCGGCGGCGCGCTGATGGTCATGGTGCTGGCGGCGATCAACCGGGCGCTGTCGAAACCGGCGCTGGGCCAGGCGGCGGCGCTGGACGGGGCCGAAAGGCGCTTTGCCGACCGCAGCCAGAGCCTGGCGGCAACCCTGCTGCCGATGGGGATGGAGCGGGCGCTGACCCAACGCTGGCGCGCCCTGCACCTGGCGACGCTGGCCGGCGCGCAGAAGGGCGCCGGCGCGTCCGAGGCGCTGGCGGCGACCTCGCGCGCGTTCCGCATGTTCCTGCAATCGGCGACGCTGACCATCGGCGCTTGGCTGGTGCTGCGCGGCGAAATCTCGGGCGGCATGATCGTCGCCGCCACGATCATTTCCGGGCGGGCGCTGGCGCCGCTCGATTCGGTGATCGGCCACTGGCGCACCATCGGTCGCGCCTTCGAGGCGCACAAGCGACTTGACGGATTCTTCGCCGGCGAGGCGCGCCGCGCCGGACAGGCGGCGGTCGACCTGCCGGCCCCCACCGGCCGGATCGAGGTGGCGGACCTGACGAAATATGCTGGTTCGCGCCAGGACGGCCCGCGCGGCCCGATCCTCAACCGGATCAGCTTCGCGCTGGAACCCGGCGACGGGCTCGGGGTAATCGGCAACAGCGCGTCGGGCAAGTCGACGCTGGCGCGGCTGCTGGTCGGTGCCTGGCGGGCCGATTCCGGCGAAATCCGCCTGGACGGCGCCACCCGCGACCAGTGGCATCCCGAGCGGCTGGGCCGGTCGATCGGCTATCTGCCGCAGCATGTCGACCTTCTGCACGGCACGGTGCGCGAAAATATCGCCCGCTTCGACCCGACGGCGAAAAGCGACGACATCATCGAGGCGGCGCGGCAGGCGGGGGTCCATGACATGATCCTGGCGCTGCCCGACGGCTATGCGACCCTGGTCGGCGGCCACGACACGCCCTTGTCCGGCGGCCAGATCCAGCGGCTGGGCCTGGCGCGGGCATTGTACGGCGCGCCGTCGATCGTGGTCCTGGACGAACCGAACGCCAATCTCGACGCCGAGGGTGACGCGGCGCTGACCAACGCGATCCTCGGGCTGCGCGCCTCGGGGGCGACGGTGGTGGTGATGGCCCACCGGCCCAGCGCGCTGGCGGCGGTCAACAAGGTGATGGTGCTGCAGGCGGGCGCACTGGTCGCATTCGGGCCGAAGGAGGACGTGCTGGGCCTGCCCGCCGCCGAGCCCAATCGCCAGGTGACGGCGACCGCCGAGGCCGATGCCGGGATGGTCCCTGAAAACCCGTCGTCGCCGCAGAAGGCCGATGGCGCGGTGGTTATCGACCGGCTGGCCCCGCGCAGCCTGCTGCGCAGCCGCCATCCGGTCTTTTCGCGGTGGAGGGCCTGAGATGAGCCTGACCTCCCCGGAACTAATTCCGGCGTCGCGCGGCCTGCGCGACGACTTCCGCTCGCCGGCGATCGCCGGGGGGCTGGGGCTGACGGCCCTGCTGGCGCTGCTGGTGCTGTGGGCGAAGTTCGCCCTGATCTCCGGCGCGGTCATCGCCCATGGGCAGGCAGTGGTTCATGGCAAGCCGAAGCTCGTCCAGACGCTCGACGGCGGCGAGATCCGCAAGATCGACGTGGCCGACGGCGACCGGGTCCGCGCCGGCCAGGTGCTGATCGAGCTTGATCCGACGCTGGCCCAGGTCAACCTGGGGATCGCGCAGTCGCGGCTGGCCGAGGCGCTGGCGCGGGCGGCGCGGCTAAGGGCCGAACAGGCTGGGCTGCCGGCGCCGGTCTTCGCCTATCGTCCGCTGCCCTTCGCCCTGCCCGACACCGCCGCCGAAGAGGAAGGCCAGCGCCAGATCTTCGCCGCGCGCGCCGAAGTGAACCGCGGCCGGCGCGACAAGCTGACCGAGACCAAGGCGGCACTCGACCAGCAGATCGCCGGCACCAAGGGCCAGATCGACGCGGTGCGCGCCCAGATCGGGCTGACCGAAAAGGATCTCGCCGATGTCGTGACGCTGGTCAGCAAGGGCCTGGCCCGGCAAAGCCAGCAAAGCGACCTGGAACGCGCCAAGGCCGAGCTTTACGGGCGGCTGTCGTCGCTCCTGGCCGACCAGGCCCGTGCCCAGACCGCGATCCGCGATGCCGAGATCGAGGTGACGCAGGCCGACCGCAGCTTCATGGAGGCGGTGGTGACCGAACTGCGCGAGGCGCAGAACACCATCGAGCAGCAGACGCTCGAAATCATCAACTGCGAGGCGCAACTGAAGCGGACCGAAATCCGCGCCCCGGTCGACGGGATCGTCAACCAGTTGCAGACCACGACGGTCGGCGGCGTGTTCCCGCCCGGCGCCACGGCGCTGGAACTGGTGCCAACGGCGGCGGGGCTCGACTTCGAGGTGCGCATCGATCCCAAGTCGATCGACCAGGTGCGCCCGGGCCAGAAGGTGCGACTGGTCCTGTCGGCGCTGCCGCGGTCGACCACGCCCGACCTCTACGGCTCGGTCGCCGACGTGTCGGCCGATGCGATCGTCGATCCGGTGACCGGCCAGCGGTTCTACAAGGCGGCGGTCACGGTGCCGCCGGCCGACATGGCGAAGGTGAGCGACCTCGCACTGGTGCCGGGCATGCCGGTCGACGCCTATCTGCAAACCGGAGAGCGTTCGGCGCTGGCCTATCTGCTGAAGCCGCTGACCGACCACCTGAGCAACGCCTGGCGCGACGATTGAGGCGCACGGATTGAGGCGGGAGGGTTGATCCCGGTCCGGGCGGGCCAGCTTCCGTTGGGGGCAGGGCCGCGGGTGGCCTGGCGCGAGCAGCAAGGCTGACCGGCGGAAGCGGTCGAAACCCCGAGACGGAGCGTGACGCCGGCGGGGAGCGACACCCAGTCGGCGATCGGGCGGGCTACCCGACCCTGATCCGCCGACACAATCCGCCGGGGACAGTGCTGCGCTGCGGGCGAAGCCCGGGCGAACGGGGCAGCGGTCGTAGCAGCAGGGCAGAGCTTCGCGCTGGCGGGCAACGCTGCCCGACCGGTGACTTGGCGCGGGTCGTTTGCCGCCGATCCGCCGCTGTGAATGACCAGCGACGGGGGCAGGCTCCCGGCGGTTCCGGCAGGTCATCGCCAGTGCCCCGGCGTGCCAGCTATCCCATACCGGCCTTCGGACGCGGCCGCTGGTGCATGGCTGCAAAAACGGCCAGCGCAGCAGCGGGTTCCGTCGGCCAACAGCGGGACCGGACCTGCGACCGGGGGCCGAAAAACCGCGCCGTCACCCCAAGCGCGGCTCGCGCCGGACCCCGATGGGGTGCGGCAACGCGGGCACAAGGCCGGGGATTTTCGGCGGTCGGCCGGCAACATCCTTGCCGCGACCGGGCGGAACGGTCAGACTCGCGCCTGACAAGCCCTGCGAGGGGCAGGCCACCGCCGCCAAGGCGGGGCATACGAGGCATGGAGATCGGACATGGGTCGAGAAGCCGGCATCGCTGCCCGCTGCCTGCGGGGCATGGTGTGGGCGGGCCTGTCCGCCGCCGTGCTGGCCGCCTGCGCCACCGACAACCCGTTCGATCCGCCGCGCTTTGCCTTTGCCGCCGGCTGGCGGCGCGGGGCTGCGGCCAAGCCGGTCCTGATGCGCAACGACGCCTGGTGGCAGGGGCTGCACGATCCGGTCCTGAACAAGCTGGTGGCGCAGGCCCTGAGCGACAACCTGTCGATCGCGCTGGCCCGCGAACGGATCGCCGGAGCCGCGGCGGAAGTGCGGGCGGTGCCGGGGCTTTTCAACCATTCGTCCAGCGTCTCGGCCTCGGTCGAGGATACGGGCAGCGCCAACTCGGCCAGTCTTTATGGCGGATCGGCGAGCCTCAGCTGGCTTCTGGACCCCTGGGGCGGGCGGCGGGCCGAAGCGCGGTCGGCCGAGGCCAGGCTGATGGCGGCCAAGGCTGAACGCGACGCGGCGCAGCTTCTGGTCCTGTCGAAGATCGCCGGCGCCTATCTGGACCTGCGCTTCCGCCAGGCTTTGCTGCAACAGAACCTGAACGAGCTGGCCTACCGCACCCAGATGCGCGATATCACCCGGACCCTGGAAAGCGCCAGTTCGGCGACGCGGGTCGACATCACCCGGTCCGAGGCGCGGGTCGCCGAGATCGAGGCGCAGCTGCCCGGCGCGCGGGCGCTGATCGAGGCGCGGAAGAACGAGATCGCGGTGCTGGCCGGTTCGGTTCCCGGCCAGCTCGGCATCGACCTGGGGCCTGCCGCCCAGCCGCGGCCGCGACTGTCGCCGGCAATGGGGATCCCCGCCGACCTGTTGCGCAACCGCCCGGATATCGGCGTGGCCGAACAGCGCTATTACGAGGCTCTGGCCAATGTCGATGCCGAGAAGGCGGCGCAAATTCCGTCGCTGTCGCTGACCGGGACCATCAGCCTGAGCCATCTGCATCACGGCGGCAGCGCAGCGCAATATGTGCTGGGGCCGCAGCTGGCCTTTCCGCGGCTGAACCAGGCGGCGGTCGAGGCGCAAAGCTCGGCGGCACGGGCGGCCTACATCAGCTGGACCCAGACGGTGACCGGCGCGATCCAGGACGTGGAAAACGCGCTGATCGACTATCAGTCGGTGACCGCCTCGCTGGATGCGGCGACGCGCGCGGTCGACCTGTTCCGCCAGTCGCGCGACCTGACCGAACAGGTGTTCAAGGCCGGCAACGCCACGCTGGGCGACGTGATCGACGCCGATACCGAAGTGTCGCAGGCCGAACAGACACTGGCGGAGGCGCGGTTCCGCCAGGCGCAAAGCTTCGTGACGCTGAACGTGGCACTGGGCGCGGGCAACGGCTTCGGCACCGCCCCCGCGCCGGGAGAGTAAGGGTCAGTAGACCGAGCAGCCGACCGGCGGTGCTGCCCAGTTCACCGGGCGAAAGTCGATGTCGCGGTCCCAGTCGGTGAAGGCGGGAAACATCGGCGCCACGGCGGCGATCACGTCACGCATATCGCGCCCGGTGGCGCGCGGAGCCTGGCCGGGGGCGATCTGCGCCTCGTGGTCGCCCAGTCGCCAGTTGAAACGCGGCGACTGCCAGAAGGCCAGTCCGGTATAAAGGTTGTGCGACCGCTCTTCGAGCGCGGGATTGGCGCCCTCCTGGTAGATGTCGGCGAAACCGCCGCCATACAGGACGCAATTGTGGTAGGCATGGCGCTGCGAGGTGCCGCCGGGGCCGAGCGTCAGCGCCTTGGGCGGATCGCCGGGATGCGGCTGCGGCGCCAGAAGCAGGTTCCAGTACCAGAAGGTGCCACCGGGGAACGGGTCGCCGCTCTTGTCCGGCCCGCCACCAGGATTGCCGGCCGGCCGGTTCTGCGAGGCCAGCGCCCGATTGTCGGGGTTGCTGGCCGAGGCGTCGAATTCGCAGAAGGCGAAATTGATACGGCTGGCCTTCTGATAGGTGACGTAGCCGCCGGTGTTGCGAGTGCGGATGCCGTAGACCAGGATCTGGTCGGAGCCCTGGTAGAAGTTGAACTTGTTGGCGTGCGCCTCCCAGCCGCAATTCTCGATCAGCGAAAAGGCAAAGATCATCTGGCGGGCGCCGAAGAAGCGGCCGGCCGACTGGGAAATGCCGGCCAGATACAGGTTGCGCAGGTCCGCGCCGACGCAATCGTGCAACGCCACCCCGAACGATCCGCGGACGCTTTCCATGGTGAAGTTGCGCATGGTCAGGTTGGTCACGCCGCGGATGAACATGGCGCCTTCGCCGCGCGCCGCCGACGAAAAGGTCTCGGCCACCCGGCAATGCATGAGGGTGATGTCGTGGGCATGGGTTTCGGCCGGGCCGCCGCCGGGGTGGCTGATGGCGACGCCGGTGCGCAACCGATCGCCGGCGGCGCGGATGAAGTCGATGCCGGCCAGCGTGACGAACGAGGCGCTGCCAAGGTCAAGGCAGTAGCCGCGCAGGCTGACTTCGACGCCGCCCTGCAGATTGGCGGGATCGCGCGGGTAGAGGTAGAGCGCAACCGTCTTGCCCTCGCCCTCGGTGCGCACCAGCCAGCGACCCTGGGTCAGCCCGGTCGAGATGTTCTGCAGCGCATAGCGCAGGACCGGGCGGTTGTTCTCGCGCTGGACCTTTTGGCCCTGATCGACAAGGCGGACAGTGCCGGTCGATGCATCGAAGGCGGCAATGGGATCGTTGGTGACGATGTTCGGTGCATGATGGAACAGAAGCCGCACACCCTGCATCTGCGCCGGCGTCAGGCCGCGCAGCCGGGGGTCGACAAAGCCCTGGACCATGCCGTCGGGCGACAGGGCGAGCGATGGTGCGGAAAAGAAGCGCCGGTCGTCGGAAGGACTGTCAAGACGGTCCATGTCGGCGCGGGCGGTGGCGACGCTCAGCCATTCGCCGGCCTCGTGAACGTTGAGCGACAGGGGCGCGCCGTGGGCCAACTGGTCGCTGGGCAGGCGCACCACATAGACGCCCTTCAGCGCCACGCCCAGCGCGGCTTCGTCCTGGGCGGTGCAGGGCTGCCAGCCGGTCAGGACTTCGGCGGCGCTGATCGTCACGGGTTCGCTGCCATAGCGATGGATGAGGATCGGCTGGTCGCGCGCGCCGGTCAGGTTGCGCAGGTTGACCGCCTCACGGTAGATGCCGCCGCGGATCGCCAGGCTGCCGGCGCCCTGGGCGACCAACCGGTCGACGCCGGCCTGGATGGTCCGCAAGGGGCTGTCGACCTTGCCGGCGGCGCCGTCGTTGCCATCGGGCGAGACATAGCAGGAGGCGTCCGTCGGGGCGGACAGGCCGGGGTTCCAGCCATAGGCGACGCCGCCCGGCGCGGCGGCCAGGGCGGCGGAGGGCCGGCCAAAGCGGGCGGTCAGGGCGCCCGCCCCGACGGTCTTGAGCAGGTCGCGCCGGTTGAAACGGATCATCAGTGCCTTCCTGGCGCGGCGGGACCTTGGTTCAGGTCCTGAGCTTGCGCAGCTTCTTCAGAACGATGCGCGGATTGCGCGCGACTTTTTGCAGTTTGACAAGCGTGTCGCGCCAGCGTCCCAGAGAATTGAACGGATAGTTCAGCAACTCAGGCCAGTGGCGACGGATGATCTCGTGGCCGAGCCGGCTTTCGCGCTTCCAGTCCGGGGGCAGCGACAGCATCAGCTCGACGCCGCGATAGGTGAACAGGGGCGCCATCCGCACCAGCGTCGGGTCGCTGCAGAACTGGACCGCATACCAGGGACCCATGCGGTTCTCGAGATAGGCCAGGTCAAGAATGCCGTAGGTATCGACCGGCGGCAGCGCCTCGTACCAGCGCGTCAGGGCTTCGGTCACGACCGGGATCTTCGGCAGGCCGAAGCGGTTGGTCAGGGTATCGACGCTCATCGCGGTGGCGGGGCCATCGGCGGGACGCCAGAGGAAGGCGCGCCCGACTTCGCCGCCGAGCCCGCCGAGGAACGTGTGGGTAGCGGCGATGGGCCAGACGCTGGGGTGGAAGTGGGAATTGCCATCGGCGTTGCAGTGCCCGCCCCGGCGCACGAACAGGTCGTACTGGGCGCGGGTGGAATCGCGGCGGGGCAGTTCGACATGGTTCAACCCCATGTCGCGGCCGATACGGCGGGCGATCGAGGTGTCGATGGTATGGCGGTCCTGGCCGACGACGGTGATCGTGTCGAACCGGCCGGCGAAGGGGCGGGCGCAGGCCAGGAGCAGCCGGGTTTCGTGGCCGGCGGTCAGCGCGAGGCCAAGGCGCTTCGGGCTGTCGATCACCGCCTGAAGCTGGGCCTGCACCAGTGACACGGTTTCGGCGACCACGGCGTCGGTGTCGGTGGCCTGGGGAATCGGCGCCAGCGGCCAGAATCGGCGCGTGGTGAGGTCGGCCAGGTCGAGCAGGTGGCCGGGCAAAAGCCGCATCAATCCCCGGTGCGCGGTCAAGCCGCCAGGCAGCCAGCCCTCGCCCTCGACGCCGAGATCGGCCAAAAGCCGCCGGTCGAGGCGCGCCTCGTAGGTCGCATCGTCGAAAAGCGCATGGGCGGTCGAACCGACCAGCCCGGCCTCGGCGTCCCAGACGCAGGGAACCTGGGCCGAGCAGTCGGGATAGATGCGGGTCTGGCCGCCACAATCGAGGATCAGCAGGAATCGACCGCCCAGCGCCCACAGGACATCGTGGACGAATCCGTCCAGATCTGCGCCCAGCCTGGCGGGCGCCTGCCAGGGCCCGTCGATCATGCGCCGGCCGGCAAGGTCGATCGGAAAGCCCAGAAGCAGCCCCGCCGCTGTTCCCGCGGCGTCAATAAGCGGAAATGCCGTCAAACCCCGGCCGAGCGCAAGCCAGAACCTGCCGACCGGAATCGCGCCGGGTTGTGTTTGAGCCGAAAGGCGATACTGCCAATCGTCAAGCTCTCGAGGCGTCATGTAGTCAGTTCCCTCGGTAATCAGCCACTATGCCGGAACCGGTCCGGCCATCAGCGGCAATGCGTCGGCAGTCCGCGGCTTTCAGTCCGAATCGCCTCTTACGGGGATGAAAGAGGCTGTCCAGACCGTAAACCGCTGCCGGCGCGAAGAAACCCAGAAAAATGCAAAATGCGCAACTGTTCTGCGAACGAACCGGGCGCTTACGGAAAGAAAGCCGACACTTTGCCGAACAGTCCATCCTATCGCCACAATTCCGACCAGAAGGGACCCCAATTCACGGTTCTTCTTCGGAAACAGTCGGGCGGGCCACTCCCGTTCTTTGAATTCTGGACCCACAACGCAGGAAAATGACATGACGATTTTCACTGTCGGCAGTGCCGCAGAACTGAGCGCCGCGCTGTCCAAGGCGGCCGGCGGGGACCGGATCGAGCTTAAAGCTGGCAACTATGGTTCGGTGAGCGTGTCGGGCAAGGCGTTCGCGTCGGGCGTCACCATCGCGGCGCAGAGCAAGGCGGCGCCGCCGGTGTTCAACGACATGCATCTGATGAACTGCAAGAACATCTCGCTGGACGGGCTGAAGTTCAATTTCGTGCCCAACGCGAACACGATGGAATGGACCCCGGCGCTGGAAGTCAGGAACGGCAGCGGCATAAGCGTGCTGAACTCGACCTTCACCGGCGGCAACGCCGTCGCCGGATCGCCGAACGCGCTGTCGAACTATGGTGTGCAGGGCATGGCGGTCGGACGCGGCATGGTGTTCATGGGCACCACCAACGTCAACATCACCAACAACACCATGACCGGCTTCACGCACAGCATCCGCTTCGTGGACGTCGATGGCGCGCAGGTGAACCACAACGACATCTCCGGCTTCCGCCGGGCGGCGGTCAGCGGCTCGGACGTCGACAACGTGTCGGTGAACGGCAACTTCTTCCACGATCCGCACCCGTGGAACTTCGGGCCGAAGGGCGACCACGGCGACTTCATTCACCTGTGGACCGATCCGGGCCAGCCCGACGCCAACACCAACATCACCATCAAGGACAACTACCTTGACCAGGGCAAGGGCACCGGCATCCTGGGGATCTTCCTCAACGACAAGACCGGCAAGGCCTTCCAGAACGTGGTGATCGAGGATAACGTCGTCCATACTGGCAACGGCCAGGGAATGCGGCTCGAAGGTGTGCACGGCGGCACGATCAGGATGAACACGGTCGTCGGCAACGTGCTGAACGCCGCGGTGGTGCCGAAGATCATCTTCGACCATGGCAACGCGAACCTGCTGGTCGACAAGAACATCTTCATGGGCACCGGCGGCAACCAGGCACCAGGCACAGCCAACAACATCGTGCTGGGCAACAACATGACCGTCCAGATGCAGAGCGCGGCCAAGCCGAACTACATGGGCAATATCTTCGTCGACGGCGTCAATGCCTCGCCCTCGCTGACCTCGTTCCTGGTCAAGGCGGCGGCGGCGTCGGGCATGGGCGCGGTCATCAACGGCACGACGCCTACCACGACCGGGCCTGCGGGCAATCCGGGCGGCGGCATGGGCACCGGAACGGGTACTGGCACCGGAACAACCACCGGCGGTTCTACGGTGCCGGTCAAGACGGCGGCGACGCTGCCCGCCACCGACAAGATGACGGCCGGCACGGCCCCGACCACCGACAAGACGACGGCTGCCCCCGCCTCGACGACCGACAAGATGGCGGTCACCACCACCGACAAGATGGCGGCCGACATCGCGCCTACGCCTGAAAAGACGGTCGCGGTCGCCGATGCGACGCCGATCAAGATCGACCTCGCGGGCGATACGTTCCAGTTCGACAAGATGGCCGCGCCCGCCGATACGTCGGACGCGCCGGCTGGCGACACTGGCGTGCCGAAGGTGGTGGGCGACAGCTTCGACTTCAGCGACATCGGCAAGGTCGCGCCGGCCGATCCGGTGAAGATGACGACCGACGTGAAGATGGACGGCGATCTTGTTGACGGCGACGGCGGCGACAGCCAGCCGGTCAGCGACCACCACGTCCTGCCCGGCGGCGATGCGTCCGACCATTTCGCCTTTGTCGACGGCCACCATCCTGCCGCGGACCTGCTGTTCGCCTGACCGGAGCCGACTGAAAGATCTGCGCGGGAGGGGCGGCCTGTCCCCTCCCGCGCGCCGTTTTGCCGGAATGTTAAGGCCGGACGGAAAGGATGCGCGGGTGCAGCCCCTGCCGGCGGCGGGCAATCCTGCGGGCCGTCCCTGACGGTGTGGCGGGGTGCGGCCGGCGGATGGGCCGGCCACCCAGACCCAACCGATCAGGATGCATCCATGGACAAGTTTTCCGACTATCCCACCTCGCTGACCGCGCCGGCGCGCGATGCGGTGGTGATCGTGCCCAGCGACACGGTCGACCTGACCTTCGTGCCGCGCGCCATCTATGTCGGCCAGTCCGGCGCGGTGTCGGCACGCATGGCCAATGGCGGCAGCGTGACCTTTGCCAACGCGCAGGCCGGCTCGTTCCTGCCGCTGCGGGTGGCGGGCATCAACGCCACCGGGACCACGGCGACCGGGCTGATCGCGCTCTGGTAGGCGCGGGGCCATCGCGAGGCAAGAAAACGGCGCCGGATCACAAGATCCGGCGCCGTTTTCATCTCAGGGTCTGCGCTCGGGTCAGGCCGTGTTGCCGCCCAGTTTCCACGGATGGGCATTGGCCACCGCGGCGGGGCCGACAATGCGGCCATTGGCGCGCAGCAGCGTATCCGAGGCTGGACGGCCACCGCCCGACACGCAGTCGTTCCACAGTTCGGCCTTGAAAACGGTGCCGATCACGTTTCCGGTGGTGCCGCTGGCGCGCGACAGGATCGCCACCTTGCGCGCCGCCGAGGCGAGGTTGCCGCTGTTGGCCGGCAGGGTGCGCGCCGTGGTGGCGCCGTTGAGGCTGGTCCAGCAGGTCAGCGCCGCAAGATCGACGGCAATCACCAGATCGAAGCGGGTGTTGACCGTCAGCGCCCCGATCTGGACCGAACTGAGCAGCGCGGTTGCGGCGCTGTCCTTGACGGTCAGGAACATCCGCCCGTCGGTCGCCACCTGGCAGGAGATGTGGGTATTTTCCATCTCGACAAGGTAGGAAGCCGCGGCGAACGAGGTAATGGTCATGTCGATGGCAAAGGTCAGCTTGCCGCCCGTCGTGGGCCAACTCGCCAGATCCTTGAACCGGGTCAGCTGACCGGCGACGGTGGCAAAGCTGGTGACGGCCGGCAGGGTGTTGGCCAGCACTGCCGCCGACGGTACCGGCCGGACCGGCAGGCCGTCCAGCCCGGCGATGCCGAGATCGACGATCGGCAGGTTCTTCCAGGTGGCGTTCTGGGCGTCCTGCGGGAACTTCACCATGCCGGTCGCGCCACCGTCGCCAAAGGTCAGCACGTCCGACGAGATGAAGGCACCACCGCCGTTCCTGGTGATCCGCACCCGGCCGGCGACGATCGAGGTGTTCTGGGCTGGCGCGCCGTTGATCTGGAAGCCCATGACCGTGGTCCAGTGCGGGTAGGTCGCTGGCAGGGCCGCCTCGGCGCGGGCGAGGCGCGTGGTCGTCACCGGGCCGGCCGAGGACCAGACCTCGACATAGGCGCCGGCCGGGTCCCAGAGGCAGTTGTCGAATTCGGGGATGGTCCAGGTGACCAGGCCGGCGGCACGCAGGAAGGCGAGCGCCGTCAGGCGGGCAAAGGCGGGCTGGCCGTCGCCGGTGGCGCCGGCGGGATGGGTCAGGTCGGTCCAGCTACCCGCCCCGTCGTCGCGGCCGTTGACGTAGGCGTTGGGCTCGATCCCCATCGGCAGGAACATGGTGGCGTTGGCATTGGCGCACATGGCCCGCCACGAGGCGCGGGCGGCCTGCTTGTTGGTCATGCCGGTGTCGGCTGCGCCCCCGGCCAGGTGGGTGGCGTCCTGCATGTCGGTCGAAATATCGAACCGATGCGGGCCGTAGGCGACCCAGCGGGTGAAATTGTAGTCGTAGAGTTCGCCAAACCAATGGTCGGCCTGGTAGCTGCCGCCGCTGTAACTGACTGTGCCGGGAATGGTGACAGCGGCGCCGGCCAGCGTCTTTTTCGAGAATAGCGGGAACATCGCCTCGCCGTAAGACGCCCCAAGGCTGCCGGGTGCCGCAAACCACGACATGCCGGCCAGGCCGACCTTCTGGCCGTCGGCGGTGGCGAAGTCGTGCAGCGCCTTGTCGTTGGCCCACATCCGCGCCGGGTCGGCGTCGTTGACCAGCTGGCGCGGGTCGGTGCCGGGAACCGCATGGAAGATCACCGCGAACTTTTCACCCGGGCGGGCGGCGATCAGCGTGGCGGCCATCGCCGAAACGGCGGCGGTAAAAGGCTGGGCGGTGGTGACGAAGGCACGCTGCGGCGTGGTGTCGGCACCGTAGAGGATCTGCACCGCCTCGGGGTCGGCGACGGTGGCGGGGGTCGAGCCGCTGTAGAAGCTGCTGAGCATGTTCGACACTTCCGACTGGCCCCAGATCGCCAGGATATGGCCGACGCCAAAGCGATTGGCCCCCTGGGCCGACACCGCCGGCGTCGACTTGATGCGCACCTCGGGGCGATACCACGAGGCGCTGCGCGGAACGCTGAGCGATCCCGACCAGGTGCCGCCGGTGCCGATGGTGGCCAGGTCGGCCCAGGCGGTCGAGGTCGCGCCGCCGTCATCGACCGACAGGGCGCGGGCCTGCACGATCTCGCCGGCGGTTCCGGTGCCGGAAATGGCGACAGCCGCGCTGTTCTGGCCAAGGCCCGCCCGGCTGTCGAACAGGGTCCGGTCGCTGGTGAAGGCAGCGATGGAAATGGTGTTGGAGGGCGGCGCAGGCGTCCCCGTGGCCGGGTTGGTGCGATGCAGCCCTAGTCCGAATTGAAACATGTCAACTTCCCGCTTGGATTGGCGGCCGCAGCGGCGACAGGGCCGGTTGCGGCACAGTTCCGCTTTGTCGCGGCCGCCGGGGGGGAACGGCCCGGTTGCGGCCGTCCGCCGGTGCGGCGTCCGTCGCGCGAGAATAAGCTGGGGGCGCCGGCCGTTGCGCAGGGCGGGATTGCGGCGGGCGGCGCGTCAACCGACCGCGTGGGGAATCAGGGATGAGGCGTCAGGGGCAGGACAGCGCGAAGGCCTCGGCGATGGCCTGCACCAGCGGCGCAGTGTAAAGGTCGGCCTCGGACGCCGGGTCGGGATGGACGCCGTCGCCAAGGTCCGTGTCCGGCCCGCGGTGGCGCAGCCAGCGGCCGTAGCCGTCGACCAGGCCGGCGCCTTCGCTGTCGGCCAACTCGCCATAGAGCCGCTGGTAAAGCGCCAGGAACGGCCGGGTCAGGCGGGCGCGGCCCGAGACCGGATTGGTGGTCAGCAACAGGACCTCGGTATCGGGGCTGGCGGCGCGAAGCGCGCGGATCAGCGCCCGGTGGTTGTCGCGGCTTTGTCCCAGCCACAGGCCGTCTGTCACGTCGGCATCGTTGATCGCCAGTTCGACAATCACCAGGTCGGGCCGTTCGGCGGCGATGATCCCGACCTGACCCAGCGCCCAGGCCGACCCCATGCCGGGGCGCGCCACGCGCACGACCGAAGTGCCGGCGGGCAGGCAGCGACCCAGCGTCTCGGCCAGCCGGTCGGGCCACAGCGCCCGCCGGGTCAGGCTGGTGCCCAGCGCGACGATCCGCAGCGGATGGGGCGACACGACCGTCACCGGCAGCGCCCGGTCGCCCGGCCCGTCAAGGCGGGCAACCGCCATCAGCGCCAGGACGCCGGCGGCCAGGATCGCCACCGTCAGGGCCACCGCAATTCGCATGGCCTAGGCCAGGCCCTGTTCGACCAGCGCGCGCTCCGTGTCGTCGGCCGACAGGAACCGGCCGTAAGGTCCGACCTCGATGTCGGACCGGATCACCCGCGCCGGGTTGCCGGCGACGATCGACCGTGGCGGTACCGACCTTGTCACCACCGATCCGGCGCCCACCACGCAATTGTCGCCGATCTCGACCCCCGGCAGGATCAGGCTGCGCCCGCCGACGAAACAGTTGGCGCCGATGCGGGTATGCAGATAGAGGCCCCGGGTCCGGTCATGGGTAAGAATGCGGGTCTCGAACGCGACATAGGACTGCGGCCCGACATGGATGCCGATGGGAAAGGTCCGGTCGAAGGTCGCCGACAGCGAGAATTGCGCGGTGGGATGAATGTCCATCCCCCAGAACCGCCGCAAGTAGGACCGCTTGAGATCGACCAGAAGATTGCGCAGCCCTGACAGCCGGTTCAGCCCGCGCCGCCTGGCCTTGCCGGTTCCCTGCGCTGACGGGGAAGTGTCTTGCATGATGTGGCGTCGCCCGCTGTTGTCCGCACCTAGACCTGCACCGACGGGCCGTTTAAGGCAAGTGGCCGCGCGCGGTCGACTCCGTGCGGGATACACGTCATAATGTTGCCTTGAGCCTATGATCTTTTCGCACCGGACAACAAATTCATTTATCGGCGCTTCGCCAAACGCGCGGCAGCCCTGTATTATCGGCCCATGACTTGCCTGACCAACGCCTGGACATTTTGAGAAAAGCCGACCGCCGTGCCAACTGACGCCCCTCTTTCGCTCGACCGGCTGCCGCAGGGCGGCCTGACCGCGCGTCCGTCGACGGCACAGGCGGGCAAGATTTCGATCATGGTCTGGCTCTACCTTCTGACCATTGTGCTGCCGATCCAGATCAATGCCGGCGGGATCGTGCTGATGCCGACCCGCGTCATCCTGATGATCCTGCTGGTCCCGATGATGATCAACTTGGTCACGGGCAAGTTCGGCCGCATCCTTGCCGTCGATGTCTTCTTCGTGCTGCACATGGCCTGGGTGCTGGTCGCCATCGCCGCCAACAACCCCAACCGGGTGGTCGAGAACGTCGGTTCGACCGTGGTCGAGTTCCTGGGCGGATACATGCTGGGCCGCGCCTATATCCGCACGCCCGAGCAATTCCAGAAGCTGGCCATCGGACTTCTGGTGATGAACGCGCTGCTCTTGCCTCTGTCCTTCCCCGAAACGCTGAACGGCACCGCGATCATCCCCAAGCTGATCGCCAGCATTCCCGGCGTAAGCACGGTCAAGCAGGTGACCTATGAGAGGCGCATGGGGCTGGAACGGGTGCAGAATGCCTTTGCCCATCCGATCCACTACGGACTGTTCTGCTCGGTCTGCCTGTCGCTCGTGTTCATGGGGCTGAAGGACAGGCTCACCCCCTTCATGCGGGTGGCCGGTTCGGCCATCGTGTTCTGCGGAGTGTTCCTGTCGCTGTCGAGCGGCGCGCTACTGTCGGCGATATTGCAGATCGGGCTGTTCACCTGGGCCTACATCTTCCGCAACTTCGCCCGGAAGTGGCTGATGCTTCTGGGCCTGTTCGCGGCGATGTATGTCGCCATCGACCTTCTGTCGAACCGCACGCCGTCGAAGGTGCTGATGTCGTATGCGACCTTCTCGGCTCAGACTGCCTATTACCGATCGATCATCAACGACTGGGGCATGCGCAACGTCTGGGCCAATCCGATCTTCGGCCTCGGGCTGCGCGACTGGGTCAAGCCCAGCTTCATGACCACCACCAGCGTCGACGATTTCTGGCTGGTGGTCGCCATGCGCTACGGCATTCCGGGCTTCCTGTTCCTGGCGATCGGCTATGGGCTGGGGCTGATCAAGATCGGTCGGCGCGACTTTGGCGATAATGAACGGATGAACCGGCTGCGGCTGGTGTGGATGATCACCTTCGCGGGGCTCAGCTTCACGCTGGTCACGGTGCATGTGTGGACCGCGATCTATACGTTCGTGTTCTTCCTGTTTGGCGCGGGTATCTGGATGGCGGACTACCAGCCGCCGCCGACCGCCACGGCCCAAGGCGAGCCGGATGACAATGGCGGCCGGCGGCTGAATTACAGCCGGCAAAGGGTCTCGGCCGGCCGCGGCGGGCCACAGGCGACCCCGACGGATGCCGCGTCGGAAGCCTCGGCACCGGCGGGCAACCCCTACAGCCGGTTTGCACCCAGGACACCGGCCGCCGGCCCCTCGACCGATCCCCCGGCACGGCCACCATCCCGGCCCACATCGCGAGGCGGATCGCGGTGACAGCCTATGTCGCGCAGGCACGGCTGACCATACCGGGGTCCATCGGTCGACCTGACGATCCGATACTTTCCAAGGCGGTTCCCGACAGTCTGTCGCGGATGCGCGTCCTGATGAGCATGCCTTGCGCCGATGTCGGCGTCGGTGCGACTTGCCGGTCGATCCTGCGGGCGGCGACGATGAATGGCTGCAAACCGGTCCTCTACACCAGCCGGTCGGACAGTTCGCGGATCGAGCCTTTCCCGATGGCGACCTTCACCCCCGGTCTTCTCGACTGGCTGCCCCATCGCGCGACGCGGCAGATCAGCGTCCGGCGCCTGCACCACGCCTATCTGTCGGGCCTGAACGCCGGCGACACCGCCTATCTGTGGCCGTCGGTGCCGCTGCACATCTACCAGACGCTGCGTGCGCGTGGCGTCGCCATCGTGACCGAGGCGATCAACACCCGGATGGCCGAAGCCCGCGCGGTGATGGATGCCGCCTACGAAAGCCTTGGCCTGCCGCCCACCCACCGGATCACCCCCGACCGCATTGCCGACGAAGAGGCGCGGCTGGCCTTGGCCTCGGCCATCTTCAGCCCCAGCCCGGCGACCGACGCCAGCTTGGCGCGGTCCCGGTTCGCCGACCGGGCGATCCCGTCCAGCTACGGCACTTGGGTCAGCGAGGCGCCCCTGCGCCCCGCGCGCAGGCCGGGCGAGCCTGTGACCTTCCTGTTCATCGGCCGGTCCTGCATCCGCAAGGGCCTGCACCATCTTCTGGAAGCCTGGCGCAAGGCGCCGCCGGATGCGCTGTTGCGGGTCGTGGGGCTGGAGCAACCGGAACTGCAGCGGCTTTACGCCGACGTGCTGTCGCAGCCGAACGTGTCGGCGACCGGCTTTTGCGCCGACGTTCACGCCGAATATGCGCGCGCCGATGTCTTCGTGCTGCCCTCGCTCGAGGAAGGTGATCCGATCGTCACCTACGAAGCAGCCGCTGCCGGCCTGCCGGTGCTGGCTTCGGCGGTTGGCGCAGGGCGGATCGGGGCGGAAACCGGCGCGATCCGCCAGTTCGACACATCCGACATTGAGTTGTTGAGGGGCGAGATCGCAGCTTTCGCCGGATCGACGGAACTGCGCGCCGACTGGGGCGGCCGAGCTCGGGCGGCAGTCCAGAACTACGACTGGCCGCTGGTAGCCGCCCGCCGCTGCGCCGCGCTGGCGGAATTCCTGAAACCAAAGGGCTGAGGCCGCCGGTGGTTCAGCGGGCGCGACCCCGGCCGGTCATCTGGCGGTGGCGCTCGCGGAACCCTTCGCGGCGATCTTCGGAATATTCGCCGGCGCATTGGTGGCAGCGCACGCCTTCTTCGTATTCCGGGCGCAGGCGGTCGGCAGGGGCCAGCGGGCGGCGGCAGGCATGGCAGGTGGTGTGCTCGCCCGGCGCAAGCCCGTGACCGACAGACACCCTTTGGTCAAAGACGAAGCAGGAGCCCTGCCACAGGCTTTCGGCCTCGGGCATCTGTTCGAGGTATTTCAGGATGCCGCCCTTCAGGTGAAAGACGTCGCCAACCCCTTCGCCCAAGAGGAAGTTCGTGGATTTCTCGCAGCGGATGCCGCCGGTGCAGAACATGGCGATGCGCTTGCCGGCGAACGCGGCGGCATTGGCCCGCCACCAGTCGGGGAATTCGCGGAACGATCGGATGTTGGGATTGACCGCGCCGGCGAAGGTGCCGATGCCGACTTCGTAGTCGTTGCGGGTGTCGATCACCGCCACGTCGGGCGCGGTGATCAGCGCGTTCCAGTCGGCCGGCGCAACATAGGAACCGGCCCGGGCGGCGGGGTCGACCTGCGGCTGGCCCATCGTGACGATTTCACGCTTCAGCCGCACCTTCATCCGCCCGAAGGGCAGACCCTCGGCCGGGCTTTCCTTCCATTCGATCGCCGCGCAACCCGGCAGGGTGCGGACATGGGCCAGAACCGCATCGATGGCGGCGCGCGTCCCGGCGATGGTGCCGTTGATCCCTTCGGGCGCCAGCAGAAGCGTTCCGCACACCCTTTCCGCCGGCAGAGCGCCAGAAGCGCGCCCGCGCAGGGCGGCGGGGTCGTCGAAACGGGCGAATTGATAAAGGGCGGCGACAATGATCATGGCGGGCAGATACGCCCACGGGCGCCGGGCGGCAAGGACTCAGTCCGGCTGACCGGCGGCGATGGCCAGCCTGTCGACGACCGCGGTGAAGACCTCGGAATATTCGAAGCGCGCGGCGGGAAAGGTGGCGCGGACGATCTGGTCGACGGCAACGACCAGACTCGACCCACCGACGAAGATCACACGGCCGACGGCGGCCGGCTCGATTCCGGGCCAGCGCCAAGGTGTCGCGCGCGGCCGTCTGGATGCGCAACGCAAAGGGCCAGAGCGCCGCCAGAAGGTCGGGCTGCCACAAGGATCGGCGCCAGCCCGGCCTCGACCGGGTCCAGCCGGATGGCCCCTGCCCGGCCGCGCCGTTTGCCTCGATCTTGGCGGCCTCGACCGCGAAGGCGACATCGTGGCCCAGCTCCATGTCCAGCACCGTCACCAGCCGCTTCAGCTGGTCGGGCGCGACCGCCAGCCGCGCCATCCGCCGGGCGTCGCGCAGGGTTTCGGGGCTGTAGAGGAAGGCGATCTTTTCCCAGCTGGCCAGTTCCAGATAAAGGCCCGGCGGAACCGCGTTGCGCCCCGAACCCAGCTCATTGCGCAACTCGCCGCCCATGCCCAGCAGCGGCATCACATGGCTCAGGCTGAGCGCGCGGTCGAAATCGGTGCCGCCGATCCTGACCCCGTGGCTGGCGATGACGCGCGCGCTGCCGCCGGCGCCTTCAAACAGGGTGAAGTCCGAGGTGCCGCCGCCGATGTCGACGATCAGCCCGATGCCCTCGCCCGGCCCGGCGGCCAGCGCCGCGGCCTCGGGTTCGGGCAGGAAGCGAACGTCGGCGAACCCCGCCATCCGGTAGCATTCGGCCAGGTCGGCCGCCGCCTGCCGGTCGCGCTCGGGCGCGGCGGAATGGAAATGCACCGGCCGTCCGGCGACGACCCGGTCGATCCGCGCGCCGGTCGCGGCTTCGGCGCGCTGGCGCACTTCGGCCAGGAACCGGGCGACGATGTCCAGAAGTGTCAGCCGTTCGTTCAGGAAGGCGCGCCGTTCGCGGGCCAGCGGCGTGCCGAGGATGCTTTTCAGGGCCCGCATGAACCGGCCGTGGCGGCCGTCGACCATCGCCTGCACCGCAGCGCTGCCATAGGCGGTGCCGCGCGCCGCATAGTCCAGGAATACCGCCGTCGGCAGGGTTTTCCGGCCCGGTTCCAGTTCGATCACCTGCGGACGGCCGTCGGCCATCACCGCCGCGGCGGTGTTCGAGGTTCCGAAGTCGATGCCAAGGGTCAGCGCGCGCATGTCCGGTTCCGCAGGGAAGGACGGGTCCATAGCAACCCGGGCCGCGCCGGGCAAGCCGGACGCACATCCTTGACCCGGCGGAATGCTCTCCTTACCCATAACGCAAAGGGAGGACCGGATGCGGCCTGCAAACCACGCGCTGATCGTGATCGACGTCCAGAACGACTTCTGCCCCGGCGGCGCGCTGGCGGTGGCGGATGGCGCGGCGATCATTCCCCGGATCAACGCGCTGATGGCGGAGTTTCCGGTGCGGGTCCTGACCCAGGACTGGCACCCAGCCGACCATTCCTCCTTCGCGGCCAATCATCCCGGCGCGGCGCCGTTTTCGCTGGTGCAGATGCCCTATGGCCCGCAGGTCCTGTGGCCGGTCCATTGCGTGCAGGGCACGGCGGGCGCGGCCTTCCATCCGGACCTGGCAACCGACCCCGCCGACCTGGTGATCCGCAAGGGCTTTCGCAGCGCCATCGACAGCTATTCGGCCTTTTTCGAGAATGACCATCGGACCCCCACCGGGCTTGAGGGATATCTGCGCTCGCGGGGGGTCGCAGAACTGACGCTCGTCGGGCTCGCCACCGATTTCTGCGTGGCCTATTCGGCTATCGACGCGGCGCGGCTGGGGTTCGGGGTGACGGTCCTGGAAGGCGCCTGCCGGGCCATCGACCTGAACGGTTCGCTGGCTGAGGCGCGGGCCAAGATGCTTGCAGCGGGTGTGAAACTGAATGCCTGAAACCGTCGACATCGCCACCCGCGTTCACAACCACAACTGGAAGATCGACCCGATCGTGCGGTCGCTTCTGGACAACGACTTCTACAAGCTCCTGATGTGCCAGTCGATCTTTCGCAACCGCCCGGATACGACCGTCACGTTCAGCCTGATCAACCGGACCAAAAAGATCCGCCTGGCCGAACTGATCGACGAAGGCGAATTGCGCGAACAGCTGGATCATGTGCGGTCGCTGTCGCTCAGCCGCGGCGAAAGCACCTGGCTGCGCGGCAACACCTTCTACGGCAAGCGCCAGATGTTCCGCCCCGACTTCATGGAATGGTTCGAGGCGCTGCGCCTGCCCGCCTACCATCTGGAAAAGCGCGACGGCCAGTACGAACTGACCTTCGAAGGCCGCTGGCCCGAAGTCATGATGTGGGAAATTCCGGCGCTGGCGGTGCTGATGGAACTGCGCTCGCGCGCGGTGCTGGCAACGATGGGCAAGTTCGAGCTGCAGGTGCTCTATGCCCGCGCCATGGCCCGGCTGTGGGAAAAGATCGAAAGGCTGAAGCGGCTGGAGGGGCTGAAGATCGCCGATTTCGGCACCCGCCGGCGGCATTCCTTCCTGTGGCAGGACTGGTGCGTGCAGGCGATGATCGAAGGGCTGGGGCCGGCTTTCATCGGCACCTCGAACTGCCGCATCGCCATGCGCCGCGACATCGAGGCAATCGGCACCAACGCCCACGAACTGCCGATGGTCTATTCGGCGCTGGCCGACACCGACGAGGAACTGCGCCAGGCCCCCTATCGCGTCCTTGCCGACTGGCACGAGGAGCATGACGGCAACCTGCGCATCATCCTGCCCGACACCTACGGGACCGAGGGCTTCCTGAAACATGCACCCGACTGGCTGGCCAAATGGACGGGCATCCGCATCGATTCGGGCGATCCGGTCCAGGGCACCGAAACCGCCATCGCCTGGTGGAAGACCCGCGGTGAGGATCCGCGCCAGAAGCTCGTGATCTTTTCGGACGGGCTGGATGTCGACCGGATCGAGGAGTTGCACCACCGCTTTGCCGGCCGCTGCAAGGTCAGCTTCGGCTGGGGCACGCTTCTGACCAACGATTTCCGCGGCTTTGCCCCCGACGACGGCCTGTCGCCCTTCAGCCTGGTCTGCAAGGCGGTCAGCGCCAATGGCCGGCCTACGGTGAAACTGTCGGACAATCCCAACAAGGCGATGGGGCCGAAGGACGAGATCGCGCGCTATCGGCGGGTCTTCGGCGTGGGCGACCAGGTCGCCAGCGCCGTGATCGTCTGAACCGGCGCCGGCGCGGCGGGCTTAACCCTCTGTTCAGGCCAGTCTGCTAGGGCTTTAGGTGGGTGAAGACGAGGGTTGGTGGGATGGCCGGGCAGACGAATGCCGCGCCAGTCATCATCAAGCGCAAGAAGGTCATAGCAGGCGGCGGGCATCATGGTGGGGCCTGGAAAGTCGCCTACGCGGATTTCGTGACCGCGATGATGGCCTTTTTCATGCTGATGTGGCTGCTGAACGCGACGACCGAAAAGCAGCGCAAGGGGATCGCCGACTACTTCAGCCCGACGATCCCGCTCAGCCGGGTGTCCGGCGGCGGCGACGGTTCGTTCGGCGGCGAAAGCGTCATGTCCGAAGACCAGATCGCCCAGACCGGCACCGGCGCCTCCAGCCTCAAGCCGACCCAGGACCATCAGGCGGTCGGCCAGACCGGCGCCGACCGGCAGCAGGATCAGACCGCCGAAAACCAGTTCCAGGAAGAGGCCCGCAAGATCAGGGAGGCGCTGATGGGCACCGGCGGCGAAAGCATGTTCGCCGAAAACCTGATGCGCCACGTCAATACCCGCCTGACCGACGAGGGCCTGATCGTCGAATTCTTCGACACCGAGGACGAGCCCCTGTTCGAAAAGGCCGTCGCGGTGCCGCGGCCCATCGCCACCGAACTGGCCGGAGTGGTGGCGCGGGTGTTCGGGATCGTCACCAACAAGGTGGCGGTGAACGGCCATGTCGCGGCGATGCCCGAGGTGCTGAGGCTGAAACCGACGTGGGAGCTTTCCAGCGCCCGCGCCATGCAGATGCGCAGCCTGATCGAGGCGGCGGGCCTTGACAGCGGCCGGTTCCAGCGCGTGACCGGCTTTGCCGACCGCCAGCCGGAACTGAGGAACCCCGCCGCGACCGGCAACAACCGCATCGAAGTGATTCTGCTCAGGCCCGGCAAAATTTAGACAACCGGACCGCCGCCGTTAGCGCGCCGTTAAGGCCGCGGCCTGCATGGTGCGCCGAAAGACGGGCGCAGCAGCAGAAAGGCGGCGTGAATGTCCATCTCTTCTTCCCTGAACGCCGGGGTGGCCGGACTCAGCGCCAATGCCACGCGGCTGGCGACCATTTCCGACAATATCGCCAACTCCGGCACCTACGGCTACAAGCGCGCCGATACCGATTTCGAGAACTTCGTCATCAACCAGGCGCCGGGGTCCGGCACATATTCGGCCGGCGGGGTGCGGGCCACGACCTCGCGGCTGGTCGACGAACACGGCCCCCTGGTCGGCACCGGCAACGCGCTCGACCTGGCGGTCTCCGGGCGGGGGATGCTGCCGGTGACCACCGCAGTGTCGCTGAACGCCACAACCGGCGAACGGCCGCTGATGATGACCACCACCGGCGCCTTCCGGCCCGACGCCAACGGCGTGCTGAAGACCGAATCGGGGCTGGTGCTGCTGGGCTGGCCGGCCAATGCCGACGGCAGCATCCCGGTCCTGCCGCGCGACACGATGTCGGGGCTTCAGCCGGTAGTGATCAACGCCAACCAGACGGCGGGCGATCCGACCACCAAGATGAACCTGGGCGTCAACCTGCCGGCGACCGAAACCCAGGCCGGCAAAAGCGGCACCGCCCTGCCGCTGTCGATCGAATATTTCGGCAATCTCGGCACGTCCGAGACGCTCGACATCAGCTTCACCCCGACGGTCCCGGCCAGCGGATCATCGAACAGCTGGACCATGGACATCCGCGATTCGGCGCAGGGCGGGGCGGTTATCGGCCAATATGCCCTGACCTTCGACAGCACCCGCGCCAACGGCGGCACGCTTGCCTCGGTCAACACGCTTGCCGGCGGGGCCTACAATGCGGCGAACGGCACGATCACGCTGAACGTGGCCGGCGGCCCCCTGACCATGACCATCGGCAAGCTCGGCGACGGCAACGGGTTGACCCAGCTATCGGACAGTTTCGCGCCGACCTCGATCACCAAGGACGGCTCGCCGGTCGGCAACCTGACCGCGGTCGAGGTCGATGACAACGGCTATATCACCGCCACCTACGACACCGGCTTTACCCGGCGCATCTACCAGATCCCGGTGGTCGACGTGCCCAACCCCAACGGGCTCATCTCGCTCAACAACCAGACGTTCCAGGTCTCGCCGCAGTCGGGGTCCTTCTTCCTGTGGAACGCCGGCGACGGGCCTACCGGGGCGGTCGTCGGCTATGCGCGCGAAGGCTCGGCCACCGATGTCGCGGCGGAACTGACCAACCTGATCCAGACCCAGCGCGCCTATTCCTCGAACGCCAAGGTGATCCAGACGGTCGACGAAATGCTGCAGGAAACCACCAACATCAAACGCTGACCGGCGACCCCGCCCCGGAGGAGACTGAATGGGCCTGTCGACCACGCTTGCCAATGCCCTGACCGGCCTGAACGCCGCCGCGCGCGGCGCCGAAGTGGTGTCCTCGAACGTCGCCAACGCCCGCACCCCCGGCTTTGCCCGACGCGAACTGAACCTGTCGGCGCAGTCCTTGGGCGGCACCGGTGCCGGGGTGCGCATCGACGGGATCAGCCGGGCCGTCAACCAGTCGCTCTTGAACGACCGGCGGATCGCCGACGCCGACAGTGGCAACGCCGGGCTGGCGGCGGCTTTCCTGTCCAAGGCGGAACAGGCATTGGGCGAGCCCGGCATCGACGGCAGCCTCGACGACCGGCTGTCGGCCTTGAACGCGGCGCTGGTCCAGGCAGCCAGCCGGCCGGATTCGCAGGCGCGGTTGCAATCGGTGGTGACCGCGGCGGGGGCGCTGGCGGCGAAGCTGGGCGAAGCGACCGACACGATCCAGCAGGCGCGCATGGATGCCGATACGAACATCAAGTCGCTGACCGATGAGCTGAACACCAGCCTCGTGCAGATCGACCAACTGAATGCCGACATCCTGGCCGAACGCAGCGCCGGGCGCGATGCGACGGCGCTGATGGACCAGCGCCAGAGGCTGGTCGACCGGGCGGCGCAGATCGTGCCTCTGCGCGAAGTGTCGCGTGACCATGACCAGATCGCGCTGTTCACCATAGGCGGCGCGGTGCTGCTGGAGGGCAACCCCGCCACGATCGGCTTCGCGCCGGCCGGGGTCATCACCGCCGACATGACCCAGGCCAGCGGTGCGCTGTCGGGGCTGACGATCAACGGCCGCGCCGTGCCCTCGACCGATCAGGACGTGCTCGGCGGCGGGCTTCTGGGGGCGCAACTGGCGATCCGCGACGATCTGGCGCCGAAGGTCCAGGGCCAGCTCGACGCGCTGGCCCGCGACCTGATGGAACGGCTCCAGTCGCCCGCCGTCGATCCGACGCTGGCCAGCGGACAGGCGGGCCTTGTCACTGACGCCGGCCTGCCCTTCGATCCGCTGACCGAGGCCGGGCTGGCCGGACGGCTGACGGTGAACGCGCTGGCCGACCCGGCACAGGGCGGCGCGCTCTGGCGGCTGCGCGACGGGCTGGGCGCGGCGGCGCCGGGCGACACCGGCAACGCCGCACTTCTCCTGCGCCTCGGCGATGTGCTGGAGGCCGGGCGGGTGCCGGCCTCGGGCTCCTTCATCGGCGCGGCGCGTTCCGCGGCGGGGCTGGCCGCCGACGTGCTGTCGCAGGTGGCCTCCGACCGGCTGTCGGCCGACGCGCGCCAAAGCTACAGCGCCGCCCGCCAGACAAGCCTGACCGACCAGCAACTGAAGGACGGGGTCGACACCGACGCCGAACTGCAGAACCTCATCACCATCGAACATGCGTATTCCGCCAACGCTCGCGTCATCAAGACGGTGGACGACCTCATCCAGCAACTGATCGGACTTTGACCCATGACCTCGGTAACCACCGGCGACATGTCGCAGGCCTATGTCCTGAGCCGCCAGAATGCCGGCCTCAAGGCCACGGTGACGCGCCTGACCCAGGAAATGACCTCTGGGCAGAAGGCCGACCTCGCCCAGGCGACGGCGGGGGACTTCCGCGCGCTGGCGGGGATCGACCACAGCCTTGCCGGACTTGGCGCCTACAAGACCGCCACCGCCGAGGCGGGGCTGTTCGCCTCGACCCTGCAACAGGCGCTGGAAACCACCCAGTCTCTGGCCGCCGACGCCGCGCCGACGCTGGCGCAGGCCGGAACCGCCGGCAACCCGACCCAGGTCCGCGCCGCCGCCTTCGACGCGCGCCAGCGGCTGTTTTCGGCGGTGTCGGCGCTGAACGTGCGGGCGGGCGACCGCTATGCGCTGTCGGGCGCGGCCACCGAAAAGGCGCCCCTGACCGGCGCGCAGGATATCCTTGACGGACTGATGACGGCGATCGGCGGGCAGACCACGGTGTCGGGCGCGGTGTCGGCGGTCGACGCCTGGTTCGCGGCGCCGGCGGGCGGTGGCGGCTTCCGCGACACGGTCTACGGCGGCTCGACCAACCCGCTTTCGCCCTTCCGCATCGGCGAGGGCGAGGAGGCGTCGGTCACGCTGACCGCCGACGACCCAACGCTGAAGGACACGCTCAAGGGCCTGGCGCTGGCCGCCATCGTCGCCGAAGGGGCGCTGCCCGGCGATGCGGCGGCCCAGTCCGGGTTATTGCAGGCCGCCGGGCAGAAGCTCATGTCCAGCAACAGCGATCTTGCCGACCTGCGCGGCAACCTCGGCAGCATCGAGGGCCACATCGCCGAGGTCGAAACCCGCAACGGCGCCGAAACGACCGCGCTGCAGCTCGCCCGCGGCACCATCACCGCCGCCGACCCCTACGAGACCGGCACCGCGCTGGAGGCGGCGCAGACCCAGCTGGAAACGCTCTACACCCTGACCGCGCGGCTGTCGCGCCTTAGCCTCGCGGATTTTCTCAGATGAAGCCCCTCCTGCGGATCATCGCCTTTCTTGGCGTCCTTGCCATCGCCGGCCTGGCGGCGCTGGCCGGCCAGGCGGCGCCGGTCCGGCTGAAGGACCTGGTCGAGTTCGACGGGGTGCGCGGCAACGATCTGGTCGGCTATGGGCTGGTGGTGGGGCTGAACGGCACCGGCGACGGGCTGCGCAACGCCCCCTTTACCGAAGAGATCATGTCGAACCTCCTGGAGCGGCTGGGGGTCAACGTCACGGGCGAATCCTTCCGGCCAAAGAACGTGGCGGCCGTGTTCGTGACCGCGACCCTGCCGTCCTTCGCCCGCGCCGGCAGCCAGATCGACGTCACGGCTTCGGCGATCGGCGATGCGAAAAGCCTGTTGGGCGGCACTCTGGTGATGACGCCGCTGAATGCCGCTGACGGACAGATCTACGCGGTGGCACAGGGCGAGATCATCGCCGGCGGCGCCTCGGCCGAAGGGGCGGCGGCCAAGGTGGTGCAGGGCGTGCCGACCGCCGGCGTCATCCCCTCGGGCGCGCGGGTCGAACGCGAGATCGCCTTCGACTTCACCCAGTTGCAGACAGTGCGGCTGGCGCTGCGCAGCCCCGACTTCACCACCGCCGAACGGATCGAGACGGCGATCAACCGCGATTTCGGCCGCACTGTCGCGGTGATGACCGACGCCGGCACGGTGGCGCTGAACATCGCCGCCACCGGCATGAGATCGCCCGCCCATGTGCTGGGCCGGGTCGAGAATATCACCATCGAGCCCGAACAGCGAGCGCGGGTGGTAGTCGACCAGCGATCAGGAACCATTGTCATGGGCCAGGACGTGCGCATCAGCCGGGTCGCGGTCAGCCAGGGAAACCTGACGCTGAAGGTCGAGGAAACCCCGCAAGCAGTCGAGCCCAGCCCTTTTTCGCGGGGGCAGACGGTGGTGGTGCCGCGCACCAGCGCCGCGGTCCAGGAAGAGCCGGGCATCGGCATGGCCGAAGTGCCCGACGGCACCTCGCTGTCCGAGGTCGTGGCCGGGCTGAACGCGCTCGGCGTTTCGCCGCGCGACATGATCGACATCCTGAAAAGCATCAATGCCGCCGGGGCGCTGCATGCGGAATTCGTGGTGCAGTAGCGAGCGCCGGTGAACGGGCACGGCGACGGCGGGCGCCGATAGCGCCCCGGCCGCGTCGACCCGTCGCGCTCGAAGCGGGTGCATCTAGGTCGCGGTGCTCTGGCCGGTCGCATCTAGGGGGTTTGCGTCTTATCGAAGGCATCCGGCATTGGCGCTCGCCCCGGCGAAAGCCGGGGTCCAGATTGGTTTCTCTCTGGAGCGAGGCCCCGGCCCGAGGCCGGGACGGGGCAGCAAAGCGACGACAGATTCACAGCGACGGCAAAGCGCTTCAGGTCAGGCGCAATCTGGCCGCGAATGCTCTGGCCAAGTGTGCCCCGGTCGGTAGCATTCAACCAGCTGCCCGCACCTGATCTCACCCGCAACCGGGCGCCCCTTAGCCCGGCTTGCCGGCGCGAATGTGGGTCGGGCAATGTTCGCCGGTGTCAAGAACCGCGATCATCCGCGTCCAGATCGCGATGTTCTGGTCGACGAAGTCCTGCCCGACGCGCTGCGCTGCTGCCGCGCCGACCGGGCCCTGCAGCCGGGCCAGCTCGGCCCGCGCCGCCTGCCGATACCAGCCGTTGCGGCTGTCGATCTCGATTCCGGCAAAGCCCGCCCGCTCCAGCGCATCGCGATAGCGCGCCGGTGAGGCCATGCCGAAATCCAGCCCCTCGGCGGCGATATAGGCGGCCATCTCGGGGCTGGGCGGGCCGTCGTGGCCGATCAGCCAGTCCGAGGCCAGGAATCGCCCGCCGGGCTTCAGCACCCGGAAGACCTCGGCCATCAGCGCGTGCTTGTCGGGGATATGGACGATCGAATCCTTGGAAAAGACCACGTCGAACGTGGCGGGCGGAAAGGGTAGCGGGCCGGGGGCGACCTTCAGGCAGCCGATGCGGCCGATCAACCCGGCGGCGGCGACCAGCGCGCGGGCGCGGGCCAGGACCGTATCCTCGACATCGATGCCGCAGACATAGGCCGCGCCGTGATCGCGGCACAGCGCCAGGTCGATGCCGCCGGCGCCGCAGCCGATGTCGAGCACGCTCAGCCCGGACAGGTCGGCGCCTGCCAGCACCCGCGCCACCTCCTCGGGCCCGCCGGGCGACAGGAACCCTTCGCCCCACACGGCTTCCAGCATGCCGATCATCCGGCCATCGTAAAGCTCGCCCTCGTGGCTCATGGCTGCCTCCTATCCGTCGAAATGGGCGGCGCGGTGAACCTCCTGCCCGCCGACCAGGGTCAGAAGAACCGTCGTCCCGCCGATCGCCTGCGGTTCGCAGGCCAGGATGTCGCGGTCGAGGATGATAAGGTCGGCCATCCGCCCCGGCGCGAGCACCCCGGTCGTATCGCCCCGCCAGCAGGCGGCGGCGGCGTTGCGGGTATAGCCGAGGACCGCCTCGGCCGCGCCGATGCGCTCGGCCTGCCCGAAGGGTTCGCCCCGTGCGCGCCCGTTCGGGGTTTGGCGGGTGACGGCGGTTTCGATGATCTCGAACGGGTTCAGGGTGGTGACCGGGAAATCGGAACTGATGCACCACGGGGCGCCGGCGTCGATCAGGCTGCGGAAAGCATAGACATGCGCCTGCCGCGCCGGGCCGACCAGCGCCATCGTATGGTCGGGGATCACCGGGTCCCAAGCCGCCCACAGCGGCTGCATGTTGGCCATCACGCCCAGTGCGGCAAAGCGCGGACGGTCGGCCGGGTGGGTGACCTGCACATGGGCGATCTGATGCAGCGAAGGCCAGTCGCCATTGGCGGCGCGCGCCGCCTGAAACCCGTCCAGCGCCGCCCGCACCGCCAGATCACCGATGCAATGGACATGGATCTGGAAGCGCGCGGCATCGAAGGCGGTGAAGAAGGCGCGGATCTGGGCGGGGTCATACATCAGCTGGCCGTTGCCGCCGGCCGCGTCGGCATAGGGTTCGACCATCGCAGCCGTGCGGTTTTCCAGCCCGCCGTCGAGGAAGAACTTGGCGGCGTTGATGCGGAATGGTCCGGTCGCATGCGCCGCCCGCCAGTCGGTGACGCGGGCGAGCGCATCCTCGACCCGGTCGGTGGCTCGCACGATGGCCGCCCCGGCCACACGCATGGTCAGCGCCCCTTCGGCGGCCAGCGCGGCATAGGCGCGGCGGTGGTGATCGGCGATCACCGGGTCGATGATGCCGGTGATGCCGTGGCGGTGGGCATGTGCCTGCCCGGCCCTGCCGCCGGCGATCCAGTCGGCGTCGCTGGTCGCGGGCAGGAAGGTCAGCGCCCAGACGATCGCCTCTTCATGCAGCATGCCGGTCGGCTCGCCGTCTGCGCCGCGCACGATATGGCCGTTCGGCGGATCGGGCGTGTCCTTGCCGATCCCGGCCATCCGGCAGGCGGCCGAGTTCAGGCAGGCATTGTGGAAATTGGCGTCATAGATGATGCAAGGCCGGTCGGGCACCACCCGGTCCAGCAGTTCGCGGTTCAGGTTGTGGTCGCCGAAGAACCCCGGCTGCCAGCCGGCCCCGGCCACCAGTGCACCCGTGAAGGCGGTATTGTGGGCGGCCATGATCCGGGCGATGTCGTCGGTGGTGGCGGCGTCGTAAAGCTGGGCGGTGCGGATCAGGTCGAGCCCGCCGTCCATGATGTGGACATGGGCGTCCTGGAACCCCGGCAGGACCGCGCGCCCGCCGGCGTCGATGCGGCGGGCACCCGGCCCGGCCAGCGCCGCCATGTCGGCGTCGGACCCAAGCGCGACAATCCGGCCCCCGGCCACGGCCAGCGCCGTGGCGCGCGGGCGGGCGGGGTCCATCGTGTGGATGCAGGCGTTCAAGACGATCAGGTCGGCGGTCATCTCACTGCCCCAGCCGCAGGGCTTCCAGCGCCGGCCAGTCGCGGGCGGGCAGGACGCGGGCCAGGGCGTTCACCTCGCGCGTCCAGATATAGAAGCAGAGGAACGGCACCGGGCCGACCTTGGTCAGGTGCGGGCGGTCGGGCGGGTTCCACACCGGCTGGTGGGCCGGCAGAATCGTCAGCGGCTGGTCCGGCCGGAAGCGCCAGCCGTGAGGGCCGGTCAGCGGCGCGTAGAGTTCGGGCGCGGCGTGGCAATGGTCGCGGTAAAGGACATGCGGGGCCACCAGAAACAGGCCAAGCTCCCAGTCGTCTGCGGCGATCGGCGCACCCTCGCCAATCAGCGGCGCGTAAGCATGGCCTCGGGCGAAGGCCGCACCGATCTCGTCGGGCGGATAGCCGTCGTAGCTGCGCCAGGCCAGGTGCGGGGACGCCGCGCCGATGGCCGCGGCCAGCGCCGGGCGGCTGACGCGCAGTGCGGCCAGCGCCGGGGCCAGCCATTCGGCGGTCACCGGATTTGGCGCGCCCGCAACCGGCGACACCGCGCCATTCCGCCAGCGGGCCAGCCCCTGCCGGCATTCGGCAAGACCCGGCCCCTCCAGCCCATCCAGATAGCGCCCGGCCTCGGCCACCAGCGCGGCAAGGGCGGCGGCCTGCAGCACCGGGGCAGCCCCGATCCGCCGTTCGGCCAGCATCGCCGCGGGGTCGTCGCGGTCGCGGACCGAACAGATGCGGTAGACCTCCAGCGCGGCGTCGGACAGGCGGCCTAGCCGGTTGAAGTGCATCGCCGCCGCATAGCGCACCCGCCCCGATCCGGCCTGACCCAGCGGCGTCGCCAGCGCCTCCAGCACCTCGCGGTCCTCGGGCAGGGTCGGCATCGGCCTACTCATTGGCCTGGTAGGCCAGCCGGGCATCGCGGTCGCGCCGCTTTTCGGCGCGGTTCACCATGACCGCGGCGATGGCGACGCAGACCGCGACCACGGCGACGATGATCGACGCGAGCGCGTTGATGTCGGGCGTGACGCCCAGCTTGACCTTGGACCAGACCAGGATCGGCAGGGTGGTGGTGCCCGGCCCGGTGGCAAAGCTTGTCACCACCACATCGTCGAGCGAAATGGTGAAGGCCAGAAGCCAGCCCGACAGGATCGCCGGGGCGATGATCGGCAGGGTGATGTCCTTCATCACCTGCCAAGGGCGCGAACCAAGGTCCATCGCCGCCTCCTCGACCGACAGGTCGGCCTGCGACAGGCGCGACTGGATCACGGTGGTCACATAGGTCAGCGAGATCGAGACATGAGCCAGCGTCACCGTGCCGAAGCCGCGCTGCGCCGGCCAGCCGGTATATTCCTTCAGCAGGATGAAGAAGATCAGCAGCGAAATGCCGGTGATCACGTCGGGCATGATGAGGGGTGAGGTGATCATGCCGGAAAACAGGGTCCGCCCCCGGAACCGCCGGAACCGGGCCAGCGCGATCCCGGCCATGGTCCCCAGGACCGTCGACAGCGTGGCGCTGATCAGCGCGATCTCAAGCGACAGCGTCGCCGCGGACAGGATCGCGTCGTTTTCCGCCAGCTTGCCATACCACTTGGTCGAAAACCCGCCCCAGACCGTCGCCAGCCGCGAACTGTTGAAGGAAAAGACGATCATCGACAGGATCGGCACATAGAGGAAAGCAAAGCCGAAGCAGAGGATCGTCAGAAGCAGCGTCGGGCGGCGGTTCATGGCTCTTGCGCCTTCTTTTCCTGGGCCCGGGCCTCGAAGTGGGTGTAAAGCATCATCGGCCCGACCAGGAGGACAAGCAGCGCCACCGCCACCGCCGAGGCCATCGGCCAGTCGTGCGCCGAGGCGAATTCGTCCGAGATCACCCGCCCGATCATCGGCTGCGAGGGGTTGCCGACCAGACCGGGAATGACCAGTTCGCCCGACACTGGGATGAAGACCAGAAGCCCCCCCGCGATGATGCCGGGCATCGACAAAGGCAGGGTCACGTCCAGAAACACCCGCCAGGGGCGCGAGCCCAGATCCATCGCCGCCTCGTTCAGGGTCAGGTCCAGCTTTTCGAGGTTGGCGTAAAGCGGCAGCACCATGAACGGCAGGTAGGAATAGACCATGACCAGCACCACCGCGAAGTTGGTGTTCATCATCTGGATCGAATGCACCGCCCAGTCGGCCGGCATCACGGCGTTCCACAGCGCAGTCAGGCCGCGGTTGAACCAGCTGTTGGTGCCGAACAGCCCGATCCAGGCGTAGACCCTGAGCAGGAACGAGGTCCAGAACGGCAGCACCACCAGCATCAAGAGGATGTTGCGCGCCGACCGCGACACGCGGGTCAGGGCCAGCGCCATCGGATAGCCGATCAGCAGGCAGACGATGGTCGCCACCGCCGCATTCTCCAGCGAGGTCGCCAGCGCCCGATAGTAAAGATCGTCGGTCCACAGCCGGGCGTAGTTCTTGAGACTCAGCCAGCTGCCCTCCGACCCGAAGGAAAAGGGCGGCGAGGTCGAGGTGCGCAGGGCGAAGCTCATCCCCACCACGATGACGAACGGCACCAGGAAGAAGGCGGTCATCCACACGAACGGCACGCAGATGGTGATGTCGGCCCAGCCGCGGCGGTTGAACCATTGGGTGACGCGGCCGAGAACGGGCAGCCGGTCGGTTGCGGTTTTGTCGTCCATGGGAGGCCCCGTTCCGGTCAGGAGGTCAGCAGGATGGCCGCGTCCGGGTCGAAGGACAGCCAGACGGCATCCTCCCAGGCGGCGACCCGGTCGCTTTCGCCGATGCGCCGGGAATTGACCGAGTTGACCGAGACCATCTCCCCCGACGCCAGCGCCACCTTGTAGATCGAATCCTTGCCGAAATAGCCCAGGTCATGGACCACGCCGGCAACGGCGTTGGGCCCTTCGGGGCGGGTGCGGCTGATGGCGATCTTTTCGGGCCGCACCGCCAGCGTGACCTCGACCCCCGGCGCAAGGCCCGCCACCGCCCGCGCCGTCACCGGCACCTGCAACGCCGGCACGTCCAGAACCGCGGTCGCGCCGTCCACCGACCGGACGCGGGCGTCGAAGAAGGTGATCGAGCCGATGAACCCGGCGACGAAGCGGCTGCCGGGGTATTCGTAGATTTCGGTCGGCGAGCCGACCTGCCTGACCCGGCCCTTGTCCATCACCGCCATCCGGTCGGACAGGATCATCGCCTCTTCCTGGTCGTGCGTGACGACGACGAAGGTCACGCCGGTCTGGTGCTGGATGTTCATCAGTTCGAACTGGGTATGTTCGCGCAGCTTCTTGTCGAGCGCAGCCAGCGGTTCATCGAGCAGCAACAGCTTCGGCTGCCGGGCCAGCGCGCGGGCCAGCGCCACCCTTTGTCGCTGGCCGCCGGAAATCTGGTGCGGCTTGCGCTGCGCCAGCGGCGCCAGCTGCACCAGGTCCAGCATCTCGCGCACCCGGTCCTTGCGTTCGGCATCGGTCATCCGCTCGTGCTTCAGCCCGTAGCCGAT